>NZ_WBVQ01000002.1 GCF_008933165.1 Phaeocystidibacter marisrubri
TGGCACTAAGCCAGTTTTAAAAAACGGCCAGGGCGCGTCAATTGACCATGGTAGGTTTAGACGACTCTATGCCCTGGACACGTTCCTCTGTGCGTGTTAGTCTTCTTAGTTTCTGTTCAAGCTTATCGTATTCGCTCTTATAGCTATTTAAGGTCTTCGTAGCGGCGTGAATACATGAAGCCAAAGTGTACATCAGAGCTTCATCATCTTCCTCAGCAGCTTGTATCCAGTCCTTTCGTAAAAGAGCTAGGCTTCTATGGCCTTGTATGATTTTCAAAGCGCAGATCAGCATTGCTTGACAGGTTGCCAAGCGCTGTTTAAGGATTAAAAAGTCTATCCCTTCCATGCTTGTTGATTTCATTAGTGGTTCTCAATCCTCTTTAAAAGATGAGCTCTAGCAATGGGCCAACCCTCCATTATTTCCTCCAATTGATCGAAATAGTTATCCAATTCGGAGACGGTGATACCTATCCCCTCACAAAGCCAACTCGGATTGGAACCAAAGTCTATGCAATGCCCATAATAGTTCACAGTGTACTCCTTCGTATGTCGAGTCCTAACGATTAAAAAGCGTTCAAGAATCTCAAACTGATTCCCTAAATCATCAGCTACCACCAAACCTATTGGTCGCGAAAATTTCAATCTACCTGGAGCCAAAAAAGCTCTATCGACTTGAATGATCCTACTCATGACAAAAGAGTATAGTTTTTTAGAGAAATCCCCTCGGTCGAAAAGAGTACAGAAAAACCGAGGGGAGAATTGTCTAAATTGAAGGTCCAATCAAATCTATTTAGACAATGAAAAAGCCTACCAAAGCTCCTAAAGGCATCCAGGAAGCGGTTGTCGCATGGAAGAAAGTAGCGCAATCTGATCTTGTTAACCACAATGAATACTACTATGCAATTGCTCATGGAGCAAACCTTCTCTACATAGGAATTGCATATCATCAAGATCTCGATACAGAACTTAAGAAGACGGTTAAAAGACTTGGATTGAAGAATCGAATCGGACTGTCCTTCTATTGTGGTGAGCTTGCTAGTTTGAATCCAACAAAACGTGTTTCTGAGAGGTTGGTTAGAAACATTGAGCACATTCTTATTGGAATAAGTCAACCGAGACTCAATATTCAAAGTAAAAAGTCTGGAACTGTGACAATTGACATTGAAGTAAAGTCGTCGGGTATCCTTCCTGGAATGAAGAGATTTGGATATGCCATGGAGGACGTGATATTCGGACGGAGCACTCGTCTGCCTCGAGAATAACGTGTAACTACTCATAGCCGAATTGAAATAGATGATTAGGTAGTCCACCAAAGATGTGCTTGAGCAGCATGGAAATTCGCGCTTTCCGCGATTCTGTCAGTCGACCTCTTTTTAGAGTCTTTGAGCAGTGTGCACTAGATAGATTCCAGTCTCGTGTATATGGAGCCCGAATTAGGCTACCTGTTGCAATTGACATCTCAATCTCATTGAAGACCTCGGCCTCGGTATACCATATCACATCAAATTCATGATGGAGGTAGTTTGTGATTTGAATATCAAATGCTAATTCCCTGGGCAAGGGGCAATTTCGATTTTGAGGCTCCTTATCCCAAGAATACTCAACCTCTACCCCTTTATTCTGAGAGATTAACGCTAGCCTATCTAACAGGAATATGTATTCTTCAATTGCTGTCCTCATGCTGCCATCCAATTTTGAGTCCTAGCGTACTCGTTGAACTTCTTCTCAAAATCTCCTCGAGTTTCTGACTTCATAAATAGATGGTGCAACCGATCATACTGGTCAATTGACACTGGAACGATAACCGAAGTCTTGAGAAATGGGTAGTAGCCTAATTGCTGAAGTCCGACAGTTTGGCCAGACTTTACAATCAAAACCTTCTTTAGGCATTTTAGAGCTAGAACATCCCCGGACAAGCCCACGACGATAGCAGTAGGAGACTGCTCAATTCGTTTAAGCGCCTGAATGTGAGTATCTCCCAAGCTTAGCCCCTTGTATTGAAGAAGTCTAGAACCAAGTTTTACATTTTTCATAAGTCCGCAGGATTACAAAGGCGTTCAACCTCATTGAAAACACTCTCAGCTTTCAGCCTTCCTTTGATACTAGATTTCTGCAGAAGCGTATTAGGGTCATTGAGTAACTTCTTAAATCCCGCTTCTGAGAGTTGAAACACTTCACGAGCTTGCTCGTAGGTCATTAAACCACGGCCTTTCGCCTGGTACAAGTCTTTAGATTGAGAGCGAATTAGATCTTTAAGCATATCCTCAGTGACTAAGAATAGCCGTTGCTCTTTCATAGCTTTGGTTACAGCGTCCATCTTACTTCTGAAGGATTGAGTATTGACCTAACTTCTCAGCGTCAATTGACACTTTTGATAAGTCACATTGATCTACTGTTGAATCTTGCAATTCAGTAACAGAACCAATCTTGTCGCGTACCGTCCAATCAGCTATAAAATGCTTCTTTGCTAAATGCGAAATAATTAGAGGTGAACGATATCCAAGAGCATAATAGAATTGATACTCCATTCGAAGTTTGGCATTCAACGCCTTTACCCTTTCTGATCTTGATTTTTGTCTCTCTGTCATGGTACTATTTTCTTACCTTGCTGAATTGTGCTAGTTCCCAAATCAATTGCGGTATACCGCTTGGACTTTGTGGACTAACAACACGACGAAGTAAGCAACATTATGCGTCAAATGCAACAATTTGCGTCATTTTAGACGTGAATAATTCTTATATATCTGATGTTAAAGGAGTTAAGGAGGAAACAAAATATTACACAAGACGAACTAGCCTCATTGTTAGAAGTTACTAGGCAGACAATTCAACGATGGGAAGCGGATGAAACCAAGATTCCCAAAGCCACTATAGGATATCTACAATATGAGTTTGGCCTGAAGTCCTCCGCTACAGCAAAGCAGAATCAAGCATTGGCAAAATCTTCTCAAGGAGCAGGCATTCCTCTTCTGTCAATTGCTGCATTGGGTGGGTCCGCCAACTTTGATCTTGCCCTGGAAAGAGCTCAGGTTGTTGCAGAGTATTACGCACCTGAATTCAAGGACGCAGACTTCATGTTGCCGGTAAAAGGAGACAGTATGATTCCTACATACAGACCTGGTGATGTAATAGCCTGCAAGATTCTTCATAATCCTAGTTTCATAGAATGGAATAGACCGCATGTACTAGCTGTGGAAGAGCGAGGAGTGTTGGTAAAGCGACTCATGCCAGGATCAAGCGATCAGCAATACAAGTTTGTAAGTGATAATAATGAATATCCAGCGTTCGAGGTTCCAGTAAAAGAAATACAAAGTATTGCTGTAATCTTGGGATTGGTAAGGGTTGAAGGATAACTATAAGCTACTTACTAATTAAGACGTCAAATAACCAACCAAATATTGATAATCAACATTATGGCAATGTGATTTATACTTATTAAAATGGAAAGAAAAGAACCTAAGACCTCCACTCCTACTTGCGGAATTATAATGCCTATCAGCGAAATAGATGGATGTCCAGCTAGTCACTGGAGTGATGTTCTAAGTATCATCAAGGATGTTTGTAGCACAAGTGAATTTAATGCTAACCTTGTTAGTGATTCGGATGACATCGGAGTAATTCACAACAGAATAGTTGAAAACATCTATTCTAGCGATATCATCATTTGTGACGTTAGCTGTAAAAATGCTAATGTAATGTTCGAATTAGGAATGAGACTAGCCTTTGATAAACCCACTATCATCATCAAAGATGATTTAACAGGGTATTCATTTGACACTTCTCTGATCGAACACTTAGAATACCCTAGAGATTTACGTTTCACTTCGATATTGGAGTTCAAAAAAAACTTAGGCATAAAGCTAAAAGCAACTCACCAAAAAGCCCAAAACGACTCAAATTATTCCACCTTTCTAAAAAACTTTGGGAAATATAAAATAGCTCACCTCGAAGACAGGGAAGTAAGCTCCGATACATATATCTTGAATGCCATCGAAGAAATGCGGAGAGAAATGCGAGCTACTCGCTCGATGATAATGCACGAAAAAGATGATGTACAAAGATATTTAAGACCAAGGAATTCGCGGGCTACTGAAGTTTCAGATGCCGATAAGAAAATCTTCAAGAGAATTGTACATGATTATCTTAGGTCGAATGAAATTACGGTCAGACCAAAGGAGTTTGAAATTATCCTTCCGCAATTAGTTGAAGAACTTAGCCAAAATCAGGTTTTAACGAAAATAGCTGGAGATCGTTTTACATTCTCTCAGTTAATTGAAGAATCACTGTTTCGAAATTAACCCCGCTTCCAGTAAGCTTATTATTACTAATCAGGTCTCTGCTCACCAAGCAGAGGGTCGGGGGTTCGAATCCCTCATCACCCACCACAAAAAAAGGGCGTTACTACCGTAACGCCCTTTTTTTGTGGTGGGTTGGTGTGGCGATGGTCAGCCTCAAATGCAAGTATCAACTATTTTGACTCTGTTTTGAGAGTAAACGAGTGAGCTCAATGAAGGATGGGTTGCTCTCTCCCTTGTCATTTATATAACCTGTGGATGTAGGCGAATAGATTGATTTACTGATTTCCAACAGAACTGCACCACGAATATCTTCTTGAACTGTAGAAGTGAGAAATACTTCTAGAGAATTTAATGCGTTCTCACGTCTTCGGTTTATTATCGAATTGTGCAGGTTGATGTTGAATTGTTTTAATGTAAATGTGAATGCGAAGACAAGGAGTGAGATCATAGCAATCCTTGAAACAGTGCGATAGGTCAAGTACGTAGAAATGTCCAGATTCTCCGCACCATGCGCTTTGATGTCTGTGTAGAATTTATCGAGCTCATCAGTCAATAGTGAACCGTCATAAACACCTGTTAAGAGACAAAAGGTGGTAATTGCAAGCATAATGCTTGCAATCATCCATCCTGCCGCGATTCGTTTTCGTTTATCGGCTTCACCTCCGTATACCCTTGCATAATCTTTCGCTGTCAGCTTGGCTCCCTTATTCTCGTATTCTTTGACTAGAGTGGCGAGGTTCTTGGAAAGATTATCTGCTGTTTGTTTTTTAGTCTCAATCTCTTTTATCAGATCGTCTACAAGCTTCTTTTTTGAATTATTGCCTTCTGAAGCGCTTTTTAGCTCTGAGTGTAAATCAGCCAATGATAACATGGGGCGGTTCTCATTCTTATCAGGCGATCTTAATTGAACAAGGTTCCCACGTATTTGACGATCAAGATTACCGAGTAACTCAGACTTTGGTCTTCGCGCGTTGTCCGTATTTATTTCTTGTTCATACTTTTCAACTTGCTGCAGTATGGCTAGCATTATATGAACTTTGTGGTCCAGTGACGATTTAACGATTTCTCCGATCTCTAATTCTCTTTTTTCATAGAGTAAGACACATTCTTTCACAATTTTTAAGGGCAGCACAAGGTTGTCAGCTATCTCTTGTGGTTTCTCATCGTCCTTAAATCCTCTATTTAGGATGTCCTCGTGTACGTCAATTGCGAGTAATCTATCGTAAAAGCTAAGTTGTGCCATGTCATGAATTTGAGAGTATGAAGATAGAGTTTTCACGATTTACCATGCATAACACTTGATTCTAGCTGTTGTAATTACTTGGTCAGCCATCATCCTGCATTTTGATGTACACTATCCGCATGGACTTGATTCCAATAGCAGACTGGCTCGAGTGAAGAAGGGCATAGGTCACCATATCGCCTGTAGCGCCCAATTGATAGAGGTGGGTAGCGAAGCTGTGTCTGATGTGTTTACAGCCGTTTAGACCAAACTGCTTTAGCCACTTAGAATATTACTTCCTAAAATCATCACCCTTGGCGCGTGTTGACATCAGCCCTACCACTAGGTAGACGTCTTCTTACTGTTCAGTTAACTTCTCTTCTGCCAACATTTCGATACTACATGGAACTTATAGTGCCCTGCGCCTGCGCCTCCCCCTCTCCTCTTACAACCTATCGGCATGCAGTATGTAACACCCTCTGCTGATTTGATTGATAATTTCTTGTTGTACATTCACACTGATTACAATAGACAATAATTACAAATATGGACGACAAAAAGTCACCTATTTCAGTGTTTATCATTGGCCCAATTGGAGACAATGGATCACCAGAACGCAAAAGAATCGATGGATTGATTTCTTTAATAAAGGAAAACAAGAAAGAATTAAACATAGCAACTGTAAGCGCTTCGCACACCATAGACATCTCAGGTAAGATCACTCATCAGATTCTTAAATCGTTAATTACAGTTGACCTAGTGATTTCAGATATTTCAAATCACAATCCTAACGTGATGTATGAGCTCGCAGTTCGACACGCCCAGCGAAGACCTTGTATATTAATAGCCACTAACAACACAATCATACCCTTTGACATACATGATAATCGCGTGCTATATTATGAAGATTCAATTGCCGGGTATCCCGATTTTTTTGTTCGATTGAAAACATTCGTTGGAATGACGACCAAGAAAACCCGTTGAGTAACTTTTACGAGTATCTGATTTTACAACAAGAAATTGAAATAGCTAAATCCAATTCAAACTCTACTGACAAAACTATTGTAAAAATGCTATCTCAAGTACTCGACCATCTAAAGACCAAGTCACCTACTAACGAAAATCTACACACTATTGAATTTCATGTTAGATCCTCATCACAATCACCCTACAGTGAGGAGAATTTAAAACACGCTCTTGGACATATAATCCCTCCAGCTGACATCATTAATATTGAACCACAAATAGGCTTCAATACATTTGTTATTTCCCTTCGCACGCCCAACCATTATTATGACAATCTCATATTAAACGAATTAAATTCCATTGGTTTTGAAGCGCAATACTGGATCTGATTAATACTCGACTGGAATCCGTAATATAAATGAAAATGCACACATATAAAGTTTCCGTTTCTGCTAGCGATATAAAAACAGCCGAGGTCGGTGGTTTCACTGAATTAGAGCATATTCCAACTAAAGAATATTTACTTCGTCAAAAGCTCACTACTCTTCAACCCTACCAAAAAAATAAATCACTTATTCAATCAAGAAAGGAGAGGAACAAGGAAATCAGCCGTGGTTTATACATCGTGGACGCTGAAATTATTTCAGTGGACAATTCGCCTTTTCTCGGAATTCAGTTTGACGTAGCTAAATCACCTAAGGACGCTACTTACATCTTGCATGACCAAGAGGCGAATCATTTGGATAGTAAAGACAAAATTGGCACCATGAAAAATTTCATGGTAATACTTGCTGACATCAAAGCAACGGGAGGTAGCTATTCAGTTCGGTACTATTTTTTTGGATTAGAGAACCCATATGTTGAAGCGATAGATTTCAATAGTGCCTTCAAAGCAATTATTAGACTTTTGAATGAAAAAACTAACAAAGTCACCACTGATGAAATAATTCAAAAAGTCTCGACATGGGAACAAATTGACAGTTTTAGTGAGATGATTCATGTAAAAGACTCTTCTAGTTCTAGCTTCACTGGCAACTCAAATTTAATGCCGTACCTTGTAGAATCAGAGACTTCAACAAGGAAAATTTCAAAATTTAAGAGTATCCCAGCCTCCATCGTAGAGGCCGCTATTAAGATCTTCACCAATCCGTCAAACAATCCAGACAAAGAAAATCGTACTTTTACTATCGAAAAGGACGGCGTATCGACTACAGTTCAAATAGAGTACTCAGAAGCAAAGGAAGAGTTCCAAGAGATGGTCACAGAGAAATTTAAGGACGCCCTGTTCCTGGACCCTGAAAAATTTAACTCTTTGAACATCCAAGAGGCTGTAGAGCATTTAAAACCACTAATATTTAGGTACATCTCTTGAGTATGTGTGAAATCTTAAACTCTTTATCAATACTGGATGAATTCATCAACTTCATTGCTGGAAGCACTTTGAGTATTTTCACATTATTCCTTACCCATCTCGCCTCCAAATCAGAACTGAAGAAGGCTTTAGTCACCGATGCGACGTCCCAAAAAGAAAAGGATTTCAATAACCAATTACTACTAAATGCAACGACTAAATCAATTCAGGCGACTTCAAAATACGCCTCTAGAACATTCATAGTTTCAGCTGTAGGAATGATTGCAATGATTATCAATACTTTTAAAGGGAATGACCCAAGTACAACCCTTCAAATAATAAATATATCTGTCAATTTTATTGCAGTTATCGGTTTTGCTTACGTATTGAAGTTATTATTGAAATTCTATTGCGATTATAAAAACTAACTACTCCACGACCTGTGATATCGCCAGCTTAAGACTTGAAATCCCATATCTTTCTTTATAAACATTCGCAATCTGATACCCCGGCACTTCATGCCCCATGAGCTGTGCTAATAGATCTGGGTCCACTCCTGCTTGCCGGCCATGAGATGCGAAGGTGTGCCTAGCTGTCTTAGTCCCGATTTTTATTCCTGGTAAGAGAATGGCCATCTTCTTTTGAATTCGATTCCGTTGGGATGCGTAGAGCTTATTCTCTGACGGTTGATGATGCCAGGCAAAGAGTAATTGCTTGTCCGCTCGTGCTGCATACTTCTTAATCAGTGCCCTTGCTGGCTCGATAATCGGCACTTCTACCTCAAATCCTCCACCCGATAGCTTTTGTCGCAAAAAGCGAATAGAAGGCTTCTTAACGATGTTTGCTGGCAACTGTATCAAATCCACGTAATCGATTCCAGCGAGGTAATACTGCAGTAAGAAAATGTCCCTGGCGATTTCCATAAGGGATCCTTCTTTGAGCTCGAGCGATTTGAGGCGCTGAACATCCTCTTTGGTAATGGCTTGTTTCCTAGTGGGAGCAACTTTTGGGAAGAGCCCTTTTTTGAATGGATAATCGCTTTGATCCATGTATCCGGCATTAATGGCCGCATTGACGAGCGTTCGAAGTACCCTGAGATAATTATGGATCGTAGAGTTTGACACGCCCTCCCCCATCTTCTCATTCCTAAAATCCAATAACCTGGTATAGGTTAGGTCTGAGAACTGAAGCTTCGTGTTGCCTGATATTCTTTCGAACTGATCAAGACCGGTATTGTAGGTTATAGCTGTTTTGGTTCGCCCGGCTTTCTCCAGCCCTTCAATATAGTTCCTGGCAAACTCCGAAAAACTACTCAAGCTGCTGACGGATTTCCCGGAGATGTACTTAATGGAATCATCCAGCCCAAAGTTGCGCTCGAGACATTCCATGGCCTTGATCTCTGCTTCCTTGATGCGTTTGTTGACGGCCACAAAATCGGGATGCTGAGATTTCACCAGGTTGACTTTCGGATTCCAAAACGCTTTTGATGAGTACACATTGAGATGTACAAACTTGGTTTGACGGTTTTTCGTCAAACGCATTTTGATCGGAAAACCTTTCTTGGTTTCTTTCGAATGGGTGTATAAAAGGATCTTAGTGGAGAGCTCGTGCATGTTGTTAGAAGGTCAAAAACTAACAACAAGTTAACAACATTTGTGGCTTTTGGTACCTTTTGACAACCTCTGAGGTCGATTTTTACCAACAGCTGCACCGAGCTGTATAAAAGAGAAAACCCCACATTCCGCTTGGAACGCAGGGTTTTAGTAGTGGTGATCCGGATAGGATTCGAACCTATGACCGTCTGCTTAGAAGGCAGATGCTCTATCCAGCTGAGCTACCGGACCATTTTCCCTTAACAGGACGGCGAAATTAATAAAGTTCTTGCACAATTCGCACAAAATATCCGACATTTGCATCGTTCTTTGATGAGCTGATAGCAGCAAAGGTTTGGAATTCCTAGAGTTTCAGGTATTTAGAAAAATCACCGAAATTTTTCTTTCAAAATCATCAAAAAGGGTGTTGCAGAAATAAAGTTCTTGTTTATCTTCGCAGCCCAATTAGGACGGGAAGTGGCGCAGTCCGGTAGCGCATCCGGTTTGGGACCGGAGGGTCGCAGGTTCGAATCCTGTCTTCCCGACCAAGAAAAAGCCTCGCACAATTTGCGAGGCTTTTTTCATTTCTGCCCATACCAACCCAGGCTGAGCATTGGATAGGATGAAAGATGCAGACTCCTATACATGTTCCTTCAAAAGATCACGAAAGCCTCTCCTCACACGTGCTCATACGTATCGTACCAATCGAACTTTTCACGGATGATTTCGTCTTTGTGATTTCGGAGGAAATCCAAGTATGCTTCCGATACTGGAGATAGTTTTTTTTGCTTGAGCCAAATGAGTCTCCATTGCGTAGTTACAGGCAAACCCTTGGTTGGAATGATGTGCAACTCTCCATTTGAGAGTTCATTCTTGATCCCAATCAGAGGGAGGATAGAATAGCCAAGTCCAGAAATTACCGCTTGTTTCACCGCTTCATTGGAGGTGAGTTCGATACTCTTCTGTCGAGATTTCTCCCCATAGTAGGTATCCATGGCCATTCTAGTCGCTGAACCTTTTTCCCGAAAAATCAAGGGTTTTGATGAATCGATCTTTTCCCGAGAAGAAATCAGAAACAATTTGTTCTCTACGAGCAATTCTTCGTGCACCTCTACGTCAGTTGGCAATACCGAAACCAATGCAAAATCGATTTCATTATTCTTAAGCCCTTGCACCACGTGCTCCTTGTTCGACACATCCAATATCAAATTCACATTGGGATTCGATGTACTAAAAGCACTCAAAAAATAGGGCATGACATATTTTCCCGTGGATGCAGAAGCAATCCGAAGTGTCCCTGTGAGAAGTCCTTTGAACTCTTTGGTCTTGTATTGCAATGCCTCAGATTCGGAGAGAATGTTCTTGGCGATTTCTGCAATCGTTCGTCCAAACTCTGTCACATAAAGTCGCTTTCCGATGATCTCTGTCAGCGGAATTTCAAATTGATCCTGAAATTTTTTCAACTGAATCGACACCGCTGGTTGCGTCATGTGCAACACTTCAGACGCCTTGGTAACACTTTCATTTTCAACCACCTTAGCAAAAACACGTAGCTGATTCAGTGTGTAATTCATAAACAATCACTTATGTTTTCAATAAAACAAATAAATGAAAATTAATAAAACATGTCCCATTCCTTTGCAACGGATTTGACGAGGAGCACCGAAGATTCCCCCTCGCCAAAATGAGTTCAACACAATATCAACAACATGATGAATCAAGCGCTAGAAACCGAAATGAAGCGTCCTACCACTCGCGAAGCTGTCAGAATAGCTGTGGCGAAAGGAGATGGAATTGGACCTGAAATCATGAATGCGACTCTTTCCATTCTGCAAGCCGCTAAGGCCAACCTCCAAATCGAGGAGATTGAAGTGGGTGAGAAAGTATACCTCAACGGAAACAGCAGCGGCATAGAAGATGAAGCGTGGAATGTGATCCGTGAAAGCAAGGTGTTCTTAAAAGCCCCCATCACAACACCCCAAGGCGGAGGATATAAGAGTTTGAATGTCACCATGAGAAAGTCACTGGGACTGTACGCCAACGTTCGTCCTTGTGGCAGCTACTTTCCGCACATTCACACCAAACATCCAGATATGGATGTGGTCATTATCCGAGAAAACGAGGAAGACCTCTATGCGGGTATCGAGCATCAACAAACCGATGAAGTGGTTCAGTGCCTGAAGCTCATCACGCGCCCAGGATGTGAGAAGATTGTGAGGTATGCATTTGAATACGCCCGCCATTACAACAGAAAGAAGGTGAGTTGTTTCATCAAGGACAACATCATGAAGCACACAGATGGCCTATTCCATGAGGTTTTCCGCGAGATTGCCCGCGAGTATCCAGACATTGAATCCGACAGTTGGATTGTTGATATCGGTTCCGCTCGTCTCGCTGCCACTCCTGAAATTTTCGATGTGATTGTCATGCCAAATCTTTACGGCGACATCGTGTCGGATATCGCGGCAGAAATCTCCGGTTCCGTTGGACTGGCCGGAACGGCTAACATTGGAGAACAATGCGCCATGTTTGAGGCCATTCACGGTTCGGCTCCAGACATAGCGGGTAAAGACATGGCCAATCCATCTGGATTGCTAAAGGCTGCGGTGCTTATGCTCAACCACATCGGACAAACGGAAGTAGCAGAGCGTATTCAAAATGCTTGGTTGAAAACGATCGAAGACGGAATCCACACGGCTGATATCTTTAAAAAAGAAAGCAGCAAGAAGTTAGTAGGCACGACTGAGTTTGCCCGCGAAGTAATTCAACGATTGGGCTCTACGCCGCAGTTCTTCGAGGTGGTGAAGTCCGAAGCCCAAGGTGAATTCAACCTTCCAAAATACGTCCGCAAGCAGCCTGCAAAGAAAATCTTGAAAGGGGTTGATGTATTTGTGGATTGGAAGGGAGAACATCCCGATGAACTCGCCGAAAACCTTCACAAAATAGCGAACACACTCCACTTAAAGTTGATCACCAACAGAGGTGTAAAAGTATGGCCGAATGGGCTTCCTGAAACGTTTCTGACGGACCACTGGAGATGTCGTTTCGAGTTTGACGAAGAAACCAACTCAAGTCCAAAGGCCATTTGGGAATTGTTGGAGAAAGCCTTCCAGCATCATATCGATGTGATCAAGACAGAGAACCTTTACTTCTTTGATGGAGTGCGAGGATATTCCCTCGGTCAAGGACAATAATTTATCGAGTACGAACCAAAAACCAGAAGTCATGCAGAACTATCAATTTAGACTCATCGACAGTAACTACGGCGCACAAGAGGCCAATGAAGTATTGACTTCCTTGATTCAAGACAAGATTCGATTCCTCAATCAGAAGTGCTTTTCCTTGGAAGAGCGTTTTGGAAGCGACACGGCTCACTTGAAAAAGCGAATCAAAGAGCTGCAAGCTGAAAAGAGAACCTTGGATTTGATGCTCGAGGAATTTGATCGAGATGAAGCGGAGTTCCAAATCTCCTGTACGGTTCAAATGGTGGTTAGAGTACCTGAAACCGATCACTGAATTCAATCTAAAACCAAAAAAGAGAGCCGGGAAAATCCCCGGCTCTTTTGCAACCTCAAGAAGCAGTAACATGTCTTTAGATATACTTTTTGAAAACCTCTCGAACCCAGCACTACTCTTTTTTCTACTGGGCATCGTAGCCGTTCAAGTGAAGAGTGATTTGTTCATTCCTGAAACGACTTCAAAGTTCATCTCCCTCTACCTCCTCTTTTCGATTGGTTTTAAAGGAGGACAAGAACTCGCACATAGCCATTTTCAAACAGAAATGTTGTGGACCATTCTATTTGGCATCTCTTCCGCCGTGGTTGTCCCCATCTATGCATTTTTCGTTCTCCGAAAGAAACTCGGTGTGGACAACGCCGGAGCGATTGCAGCAGCTTTTGGTTCCATCAGTGCGGTGACCTTTGTAACGGGGGTATCCTACCTCGAAATGCGAGAAATAGAATTTGGAGGATACATGATTGCCTTGATGGCTCTGATGGAAGCTCCCGCCATCATTATTGGACTGCTATTGATTTCTCTATACAGAGATTCCGGCGACGCCGACCATCCTTCCATCTTGCATTCGGTTAAACATTCCATCACAAATGGCAGTGTCCTCTTGATTTTAGGTAGTCTAGCCATTGGATTTATCGCCAGTGAGAAACAGGCAGCGGGAATTGCGCCATTCACAACCGATATCTTCAAAGGCTTCCTGGCATTCTTCCTTTTGGATATGGGGATTATCAGTGGAAAGAAATTGAGCGAACTCCGCAAACATGGATTATTTCCATTCGCCTTTTCCATCGCACTGCCCCTATTCAATGGAATCACAACCGCCTACCTCAGCGGATTTATCACGGGCAGTGAAGGCGACCGACTCTTGCTGAGCATTCTGGTTGCAAGCGCCTCCTACATCGCTGTCCCTGCCTCCATGAAGCTCGCCGTACCGAAAGCCAACCCCGGACTCTATGTTCCCATGGCTCTGGCTATCACGTTTCCATTCAACATCGCGATCGGTATGCCGATTTATCTTTCGGTGATTAAGGGGTAGAAGCACGGGATACGGGGATGAAGGGATGACAATCACGACTCGCTTTTACAGCATTTCCAATTCATCATGAGCCGTCTAAAATGCTGCGCATCTCAACAGCCCCCTTCCCCTGCACTTCCTTACCTTTGTCCTCCATGAAAACCATCCTCAACTCCATACAAGCTACGCTTCACTCTGTGGAAGAAAATGCACGATTGCGTGTGCTGTCTACCTATGGTGATGGGGTGGATTTCTTTTCCAATGATTATTTGGGACTTGCACAACAGAATGTTGCGCTGAACTCCGACTTCAAACACGGAGCAGGTGGCAGTCGGCTGATTAGTGGAAATCACGAGGAATACGGCGTGACTGAACGCTATTTAGCGAAGACTTTTGGGTATGAAGCTGCAGTGATTTTCCCGACAGGTTACATGACCAACCTCGGGTTGCTTTCGTCACTACCACAGCGTTCAGATGTCGTGCTATACGATGAATTGTGTCATGCCTCCATTCGAGATGGCCTGCGACTTTCTCATGCAAAGACGAACAAGTTTTCGCACAACGATACAGCACATCTGAAAAAGTTAATCGATCAACATGCAAACCAAGCACCCCACGTTTATGTCGTGGTAGAATCAGTGTACAGCATGGATGGCGATATGGCACCTCTGGTTGAGATGGCCGAAATCTGTAATCTCCCGAACGTTGGACTCATTGTGGATGAAGCACATGCTGTGGGCGTCTACGGTTGGGGACTGGTCGCTTCTCATCAACTTCAAGACAGCGTCTTTGCCACGGTGGTGACATTCTCTAAAGCGTTGGGACTTCATGGTGGAGCGGTTCTCTCCCACTCTATCCTCAAGGACTTCCTCGTAAATCATGCGCGCTCCCTGATTTATACCACAGGACTTCCCCCCGAAACGGTTCATCGCATTCGTGCACATTTTGAACTTTTGGAAACAGAAGGACCCGAACGAAGAGCAGCGCTCGAAAAGAACATCCAATTTTTCAAAAACAACCTGAACAATCTCGCCGCTTCCCAACTTATACCTAGCCAAACTCCAATACAGGCATTGGTGATAGGAAACCATGTGGCGGCTGTGCAACTGGAAAACGTTTTGTTGAGTGGAGGGCTTCTTACCAAAGCCATCTTGCATCCAACGGTTCCAAGCGGAACGGAACGCATTCGCATCAGCTTGCACAGTTACAATACCGAGGCCGAGATCTCTATGCTCTGCCAAAGGCTGAATGAGTACTTCGAAGAATGAAAACGGTATTTCTAACAGGAATTCATACCGACGCAGGCAAAACCGTCGCGTCGGCCATTATTTGTAAGGCGCTAAAAGCCGATTACTGGAAACCGATTCAAAGTGGGTATCCAGAAGACTCGGACACACGCACCGTTAAAACGCTAGTTGGTGAAACCGAGATCGCATTTCACCCAGAAAGTTACACACTTAAAGCACCTCTATCTCCGCACACCGCTGCTGATCAAGAGGGCATTCGCATCGATTTGAACAAGGTAGTTCGACCACGTGCAAATCGACTATTGATAGAAGGTGCAGGTGGCCTTTTGGTTCCCCTGAATGAGAAGGACACGATTGTAAATCTCTTAAAACCAGAGGATCGCGTTATCCTCGTTTCGCGCCACTACTTGGGTAGCATCAACCACACCTTACTATCGGTTGCACTTTTGAACAATTTGGGCTTCAAACCGGGGATAATATTTGTCGGAAACCCGAATCCATCTACTGAAGATGCTATACTTTCGCTCGGTGATTGCGAACACATTGGCCGAATTGAGGAAACCGATCAGGTTGACGCAAATTTCGTAGCCGCTCAAAGTGTTCTACTGCAGAAGAAGTTGGAAGAATGGCTGGAGGAGTAAAGAATCTCGACTTAGACGAAATGCTGTCGAATCGCGACGTGCAACCGACGGATAGTCCGATTGCCGAAGCAGACCGAGCACATCAATGGCACCCTTACACGCAAATGAAGGACTTTGGCTCCCACTTACCTGTGGTAAAAGCCAAAGGCTCAAAGTTGTATTTGGAAGACGGTCGTGTTCTTATCGATGCGATTTCTTCCTGGTGGGTAAACCTTTACGGTCATGGAAATGAACACATCAAAAAGGCCTTAAACCGCCAATTTGAATCGGTAGACCACGTGCTTTTTGCAGGTTTCACTCACGCTCCAGCTACGCGAGTTGCGGAATTGCTACTCCCCCACCTACCCGGAAAAATGAACCGATTGTTCTTCAGTGACAACGGATCTACTTCAGTAGAGGTCGCCATGAAAATGGCCCTCCAATATTTTTACAACCAAGGAGAAAACCGCCGACTCCTCTTGGCATTTGAAGACGCCTATCACGGCGATACCTTCGGAGCCATGGCCACGGGAGGTTTGGGCGTATTCAACAACGCATTCTCAGACATGCTTCCCAAAGTGGTGCGCATACCCGTTCCAAGCGCGAACGGATTGGATGCTACCCTTGAAGCTCTTCACGCCTTGCCGCTTCACGAAGTTGCCGGCTTCATCTACGAGCCATTGGTTCAAGGCGCTGCAGGAATGGTATTTTATGAGGCCAACGACTTGGATAAAATCCTCAACACTGTAAAGAACACTGGAGCATTCCTCATTGCCGATGAAGTCATGACAGGTTTTGGTCGACTTGAAACGATGTTTGCCTCTGAGCAAATGGAGGTCCGGCCAGATATCATGTGCCTTTCCAAAGGTCTTACTGGAGGCGTTCTCCCTATGGGATTAACTACCGCTACCGAAGAGGTGTTTAAAGGCTTCTATTCGGATGACCGTTCCAAAGCCTTGATGCACGGACATTCCTTTACCGCAAATCCACTAGGTTGCGCCGCTGCCATTGCCGGTTTAGAACTTTGGGCTTCGCCCGATATTCAAGCGAGTAGACAACAACTGATGACGCTTCAAAGCGAGGCCGCCCTAGAACTAGAGCAACACCCTGCGGTGGATAGCGTTCGCGTAAAAGGCACATTGCTCGCTATCAACATAAAAACAAACAGCGATTCTGAGCATTACGGAGCATTCCGAGACCAGCTCTACGCCTACTTTACCAATCACGGCGTACTACTGCGACCTCTTGGAAATGTGATCTACACTCTTCCTCCTTTCACCACATCAGAATCTGAAATGAAACACATCTACGATATCATTCGCGGATGTTTAGACACCCTGATTGAAGCATGAAACCGGTCTACATAAACGACATCGGCTTCATAGCCAATTTGGGAATCGATCCCCTATCTGCATGGGAAAAGGCCCTCTCGGGAGAATCAACCTTCACACAACTGGAAGGCTACCCTGTGGCTCGAGTAGAACACAGCGCATTTGCTGAATTCGCTCCAGACTACAAGCCCTACCGAAAGTTGGATAGAAGTACTCAACTTGCACTCTTTGCTTCACAACAGTTGAGTCGATTGAAGAAAGATCAATCCACCCTCATAGCCATTGGCTCCTCTCGAGGCGCCACGGAAACTTGGGAAAAGGCATACGAGAATTATACAGATTCTGGCGCTTCCCATCTATTGGATTCGCCGACCACCACTGCTGGACAGCTCGCTTCAAACGTTGGAGCTTATTTGCAGATGAACAGCCACGTGGATATCGACCAAAGCATCACATGTGCGAGTGGACTCAGAGCTGTGGCTGATGCATGTGCTTGGCTCAACGCTGGATTTGTATCGCAGGCCATTGCCGGAGGCGCCGAGGCACCGATTACCCCATTCACGCTTAGCCAGATGAAAGCCCTTAAGATTGTAGGTGGCGAAGGCGAATGGCCGTGTAGAGCTCTGGACCCAAATCTCAACACCAACACCATGGTACTGGGAGAAGGCTCTGTTTTGCTCCACCTATCCACCGAAGCGTCAGAAGATGCCGCAAGGATTGTAGGGGTAGGATTTGGTACTGAAACCGGAATGTCGGCTACCGGACTCTCCCCCGATGGTCAGTGTTTGCAATCGTCCATGAAGATGGCCTGCAAGATAGCCGGCTGGGATAAACCCGACGCCATTATCGCACACGCTCCTGGAACCATCAAAGGAGATCGTTCAGAAATAGCGGGAATTCACACACTTTTCGGTGAAGATATTCCCGTGACATCCTCCAAATATTTAACCGGGCATTGCTTCGGCTCTTCCGGCCCCGTAAGTATCTGGATGGCAATTCAAATGATGAAAAACAACCGTTGGATGCGTCCAGATTGGGCACCCCAACATGAACCCGAAACTCTAAACAGAATTATCGTAAACGCTGTTGGCTTTGGCGCCAATGCCGTAAGTTTAGCGATTGAATACAACTCAGCACGATGAATAAAACCTGGACTCGACAAGAAATTGTAGACCTGTACAACACTCCACTTTTGGACTTGGTGTACCAGGCTGCCACTGTTCACCGCGAGAATAACAACCCGAACGAAGTTCAAATCTCTACACTTCTTTCTGTAAAAACAGGAGGTTGTCCGGAGGACTGCGGATATTGTCCGCAATCTGCCCGCTACTCTACAGGAGTGGAAGGAGAAGATTTGATGACGGTTCCCCACGTAAAAGCGCAGGCCCTTCGCGCAAAATCCAACGGTTCGTCACGTCTATGCATGGGCGCCGCTTGGAGAAACGTTAAAGACGGCCCTGAATTCGATCAGGTGCTCGACATGGTACGCACGGTAAACGAAGTAGGATTGGAAGTGTGTTGTACACTGGGAATGATCACCGAGAACCAAGCCAAGCGTTTGGAAGAAGCGGGATTGCACAGCTACAATCACAACCTAGACTCTTCCGAAGAATACTACAAGGAAGTGATCTCAACACGTGATTACGAAGACCGATTGGAAACGATCGGCAACGTGCGTAAAACGGGTATCAATGTATGTTCAGGTGGGATCATCGGAATGGGAGAAAGCATTGAAGACCGCGCAGGTATGCTCGAAACCTATTCCAAAATGGAGAACCCCCCAGAAAGTGTGCCGATCAATGCATTGGTTTCGGTAGAAGGAACTCCAATGGAAGAGCAGGAAACCATCTCCATGTGGGATATGATTCGCATGGTTGCAACAACCCGCATCGTTCTTCCTAAAACGCAAGTTCGCCTTTCAGCAGGTAGAACGGAGATGAGCAAAGAAGGTCAGGCTTTCTGCTTTATGGCAGGTGTGAGTTCCATCTTTGCGGGAGACAAGCTTCTCACCACTCCAAATCCCGATGTAAACGAAGACATGGAATTGTTCAAGATCTTGGGCATCACTCCAAAAGCTCCATTTGCAGATAAAGCTCAACCAGTTTCGATTCCAAAAGATCAAATGACTCCAGCGCTAGGCGAAAAGCCAAAATGGCGCCGACCAGGTCATGAGATTGAACGAAACCTTGAAAAGCAAGCGAGTAGAAAATAATCACAAACCCTTCGGAGAAATTCGAAGGGTTTTTTCTTTCTGCACGCAGACGTCTTCTGCCTTTGATACAACACGGCAAGAGCTTACATTTGAATGGAATCCCCTTCTATGAAGAAGTTTACCCTTTTCTTGCAAAAGCACTCACAGATTCTCTACAATCTGTTTTTGTTCCTCGTTGCGGCGATGTGCGTTCTCTACGTACTCCCCGATCAAGGTCGGTTTAAGTACGAATACGAAGTTGGGCAACCTTGGTTGCACGATGATCTGGAATCTCCATTCAATTTCCCTTTGTATAAAGTGAAGTCAGAGATCCGCGCGGAACGCGAAGCCTGGGAGGAATCCTACCCTCTTTACTTTGAAAAAAACAACGACATCGAAACCGTTTCCCAAGAGAAATGGACCGAGCGCATACAGCGCCTCCCTTACGATTCGGCTTTTCAATCCGCAGATGCCGACCGTCTCGGAAAGCTGTACTTAGATGCGCTGTACTCTGAAGGAATCCTCACGCCTCCATCCACCTCTGGCGCCAAAGAGCGCATCTGGTACTTGGCAAACCGCGGGGTCTTCGTTCAGGTAGATCCCGATCAATTTATCGAACCTAAGCGAGCAACATCCCTCCTCAAGAGTTACATCGACACCATTGGCAATCCCCAGCTGAGATCGGTACTGGCCTCCAACCTTCCCGATATGATTCGTCCGAACATCACTTTCGATTCGGATCTAACCACTCGGAAAAAGAATCAGTATTTGAACAGCATATCTCCAACCGAAGGATTGGTAAGCGAAGGTGAAATTATCGTGTACAGTGGTCAGGTAGTAGATGCCACCATAGAACAACGCATTGCCAGTTTTAGGAGAACGTTGGAAGGAACCAGCAACAGCTCTTCACACTGGGTTGTACTGGTGGGGCACTTCACCCTCACAGCCATTGTGCTCGTTATGCTCTTCCTCTTTTTGCGCCAATTCCGTCCACAAATCTTGGTCAACAGCAATAGTCTCACCTTGATTTTGGTCAGTTTGGTCGGCATGGTCCTCTTGGCCGACCTCGTTATTTCCTACGATCAATCGCTGATTTACATCATTCCATTCCCGCTGGTTCCCATCATCATGCGCAGTTTTTACGACACGCGTTTGGCCCTCTTCATTCACTTGATGGTCATTATGATTGTGGGACTCGTCGCACCGAATTCCTTCGAATTCATCTTCCTCCAGTTCATGGCGGGCATCTTCTCCATCGTAACGGTTTCATCGTTGTATAGGAGATCACAGTTATTCATGGCCTCCGCCAAAATCACCGTCATTTACATCTTGTCGTACTTCGCTTTCACCCTTATTCGAGGTGATGTGACCAACAGTGAACACCTATACGAATACGGCTACTTTGCATTAAATGGCCTAATGAGTGTGATGATGGCCTTCCCACTCATCTTCATTTTTGAGAAGATGTTCAGCTTGGTGAGTGACCTAACCTTGCTTGAGCTCGGCGATACCAATTCGCCACTCTTGCGTGAACTTCGACTCAAAGCTCCGGGCACCTTCCAGCACTCGCTTCAGGTGGCCAATTTAGCCGAGAGCGTGATTGACGACATTGGAGGAAACAGCATGTTAGTCAGAACCGGTGCTTTGTATCACGACATTGGAAAAATGCTCAACCCCATCTACTTTGTAGAAAATCAAAACACCGGTATTAACCCACACGACGACCTTGACTCGCTAGAGAGCGCCGAGATCATAGTAGATCACGTACTAGAAGGAATCGTTTTGGCCAAATCCAAGCGCATCCCCGACATGGTGATCGACTTCATTCGCACCCACCACGGCACCACTCGTGTAGAATATTTCTACAGAAAATACAGCGCTGAACACGAGGGAGAATTACCCGAAGAAATTGCGGCTAAATTCAAGTATCCCGGTCCAAAACCCTTCAGTAAAGAAACCGCGGTACTGATGATGTCGGACACCGTAGAAGCTGCCACGCGCAGTTTGGTTCAACCCACGGCAGAACAGCTCGCGGGAATGGTCGACAAATTGATCGATCACCAGCAGAGTTCAGGGCAATTTGACAATGCAAATATCACCCTTGGAGAAATTTCTCGCGCTCGTCAGATCCTGAAAAAGAAGCTGATGAGTATTCATCACCTCAGAGTTGAATATCCAGATTAAAAAAAGGCTTGTCAGAATCACATTGTGTGTTATATTTGCAGCCCCCACGGTGAGGTGGGTGAGTGGCTGAAACCAGCAGTTTGCTAAACTGCCGAACGTGCAAGCGTTCCGGGGGTTCGAATCCCCCTCTCACCGCGAAACTTGAAAACCCCGCAAAGCAATGCTTTGTGGGGTTTTTACTTTTTAGAGCTTTCCTCAAAGCTCCGCTTTGAAAGGAAAGAAATGAAAAGTAAAAACTAGGATACGACGAAGGAGTAGCCATGGGTTTTCATGTTTAGCACAGGTTTCCTCTCATGGGATCACAACCGAAGAACAGCGGAGGTTGTAATCCCCAAGCACCCTTTATTGAACTATTCAAATGAGAAGCTTGTAGAGTTCAACTCCAGAAGAATTTTAAGAGTGATGGAAATCAAACAATATGTGGAAGAATGCGGAATCCCTGAATAACGATTCACTCTATTATAATTAACTTTTCGGTATGTAAAACACTGAGGTGTTCATTTCTTATTGTAATAAAATAGACTCCCGCCTTCTCAATTGAGAGCTTCATCGGACTTTGATTGATGACATTCTTCAAAACAATACGCCCATAGATGTCTGTTAACTCAAATGAAACTCGAGCATTCACAAAATCTTCGGCAATTTCGAGATGGAAATCTTGTTTACTTGGGTTTGGATAAACTGAAAACGCTTGAAGATTTGACTCTTCCGTAATATTTAAACCACAATTGACAGAGTCACATCCTTGAAGATCAATCCGGAATAGCCAGTTATCTATATCGCTTGTAACTGTCCAACCAGTATGAACTAGCATTCCACTAGAGTCTTGCTGAAAATCATCAACATTGGACAATCCTGCGGTAAATGGATACTCGTATGAAGTGGACCATAAGCTATCTAATTGAGGCGTGAACCTAAAGCCTAATCCATAGGCAACGTCATAAACTCCACTTACGTAGTAAGACCCATCTTGAAGTCTAATTAATCCTTCGGCAATTATTGGTGTTGATCCCCAATTAAACTCTCTTTCATTCAGAACAACACCATTGCTGTCTAGAATACCAACATTGAGAATTGGGTTCCATTGTGTCGGATTAATACTGAAATTTTGAACGAAGGTGAATGTTCCATCATAATTTGACGTCAAATACATCCCGTCGATACCTCGAGTCCTGGTGAAGTGTTTCCTCCAATAAAGATGCCCATCGGCTTGACTGATTTTTGCGACAAAAGCTTCATTTAACGAGGATGTTGAATAAATATGATCAGGACCAACTACAAAGATTCCTCCATTATTATCGATGACGATTTGGGAAGGTGAAAGTCCATTATTTCGGTTCATATCGATATCTGGGATTTCAGTCTCCCAAATCAAGTTGAAATTTGTATCTAACCTTGAAATAACACTCCCAATCTTCCAATACCCTGGTTGTTGTGGATCAGTTCCGTTATAATAGCCATGAAGAGATGACATAATAAAGGTTGAATCAGAATCAAATACGATATCTGTTGCGAAAAGAGAATTTCTTAATGATGTACTGTAAACTGTAGAAACAATAGTATCAGATAGATCATTGGCAACCTTATGTAACAAAATCTCAGATGTGTCATTGCCAGGAATATGATTAAAACCATTGTTAATAGCATGATAGAAGCTTCCCTGATGATAGGTAAAGCATTTTATGCAATTTGTATTGAAATAATAAGACGGGTCATATTCTAACGTCAGAGTATCTAAAACAAGACCATTTGTATCCAATCTGGCATATTGAAAGGAAAGCGGTGAAACATTATTAGTAATATTCGCTACATAGTAGTAATCGCCGACTACCTCAATTGAGGCATCAGAATTATGTGCGATATGGTTGGCAACATTCGTGTAAGGCAATTGCCCATTCACTGATAAAGAAAAAAGACCTAAGACCGCTATTACAATTGACTTCATGAAAATAATTTAAACAAAAAAGCGACCGGAAAAGCATCCGGTCGCTAAAGTTTAATAATCTAATTACTTATTGAAGAATGATATTACCGCTGTAAAGCGTTGTCTCATCATTTCTCATTTTTATCACATACACTCCTGCAGGTTGTTCATTCAAGTCAATTACTGAGAAAGATCGAGATACATCTTTGATCACCTCTGTGTGAACAATTTGACCTGTGATTGATACAACTTCTACAGTCACTGACTCAGCAGTCATAAGATCGATTGGATTCCATTCCAAAGTTACTACACCATTTGAAGGATTAGGGTAAACTTCTGCTGAAACACTAGGAACTAATGGACGGTCTGAATTAATGTTGGCAGATTCCGCTGACATCTTGAAAGAACCGGCACCAGTCATTACTGGCTCAATATAATCAGTATTCACCCCATTCAAATGAAGCAACGCTTTTGCTTTTTGAACCGAAGCCCCTGTTCCACTATTATACACATCCTCAAGTGCTGTAAGTGAAGCAGCTGATAAGGAATGCATTGGTGTACCATTCTCTTTAGCCGCAATGATCACATCATAAAAAGCTACTGTAGAATTATAGATACTAGTTTCGTATGAATTCAACGAATAATTAACAGGAATGTTATTAAGAACACTTTGAGCATTAGTCAATTCACCCTCTGCAAGATGAATCTCAGCTAACAGGTATTGATAGCTAGGCATTGATTCACTTGATAAGAAAGACAATAGATTTGACTTTTCAGTCTCAATCGAAGCAAGACATCCACTAATGTAATCGTCTTTCGCTTGATCAAGACTACCTATGGTATAAGATATCTCTGCTTGCAAAACATCAAACGCTGAAATAGTCTGAGTCTCATTCTCAATATCATCCAAAGTTTGTTGAGACAATGCTGGATCTCTATTGACTAGCGCCTCCCATATCTCAGGATTTCTAGCACCATGTGGATTTGCTACAAATACATTTCTCAATGCTAATTCAGGAAAATCAGGCTTCTCCAATAATTCCATTAACAAATAGTCCTCCACATATGGAGAGGCATCCATAAGAGATATGTACAAATCCTGATATTCTTGTTGATCATCAGCAAATAATACTTCAGCCTCAAGAGCTGCAGTATTCCCTCCATTTATAAACTGAGTTCTTAGGCTATTATTAGAGCTTAACTGAGACTCCATACTTGTAATCTCGTTGCCCAATGTCGGCAAGTCATAAGACTCAGACTCAGGCTCATCCCCACAATAAGTTGTCGGATCATACCCTACTGTATTGTTAGTGATATTCTTGATAACATCAATTGTCACATACGTTGGATCCACTAATGGTGTAGATGCCTCATATGAATAGATTACGAATGACTTAGACAAGTTCGAAATCTGAGTCGAACCTGAATACACATTGTCAAAAGTATTATGAGGAAGTGTAGCAACAGTTGACTGATCATAACCTTGAAGCATACTTACACCGGTGTTCTGAGTGAGAACTACTGCATCCACATGGATATCAACATCCTCTCCGTAAGTTGTTCCCCATTGATTAGTGTACCCGAAGTGGTTACATTGGAAATACAATCCAGGCTTTGAATTATCTGCACCATTCATGTTATCTCCAATAGCTTGGATTCCGTAATCAAAGTTATCGAACTCATTAGCATAAACTCTATTCACAACGGGACCAGAGTTTGCTACGATCAAACCTACAGATAACTCAGTACCTGACTCAACGGTAGCCTTGAAAGAGTTTTGACGAACATCAAACTTTCCACATTGATCAACATACACTCCATACCTTGCAGTTTGAGCTACTGGCGGCTGCCCCCCTGGAAAGGCTATGTAGGAATTGGGAACATCAATATGATTGTCAACGATATGAACACCTGCAACTAATCCAGAAACATATACACCATGTAGATTATTCTTAAAATCAGTGTTTTTCACATTAACAATGTCATCGCTTAATGATTCCAGAGAGTAGTTTTCACTTCTAATTCCTTCAGCAAAACCTTCAACTTTTGAACGCTGGAAAGGCAATCCTCCCTCATTGATAGAAAAAATTGAGTTTTGAGCAAAAATCGCTTGAGCGTAGTTGATGTAGTCTCCTGTATTCTCATTCAAGAATTCACAACCTTCAAAGTCAATACCAATACACTCATACATTGAAACGGCTGAAATCATTGCATCATGACGATAATCATCAGTTTTTCTAAAGGTTGAGTTAACCAAATTAGAATAGTAACCGTAATTATTATCATTAGAGAATTTATGTGGCAAATATTGAATGTCACGTCTATTATTTCTAAACTCTGCTCCATTCAATAAAACAATACCTCCTTGAGTTCCCCACTGCCAGTTTCCGCTTTGATCAATACCAATAGTGGTAACAGCGTCACGAGCATGCTCAATTGCGCCGTTCAATACTCTTAATGTTCCTTGAGTATTCAAACTCTGAGCAGTATTATTATCTCCTTCAAGATATACACCGCCCCATGTCCCATTAGAAGGCCCATCGTCCGCAGTGATTATTCCTCCTTCAATATATAATTGTCCACCAGGTTTAACAATAATACGTGCCTGCTGAACCATCGTCAATCGACATTTAATTGTAAGGATAACACCTGGGTTAATTACGATATCAGAGTAAACCTTCATTCGAAAATCCCAAGTCTCACTAGTACTTACAACTAATGGAGTCTCCGAATATCCTGTAGTTGCCTTGCTGACGTTATTAAGCGAAATTGCTCTGTGCGAGCGACCAGCTTGCATTGGCGACATGTAATGCTGAGCATTAGATGCCATAATATTATTGGTTATCCCATCATTGTCAGAAAGAAACGGATCTCCAACAATACCAGGATAACATGGTGAAGGAGAACACCAAGGTGCATCAAAAATATCAGATAAGAAGTCCGGATTATTTGTGTTCAATGACTCAGTACAATTGTTTTGAATCGGATTCACATGACACAATCCTATGATATGCCCTAACTCATGTTTAAGGTGATGAGCCAAACTCCAATCCCGATAATTTTGAGATCCAAAAACAGCTTCACTTACAGGGCAATTATCATTTGTACTCGTTGGAATACAACCATAGCCCGTGTTGTGAGGATCATCTGAAGTCACAATATTCAGACTAGTACTTGACGCATACCCCCATGCATTCGTAACAACATTCATAGGGAAAATATGGATATTCACTCGATTGTGCATTTCTTCAGCGTACTGCTGCCGAGCAACAGCTGTTGCCTGAGTAACGTTATACGCATTAGAAGTCTGTACAAAAAGAATCTCGTCTAAAACGACTCTTATCTTTCTGTCTTCTAAATCAGGAATTCCGTCAATTGGATCTGATGGTGCATTGGACCAGAGATCATAAAACTCATCTGTCCATTGAGCAATTTGATTTAACCTCGCTAAGTGAGCTGGGGTATTCTGCCAGTTCACTGCCGGAGAGTTTCCCGCATTCTGATAAATAATGAAATTCACATGAATTTCTTTGTCAGCGGTGGTCGATGTAGGTATCCAATTATCCTGATCAGAATAATAGTTAACATATGAAGTACTCGAATACGTACAAGTCATTCCAGACGGCTCCCATTTAGTCTCGGTTTCTGACTCGGGCTCAGGTCCGGCATCTAAGCCTCCACAACTTGTCGAAGATTCGTAAATGGATTGCCCAAAAGCTCCTATGGAAATAGACCATACGAAAGCTTGAGCAAGCCAAAATCTAATTTTAGCTCTGCTTTTCATGAGAGAAAGAGATTTAATTAATAATTATCCGAATCTACATAAAAAATAGACAGAGTGTAACCCTACCATGGAGCTATAAGGGATCAAACCTCCAAATTATTGGAGCTATTAGAGAGTATAAAAAAGTACCATGTTGCAATTGTACGAGATAGTGATATATAGAATGAAATAGCATTACCTCATAATTCTACCGATTCGCTTTACTCACATGATATGCGTTGTACGTGCACGGCACTTCTTCGCTAATGGACATTCCATTCACTACTTCGCCATCGCGATCATACTCGTACTCTAAGACTATTCTCATTGTGGATGGTATATCTCCATTGTTAGTTTGGATTGTTCCAACAGGATAGATGTGATGATTCTTAACTGGGTTGTCAAATTGCCATTTCCCCACACGCATCCAACTTCCTCGATGAAACAACTCAATGTGCGCCTTCATTCTGGACAATTCCCCTCCTGAATCATTAATGATGGACCATTCATATTGTGAATCCCAGTCTGTCCAATCCAACTCGAGTTGAACACCTCTGGGTCTAAAAAATGGAATGGAGTAATAGGTAAAATGATCCCCGGTATATCTTCTTTCACGATTGAATTCGTTAACATAAAAGCCAGGTCCATTCGGCAGAAAACCTGGCTCATAACCGACGAAACTTGAATGATGAAAATCAAATGCTAATCGTTTCTCCGTAGACGTAATATATCCCCAAGTACTCAAGTAATTAACGAACACCACTTCAGCACTAATGTCTAAAATTGAAGTCGATAAATATTCGTCATTACTCAGTAAAATTGAGTTTCCAGAATCAAAGAAGTACACAAAGTCGGAGTCACTACCGTACACAGTATAATTAGTTACACACCAGTCAGGCTCTCCTATTCGTTCATATCCCCAAAGGGAGCTTGAGTTTAACGAATCCCACAGGACTGTGGCTCCTAATTGCCGAACAGATAGAGATCCAATGCGTCTGTATCGGTTGTTTGTATATCCCAAGTAGAATTTCGCCTCATATCCGAGATTATGCAGGCGTTGTCTTTCAGCTTGACCGTCATGTCTAAGTGGTGACGGGATATTCTCTCTGATTGAATTATATGTCAAAGCCTTTGGACTCTCATAGTCGCGTTGCCCCCAGGAATTATAGGTGTAGTACTTAGAAGAATCTCTATCAAAGTAAGGAATGGAGTAGGTATAAGTAGGTGTAGAAACATTATCTGACCATCCATCTTTTCTTCTAACCCGCGGTTTAAGGATAGTGTCGTTTCCAATTTGATTTCCCAAGGAGTCAACAAGAATCCATTTTTCAACTAATCGACTTCCAAATCGATCCAACGTGTCCATATCATTTGCAATACGCACTAAACAATGGTGACCCTTCCAAACTGATATATTATCGAAAGTTTCAGGAAACAGCACTTCTCTACCTTTTGCACTAACAACACCCACGCGCACATTCTCTAGCCAATCCCACCTCTTATAAAAGTCAGGTCTAGATTTACCAATCTTAAATGTTGCCATTTGGTATCCAGAAAACTTCGAAGTCCTTCGGCGAAGAGGAGAGAGGAAAAGAAGCTTGTTATTGTCGCCTACAGTTAAACCCAATCTATCCTGCCAATATTGCTCTTGACTTATACTGTCACCATAACCTAGCCACTCGATATCGGCATAACCTAAAGGAAGGAAATCTGCTTCCATTGAATTCAGATGTCCGCTGAGAATTCTATTCTGAGAATAATAATATGCACCCCAATTTAGTTCGGTCCTTGAGCTATGAATTACTTCGCCTTCACTAAAAAAAATATTACCTCCTTCACGCATATTCAAGATACACAGAATTGAATCGTGAAGACGATAAGCTTCAAGGAGACCGGAAGCGAGAATTTTTCCGTGCTCATCTACAAGTTGCTTACCCCTATAATCCGAGAACAAGTACTCTCCCTCTCCAACAAATACTAAACCTTGCCCCAAATCTACTCTACGTAGCTCTCCTTGCTGTCCTAATTCGAATTGATAGCTTGAATCTAGTATGTCATTCGATGTTAAGTTGCTCAACTCATTCCACGATAGAACTAGCTCCTCGCCGTTGATGACAACTCTCAATCCGAGGTTGTATCGCCAGGTGACATCTTCGAATAACAGCTCCCCGATTTGCTCGCCAGTTGTTTCAATGAGGTAGTAGTACCCTGAATCCCGAACAACCGCTCGAGAGTCGTGGAAGGTCCCAGCAAATGAAAACTGCGGCTCGATGACCATCTCACCTTCAAGATTGATATATCCCCATTTCTCGCCAGGGTTCACTGGGAGCAGGCCTTGTGCGATGGCAAATTGTGACGTGAGCAATATGAAGAATAAGATTCTGTGCATGAGAGAGGATTTCGTACCTAATATCATCACGAAGAGGGAGATGTGCAAGTTGGCTCCAAGAATCTTAGTTGCGATGAATGGCCTATTATTTGATATCATTAAGGAATCAATATCTCTGATCTTCTCCTTCATGTCAATTAATAGCTCTCTTCGGTTGAAGTTTTGTGTTTTTATTGGGTTAAGCATTCAATCATTTATCCTTGCTCAAGATTTGCCTTTTGTTCAAGCTGAATATACCTTAGACAATCTTGAGACTTTGCAAATTCAGGATTTCACCTTTCAATACGAAGAAGTCAACACTCTTCTGAAAGAAAATCATATTTCCGGCACCGGTTGGCGACTGGACGGAGTGCTTCCTTCCTCATTTGAGACTGTCTCTATTCCAAACGTACGCGATGAAGTAGTAGTTGTTCAATATTTAGGGCACGCCTATGGAGATGAGCTCAGTCTGCGGCTGTTCGTTCGAAACATAGATTCGAGTTTTACCATTCCTCTTGCAATGATTGGGGGAGACTCCGATTCATACTCCACCGAAACAAAGTTTGACTTCTCAGAAAACAAGCTTTATAGAATTCAGGTTGTCAAGTCTTTGATAGTTGATGACTTTAACATGACCTTCTATCAATTTGACACGGTAAGGTCTACTTATTCGTATGACAATCTGTTTAATCTAAGATTGCTAGGTGAGGAGAAGAGCACTTACTCGTCTGACCCCTTAACTACTTCACCATTAAAGTTCAACCTTCCTTGCTCCTCCAGAGATTCTCTATTCGCAGTTTCCATTTGGAGAAATCTTGCTTTCGAATGTTCCGGACAGCGACCATTGAATTCAATCTCGAATGAGCAACTTTCAAATGAACTTATGCCTGTTTCAGATGGATGCGCGAGATCTCTTTTAAATTCGAGTCTCACATGCTCCATCGAACCCGTTAAATTTTGGGTTAGTGGAGGACGCCTATTATATGAGACAGGAATTTCAGAATTAATCCTCTACACTGGAACGGATACAATATTTTTAACTTACTTCGAACCTGACTTGTACAATGAGTTGTCCATGCTAGAGATGCCTGTACTAACCGACCCGAGTATTTCACTATTTCGACAATCCGAGTATAACGAGGGATTCCACTTCATTCTCAATGACGGGAATTCACACAGAATGCTAACCATCAGAAACGATTCTCTACTTCTCTTGCCTTTCCCTAAAAGCCATACTAGCAATGACGCCATGCTCGACGAGCTCATTTCCATAGTTCAAGGCACAGAACACCAAAGCTCTTTGATGCCCATTGAATTTAGAGAAGATGGATTTAATGGTCGGAAGGACTCCCTTCAGCTTACACGAATAATTCACAGGGCGGTTCTAGAAGAGATGTCGTTTGCTGACTCTTCCTTGAGTACAAGCGCCCTTTTATCAATTGGCCGAAGTGAAAGTATTGAACCTATAACAAGACTTCATCAAATTGAAAATGGACATGTGGTTGAAGTTTGCTTCAATTACTCCGAGCTACGGGGATATACAGGGTTCACATGCTACAATAGCATCATCCAGAGTGTAAGTTCACGTTCAACTCCTATTACCACAAGTAGTTCGACAATTGACACTCTTTTTCAATTATCTAACAAGGATATCGCATTAATACAAGGCTACTCAGGGAGCTTCTATGATTCTAGAAGCTACTTCAACGTGACTTTCTTAAATCGCATCGATACAGGGCAATACGACTTACAATGGGACTCAACCGATTTCCCTACTGGGTTTGATGCGGAGTTAGAGAATGGAAGCGTGATTCAGTTTACAGTACCATTTCAATTTGAAAATAGAAAATTGAGTCTATCAGCAGACCGTTCAACCATAACGATAGTAGTCATTCCTAGTACGGACCAGGACTCTTTTGAAGCATCACCTATCACACTTGAATTGAAAATCGAGGATAACATTATTCGATTGGAAAACCCTACTGAGTATAACAAGAATAGGTAATCAGCAATTACTTGCTACCTTTACAGGGATGTTACTTTTTGAGAACTTCTGAGCGAGAAGCAAGTCTCTGAGATGCAGGTTTTAACATCGAACCAAAACATGCTCAACACCTCATTCTTCGCTTATAATTAATTCTTATCGACAATTGATACCCGTATGAAATATGGACTCAGTATTTTCTTTTCAGTATTATTCACACTCGGAATGGTTAGGGATACTCAATCTCAAAACATCAAAATTGATGGATATTGGGGCTATCCTGAATTTGAGAATGGTAGTCTAGATGAGCTGTATCCGCATGGGTTTTCATGGGATGAATTAAGTAGTGTAGCTGACTTTTACCGCCAAATTGCCTGCGAAGGAGGGTCGATTGAAGAAGACAAAATCAGGGAGGCCTTCTATAATGATAAGAGAATATCAATACTTCGATTTGGTATTAATGAAGCATCAGAAGCCCTTACTCACGAAGTGCTTGAAGATGTAAATGTCGATTCACTACAATACGAACTTTACAAATTTGATAATAACGAACCTCAACCGAGTATTAACGGCCATAGGGTATACATGTCTGGGCATTGTAATACAGGAATCTGCTCATTCAGTTCTCACACTTGTTATGTCGGAGGTGGTGTTATGATTAAGGCTTCTGCTAAATACTTTTGGATTCCATTAGTTAAAATCGACGGAGACAGTAAGCTTCAATATTTCTCCTATATCAAGGACAATCAACTTTTTGTTATTCAAATTTATCCGCATTCCTTCAATCATTATGATAGGATATCGACAGGTCAGAAAGTGATTAATCTTGAGGAGTTTTTTTAGAAGAGTCATTTCTTCAGGACTCATACTGGTTGTAATGTTGGAGTATGATCCCAGAATGAGCTAGATTGAACCAATGACCTTTGAACTAATCTCACAGAATAACAAATTCTCCAACCTATAAAAACAGTACACCTCAGAATATATGTCGACCACTGCTTCATCGAGGTAACATGGCATATTACAATTCTTATTCTATTTCATCTTTGCTAATTAAAAGTATCTTCGAGCTAAGGTCACCAACTGAGAACTTCTGAGCGAGAAGCCCTCTGCACTGAGAAGTCTCTAAATCGTAACCCTTCTGAGAAACATAGCTCTGAAACATTGATTTTCAGGACGATATATGAGAGGTTCATTTCCCCCTCTCACCGCGAAACTTGAAAACCCCGCAAAGCAATGCTTTGTGGGGTTTTTACTTTTTAGAGCTTTCCTCAAAGCTCCGCTTTGAAAGGAAAGAAATGAAAAGTAAAAACCAGGATACGACGAAGGAGTAGCCGCAGGTTTTCAAGTTTAGCACAGGTTTCCCCTTATGGGATCACAGCCGAAGCACAGCGGAGGTTGTAATCGCCAAGCTCCCCTTTTAAAGAAATGAAAAGTAAAAACTAGGATACGACGAAGGAGTAGCCGTGGGTTTTCAAGTTTAGCACAGGTTTCCCCTTATGGGATCACAGCTGAAGCGAAGCGGAGGTTGTAATCCCTTGGAATCCTTTACCGAGATAGATCATAGAAAAATAGAACTTGCGGATCATTGAATAACTCTAAAATGGTCTCGAATTGTGAATAGGAAATTGGCAGAGGATATGACAATGATATCGATGACAAGGAAGTAGAAAGTTTCAATTAGCGTGAGAGAGGGCCGAGGGGACTTTTTCTTTTTGTAGATTTAACCTGATGCTTGTTCTCTCAAATCTATTCATATCAAGATCATTTCAGAGATAAAGCAAGTCCAAACTGAATATGTCAACGAGTTGTGCATAATTAGAAAATGGACAAGCAAGAACTTGTAGAGCATATTAAATCCAAGAAAGAATTGGATATCTATTATGACTATTTGCTAGGTCAAGAGGTTTGGTATTTCCAGAACAATGGACCAGACTTCAGTTCTGATTATGATCAGTTCAAAAAATTTATTTCAAGAAACCTTGGCATTCCTTTTAATAATATTTCGATTGTAGGAAGTGCAAAGACACGCTACAGTTTCTCTCCTTCAAAGAATTTCTCTGAATTTCATGAAGAGTCTGATTTCGATTTAATAATTGTATCAAGAAGGCTATTCTATGACATTTGGGAAGCATATCGCAAGATTTCCAACAACCAGTTCTTACATGGTTATGAATATAAGTGCGGCAATGTATTTAATGGATTTGTAAGTCTAAAAGATGATGATAGAACTTATGGAAATGAAACCTTAGAGAAGTGGCAAAAGCTAATTCTTTCTTTTAAAGCAGAATTACAATTGAAATTCAATATTCAACACGAAATCAACTATCGCATATATTCCGATTGGGAATCTGTTGAAGCATACCATTTAAAAGGTATTACAAAACTTAAAAACACACTAGATGAAACTAATTGAACAAATAGACATACAACCACAAAGTGCCAAATGGCTTCATGATCTCAATGACAAAGGGCTTTTAGAGGTTGACAACTCTTTTCAAAGACACTACGTTTGGACTCTCAAAAATCAAGTTCAACTTATAGAATCTATTCTTTTAGGTTATCCAATACCAGAAATCTATTTATGGAATACAGGAACTGATGAAGATACAGGAGATACCAAATACTCTATCATTGATGGGCAACAGAGGTGTGGTGCAATTTTTCAATTTATTGCCAATACTTTTAAGCTCAAGGAGAATCACTTAGACTCAAATAGTAACAAGTTCGCAGTAATCAAGAATCGCCATTTCAAGGACTTGGAGACGGAAGAAAAAAAAGCTCTATGGGCCTACATATTTTCAATAAGGTTAGTTAGATCTCAAGTTGACCGAGATTCCATTGTCAAAATGTTTCTACGACTGAATAGTAATAACATGACGCTTAATCCTCAGGAATTAAGAAATGCCGAGTTTGAAGGTGAGTTTATGACACTCGCATCTACGCTTGCCGATTTAGATTTTTGGGAGGAAAACAAAATTTTTGGTGTAGCCGACAGACGAAGAATGAGGGATATATCATTTATTGGTACCCTTCTCGTATTCATGAAAAAGGGCATCTCAGAGGATATTTCGAATGCCAATTTGAATCAGATATACGATTTGTATAACGATGAATATCCGGATAAAGAAAAGGATCAAGAGAAATTTGAATTTATCTTAAGCTCCATTCACGAAATCATTAATTCAAATTCAGATAGAATGAAATTCCTTAGAAGGCAAGTTCATATGTACTCCTTGTTCACCGTGGTTTATGATATATTAAGTGATAATGATAATTTGACAGATGAGCAAATACTCAATTATCAAAACTTCATTGACAATTATGATAACGATGAACTCTTAGAAAAGCACTTTTCAGACCTCATGTCCGAAGTATATCAATATAAATCCCTATCAAAAGAAGGGACAAGGCAAAAATCTAATCGGTTTGAACGACACCGAATTTTGAAGAAAATAATAAAATAACTATGCACAACATCGTGTATAGCACATACCCTGCGGGATACGTGCCATACACATGGCCGTTAGCCCCTAGCTGAAAAAGATGACCGCTAAAGACAAGCAGATAGAATTCATAAAGTCTTATTTGAAGCCGAAACTCAAAGACGAAGGTTTTCGCACGTCAGACAAACCTGGTGGAAAATAAATGATGACTTCTGTGTCGTGATTAATCTTCAAAACTCACAATGGAACAGTAAGGAATTGTTAAGCTTTTGTTCTAATATCGGCGTTGGACTGACAGAGAACCTTAAAGACCCCAGTAGAAAAAAGGCGACTTACTTTGATATAGTAACAAATCTGAGAGAAGAGGCATACTTATCGGACGACAGGAAGAAACACAGGTTTAGACCTGAAAGTGGGCTTGGCTACACATTGACTACCCACACTAACCTAGCAGACTTTATCTCGGAGCTCAGCATTGATTTTGAAAGCGATATTCTACCGAAATTAGGAAGCCTGAGAACCATTCAAGATTGTTTAGACTTCTATCGACAATTTGATATTTGGGGAAAACAACTTCAGAATCAAGTTGATCGATTGAAGCTCAAGCAGGATGTCAACTAAGACCACCCACGTCCGATTTAACGGATGTGCGTTTCCAAGAAAACAACATGAAACGTCTCTTCTCCTTCCGTAAAACGCAAAATCTTGACACCAATGAGTTGAAACGTGCTCTTTATCATGCAGATCTAAAGACGATCAAGGAGTTTGTGAAAAACGGACTCGATGTGAATCAGCAAATTGAAAGTTTCGATTCAGACTCTATTTTGATAAGGGCCATTCCTTGTTCTCCTGAAAAAAGAGGATCAAAACAACATTTAGGAGTAATTGATTACTTGCTGAGTCAAGGTGCAGATATCAATCAATATAATATGGACGGATACAACTCCCTTCATATAGCTCTTTCCCACCATGACTTATCTGGAGTTTCACTCTCCCTACTTGAGAACGGTGAAGCCAATGTGAATTTAGCGGATAAGCCCAATGGCAACACTCCCCTCTTCATCGCGATTCGAGAATATGGTCTCACCTGGCGAGAAGATCAAAAGGAGGTGAATCATCTGCGGTATAAAATCATCGAGAAGTTACTCAATCGTGGTGCCCAACTAGACCATCCCAACATCCACGGCGTCACTCCCAGATTTTGGACAGAAAGGCTGAATTCTGATGACCCGATTCATGCTCTTCTCACGTAACCCTCAACCTTCAGAGCCCTACACTTCCCGTATTTGCTCACTTCCGCACGATTTTGCGCTTTGCTTTTCCCTCTGCCCGTTCTAAAATTGTCCTAGTCAATTAACACTGACTAGTGATAAGATTGGAAATAAAATATCACCTTACTTCAAAAGCACGCCACAAAATATGTTCAACCATAACTTTCTTAAATTGACCAAATGAATGTATGGCGCCTCATGAACACAATTGCCCATTCGACGGTTGCATCGATATCATGAGTAAGATCCTGAATTTGAAGGTGGAGAATTTGAACTGAATAATCTACTTCACTGTTCAATTGAAATGCCTCTTACTAAGGCCTGTGAATTTTTTCCAGAGGATGAGAAAGAAGAACGTATGTTCAAGTCTTACGCGGAATTCCCCTTCAACGAAATACACAAAGCCAAACCATCACAACCCCCTCAAAAACTAATTTAACTTGCAACAGAAAATAAGCATATTGGGATGTGGCTGGCTGGGATCGGCCTTGGCCACTGAATTAATCCGCAGTGGCTATGAAGTGGCTGGCTCAACCACTTCGCTGGAAAAAATGAGCGACCTGTCGGAAGCGGGAATTAAGCCATTTCTCATGAACATAAGTTCGATAGACTCTACGATTCAGAACTTTCTATCTGCCGAGATTTTGATTGTGGCCATAACGAGTAAGAACATCGAGCATTTTGTGGATCTTATCGAATGTTTGGAGGCCTCTGAGGTACAAAAAGTGCTCTTCATTAGTTCCACCTCTGTCTACCCAAACACCAATGAAGTGGTCAGGGAAAGCACGAATACCTTGCTTACCCCTCTTGTTGAAATTGAACAACTATTCACCTCAAACCCTTCTTTTCACTCCACCATTCTTAGGTTCGGTGGTCTCTTTGGCTATGACCGTAAGCCTGGAAACTTTGTTCGATCCAAGAAACGTATTCCAAACCCTGAAGGGTACATCAACTTTATTCATAGAGATGATTGCATCGCGATAATCGGAGAAATAATTAAACAGAACGCGTGGGACGAAATCTTTAATGCCTGTTCCGATAGTCATCCTAAGCGAAGAGATTTCTACCGTAAAGAAGCGAGAAAAATAGGTCTTGACTCCATTGAGTTCGACGAAGACTCCAAGAATGAATTCAAAATCGTCAACTCCGAGAAACTAAAGGCACACTTGGGGTACAGCTTCAAGTATTCCGATTTAATGGAGTAAAAGAATATTAGTGTAGATCGTCGTGTAAGTTGTGTGTGAATCGGAATTGAACCTGTTTCTAAATAGCTTACTCAACGATGGTAGATGATTAATCTCTCACACCTCCACCACTCTCACAATAGTGAAAACCCCGCACAGTTCTGCGGGGTTTTTGTTGTACTTGAATAAATAGACGCTTGGAAAAACATCAAGCCCCCTCTTCTATCTAACCTCGAATAATTCAGATATACTTTTTCTGGTTTTGGGGTAATTGGCATAAATGTCCTTGTCGTTTCGCACACCAACGGGAACAATGAGGCAAGATTTGAGACCTTCGGATTTCAAACCCAAGATATCATCTACTTTCTCGATGTCAAATCCTCCCATCGGACAACTATCTATGCCTAGTGTTGCCGCTGCTAGCAGGAGGTTGTTCATGGCAATATGGACTTGAGAAGACATCCAGGTTTCGAGCTTCTCATCCGACATAGCCCCCATCCAAGAGTCGATGGATTGTTGATAGGGTTGCAGTTCTTCTACCTTTCGCCCCTGATTCTCTGCCAATTTCACAATAAGATCTTCTACCTCTTTGGATTGATACTGACGTTGATGAGCAAAGACAAAAACATGTGAAGCTTCACCAATTTGCTTCTGCCCATAAGCGGCCTCCATGATGGCGGATTTTACCTCCTGCGAATCGATGATGAAAACCTTGTAAGGCTGAAGTCCAAAGGAAGACACACTGAGTTGTACGGCCTTCTTCAGGACATCTAATTGTAGGTCGGTGAGACGAACACTGGAGTTAAATGACTTGGTTGCATATCTCCATTCCAGCGCTGTAAGTAAATCAGTCATTGTTCTTGTTTTTAGCTGTTTGCGCATAGTTCTGCTGAATAAATTCTGTGTGAAATCCCATCTTCTCATACAGCGGCTTACCCGCTTCTGAAGCTTGTAGAACAAGGTGGGTTTGAGGGCGATCCTTTACGATAAAGAAGAGCGCTTGCATTATTTGTCGAGCATATCCCCTCCCTCGAAACACGCGTAGAACGCCCATGGAATGCACTCCCATCACCAAGGAATCGGTACCATACAAAACCGCTGTACCCACCAACTCTCCATCAACTCTGGCGAGGTAATACTCAATGGACTCTCGCGTTGATTGAACCGTTTTGGCAGAAATAGAATAACCGAATGAAACGGAGAATAACGCACTCCACTCTTTCGCAGTTTCATCATCGGATACCCGAATCAATGTGAGCTCAGATTGGCGAGGACTACGGTCTATGGCCTTCACCATCCCATATTGGGTAGAAAGCAATCTGAGACTCGCATACTCTATACTCGGTTCTCCAAACGCCGTTAAAGTCAGACCGGGATTGGCATCCATAAATTCTACGGCGAGTTGCCAATTCTCAAGGGCGCTTTCGTCCTTTAGCCATATCCGATTGGGCCAGCTTTCATCGCGGATGTACACTCCGGCTAGGGCATGGTTCTCAAACGAAAGTCCGCGTTCCATGCCTACCGTTTTCCACAGGCTCTTGAGGTTGTTGATGTTTAATTCAATGGTGTTCATTTGCTACGATTTTGAAGTAATGAGGAGGACTCCCACCACCATAAGTGCCATTCCCACAGCTTTGGTCAAGTTGATGGGTTGAGCGGGTAGATTGAACCACCCTTGATGTGAGGCTATTGCGGAAAAGACGATTTGTCCTACCAACCCTGCGGCTATGGTGGTGTTGATTCCAATCCGTGGAATAATCACGAAGTAGATCCCAATCCCCAATACGCTGAAAATGGCTCCGCTAAACCACAAATGGGGAGCTGCTTGCTCTAGAGAAACACTATTCCGAAAGGATTTAGAAATCCAGAGCAACCCCGAAATCACGGCTCCGCCTGCCAATGAGATGGAAATGGCTGCCAGCGGTTGATTTAGGGCCTTCCCCAGTTGACTGTTGAATCCGCTTTGAATGGCCAATGCAGCCCCACCTACAAAGGCCACAAAGACCAGTAATCCGTTTACGAAGCTCATCTCAGTCCCATTTAGTTGTTGAGGATACAGCCCATTTCCCCGCACCTGTCAGAGCGAGAACAACCCCACCCATCATGAACATGAAGAGCAGATCCAGAGACCAACCTCCATGAGGATTGAGGACAAACAGATCTCCAGTTCGGGCTACAAAAAAAGCCACCAGTGTATTGAAGCTGAAGATGAGAGAAGCGATTCTCGTCCTGAATCCGATGAGCATTGCGAGCGGCGCAACAATTTCACCGACGAGAACGCCATAAGCGAAAACAGATGGGAATCCCATGGATGCTAGACTGCTAGCAATCCAGTCGAAACCGTTGACGATCTTACTGATGCCGTAAAACAGCATGGGAAAAGCAACGGTAATTCGAGTTAAAAAAACGGCGATGTTGAAATGTGTCATGGTTTTATTGTTTTGAGTTTTGGGGCGGATGGTTGGAGGACGGATGACAGAGGACAGAGGACAGATGACGGTGGACAGGTGACGGAGGATAGGTGACGGAGGATAGATGGCGGAGGCTGGATGACTGGAGTTTGGTGTTTGACGACTGCAGACTAAATCACCGCCATTACAAACACGCCAATATTCGTCAGAGGGACTTCTCGGTTTCTGAATTGATCCATTTTGAAGGCAGCACCAAAAGAGATATCATTCATGGTAAGACCTAAGCGCATCTGTTGAATCACACGGTCCATCCCCTTGTGATCGGAGTTGTGAATGACAAACGTGTCGAACAAGAATCGGAGTTTTTGAGAGAGCATAGGATTAAACCTCAGCGAGAAATTTTGCTCGAGTGTGGCCCTATCTCCCACAAACGTGAGTCCTAAGAAGTAAGAGGTTTGAAAAGACTCATAGCGATAGGTGTACTGTGCACCACCGGTGGTGAAAATCCCCGTGTTCTTGATTCCTGTTCCCACTAGAAATCGCCAGGATTTCAGATCGTAATTGAAAGACGTCCGTGTGAAGTAAAGGAGGTTTTCCGTAGACTCATACTCGGCGTCCATCAGTGTGATGTTCGTGATGGAATACGTACTCGACAGGTCTACTTCAAATCGATGAGCGTAAACTTGTGAACGCTCTCCAAAAAGCAAGCTTGGAGCGAAACTCGTTTGCGCAATGGCAGTGGTAGTGCAAACGACTAGAACGGTTAGATAGATGATTCGTTTCATATCAGTAGTTATTGATTGGAGGCAAAACTACTGGCAGTCAGAACCCTACAGCTTAAGCTATCTTAAGAAAGATCTTTTGCATGTTTTTTTCGCAGGTGACTGAGAAACTCGGGGGTCACTCCCAGGTAGGAAGCAACAACGTACTGAGGGATGCGCTGCTCGATATTCCGGTACTTCTTGATAAAGTCGAGATACCTACTATAGGCGTCTTGCGACATACTATGAATGGTACGCTCTTGAAGGGCAACATATCCCCCTTGGATTTTCTCCCGAAAGAAGTGAGAAAATGCAGGGATCTTGAGATAGAGTGCTTCCAACTCTTTCTTAGGAATTCGAACGAGTACAGTTTCCTCTAGCGCTTGGGTATACAATTCGGATGGCACCCATCGAATGAAACTGGAAAAATCACTCACCCACCATCCCTCTACACCTACTTGTAAGGTGTGCTCTTGAGCTTGCTGATCCAAATAAAACACGCGCAAACACCCCTTGTGAATGAAATTCATGTGCGTGGATATCTGTCCCGGTTGTACCAGAAATTCTTTCTTTTTCAACACCTCTAATGACAGTGAAGGTTCGAGTTCTGCAAACTCTTCCTCTGTCAGTTCTACATGGGTTCGAAATTCTTCAAACAGATGCTGAAAGGCTATTTGGGTTGGATCGCTTTCCAAGAGTGTACGGGGATTAGGAGGACGAAAGTTACTCAAAAGGGCATTAACGAGAGGATGCTCCATTCCTTTCTTAACATAGGTTAAGAAGTTGAACCTATCTCCCATCTGAATTTTGCAGCTCAATGAAATGAACCTATAAAAACGATTGACATGCGAATTAACAGTAAAACACTATCGTTGGGAGGAGCCATGTATCTCCTCATTTTCATCGGAGCCTTTTTTAGTGAAGGAGCCATTCGAGGCACAATGTTCCTGTGGGATGACAGTACCGCCACTGTGGATGCCATTCAGAACAATTCCCGTTTCTTTCAAATCGGCATTCTGGGAGATTTGACGGCCTTCATTGCCGACGTATTCATCAGCATACTTTTCTTTTATCTCCTCAAACCCGTGGGTTCTGTTTTAGCAGCTACGCTCAGTGCATTGCGCCTGATAGCTCACCCAGCTATTGGAATTTCCAACTTACTCTTTCAATTCCAAGCGGGAAACCTAGCCATTCATGCCACTTCTTTTAGTGATGAACAAGTGGCAGAATTGACCATGAATGCAGTAAAGACACACCACATGGGCTACCTCCTAGCAGGTGCGATGTTCGGCGTCCATTGTTTCCTATTGGGATATGCGATGTACAAATCTGGCTTCTTCCATAAAGGATTAGCCATCCTGATGCTCGTTGCAGGTATTACCTATGTCTTGGAAACTTATGGCAGTGTAATCTGGCCAAATCAGTCGGAAATGTTCTCCTCCATTGTGATGCTCTTTGCTGTGGTTGCCGAAATTTGGCTCTTGCTCTGGCTCCTTATTCCCGCGTTCCGAAAGAAGTATTCTTCAACTATTGTACAGGCATGAGAGCATTTGTAAACGACACTTACAGTGCGGTTCCGAAGCTCCAAATGAGCGTGAACTATCCGGAACCTAAACTTGGCGAAGGTCACGTTCGTATCGCGGTCCGAAGTACCTCCCTTAATGCTGCTGATCTTATCATGATGAGTGGCAAACCGCTTGCCGTTCGAACGATGTCGGGACTCTTTGGACCGAAGCACAAAGTCTTGGGAGCAGATGTGGCTGGCGTGGTGGTGGCTATGGGTCCGAATGTTCATCATCTTAAAATAGGAGATGCCGTTTTTGGCGACCTAAGTGCTGATGGATTTGGGGGTTTGGCCGAATACGTTTCAGCACCTGCCTATCGGTTCATTCCAGTTCCCAGAGGCTTGTCTTTTGAGGAAGCCGCCAGTTTGCCGATGGCAGGCGTAACAGCACTGAAAGCCTTGCGAGATAAGGCCAATGTGAAACGTGGAGATCGCGTATTGATCATCGGCGCGTCTGGAGGAGTGGGGTCTCTCGCTGTCCAATTAGCCACCGCCATGGGAGCGGAAGTATGGGCCGTTTGTAGCTCAAAAAAGAGGGATAGCGTTCAAAATCTCGGGGCAATGAAGGTGATCGACTACAAGGCGGAAGATTACACCAAGAGCAAGGTTAAGTACGATGCTGTGATAGATATGGCAGCCAAAGTCAGTTGGAAACAAATCAAAAACATCCTCGCCCCCAGCGGCGTGTATGTTCCCGTGGCGGTATCTCTATCGGCTACCTTCGCTTCCCTATTGGGGGGATCAGCGAAAAGAAATCAGATTCGTCCGCTGCTCTCTAGTCCGAGTGCCGCCGACCTATATGAAATTTCTAAGTATGTGGAGAGTCTTCAACTAAGGCCCGTCATCCATCAAACCTATCCCTTAGAACGAGTAAATGAAGCGATCCGCTCACTTCAGAAGGGAGAGGCCTTCGGAAAAATTGTGATTGCGATGTAATCAATCCCCACCTTCCGACATTCTCCTTCGAATCCGACTCAATGACTCTGGCTTGATGCCCAAATAGGAGGCCAAGTGATACTGAGGAACGCGTTGCAGTAAATCAGGTCGGGTCTTCATAAGGTTGATGTATCGCTCTTGAGGCGATTCAGAGAGAAGGGATTCAAATTGGTGTCGGAGGTTCTGAAAATCATCCTCCATCGAACCTCTGCAAAGGGATTCAAATCCATCGATAGCGGAAAACAACTTCGCTTCCGCTGAGCTTGTAAGCACCGCTATCGATGTTTCTTCCAAACATTCTAAACTTCTATCAGAAGACTTCTCCAGAGATTCTGCAATGGAATCTCCTTCGGTATAAAACTGAATGTTCCGTTCTTCCCCATCCACATTCCGAAGGAGACGAACCAACCCTTTCAACACAAAAAAGCCCTGAACAGTCTCACTTTTCAATGCAGTGATACTGGCCCCTTTGGGATATGTATGAATGGGAATCAATTTTCGGATGAGCTCTTTCTGTTCATCCTTGAGTTTCAGTTCTTGACCGATGATCTCGCCTAGGTCCATTGACATGGGATTAAAATTACATCGAATATTTCAATCCCAAAGCGACAGATGTATAGCCTTACAATTCACTTCATTGTAAACTCACTACCTTCGATTCAGACGTCCGTTTTGAAGGGACACCGGAAAGCTTTATCGAGTTTCACAATTGCTCTTCACTAATTCTAAATGAGCGAAGTAATTCTACAATCCACTATTACCTGTCCCAAGTGCGGTCACCAGAAGGAGGAAACCATGCCTTCAGATGCTTGTCAGTTTTTCTACGAATGTGAAAACTGCGGAGAAGTTCTGCGTCCAAAAAAAGGCGATTGTTGTGTGTATTGCACCTATGGTAGCAGGGCTTGCCCGCCCATTCAAGAGTCAGGAAGAAGTTGCTGCTCGTAACCCTCCTGCCCTTCTTCGGACTGAATTGATTTACTTTTGCCTTGTTGAAAGTACAATTGAAGTTCGCTACCAAACATAAATAGATGACATGTCACAGGTTCTTCACATTAAAAACATGGTTTGCCCGAGGTGTATTACCGCGGTGAAGAACGCCTTCACAGAACAGGGACACGACGTGCAAGATGTCGCCCTTGGTGAAGTTGTGCTTAATCAACCCCTTTCAAAAACCTCTCGAGACACGGTATCGGAGACCTTGAAAAAACTGGGGTTTGAGCTCTTGGAAGAAGGTCGGTCTAGCCTGGTTTCCAAAATCAAAACACTCATCATCGACCGCATACATCACAATGAAGAGGAAAGAACGGAGAATTTCTCCACTTACCTCGCCGATCAACTTTCACACGACTATTCCTATCTAAGTCGACTATTCTCCTCGGTAGAAGGCATCACCATCGAGCGTTTTGTCACTCGCCAAAGGGTGGAGAAAGTCAAGGAATTACTGTTCTACGACGAGCTTTCCCTCAAAGAAATCGCCTACCGATTGAATTACAGTAGTCCGGCGTACCTATCTACCCAATTTAAAAAGGAGATTGGAATGACGCCAGGTGAATTCAAGAAACTGCATCGTCCGGGTCATCACCCTCTGGATAGCATTTGACGAAATCTTAAAAGTCTTCCACAAAATTCTGTAAAGATTCCACCTTCGTGCCTTTGGACATTTGTACCTCAATCAAATGATCCATTGACATGAACTCAACAGAATCAAATACCATCGTGCGCACCATCCCAGTTACGGGAATGACGTGTGCCGCTTGTGCCTCAAGTGTGGAGTCGATGTTATCGCACACGGCAGGCATCGTCCGCGCTAGTGTCAATTTTGCCACAAGCTCTGTTCTGGTTGAATACACGCCAGATACAGACCCGAAATCCATGCAAAGCGCAGTTCAATCCATCGGCTATGATCTCATCATGGACGAGGAGAATGCGAAAGAAGTGCAAAGAGATGCACAGCATGCGCATTATGAAAGTGTAAAGCGGAGAACCATCTGGTCGGCTGTCCTCACCACACCGATTTTCAGTATTGGAATGTTCGCCATGCACTGGGAACCGGGTAAGTGGATCTCCATGGTTCTCTCCATTCCTATCCTCTTCATCTTTGGCAAGAGCTACTTTATTGGCGCATGGAAAAATGCGAAGTATGGAAAAGCAAACATGGATACCCTAGTGGCTCTCAGCACTGGAATTGCCTTCCTCTTTAGCGTCTTTAACACCCTCTACCCTTCTTATTGGCTAGAGCGAGGACTGGTTCCTCACGTGTATTACGAAGCAGCTACGGTAATCATCACTTTTATCACCATGGGGAAATGGATGGAAGAAAAGGCCAAATCCAACACTTCCTCCGCCATCAAAAAGTTGATAGGTCTTCAACCCAATACAGTGATCGTAATGAAGGGCGACCAAGAGCGAGAAATCCCCATTAAAGATGTGAAAGTTGGAGATGTCATCCGGGTAAAGCCAGGAATGAAAGTTCCCTTGGATGGACGTGTTGTTTCAGGAGAATCCTATGTAGACGAAAGTATGATCACCGGGGAACCCATTGCTGTTTTGAAGCGTGAATCGAACGATGTGTTTGCAGGAACCGTCAACCAGAAAGGCAGTTTTGAATTTGAGGCAACAAAAATTGGGAGTGAAACGCTACTCGCTCAAATCATTGAGATGGTAGAACGTGCTCAAGGTAGTAAGGCTCCTGTTCAAAAGGTAGTAGACCGCGTGGCTGCCATTTTTGTACCGACCGTAATTTCCATTGCCATCCTCACCTTCGCTATTTGGATGATTTGGGGAGGCGAAAATGCCTTCACTCACGCGCTTCTCACATCTGTCACCGTTCTAGTGATCGCGTGTCCGTGTGCTTTAGGACTTGCCACGCCAACAGCCATCATGGTGGGTATGGGAAAAGGGGCCGATCATCAGATTCTCATTCGCGATGCCGAAAGTTTAGAACTCGCTCACAAAGTAGATGTCGTGGTACTAGATAAAACGGGAACCATCACCGAGGGTAAGCCCAGCATTAGCGGAATGTATTGGATTGATAACCAACAGGAAGAAACGTGGAAGTCCATCTTACTTGCCATGGAGGAAAAGTCGGAGCACCCCTTAGCTGAAGCCATCACGAACCAATTAATGGAGGAAGGGAACTCGAGAGCATCTCTGAGCCAATTCGAAAGCATCACGGGAAAAGGTGTTCGGGCAACAACAAGTGCTGGGCATCTCTATTACGTGGGTAATAAGAAATTGATGGAGGAGAATAAAGTCACTCTGTCTGAAGAGATTCTACACTTGGCCGTGCAGTGGAGCGATGAAGCTCAAACGGTCATCTACTTCGCCAACGAGCAACGTGTTGTGGGATTAATTGGAATCACCGACCGTGTGAAATCTACCTCAAAGCAGGCTGTCGAAAAACTCCTAGCGAGAAACATCGAAGTACACATTCTTACCGGGGATAATCTCGAAACGGCTCGTGCGGTAGCTCATAATGTGGGAGTTAAGCACTATCGCGGAGAAATGCTGCCTTCGGAAAAGGCCAACTACATTCAAGACCTACAGCAATCCGGTAAGACCGTTGCTATGATTGGTGACGGCATCAATGATAGTCAGGCTCTAGCCCAAGCCGATGTAAGCATTGCCATGGCAACGGGTTCGGACATTGCAATGGACGTTGCAAAAATCACCTTGATGTCGTCCGACCTCGCCTCGGTTCCAAAAGCGCTGAATTTGTCGAAGAAGACCGTTTTGGGGATCCGTCAAAACCTCTTCTGGGCCTTCATCTATAACATTATTGGCATTCCTCTCGCGGCGGGTATTCTCTACCCTTTCAACGGTTTCCTCTTAAACCCTATGATTGCGGGTGCTGCTATGGCCTTCAGCTCCGTTTCGGTGGTACTCAACAGTTTGAGATTGCGCTCGGCCCGCATTTAACACGAACCAAAAATCTTGAAGGATTGCGTCAAAATACTATAAAAGTTAGGCGAGCCTCTCCTTCTACTTTTGATCATCATTAAACAACAAAGTCATGAACGAATTCAAATTCAATACAACCATCAAATGTGCAGGCTGCATCGAAAAAGTAAAACCCTCTCTCGATGGACTCGAAGGTGTTGAATCTTGGGAAGTAGATATTCTCAACCCTAAAAAACCACTCACGGTGAAAACAGGAACCGCAACGTCTGAACAGATTGTTCGAGCCGTTCAAGGGGCGGGGTTTGAGATTGAAAGGGTGTAAAGTACGGAGTGCTACTTAATAAGTTGAAGGGAGCTTAATGGTTGTGAGCGTTGGATTGGGAATCAGACATTAGAAGCTCGTTACTCGACGCCAACAACCTAAAGCTCCCTCATCACCTCCGCAAACAACCGGAAAGACTTCAATCGATCTTCTAGACCATAAACATTGGAAACTGCGATTAACTCATCCACTCGGGTTTCTTCCACAAATTCCCGAACCTGCGTTCGGACCGTTTCTACACTTCCCACAAAGGAAAACTTGAGCATTTGGTGTAGCGCTGGATGTTGAAGCGCCTGTTGTAAGTCGGCGGTGAGTTCTGTTGGAGGCTGCAAAGCACCTCTGGAACCAGAGAGCAAACCAATAAACATTCGAATAGTAGAAGTGAATAATCTTTCTGCTTCTTCGTCGGTGTCTGCAACAATCACATTGACACCCGCCATCGTGTAGGGAGCCGCCGTGGTGTCAGATGGTTGAAACTCGTCCCGATAAATTCGCAGGGCGTTGAACAAGTGAGTAGATGCAAAGTGACTGGCGAAAGCATACGGCAATCCCTTACTAGCCGCCAAGTGCGCGCTATCTGTAGAAGAGCCCAATAAGTAGATTGGCACATCCAGACCTTCGGCAATCGGAACTCTCACCTTTGCCGATTGATTCTCCATCGAAAAATACTGTTGAATCTTTTCTATTTCTCCTGGAAAGGAATGCGCAGCTTCCATAAAATCAGAACGGATAGCTCTTGCCGTTTCCTGATCCGTACCAGGAGCTCTCCCCAAGCCCAAATCAATTCGATTGGGATAGAGATGAGCTAGAGTCGCCAGCTGTTCTGCCACAATAAGCGGCGAGTGGTTTGGCAACATAATCCCTCCCGAACCCACTCGAATAGACTGGGTATTCTCCGCCACATACCCCATCAACAAAGACGTGGCATTGCTTCCAATATTCTCAGAATTGTGATGCTCCGCAAACCAAATCCGTTTGTAGTTGAGCTTTTCTGCTTCCTTAGCAACCGCAAGTGCATTGTGCAACGTTTGCTGCACCGACTCTCCCTTAGATATTATAGCCAGCTCTAAAATGGAATAGGCTATTCTTTTGTTCTCCATGATCAATTTCAAATGGAGTTAACAGTTGACCCCTATGGTTTAGTTCAAAGGATTGGGAAATGTTTGTGGGAGGGGTGAGATGTGAGCAATGATTGATGAGACTCGAGATGGAAAGTCGATTGAATTACATCAATCGCATTCCATGAATGTTTCTATTCCTCCTCAAAAAAGGGAAACTCTCGCTCATATATATAGTCTTCCAAGGTAGGATCTTGTGGATTGAGATTCCTTCTGTTCAATTGCTCCGTGAGATTCAAAATGTCTTCCTGAAGTGTTTCAGGTAAATCTACTTGATCACTTTTCACAAATTCCTTCAGTCGTCTCATCAGCAAAACAAAATCATCAACCACCCCATAAATATGATTCCCGGCATACGCACACATCTTTGGAAAATGTCGCTTTTGTGCAGTAATGTAAACGTCAGCTCCATCCGCATATCCATTCATATCTGGGCTGTATTCTACATTTACCGCAGCTACGGCAAACAAATGTGTAATCATAGCAAACTGATGTGCACGGAGCGTCTTTTTGAAAACGGAATCTGTGGCTACCTGTTCTTCCCAAGAATATTCATGCTGATCAAGCCGAATGACTGAATCGCCATCCAGACGATAGAATGTCAACCTATCCCTCATATCAAGCAATGCGGGGATCAATTGGTAAGAGGCTAGAACATCTACAGAATCTTCTATGGGGATTTTAGGCCTATCCCTATTACATGGCGCAAAATACTGCTGACTAAAGGCCGATAAGCCGTACAAGGAAGCGAGAACTGTTACGAGAACACGAAGCATTGAGAGAACTTTAAGCGCTTTAAATTAAGTAATTCTGAATCCAATGGTGACATATCCCACCATGAAGTAAGGACAGTAAATACATGAATTGAGTAACTTCCCACCCAATTTAAGTTGATTCTATACTCTCTTTCGATGCGCTGTAAAACCTTTACTCTCTTTGTCTTCGTCCTCCTTTGCTCCACTCAACTTTGGTCTCAAGCTAAAATTGATTTTGACTTCAGCGATTCTCGCCAAATTGACAGCTCCGGGTATGAGGCTCCATTTGTCGTTCATGGAATGGGAGCAGAACGGTACAATGATGTTCTTCAATTGTACTCTTCGGAGTATCAATTTCCCAAGTACAACCACTTTTTCCTAGTCAGTTTATCTGCACCATGCGACCTTTTTCCTCAAGTTTCACTCTCATATCACGGAACATATAAGGAGAAGATGATCTATTTCGCAGAACTAGCCCCAATGCGACTAATCGAAAACGGGCTGTACTTTTACCCTGATTTAGAACTGAATTTTGGGTACAATTTGAGGTTTTGGGAATCGGTTAAACACAGGAGATTGGGTAAGTTTTCCTGGGAAGAAAGAAAAAGCGCTGTTCTACGACCAAATGTGATAACCAAATATTCCGTTGGGCCACGAATTGGTTTCCGTCTAGACTCCTACAACGGAGCCCCTCCTTATAATTCTAGGTTATACAATCGAATAAAAGCACTAAACGCCGACTTCCTGGGTGTTCATTCCTATAATATGACCATCGGACTTCAAATCACCTCAACGTATGGAGCAAATGGGTTTATACAAAAGAAACGCGTATCCATGTCGAGATCCAAACAACATCGATATTTCATAGACATGGAGGTTCCCCTCTACGCACGATACATTATTCAAAACCCAGATGTTGTTCCTGAATCAATAAACACCAAAGTCTCTCTTAGCCATAGACGTTTAGTGGGTGTCCGAATTGGATGGGAAGAAATCATTTCCAGTGAGTACCGCAAGATAAATGGCGAATACAAGAGTTATGGGTATCTATATCGATTTGGAGTAGGTCTCCATGTATCCCCGAGAACATCGAATGAATCGAACATTGGTGAAACTGGAGATGAAACTACCTCAATCCTCTATTTAAAACTGGGTATAGGCTTTAAACCGAAATAGTCGCTAGTATTCTGGCGCCAGCCTCACATCACCCGTCATCCATCATCCAACCCCGTAAACCTCTAAAACCCATCAAACCCATCAAACCCATCAAACCCAAAACATACTCCCCATCACCACGCGAAAGGATTCGCGCGGTAGGTCTGGACTCCTGTCATCCATCACCTGTCATCCGTCATCCATCATCCATCATCCGTCATCCACCATCCGTCATCCGTCATCCAACCCCGTAAACCTCTAAAACACCGTAAACCCCCAAAACCTATTAACCCCACTAAACCTCCCCCATGAACCTCCAACTCACCCTATACCTCTCCTTCCTTCTACTCGCAACTGTGAGTTGTGGCATCGTGAAAACGGAAAATTTAGAAGATGATGTACGATCTCGAATCATTGATGATCTACGATTTGCAACATCCACATCTGAACGACGTGACTCGCTTCGATTGAACGGTGTGTATGCCATTTCCCTTCAGGGTCAAGGTGGTAATTCAGATTCACTTGTCCAACCTGTTCAATTCTTGCCGAACGGCCTGATCATCCGAGATGAAGGATCGTACGTGAATAAACAAAAGTATGTGAGCCATTGGCGTGAATTACAGGAACGCATACATTCTGAACACCCCAATGCCGACGATATTTTCTGTGGCTTCTATTATCTTAAAAACGGTATCGTTCACGCTTGGATTCCCCTTTACTACCATCGGACGCGCGTATCGTGGAGCGAAGTGGTACTCACGCATTTTGAGGGTGAGTGGATAGACGAGAACACCATTGCAAACTGGCGATTGTCCGAACCCTTCATCCTTCCCAAAGACTGGCCCGAAGAGGGAGAAGAACACCGTGAACCCAACCCAATGTATCCAACAGAATCAAGAGCCTACTACAATTATCAAAGATGGGAAGAACTACAAACTCCTGTAAATCTAGTATTCCATTCTCTCCCCAACCCCAAAACTAGTCATAGGTACAATTTTGTAAAACTGAGTGAATACCTCAACATTGAGATTATTCAACCTAATGCCTCATCGGATAAATAAACTCGGTCTTACCTTTTTATGACTCAAGACATCGGGTGTCGAACTTCAGGCATTCAGCACCCATTACCTTCATTGACCACGCGAAAGGATTCGCGCGGTAGATAGGAGTTTTAGAAGTTTGAGGGGTTTCAGGTGTTTCAGGTGTTTCAGGGGGTTATAGGGGATAATGGACTGTAGAAATGGTTTCCCAGTCACCCATCACCTGTCCTAAGTCTTCCGTCCACTGTCACTTGACAACCTACACCTTCAACAACCACGCGAAAGGATTCGCGCGGTAGATAGGGGTTTCAGGGGTTTCAGGGGTTTCAGGTGTTTCAGGGGGTTATAGGGGAGAATGGACTGTAGAAATGGTTTCCCAGTCACCCATCACCTGTCCTCAGTCTTCCGTCCTCCGTCACTTGACAACCTACACCTTTAACAACCACGCGAAAGGATTCGCGCGGTAGGTCTGGACTCCTGTCATCCGTCATCCACCATCCGTCACCCAACCTCTAATACGCCTTAAACCTCTTAAACCCATCAAACCCAAAACATACTCCCCATCACCACGCGAAAGGATTCTCGCGGTAGGACTGGACTCCTGTCATCCATCACCCACCATCTGTCATCTGCCTTCTGCCATCTGCCTTCTGTCATCCACCATCCGTCATCCAACCCCGTAAACCTCTAAAACACCTTAAACCCCTAAAACCAAGTAAACCTCCCCCCCTTTCTTCACATTTTTTTTTGCGAACCAAGCGCCAAAGCGCATATCTTGCACTCCCCTTCAAAAACACAACATGCTAATTGATTCATTGCATACTTTTCTCGTTTCTGTCTCACCCTTCGGTGAAGCGAGAGTAGGCATCCCCTTGGGAGTGGTAAAAGGCCTTCATCCCGGGGTGGCTTTTGCCGTTGGACTAATTGGTAACTTACTCATCTACCCTATTTTTAATGGACTAATCTCCAAGTTTGACCATAAACTCTGGAAGCATAAGCGCTATCGTAAACACAGCGTAAAAATGATGCGTCGTGCAAAATCTCAAGTAGGCACGAAAATCCAGAAATATGGTTTTTGGGGATTGATGGTATTTGTGATGATTCCTCTACCCGTTACAGGTGCTTATATGGGAGTGATTGCCGCTCGTGTTTTGAGCATCAATCCGAGCTCTGCCTTCAAAGCCATCAGCTTGGGAGTCACCATTTCATGTACCATTATCGGGGTAGTAAGTTACGCGGGTACGATGGTGTAAAATCCTCGCCCATTCCCTATTTTCCTGTTGACCTTTCTACTTGAAGCTGAAACGAACTTCATGGCGATCTCTATTCTTCAATAGTGTTCGCTACCCTTCACGAATCCTTCAATCTAGGAATACGGCCTTGAAGAGGGTAACCGTACCGATCATCAAGATGAGAAAAAGTGAAATGCGCTTGAATTTCTGTTGAGGAATGCGGACAAGTATTTTCTTGCCGATCATCGTTCCAATAATGCCAATCAACACTAAAAATGGGAGATAAATAGCATCGTGTGCATGGATGTATCCATTGGCGTAATACACGAAAGTCCGGGAAAAATCAATCATAAAATCGATAACAGCGGACGTGGCTATAAACGTGCTTTTCTCCAGGTTAAAGGCTGCCATGGTGAGTCCGCGAATAGCTCCACCTGTCCCGAGGAGTCCGGCAGAAAACCCCGACAGCACTCCACCTGTCACCGCATTCGCGTTGCTTGCCCGAATGACCCATCTTGGCAAAAGCAGAAAGATGGCACTTAACCCGATCAAAAACACGCCCAATACGGCTTCGAGATAGTCTGTGTTGAGGTACTTCGACAACCACCCACCGAGTACGACAAAAAGAACCGAAGGCACACCGATGTAAAGTAATAGTCGCTTATCTAACCCTTTCTTAAAGAGTACGATTTTACTGAGGTTACTCGACAAGTGATAAATGGCCGTAAGCCCCAAAACCGATTGAAAATCAAAGTAGAAATTGGCAATGGGAACGAAAAACACAGAGGAGCCGAAGCCACCAATGGTTCCAACCACCTCCGCTAAAAGCGCCAAGAGCAAAAATATGAGACTGGTGTTTTTCATGGCCTGCGTGCTGGGGGAAAGTACGACTTATTCCGCCCCAGAACCATGATATTTCCACATCCAAGCATCTCCAATTTCATCATCCTGAACAACCTCAACTTTGCGGAATCCATTCTTCTCGAGGATATGAGTGGAAGGGTTGATTTCAGGAGCGGTCTTAGCTGTGATCGTCACACTTGGATCTGCCTCTACAGCGATCCTTACGATCTCCTTACAACCGAATGAGGCTACGCCTTTTCCTTCGTGATCAGGAGATGTCCAGTATGCAATCTCTACTGTGTGATCCACAGGCGCTTTTGTGAAACTCACCGTTCCTAGCACTTCACCATCATCCACTATCAAATAAGCCACCCAAGGAAACTGAAAACCCGTTTCGACGTAATACTCAGCATAGATACTCAACAGTTGCTGCGCGTATTCCGATTGAAAAAGAGGGTCTGATGCATTCTCATTTTGTTGCAAAACACGTAATTCCATAGGATTATCCGTTGTCGTATTCATCCGGCTCAATGTGAATCAAAACGTGATCTAAATTCGCAATTTGCGACTGAAGATGATCTTTGAGTCGGTGAGAAACGTCATGCCCCTCTTTTACTGATATCGCCCCGTTCACAATCGCGTGTAAGTCCACGTGGTAACTAATGCCCGACTTACGGACAAAACATTTTTCTGTGCCCAATATGCCATCAACTTCCATCGACTTTTCACGGATCAGTTCTACTAAGTCGTCGTATTGATGTTCGTCCATTATCTCGCTCAAAGCAGGTCGGAAAATCCGATAACTGTTGTACAAGATAAAGCCCGAAGCGAGAAGCGCCGCCCAGTCATCGGCGGTTTCATACCCTTCTCCAAATAGGAGGGCAACCGAAATTCCAAGGAACGCCATAATAGATGTAATCGCATCACTTCGATGATGCCACGCATCGGCTTTTAAGGAAGTGCTGTGGGTCTCGCGACTCTTGCGAATCACGATTTGATAGGATGCTTCCTTCCAAAGAATGATGGCTCCCAACACATACAGTGTCCATGAACTCGGAACCTTGTGCGGGGTCTGGATGTGAACGATACTCTCGTAGGCAATGACTGTTGCGGAAGTCACCAAAAAAGCAACGACAATAAACGTGATCAAAGGCTCAATCTTTCCATGCCCATAAGGATGATTGTCATCCGCGGGCCGCTTGGCATATTTCAAACCCAACAACACTAAAATCGACGAAAAGATATCCGTGGTCGACTCAATGGCATCGGCAATCAATGCGTATGAATTCCCCAGTATCCCCGCCACTCCTTTAACCAGGGCAAGTGCGGCATTTCCAATAATGCTGAAATAGGCCGTTCGTATGGCAGATTGATGTGTATCCACGGAGTGTTGATTGTGGTGCAAAGTTCAACGATTTCCTACTACTTGCTACATCCCTCCTTCCATCACCTTATTCCACGCTGAAACAAAATCTCGTACAAATTTCTCTGCATTGTCGTCTTGTGCATACACTTCGGCGTAGGAACGCAGAATGGAATTAGAACCAAAAACGAGATCTACTCTACTTGCTGTCCATTTCTCTTTTCCAGTGGCACGGTCAACTATTGAATAGACATTCTGGCCCTTGGGAACCCACTTGTTGTTCATATCGGTTAGATTCACAAAGAAATCGGTGGTGAGCTGACCTTCTCTATCGGTGAAAACCCCAGCTTTGGAACCGCCGTAATTGGTTCCTAGCACACGCATGCCGCCAATCAATACGGTCATTTCTGGAGCGGTGAGTCCCATGAGTTGGGTTCTATCCACCAACAGCTCCTCTGCTGAAACATCAAAATCTTCTTTTAACCAGTTGCGGTAACCATCATGTACGGGTTCAAGAACATCAAAGGAAGAAGCATCGGTCATTTCTGCAGTGGCATCTCCTCTACCTCCGGTAAATGGAACCCAAATGTCAAAGCCTGCCTCAGCAGCGGCAGCTTCAACAGCAGCATTACCTCCAAGTACGATGAGATCGGCCAAACTAATAGGCTTGGCGGATTCACTCTTCACGTGCTCAAGTGCGGCTAGGACTCTTTCCAAGCGCTCTGGCTCATTTCCTTTCCAGTTCACTTGTGGCGCTAGTCGAATTCGAGCGCCATTTGCACCACCTCGGTGATCGGATACTCTATACGTTCTAGCGCTATCCCATGCCGTTGCAATCAGCTCTGCTCTAGACACTCCACTTTTCAAGATGGCCTTCTTGAGTGCGGCATAGTCGGTGTCCGACAATGGCGCTGGCCCTGCAGGGATGGGGTCTTGCCAAATCAAATCTTCACTTGGAACATCGGGACCAAGGTATCTCGACTTAGGTCCAAGGTCTCTATGGGTAAGCTTAAACCAAGCTCGAGCGAACACTTCCGTAAAGTACTCGGGATCTTTGTAGAATTTCTCTGAAATCTCACGGTACTTCGGATCTTTAATCATAGCCATATCCGCATCCGTCATGATGGGATTGTGACGAATATTTGGATTGAAAGCATCTACAGGCTTGTCTTCCTCTTTACAATTGATCGGTTCCCATTGCCAAGCCCCTGCTGGACTCTTTTTCAATTCCCATTCATAATTGAACAGTAAATAGAAGTAGCCATTATCCCACTTTGTTGGGTGAGTTGTCCACGCACCTTCCAAGCCGCTAGTTACGGTATCCGGACCATTTCCATTGCCCTTTGGATTGTGCCAGCCCAAACCTTGTTCATGGATATCCGCGCCTTCTGGACTTTCTCCCAAGGCCTCAGCATTACCGTTACCGTGAGTTTTTCCAACGGTATGTCCACCTGCAGTAAGCGCAACCGTTTCTTCATCGTTCATCGCCATTCTTGCAAACGTGGTTCGAACGTCTTGTGCAGTTTTCAGTGGATCGGGATTTCCATCTACACCTTCTGGATTCACGTAGATCAATCCCATTTGAACCGCAGCCAGTGGGTTGTCTAGCGATTCGCGTTTCTCATCATCACCGTATCGATTGTGGGTGGCAGCCAACCACTCTTTCTCGGACCCCCAATTGATATCGCGTTCTGGATGCCAGATATCAGCGCGCCCCCCGGCGAAACCGTACGTTTTAAGTCCCATGGATTCATAGGCCATATTCCCAGCGAGAATCATCAAATCCGCCCATGACAACTTATTTCCATACTTTTTCTTGATGGGCCAAAGCAAACGACGAGCCTTGTCTAAGTTGGCATTATCAGGCCAGCTATTCAAAGGTGCAAAACGTTGATTACCCGTAGCTGCCCCACCTCTACCATCAAATATTCGGTAGGTTCCTGCTGAGTGCCAAGCCATGCGAATCATCAAGCCTCCATAATGGCCCCAATCGGCTGGCCACCAATCCTGACTCGTCGTCATTAATTCCTTAAGATCCGATTTCACCGCTTCCAAATCGAGTTTCAAAAACTCTTCCGCGTAATTAAAATCAGGGTCTAAAGGGTTTGACTTTGTATCGTGTTGTTGGAGGATATCTAGATTCAGTGCCTTGGGCCACCAATCCATAACGGTCTTTTGAGTTTCGGTATTGGCCCCGTGCATAACAGGACATTTGCCAGATGTCGGTTTTCCCATGTCTATCTATTTATGAGTGTATCGTATGAATGAAGTTCTTCCTCAAATCGGGAGAGAATTAACTCCATACAAGTTACGGCCTTCAACAGAGGATGCCTAGTGACACAGGCTATATTCCCATTGTTTTTGGCTATGAAAGGAGACAGGGGGATGAAGTGATCAGCCGAAATTGCCAAAAAGAGGCATGAATGGCTAAAACCTATTTAATACTACTTTTACGATATGTCCAATCACCGCACCTCCATTGCTGTTCTGCCCTTTGATCATAAGGGAGCAACCGATGAATATTCTTTCTTCGGAGAAGGGATTGGGGAAGAAATCATTCGGGCATTGAGTTCTATTCCTGGACTGCGGGTTTGTTCGAGACGATCGTCCTTTTCACTGGCAGAATCACACTTATCTATTGACGAACTCGCGAAGAAGTTGAACGTGGAAAATATTCTAGAAGGTTCGGTTCAAGTTGCCGGTGATCAAATTCGGATTTCGGCAAGCTTGATCGAGGCAACTTCGGATGAGACGTATTGGTCGAATTCCTGGCACCGCCCACTTTCCAATATTTTTAAAGTTCAGGATGAGATTAGCCTGTTGATTGCCGACCAACTGCGAGAGCACTTTGGTCACCTCGAAATCTCTGATCACTTGGTTCACATGCATACGAGGAATATCGATGCCTTCACATGGGAACTGAAGGGACGAAGACAGTTCAACAAGTGGAATCCGAAAGATGTACACACGGCTATCGACTACTTTAAAATGGCGATTGAGCTAGATCCGGAGTACCTCGATCCCCGTATCGGACTGGCGGATGCCTATGGATTTTTGGCCACTACTGGATTTGGTGATCCTGTTTCTTGCTGGAAAAAGGCGAAAGATGAATTGGACTTTGTTCACGAACGCGATCCACTTCATGCAGGTCTGAATTATCAGTTGGCTAACTACGAATTCTTCACACAAGCTTCGTACACTCAGGCCTTTCACTATGCGAAGATCACCATCCAATCTAGAGAAGGGTATCCGGAAGGTCAGCAGTTTATGGCCTTTCTAAACATGCTGAGAGGCGACATGAAAAAAGCAGGAGATCATATTCGTTATGCCCGCGCCATCGACCCACTCAATTCAGAAACTCGTTTCTACGAAGCGTATTACCAATATCGACTGCACAACTACCTCCGCAGTATTGCCATTTGTGATGAATTGCTGGCCACTAACCCGCAAAACCTGCCTGCACTCATTGTCAAATTCTATGGGATGATTCTCAGCGGGAAGGCAGAGCCATTGCTAAGGGAATTGAAGCACGCTCGTGATAGTTTGCTCCTACCCGACGAAAAACTAGGTCTTGAAACGATGGTTTATCACGCCCTTGATTATAGGGATGAGAGTGAGCAATCCTATGCGGAATTAAAGTTGCGATCTCAAAACAACTCCTCCCCTCAGGCGGATGCCTACTTCTACTTGAACGCAGCTCGAAGAGGACTTGCTGATGAGGCTTTTTCGGTACTCGACAAACTCTTCTCACATCGATCCGCTATCCTACTTCTCAATTTTTCTGACCCTTTGGCCAGCGGATTACAAAGCGACCCTCGCCACTCGGAATACTACCGACGAATCTTTCAATTGGAAAGCGAGCCAAAGCCTGCTAAGAAATCAAATCTCAGCTTGACCAATGTTGACGATATCAAGGCACAATTGAAAAGATGGATGGAAGTGGAACAGATCTATCTCGACCCAAAACTCAATTTGAGAAGTCTCGCTTCATCGCTGAACATTCATCCCAATCAACTCTCTTGGTTGTTGAATGAAGAACTTCAAGTGAACTTCAACGACTTTATCAATCTGTTCAGAATAGAGCATTTTATTCGATTGGCAACCGACACGTCCAATGCGCACATATCCTTCATCGGGCTCGCTTACGAAAGTGGCTTCAACAGCAAATCCGTCTTCAATACCAGTTTCAAAAAATTGAAAGGCCAAACTCCCAGTCAGTATATCTCCAGCTTGAAGTAGCCCCATGCGTTCGGATATGAAATTCCGAACCTCATCCGTGACATTCCGAACCGATGAACATCCGGTTCTCCTTCTCTTTGCTCCAGAAAATCAAACGACCTATGGAAGTAAAGACAATGAAAGCAATGGTAGCCTCCTCATACGGAGGTCCTGAAGTATTCCAACTTCGCCACGTTCCCATTTCTCATCCTGAAAAAGATGAGGTATTAGTCAAGGTTCATGTTGCCTCTCTGACTACTGCCGACACCATGATGCGTGTGGGGAAGCCGTATATCGGTCGACTCTTCACCGGAATCCGAAAACCCAAACACCCCATTCCAGGTACAGGTTTCTCTGGGGTGGTTGTGGCTGTTGGTGAAAATGTTACACGATTTGTGGAAGGAGATGAAGTTTTTGGAGAAACCACTCTGGGGTTCAGCACCCATGCTGAATACGTTCTTCTACCCGAAAACGGCGTCATTCAACACAAGCCAGAAAACCTCCCGCATGAGGAAGCGGCTTCCTATGGAGATGGTGTATTGACCGCTTACAACTTCCTGATAGAAATCGCCAATCTAACACCAGGTCAGCGGGTACTGATAAACGGAGCAGCAGGAGCTGTGGGATCCGCGGGACTTCAAATTGCCAAGCACTTTGGTGCCCATGTTACCGCTGTTGCAAGCGCGCACAATCATGGAAAACTCACTCAGTTAGGTGCGGATGCATGTATAGATTACCAAACTCAGGATTTCACGGAAAGCAATCAGCTATTCGACGTTGTATTTGACGCGGTTGGAAAAAGTTCTTATGCCAAGTGTAAATCCATTCTTACCCCAAATGGCATCTATCTATCCACAGTTTTGAAGGCGAGCATCCTTTGGGATTCATTCATCACTGCACTCACTCAGAGTACAAAGCGCGCTGCCTTTGCTGCAACCGGACTTCGTAAAGATCACGAGTTGAATGAAATGCTTTCCGAAGTGATCAAGATTCAACAAAAGGGAGCTTTACACCTGCCCATCGATCGACAATATCCGCTCGAGAAACTGGCCGAAGCCCACGGCTATCTGTCTACGGGAAAGAAGAAGGGAAATGTCATTCTACGCGTGGAATCATGAAAAAGTTCTTTAAAAACCCCGGAAAACTCGCGGGAGTTGCCATACTTCTCATAGCCGTTGCCGCAGCCTTCGCATATGGATATGTCTGGCCACAATTCGGAAGTTCGAACCAGGCCTTGTTGTGGGAAGATCAACAGCGAAATGTCCTATGGATGTTCCAAGCCGTAGGTGCGTGGTTTGTGATCGGAGTGCTCGACTTGGTTGTAACATGGGGCTTATACCGCCATTTTGCTGAACAGAGCCAACCGCTCTCTCGGGTATCTGCCCTTTTTCGATTGACGTATACCTTCATCTTATTCATAGCAATTGTTCAGCTGTACAACGGACTCCCTGCCTTAGAATTGGAGAATGGAAGTGTAGACCTACAGTCAGCCCTAACATCCTTCGAAACCTACTGGTCTATAGGACTCATCGTCTTTGGACTCCATCTCCTCTCTTTGGGAGCTCTAATGCGCAAGCCCAAGTGGCTCCGTGTGCTGTTGTACGTGGCTGGTGCCAGTTATGTACTCGTTCACTTCGGACTCAACTTCATGCCTCATCATTCCAACTTGTTCCTCCTTTTAGAATCCATACTTGCTGCTCCTATGGCGATCGCCGAGCTATCCTTGGCCGTATGGTTAATTCTGAAAAAGTGAACAAATGGCTACTAGCGGATTAAGACAACCCGCTAGTAGCCACTAACCTTAGCAACAACCTGAGCTCGGAGAACAGCAGCTGCTATCTGCGTTTAATTCAGACAGTTTCACTTTTGGCTTCGAAGTCTTCACACCCGGTTTTTCCGCGTAAACCGTAATGCTGAAGATTCCCATTTCACGTGAAGCGAATTCTGCAATTTGCTCTGGTGTGAGGTACTTTTCCAGTATATCATCTGGTAACAGAATCGTCTTCTTCTTCTGAACCGTCACATTCTGGAAACCCGACTTCTCAATTTGTCCGAGGTAGTCTTCCATCTGCATCGCTCCAGAAACACACCCTGCATAGAGTTCTGCTTGATTCTTCAACTCCTTTGGAAGTTCTCCTACGAGTACCACATCCGAAATACTAAAATGACCTCCCGGCTTAAGTACGCGGAAAGTATCATTCAAAACACCTGTCTTATTCGGTACAAGGTTGAGAACGCAATTGCTCACCACCACATCGGCAATAGCATCATTTACAGGCATATTCTCAATATCACCCTGACGAAATTCTACGTTGTGATAGCCGAGTTTCTCTGCATTTGCACGCGCTTTGGCAATCATTTCTGGAGTGAAGTCAATACCAATTACCTTTCCTTCAGGCCCTGTTTCATGTCGCGCAACAAAGCAGTCGTTTCCTGCCCCTGAACCGAGGTCGATAACCACATCCCCTTTGTTGATATTGGCAAATTCCGTTGGCAACCCACATCCCAAACCGAGGTCGGCATCTTCCGAATACCCCTCTAGATGTGAGTAATCGTCCATCATGATGTTGTACACCTTGTTCGATACTGGCCCTGATCCACAACAAGATGCGGCATTATCCTCTTTGGATTGATTGGCGATTTCCGCGTATTTCTCGCGAACGATGTTTTTGAGTTCTTCTGAGCTGTTCATGATTAACAACATTTATCATTGGGGAATTCCGCAAACAAATCAGCCAGCATACGAGCAATTTCATGCCATCGCTCTCCATTGATACAGTACTTCACAGCGGTTCCAGAAATGGTACCCTGAATGATGCCCACAGCCTTCAACTCTTTTAGATGCTGAGAGATCGTCGGTTGAGAAAGTCCAATTTGCCCAGTCAAATCGCCTGTTATACACGATTTGCTTTGCAACAAACATCGGATGATGGCAATTCGAGCAGGATGAGCCAGGGCTTTCGCTATCCCAGAAAGTTCCAAATCTATATCCTCATGCAGGTCTGTCCGCGTTATTCCCATTGGTTTAAACTATTTATTGCAATATTACGATTAAAGATGGAAAGTTGGGATGTTTAGGGGAGGAAGTTGGTGATGGATGATGGGTGACGGATACCCCTTTTACCACACGAAAGGATTCGCGCGGTAGCCCGTTGATGGGATCATCGAGCATCTGTCATCCAACCTCTAAAACGCCTTAATCCTCTAAAACCCAAAACATACTCCCCATACCCACGCGAAAGGATTCACGCGGTAGCCCGTTGATGGAATCATCGAGTATTTGTCATCCAACCTCTAAAACGCCTTAAACCTCTAAAACCCAAAACATACCCCCCATACCCACGCGAAAGGATTCGCGCGGTAGCCCGTTGATGGGATCATCGAACATCTGTCATCCAACCTCTAAAACGCCTTAAACCTCTAAAACCCATAACATACCCCCCATACCCACACGAAAGGATTCACGCGGTAGCCCGTTGATGGAATCATCGAGTATTTGTCATCCAACCTCTAAAACGCCTTAAACCTCTAAAACCCACAACATACTCCCCATACCCACGCGTAAGGATTCGCGCGGTAGCCCGCTGATAGGATCATCGAACATCGGTCATCCAACCTCTAAAACGCCTTAAACCTCTAAAACCCATAACATACTCCCCATACCCACACGAAAGGATTCGCGCGGTAGCCCGTTGATAGGAGCATCTGTCATCCAACCTCTAAAACACCTTAAACCTCTAAAACCCATAACATACTCCCCATACCCACGCGAAAGGATTCACGCGGTAGCCCGCTGATAGGATCATCGAGCATCGGTCATCCAACCTCTAAAACGCCTTAATCCTCTAAAACCCATAACATACTCCCCATACCCACGCGAAAGGATTCGCATGATAGGACTGGAACCCTGTCATCGGTCAACTGACGTAGGGGGGAGTTGATGGGTGATAGGTGACAGAGGCTACTAGCTTCCCGCCAAAATAAGCTCCAGCAATATCCGTTACACCCCTACCCATGAAAAGAACTACTCTACTTCTTCTAGCGCTCTTTGTATTTGGATATACTTCCGAAGCTCAGATGCCTAGGTCATTTATTCGTTATCATTTTAACGAGGAAACTTGGGACACCATCTCCTCTCTTCCGGTGGCAGAACTGTCGGATTTGCAACTTCCGCATAAAGTGGGATTGCTTTCGCAAGGCGAGATGGACCTACCATTGGATACGCCGAGCACCCGCAATGGCACGGTGAGGTACAGTGTAAAAAGCCCGAGTGCCGAGTGGTACAATTCCTCTCAATTTCCGCACACCACAGCGGTGGCAATATTTCAAGTTGTGGAGGGAGACACCAGCATCTTGTGCAGTGGATCTATGATTGGTCCCCATCATGTATTATCAGCAGCACATTGCTATGTCAGTTTCACGAGCGACTCAATTCGCTTTGACTCCCTCTTGGTGGCTCCACAGTTCAACAATGGAACCATTCACCCCAACTTCAAATGGGCGCTAGTTGTCAGTGCTGCCAGTCCCATCGAATGGTACAGCGACTTTTCAGACATTACCCTATTGGAACTCAACCGACCGTTGGGAAACCTCACCGGACATTTGGGACTAAAATCTGTTGAGAATCCAGAGGAACTGGAGAATCAATTCTACTACAAATTGTCTTACCCCAGCACCTACTTTCCTGTAGCAGATTCAACCGTGTACAATGGTGACACGCTTTACTTCAGCTATGGGATCATCGATTCGGTTGGCCCTCACTACATACAAATAAAGGGTGCAACAGGAATACCAGGAGAAAGCGGGAGCACCTTCTTCAACCGTGATGATGGATGGTATGCATACGGCGTTACCTCCCTCCTGCTCGACTTCAAGCACACTCGCCTTCAACCATGGCACCTATATGCCATAGCACGGATTCTGGACAATGAGCCTGTAAATCCTTTGAATAAATCCTCTTTAGTGGTTTTCCCCAACCCAAGTCGCTCGGTCATCCACATCCGAACCCATTCGGCAATAAATCGAGTGGAGCTGTACTCCATCACTGGACAAACGGTATTGAGTAAAGAAGTTGAAAATGAAGTCGTTTCGCTCGACATCAGCCCATTGAGAACGGGCACTTACATCGCTAAGGTATGGACGAGTGAAGAAATACTTTCAGCGAAAGTGGTAAAGGTGAGGTGAGGTCGGTCTGAAGCGGAGCGTCTGAAACCCGTAGACTGCGCTCCTACTCTTCCCAGCGTAGATCAATATTATACACTTGAAGGTGTTCCAATAGTTCGCGCTCCGTCAATCCTTCTTTTAAAATGAAGTGATATTTCTCTAGGCGTTCCACATTATTCAACACTTGAATTTCAACCATAGGACGATTGATCATTGTGTTGCGAACGGTTCTTAAATGGAATGCATCTCCTTTGTGAAAATTGAAACGATCGGGACCTAGCTTACTGAAATAAATGAACTCGTCGTCCATGGCCACCGTATATACCCTGCGAACGCGAAGCCAGATAATCATACCAATTACTCCAATTATAAGAGCAATCAGATTACTCGCGAAGAAAGGCGAATTCGGACTCATCATAATAGATAATGAAAACGGTGCCAATATGATGCTGGGCACGAGGGCTGCACCCAATAAAATGCCAGCAAGAGCCAAGACAACATAGGAAACGATATGCCATTTCGAGGCAGAAATGGACAAGGGAGTAAGTGTTGTAGTATCGGTTATCAAAATCAGGGAATGCTTGTCTTTGTTCGTGGTAGTGTAACAAGGGTACAAGGTAAATAGTTTTTGGTTTTTTGGTCGTTGGTCGTTGTTAGCTGAACTATGGTAGTCGACCTACATAGTATCTACCTCCAGATACCTGCCAGGCCCATGTCAAAAGCCATAGTCAGCCCCCTCATTCTCCTCCACCCTTCCCCAACCTTCAGGTGCTTTTCCTTACCTTCGCGTCAAACTCAAAAAACGAGCAAAACTCACTTTACCCATGAAAGAAGTCGTAATCGTTTCTGCCGTTCGCACTCCAATCGGAAGCTTTGGTGGAAGTCTCGCTTCAGTGAATGCCGCACAACTCGGCGCCACTGCAATTAAAGGAGCTCTCAATAAAATCAACCTCGACCCTAAAGAGGTTCAAGAAGTATTTATGGGCAACGTGCTCCAAGCCAATGTAGGTCAAGCTCCTGCTCGTCAGGCCGCGATCTTCGCTGGTATTGGTAACAACGTTCCATGTACTACAGTAAACAAAGTATGTTCTTCAGGTATGAAGTCGGTTATGTTGGCCGCACAAACCATTAAGGCCGGCGACAACGACGTAGTGATTGCAGGTGGTATGGAGAACATGTCAGCCGTTCCTCACTACCTTCCTACTGGAAGAAACGGTGTGAAATTGGGCGACATCCAATTGGTAGATGGTCTTGTGAAAGACGGTTTGACCGACGTTTATCAACAAACACATATGGGCGTTTGCGCTGATCTTTGTGCAACTGACATGAAGTTCACTCGCGAAGAGCAAGATGCATTTGCCTTGGAATCTTACCGTAGATCTGCAGCCGCTTGGGAAGCTGGAAATTATAGCAATGAAGTTGTTCCAGTTGAAATCCCGCAGCGTCGTGGTGAGCCTGTAGTGATGTCGGAAGATGAAGAGTACAAGAATCTTCGTGCCGACAAAGTGGCTTCGCTTCGTCCTGTGTTCTCTAAAGACGGTACAGTAACCGCTGCTAACGCTTCTACCTTGAACGACGGTGCTGCTGCACTTGTGTTGATGAGTCGTGAAAAAGCAGAAAGCCTCGGACTTAAGCCTATCGCTGTTGTTCGTGGTTATGCAGATGCGGCACACGAGCCAGAGTGGTTTACAACAGCTCCGGCAAAAGCCGTTCCTGCAGCTATTGCAAAGGCAGGATTGACCAAAGAAGACATCCAATTCTACGAATTGAACGAAGCGTTCTCTGTAGTAGGTTTGGCAAACATGAAGCTTCTGGGTATCACTCCAGAGCAAACAAATGTAAATGGTGGTGCAGTTTCTATCGGACACCCACTAGGCGCATCTGGAGCTCGTATCTTGGTGACACTCATCAATGTACTCGAACAAAACAACGCTAAATATGGCGCAGCTGGCATCTGTAACGGTGGCGGTGGTGCTTCTGCAGTTGTGATTGAACGCGTATAATTTGGTACTTTCATCCCGACTTCCGCACTTTTGCGGAACGTCGGGATTTTTTTGTCTTTATGGAATACGGAATTTGTCCGCTTAGTATTGTACCAATGAGAGCTGAGCCATCTGACTTAAGTGAGATGGTGAATCAGGCCCTGTTTGGTGAAGCGTTCAAAATAGTGGATCAACGCAAGTTGTGGTACCGTATTCGCCTAGCCCACGATGGTTACGAAGGCTGGATCGATAAGAAACAAGCCGAACTGATCACCAAGGAAAAATACACCGCGCTGACCAAAGCGCACCTTCCTCTGGCAGGCGCTCCCGTAGATATGTTGCAGAGTAAAAATCACCTGGATCACTTGATGGTAGTTCAAGGGAGTTTTTTGCCCGGTTTGAACAAAACGGATTATGTTGAAATCGGTGAGAGAACGTATTCTGCACCCCATGAAATCATTCGAGAAAAAGGTCCAAAAGCGGATTTGGTAGAATGGGCATACTCCTACATCAACACCCCTTATTTGTGGGGCGGCAGGTCTCCATTTGGAATTGATTGTAGTGGCTTTACCCAGCTCGTCTATCGCATGATTGGTCATTCTATCCCTCGAGATGCCAGTGAGCAAGCCAATTGTGGTGAAGCCCTCAGTTTTATTGAGGAAGCAGAACCGGGCGACCTAGCCTTCTTTGATAATTCAGATGGCAAAATCATCCACGTGGGAATTTTGCTGAAAGACAATTACATCATTCACGCCAGTGGGAAAGTCCGCTTAGATCGCCTTGACCAAAGCGGAATACACAACGCGGAGTTGCGCACGCATACACACAGACTCCGCGTTATCAAAAAAATCCTCTAGATCGCACTCAGTGAGGCGACAATGCCTCCGTCGCATCTTATGGCTCCAAAATGGCTTCCTCTTCTTCATCTAAAGCCTCCATCAGCACATCCAGCTTTGGAGACAGAAAAATCTCTGTTCGTCTATTTAAAGCCCGACCTTCTTCTGTGTCATTAGTAGCCACGGGAACAAACTCCGATTGTCCAGCTGCGGTGAGGCGACTTCCGGATACGCCGTACTTTTCTTGTAGGATGGATGAAATAGTCGTTGCGCGAATCACCGACAAATCCCAATTGTTTCTGAATCGTGCAGTGCGAATTGCCAAGCTGTCGGTATAGCCCACAATCATGATATCCACATCTGGATTATTCTTGAGAACTACGGCCAACTTGCCCAGGGCCTCAACCCCTTTTGGATCTAAATCCACACTGGCAGATGGAAAGAGAAGATTCTCTGAAAGCGAAACTTTCACTCGGCCATTCTCAATACTCACCTGCAGTTCGTCACTGGAGAAATTGACCAAGGCATTGGCCACCGCGCTTCGAAGAGCCCGAGTAGCCTCCATTTGCTCATCCAATCGATTTTGGAGCTCCTGCAAACGCTCCGCTCGTTCGCGAAGTGCAGCATTCTTTTCATCCAACTCAACTCCTTGTTGATCCAACTGGGTGAGTAGCACTTCCTTCTCCGTATCCCAGATGTTACGCTCGTTTTGGTATTGTTGACTAATGGTTTTGTTCTGCTCCAACAATCCCTCTTGTTGTTGCAAACAATCAGAAAGATCTGTTCTCAATTTGGTGCTATCGCTGCGCAATCTGTCTCGATCTGCTACAACCGCTTCATATTCCTTCTTGGCGACACAGGAAGACAATCCTCCCACAAAAATTACCAACCCCAATGTGCGTGCTATCCTTCTCATTCTACTCGATACGATTGAATTTCTAATTTGAGTTCGTCGTGCTTCGCCTTCGCTTTAATGTACTCGTTTCTAGCGAGCTCCAAGTTACGATTAAGTCGAATCTGTTCGATTTCCAAATCGCTAATCTCTCTTTCAGCATCTTGAATCTTCTCGGTTCCTTCCTCGAGATCATCCGAGATGGATTCCTTTTCACTTTCTAGTTGACGAATGGTTCTATTAGCGCGCTCTTGCTCTTCGTTATCCGTAGACCGTGCCATAGTTTGGCGTAGCTGACCAATTTCACTTGAAATGGATGTTTGACGCACGCGCTTCTCTTCCATCTTGGTTCGGGTATTCGCAATCTCACGCTGCAACTTCACAACATCGTCACGGGCCTCTTCCAAATCATCTTGAAGATCTTCTACCTTCTCCTCGGCTTCCTCCATCGCATCCTCAGCTCTTTCTAAGTACTCCATTCTATAGGCATGGTACATGCGAGCCATAAACAGCTTGGAAGCCGTTTCCAAACGAGTGTACTGTTCATTTCGCTCTGTCAGGAGGAAACCCGATGTATCTCTAAATGCGACTTTCACTTGCACCGAATCGTGTAAATCAACACAGGTGGTGTACGCATCATAGTACTCCTCCGAATCTTCAGGAATCTCAATTTCTGTGGCGACTAAAAGACCTCCTCTCATCTCGGAATCGTCGGCCACATCATCAACTTCCTCTTCCCATTCCTCCTCAAATCTATCGTATTCATCCACACTCATTTTGAACTGAAAAGCATTCACGGTGAGCGTATCTCCAATTCGCAGGGTTGATTTCGAATACTTGTAGAAAGACGATTGTGCTTGAGCGTAAGTTGCCAATAACACAAGGGGCAAGAGCCATGCATATCTCTTCATCATAAATTCTCTTTTGGTGCATCAGTAAGATACGAATCTCGACAACGGCAGGGATATTCCTTGTAAGTAAAGACACTCAATTTCCAACTTACATGTACCTTTCTGAAGTGAAACAGGTTCCATTTACTACTATAATACAATCTAACGGGATTCCGGTGTTAGATGTTCGTTCTCCTTCTGAATTCGAATCGGGGCACGTCCCCGGCGCGCTTTCATTTCCCTTATTTGATGATGATGAGCGAGCGGAAATCGGCACTCTTTATAAACAGGAGAGTCAGGATGCGGCTATTGAGAAAGGATTGGAATTTGTTGGCCCAAAAATGCTCCGCCTAGTCCAATCTGCCAAAGAATTGGCACCGAACAAAGAAGTGTACATCTACTGCTGGAGAGGAGGAATGCGGAGTGGCGCTGTGAAATGGCTCTTGGAATTTGCGGGGTTCAAAGTGTACAAGATCCCTGGAGGTTACAAGGCTTATCGCACTTGGGTGGGGGAAGTGATTCTTCAGTATTCAAAAAATGCCAAGTGGCACGTACTGGGGGGAATGACGGGTTCTGCAAAGACGGAAATCCTACTTCAAATGAAGGATCGAGGGGCACAAGTCATCGACTTAGAAGGACTCGCCCATCACAAAGGTTCGGCATTTGGTCATTTTCTAGAAGAGAAACAGCCGAGCACCGAACACTTCATGAATCTATTGGTTAAAGAACTTGTCCAGCTCGATTGGAAGAGAACCATTTGGATTGAAGATGAGAGTCGGTTGATTGGCAAAGTGGTTCTGCCTCCCGAATTGATGAATGCCATCTTCACTTCACCCATCACTGTTATAGAGAAAACGGTTGCAGAGCGCGCGGCATTCTTAGCCTCGTGTTATGGTGAGGCTGAATACGAAGAATTTGAACGATCCTTCAACTTTATCAAGAAGCGATTGGGAGGCCCCGAAGTACAATTGGCACTGGAAGAAGTCCGAAATGGAAATCTATCAAAGGCCGCTGAAATTGCATTGAAGTACTACGACAAAGCGTATCGCCACGCGTTGGACAAAAAACGAGAAAAACAAGAACAGAACTTTGTGGATGTTTCGGGGAAATCGGTGGAAGAGATTGCCGAACTTCTGATCAACAAAGAAGAATAATACCGTATGGACGTACGACTCACACAATATAGTCACGGTGCAGGTTGTGGATGTAAAATATCGCCTGCTGTATTGGACTCCATTTTAAAGCACGCTGGAGATCAACCTCATTTCAAGAACCTCTTGGTAGGAAATGAAACCAAAGATGATGCAGCGGTTTACGATTTAGGCAATGGAACCAGTGTTATCAGCACGACCGATTTCTTCATGCCCATTGTGGATGATCCCGAAGATTTTGGTCGAATTGCCGCTGCCAACGCCATCAGTGATATCTATGCCATGGGCGGTAAACCCATCATGGCCATTGCCATTCTCGGTTGGCCAATCGACAAGTTGAGTGAGGAAATTGCCGGAAGAGTGGTGAACGGCGGTAGAGATGTGTGCAACCGCGCAGGGATTCCACTGGCGGGAGGTCACAGCATTGATTGTCCTGAACCCATCTTTGGATTGGCGGTTACAGGAATTGTACCCACAGAAAAAATAAAGAAAAACAAAGGTGCTCAAGAAGGCGACTTGCTCTACTTGACCAAGCCTCTTGGAATAGGAATGGTAACCACAGCCGAGAAGAAAGGCATTGCCAAACCGGAACACGTAAAGTGGGCAAAAGAAACCATGTTGCGTCTCAACTCTCCTGGCGCTAGCTTCTCTAGCTGGGATGAAGTGCATTCATTAACGGACGTTACGGGCTTCGGACTTCTAGGGCACTTAAATGAAATTTGCTCCTCTTCTGGAACCACTGCTGTAGTGCGTCGCAATGACGTTCCTCAATTGGATCCGGCAATCTGGATGGATTACATGGAAAAGAAATCCATCCCTGGAGGAACAACTCGAAATTTCAAATCTTATGGTCAGCATATTGCCCCACTGAGCGATGCTTCCAAAACGCTACTATGCGATCCGCAAACCAGTGGAGGATTACTCGTTGTGGTAGCCCCAGAAGAGCGTGAAAATTTTGAACGCAAATGCAAAAACGAGTTCGACTTGGAACTCACTCCTTTTGGAAAGATAACATTACCTGAAAATGAACCACTTATCCGAGTGGAAGATCATTCTTAATGATTGGGCAACATTAAATTACCGCCTTGTAAACAGAAAAAGATGAGGAGAGAATTTGTTTCAAACGCAAGTTCTTCTATATTTGGGAACAGGTAAGAGAAAAAAAGAAAGGAGTGGGTCGCACAACCACTCCTTCCACACAAAAACTCGCCTATAAGTATGAAGAAACTTACGCCGGCAAAGATACGTCGGCGTTTTGTTTTTTCGCGTTAATCGCGCGTTAAGTATGCCCCTTGTGGGCATTTTTTTTAGGCATACACAGAATCCTCTGATTGTTCGCAACTTGCGCGAAAAAAAAATCTGCAATCTTCTTCCTCCTCTCACGTTTTGGGTACGGTTTTCGTTATAACCACGACCTTAATAACTACTTGCACCTAAACTTATCACCACAGACATGAAGAAACTGCTCTTCGGCCTGATCACTTTTGCCTCGACATGGGCATTGGGTCAAAGCAATCCAAACGCCAATCACGTACTTAACGGTTACGTCACGGATGAAGCGAGTGGAGAAAAACTCATACACGTATTTGTATACGATAAAATCTCCAACCAAAGTACCCGAACCAACGATTACGGGTTTTACAGTTTGAATCTCAAAGGCGATAGTGCCCACCTTCTCATTAGCTATGTTGGCTATTACATGCAAGAGGTGAAGATTGCACTGAACACTCAAGATGTTCAATATGATTTTCAATTGGTAGGCGACAACATGCTCAATGAAGTAGAAATCGTGAGCCAATCTGCCGAGCCCATTGAGCAAGAGGCACAAATGTCTACCGTTCGATTGGATATGGCCCAAGTTAAAAACCTCCCTGTTTTACTTGGTGAAACCGACCTACTCAAAACCATTCAGCTCCTCCCGGGGGTGCAAAGTGGTTCAGAAGGCACCAGTGGATTCTATGTTCGCGGAGGTGGACCCGACCAAAACCTCGTCCTCATGGATGGTGTTCCTGTTTACAACGTCAGTCACCTCTTTGGTTTCTTTTCCCTTTTCAACGGCGATGCAGTCAAGTCTGTGGAGTTGATTAAAGGAGGATTTCCAGCAGAATATGGCGGCCGACTCAGTTCGGTTCTCGACATCCGTATGAAAGAAGGAAACATGAATGAATACCACGGTAGCGGCTCCATCGGCTTGATTTCTTCCAAGTTCACCTTTGAAGGCCCTATCGCCAAAGATCGATCCTCCTTTCTCTTTAGTGCGAGAAGAACCTACATCGATGTTCTAGCCAAACCCTTTATTGAAACGGCTACCGACGGTGAATCTGCCGGGTATTACTTCTACGACATCAACGGAAAGGTGAACACCCGCATTAATGATAACAACCACTTGTATTTTTCCATTTACAATGGTCGCGACAAAGCCAGTGCATCTGACGACTATTCCTATACTTCCAGTGGAATCACCTATAGAAATCAGTTTGAATCTTCCCTTGCATGGGGGAATACCATTGGGAGTTTGCGCTGGAATTCCCGACTCCAATCTGACCTGTTCATGAACGTAACAGCCACTTACACCAAGTACAACTTCAATGTAGGCTTCACAGAAGAAGAGTCTGAAAAGGGACCTGGAGTAAATGACTTCCTCAAGCAATCTGTCGAGTACCTTAGCTCTATTGAAGACCTAGGAGCAAAAGTGGACTTCGACTGGTATCCAGCGGCGGGACATGAAGTGAAATTCGGTGGTGGATACATCAACCACACCTTTACACCCGGTGTCAATTCATCTTCCTTTTCTAACGATTCTACCGAGATTGATACCACATACGGAAGTCAGCAACAGCTCGCTCACGAGTTCCAACTCTACTTCCGCGATGACTTCAGCATTGGCGAAAGATGGCGCTTTAACGTTGGTCTTCACGCCTCGGCATTTGCTGTTGGTGAGAAATTCTACACCTCTCTACAACCTAGAGCTACAGGCCGTTTCTTAATTGATGATCAATCATCTGTGAAAGCGAGCTTTAGCACCATGACGCAATACCTTCACTTGTTGACCAATCAATCCTTGGGCTTACCAACCGATTTATGGGTTCCTGCCACCGAAGAGGTCGCTCCGCAACAGAGCTGGCAACTCGCAGCTGGATACGCCCGAAGCTTCGGTAAAAGCTACCAAGTGAGTGGTGAAGTGTATTACAAGGAAATGTCCAATTTGATTGAATACAAGGAAGGTTCAAGCTTCTTTGCCGGATCTCAAGATTGGCAAAACAAAGTAACTACCGGAAGAGGTTGGAGTTACGGATTGGAACTCTTGTTGGAAAAGAAAGTAGGCGCAACAACGGGCTGGATCGGCTACACCTGGAGCAGTTCCAATCGTCAATTCGACGAAGTGAACTTTGGCAATCCGTATCCTTACACCTACGATAGAAGACACGATCTAAGTATCGCAGTGACTCACAAATTGTCGGACACCTGGACCATGGGAGCCGTGTTTGTGTATGGAACTGGAAACGCAGTAACACTTCCAACGGCACAATACCGCGACCCATATACGGGAGAGTTAATCGAGCATGTAAGCGAGCGCAACAACTATCGAGCTCCCGCGTACCATCGTTTAGACTTGAGTTTCACTCACACAAAAAAGACCAGCTGGGGTGAGAGTATTTGGCAATTCGGGGTGTACAACGTGTACAACCGAAAGAATCCATTCTACCTGTACTTCAGTACAGAGAATACAGGTAAAAAGCTCACACAAGTAAGCCTCTTCCCTATTCTTCCTTCAGTTTCTTGGTCATTTAAATTCTAGTCATGAAAAAGTTCATCTATATACTTCTAGCACTGCCATTCATCGCATGTGAGAAAACCATCGACTACAATGGCGATCTTTCAGAACCCATGATTGTATTGGGACCGAGCAATGCCGTTTCCTCTGGATTTGGATTGAGTCGATTTGAAGACTCCGTGCAATTCATCTTGAGCAACAGCATTGACATCCTCGACATCGGAATTCCCGGTCCAATTCAGAATGCGGATGTTCAGATCCGCGAAGTTGGAGGAGCGTGGATTCCTGTTATCGAAAGAGCATCGGGCTACTACTCTACGAATGCGCTGCAAATTGTAACTGGCAAGAGTTATGAAGTAAAAGCTTCGGCAACGGGCTACGACGATGTTTCGGCAAAGTGTACTGTTCCCTTCCCTATTGCCATCAACAGCTTTAAATACGAGAGCACAGTGTACCCGCCAGACACTTTCAATTTCTACGATGCCTACAAGGTGTACAACTTGAAATTACAAGACCCTGGAAACGGTAGACGATACTTCTGTATTACGGCTGAATACCGCTACAATGACACCACGCTAGGCTCTACTGGCTATGAAGTTCAACTCACTTCTAAAAGTCCGTATGCACGTCCCATTACCGATGGAGACTACTACTATCGTCTCAATGAACTCTTTGGAACCAATGAGGGATTTGAAGGAAAAGAAGTCAACATACCTCTTCAATTGTACAACGAAGGATGGGAACCCAATCCTGGGGATGACATCTCTCTTTACATAACAGTAAAAACCCTTGACGAAAGCGGCTACAAATACCACACTTCTCGCCAGCGCTACCAGCAATTTGGCGGAAGTGGAGATCTATTCTCCCAACCCGTTCAAGTATTTACCAATGTAAAAGGTGGCTTGGGCTTTCTCGGAGGATACAGTCTTCGGGATAAAAGAGAGGATTAATCTCCCCACCACTCACTTTCAAATTGGTCGAGGAAAGACTCCATATACTGGTGTCGTTTCTCGGCCATTTTCTTTCCGCTCTCCGTTTGCATTCTGTCTTTGAGGAGAAGTAGTTTTTCGTGAAAATGTGCAAGCGTAGAATTGTTGTTCTTCTTGTAAGCTTCAAATGTATCGTGGTATTCCACCTCCTCCTCAGGATTCCAAAGCTGACGTTTATTCGCACCTCCGTAGGCAAAAGCCCTTCCGATTCCAATTGCTCCTATGGCATCCAATCGATCGGCATCTTGAACTACAGCTGCCTCAATAGAGCTCGTTGGCGTATCTACACCTGCTCCCTTAAAGGTGACCTCTTCCACGACTTTCACAACGCGATCAATCACATCGGGACGGCCATCTAAGCTCTCCAACCAAGCTCGTGCAGCCTTCGGGCCACCATCAACATCTCCACCGTTGAACTTCCAATCGTCAATGTCGTGAAGCAGCGCTGCTAGCTCTACAACCTGAGAATCAGCTCCCTCTTCATGGGCGAGAACCAAGGCCATTCTCCGAACCCTATCGATGTGAAACCAATCGTGACCTGTGTGCTCATTGGCAAACATTTCCATCATTCGGGCTTCGGTCTTTTCTATCAGTTGTAGCGTATTCATGCTTCGGTAAACTTTTGGAAAGTCAAAGGTCTGCAACTCTTCGCAAGGAATAAAGGAAAAGGCAACAAACCCACAATCTACTGATCAGTAGACCGATATATCCAAGTGAAATGAGAATTGTGTATCTTCCACATACCAAACCATTAGAAGGTGTCACCAATCACCTTCATAACCGACTTTAAAGAGTCGATAAAAACCTATGCTATGAAGATCATTGCACTATTCAGCATGACCTGTCTGGTCTACTCTTGCGGAGTCTATACTCCCGAATACGAACTGCCTTATGGCAAGGCCTATACCGCCCCTGTAGATCCCTTTCAACCCGTTACAATAACCAACGACAAAACCGATCGAATTTCTCTTTCCTATGCTCGAGCTCCCGTAGCGAATACGTGGTATCCCACAGATCAGAATATTCAATACGGAACAGTTTCATTCATCTATTCCCGACAAGGTGAAATTTCCTCCATGCAGATGGGAGCAAGATATGGAGCGGGAGCCTATAACTTCAGAATGCCAGCACTTGCCCCTGAGGGAGTCGCTACATATCACAATCTAGGCTATCATCTTGGGGTTGGAATGCGTGCAGTTGAAATTGCACCAGGCTGGTACCTTTCTCCCTTTACCATCAATGGAAACATAGACATCGGGTTTGGGGCTTACGACAATCTCATTAAAGACGCGGACGGCAACTCGTACAACGACTCAACGGCCTTCACCGATGTACGATCCAAGCAAATGCTCTCCCTTCGGATGTTCACCGAGCTGCGATACGATATCAATCAGACATGGAGATCCTACCTCAGAATTGGCTATGGTCAGATCGGAACCGACTATTTTGACAGCAAATTTTTGTCGCCAGTAGAATCGAGGAGACATACTTACATGACTTTGGCTTTACAATTTCAAAAATTCGGTGTTTTCGCCACACAAGCGTACAGCGCTACACGTCAAGAAATTACACCCTTAACCTTCGGTTTCTTCTGGGAATTCTGAGTTTTTTTTAGCTCTTTATCACAGAAACACTGGGAAATTTACATTTCTATATTACATTTGCACCCGGCTAAGCCACTAGGAGAGGTGGCAGAGTGGTCGAATGCGGCGGTCTTGAAAACCGTTGAGGGTCACACCTCCGGGGGTTCGAATCCCTCCCTCTCCGCTGAGGAATTTTACAATTCTGAGCAAAGTCCCGAAAATCCTAGCATTTTCGGGACTTTTTGTTTTTCAGTACTGAGCAGGAAAATGCGGTTTTGAGCAAAAAAACGGTGTCCAAATCGTAACCCCATGCTTTCAGGGGTTACGATTTTCCTACAAAACGCTACTTCGCAGGCTTGCTCAAGGATGCAGAAGATTGCGCAATGCAATTTCGAGCGTCCCTTATAATTTTGGTTTTTGAAGTGAGGGCATGAAATCCGCTTGTGGAATCTGGCACATTTCACTGGCACAAAAGGAAGAAGTATGTCAACGAGAAACACATTCAAACTTCTATTCTTACTCAACAAGTCTAAGTCTAACAACCAAGGTGCACCTATCATTCTGCGCCTTACAGTAAACGGCTCCACCGCCTCCATGAATGTTGGACTGCGTATCCCTGAAAAGGAATGGGACGTAAAAAATCGTCAACCCAAACCCAAGTGCAACCAATTCATGGAGATCTCCATGCATATGGAAACACTCAAGTCCAAGGCTTACCAGGCGTATGGTGAACTCATGCGCGAGCATGAAGAGATTACAGCTGAACAAGTTCGGAATCGAATGCAAGGACGAGATGGTGATCAGATTCGGACAATCATTGGTATTTGGACCGAACACAATGAAGAGTTGCACAAGATGATCGGTAAGGCTACCTCATACACCCTGTACCAAAAGCATCAAACTTGCATGAAGCATTTTAAGGACTTCCTAAAGGCTCAATACAACATGAAGGACTTACCCATCCGACAAGTGCGATATAATGTAGTTCGTGAGTTCCACCAGTTCCTTCGCTTCGACAAAGGACTAATGGAGAACACCGCCATCAAATTCCTTCAGAACTTCAAGAAGATCATCAACCGTGCACTTCGTTCTGGTTGGCTATCCACAGATCCATTCGAGGGAATGTCTCTTCGACTGAAAGAAACGGATCGTGCCTATCTCACCGAAGCTGAGCTGAAACGCATTGAAGAAAATACTTTCAAGGTGAACCGACTCGAGCAGGTAAAGGACCTATTCATCTTTGCTTGCTATACCGGACTCTCCTACTCCGATGTCAAAAAGCTCAAACGTTCAGAGATTGAGCAGACTCCAGATGGACTTTGGTGGATTAAAACCCGTAGACAAAAGACTAAAACTAAAAGTCAGGTTCCTATGCTAGCTCGAGCAAAGGCAATCATTGACAAACATTGCTTACTTGAATATTTGAAAGCTGAAGAGCCGATCTTCAAGGTATTGAGCAACCAAAAGCTCAATGCTTACCTCAAGGAAATAGCCGACTTATGCGGCATTGAAAAGAAGCTCACCTTCCACGTGGCTAGGCATACGTTTGCCACTACCGTAACGCTTCAAAACGGAGTATCAATTGAGTCTGTCAGTAGAATGCTTGGACACACCAATTTGAAGACAACTCAACACTATGCGAGGATTGTAGATCAGAAAATAGCCGATGATATGCGGCAGCTGACGACATCGGGAAAGTTTCAATTAGCGTGAGGAAGGGCCGAGAGGCCCTTTTCTTTTTGTAGTTTTATCTGGCCGCCTTATCTCTCAAACCTCTTCATATCAAGGACATTTCAGAGATAAAGAATTACAATCCTGATTATATCAACGAGTTAGCTGCAAGCTGAAAAAACGCACAATAAAAAATGAAAATCAGAAAAGTAAATATTCAAGATATTGAAAAACTAAAAGAAATCGGAAAACTGACTTTTGCCGAAACTTTTTCCTCGGAAAACAGCGAGGAGAATATGAAAGAATATTTGGAAAACGGATTTTCAACGGAAAAACTGACTGCGGAACTGACCGACCAAAACGCTGAATTTTACTTTGCGGAACTTGACGGAAAAACAATCGGATATTTAAAAGTAAACATTGGAGAATCTCAAACCGAAATTAAAGACAAAAACGCACTCGAAATTGAACGGATTTACGTGCTAAAAGAATTTCACGGAAAAAAAGTCGGACAATTTCTTTATGACAAAGCCATTGAATTGGCGAAAGATAAAAACGTGGAATATGTTTGGTTAGGAGTTTGGGAACAAAACCCAAGAGCAATCCGATTTTATGAAAAAAATGGATTTAAAGCGTTTGACAAACACGTTTTCAAACTTGGAAGCGATGAACAAACCGACATTATGATGAAACTAAAAATAGAATAAAGCCAGCAGCTAACAATGTATATAAAAGATAGGCGAAGCAGTAATAAAATCAAGAGTTCTGGCTCGTATCAAAGTTTGTGCTTAACCGAAAGTTTCGCGCTTCGAAATCGTCTACTTTTCATATACTAACCGTTGCTCAGGGGTATCAGCCTCGACCTAGACTCAGTTTTGAGCTCTGAGCAGAAACGGATTGACTTAACTAATCTTAGCTTTTCATCGCACATTGTGAATGACAGACCAGAACTGAAGGCTTAATCATACTCTTCATCTCAGAGCAATTGATATTGGCGTTTAATACCCCCACTTCCGCACCTCAGTCGATTCCGAAGTTACACTTCGCAAAATAGCGTAGTGACAGTTGGTTCATATTACCATAATTGCTTCACCAGCTGACCAGGAACCTGAAATGAGGCAAATGGCCCTACACTTCCCGTAATTGCTCACTTCTGCACGATTTTGCGCTTTGCTTTAAGCCCTACTCATTCTAATATTGCTCTAGTCAATTAATGTTGACTAGTGAGTAGTATTGGAAGTAAATATCGCCCCACTTCAACAAGACAATTTCAAGACAATTGCCAAGTCTTGAAGTTTATCATGCACCGAGAGAAGTCCCGGCTCCAGCAATCAATTGACACTCACTACTCACTAGTCCAGTCTGGAGCCGGACTTCCTTATTTCATTCTGTTTAATCTGAATTACTCAGCATCATGAATCCTATGCTTTCTGCACTGGGTGCAATACCTGGTGCCAAGGAAAAATTTAAGACGCTCATTAAGACCAATAGAGCGGGTAACAAACAATCAGATGTAATCTACTTTCCATACATAGATTTCCACACGCAGCGCCAATTGTATGAAGAATGGATAGCAATGTACAATGCAAATATTAGAAGCATTCGCAAAGAGCGTAAGAAGCTCGGATATCCGCCAAAGTATCAATTGATCAAGTCAGTTCATCTGAATTTCATACATGAAGTAACCCGATGCATCATTGAACAGCTCCGAGAAGAGAATAAGACATGGGCCTATGAGGGAGGTGTAAGACTCAGTCCCGATGTGCCTTACACTCTATGGGTAAACAACGTAAAACTAGCCTCAAGACTTAATCACTGTTCTCATAAGACGGTATGGAATCATATCCAACGTTTGATAGATCTTAACTTCATTCTAGAAAAACGTAATCATGGAACTCAGAGTGATTACGAGCTCGATATTAACCCTGAATTCCTACTTTTTTTTGACCTCTCTGACGAGAAAAAATTACCGAAGTCGAATATTGGAGGGATAACGAAGGAATGGGCTTTACCGAAGGGGTTTCGGAAAAAACGACAACCATACCAGTATATTCTAACTTCTTTAAATAAAAGATTAAAGCAAGATGGAGCGTCTGAGCAAAGCTCATCCGCGAACTCAATTGAAAAGAGAAAGAACACACCAAGAGAAGTCAAAACCATACAAGAGCGGCTGGACGCTTTATGCCCACACCTGGCACTTAAGCATCCGGGCCCTTTTGAAAAATTTCAAACAGAGGGCGTGCCGCGCCACCCGTTAGAGGAACAAATCCGCCCTCTAGTCCAGCAGTTTCTTTGGATGGCACACAACAAGCTTTGGAAGCGCTCGAATGTCAAAGACTCCGAATATCAAAGATCCATGGAATACATCCTGGAACGATATTTCACCAAGTGCAAAACCATGCAAGGCGTTCGACACCGGCTTTCCATCATGGAGCGTATTATCAATCAACAGGCCAATTATGTTTCCGAAAAGCCAAATCGATTCACGATGTACCCAGTTCAGTTCTTTGACATGGAGCGGAAATTGGATGATGGTGACTATTCCGGCTTCAAGGGCCTCTGGAATCTGACTTATGAGAAAGAGCGCAAGAAGCATATCTCAGGGAAGATGAAAAAGCAATGGAGGGATAAGAAGTACTTCAGAAAAGCGGTCGATGAATGGCTCGATAATCCAACATTGGGCCGCTTCAAGGCTCTAGAGAAGAAAGTGCACAAACTCTGGCCGCAGCACAGAATGGAGTTATACTCAATTTATCTAGCTAACAAGGATTTGTTGAACCTCTCAAAATCCAGCGAGCGATGAAAAATGGTCGTTATAAAGACTGGAAAGCCGAGGCTGCTGTGAAGTTTTGCATCTACCAGGATGGAGACCTTCAGTACGTTTATTACTCCTTCTATCGAGAGGACAAGAAGTTCCGCTACAATTGCGAAATCATTGCACAAAGCATGTTCAACCGCTTGGTAATTAAGTATCCGCTACAACGCGATCGAATGATGATTGCATATGACAATCGGAGCAGCTTCCCGCAAAAGATCATTCGAATGTGGGATTTTAGAGACTCATTCGACTACTGGCGAAGAGAAGTGAGAAGGCATTGGAAGCCTCAAAATGATAAAAGGCACCCATAATGGGTGCCTTTTTCTTTCTCTCCTTTCTCTTGCTAAATCTCTCAAAGAAGGCTTCTCAACTCCTTCAGTTGAACTCAAATATAGTTCGATTTTCTACATCTCGTTTAACGCTCGTGGTAATCCACATTCCTGGATATACCGCTGCACCTCGAAAGCACTCAACGTCTTCCTTCGCTTCAGGTCTTTCAGCCGCTCACCTTTGTACTCCAAAGCCGTTGTCAATTGATCTCGGAAATACCCATAACTCATCGAGTATCCCCGGTTTACGAGCTCATTGTAGAGCTCTCGCTTTCCATATGGTCGTAGAATGAATGACATGCTCAATTGATTTGTTCAAGAATATCAAAATGAGCGTTTAGAAGCCAGCGCAAAATCACGCAGAAGTGAGCAAATCTGAGGGTTTCGAAGGGAATCACATCTTATCCGAGGCTATTTGATGGTATGTGAGACCACTCAATTGAGTCTTGACTCTCTTTGAAGTGAACATCAAACAGGCGGTACATGCTTACCCCCACTTCAAAGCGGAATATGCACGAACACGGTTTCAATGCCATTGGCTTTATCAGCGGAAGTCTCTTCGGAGCTGTTCACTTCGTTTCGGTTGAAGCAGAGTCCATTCTTGACGCTCAATTGCCACTGACTTACCGTATTCTCGTATTCGTGCTGGTCACCTTCGCTGGCGGTGTTCTAGGTAACTTCGGAAAAGACTTCTACGACCGTTTCTTCAAGTTCAAAAAGAAGAACGACAATGAGAAACTAAACGGTCCAGGCACTGCAATTTCTAGTGCACACTATCGTCCGCTCTCAGTTGGTCTTGAATACAGTCCATTGATTCCATCTCCTCAAGGTAACCGAATTCAGATGGAGACCGGCAATACGGATACCACCCTCAAGATCATGGACCGTGCAGCTCGAGAGTATGCCCACGAAGCCTCCGAGCTATCCAAGAAGCTCATAGGATCTACCCGCTATGAGACGGTCAAGAACATCAAGAACTTCCTTTATAATCACTTTCAGTATCTGGCGGACACGGACTGGCAATTGATCCGTGTGCTGTCCAGAGCTTGGGCAGACAGAGAGAAAGGAATTGATTGTAAATCATTTTCTGTCATTGCCTCTCAAATTCTGCTTGAACTAGGCATCCCACACTACTTCGCTCGTATCAAACAACAAGGAGCGGCCTCTGACGGTCCAAACTATGCCACTCAATGGTCGCATGTGTTTGTGGTAGTCCCAAAGCGAGGTAACTCAATTGAGGAATCAAATCCCAACTCCTACTGGGTGATTGATGGAGTGCCTTCCTATGATCACGTCCCGCCTCACACCGAAATCAACTTTTATCCTATGCTAAAGCACGCCGTTCTCAATGGTCCTACTTCGGGATTGGCATGTAGTACTCCTACAAGCAGCCTTCCTCAACGACCAATCATATCTGAAGTTCAAAGAACAGGAGAAGACCGTTTCGTCCTCATGATTGCTTCAGAAGATCAACCTTCAAACGTCATTTCGAAATCGGAGATCTCTGGTAAGCAATTGCAAAAGGTTTGTCAGCTGGGTTGCCCTTTCACTCCAGAAGCTATTCGTCAATTGAGTGGTTTAGGTGAACCTATTTCAGTAAGCGCAATCATCGCAGCCACTACTGCAATTGCAAATGCGCTGGGACCTCTATTCTCTGGAAGTGAACAAGAACGTTATGAGAGTTTGAAAACTCAGGTTTACTCCAAGAACTGGCCAAATGTCAACGGAGTCGGTTGGAAGAACTTTCGACAAGCTGGCATCCCTGACCTTCAGGCAGCCGTGACGGAGGCAAATGCTCGAATCGAAAGACTGAAAGGACGGATAGATCGAGGTGAATACAGTTCTCGTGGAGAAGAGCGAGTGTGGAATCGCTATCTCCTAGTATACAGTGAAGCTTTGCGAGAGATTGCAACCCATCTTGACACTCAATTGAGCACCACTAGCGGAGGTGATTCAGTTCAAGTAGGAACGAATTTGCTGCCAGGTGGCGGTAACCTTCCCAACGTCGGAACCAATAATACTCCCACAACGGTCAAGGCCAGCTTTGGCTCCAGCATTCTAGGATGGTTAGCCGTCGGAGGTATCGCCTTTGGAGCTTACAAAGCACTCAGCTCCTCAGACAAACCCGATAACAAGCCCGTCAAGGCAACCGTATAACCCAAACCCATACCAAAATCAAAGTCATGAGTAAATTGAAGCTCCAAGCACCGAATGCAGCGAGCCTGAAACAAACCGGAATCTTTGGCGGATCTGCCGGTGCAGGCTTCCTCATTTCTCGAGCCGGACACAACTTCTTGCCGGATATCAGTGCACCTACTGTTCGCAATAAGGCTATTGTAGCCGGCGTAATCCTTGGATCATTAGCACTTCATGCCAGTGTTAAAGGTTCAAGCGATGTAGCTACCATCGTTAAAGGCATATCCGCCGGTGTGGCTGTTCACAACGTAGGCAAGCTGGCCAATATGTTTGGCCAGCAGATTCCAAGCACTACAACATCTGGTGGTGTAAATGGTCTACGTGCTCCAGCAGTAGCCAAAGCCTTCCTATGTGAACATCACCCAATGAGAGGACTTCAAGGCGGCAGCGCACTTCGAAACATCCTCGAGTCATCCACCATCGCTGATTACGATGAGCCAGGAGTGAACTCCGGCACATTGCTCGGCACCTATCCTGAAAGTTCAATGGCTGACCAATTGGTAGCCTAAGTCCAATACCCAAAACTGAATACCAAGTGAACCAAAAGAATTTCATGCCCGCCATGGTAGCTGCGAATTTTCTAGCAGCTCAAGCTTCCAAAGGAAACAATGGCGGCCTCGCTCCATCTATCATTTCTGATCTTCAGAAAGGTAATATTGAGCTCCAGCCTGGAGGCCTCATCCACTGCACTCAATTTACTGAGGGGAACATCGTTGAACTCCTCATTTCTTCCAACAATCGTGCGAATGGAAAGAGTGATTTCAACGGCAAGAAGCTCGATGCCAATCAAGCATTTGTTGTGACGGGTCTCCGTATTGCTTATGCTGATGCCTTGGGAACCAATCCAGCCGCTGTGGCCTACGACAGTGACCGCGAGAACTTGCCAGCTGCATTGGTGAATTCGATGTTCGAGATTCATCAAGACGGAAAGCGCAAAATTCGCATTCCTGTATCTCGCTTGCTCACTCAAGTGAATGCCGATTCTCAAAGCGGTGATTTGTATCAATTGCCTGGAATGATCCTGTTGGCTGGCGACTCGGAAACAGACATCAAACTATTGATGCCTGAGGGTGCTGCGATAGGCGCGACCAACAACAACTTCGCCCGCATCGAATTCGAAGGATTCCAAACGCGAACTCGTTCATAGTTCTTCCATTGTGCCCAGTGTTTCTCGTGGGGTCGGTAGTCCGTTGATTACCGGCCCTTCCCTGGGACAACCTCACTCAACAGCAAATGGAAAAGACCATTCAACAAAGAAAAATGCAAGCCTTCACGGTCTCCAAGGACAGTGCTGGTAACTCAACGGATCAGGTCAATCTTGACACGAGCTACGACCGTTGTATTGGAGCCATCTTCACTGAGATTGATGGATCTGATGTCTTGGATTACAGTATTGGCTTAGACTCCGGAGGTAGAACCATTGTGGAACCTGTCAATGCCAAAGCGCTTCAAATAGATCGCAGTGTAAGTGTGAACGACCGTATTGTGCCTTTGGACTTTTCACCAAAGAGTTCGACTGACATCATCACACAAGTTGGCTCGGCTCCAACCGGAACTTTGAAGTATCAAGTGGTATTCATTCTTGTCAAGTACGCAGAATGCTAAAGGGTCGAAAAAGAACCATTACTCGCCGAATCACTTCCGATTCCGAATTGAAGCTAGATGCTGTTCTCCAGTACCAGTTCTTCAATCAAGGAACCGCTGAAGTATTTATTGGTGATGGCTCTTTGAACCAAGCTCCAATGCTCACTAACCTTCAGTCTCGCGAAGGGCTCACCTTGGGAAATCCAACCCTGACCGAGTCCATTCACAAGGCCATTCGATTTGGAGAAGTTGGAACGAAAGACTTGATCGTATACCTCGAAGTCTTCCATCCCGAAACAGAGGAATCCGGCGAAAAGATTTGCTGATGAGAGGCGCATTTGGAAAACACCCGGCTTCTACCATCACTCAGAAGGTGGACATCCTTCTAGAGAATCAATTGACCTACACTGATCCTCGATTGGTTGGAAAGGAAGAAGATGACTTGCACTTGACTCTCAATGGCATTGAAATCTTCTCCTCTCTGCCTGGGGCCATACAATTGAATTCTAGTCAAGGTCAAATCACCTTTAGCGACGCACAAACAGGAAGATTGAAAGGATTTATTCTATGAAAACTCGATTATTCATCTTCATTCTTTTGAGTCCGCTTCTAGGACTCTCTCAGATCACAAGCACCCAGTATTACAACTGGAAGAAGGGTGCCATTTTCGGCGATACCGTCAAGGTAGATGGAATGGGCAATAGTGCCATTTGGGATTCTACTTCTCAAGTGATTCGCTCCCTTTCATGGGGTAATCGCCGGGATACCCTATTGTTCGGTGGGGCCAATTTCTATTCTGGTGGTGGAGACGATGAAGGAACCTATACTGGTGATTACAGCTTTTACCTGGGGCAAGATGCAGGCAAAGATGCATCGCATGCAACTTACTCTGTAAACACAGGCGCTGGATATGCAGCGATGCAGGACTTCCAAGGCACTTACTCTACGGCTTTTGGTGGAGGCTCATTGCGTAATACAAATGGCCAAGCTGGTTTCTTCAACCCAACTCAACCTGCTTCTGATGCAGGTGGTAGCTCTACAGCTCTTGGCGGATCAGCAGGCAGGGACATTCCGTTGTTGAATGCTAGCTTATTCCTTGGCGAAGGTGCCGGAAGAGCAATTCCATACTCTTATCGAAATGTAATTGCTGGTGTAAATGCAGGAACCAATTTTGGTAGTGGGTATCCATCGCGATCTATCGTTGCATCTGTACTCCTTGGGTCAAACTCTGGATACGGAATTCAGGGCGAGCAACGCAACGTAATCGCCATTGGTTATGAGTCCGCTCTATGGGCGAATACTGGTAATCGAAACATCGGAATTGGCACATATTCCCTGTACCGAAGACCAGGTAGTGGAGGGTTCCAAGGAAACGATGTCATTCACATTGGTCACCGAACTTCAGACAGAGAAGAAGGGGCTTACATCTATCCAATTGTACCACCCGATGATCTCGAAAACATAGATAGCAACATTGTTATCGGTAACAACATCATACCCAATGGTGAAAAGACCATCAACTTCCCTGATTGGTCGCTTTACTTAGGTGAAGTAAACAAATCAGCTCAATGGGATGCAGCATTCAATCAACTACAAAATGGTTTTGTCTCCAGTGTAGCAGGTAAAACCGGAGAAGTCTCCTTGAATGTGGGAGATATCAATAATGCTGAAAGTACTGCCAATAGAGTGAATGATCTCAACTCTCCTGGTCCCAATACATATCCTTCAACACTTGCTGTAGCATCAAGCCTAGCTCTCAAGGCAAGCAATGCAGCTTTATGGGACACAGCTTCGGCTATTCGGAGTACAATCAATACGCTCGACCTTCAACGAACGCTAAATACTGGAAGCTCCGCCTATATACTCAATCCAATTGCCATCGAGACAAACAACAGCTTCGTCCTAGGTGATTACTCCGACATTGACTCAGACTTAAATCAGAGTTACATCGAAATCAATGAAGCTGGTAATCGAATCAATATTGAAGCTGAGGCTATCAATCTCATCGGGGAAACGCAAGTAGCTGGGCCGTTTCAAGTGAGTCAAGATATCATAATCGGTGTCGTAGGATCCTGGCAATACTTCGGTGACCCAGATGCTGATGGAGCGTGGAGAATGGGAATTGAAAGTGGAACTGGAAACTTCATTGTTCAGGTGAGAAATAGTGGAAGTTGGACAACTCGTGACACCCTTACACCAACACCATGACACCAGAGCAAAGACATAAACGAATCACTACTTGGCCAGGACTCGTTCTATCAAGCTTATCTGTCATAATCTGGACAGCCAGCTTCTTCGTGGAACTAAAACGACCGGTAGAAGACTACATCCTTGGGATAGCCTTTCTCCTTGGAATCGTCCTTGTCATCGCCCCACAAAGAATCACAGATTTCTTCTTCAACCTAATCAGTAAAAAGAAGCTCTAGACTTCTTCCTCATCCATGAACGTCGAACAAATACGCATATCAAATGATCCCATGGCTCTGGCTCGTGCATTAAACACGGCCCGGTCTGTCATGGCTCGAAAGAAGCCTGAAGAAGAAGGCTACCAAAAAGCCTATGCTCAGATTCAAGCCATCGAGGAACGCTTCATCGATATGCGTCGTCGACTTTCTGAAGAATCCAATGGACTTGGATCGATTCAATCACCAGATACGCTAGGTGAACTATTTGGTAAGAAAGCCGAAGTAAGAATACTCGAGCATCAAATCTCTCAACTCAAAAAGGAGAATGAGCGATTAGAGAAATACAGAGATGAAAGGGATTCACTTCAAGATAAGGTTCGAGAACTCGAACGAGACAAACGAGATCTAGAATATGAATCCAATAAGCGTTCTACCATTCAAGAAATTGGTGAACTCCTCAAGAACAAAGAAATCAGAGAAATGGGCCTCGGACTCCTCGCTGGCAATGGAAGCCCAAAAGGACTCAGTGGTTTTCAATCCGAAGCTAAGAATCGTTTACAGGGCTGGCTCCAAGAATGCTCTGAAGACGAAGCACAAGGAATTCTGAACGTGCTGATCCTGGCTGGAGACCAATACTCCGATTCTGCTTCATTCAACGAAGAAATAGGCGGTGTGATTCAAAAGCACATTGCCCAATATCAAGAAAATCAACCAACGCATTAATCGAATACCATGGGATTCGGACAATCAAAACATAACATCGAAATAGGCATTTCCGCATCAAGCTTAGGTGCCGCCAAGTCTAAGGCTGTTGCTCTTGAAAGAATCGGAAACAAGGCCAACGAAGAGAGTCTTCAGATTCTAGCAGAGCTGGCCCAAAAGCCCAACATCAACAGCTTACTTAAGAAGTACAGCGGAATGCTAAAATCTCTCTAAGTATGTCATCATTCCTAAAGTCAGCAGCCGTAAAGACAGCACTTCCCTATGTCATAGGAATAGGCGCGGCAGCCGGTGTGACCTATGCCGCTTATCGACTCATCAAAAGAGTATTCACCGATGAGCAAGAACTCGAGCATGAAAATGATGTAGCCGAGGTACTGAACAATAGTGCTCCAGACGGCTCAACAAGGCCTAACATTACTGAAGCTGAGGCTTCCAGTATTGCTCAAACTCAGCTAATGGCCATGGAAGGATTTGGCACCGATGAAAGTGAGCTCTTCGACACTCTACAAGGCCTAAATGGTAAAGCGCTTCAATTGGTGTATCGAAAGTTTGGACTCCATCCTGGCTGGGGAGGTGGATACTGGCCGAGCTGGGCCGGAGGATACAACATGGACCTCTTCGGATGGTACCGCATGGAACTAGACGAGGAGGAACTCGCTCAGATGTCTGCTATCTGGGCCAAGGCTGGAATGCAACCATCCAGAGAACAATTGGGCCAAGTTTCACCCGTAGCTAAAGCACTCATCTAATGAAGCGACCAGATTATAGATTGTTCGTTCCGTTCATCCTTCGCTGGGAAGGTGGATATGTAAATGACCCTATTGATCGTGGAGGTGAAACCAATAAAGGAATTACCAGAGCCACATTCAATGCGCTAGCTGATACCGTATTGGGCATCGAGCCTACCGATTGGGCTTTTAAGAATATGACCGAAGCTCAGGCCGAGCTCTTTATCAAGCATTACTGGGACAAGGCAACCTATAATAATAGCATCCATGATCAAGCTATCGCTGAAGCTATTACCTCATGGAATTGGGGTTCTGGCAGGTATGGCCTAATGACCTTTCAACGCCTTCTCAACGATGAATTTGGTGAAGACTTAGCCGTAGATGGAATCATTGGTCCCAAAACGGTGAATGCAGCAAATCAGATTCACCCTCCAACACTACTCTCTCGAATGATTGCTCGAAGAGAACGTTTCTTCTGGGACTTGGCCAAGATGGACCCTTCGCAGGAGCGGTTCCTTAAAGGATGGCTTAACCGATTGCAGGACTTCGCTGATCGTCACAAAAAAAAATTGCACTCGGATCCACAGGAGTATTGCTCACATTGTCCGCACTTAGCCTCTGGCTCATCAAAAGATCAAAAGTTCGATGAGTAGAGGAGCTAGCATATGGGTAATTCTTGTTTCTGTGCTTCTTGGCTACTTCATAGGTTGCAAATGGTGTTGTAGACCATTGGAAATCAGCTCTGAAGTAGAAGTTGTGGATACGGTTGTGACTGTAACGCTCGACACGGTCTATGTTGATACCGGCATATCCAGAGAGCACATTCGCTTGGTCGAGGTAGCCGATGTAAAATCAACCTCACTCGTTGACACGGCTGCTATCATTGATAGTTACCTCCAAAAGCATGAATACCTCACCAACTATCGCGACAGTTCCATCAACCTTGAACTTCGTCCTGTTGTGCAGCTTGGGGTGTTGGATTCTATTGGAGTTCGCTATCAACTAATTCGACCGCTTCAAACTCAAATAGTACACCAGCGACGCATTCCACGGTGGCAAGTCTACGGAGGCTTATCGAGTACATGGACGCCTCAACATACTGAAGTCGCTCCAATGCTCCAGGTGAAATACCGAAATGACTACTCCTTTGGGTTGGGCTATGCGCCTTGGCCGAATGGAGGCTCTGTTACTCTCAATGCCGCCTTCAAACTCTTTGATCTCCCATGAAAACAAGAACCATCTTATCTCTCGCAGCTCTTGGCCTTGGCGGGGCTTGGGCACTTCGAAAATGGAACCGATTGCAATCAACGGCCAACTTGCTCAAAATTGAATCGCCTCGGATAAGTGATCTCAACTTGTTTGGTCAGAACCTTCAGTTCAAATTGCAGTTCCCCATCGTCAATCCAGAAAATGAATCCTTTTCTGGCTCAGTAATCTCTGTTCGCATCTATCACGAAGGTGAAGAGATCGCTTACTCCGAACCAGGCATCATTCCATTCACTGTTGGAGCAGGTTCGCGAACGATAGTTCACAACATCGTCATGAACGTACCGGCAAGCAGTATTGACAAAGTCCTTGATCCTTCTGTTGCCAGAAATCTAACCTACCGTGCTCTGATAGAAGTGGAAGGAATCCGAACTGAATTCACTGGACCTCTATTATAAATCAAGTCTCATGAAACAAGTATCCCTTCGAGGCGAAGCGCCTCACATTGAAGTCTGGCTTGGAACCAAGCGAATCGAGACCATTCGTTCTAAAGCTCGTCTAGAAAAACGTATACGCCAAGAAGGATGGAGAGTCAAAAGAGAACCAGCTGACTCCATTGCAAAGCTACCAGTATCCCTCTTGGCTAGTCGAATTAGAAAAGAAGATGAAAGCTGGTCTTCTGCCTTAAAACGCGCTCACGCCTTACAAAACCCATAAACCAAGTACTTCCACAATGTCAGTTACCGGTGTTTTCAATGCCCTTCATGGTGAAACCGTTCAGAGAGCTTATCTCCATAGCCTTTTAAAAAGTGCCTGGAATAGTAAGGATCCAATGGCCATAGATGTAGCCGTTCGCTTGGATCAATTGCTCAAAGCACATCCAAAGGCCAAAGACTTCACCTTGCGTATTGAAAACCCGGTATTGGAAGGATTGTATGGTTTACAGAGCGATGCTCCTATTGATGAGGAAGAGATAGGTCTAGGCAAAACCATCAAGCCCGAAGACATCTACCAAAAGGTGACTGATCTCGTTCTGGAGGCTATCGATAAGTATGGCGACCTCCCTTGGCGACAAGGTTGGAAATCCATTGACACCTATGGGTTATCTGCGACCAACTTTATCAGCAAGAAACCCTATCGAGGTATCAATTCTGTACTACTCAACTTCATTCTTCCAGCCCTTAGAAAGCGAAACTGGGAGAATCCGTACTTCCTAACCTTTAAGCAGATTCAAGAGAAAGGAGGAAAACTGAAGAAGGGTTCCAAAGGGTACTTAGTGGTGTACTTCTCCATCCTTCACAAATACAAGGGAAAGAAAATCTCTGAGCGCGAATATTGGGAGAAACGAAAGGAATGTGACAGTGCTCCTAATCAAGGAACTGAAGAGTGGTTTGAAAAATGTAGAGATCTCGAGCGCATCCCTTTCCTGAAGTACTACAAAGTCTTTAACGGAGATGACATCGAAGGCATCGACTTCGAACTGCAAAAAGTGGAGCCAAAGAACGATGCTCAAAAGATTGAGACAGCCGAGGCCATAATCAAGGCCTACTCGAAAGGTCCTCAGATTAGCCACGGCGGAGATCGAGCTTTTTACTCTCCTGCTCAGGATAGAATCCAGATGCCTCCGCAAGCAGCTTTCGACAAACCTCAAGAGTATTATTCAACGCTCTTCCACGAGTGTATTCACTCAACAGGTCATCACACTCGTCTTGAACGAAACATGACCGGCAAGTTCGGTACAAAAGAGTATGCCTTTGAAGAGCTCATAGCAGAAATGGGAGCCAACTACCTTAATGCAGAAGCAGGCATTCTTTACTACACCATGAAGAACAGTGCTTCCTATCTAAAAGGCTGGAGTAAGAAGCTTAAGGATGAGATGTCCAAAGACAATCGATTCTTCTTTAGAGCATGTAGCTCAGCACAAGAAGCCGCTGACTTCATCCTCGACCGAAACAAGGATGGTGTTCCGGCGTACCTTAAGAAGATGACAAAGAAGGTCAAAGAGGAACAACTCGAACTTGCGCTCTCTGGCCCGAAGTCTAACCTGGTTCAAAAAACAATCGATAATACGAAACAGGTCAAAGAATCTATTTCCTTGATAAAAGAGCTCTCAGGCGAGTTGAAAGATCTCTTTGTTTCAGCAGATCGGGCTGACAAGATTGAACGTCCAGATACATTCAGATTGCCTGGTAAGATTGGAGAGTTCATGCAAGACCTTCAACGCTACAAACTGGCCATTCTTCTAAAAGGAGATCCTCATGCTGGTAAAAGTGAATTTCTCAAACAGCTCATTGATGGATTCCTGGAAATGAATTGGACTTGCGCCCTCTTTGATCTGGAGCAAGGCGGTATGGCCAGCAAGGACACAGAAGCTTCCATCCGCCGGAATATCAAAACGAAGAACCTCTCCCGTCTATTTGTAACGGGAGAGGCTCCAAATGGATTTGAAACTGTCAAAGAGGCGGCCAAGGCTTTTGATGTTGTGGCGATCGATTCCTGGCAGAAGTTAGACATTCCGAATCATCGATTTGATGAACTTCGAAATGAGTATCCAAACACCATTTTCATCGTCATCTTCCAGCAGAATGGTGAAGGTGGTACTCGCGGAGGAGTTACAGCAGATTATGATGCTCCAGTAGCCATTAAGGTGCATCGAGTTGATGCTGATTTCAAGAATAACTATGCGGAGATGTTGAAGAATAGAGGAAATAAAGTAGGAATTCAATACGGCCTTCATTAGAGCTCAAGGTATCTGGTGAGATTCTTATCTTTTCACGAAATCTCTCGATAATGAACGATTACTCACCCGATACTTCAATTCAGGATGCTGAAGAAGATCTTTTTCAACGTCATGAATTTGCCAAAAGAATTTGCACCAGTATTTCCAGAAATCAGGGAACCGAATGTATAACGTTCGGCCTCTATGGCACTTGGGGAACAGGGAAGAGTTCAATCCTTCAACTCATAAGAAATGAGTTGAACACAAACCATGAGAATACCCACGTACTCGACTACAACCCTTGGCAGATTGGCGATCAAAACAGCTTAATGCTTCAATTTTTCTCAATTATTGCGAATGAGATTGAAGTATTGGAATCAGATAGTGAGAAAGCAGAAAAGGAGCCTGAGAAAGTCGAAACAAGAATCTCGAAAGCCAGGAACAAGTGGAACAATTTCTTTAAGAGAAGCTCTCAATTAGAGTCTCAATCCGAAGCAAACATTAGACAACTGAAGAAGTATACAGCTCCTTTTTTAGGAGTTTTGAATAGTTCGCTTTCAGATAAGATATTCGATGTGTTTGGCGAATCTCCTAATCTTGAACAAATAAAAGACCGGCTACAGAAATTGCTCCAGAAACTCGATAAGCGACTGGTTATAATTATAGATGACATAGATAGACTTGATAAAGACGAAATTCACATTTTGTTGAAGCTTGTGAAGCAAAGTATCTCGTTAGATCGCATTACTTACTTACTCTCGTTTGATAAGCAAGTCGTTGCGGATGCTATTCGTGAAAAATACGGCAGTGAAGAATACTCGGGCGAGAGCTTCTTAGAAAAGATAATTCAAGTTCCGTTAGAGTTGCCTACTCTGACCAAGTCACAATTGAGGGCCTTTACAAAAGCTAAACTGGAAAAAGCGATTACCGATCTTGACTTGGAGCAAGAATGGAGCCAATTTCGAGTTCGTAGCGATGTGTTTTGGGAGGCCGTTTTCACTGGAAATACCACTCCTAGGTCTATTCTTAGATTCGTGAATAGCCTTAGGTTTCATCTTCCGATGGTCAAGGACCATGTTTATATCTCAGATTTCATTTTACTCCAGACGTTGCATTTTTTTCACCCCAATTATTATCAATTCATTATAAACCACAGCTTTTTCTTCAACGAAAGTTGGAGTAATCATGGCGGAAAAGATGAAGGCAAAATTTTACTTTACAGGAAGGAGACGGAAATTCTAGCAAAGTCCCATAATGGCCAGGAGCATGAAAATGCACTTAAGATTATCCATTCGTTGTTCCCAGACACTAGACACCATCAATCTCCCTTAAATGAAGAACTATACTCAAGAGCTAGCTCGATGAGAATAAGTTCGCCTCGGCATTTTGACCGCTATTTCACATATCAGGTTGATGAATCTGACATCTCAGAGTATGAAGTAGCTAATCTCACGAACAACATCGAATCAATTGGTGACGATGATTTTATTAGTACGTTAAAAGGATATCTAGAGAAGACTGACACATTTAGTGTACTTCTTAAATTCAGGTCCTTTGAAAAGAATATTACTGAACAGAAAGCGATTGTCCTGATCAAAAAACTGTATCGGGCTTCAGAGCTCTTTGAAAGTAAAGATCACTATTTCATAGATTCTCCAGAAGATCAGTTATCTCGTTTCATCATGCGACTAATGGCGATTATCGACGTAGATAAACGTGAGAAACTGTTTAGTGAACTGTTCAGGAATTCCACTTCTTTGAAATTTACTCTGGCTCATTATATTGACTTATTCATTAAAGCGAAAAAGAAAGAACAAGACTCACCTTACTCTTACAACTTTCTAGTGAGCCAATTCGATAACCTGAGGAAGAAAGCCGGACTAGATCGAACCGACGCCATCCTAGAATTACCGAAAGCTTCATTAGAAAAAATTAGATTTCTACTCGGTGCATGGTCTGAATGCAACAGGAGTGATTTCAATGAATTCATCAAATCTTTCTTGCAAAAAGAGGGAAACAGCCTAATACTTTTGAGTCATCTAGTGCCAACCATTTTTAGTACAAAAGCGCCGCACCAATTCAAAGGAGATTTGACCAAAGAAGTCTTTCTATGGATTCAAAGCACCCTGGATATCCGACTATTCTGGAGCCAAATCAGGAAAGATTCTTTAGCTGAAAATTTCAAGATCGAGGTTGTCAAGTTCCTCAATACTGAAACAGATGATTCAAAGGATCAAGATTTGCAGAATATGATCAACCAGTTTGTCTATTGGTATGATTCACTAGTGGAGCATATTGACTGACTTAACTAGAGGTGTTTAGGAATTCTTCGATATCGGACAGTTTGAAATAGTTCTTATTCTTCACCCTTGAACATTTCAACTTCCCCTCACTCACATATTGAGTCAAGGTCCTCCTACTTACCTTCAATATCTTCATCACATCATAGGTATCCACCCATTCAGCTTGCATGCGTGAAACTGGGTTTCTCAATTCCTCCAAGCCCTCTTCTATAGAGTCTAGTTTCTTGAGTAGACGTTGAAACGCTTCCTTTTCGATTGTGATAACTTCCATTGCTTTGTGTTTTTAGGTTTACACCGCAAGATTATCCCGGTTGAAAAGGCGGAACTATGGACTCTATATAGACTCTAGTCAGATTTATGCAAATCCGAGTTGGGATCCATCATTTCATCGAACTTCTGCACCAATCTGCTCAGAAACTTCGCATTTCCGAGTTTTCGATACTTCATCTGATGTAGACTCTTCTCCGCATTATGAAGGGCCACACCAAAGACCGATGAAAAGAATTCCCAAAGCTGTTTTCTAGAAACATCCTCTCCAAAAAGTCTAAGCTCATGAAGAGCAGCTATCAGTTCGATAAGCTCGGATTGCTTCCCTTTCCAGTTGAGTAAAGATGAATCATTCAAGCCAGAATACTGACCATCTGGCGGCATCACGGAAACGTATGGCCACTTGGTATCCTTGATAGATTTGACACAAGACTTCACCAAACGGAGCGCTTCGCGTTGAGCATCAATGAACCTCAAAATTCCAGCCAGTAAACCTCTTGGTCTGGTGGCAATTTTCGATGTTGATTTAATATCTACCCTTGCCAAGAGTAAATCTTCGTTCCTAGGATTCAATAAGATTTGAATCTCACCAATAAGACCTTTGATATAGCGAAGCGTATTCTTCGCTTTTTTCACGCCAGAATCGAGCACATCCGAGAGAGCTGCCTTAAACTGAGAGTACAAGTTCAACAGGTGCTGAAAGTACTCCGAGAGAGAGTCGAATCCATTAAATGAAACGCCTCGAGTATCGGCCTCAAACAACTGGTAAACTCCAGAATCTAACGAGTCTCTATCTTCCACAAAAGAGACTTCTGACCGACGCAGCTCCTCGAATATTGCATTCAAGTTGCTGTTCTCCATTAGATGTTTCTTCAGTAGTTTTTCTTAGGTGAGGCGAATTTCCTACTGAAATAGTTTTGAGGAAAGTGTTTTAACGGAGGTTTAACTACAGTCAAGCATGGATACACTATTTCGTCATTTCAGTAAATTATCTCACTGCGAATTTTCTTGATCTCAGCGAGTGCTTCCTGGGCATAATTGAATTCGAAGCACCATTTGTCGCACTGCTTTCTTTTAGCAGGTTCAAGGTATCTATCGAAGTAGTAAATGCTCTTCATCATTGCGTGAGACCCCCTGAAAATATCGATAAACTCGACTAGCTTATCCTTCTCATATTCACGCATCAGGTCATCTATATGTTGTAGGATTTTCTCTTTTGGTGAATGATTGTAAGGCTGACTTTCTATGTTTTCTAGGTTCTCGGGGAGCTTGAATCTTGGACGCTTCTTTTTTCCTTGTTTCAACTCCCGCAAGTATTTCTGAAACTTCTCCTGGTCTACCTCCAGTTTCATGTAGGTTTCCAAATTGATTTTCCGTGTCTTGAGCTCCTTGTTCAGTGCTACCAAGTCTTTCCGGTTAAAGAAGTACTGCTTTCCTCGCTTGAAATAATTGGTGAACCCAAACTTTTCAATGATAAACTTCCCAGGTCTGTAACCAGCTGATCGAATCACCTTTGAAATGTCAGACTCTGAAATCCATTCGCCTCTTTCTGTCTGAAGCTTCCGAAATTCTGATGCCGCCTTTTTAATAGCCTCCCTAGAGAATTGCGCACGTTTGGGTAGATCTTGCGTGCCTACCACTTTGGCCAATAAAGAGCGTAGCTTCTTGAGTTCTGCATAAACTTTATCTTCCTCCATACCAGTAGTTTTTACCTTGCCAACTCAGATGTATAGCTACCTAGGGCGGACTATTATGGGTATGAACTTGATGAAAAGGTGAACTAACTATATTGTTCACTCATATGGCTTGGCCTAAATAGACACACCTAAAGCACAGGAAAAGAAAACTTTTGATGGTAATGGTGGCTAAAAGTTTTCAATCGTTATCAACACGTCTTTCCTAGCCCTAGAAATCTTGCAATATTTGTAAAAGGAAAGGATCCCATCTGACTCATGGGAGACTCTTTTTGTATTTACCGCCCAAAAGAGCGGTGCGATTTTATCAGGCAAAGCCTGCGTTTGAAAGTTTTGGCGAATGTAACGCATGAATGTAACATGAGCAATCTCTTCTTCTGAAATTTCTAAATCTTTTCGGTTACAACCCTACTCCGTGACAAGTGGGATAATTCATTAATACCTAAGAGATTAAGCAATGGCAACGAATGGAAAAAGCGGTGATAACCGGAGACATGGAGCTGTAAGAAAGCGATCACAAACACAAACAGGTTCCGGTAACTGGGTAAAGCGAGATGCTGAGACCGGGAGGTTTATGGACGTCAAACAAGATAGTAAACCTTTTAAAGGAGTTAGAAAAGAGAAATAACTCTCTTACTGCAAGTTTAACCAGCCCTTCTAATGATAAATTTTCGTTACTACAAAACGCGCCCTTTCATAGCCTTCGTGATATTCACAGCATGGCTTGTAGGCTGGCTTGTCGACTGGGGAATTTCTTTTTTAGAACAAAACTCAGTGTCAGCCACGCCTCCGGCGACTACAGCATTATTACTAGTTATTCTTGGTTTGTACGATCGGTTTTTATGGAAGTTGCCACTCTTCCAATATATGGTAGATGTACCTAACATGAATGGACGATACAAGGGGAACCTCAATTACACTTTTAATGGCAAGCCCGGTTCACCTGAATGTACTATTGAGATTGTTCAAACAGCAAGCAAAATAAAAATTTGCACGTATACAAAAAATCACTTGGGAACAGTAACCGAATCCACTAGTGTTGCCGAGAGTATAGTAAAGGACGAGAGCGATTTCTATTCAATATACTTCTTCTATCAGAATGGTGGTACAAAAGAAAGTAATCAGCTTGATTCTCACGAAGGGGCGAATTTTTTAAAATTTATTCCAGCTAACAATCGTCATAACAGGCTCGCTAAGCTGAAGGGTCATTATTTCACCAATCGCCAAACACAGACGAAAGGTGAAATTGAAGCTGAATTTGAAGGTAATGAACTAAAACGTGAATTTTAACCATGGCAAACTGTAACCCTATATTCAAAGAGTTCAACCGAGAGATCCGCTTGGATGATGACAGAAGAGTCCTTTTAAGGGAGAAGCGTAATGAATTGAGAAAGCGAATTGAAGGCGGGTATGGCGTGGTTCAGGAGCATCAGTACGTAGTTGAGGAGATAGAATTTCAAAGCCAAGGTTCATATGTGATGGATACCATAATCAATCCCAGCCGAAAGGAAGATGAATACGATCTTGATGATGGAATATACTTTTTAGGAACGCACGACAGACATGATCGTCCAACTCCTGCGGATTTTCATGAATTTATCATTGCAGCCATTGAGAAAGGCCAATCGCCCAACACAATCGAAGAGATTGTGGATAAGGATACGTGTGTAAGAGTAAAGTACAAAGGCCAAAACGGTGATTTTAATTATCACGTGGATCTTCCAATTTACTACGCTATTGATGTCCGGGAGCCAGATCTAGCGGATAAAAAAGAAGGTTGGCACATAAGCAGCCCTGTTGAATTTATAGTGTGGTTTGAGGAAAAAATTCAGTCCGGCTTCAAATCTGAGTTCATTCTTGAAAGTCGCTTGTATTCTGATGAGTACGACAAGTGGTTGAATGATGTGAGAAAAAAAGATCATCAATTGAGGAGAATAGTCAGGTACCTTAAGGCTTGGGGAGATCATTGCCGAGGTGAGATGCCTCCAGGAGTCGTGATGACTATTTTGGCGGCATCTGACAATAACTACTCGGTAAATGAGCGGGATGATGTTGCGTTAAGAGACACATTGGTCAATATCAAAGACTGGCTGATTAGCAATGGTTTCAGGTGTCCTAGGCCAACAACACCAGCCGGAGAGGATTTATTTAAAAGCTATTCACCTGAGCGTAAGGCTTCATTTAAACAAGAGCTTGATAGGTTTATTGAGAGTGCCAACCAAGCCTTGGCGACACCTAATCAAAAAGACGCCTGCCCCAAATGGCGAAAACACTTGGGCGATCGATTTCCATGTCATTTAGCAAAGGATTATGTTGAAGGTGCTAAAACTTATGATGCGCCCGCTGTAATTGGAAGCAACAATTCACGCAGTGCTTAATGAATTTCACGGAAGCACTGGAAAAGTCTCTGGCTCGGTTGAGGGAAATAGAGCAGGTTCACGTACTCAGTTCCTCCGAAAAACAATATGCAGGGTTTAGTACTGAGGATGCCGTGTTGAAGGTAGAAACGGAGATTTGCGACCGAAACTTTGACCCTTTACCCATAAGGCTCTATCTCAAATTTTCAGAAGACTTTCCCTTATCTATTCCAACTGCCTATGCCGGTAAGAAGACTTATGAAGCCATAAAATACATTCCCCATTTAGACACAAACCAACTGATTTGCACCTTCGACAATAAGTCCTATGCAAACTCTGAGCGTCCTGCTGAAATGGCAGTAGAGGTGCTCAGTAGAGCTAAACGAATTATTGAAGATGGAATTCAAAATGAGAATTTCTCTGACTTTGAAGAGGAGTTTGAAGCCTATTGGGCAAATCAATATTCAACAAAAGACTCAGTTCTCAGGGTTCTGACGCTGTTCCAAGCCCGCTTAGACAGCGACTTCAAAGTAATTGAACTAGAAGATTTCCTTTTGGCCGGACGAAAAGTAGTTCTCCACGATAATAATTCTTCAGCTCTGGAATTAAAGAGCTTTTTGCACGAGCGCAATTTGAAATTTAAAGAGTTTGATGGAATGTGCATTGGTAGTCTCCAGTGTCTTAAGGAACCTCCCTTTAACATGACCAATAGAGAGGTGCTGAAATTGCTCGAGAAAGAGAAACCTGAAGAGGTTCAGAAGTATGAAGGATTCATAAACCGGAATGCGGAAAGTTCTTATGTGTTATTTGAGAAAACCATAAATCAAGAACATAAGTACTTTGGCTGGAGGCATACAAATACCGATGTAAGGTTAAAAGGTTCCTTAAGGCATGTCACCAAACCTTTCCAGTCAATAATGACAGTACAGGCAAATAAAACTGTAATGCGCCTGTGGCCGGAATCCTATGCACTGAAAAGGTTGCAAAACCGAACCGCAGGAATTGAGGGAGCATTGAGTCCTCGCTATGCCTTCATTGGCTTGGGTAGTATTGGATCACACCTTTTACCTTATCTAAATGACAAGCACAGCGTGGAGTTCAGGTTGATAGATCCTGATATTTTAGCACTTGAAAATATCGGACGACATCTTTTGGGTGCAAAATATGTGGGACACCCGAAAGTTGAGGCTCTGAGGCATCACCTAAAGGATCTTGCTCCAGTGCAACCCATTACTATAAGACAATCCTCTGTATTTAAGGTCGTTCAGGATGATCCAAAGTATCTCAATGAGGCGGATATGATCGTAGTAGCAATAGGAGAACCTACTATTGAAGGCTGGTTAGTCGAGAAACTTGCAGAAGGGAAAATTACAAAACCAATGTTGTTTCTTTGGGTTGAGCCGTTCCTCCTTGGAGGCCATCTCATATACCTACCCCCAGAAGATGTTAAATACTCAAACCTTTTTGACGAGGAAGGTTCTTTTATTGGTAACGTCATAAATAAAAAGGGCTATACAAGTCCTGTGATATCAAAACAAGAGGCTGGATGTCAAGCTTTATACACGCCATACTCAGTGCATGATATCCACTGGTTCTTAGGCTGTATGTTAACAAAAATTTCCGATCTTATTAAGAATCCAAGTTCAGAAATGGTAAGCTACACCTTCGTTGGAAATAAGCAAATCGCAAATGCCGAAAGAATTGAATTATCTGATCATGTACGTGGCATTCCTGCCGGAACAGTAATAGAAAACCATGGTTGAGGTTGAACTAAGCAAAAAACGAATAGTACTGAGCGATCGGCTTTTGGAAATTCTGGAACGGTATAAACAAATAGGAAAGAAAGACAATGAGGCTGGTGGTATCCTTCTCGGGCAAGTCTCAGAGGACGGTATCTTCATCCTTAAAGCTTCCGCACCCTGTAGTGCAGATCAGGCTTCAAGAACAGGGTTCGTCAGAAGCAAAAAGAAGGCCCAGTATATCATAGATTATGAACATGTAAGCAGTGGAGGGCAAACCATATATCTCGGAGAATGGCACACGCACTCTGAGCCATACCCATGTCCATCTCAGGTTGATTTGCGTATGATAACCGATCAATATGATAAAAATCGTCTTAATGAAAACTTTGTCATTCTTTTAATAAAAGGCACTAAAGGGATTTATATTGGCCTAAAAAGCAATGGAAAAATTAAAGGTATGTTGATAAATGAGTAAATCAAACAAAGCCTTATTGAGATACTATCCTATTGCTCCAAACACTTACTTCATTTGATATGTACGTTTTCCATTGGGGTGCCCTAACATTTCTATAAACTAAACATCTTTCGATAAGATTCTTGAAGTCCCCATTTGAATATTTAACAGCAGAAAGGACCTCCATAGCATTGATGAAGTCAGTAAGATTCATGGGAACAATGTTTACAAACTCTTCGTCATCTTGCTTATACCATACACCAATCCGGAATGTCTCTGCAACGTTATTATCAACTGTTGGTGCAATGAACAAACAATAAACATCCTTATCAGGAAATTGCTCCTTGTACTGCACGGTGTGTCTTCTAACGGGTTCGCTCTCTACAGCCATTTGTCTATGTGAAGTTGTAAGTGTCACTTCAACAACAAGAACATAGGTTTCAAACTCAAATAATAAATCAGCGCCACCACCTGGTGCTGTATTTCTCGGGTGGAAATCCTGATCTACGGGAAAACGTCTTGTTTGGTAAGCAGGGGAAACAAGGTCATCAATAGCTAGGAAACTTCTCCATACTGCCCATTCCAAATAAGCAGGTCGATCGTCTATTTCAGGACCATCAGGAATATTCTCACCATTTAATACCCTCAAATAATTTATAATGTCTCGGATTGCTTCCGGCTGTTGTTGCTCGTTAGCAAAGTCTTCTTCACGTTCCCAATTGTTGTATTCAATAAGTTGAAACCTTATAGCCTGAATTTCATCTATAGTGCTTGTTCCGTTTATTGCATTGGCCTTCGCTAATAAAGCATTACCGCGATCTCTAATTCCTGCTTTTAGAATATCGATCTCCTGCAAGGCAAATTCTCTGTTGTCTGTTGGCAGAGAGTATGTGTTTTTGTAAAATGATTCTAAATAGGCTTGAGAATTAGCCTCAAACAAAAATGAAGGTTCGGACTCTAAAAGACGATTAACAAAACCTTGCTTGTTTGGTCGAATAACTATAGTTCGACCTATGCGAGTAAATAGGCCAGAAAGTGAAAAATACCTAAATGTAGTGTCTGAATAATCGCTCACTACGGAATTTGGGTTAATGCCAATGTCTTCACCTAACGCTTCTTTATACCTATTCTTTAACTCTCGGGTTTGCTTAGCACTTGTACAGGCTGCAAGCTCTTGTCTATATTTAAGAACTTGGTTTACAATTTCCTGCGGAAGTTCATCTGTATGGTCTTGGAATTTTTGAAGGAATAACCCTGTTTCAAACTTGTCCAAGCCTTCATGACTACCAGCACTTAATAAATTAAGTACTTGAAGTAATAGAATAAAAGGCTTCATTTTGCCTTCAGGAAAACTACCTTCCAAGCTATTTGGAAGCTCATAGCAAACAAATTGCCTAGTATAAATCTCCTCAATCTCTGGGACGGTTGTCGCTTCAATTAGCTTTTGACCGGCTGGAGTTAGTTCATAACCTGTAGAGATAGCAGGTAACCCAATGCGAGTGAAAAGTTCAGATGTTGTTAACCTGTCCTCGCCTATACGATACCTTTCATAGCTTACAAATCCCAATTGATAAAAGGCAGCTCTCCATTTTCTTCCATTCCAATCAGAAGCAACCCCATCAAACTCTAAGACTTCTCTTTCTTTTAGCTTTGAATGTAATCTAGCTTCCCTTTCTGAACCTTTGGCATTTCCTGAAAACCCTTCATCAACAAATACCCTGAGTGCATTTTCAATTCTTTTTGGATTCCTTACCGTGGTGTTTCCAATATTCCAAACGTTAGGCATATTCAGATTGTTAACTTGCGATAAATAAATACTCCTTAACTCTATTAGCGCTGTTACCGATTTTGTGGTTTTGGTTGCCAAATGAGTATACGTGATCAATTTCGTGAACTACTACATTCTTTTTGTAAGTTGAGAGAAGTGCTACTAATTCTTCTTTGGTTGGCTGTGAATTAGAACTATAAGATATAGCTATTATTGACTCTCTGTAGTTCTTGATTAGCTTTTCAAAAGCATCATAAGCTTCTTGTTTTTTAGAGAATGGGGAGTAGTAACTTTTAAATTTTTTAGTTTTTGTATGATTTTGAATCTCAACACCTTTCCAATTACGCACTAGTCCTTCCACAAAATGGTATCTCCTTACATAGTCATTATCCGAGTTTTGAGTAAAATAAGGAGGATCGAGATAAATCAAGTCAGCCTCTACTTTTTGCACTTCCGTTTTTTCATTGTAAGCATGACTGGATTGCTCATTATCAAAAACGGCATTGTTAAAGATTTCAACGTTTAGAAGAAAGTGTTCTTTTAAGGATAATTTCATGTCCTGCCGACCATCATCATACCTGTGGCCAACAAACGTAAAAATCCCTCTTGCTCTCTTTTTCATGCAAGATCTGGATAGCGCAGAAAGGGCAATGGCCTTTTTGTATTCTGAACTCAACAACTCCACGTTAGCCCTTACCTGATCAAGGAACTCATTATCAATATCATCAAAGTAAAGGCCTTTAAATTGTGTAGAAATGAAGTTTTGTGTCGTGGGGTTCTTTAATAAAATCTCTAAATCTGATTCTGTTAATATTTCCTTTGAATTCTCAATAATAGCTTTTGACATCACATAGCTTAAAGCCATAAAGTCATTGGAAATAACTTTTTTACCATGAGATTTAAAGAAGTAGCCTACCACATTACTTCCCGAAAAGGCATCATAAATTGAATTGAACTCATAGTCCAGCAATAGACCACCAATGGCTTCAATGATCTTATTCTTGCTCCCCATATACCTTGTCCCTGGGAAAAGTTTGAATTGTTCATTAATGAGTTCTATTTCTGTTCTCTTTTCAACCATGAGAGCCTAGTACAATTATGTCCTTACCTTTTCTAGTTTTTGCGTTTGAGCTAATCATTCTCCTAGTCTCAATGATTTTAATTTCATAATTTGAATAAAGATCAAGTATTACTTCATGATCAGAGTTGGTTAGTAATACATGACAACCTAAAGAAACGAGTCTATCAAACTCTTCTTTGAGTTTAATCTGATCTTCATGATAAAAGAACTCTTTGGTGTACCTTTTAAAGTCAGAGTGTTTGCCTACTGGGTAGTAAGGTGGGTCAAGGAAAATAAAATCATTTGGCTCAGCGTGTTCTTGCAGAATAGATAAATAATCACCTAACTCTATTCTTGCATTTTGAAGAAACTCACTCGAGTTTCTCAAAGACTCTTCATTAAGAAAATTATTGTTGCCTTTACCATAAGGTACATTGAACTGTCCCTTTTTATTTACTCTGTATAATCCATTAAAGCATGTCTTATTAAGATAAATCAACCTGGCTGCACGAAAACTATCTGCAAGTTCCGTTGGGTTTTGGGCACGAATCTTATAATAGAAATCTTCATTGTGCTGGAAATTCCTTAGGTGGTCAATTACAGAATCTACATCATGTTTTAGTTGAAGATACGTGTTAATTAGTTCTTCATTAGAGTCTGCAATTAATGAGCGCTCTGCGTTCAGGCTAAAGTACATAGCACCACCCCCGATAAATGGCTCTATGTATTTATTGAAATTTTTTGGAGCATATTGGTGTAAGTGAGATAGTAACTGAGTTTTACCACCTGCCCATTTGAGAAACGGTTTTATACCTACGTCGTTGGGAAAAAAGCCAAGTGGCTCTTCGACTAACGTTTCTATGTTTTGATAATCCCTATACATGCTTTACGTTTTTTGAGGACTTTAAAGTACTCTTGGCTACTTTCAAAGCTCCTTCTGCAATATCCTCATCTTTAACAATGTCATAGACCCTTTCAGCTAGCCATATGGTGAGTAGTTCATTAACGTCTGCATTAAGCAATTCAGCTAATAAAATGACTTGTTCACGTTTAGCACGCCTTTCGCCCCGTTCTATTTTACTAAACATCGGAGTGTCTATTTCAAGACTGGCGGCTAGTTGCCGTTGCAAAAGTTCTTTACTCTCACGCAGCTCTTTTATTCGTTCACCAAATTGCATGACCTGTTAAATTATGACTTGTCAATATTTGACCAATATAAGTATTCATTCTATATTTAACACGTTGCAATCTGAGAACTTCTGAGCGAGAAGCCCTCTGCACTGAGAAGTTTTCAAATCGTAACCCTTCTGAGAAGCAAGGCTCTGAAATACTGATTTTCAGGACGATATACGAGAGGTTCAGTTCCCTCCCTCTCCGCACTTAATTAAACCCTGACGCGCAAGCGCTCAGGGTTTTTTAATACACATAACTGAGTCCAAGCGACTGAAGGGAGTTTGAGCGAAAGTTTGTGTGTTAAAAAACGAGACGCTGAGGAACGAAGCGGCGTGGTTTAATTAAGTGCAGGACTTCTTCTCTAGGATGCCGCAAGCTGACGATAGGAAGCGCAGCGGAATCCCGACAGAAATTATCCAATCAAGACTAAACAGTATCCAAGCGACCGCAGCAAATTTGAGTGAAGGTTTGTGCATTAAAAAACTAGGATGCGACGCAGGAGCAGCCGTGGTTTTCAAGTTTTGTAGGGCTCCCTCCCAGGGATCACGAACGAAGCGAAGTGGAGTGAGTAATCCCTTGGGGACAGAGAAACGAGGACAGGAGACAGCCGAATCCAAGCGACTGAAGGGAGATTGAGGAAAGGTTTGTGCATTAAAAAACTAGGATGCGACGCAGGAGCAGCCGTGGTTTTCAAGTTTTGTAGGCTCCCTCCAAGGGATCACGAACGAAGCGAAGTGGAGTGAGTAATCCCTTGGGGACAGAGAAACGAGGACAGGAGACATCCGTATCCAAGCGACCGAAGGGAGTTTGAGCGAAAGTTTGTGTGTTAAAAAACGAGACGCTGAGGAACGAAGCGGCGTGGTTTAATTAAGTGCAGGACTTCTTCTCTAGGATGCCGCAAGCTGACGATAGGAAGCGCAGCGGAATCCCGACAGAAATTATCCAATCAAGACTAAACAGTATCCAAGCGACCGCAGCAAATTTGAGTGAAGGTTTGGGCATTAAAAAACTAGGATGCGACGCAGGAGTAGCCGTGGTTTTCAAGTTTTGTAAGGCTCCCTCCCAAGGATCACGACTGAAGCAAAGCGAAAGGAGTAATCCCGACCGAGAGTCTAGCTCTGCTTTGAAAGGAAAGGGATGAGAAGCAAAATATCCTGTGTAGCCTCCTACTCTCGATTTTCAGAGAAAAAAACTCAATGCCTACCTCAAAGAGATTATGGGATTAAAAAGCAAATCACTTTTCATGTAGCACGACACACGTTTGCTACTACAGTAACTCTACAAAACGGGGTATCAATTGAGTCGGTAAGCAGGATGCTCGGACATACCAATTTGAAGACCACTCAGCACTATGCTAGGATAGTAGATCAGAAGATTGCAGATGATATGCGGCAGCTGACCATGTCAGGGAAGTTTCAATTAGCGTGAAGAAGGGCCGAGAGGCCCTTTTCTTTTTTTAGATTTAACCTGATTCTTGATCTCTCAAACCTATTCATATCAAAGTCATTTCAGATATTAAGGAACACAAACCTGAACATATCAAGGAGTTAGCTACCATCTACATGAAATACCAAATTGAAGATCTACAAATGAAAAATGACTCCCAAGAGGAGCAATTCAGAACTAGGGCCATATTTGAAGATTTATTTAAAATGGCCAAGGAAGGAAAACCTATCTCCGCACATGAGAGAAACTATGTTTATTCTTGCCTAAAGATTTCATTAGTACACACTGAAGATCCCGATACGCTTGATTTTCTTAATGATGCTAAGTTCAAATCCTACTACTTAAGTTACTTTCATGATATAACAGGGGGTTCTAAGTATTATAAACCTCATAAAACAGAAGTAGTACAAATTTCGCCAGAAGAGGCTCGTAAAGACTTGGCATATTTAATCAGAGAAGCTGACAAATGGTATGAAGTAATTCAGAAAACCAACCATTCAAACCAATTATTGCAGCAGTGCTCAAAACAATGCAGAGAAGACATCCAAAGTCTTGATGATCTTCCAGAAATAAAGAATGACCTTTTTGCAAAAGGTAGATTTTACTACAGATATAAAAAATGGGCGATTCTATTACAATCTAAACACCTCTTTCACATCGCGGAAGAAATATTAGAAAAGAGCGGTTCTAGTTTTGTCAACTTTACTCTATGTAACCAAGATATTGAAATGAATGAATACTCAATTATTCATATCCTAAATAGACATTATTCGAAAATCACTAAGCAATACGAAACGGGAAAATCATATCATAATGAAGACTTTTACCCAAGACAGCTTGACTTAAAAATTCAAGAAGTATTCGATCAATATTCTACGGTTTGTAATGACGTAAAAAGTATAGATTGGATTACATTCGAATTAAATGAAGTCTATTATTCAATTTGGACAGGCACAAAGACTAAACAAGTAAAAGGAACTGGTAATGTCACTTATCGCAGACTAAATACTTTTTATCCCGTCACAAAAGATTCAGAATTGAATAAAATAAAAGAACGTGAAAAAATTGTTATCAGTCCTACTTTAAACCTTTACATCTAATCTATGAGAAATCCCAAATGGCATAGAGATGAAATAATTCTAGCCCTTGACTTGTATTTTAGAACCGAACCAGGTCAAATCCATGCCAGAAATCCTGAAGTAATTGAGCTTTCTGAAATTTTAAATAAACTTCCAATTCATGAGGAACGACCTGACCAAGTTAAGTTTAGAAACCCAAATGGTGTTGGACTAAAACTGAGCAATTTTCTCGCAATTGATCCGGACTATAACGGAAAAGGAATGGAATCCTATAGTAAGTTGGATAAAGAAGTTTTTGAAGAATTTTTAAACGATAAAGATGAGCTGCATGCAATAGCATTAAAAATCAAACAGACCTCTATTAATTCAAAACTTGGAATCAAACTATACAAGATTGAAGATGATGAAGATGAAGAATCTTTCAAAGTCAAAGAAGGCAAAGTCATTTATAAACTTCACAAACACATTGAGCGTAACCCGAAAATCAATAAAAAGAAAAAAGAAAGTTATCTAAAGAAACATGGAAAGCTCGACTGCGAAGTTTGCGGTTTTGACTTTTATGAAAAATATGGTGAACTAGGAATGGGGTTTATGGAGTGCCATCATCGAAGACCACTTCATGAAATAAAGGAAGAAACCGAAACATCTCTAAAGGACTTGGCTTTAGTCTGTGCTAATTGCCACCGAATGTTGCATAGAGTTTTAGATACTCTCTCGGTTGAAGAATTAAAAAATAAAATAAAGCGGTAGCTAACAATGTATAAACCCCATGCTTCGCACAGATGTTTATACGAGACGTTAGGCAACAGCAAGTAATCTAAGCCAGGCATTTCGCCGGGCTTTTGTGTTTTTTAGGGAGGTCATTGTCTTCACCAAAGGTTTGGGCTTTCAATAAGCGCCACCACTGTTTGGATATTTGGGAACCATGGTACCTCGTAGGGAAAACGCAGCGTTCGTGGGTTTGGGTTTTTAGGATCAGTCCGGTGGGCGCTTTCTAAAGCCGTTGCCTAACAATGGCTATAAAACAAACGGCCACATGGCTTCGGTACAGTACTCTTTTTGCCGCCGCTTTCGTATCTTCAAGCGTATTTAAACTCAAGCTGCGGCTATTTCAACTCTGCTCTCTCCAACCATGTGTTCTTAGTGGCAGTCCGTTTTCATAGCCTGGGCGTTGGCGGTAATTTAAAACTAGAAGAACGACATTGATATATCTTGCTCTCGATACGAATATTTGGCTCTACTTAGCCAATGGACTAGACCCTATTTCAAACAAGGATCACGGTAACCTTCATTTCGAGTTAATTGACAGACTACGCGATTTTGTTCAGCGAGCAGAAATTACAATTCTCGTTAATGAGGTAATTATATCGGAGTGGGAGAGAAATAAGGAACATGCTAAACATCGAATAGAGAAACTTAAACGGAAAGCAGAAAATCCCAAACAGGCTTTTGCCGAAATAAAAAGGTATGTCTCCAGGAACGTTGATGAAATTGAAAAAGAATTTATTGCTGGGCTAGTGAGGGACATTGAGCTAAATGAAGAACACATAGTTAAAGTGGAAACGTTCTTAAAGGAGGAATGTCAAATTATTCCAGTCAGAGATGAACTAAAAATTAAGGTTTTCAACCTCTCAATTTCTGGAAAAGCCCCTTTCCACAATAAAAAGAACAATATCGCAGATGCTTCAATTTTGTTTTCAATAGTCAATTATTTGGAAGGACTCACATATTCCGGAGACAACCAAGTAATCTTCGTCTCAAATAATACCGAGGACTTTACAGACGGAAAGAATAAGGATGAGTTTCATCCCGACATCCAAAAGGAACTAGGAAATAAAAACATACAATATCAAAGAGTACTCCCATCTGCCTTAGAATTGAGCGAAACAATTCTTCTCCAAATTGAAGAACATAGAAAGCATGAAGCATGGTTGGAATCCGTTTCTTTTAGCTGCATCTCCAACCTTTGTGTTCATTCGGAGAGTTTCACTCCATGGGGATATCTAGATAAAGAATTAGAAGTAAAGTACGAATCAAATGAAACTATTGACCCAGACCAATTAGACTTATTTCCAGAATTGCCAAGGCAACCAAAAGAAAGCAAGAAAATAGGAATTAGTGAATGTGTCATTTGTTCCACAACTCATCTTCTTTGCCCCGATTGTGATGAATTGATTAGTGTTGAGGATGAAACGGAAAAGCTTTCTTGTCCAGAGTGCCAAACACAAATACAAATTATTCACGATCAAGACCCGTTTTTACTAGTTTACGATTTGAAGGAAGATTTAATCGCATAATTAAAATTAAGAATGAGAATTCATCAACATGATTCAATTAGAATTAGAAAGGTTTGTAACCATGAGGCAGGTCACTATATTCTTGCTCGTGAAATGAAGTTTAAAACTCATGGAATTTCAGCTAAATTTAATTTTCCTCAAGGACATTCTGGTTCATCTGGATGTGAGCCATGGACACCTTCTATTAATTCAACCGAAGATATTGAAAACTATCTGGAACGAAGGGTTCAAGTCCTTTATGCAGGGGTGATTGCAGAAGCAATGGATATCGAAGGTAATTATGATTCAGACTATGCACTCAATGAATGGAGAAATGGAGGTGGAAAAGACGACTATTCTAAATTTCGTGAACTAATTCACGTTTTAAGAAATATCAGGCATCCTGATACAAATGATGAACAGGAAGTTCAAAAACAATTAGACAATATTGACAATGAATTAATTCAAAAAACCGGAAAAATTGTACACGAAAGGATAGCCTTAATCCACGGGGTTGGTGACACGCTATTTAGGAAAATTCAAGAGTATAATATTGAGTATGAATTGCCCGAGGATGAGATAAATCAAATTCAAATGATCAAAAAACTGTACAGTAAATAAAAACTACCGCCAACAAAATCTATAAGCAATAGCGCCCTGCGGGACGCTACTGCTCATAGCCGAACCGTTGGCACCAATTTAAAAAATGACAGAAGACCAAAAATATACGGAGAAAGAGTACCGTGAACGGCATCGATTCTGGGCAGATAAGACTTTGACCCAATTTGGATTTGCTAATAATTTCTTTCTTCTTGTGGCAATTGGAATCTTGGGTTTCATTTTGAAAGAAATTGAAACTGACACTCAAATTGATTTCACACTACAGAATATCGACTGGAAAATCACATTATCAAGACTTTCAGCACTATTCGCCTTTGCTTCAATTTGTTGCGGAACTGTCACCATGCTATCAAGATTATTTGATCTCAGATTGACTCGACATAGCAACACTGTCCGAATTAAAGCATTTGATGAAAAGTATGGCTACAAGAGACTAGATGATGATTACATCTCTATCGAAGGAATGCCATTGCACTCAACATTCTTTGACACATTATCTTCACGACACTATTACATTAAAGACTCTGAGATCAAGGATGACGAAACCATAAAATGCAAATTCAAAGAACTTCGGGAAAGAACTTTATTGCTCGGGAGACTTTCATGGAAATACTTTTACTATCAAATGGTTGTGCTAATATTTTCGGTATTGTCTTTCATGATTGCATGGATGAAGTAAAAACTGGTGCCAACATAGGCTATAGCAAATGCGGGTTGACTGCCTTAGAATGAAAATTTTACAACTAAAGGACAATCGGTCTAGCGAACAATAAATCGGTTTCAAAATCCCGCACTTGTCTTAGCCATGGCCGATGGCAGCCATAAAAAAATAACCATGAGTACTAAACGACTTTCTACATACGACAAGCTTTTTGATAAATACTTTGACAAAGACATCATTAAAGCGGGAACGAAATATGAGATTCTTGCAGCTATGGTTCTCAAACATCTCATCGATGCCGGAAAAGTAATACACGATATTAAGCTTATCGGAGAGAGCACTGTGAAGCATCAAATTGATGTATATTTTGAAGACAACGGCACTAACAGACGCATTTTAATTGAATGTAAAGATTTTGATATATCAGAAGACTCTGTTGGACTTGGAATAATCAGAGACTTTAGTGCTGTGGTAGACGATATTCAACCCGATGAAGCTTTTGTTTTTACGTGCAATGACTTCACTAGAGATGCAAATAAGTTCGCGAAACATAAAGGAATAAAATTAGCCATATTAAGAGAATTTCGGGACGAAGACATGGAAGGAAGAATCCAAAAGATCAATCTTCGTTTTCACATTCTTGATGCTACAACACCGAATGTTGAAACCGCAATCGAAGAAACTCATAACCCAAAAATTAAACAAGATTTAGAAGCTGAGCAATTGAGCATGACATATCTTGGAAAAGAACAACCTCTCTATCTAAACACACCTAATGGAAGGTTTCAATTCAATGCATATGTTGAGAAAATATGGAATGAATACCCAAGAGATACTGAAGGTCCTGTAGTATTAAAGCACAAACTAGAAGACACAACGATTGAAGTAGCTAATCGTGGTGGTGTTCCTATTTTGGGTTTGATTTTGCGATTTGAAGTAATTCATGACATTGAAATTCAAGAAATTGTCTCAGATAAGGTAGCAGAATTGATAGTTACAGGATTTCAAAATGAAGATGTTATCATTTTTGACCAGGACATTGAACGATTTGAAATTGAAGGGACTACCGGAGAAATTATAAAAAAATAACGGCAACCAACATTGTGTATGAGAAATAGTGCATTCTGTACTATGTTGACATACAAGACTATAAATCAAAGGTCAGCGCTATCTAGCAGTTTAGCGGGTTGAAATCCGCAACTATCCATACACGAGACCGTTGTTCAACTGAATCAGCCACAGCCTAGACTCTGTCTTGATATCTCAACAAAACGGTTTGACTTAACTAATATTAGCTTTTCAAAGCACATTGGGAACAACAGTGCAGAACTGATACTTTTAGAGCTTGAAGCCAACCCATTTGCCAAAAAACTAACTCCCGCACCTCTGTCGATTCCGAGGTTCCACTTCGCAAAATTGCGAAGTTACAGTTGATTCATGTTTCCATAATTGCATCACCTGCTCACCAAGATCCTAAAAAGATGCATACGCTCCTAAACTTCCCGTATTTGCTCACTTCTGCACGATTTTGCGCTTTGCTTTAAGCCCCTCCCATTCTAATATTGCTCTAGTCAATTGATGTTGACGAGTGAGTAGTATGGAAAGATAATATAGCCTCGAGGGATGGCGAATTAAACCTCTCCGCTTTACTACCCCCGAACGCACGACGCTTCGGTTTTCTTTGCTGCTCCAAAGTGAGTTAAGCAACTACAGCGAGATTGACGTAGGTTTGGGTACTACAACTCTAAGATATATTGCAAAAGCAGCTGTGGTTTCATAAAGTGTAGCCCACCCGAAGGAATCATGATTCCAGCATAGCAATGATCACAATACTCAGTCATACCCATTTGAAAACGACTCAGCATTATTACAGGAATGTAGATCTCGAGATTGCAGATGAAATAAGGAAATTGGCGATATCAATACAACCCATGTGAGGTTTACCTCCACCCAACCCTACGTTGGACTATTAATCACTCGAATTCGGTGATTTACACCCGTAACCTCGTCGTAGTTGAGCAGGGACTTGGCAACCTCTAGGATATCGTATCCTATCCCCTTACTAAATTCCACGTGATAGGTGTTCTCCCTCCATCGAAAGAACCTGGTGGCTTCATGCGTATTTAGGATTTGATCAATCCTATCTACCGGTGTTCTCGGTGCAAAATCTACGGTGATGATGTTGGAGAAGACCCCATATGCAATTCCATTTTCGTCGTATAATCCCATACCAAAATTATCGAAGTAGGCGGACCTTAGTTCGGCAAGAGCCCGACTATGCTTTGAGTCGATAGGCGCACGGTCGTTTCTTTTGTAAAACGAATAACTTATGGAAGGTTGAGGATGTACATCGATTCGATAGCGCACTACTCGATCGGTATCTGCCTCCAAATCCAATTCTTCTAGGAGGCAAGAGAGGCTATCCATGCCGGGCATAACGGTTCCAACCACAAGGGTTCTGTTGATCCAAATCTCCAACTCACTACTCCCACTTACCATGGAGTTCACTTCTAGATTGGTCTGAGCCGTGACTTCTGGAACGACCGTTTTGCAGGAAATGGAAGCATACAGAAAACTGAGAATCAAGAAATAAGACCATGTTTTCATCTCTGAAGAAATAAGTAAGCAGGGAACACATCAACCTTCATTTCGTCTCATTTCACTGAGAGATGAGAAAGGCACTCCAACTCAGAATGATGTAGCAAAATGCTCGATTTTACATAGATACGAATTTCCAAGTTGGAGATCTTAAAAACATTATTCCCTCTGCAATAAGGTTTTATTGCATGTATTCTCAAGTGAATTGAAAGGTCCCATACTTACCCACTAAATGACATGGATAGCTCCCCCCTTTCTCACTTCAAGTCTCGTCCCAATGCTGTCACTTTTTGCAGCCATTGGGTTCGAAACGTTTCCTTCGATTTAATAATAGGTGCGATAAAAGAGACCTTGACTGGACTCACTCCACTGAATTGTAAGGTGCCTTTCTTGAGTTGATTAATGGCAGGACTCTTCATAAAGAGATAATCATACCACCTAGGAGTATCTGCCGTGATGATTAAACGAGCAGTCTTACCCTTGAATAATTTTTTGGGAAACGCCTTGCCTTCAACATACTTGTAAGCAATCCCCGGAAGAAAGGTCCGGTCGATAAACCCCTTCATCAATGCAGGAGAACCGTACCACCACATGGGGTAAATCCACACAATGTGATCGGCCTTCTTGATTTTTTCAATCGCCTCTTTTAGGTCTGGTTCCAGTTGGGAGGCCTGCCGATTTCCGGATGACATATTGGGGTTGAAGTCTAGGTCTGCAATGTTGATACGACTCACTTGTGCCTCGGATTGAAGGGCGCCTTGAACGTAAGCATCGGCTAAAGCGTAATTGAAGCTTTCTTTATTGGGATGCCCTACAATGACTACGATCTGTTTCATGTTCTCGCGATTTTAGACTTCAAAGAACCGCACAATGAAACAGCTGCTAAAGGACAAATGTCTAATTCGAAATCGCTTTTCGGATTCGGCTTAAATGGCGAGGAGTGACCCCGAGGTAAGAGGACAAATAGCTCAGAGGAATCAAGCGCAAGTATTCCGGTTGATGGCTCAACAAGTCACGGTAGCGAATTTCGGCCGTCCCCCTTTGCAAGAGAAATATCCTTTTCTCCATACCTATGAATTCCTGCTCGGCCATCACTTTAAACAACTTCAACCAATTGTAGCTCGTCTTCTCCAATTTGAGAATCTCACGCCGAGAAATGGTCAACAACTCACAATCCGTGAGGGCTTGAATATTCTCTACTGTTGGCGTCTGAGATAAGAAAGAAGAATACGCACTTGTGAAGGAATTGGAAAAGGAGAAACAATAGGTAACCTCCTCCCCTTCTGAAGAATAGTAATAGGAACGAAAAAGCCCAGATTCAATGAAGGCAATTTCCTTACACGTATGTCCTTCTTGTATGAAGAAGTCGCCTTTCTTGATGGACTTCCGAACGATCAGCTTCTCGAACAAATCGATTTCATCCTCCGTCAGGATATCAAATGATTTCAAATATTCCCTCATCTACCCACTGATTGCTTTCGTAGTTCTCGAAGTTACGGAATGGGAGTACAACCCAACGTCCTCTACAAATCTACACATCCCTCTGAGGAAGGAGAAACCCAGGCTCCGCTGTGTCACGTTCATCTTCCAAAATACTCATTTCTACATCCGTCAAGCTGGAGAGTTTCTGAAGGCAAGATCTTGGAACGATGTTCTGAGACTCAATTCGGAGTACTTTGTCTCTATCTTCCAAATCAAGGGAGATTTTTAGCTGAAAGCAGTGTTCCAGTACATCGAGTAAGAACGAGGTAAACTCACCTTCTGTTTGGAAGGTTGTTCGGTAAACCTCTATATCAATATCGGTTGGCAACGGTATAGCATTACTCATGGGCGAACGGCAAATCACGGGTATTCCATCCTTTAATAATCAACCAGAAACCCAGCAATAATTCAACAATTGCGGTTGGTGTATTGAGTATCAAATACTCCGTTGTGATTACGTCAAATACTTGGAACATCAGCAATACACTGGCCGTCATGGATAGCAGGGTTCCTACCATCCCCCAAATGGATATCCATGAAGGAATAAGCCTTGACCGAAAGAAAATATAGTACGCGATTAAATTGCTGATTCCCAATACAAGCACCATAAACACATGATTGAAATAGTCGCGAGAATACCTCAGCATATTCCCGATGATATGGAGAGTGTGGGTATCAGATGTAGGGTGATTCACATAACCTTGACTCAGAACGAGTATGGAAAGGAGAAGAACGGTTCCCACGAGCATCAGCGTTGTAGCGATGATTCTAAAACCCAGAAAGCTCACCGCCAGCATCTTATTGAGCTTAGAAAATACAGGAAAGAATAAAAGAGCTATCCCCACGTAAATAATGGCCAGAATAAATTGATACAGCGCCGCTGCAATGGTTTGATTTGATTGACCTGCCGCTTCGGTAAGATAGTCTGCTGAATCTACACCTGGCGACACGCTTAGCAATCCCGTGATGAAGCTGAGAAGTATTAACCCACCTGCAATTCTCGCGTTACTCTTCATGTTTTGTCCTTTCATTATGTTTAATAATGAAGCAAAACTACCTACTGAACTGGGGGGCTAATTGTATAAAAGGGACATTCTACAACCCATCGGGAAACCAGCCTTTGCACGATTATATTTCACGGGCCGCCAGAGATCTATCACTCCTCACCTCCATACCGTTATGTGGTTTCAATGCAAAATATAAAGCCCCACATCACCGCTTATTGAGCCACCATTGCAATCGGGTATCAGGCTTATAGTTTTTGACTTTAGGCTTGGCTTCAGCTCTTTCTATTCTCAATTCATTGAGATTTGAAACGACCGACCAAATGGTACCAAATCCTTGCTTTTTCAAATCTAAGCAGACACATTCATCAGACAGGACTTCTTTAGCTCTGTCCAAGTCTATGCTCGACATGCCTTTTAACTGCCTCTCCAATCCTTCATATCGTTCTATACTCTTACTCCACTCAACACCTCCATCATCAAAACTCTTCATTTCAGCCAATTGAAACTGATTCGTGATGCTGATGAAATTCTCATCAGATTTGGGCTTTCTGACCATGGCTTTCTGCGGACAAGATTCAACAACCGCCAAATCTCCCGACCTATCTGCAATTAGAAAGTTATTGGCAGAAGACACATGTGCCTCTTGAATCAGTTCTACCGCCTGCTGTGTTGATTCACATTCTTCCAAGACTCTCCTCACTATGAAATGAAAACTTACTCCCGGTTGAATTCTTGTCCCATTCACAAATGACATGGCAATGGCTAACCCCTTTTCATTTATTCCATCAGAACGACCAATGAACACATCCGACTGACAGATGTAGGCAAATTTACCTTGAGGGGCAATTAGGCTACTCTCGGTGAACTTTTTGAACTCAAAGAGCATGTCGTAGTTTCTTCCAAAGAGAACTGACTCTTTGTTCCGAAAAGCAAAGACGCTACATTGACCCGCACTATTGAATACACCTAGGCTCAATAAGAATGCACCCACATTCTCTGGTTTGTCTTTTATTCCTTCCGCAAACCCTTCAATCTCTTCTATTACTTCGGAATAAAAGTTTTGCAGATGGGCATAGGACTGAAGACCGAATTCGAACTTTTCCTTACTAATCTCTGGTAAAACGAAATTTGCCTTATTCAACAATAGGCTACCATATTTGAGCCCCATGTTATAAAAATCTCCATAGAATCTAGGGTGATACATTCTTGCTCTTTATTGTTTTAAAGTTGTCGTCTATTCATCATCGATTGTATTATCGATAAACAAACCGGTATTCGTATTCTCCTGTTCTAAAATTGTGATTCTATTATCCCCAAGCCTGGACTTTCTTCTGCCCGTCAGAATAGCAATGCAACCGATCGTTCTACCCCTTTTGTCCTCCGTCAATTACACGAAGTCTGAATACATGTAGTATGTAAGAAGGATGGCTGACGAATTGTACACACCATGGGCTACAATAGAGGCCGTGAGTCTTTTTGTAAAAACAAACAACAAGGTATACATGAGGGTCGGCACAAGGATATCAAACCAATCCAATGCGGTTACCGGCATATGGCCCAATGAAAATATCAGAATAGACAGGACGGCAGATATCCACAACCCCGTTCTAGGGTTCTGAAACACCCCCTTGAGGACATTGATGAGAAACCCTCTATTAAACAACTCTTCGGTAATGCCGCCACCGATCACACCAAGAGCAATAAAGGATAGAAGTCCTGTTAGACTCCCGTCGTACATCTGAAGCATCCCTTTGATGTCCGCCCGATCGGCTCCTCCCGTGAAAGGAATAAATATGACAAATTGTAGAATAGTCCAGAGGGCACCAAAAACTATCCCTAGAAGCACGTCTTTCTTGAAGTTCGTGAATTTTAAACCGATGAACGTAAAATCCACCTTCAGTAGTTTTAGCGAGACATACAGTAATGCCGAAATGGATAAAAACTGGAAGAGGGCAATGAAAAGTAAATTGACACCTTGCTTACCTCCATTGATTTTTGTCACTCCAAAGAAGACATCTGGAATGATAAATAGTACATAGCCCAATAACAGGGTTGCTATGTAAACAAGTACAGTCTTCGTTTTACTTATTTTTTCACGGTGCTTTATCATCTATAATTAGATTCAAATTCTTCTTCACTTTATTCTCAATCCTATACCTAAAATTTCTTCTAGTAAGGTATCGTATTTCACAATAGTGTTCGGCTCAGATAAAAGCCGCGCTGAACGGCTATTCACAAATCAGGGAGGTGTAAACCGACTGTCAATTACCTTTAAAAGTGTGAATAAATATTTCTCTCATAATCACAAAGGGAAATTTGTCGTCTTCAGAATTATAGGCACCTCCCGTAAAAACGGCAATCATATCCAACTCCGGACAAATCATGATATACTGACCTCCATTCCCCGTTGCTGCAATCAACTCGTACTTCTGATCTCCCTCAACAAGGGGAATTCTCCACCATAGCAATCCATACGGTATGCCCGTGATGGAGGTTAATGCAGAGGTGGATTCTTCTATCCAAACTTCCGATACAATCTGACGGCCATTCCAATCTCCCCCATTCAGAACCAACTGACCGATCTTGGCCATATCTCGTGGGGTCATAGACAGTCTATAAGCCGATGAACTGATCTCCTTCTGAGAAGTATGCTCCCACCCGACATTTTCAATCCCTAGCGGTTCAAACAAATACTGATTGGCAAATTCATCGATCGGCATGTTTGCAGCCTGAGCAATCACTTCCATGGCAAGCACGGTGCCCATACTACAATAGTGGGACACAGCGCCCGGATCATTCACCATGGGAAGATCGATGAAGTACTGGAGCCAATCGTCCTTCTTGTAAATCCTATCTTCTTGACCCAAGGAGTGACGGTCCCAATCATTGCAATCGAGACCTGTAGACATGGTCAAGAGATGTCGAATCGTAATCTGCTCCTTGCGGCTATCCATGTTTTTTTGTGGTGTTGGATGACGCAAGTATTTGTAGATGGGATCATCTATGCTTTCAATGAAACCACGATCTATTGCAATCCCCATTAAAAGGGATCGAATACTCTTACTAACAGATCGAAGATCATGACGATCTAGTCGGCTATATTCATCAAAATACTCCTCTATTACTAGCTTTTCATCCACTACTAATAAGATACTGTGGATTGCATGACCGCCTTCATTCAGTTGATTGAACAACTGATAAATTCCAGAAGAGTCGATATCGTAGGCTTTGAAGTGTGATGTTTGCCAATCCCCCGATTCTGGCACCGAATATTGGTAAGACATCGGGGCGACCTTCCTCGAACATGAAGAAAAGAGAAGCGCTATGACGAATAGAAATCTAACCATGTAAGACGAGGTAAAAGGCATATTGAATGATGGGTGTTAAACAGCTCTTCTCCTTGCGATGTGGCGCCTGACAGGTCTGTTTGCTCAAAATAAATTTCGGAATCCTTCGGCTAAAAGCTCCCACAAGGAACCTCCACCCCATTCACACTATAGAACGCCTTGCGTCCATCCAACTTCAACCCAGCACGCACTGTACCGTTAATCCTGCCACTGGTCAGAACCACAGCATAAAAGGCATGACTCTGCTTCGGAGCAATAGCGTATGTCCGTGAAGAACCTTTATCTAAATTATCATCTAACAAAGACTCTATGTTGTTCAATCCATAATTCTCCAGTGGAGCACGGCGCGCATCCATAGTGTCCAATGGCATGTAGATTTTGAAGTTAATGCCAGGTGATGAATGCAGCTCAAATGCACTCGCGGGGAAATCTAAATGTAGATCGATGGGCGAACTTCCCTTATTCGTGATACGCGTCCAAAAGACAACATACGCAAGTGCATTCCCATGTGTATCGGTGTAGGAAAATCCCCCTTTTGGAAAACTGTTCTCAATGACTAACTGATAATTGGACCCTTCGGAATGAATGTACTTCGTGTGAATAAACTCACCTAGCGTATCTCCGACAGATGGCTGAACGATTGTTTCTGCTTGAATAGCTAAAGAGCTCTCTTGGCGCGGGCTAGCTGTTTGATTCGACTCTTGCGCACAAGAAGTAAACAGCACTGCTACAATAAATTTCAGTTGTGTTTTCATTTTGAAGGGGGAAAGGTGCAAGGTTTCAGCGTTTGTTCCAGAGGGCTTCTCCCAAATAGAGTTGATGGGTCAAGATTTCTTCATACACGGGATCGGTATGATCTCCGTTAAGAAAGATGATATAGCCGTTTTTGGAATGAGGAAAGACGATGACCAATGTACTCACACCCGGATCTTTACCTGTGTGTAGCAAGGCATATTCATCATTTGGAAAACCGGTTAGAATTTCCCACCCCAGACCGAAAAAGTCGTTTTCTCGGAGTTGAACATGGTGAGCTAACATATTCTGAAATAAGGTATCCGAGAGATCCGCACCATTGACCACATAAGCTGCGAATTTGCCATAATCTTCAACCGTAGTTAGCAGATTGGCCGCAGCATTGGCTTCGTAGTACTTATCGACCTCTATCATTTCACCATTCTCATTGAAGTTATACGCATATCTCGATTCGTCCATGCCTGCATCCCACCAAAAACGAGTGTCATTCATTCCCAAAGGACCAAACAACTTCTCTTCTGCTAACTCTTCCATGCTCTTCCCCAACTTGTTTTCTATCGCCTTTCGCAGATACTCAAAACCTTCGCCAGAATACTGATACCTCGTACCCGGATCAAATTGAAAAGCAAGCACATTGGCCTCGGTCATGTACCGCCAATTGGGGAAACCCGTTTGGTGAGAGAGAATAATTTCTGGCGTTAACAACTTGTGGCGTGCGTCATCTACAAGGTCGGGATCCACCCAATATTTATAAAGTGGCTCATCCAGTTCCAACAGACCTTCATCAATCAACTTTAAAGTAAGCAAGGCTACAATTGGCTTTGTAAGTGATGCCACTTTGAAAATGGTGTTGTAGGGTGCCGTTCGCTTTCCGTCCAAGGTTCCATACACTTCCACTTTCGTCAATTGGCCATTCTCAATAATGCCAAGCCCTAAAGCAGGAACATTGCTCTCCACCAATAATTGTTCAATGGTGTTGAGCGATTGCTCATTCGTTGGTGGTTGATGGTCGTAGCTCAGCACTTCGCTCAATTTCCAAGCCTCGTTGTCCAAAACCCAAACATGGGTAAACTTTGCCGTGCTTGTCCAAACATCCTCTACCCCTTGTTCTCTGAGGTAGAAATGATGAACGCCTGTCTGAATAGCCCCGTAAATCTCGCCTTCATCATATAAGGGAAAGACCGCTAAGCTGGTTGGATCCACGGTGCGAATGGGTTTAGCCCCAGAGCCAGAGCAGATGTACTTCCTAGTGTTCTCAAAAAAAGCCTCCCTGTCTTGAAACCCACTTTGGTCGTGATAGAACTTTAGATCCTCCGTCAAATGACTCTCCAAGAAAACCAAATCACATTGGTTAAAACCTCTTTCAAAGAAAAGGCTGTCTTGTGTTTTTAGGGTGATAAACAACTCCGAATCCGTTGACACTTGAGCCAGTACTATAGAGGTATTCAACAGGAGCAGAAATGCTATGAACAGACTTTGGATTTTCATATTTCAACTTGTACAAGGAGTCATTACACCAACAAAACTCAGACTTACACGATTGCCTGAATTGTATAAAATGGACATTCTTAGCCCTATTTCTCACTCAACTTCCAAAACTCACGCGGACTAAAACCCGTGAGTTCTTTGAATTCGCGAATAAAGTGAGCTTGGTCATAGTACCCCACTTTGAGTGCCAATTCCGTTAAACTGGGGAACGCTGGATAGTTCTTTATGGCCGATTCCAAACGAATAATCTTCGAAAACGTCTTGGGATTGAAACCTGAAAAGTCTTTAAAACGACGGTTAAATTGTTTCTGAGAAAGAAAGGAATCACTCGCCAGATCTATGATTTTAGAGTTGCCATTGAAGCGTTTAACTTCCTTTATCGCCTTAAGCATTCTCACATCGCTCTCCCGCTGATGCTTCAAGCGCCCCTTAAAGTAATCATCGAGTATTTCTAAGCGTTCGCGGGAAGTTCTCGCATTGGCGATTCTATCGTTCAACTCTTCTCCCTCGCCTCCCAAAAAAATCGACAACGGCAAAAACTCCCGATTTAAATCGTACGCTGGAATATTGAATAGTGAGGGGATGGCATGGGAATATATGGACACTCCAATCAAGTGATAATAGCCCTCTACCATCTTTTGAAGCGGCTCTTGCGTATGCCCGTGTACAATGGAAAACAGAAGATCATCTTCTTTGCCCGACCCACTAAAACCAAACGTAAACTCCGTGGTACTACTGGCGATTACGTAGTAGGAATCGTTTGGAGGAGTACTATCTAGATTCCATGTACCCACCCAATAATGGCTGATGTAGTTTTTCAACTCACCGTCTGGTTGGGTAACGAGGTAATCCATTGATAATTAGTTCATTCAGTAGAGCAAAGATAGCCTTTGCAGAATTCAACGTTTGGAGTTGATCATCTCGCAAAATTTACGAATTCCGAAGACTAATCTAAGTAAACGTACATCACAGATGAATGCCCCCCCCATACCTCATCCTCCCATTCTGATGTAGGCTCCATACCGAACAACACCCATTCAGCTTTTGCGCAAAATCAAGTACCCACCTAATCCACATAACAGGGAGGTGATGAAGATTCCAATTTTCGCTTGTAGGATATACGTCTTGTCTACAAATGCCAGGTCTGTGATAAATAAGGACATCGTAAAACCGATGCCTGCGAGCAATGCTGTACCGTAAAGCTGACGCCAACGCACACCCTCTGGAAGGGTTGCCAATTTGAGCTTAACGAGGATTTTCGTGAATCCAACTACTCCGATAAACTTCCCGAAAGCCAGTCCAAAGAGGACTCCCAAACTGACCGAACTGCCCAAGTTCGAATAGAAGTTTCCCGAGAACGTGATCCCAGCATTGGCGAGAGCGAAAATGGGCATAACTACAAAGCTCACCAAAGGATGCATGCTGTGTTCAAGACGTTGTAAGGGAGTCATTGCGGCCTTGGAATAACGTCGGATTCGGTCGAGGATATGAAGTTGATCTGTTGTAACTAGCGTAACGTTGTTGGGTGCCGCCCTTTCGAATGCATTGGTGAGATCATTCATTTTTACAACAAACCGTTTATCACCAATTTTTACGTTAGCCGGAATGGTCAATGCCGCAATCACTCCTGCAATGGTAGCGTGAATCCCAGAAAGGAGGAATGCTAACCACAGTCCACCGATCCCAACAATTCCATAGAACAACGTATTTCTCACTCCTAATAGATTGGCTAACAATAGTACCGCTAGAAAACCGCCGCCTATCAGCAGACTGAGGGTGGAAATATCCGACGTGTAGAAAAATGCGATGACCAGCACAGCGCCCAAATCATCTACTATGGCCAGCGCTGTTAAAAACACCTTTAGCGCAATCGGCACCTTATCCCCTAAGAGATAAAGTATCCCCAAGGCGAAGGCAATATCTGTAGCCATGGGAATTCCCCAACCATTGGAAGCCTCTCCTGCCGGATTCCAAATCCAGTACAGTAAAGCCGGAACGACCATGCCCCCAAGCGCTGCAAAAATGGGCGCAATAGCATCCTTAGGCTTGGAAAGTGCACCTCCCATAATCTCCCGTTTCAACTCCAGTCCGACAACGAAAAAGAAAACGGACATCAGTCCATCATTGATCCAGTGATGCAGGGATTTGGATACTGAAAAATCGCTAAAACCAATGGTGAAAGTGTGTTCCCAAAAATGATGGTACTCTTCTTTCAATGGGGAATTAGCAAGTACTAATGCAATGACTGCAGAGGCAAATAATAAAATCCCACTGGTGGACGAGTTACTGATAAATCGGTTGATGGGAAGCAATACATATTTGTCGATGGGATCTAATCTCATTCATTTGGACTTAGCATTCTATGGGTTGAATGCGTTCATTATCAAATCTCTTCAAGCGGGACAAGCGGAAGGTGGAGCGATGTTTGGATGATAAAAGGGCATTCAAGACGAAACTCTATACGCCTTTGCAAGCCCTATTTTGATCGGTACAAGATGATGACTTGCGCTAGAACACCGAGGAAAACCAGCATATATATCTCAATATTTGTGAAGAACTCTACGGAGTCCATGGCTTTCTGACTTATCCGCTTCTGCTTGGCACTTTCTTCCATTTGAATGGTAGAGAGCTCATCCATGTGGCGATAAATTCGGTCATATCGCCCAACGATGACGTCGAGATTGTGTTGCCCCAACTGGACATGTTGTTCTTCTATTCGGCTCAATTGATTCTTAGCCTCAATCACCCTGCTTAGTTCTATTTGCTCAAAATCTGTGAGATTGGTGCTGCGATACTCTGAAATGATATCCTTGAACTTATCCTCAAAAACCCTCACTCGCTCGTCATAATGGGTGGTATCACTTCTAACGATCAGCAATTCACGATTTCGAAGCAGACTCGTCATTCGGTAAATTAAATTGCTGGCTACCATCCTATCATCATAGATGTTTTCCACCGAATTCTTGAGCTGTTTGAAGTTTCTCCTATCGATCAAATTCGTTCCGAGAATGACCAAAAACACGATTAAGACGGCAAATACCCATTTTATCTTTTCTATCATCATCGAATTGAATTTCAGTTTAAAAAATCAGTGAATGGAAGTACCACTCCGCACTGTCAATCTTCTACCCTTTCTCTTTTCTGGATCTCATGAATGAGCTGTTCAGCAGTGTAGTAGATGGAATGATCATAGGATCGTGGATGGGCTTCCCTCCCAAATACAAAGGCAGGAAAACCTACTATTCCCAATTTTTCGATTAACATTAAATCATCCTGATACCAGCGCACGGCGGCTCTTGAACATTGCTTGCGAATCAGCTTTATATCGAGATGGCTTCGCTTCGCTGCCTCTACGAGTTCATGATTCCTATTGGGGTTCCTACCGCTAAACATCATGCGTTCACGCAAGCGTTTGTAGAAGTCTATTGCTTTCTCCGCACTCTGACTTTCAGCCGCCTTTACGTGAATGATCAAGGGAAACATGCTCGATGGAGGGTCGGAAATCCACACTTTGCCTGAAATGGGATAGTCGTATTGCTCCGACGCTCTCATCCAACGTTGAGACATAATGACGGGCAACAAGCCTGTATCTACCGCGCTCTCAAAAAGGAATGGACTTAACTCACCGATGTGATATCGGACGGGAATCGTTAGTCCGCTGTTCTCTAGAAATCGAGACAGCTTGTGTTCTTCATCATAACACTCGATGCTAATTGGATCAGAAAAATAGTGGATGACCATAGCATCAGCCTCTGAATGAAGATGGGAAATTCCATTCAACACTCTAGGTTCACCCCTCTCTTCTTTCGTATGATCCAAGGTCAAGTGGTTCATTTTTTCTCCAACTCTCGCAGGTTTTTCGGAAGCGCCTGCGCAACCCGATTAATGAGAATTTGACGTTCCCCCACCGGGAAGTTCCAAAGTACCGTATCTCCCTGAGCGTAACCGATAAGAGCGGTCCCCATTGGGGTAAGAATCGAGAGTTTCTTTGGATCTCTCAGATCTTGAGAGGGCATGACAAGTTGATAATCCTCAAGTCGACCGAAGGGGGTTTGAACATCGATGTAACTGTACAATCGAACCACATCGGTAGGAATTTGAGACTCTTCTACAATGTTGGCTTCGGTCAATTCCAATCGAAGCTTATCGTAACACGCTTTGTGTACCACATCTTTAGGTTGAACTCTATTGAAAAGGTTCATGATCAATTCGTATTCAGATGGGGCCATGATGAGCTTTCCGTACTTCATGTGTAACAGTATTAAAGATGTTTTAATTCAGTTAGAATGTCCTTCAATATCAACTTGGCATCTCCAAAGAGAAGCTTACAGTTCGGCTCGGAGAACAGCTCGTTCTCGATGCCCGCATAGCCAGTATTCATACTTCGTTTTACCACGACCACTTGCTTCGCTTCATGCGCTTTAATGATGGGCATACCGTAAATTGGACTGTCTTCATTTCTCTCAGCAGCTGGATTGACTACATCATTCGCACCCACCACTAAAACCATATCGTAGGCATTCATCTGATCATTGACATCGGACATCTCATACAGATGTTCATAGTCGATATCCGCCTCTGCCAACAACACATTCATGTGTCCTGGCATTCTTCCCGCAACGGGATGAATGATGAAATCCACCTCGGTTGTTCGAGCCAAAAGTGATTTCTGCAATTGACCACAGAGTTGTTGTGCCTGAGCTACCGCCAGACCATAGCCCGGAATAATGGCGACCTTCTGCGCAAATGCCATCTGTGTCGTGACTTCCGCCACACTTGTTTCCACAATTTCTGAAGAGGCCGACGATCCGGTGGAACTTGAATTCTTCGCCCCCAAGAGAACATTAATCAAGGGGCGATTCATGGCCTTGCACATCATCAAGGTGAGAATCAATCCAGCCGCTCCTACAAAAATGCCTCCGGCAATCATGATCTTATTGTCGAACAAGACCCCTGTCAGTGCGGTTGCCACGCCCGTCAACGCATTCAACAAGCTGATGACCACAGGCATATCTGCTCCACCAATGGGCCAAACAAAAGTGACTCCGTAGAGAAGGGCCAATAGCGAAATCATGACCGTCACCATAGAAGTCGAATATCCCGATATACCCAACAATGCCACCACCGCAATAGCCGTGATTAAGAGGGGCAAAATTCGATTCAATCGTCGCACTCGTGGCCCCACTTTCAATTTCCACTTATTCGAAAGTTTTTGAATCGCAACCAAACTTCCGGTGAGCGACATTGCTCCAATGGAAACGCTAAGCCAGATGAGCGAAAGCATCAACGGAGGAAGGCCCTCCTCTGTACTGTTCATGGTTTCAGATATCCCAATCAGCATTGCACACGCGCCCCCAGTTGCATTGAAAAGCGATATGAGCTGTGGCATTCTTGTCATCTCTACTCTCCTCGACATCGAACGACCAAGGAATACACCTGCTCCAATAGCCAAGATCAAGATGATCGCCTTGTTCACATGCCAATCGTCCATGGAGAAACCCAACAAGGTTACTGCAACGGCCAACACCATTCCTATGGCGGCTACACTGTTTCCTTTGGCTGCTTTGGAAGGAATACTCAAGTATTTGAGGCCTACGATAAAGAGCGTTGTAGACACCAAGTAACCGATACTAGGTACGTACATCATGATCTTTGCTTTTTGTCTTTAGCGAATAGTAAGAGCATTCTACTCGTAACAAAGAATCCGCCGGATATATTTAGAGTCCCAACAAACACCGCAATGCCAGCTAGAATCAATCCTACATAATTCTCATTGGGAAGTGAGAGTAAGACGTGAATGGCACCAATCACCACAATTCCGCTAATGGCATTTGCTCCAGACATCAGTGGAGTATGCAATACAGCCGGAACATTGGAAATGACCTCAACACCGAGAAAAACGGCTAAGATGAGGAAGTAAAAGAGTTCAATATGTTCAATGAAATACTCCATTTCTAGGATTTACTTTCTGTGTTAATGGTTGGTCTCGTACACACTCCTTTATCCACCATTCTACTTTCAGACAGTAGTGGATCCAGAGGGTTATCGATGTTCTTGTGCAGGTGTTTGAGGAAGGAGGTGTAGTTGTTTGACAGCAAAGTGGACGACGCATGTACCATCTCACTTGCCAGTGCTGAACTTCCAACAATGGTGACTCCAAAGTGATGAACAGTTTGGTTATCCACAGACTCCGTACAGTTCCCTCCTTGGTCTGATGCTAAATCCACAATCACACTTCCAGGATGCATGGATTCCATACTGGACTTATCCATTAAAACCGGAGCTTTCTTACCTGGAATGTTGGCGGTACTGATTACGATGTCGGCCTTTTCAACCCGAGATTTAATGAGCAATTGCTGCTTGGCCTTGTACGCTTCGGATTGTTCCATCGCGTACCCCCCATGGGCACTGGATTCAGCATAGCCTTCAACCTCTATGAACTGAGCGCCAAGACTTTCAACTTCCTCTTTGGCCGAACTTCGAACATCAAAGGCTTCAACCCTCGCTCCCAATCTCTTGGCCGTCGCGATGGCCTGCAGACCGGCCACGCCAGCGCCTAAGACCAACACCTGTGCTGGTTTGATGGTTCCTGCTGCAGTGGTCAGCATAGGAAATGCCGATGGATAGAGGTTTGCCGCTTTAATAACCGCCTTGTATCCCGCCAAGGAAGCCATGGAAGAAAGAACATCCATGGACTGAGCAATCGTCGTTCTCGGCAAGAGATCCAGACTGTAAACCGTCAATTCCCGATCGATAAATGGTACAAGCCTCTCTTTGTGATAGAGGAAATTGAAAACTCCCACGACGTATTGATGCGGGCGAAGCTCAGAGACGAAGTCCATTTCGTTGGTGGTCAAGATGAGATCAGCTGAACGGATGACCTCCTGCTTCGAGACCACCTGAGCCCCTACTGCCTCATACTCTAAGTCGCTGTATCCTGCGGCCAAACTCGAACCTGAAGTGAAATAAACTTCTATTTCCAGAGATCGAATTAATTCTTGTACCGATGACGGGGTTAGAGGAACTCGGCCATCACGGCCAAGTCCTCCAATCACTCCAATTGAATTGAACATAACTAAGGCTAACTACTTGAATAAAAAGAGAATAAATGGGCTTTGCATCGCGATCCATCAAGGGAAAATCCCTCTTTGGATGTATGCTTGTTCAATTCTCTGGAGCGCCCCTATATACGCAGCTGTGCGTAAATCGGTGTTGTATTTGTTCGCTATAGACTGCATGGTTTCATAGCTCTTCTTCATTTTCTTTTCGAGCTTTTCCATCACTTCCTCCAATGACCACAACTCACCGTTGCGGTTTTGTAGCCATTCGAAGTAACTCGCAATCACCCCACCTGAATTACAGTAGATATCTGGAATCACGGCAATTCCTCTACTTTCAAGGATCTCACTCCCGTCACTGTCTACTGGGCCGTTAGCCCCTTCAGCAACGAGAAGTGCCTTGATAGAATGTGCGTTCCCTGCGGTGATTTGATTTCCCATCGCGGCTGGGATGAGAATATCACAATCCAAACTGAAGAAATCAGCTTGAGGATATGGGGAAGCGCCAGGATAGCCAGCCACGCACTTATTATTCCTCTCTGTAAATTCAAACAGAGATTCTGGATCAATGCCATCGCTGTTATAGATTGATCCGCTGGCATCCTGTACGCCAACCAACACTGCGCCCTTCGCGCGCATAAAATGGGAAGCCCAGTACCCTACGTTACCGAAGCCTTGAAGGATGTATTTCTTGCCGGACAGCTCGTAATTATTGTGATTTGCCCATTCTTGAATTCCTACCACGACTCCAAAACCTGTGGCTCGATCTCTACCTTCAAGTCCACCAGCACCAACCGGCTTACCCGTAACCACATGAGAGTACTTGGTTCGCTCATTGGTAGATCGCGTGCTCATAAACGTATCGGCAATCCATGCCATGGTTTGCGGAGTAGTATTGACATCTGGTGCGGGGATGTCGTGTTCTGGGCCGATATTATCGCCAAGGGCAAAAGTGAACCTGCGCGTAATTCGTTCCAGTTCCGCATCCGAATACAGGTTAGGATCGATTTGAATTCCACCTTTCCCTCCACCGTATGGCAATCCAGCCAATGAAGTTTTCCAAGTCATCCAAGTAGCCAAAGCTCTAGCAGCGTCAATATCCACAGTTGGATGATATCGAAGTCCACCTTTATATGGGCCCAAGGCATTATTGTGCTGGACGCGATATCCGGTAAAAACCTGAACCGTACCATTGTCCAACTTCACTGGAAAGTGAACAACAATTTCAGTATTCGTGATACTGAGGATCTTTCGAACAGCTGGAGATAAGTTGATAATATCCGCTGCCTTGTTAAACTGATGTTGCACGTTCTCGTACATTCCCATCTTAGGTGATTCTTTTGTGATCATGATTTTCACTAGCTATAGTGTTCGCAATGAAAGGTTATAAAGTCATCTCTTCGCCACTCGCAACCTGCAGCCGAATCGCAGGTTGAACACAGACCGTGAAAGTGCTTATGGATTTGCGGGACGTTTTCCTCTATTGGTGCATTCAAATAGGTAGGAATAGAGACTTGATCATCGCTCAAGCGATACTCCTGACAGTGGACGACAACGACCCCATTTCGCAAAGTGCAAGACCTTTCAAAGTCGCAATTGTTGCACAAGCTCAAACTTGTTTTCATTTCCGCTGGGTTAAACATGCCCAGATGTAGTCAATAGGCATGCCCACTCAGAACGCTGAAAACCTATTTCGATTTACTGAATTGAAAATCAGAAGAATAACCTCAAAACAACATTGAATCGAGGAAAATCAAAGTGGGTAAAAAAGAACCAGCCGGGTAATTTATACCCGGCTGATCTAATGTGCGAAATGTATTTTAGCTCAACTTCTGCCGCAAGGTCTTTCGTGTTATACCAAGAATCTCGGCCGCTTTCGTCTTGTTATTATCTGTGGCTTCTAGCACTCTGAGGATGTGTTCTCTTTCCACCTCTTCCAAGGATCTAAGAGGGTGACGAGTTGGAGAAGGCGAAGACTGGCGAAAATGAGGAGGCAAATGATCGGGAAGGATGATACCGTCTGCGAGAATCACCAAGCGTTGAATGGTGTTTTCCAGCTCCCTTACATTACCCGGCCAACTGTACGTATTCAAGATGGGCCAAACAGCGTCATCCATTTGTGGTCGTTGCACGTCGAACTCCTTTGAGAATTTATTGAGAAAGAACTCAGCTAGAAGTCGGACATCATCTGTTCTATCTCTAAGTGGTGGTATGTGAAGGTTGATGACATTCAATCGGTAATACAAATCCTCTCGAAAAGTGCCTTTCTCCACCATACTGTAGAGGTCGCTATTGGTAGCTGCAACCACACGTACATCAATTTTCTGAGGTTTCTGCGAACCGATCATAGTCACCTCTTTTTCTTGAAGAACTCTCAGTAATCGTTGTTGAACGGCTTGAGAAGCATTGCCAATTTCATCGAGAAAAATAGTTCCACCTTCAGCCGCTTGAAAAAAGCCTGCCCTGTTGGATTCTGCTCCAGTGAAAGCCCCCTTGGTATAGCCAAACAGCTCACTCTCTAATAGGTTTTCAGGAATACCGCCACAGTTCACAGCCACAAAGGGCGACTTCGCATTGTGACTGCTGTAATGAATGGCACGTGCGACCAACTCTTTTCCCGTTCCACTCTCGCCATTTACGAGAACAGTCACATTTGTATTGTTGATTCGACTGATCATTTCAATCATTCGCTTGATCGCCTCAGAATTCCCAATGATTCCGTGAAATGTAGCAGAAGATTGGCTTTGATCAACTTGCTGCTTCTTATCAATAGTAGGAGTTACCTGAGGGGTTGGAGTATTTGCAAGCGACTTTCCGATGGCTGCTGAAAGTTCATCCTTGGTAAAGGGTTTGACTAAATAATCGACCGCGCCAGATTGAACCGCTTCCACGGCACCCTTTACCGACGGAAAGCCTGTCGCCACCAATACTGGGATGTCCGGATATTTTTCAGACACGTATTTGACAAGCTGCATCCCCGGAACACCGGGCATTTGCAAATCTGTGATCAGTAAATCGAGTGCATTCCCCTTTATCATATCAAGGGCATCCACGGCATTTCCAACCGGATAAACAATGTGGCCGAGTTCTTCGAGTTGTCGAGTCACTAACTCGCGAAAATCCCGATCATCATCAACTACAAGGATGTGGCTACTCATGGCGCTAAAGGTAGATTGACTACAAAGGTAGTCCCATTATCTAGCTCGGAAGTAAAATGAATGTGACCACCGTGCTTTCGAACGATTCCATACACCACACTCAAGCCCAATCCCGAGCCTTCACCCACCTCCTTCGTGGTGAAAAACGGCTCAAACACTTTGTCTCGGATATCTTCTGGAATCCCCATTCCGTTATCCTTTACCGTAAGTTGGAGCCAGTCGGATTTAAAAGTAGTTGAAACTTCAATTCTACTATCAGCGTCCGACGCGTGGATGGAATTGATAATCAAGTTGAAAATCACTTGGGTTAACTGGATGGAATCAATGATTATGGAAGGCAAGTTTTCCTCCAAAAGCAGGTCTAGTTCAATCCTCTTCGACTTCAAGGTGGGTTGTAAGAGATCCAGACTGCTTTCTACAACTTGATTGACATCTACCGTTTCATTCTTCTCGGGCATTTCACAACTGAAGAACATCAGTTTCTTAACCACCTCTCTAGCGTGTATAGCCGATCGAATAATCTTGGAGGCGTCCTTCTTCATTTGAGGAAGGCCCTCACCTTCTGCAATAAACTCCGCATACCCCAGAATATTTCCAAGTGGGGTATTGAGCTCATGAGCAATTCCAGCTGTTAACTCGCCGAGTATGGCCAATCGGTCGTTACGCTCCATAGATCGTTGAAGCAACTCTTCTCTTTCCTGTCGTTTATAGCGCTCGTACAGGGTGGAAACCTCTTCCGCGAGTTTTCTCAAGAGTAGATGCTCATACTTTAGAAAATCTGCGGCTGTGCGCTTAGGAGATGGATAATGGACGCGAACAAATCCCACTTTAACGGCATCGAAATAAAAGGGTTCGGAAATGAATACACTCGGCTCTAAGAGAGTACCTGACACGAAGTGATCATTCCCTACTCGAATCTCCGCCACTGCTTCCGATGTATATCTCCACGCGTGAGAAATCCGATCCGCAATCGCCTGTAACTTCTGCTTCATATTGAGCGAAGAATCAGATGCTAAAGTTGAAATGTCATACAGGCACTTTAACTCTTTAATGCGCTCATTCAATTCATCTATCTGTTCGCTTTGTGCCATGTACAAATCCTGTAAAATTGAAGCTTATCCTGCCTCAATGTTTATGCCGAGAAGATGAAAATAGGAAGAAAGTTTGGGAGGGGGTTGGAGGTTTTAGGGGTTTGAGATGTTTTAGGGGTTTCAGGGGTTTTAGGGGTTCGGTGGAGGATGTTGGAGGATGGATGACGGTGGCTAGGTGGCGGATGACCAAAGCCTGGCGTTGGACGCCAAAACCGAAGCGCGGCGGAGGGGAGAGCTCCCCCCTTCTTACTTTCTGCTATGGCCTTATCTTCCACAGGAATTGAGCCATAAAGTAGAGATGCGCGTCGATAAAAAGAGGTGAAACTATCGCTTCACGGTAACCTTAACTGCAGTGGGGCCTTTGTGTCCTTTTTCTACTTCAAAAGTAACCATGTTGCCCTCTGTGATAGGTTCTGTGGTGTTGTTGACGTGTACAAAAACACTCTCTTGCGTGGACTTATCCTTGATAAAGCCATAGCCTTTGGCGTCGTTGTAGAAAGTCACTACACCTGTGCGTTCAGTTTCGAGTTCCTTCACCGTTGCTCTATCTTCCTTTTTAGGCGTACTCACATCGATATCCTCAGCTTTCATTTTCTCTGCTGGAGGTGGTGGAGTATCAGAGAAATTGCCAAACTTGTCTACATAAGTGAAGCTTTCTGCTGAACCATCACTGTTCATCTTCCTCTCTTCCTTACGTTTTGCTTTAGCATCTTTCTTCAGCTTCTTCTTCTTCTCTCTTTCCTTTTTGAAACTTGTTTCCTGTGACTTACCCATAAATTTTTACCAGTCTTAAGTTTTAATTAATAAATGTGAATGCTTTGCCTTGCTTTCCGGCTCTACCTGTTCGGCCAATACGGTGAATGTAACTGTCAATGCTAGCCGGCAATTGATAGTTAATCACGTGTGTAACATCAGAAACATCCAAACCGCGCGCAGCAACATCTGTTGCAACGAGAATCTGAATACGTCCACTGCTGAACTTCTTCAATGCTACCTGACGGTAATTTTGTGATTTGTTTCCGTGTATTTCGTCGGATGAAAAGCCCGATTGCGTTAGCATCTTGTTCACCTTACTTACCCATCTCTTCGTTTCAGCAAATACCAAAACTTTGGTGAATTCAGGTTGTCCGAGTAGATCGGTCAACATCCCGAATTTATCTTGACCATCCACTACTTTGATGATCTCTTGGTCGATATGCTTCCCAGTGGTTTCGCCATTGCTCACCTTCACCTCTATCGGGTTGGTCAACAAACGATCGATGAATCCCTGTTGCTTTCGGTCTACCGTTGCCGAGAATAGAAGTGTTTGCTTACGATTCGACATTTGAGAAGTAATTCGATGGACATCTTTGTTGAAGCCCATGTCGAGCATGCGATCGAATTCATCCAAAATCAATACATCAAACTCGCTGAACTTGATCGCTCTTCGTTGGTACAAATCCAACAAGCGACCTGGTGTACCGATCACGATGTGACTCTTTCTTCCCAGCTTTTGTAAATCGCGATTGAGGTTGGTCCCGCCAATGAAGCACTGACTGTACAATCCGAGTCCAGAAGTTAAGCTCTTGAACTCTTCGTCAATTTGCAATGCCAATTCACGGGTTGGAGCCAAGACCAAAATTCGGAATGAATCTTTACCGGAAACCAATCGGTTGATTAATGGAATAAGGAACGCACCTGTTTTTCCAGTACCTGTTTGTGCCACTCCCATCAAATCGCGACCTGCAAGCAAGTGCTCCAAGGTTTTATCTTGGATCTCTGTTGGTGTGCTAAAACCTTTTTTAGCGATGGTTTTCTGTAGTCGGGCGTGAAGGGGCATTTCTGCAAAAGTCCTTTCCGCTACATAAACCGTCTTTTCAGGCTGTGCACTGGCTTTCTGAGTAAGCAAATTGATATCAATTGTGCTTTTCTTACCCTTTGCAGGTTTTTGATTTATTTTTTTTCTCGAACCAGCTTTTGCAGCCGGTCGTCTAGAACGTGTATTCATAATGGTATGTACCAAAGAGCACCTTAATAATAGAAACAGGTGCAATGTTTCTGCAGAATAAAGCTGGCTGCCGCATGAGGGAACAAGAAAAATTCTTCCCTAGCGTAACGCTACGTAAACAAGTAATCGAAATAAGCTTCGAAGAAAATCGAGCTTTAATGTGAAGTGATGTAATAAGACTAATTACGTAAGCGGTTTGGGCAAGATTCTAGCTAATTCATTCAATACTTAGCTAAATCGGTGAGAAGGGAATAGTGCTTGACCATAATCCCGCTAAGGATGTGAAGCGCAAAGATACGGTTAATAATCGAGGGATAAGATAAAATACACTGATTTATAACCGCTTAGCACGTTGGAGGCTGAAAACGTTGAGGTTGAGGGTTCGGTGACGGGTGCCGGGTATCGGGTGACGGAAGCTTGGATAATTAGTTTCAGAAGCCAGATGCCAGGAGTCTGAATAGTAAACAAATTTGTTTACTTTTGCAGTGATGTCATTTCCAGAAATACATAAGATTAGAGGTGTTCACCCCGGAGCTATTCTAAAACGTGAACTAAAATCGCGTTCGATTCGCAGTTCACAACTTGCAGCTCAAATAGGAGAACACAAACAGACGATTAGCGCTATCATCAATCAGCGAAGAGCGATTAACCCTGTTCTTTCCATTAAACTGGGTAAAGTATTTCAAATTGAAAGCGACTATTTTCAAATGATACAAGCGAGCTACGATACAGCTGTTGCAAAGAGTAAGCTTTCTCTCGACAAACCCAATCTAAGTGTGTTTCGAGAAGCTCTTTTCTGGGATACAAGCATAGACAAAATTGACTGGATTGAGCACAAGCGATTTGTGATTCAGCGAATCCTTGAAAGAGGAAATACCGAAGAAATCTTAGCGATGATTTCATTCTATGGTAAGTCCACTATTGTGGAAGAAATCAAACAAATGGGTTCCAGTAGGTTGAAAGCCTTTGAAAAGAATATCCTTGAATTCGAATTAGATTGATGCTTTACAAAAATACAGTTTCACCTCTACTATGGAACTCCCTTGTAAAATTGATGCAGCGCAAGGAGTTTAATCCATTTAGATTGGTAGGAGGTACGTCACTGAGTTTGCAACTGGGACATAGGGAATCTGTTGACATTGACCTTTTCACAGACGTAGAATACGGTACTTTAGACCACATACAATTGGAACAAGCGCTACTGGAAGAATTTCCCGTGGTACAATACGATAAACATGAAGAGTTCGGCATGGGCAAGTCCTACTTTATCGGTAATTCCCATGATTCACTGATCAAACTTGATCTATTTTATACCGACCCATTTGTCTTTCCGATTGATCAGAAAGAGAAAATTCGATTCGCATCTATACATGAAATTGCAGCCATGAAGTTGGAGGTCATTTCAAACGGTGGACGAAAGAAGGACTTTTGGGACATTCATGAACTCCTCGATCATTTTAGAATTGAAGAATTGCTTGAAATTTATCATCAGCGAAATCCTTTTGGTGATGAACCTAGCAAACTCCGCAAGCAATTGATTCACTTTGAGAAAGCAGAACATGAACCCTCTCCAAATTGTCTGCGAAACAAGGCTTGGGAACTGATTAAGCTTGACCTTGAAGATTTGGTGTAGGCTAGAAGCTATTGGCTGCGCTATCTTTGTTTTCGTTTGCACCCCTTCCCATGTCGCCTCAAATTCAATCTATAATTCTTCGACTGACTAATGCATCTGCTATTGTTGCGCAGGAGGTTATCCAAAACCTCTGGAGCGACTATGGTGAAATTGTGCGAATAAAGTTGTTGGAGAGCGAGTATTCGAGTGTGGTGGTGAAGCATATTCAACACGGGGCCGCAGGCAATCATCCAAGAGGATGGAATTCGGATATTGGACATCAACGGAAGTTGAAGTCATATGAAGTTGAAACCGCTTGGTATGATCGATACGCACTCACCAGCAAAGCAAGAATCCCACGATGTATAGCAGTTGAGCACTTGGAAAATGAAATCCTGATTGTACTCGAAGATCTCAATGCCTCTGGATTTAATCTCAGAAAGTCAGAGGTGAGTTGGACTGAAATGGAAGCCTGTATTCAATGGCTGGCTCAATATCACGCAGGATTCATTGGAATGGAACCTGAGCGACTTTGGGAAGTTGGAACCTATTGGCATTTAGCTACTCGTCCCAATGAGCTCGAGGCCTTAGACGACGTGGCACTGAAAAATGCAGCATCAGCTATTGATGAACAACTCAATTCCTGCACGTACAAAACACTCGTTCACGGCGATGCGAAACTCGCCAACTTTTGCTTTTCTCCAAATGGCGAAGTAGCCGGAGTTGATTTTCAATATGTGGGAGGTGGATGTGGAATGAAAGACCTCGCTTACTTCGTATCTAGCTGCTTGTATGAAGAGGACTGCGAGCGTTACGAAACTCGCATTCTTAACACCTACTTTCGGCATCTTCAAAACAGCCTCCCTATTCCAAACCCAGAACTAGAAGCAGAATGGCGCTCACTGTATCACGTGGCGTGGGCCGATTTCCATCGCTTCATTAAAGGATGGAGTCCTGGTCATTGGAAGATTAATAGCTACAGCGAACGAGTTACTAAGGCAGTGATTGGGAGGTAGGTGATAGATGTTAGGTGTTGGATCCCAGGTGTCAAATTTCCTACCTTTCTGCCGTGGCAAAAAAACTAGACAAAATACTGGTTGTAGACATTGAAGCGACTTGCTGGAATGGACCTACGCCAGAGGGCATGATGAACGACATCATCGAAATTGGCATCTGTTCATTGGATATTAATACCGGTGAAATCACCGATAATCGAGGGATACTAGTACGTCCTGAAAGATCCACGATTAGTCCATTCTGTACGGAGCTGACCACCATCACTCCAGAGATGATTGACGAGTATGGAATCTCATTCAAAGAGGCCTTGAAAATATTGAAAGACGAATACCTCAGCACGAGCAGAGCTTGGGCGAGCTATGGTGCCTACGACTTAAACCAGTTCAAGCGTCAGTGTTCCGATTTGAATAGAGGGTATCCATTTGGACCTTCCCACATCAATGTAAAAACGCTCTTCGCTCTCAAAAACAAACTCGGTCATGAAACGGGTATGGCAGGCGCGTTGGAACATCTAAACATTCCGTTAGAAGGCACCCATCACCGAGGGGTAGACGATGCCAAGAACATTGCTAAAATTCTCTGGACTATTATCGATTGAGATTTTGAGAACATCACCACATATAGAAGAATTCTGTCCTACCAATCAAGCTGAATGGCGAAATTGGCTGGAGACGAATCACATTGAAACAGATGCTGTTTGGGTTATTTTCTACAAGAAAAGTTCACCCCGTTTCAACCTGAGTTGGAGTGACGCCGTTGACGAAGCGCTCTGTTTTGGATGGATTGACAGCACCAAAAAATCGCTCGATGCAGAAAGCTACATTCAGTATTTCTGTAAGCGCAAAGCCAAGAGCAATTGGTCGAAGGTGAACAAAGACAAAGCAAAACTCCTCATAGAGCGAGGACATATGACCGAAGCTGGCCACCGGAGTATCGAGGTGGCTAAAGAAAATGGTTCATGGACCATCTTGGACAAGATTGAAAACCTCGTTGTTCCCGACGACTTCAATCTTGCTCTTTCCCAAAACCCAAAAGCCTTGGAATTCTATGAGAGCTTGAGCAATTCCATTAAAAAAGGCTTGCTTTATTGGGTTTCCTCAGCCAAGCGCGAAGAAACTCGTAACAAGCGCATTTCCGAAATCATTGAAAATGCCAACAACGGACAAACACCAAAGCAGTTCAGGCGCTAGCGGTTCTCAGACTCCAAGCTTCCGTCATCCATCACCCGCTATCCGACCTTTTGCATAGCCCTAGGTAGCGTCGTTCCTCCTCATCATCGGGCCAATGGAGTTAACGCCTCTGGCGGTTAGTATCGGGACGGCTGCAAACTCCAGTCGTCCACCCCCATCACCCAACTTCCGTCATCCGTCACCCGTCACCCAACTTCCATCAACCCCTTAAACACCTTAAACCCCTTAAACACCTTAAACCCATTAAACCCTTCTAACATACCATCCCTACCAATAAACACCCACGCGAAAGAATTCGCGCGGTAGGAGAGATTTGAAGGTTCTCACCCGTCGCCCGTCACCCGTCACCAAACACATAAAACATCTTAACCCCCTAAAACACCTTAAACCCCTTAAACCTCTCAAACCCCCTCCACAAACTTCCTAAACACTTCCTTGTGCTTCTCTAGGTCGAGGTCACCTGAAACCGAAACGCGAGCGATGTAATCTTTGTCTTCTTCCTTGGTTGTTCCTTGTGTAGAGGTGGCTGGAATGGTCCAATAACAGCCTTTCAACTGACCGTAGCTCACGCAGTACTTGCTGTCCTGTGGAATTGCATCGATCATCATATGGATGAGTTTCAGATTGAGCATGCGCTTGTATTCCTCGCGAGCTTCTGGCGTTTCGCCTTTGGTAGGTAGATCGAGTGAAAAGACCGAAGGTGTAAACCCTTGGGCTACCACTTCTTCAGAAACAAAGTTGATTTTTGCTTCTGGCAACACTTCTTCAATGAAGCGCACAAATTCTCGAGTGTTCACATAGGCATCCGCAATGCGTTGAAGCATGGAAGGCATTTGCTCGTTCAATATTTCTACTTGGAGCGCTGTAGCCTGATTGTCACAAATTTCAAGATGCTTGGCGATTGCTTCCATCAGATGTGCCGCTTCGTCATTCGCTACGCAATAGCCCGCAGTACACTTTCCTCCGCTTGGAAACTTTGAACCACTCACATAGGAAATGGTCTGTACTTCAGATAAAATTCCATCCTCTTTAACGAACTGCACATTGGGGCAAAACGTTTGGTCGAGGATAAACACTGGACGAACAGCTGTATCGCCATTCGGCGTATTTCGTGATGCACTGAGCACCGCTCTCAAATCGTCGAGATTGGGAACTTCAACACGTGGGTTGGTCGGAATTTCTGCAATGATTAATGGAACGGCATCGAGTTGAGCACAGGTGTCCAACACCTTCTCTGTACTGCGAACCATGTCGTTCGCCCCATCCACAGGAAGATCCATCACCTCCACAGAATCCAATGCTGCAGCCACTCTGCGCGCTTGATCATTCGTACCTCCGTAACAGTTCGGCGGAACAATGATCTTTATTTCTTTTCCTGGATGATTGACGCGCGCGCTATCAATCAACCCCATCATAATGGCATATTGAATTGATAGTCCACTTGAAGCAACCGCCGCTGGAGTTTTCGATCCCGTAATATCTGCAATCGTGCTTCGCAAACGTTCGAGCACTTCTGGATTTACGGCAGAACCTGAGACGGCTTGTCCCAGCAGGCCTTTTATAGTGACCAGGCAATTTGCTGGAGTCATAGCGATCGACTCTCTTCTGCGAACATGTTGAATGCTTTTCACAAACTCACTGGCATTCTCAGTATCAATCAGAACGATACTCCCTAAGTTGGGCAATAGCTGAATATGAATATCGATGGCCGAATCGAGCTCTGCACGCTCTGGATGCTCAGAAAATTGAACCAAAACCGTCGTTCCATCAAAAGGCGCAATCGCGTCCCCGACGGTGTACTTCTCCATCACAAATTCATAGTCGTACACTTCCTGAAGGGCTCGCACATCCAGCAGATCAGCAAAATCCCCCGTATAGAGAACACGAGTTTGGGTACGACTAAAATGATTGGCTCGAAGCACTGCCAAAAGCGGCATAGTGCGAGAAGAAAAAGTAATTACCTCTTCAGACTTCAACCCGAGATCTTTAGCCAATGCCCATTCGAGTACAGAAGAAAGTGGATGTCCAAGTCGGATGTAATCATACGCCGTTGGCAAAGCTTCCAACGCCTTCACACTGCTCTCCCCTTTTTCATACAATTCCTCTAGTTTCTCAAGGAATTCCGTCTTTGCCCGAGATTCATTGTAAATATCCAAACGATGAGTTGTCAGGTTGATCCAATCCATCGGTAGGTTCTTGATAACCGCTTGCAAAAAGCTCGTAAGGGAAGTGTCTTTCATCATAGTGTGTCAACAAATAAGCGTACCTCTATTGTTCTTCTGAGGCGAAATTAATGGATGAGTTAAAGATGAGGGCATGGAACCCTCGAAATTTGTGGAAAGTTGGAACTAGAATGAAAGGGCGCCACGTAGACTTGGGTCTTTTACAGCATTGTCAAACCCTTAAACCTAGCCCTAGGTAGCGTCGTTCCTCCTCACCATCGGGCTAGCGGAGTTACCGCCGCTGGCGGTTATCTACACCGGGAAAGCAAAGGCCAGACACCAGGCTTCAAGCCCCTGAAATCCTCAATTCGTCATCCGTCACCCGTCACCCGTCACCAAACACATCAAACATCTTAAACCCCTTAAACCCCTTAAACCCTTTAAACACCTAAAACCTCTCCCCCCTCAACACCCTCGCCAACTGCTTGGCCTCCACCAAAAATCCATCGTGTCCAAATTCAGATTGTATCTCTACATACCTTGCATTGGGAAGACCTTGAACTATGATCTTTTGCAAGGAGGTTGGCAGCAATTGATCGCTGTTTATTCCAATTACCACTGTTGGAGTTTGGATAGTGGATAATGCCACCTCTACTCCGCCTCTATCGCGACCAATATGGTGAGTATCGAGGCATTTGTGGAGATAGTAATATGAAAGCGACGAGAATCGCGACACCAGTTTATCGCCTTGGTAATCGATATAGGATGCCGCTTTGTGATTGGCAATTCTATCATCGGGATTGCTTTGGGTTTGATGGAATGCTTCAGGAGTTCGATAGGTGAGCAGTCCGATGCCGCGCGCAGCTTTGAGTCCGAGTTTACCTCCATCCGGCTGACCAAAGGTTGCATCTGCCTGTAACGCCAATCGCTGCGCTTGATGAATGGCAATTCCCCATGCAGATTCGCGTGCTGCGCAAGCCACGAGAACTAGTTTGTCGATTTGGCCCTTGAAACTGTAGGCAAACTCAAGCGCCTGACTCCCACCAAAAGAACCTCCAATTGCGAGTTGAATACGAGTAATCCTCAAGTGCTCCGCCAAGAGCAACTGACTCTTCACCACATCACGAACGGTAAATTCTGGAAAGGACAAGTCAGATGGAGCCGAACTTCCATAGGGTGCCCCAATCGTATTCACACAAATAATAAAATGTTCGTCGGGGTTAATCACACAGTCTTTCCCGACCACTCCTGGCCACCAATCGGAAGGATCGGAATTCGCCGTTAAGGCATGGAATACCCATACAACATTGCTTTGGTTATCATTGATTTCCCCCCATGTATGATAGGCCAATCGAAATGGAGCAATATACGCTCCCGATTCCAACTCAAGCGGCGCTTCACTTTTCCAGATATGCTTGTTCATCCTTTCTACGATACGGTTTTGCGAGAAGTCCATTGCTTACTGAGTTGATGAGGGAGTCGGCTTTTGACCGAGGCATAGATCACTACACCTACCAAGGCACCAACTAGAACAATGGCTGCGGGGCCGAGGTACATTCCCAACAGCGAAAAAATAGGCCCGGTACAGGCCCCTGTCAGTGCCCATCCAACACCAAAACTCAATCCACCTAAAATGTTAGCATGAGGTTGAAGCGGTTTTGGGGCAGTTTTGAGTCCCAGAATTCGAAGTCCAATAAAGGCTGTTAGAATAGCCGAACCGATCAATCCATACATGTGTACGGACTGAAAGTGAAACATTTCAAAAATTCGGTACCAAGAAATAGCCTCCGATTTAATCAGAATGATGGAGAAGAATATGCCGAAGAGAATGTATCTGATTGCTTTCATAATGTTTAAACTCAGAAGAAATAAGGGAGAATGAAATAGGTGGTCAACAATCCACCTACAAAAAAGGAAAGTGTCGCGAGAATGGAACTCGGTGCCAACTGCGACATTCCCATAATGGCGTGACCTGCCGTACAGCCGTTCGCATATCGCGCCCCGAAGCCCACAAACACTCCACCAATGAACAAGAGGGATATGGTGCTAAGCGAGGGTGCCAGCAGGTTCTCAGGAAGGTATCCAGGGTTCACCGAAATGCCCAATTGAGCAAGCTCACTCACGGTTTCTGGGTTGAGATTAACGAGATAGTGATCGGATGAAACCACAACGAGAACGCCCCCCAACACCAAACCGATCACAAAATAGAATTGCCATTTGATCTTTTCAGGATTCTTGAAGTAATCAAACGTAAAGGGTGTTGCAACGGAACAGATATAAACCAAGCTCGATGAAATTCCGAGTTGCTTCTTTTCCATGACCAGAAGGAGAATTACAGTCAGACCAATGAGTGGCCCACCTACATACCACGGCCATGGTTCATTGATAGTTTTAGTGATAAAGTCCATGCTTACTTCGATTTTTCAAGTGCGCGTTCAACGTCGTTAATAATGTCTTCGTGATGCTCCAGACCTACGGAAAACCGCAGAAACCCCGGTGATATCCCCACAGCCAGTTGCTGTTCCTTCGAAAGTTTGCTGTGTGTAGTGGAAGCAGGATGCGTCGCAATGCTTCGAGTATCTCCCAAGTTGGCCGTTAACGAGTGCATCTGAAGTGCATTTAAAAACTTCGCTCCACGCTCTGCACCTCCACGAACAACGCACCCCACTAATCCACCTCCTTGCGACATCTGTGCTTTTGCCAGTTCATACTGCGGGTTATCGATATCATGGGGATAAATGACCTCTTGTACTTCTGGGTGCGACTTAAGGAATTCGCACAGTAGCTGGGCATTGCTACAATGTCGATCCATTCGAACGGCCAACGTCTCCAAACTCTTTGAGAGCACCCATGCATTGAAAGGTGACAGTGTGGCTCCAGTTCTCCGAATAAAATCGTAGCAAGCGCCTACTTCAGTTTCGTTGCCCACAATCGCTCCACCTAACACTCGGCCCTGTCCATCGATGTACTTGGTTGCAGAATGAATCACCAAATGTGCCCCATATCTTTTGGGCTGTTGCAGATAGGGTGTTGCAAAACAATTGTCTACTAAAAACAATAGTCCCTTCTCTGCACAGAGCTTGCCCAGAAAGGACAAATCAGCAAGAGTGAGCGTTGGGTTTGCTGGCGACTCTACGAAAATGAGCTTCGTGTTCGGCTGAATTGCCTGCTCAAAAGCCGCATTATCGTTTACCTCTACCAAAGTGCAAGCCACCCCCATGTTGGGCAAAATTGCCTGCAAAATATGGAGGCTATTCCCAAAGATATTGGCCGCAGCAACAATGTGATCCCCACTTTTCACCAACGCAGCAAAGGCCGTAAACACGGCGGCCATCCCAGAAGCAGTGGCAATTCCATGATTGTATCCTTCTAAGTGGGCAAGCTTCCTCGCAAATTCCGAGGTGTTTGGATTTGAAAATCGGGAATAGAGATTTCCATCGGATTCACCTGAAAAAAGTGCCGCTCCCCCCTCGGCTGAATCAAAAGTGAAACTAGACGTTAGGAACAGTGGAGCAGCATGCTCGTTCTGAGCCGTGCGTTCCATTTGTTCGCGGATAGCAAGGGTTTCAAAATGCGATTGGCTCATGCGTTCAAAGAATAAGAGCATTCTACACGGATGGAAGGCGAAAGGGAGTGGTACACGGAACAATAGCGCTCTAATCCGAGATCGATAGCCCGTTGAATTTTGGCATTCTCTATCTCGCCATGCAGTTCAAACTGCAATTCAATTTGGGTAAAGACCGACGGAATTTGATCGCTGCGTGTTCCTTCCACCTTTACTGCAAAAGACTCCACTTTCTGGCGCTGTTTATAGAGGATGTTCAAGACATCAATAGAAAGACAACTCGCTAGAGAAGAAAGTAAGAGCTCCATAGGGCGAAAGCCCACGGCATCGGGAGCGCTCATAGCGGGGTTGGCGGTCACCTTTACCGAATGATTTTCGGAGGTGACATCAAATTGAAATAAGTGGTCGGTTCTTGTTAATTCTACCTTCATCTTAACTGCACATTAGTATCGAGTCGGGTAGAAAAAGAAAAAGCTTCTTCTGACAAATAGTCAAAAGAAGCTTCTGTTCTCTTTTGATTTATCTGTTCCTGATTCACAGGATGGATTTAGCACCTTCTTGCACATTGCAAGGGTTGCTAAGGTTTCACAGGGCCAGTCCCTCCACCTTTCTCGATAAGTATATGTAAAAAACGTATTGCCGTATTAGCAGCGACAAATGTATAGCAAAAAACAGGAAGTTGCCAAATTTCACAGCAGTAGGAATCACGTGATCTCCTATTCCATTTCCAAAACTGACCGACTCCAAAACTGTTGAGGATTGATACGGACGGGGATTTCGTTGCTGTATACCGGACGATAACGAGGACTTTTCTCGGAGAGAGAATTAATTAACATCGTCATTGAGATTACTTCCTTTCCCCCCACAGTATCCACTCTTGACTCAAACTTCCGGTTTTGACCTCTGCGAAAGACTCCGTCTAATCTCAATCTCAACGAAGTTTCCATTGCTCCTGTCATCCTCGGAAGAACGTAGGAAAACTTTTCATGAGGATAGATCATCTGCTGGTCTAGAGACGGCACACTTTTGAAACTATCTCCATGTATTGGTTTCCAAAGGCCATCTCGAATATCCAATGCTTCAATAGTCATGGAAAACTCTTGATTCTCCCGATCGATGTACCGAAAATCAGGACTATTATTAACGATCCACACCTGATATCCAAGGTACTCTGAATCCACACTCCACTGCCATTGGTCAACATCAATCAGAACCTGAATTCCAGTATCTACTTTGGTTTCATTCAGCCTGTTTTCGCTCTGCGTTTCACGAAAGTTGAATTCTAACCGCGAAATGATATTAATCGGATTGCTCCTGTTTGATTGGATAAAAGAATCCGCTGAAACAATTTCTCCAGATTCTAAAAAAAATACCTTCTCATATGGACCGAGAAATACACAAGCCCCATTCAATTCTTCGACACTATACATCCGGGTAAATGGACCATAAAGCACATCGGAACTAAAATGATAAGCATAGCATCCATTATTGGAATAGAAGACTCCAATATTCAGCGTGGTAGAATACAAGTAATGGTGAATATCGGAGAGCGTATCGACATATGAATGTATCAATTCTCCTTCACTATCAATCACCCACCAAAATTGACCTTTTCTGACCATGCTGTTCAGAGGTTGAGCACTATTCCATTCCCGCTCCAACGGACTGGCAACTTCGTCGTACTCCATATTCGAAATCACTTCGTGAAAAGAATTGACCAAAACATACTTTCCGTTTTCAATCCTTGCAAATCCACGATTTCCCATCATGGGACCTCCATATCTCCAATCAGAAGAAATTGGAGTAAACTCTCCTTGTGAATTCATCACTCCTTTCAATCCACTTAACCAAAGACCTTGCAAGGAATCATGCATCCAATAGACTGAAACAGGAAACTGATAAGCACCTACTTGAGGGAAATGATATTCTTTCTGCGAAAATGAAAACAGGGTATCTCCAAATTGATTTATGCAAAAAGTAGAATCCTCCGAATAAAGGAGGTAACTATCCCAAGTCAACTGTTGGTGGTCATACTCGTCCGCAACTTCAATGCGGTATGTTCCATCAGCAAATAATAACAGTTGTTTAGGAACTGAATCCTCGTGTGTGGTTATTCTGTACTTTCCTGATGTAACATGCTGAAACGAAGAACAAGTAACCAAGATTTTGCCATCCCTATTGAATATATCGATTTGAGAATCCGAATTCCCCTTGAAGAAATTAGAATCGATCGATGAAATACTCTTGTACGGCTCTTTGTTAATCGGGTTAAAATTCCTGTCAATGATCCACCAACCACCATCAACATATACGTTCGCTCGTTGATGCTCGAAGGTCGAAGCGTATTCAAAGATGGAAGACACAATGATGCCTGATCCATCGATATATTGATAATATCCATTCATTCGAACAGGTGCCACCCCCTCTGAAAAGAAGTTGGCATACTCATATTGAGGCTCAATCACCCATTCGGTATTTGCGTTCCGATATCCCCAGAGCCCGCGGTCTTGAAAGGGTAGCAATACCTGCGCATCAACTGGATAAACTGAAATACAAAAGAGGACTAAGAGGAGAGCTCGATTCATACGTTGAATTTACAACTTAACGATTCAGCGTAGTTCAGGGTTGAATGGCCTTTTACTAAATCTACATACATACACACTAAGACGACTAATTCATTTTCAAGAGTTCGCCTCCAATTTCTGTACATTCGAAAATAATGAGACCTAACTCACTTTGCGCTCCCTTCATTGCTTTGCTTCTGCTCAGTACACTCTTGTGGTGTACTCCTGCTCGGGCGCAATGTGATTTCTCTTCGGATTTCTCTTCGACGAATGGCTGGACACAAGTTGGTAGTGAGGTGGAGATTCAAAATGGAGCGGTCCACTTCCTAAACGGCGCCAAGTGTCGCGAATTTCAGAAACGACTTCAAGCCCCTATTGGCAGATCGATGAATGAAGGAGATTGCTGGGAAGCTCGTATCGAATTTACCCCCGTCACTGTTGGAACGAAGTACGGCCTTCCCTATTCGGGTCACATGATTCTATCTCTCACCGAAGGAACGGATGAGTTCTACTATGAATGCAACGACCCTCCATGTACGGGGCACAATAAAGGTGATCAGGATGGAATTATGGTCGGCTTCAATGGAAAGAATCCACCGGATGGCAACTTGTATTTCTTCATCTCCGTTTTGGATTCCCTAAAGGAGACACAATCTACTCGAATTGTTTCACTCCCTCTGGGAACAACGCATTATGTAGCGCTTAGAAAATCGAGTGCAAACAGTGCCGAACTTAGTGTTTACAGTGATCCTAATTACTCCGTTCACCTTCCTGGATCACCGGTTTCGTTGACGTATTCAGGAAGTGTAGACAATCTCACCCATGTTCAATTTGGGAATACCATTCGTGGAGAATCTCGACGACAACTAACGGGGACTTTAGACAATCTTTGCCTCAGTTGGGCAAGTACTGCGAATATCTCCTTAGACTTACCCGAGGATACCACTCTTTGTCCCGATGACACGCTGATTCTAGATATTGGTCATGGCTCCAACTTGAATTACTCATGGAGCAATGGCAGTTCAGATTCTATCATAGAAATCACTGAAGCAGGTAACTATATCGCACGTATTTCATCTGCATGTAACACCATTACCGATACGATTGAAGTCTCGAAAATATCAGCCCTAAACCAACAACTCAACGATGTTCACTTGTGCGAAGGTGAATCGGCAATACTGCGCTACACTGCCCAAAACGCTACCTACCTATGGAACACGGGAGCAACCACGCCGTCCATTCGCGTCTCTTCTTCTGGACTGTATAGTGTAACCGTAAAAACTGCCTGCGAAACACTGGTGGATCAAGCCTATGTATATGTGGAGGATTGTACCTGCGAAATGAAACTCCCCAATATATTCACGCCGAATGGAGATGGCATCAACGATTACTTCAGGGCCGTTGAATCCAACCCCAATTGCACACTCAATCTACAGGTATTTAACCGATGGGGTACACGCGTGTTTGAAACGTCCAAGCACGACTTCACTTGGAATGGCGACAACCTCCCCGAAGGCACTTATTTCTGGGTACTCACCTACGCTGATTCCATGGGTGTGGAGCAAATTGAAACGGGAAGTGTGACACTTTCCAGATAGCGAGAAAGGTGGGATTTCTTTCAGAATCCCGCTGATACCCAACATTTGTTTTTACCTTTCTAGAATACTAATCCCGTCTGATAAAATCACAGACGAATACATCTTCTAATGCCTTCCAACTTCAACCTTGCCGTCCTCATTGATGGTGATAATATTCCCTCTGGTCACGTTCAAGAAATGATGGAAGAAATTGCCAAATACGGTAACCCTACCATCAAGAGAATCTATGGAGATTGGACCAAACCCGGATTGACAAAATGGAAGAACTTGTTATTGGAAAATGCCATCACCCCCATCCAACAATACGCCTATACTTCTGGAAAAAATGCCACTGATAGCGCCATGATCATCGATGCGATGGACATTCTCTACAGTGAAAATGCAGATGGCTTCTGTTTGGTTTCGAGCGATAGCGATTTCACTCGACTTGCAACGCGATTGAGAGAAGCGGGAAAGCTCGTTATTGGCATTGGTGAGAAGAAAACCCCTAATCCCTTCATTGTAGCGTGCGACAAGTTCATCTACATTGAAATTCTGAGAAGCCCTACGGCTGAGAAACCAGAGGAAAAGGACAGCAAATCAAGACCAAAATTCGATAAGATTACCCGAAAGGAAATTGCGCTCATCTCATCTTCAATTAAAGATTTATCTGATGATGATGGATGGGCTTTCTTGGGTGACGTGGGAAGTTTGATACAGAAGAAACAGCCCAACTTTGACTCGAGGAACTACGGTTTTGAAAAACTCACTCCTCTTATCAAATCTATTGGCAGCTTTGAGATTGACAGCCGAGAAGGACCAAAAAGTCGATTCAAACTCATCTACGTTCGAAACAAATGATGTAAAACTCAAACTCTTCTTCGCCTGATTTGTTTGGAACTAAAGAATCACTATGATCATGAAGAAGCTCAGTAAATTGTATTGGATTGCTATACTAGGGTTGACGATAACCGCTTGTCAATCTATTCCCAAAGCAGCCACTCCTTACCACCCCTTTGAATTGGAAAAATACATGGGCAAATGGTACGAAATTGCCCGCTTCGACTTCAAATTCGAAGAGAACCTCAACAACACGACGGCCACCTATTCCATTAAAGAAAATGGAGATGTAAAGGTGATTAATCGAGGTTACAACTACGTGGAAAAGGAATGGGAAGAAGCTGTGGGAACGGCAAAGTTCAGAGACTCTAGCAATGTAGCTGCCCTCAAAGTATCCTTCTTTGGTCCCTTCTACTCTGGCTATAATGTGGTTGCTCTAGAAGGCGATTACCAATATGCTCTAGTTGCTGGTAAAGACACTGATTATCTCTGGATTCTTTCAAGAACTACTTCTTTACCCGACTCCGTTAAAACTAAATTCCTTGAAGTGGCTACCGATATCGGCTACGACACTTCGAGGTTGATTTGGGTGGAACACGGAGAAGTGGAATAGGTTCTGGCCTTAAGTTGGCAATTGCTCGTTAAACCCGACGTAGTTGAGGAACAATATTTGAGCATTGACCTCAAAACAAAGTCATGAAGTGGATTGGCGTATGGATCTTGATTTCTCTGTTCATTGGTTGTTCGTTAGAGAGCTCTGAATATTCACCTAGAAACCTTGAGAATTCATTTACGGGTGTTTGGCTGGAACCTAAATATGGAGCCATTCCTTTCGGAGCGAACTTGAACATCCTGCCCAATGGTAGCTTCACGTATAGCGGTGGGGCGTGTATGGTCAATTTCAAGGGCAGTGGATATTGGATACGATCGAACGAATCGATCACTCTCTACAGCGATACCATCAGACACTGTGAAGACGAGCTCGCGTTTGGTGCAGATTGCATCCTTATTGACAACAGCAAGATCCCTCCGAAACCAAGCCCCCAACCACCTTGCAACCATGGTGATATTGAACAAATCATCATTTTTGAAGATGTTCAACTGAGTCTCAACCACGATACATTATGGCATGTCAATTCAGAAATCGTGACTTGTCCAGAAATGAAAGGAAGGTTTGTGAGATGAATAAGGCGTCTGGAGTCTACATACTAAAATCTATACCTCACTCCCACTCCAAAGCTCATCCTCGTGAAACGGTTTCGGTTCAAGAGTGGATCGGAGGTTACAGGGAGTCTGAATGATGTTCGAAGGAATACGCTCCAATCATCGGTCCAGTGGTACGAGATTGCCGGACGAAGAATGGCATCCACACCCCACGCTGTCGTGGATTGAAACTCATCACTCACATAAGTTGTACTTCTGAAGTTTACTCCACCTTGTAGTTTCACTCCCCATGACCCGCTTCTCCATTCGTAACCCGCCACTAATGGAATCTGAACATACGAGGTAGTGATGTGCGTGCGCTTGGTGCGTGACACCTGGCTTAAAGTCGAATCAATATCGGTGGTAATAATTGTGTCTGTGTAGCTCGTATAGGTGGTATCGTAGCGGTACTCACCGGTATAATAGCCTGTAATCACCCAATATTTCACAACGGATGTATCAACACCAAACTCGAATGACGTTGAAGTGGTGGTATCATACTCAAGTACATTCTCCTTGTAATCCGTAGAAATAAAACCACTGGTATTTACATAATGGGCACCCGTTTGGAAGGTCCATCCTTTCCAGTCATACCCGATTTCCAAACCCAACTCATTACTCAATAAGCTCGAATTTAGAGAAGGTGAAATGGCGTAATGTCCTTCTGCAAACATCCCCGTACTAGTGGCCGTTGATGAATTTATCAGGATAGAACTTGGACTTTCTGATGCCTCGCTCGCAGCGTCCTCTAGAGTTTCAGAACTCTCAACTTCTTCCTCAAGCGTTACCGTGCGTTCAATCTGATCTGTTCCGAGTGGATGATCGGAACGCGATACCCATGATTTCTGTGCGAGTTCAATTCTAGGTGTTTCGTTGGCGAAGGCTTCGGATTCTGAACCAGGCACCTGATTCTCCATTGTAGTCTCTGGAACATCTGCATTTGCACTTTGAGTCGCCAATGCCCCCGCTTCTGGTTGAACCTTCCTCACGTTGTTGGATGTTGGGGTTGACGCTGACGATAACTGAGATGGAGCCCCAACCGTAGGAGTTGAAGACAGTGCATTATTAGAAGGTTGTGCCTCTGTATTCGCTGTAGAGGATGGTACGGACGCTTCTGTATGCCCTCCAGATGTACCCGAAGTTGACGATGAAGATACCACCGCTACGGATGACTCTTGAGAGGATATCTCCTTAGAATCAGGTTCATCCGAAAGGTTGGACTCTTCAATAGGAATAACCGTTTCAGACGAAGTTACCTCAGTTGATGGCTCGGTGTGAGACCAAGGTTGAACAAGCAATGCACTCAACGCCATAACTCCAAAAACCAACACAGTGAAGAGCCCCCATCTACGGCTGCGGTTCGGAGCAGTGGCAGGCGACTCATTCAAAAGTGATTCCATAGCAGCCCAATCGCCTTCCTGCATAGAGGTAGCCGATTCGTCAACTTTGTTCTTTATGGAGTTCCAGAGCTTACTCATGAGAACATGGATTGAATATGTTGGTTCTTTCCTAATTCGTCTTGTAACATCTTCTTGGCCGACTTCAAATACCGTTTGGTAGATCTTTCTGTCACCCCTAATTCAGCTGCAATCTCATGATGTTTATATCCCTCCATTTCGTGAAGCGTAAACACCAGTCTTTCATTATCCGGTAATTCGAAAATGATCTTCTTGATCTCTTCTGCGCTCATCGCTGAAACTACATCGTGAAAGAAATCTTCCGAAGCGCTCCCTTCCAACTCTTCTTCTGTTTCACAATACACCATCTGAAGTTTCTGAGCCTTGTTCTTTCTAAAGTCATCAATGGCAGTACGAACCATAATTGTAGATGCCCATGGCATAAAACTCTGACGGTCGTCGTACTTATCCAAATTCGTCAAAACCTTCAAGAAGCCCGCATTTAGCAAGGCCAACGCGTCTTCTCTATTCTTCTTATATCGGTTACATGTGAGCATAAGTCGGTCGAAGCAATGTTGATATAACTCAAATTGCGCACGTCGGTTGTTCTTCCGACATTGTTGGATGACCGCTTCTAGATTTATGCTCATCGATGATTTAAACTGCAATACCACCCCGAGAAACCGAGGTGGCATTACAGGTTTTTACTTCAAATTCTCGTTGAATATCGTTAATTAACGATGAGTCGTTGAGCAGTTACCGAGAACGGCGTACGAACTCGAACGAAATAAACACCGCTTGGCAAAGCTGAGAGTTTTACTTCATTGTATTCCGGTTTTACTGAAGTTACATTCTGACCGTTAATGGTGAACACATCTACCTCGCTCACGTCTAAAGCAGCATCCCAAGTCAGTACTGCATCACCTGCAGTTGGGTTCGGGAATAGTTTCAAAGACTGAAGTAGATTCTCATCCATGGAGAGTTCAGCAGGATCAAGTACATTCACGGTAAAGCCTGTCTTGAACACAGGAGCACCGGTTGAGTCAAATGTGATGGTATCACAGAATGTGCTTGAACAAGTGTCTACGCCATCAGTAGCGAGGATGGTCAAACAAACATTATAGGATGCAGCTGTACTTGCATAAGTGTGCGTTGGATACTGAACGTTGTAAACCGAACCATCACCAAAACTCCACATGTAATCAAAAATGTATCCTGCAGAAGTAGTTGAGATCTCTCCCAAGATAAGTTGACCATTGAAAACACCTGAGTTTACAGTATCAATCAAGAACTCGGCATTACAGGTAATCCTCGGTGAAGATCCGTTGTACCAAAGTGAATCCCAAGTGGCTGCACACGTTGTATCGCGTCTGAAAAAGATGCTCACAGGACCTGTGGTGAATGATGACTTAGGTACGGAAATGGAAGCGATGTTGATGTTAGATGGGGATGAGTAATAGTATGACCCATTCACCACAAACTCGTTATCCACACTGGTCAGATTAGTCCAGTTCCACTCGCGTAAAGAAATTGCTTGAACTTCTAAATCAGTAGACGTGAACTCGGATTTGAGCATCGTTTGACAATCTGATGGATCACACGTGGAATAAATGAGTGTGTCATTAAACATAGATATCGATGGATTCAAATAGAGTTTCTTCTGATAAAAAGTACCGTTACAATCAAAAGTTCCAAAGTGGACCGTGTCTAGCGTAGATGGAATCGTGAAGGAAGCTCTACCATTACCAGATGTGTATTCTACCTGAGTAAAATCACGTGGATCAGCAATACTTGCTGCACCTTGATGGTTTTCATAGAGGAACACTGCAACACCTTGATGAAGCTGGGTGTTGCTGTAAACATCAACATCTAAGTTGACCTGTGCTAGGGCACCTAACGAAAAGGCGGCAAAAAGAAGGGATAGTAGTTTTTTCATAACAGTCGTGATTAGATTCTCTACTCACTACTACGGCAGGGGGTGTAGAGGGGTGACAGCAAAACGTAAAATACTTTTCATCCATGGTAAATCATGGAAATATCAAACTTAAAATATTGAACTAACCAATTGATTAAAAGCATATTAACCTCAGAAAACAATGTCAACACTCCGACTATTGTTGTGGACACCTTCCATCATTCCAATTCCAAACTTCGAGTAGAAGCATCTGTTTATAGTTCAATTTCTACCAATCAACGAAAACTGACCCCATCCCAAGCCACTTCCTCCTAATTTCGAAGTATTGAAAAGCAGATTAGGTTTTGTCCCCCCCTCCTCTTCCACACTCTGCTCTCAACCATTTAATTATTCTACGATGAAAAATTATTTTGTGTTGTTTGCACTAACCCTTCTAGGCGCTTGTACCCCGGATATTACGGAAGAGGTTTACACGTATACACCGCCTAATTACTACCTCAAGTTTGCAGGACCTGAAAATTTTGTTTGGGAAGTAGATGGACAAAAAGGAACGGCAGACTCACTCAACGTGACTGGTAAAGTAAAGGTGAATGTGCGCGTTCAGTTGGATAAGCCAGCGAGTATCTCTTGCACACTCTACAAGGGCCAATACCCGACTTTCTACTACATCACTTCTTGTACGCCAGACTCCATCTACGAATTTGAAGTGCCCATCATTCGATAAGCGGAGCCGTCAGTTTAGTACATCACATTGATGGATCCATTCACTTCATAAGGATCTCTGGCGAAAGCTCCCCAAGCACGAGCCACGATGAAGTACACCCCTTCAGAAACTTTTCTTCCGTTGGTGGTTCCATCCCATTCTTCGCCCAAGGTGGTGCTCTTAAACACAACTTTCCCCCAACGATTGAAGACGGTCCATTCTACTCTTTCTGCCGCATTGAAATGGGGAACATACGTATCGTTAATACCATCTCCATTGGGTGAAAAGACATTGGGTGTTTCCACAAACGGAGTGAAGGAAACCGCAGTGCATATTTCATCTGAACATCCTAAATCCGTTTCCACGCGAACACAGATTTGTGCCGGATCAAAATCTACATAAGTATGTGTGGCTGAAAAAGTAGACACGGCTCCTCCTGGAGTGTAACTATTCGATTGACCATCGCCCCAGTCCACTTCTATGGAGCTAACTTGCAGTCCACTGGCAAGATTAACTTGTATGCTAACTTCTGGATTCTGTGAAGGTTGAACATATACTCCATTGTTCACATAGCCTCCATCACCTGATACTTGGATGGATGTAATCACCGGGCTTTGTCCCACCACTATGGTATCGAGCCATGTGGAATCTGGACAACCCGTATTGCTCTCTGCAAAAAGCTTCACGAAATATTCGCCCGGCGAGGTATAACAGTGACTCCCTGTGAAAGCAGTATCAATAGGTGAACCATCTCCATAATCCCACCAATATGTTGCCTGTGTAGAATCTAGAGACGATAAGTTGGTCCAATTTGCACAGAGCTCATCGCACCCCTCTGTATCCGTATTGAGTTGTGTTTGAATGTAGGCCTTGGAATTCGGCACCACATAGACCGTATCATAGCTCTCACAGTTGTAAAAAAAACTGATGTCATCCAATCCAAAATCGTTACCCGCTACCAAACTCGAAACGGTAATAATCTGAATGTTGGAGTTCCCCGTTGCGTTCGGCGTAGTAAAGGAAAACTGTGCTCTGCTCCAAACACCAGCGCTATTAGGTGTACTGATTTGTGCTCCGATATTCTGTCCGTTCACTCGCAAAATAAGCGAGCCCGGAGGTGTAACAAAGGTGAGCATCCACCATGTCATGGTTACGGTTGTATTCGCTGGGAATGCCACATTCTGCTGCCAAAGAATCCTATTTCCTGAGGTTGAACCGTTTACGAGCATGTAGTTGCCAGATCCCGTAGTGTGATCTCCCCATGTCCCGAAGTTGGGATGAACAGAATTGGGATTAGTACCCACAGCATAGGTACCTTCATTCCAAATGGAAGTGGCATTGTAAACATACTGACTTGTAAACCCTGTATTTCCCGAGGTAAAATCTCCGTTCACGGCGGGAACATTACTAGCAGAGGTTCCTTTTAGGATGATGGTATCCGGCGTATTGCCAACAATCACATATGGAGTAGCACACGACGAACAGCTCAAACTTGAACTACCACTCCAATCATAGCTACTTGCACCCGAAGCACTTAAATACACCGTATCGCCCACACAGGCCGAAGCGGTATCAGTATTGGCGCTTACATTGCATTGTGCAGACACCATCAAGGGAGTCAACAAGGCATTGATCACGCAAAAAAAACGCACCCAAATTCGTGGATTACCAAAAAGTTCTTTGAGCATTCACTCGGCTATTTATGAGAGATACAACACGTCCGTTTCACACGAAACTAACGCCTAATCTACTTATTAATACGTGAACATTCACTGAAATCGGGAAATAGGTAACTCTATTTGAGGCAGATTTATCAATGATGAATCCCCGCTTCTTCGCACTGTACAATTTTCGCTAATTTCCCACCATGGCTGAGAACCGACCTATCACCGTGGTCGACGCGAACAGTAAATCCGCGTCGAACGGTTTGTCAACTTTATGGAATTACAGAGAATTGCTGGGATCTCTATCTCGAAGAGATTTCCGAGTTCGGTTTGTTCAAACTCGACTGGGATATGTTTGGGCCATCATCCAACCCCTGTTTTTAATTGCCATCCTCACCTTCCTCTTTAGCAAGGTACTCAGCGTTAACACAGGCCATGCGCCCTATCCGCTCTTTGCGTTAAGCGGACAAATCCTCTGGTCGTTTTTCAGTTATTCGGCCGTACAAGGCGGACAATCGCTGGTCCAAGCGCAGCACATGATTCGAAAGATTTGGTTCCCGCGAATCGTACTCCCATTTAGCAAGGCAGGGGTAGGGTTGATTGATTTGGCCATAGGACTGGTACTACTGCTGGCCCTCATGCCTATCTTCAATATGCCGTATTCGACTTCCATTGCTCTCATTCTTCTTGCCGTTCTCTTTACCGTAGTGGCAGGAATGGGAATCTCACTTTGGACATCCTCTCTAGGCATTAAATACAGAGATATTCAACACGCATTACCCTATGTCATTCAATTCCTGTTCTTCCTAACACCCGTTGCTTATCCCAGTGGAATTTTGGGCAGAGCCGTTGGAGAATCGAATACATGGATCGCTTATCTGAACCCTATGGCTGGTCCGATTGATATCGCGCGTTACGGACTCTTTGGAAGTGAGATCAATTCATCCCATGTCTCCATCAGTTGCGCTATCGCATTTTTCGTTTTGATATCAGGTTGGATTTACTTCCACAAAGTTGAACGCAATATGGCAGACACCTTATGAGTAATCCGGCAATTGAAATAGAAAACCTAGGGAAGGAATACCAACTTCACGGAGCGAAGTCCTCTACTCTTTTGGGAAAACTCACCAACTCACTGAAAAGAGATAAAGACACTTTTTGGGCGCTTCGCAATGTAAATTTGAACATCGAAGAAGGAAAGGTATTGGGCATCATTGGCCCCAATGGCGCCGGAAAGAGTACCCTACTAAAATTGCTTTCTAGAATCACGTATCCCAGCGAAGGGAAATTCACAGCAAGAGGGAGAATTTCAAGCTTGCTAGAAGTGGGGACGGGTTTCCATCCTGAATTGAGCGGCCTGGACAACATTTTCTTGAACGGCTCCATCTTGGGAATGTCCAAGAGCGAAATTGAACGAGCCAAGGATGAAATCATTGACTTCTCTGGGGTTGAGAAGTTCATCAACATGCCAGTGAAGCATTACTCCAGTGGAATGAAGGTACGTCTGGCCTTTTCTGTCGCCGCACATCTCACCGCTGAAATTCTCCTTATCGATGAAGTTCTAGCGGTTGGTGATGCCTCTTTTCAACGGAAGTGCTTGGAAAGAATGGAAAGTGTCTCCCAAAACCAAGGTAGGACGATCTTATTTGTAAGCCATAACATGCGGGCCGTTAAGGACCTGTGTCACGATGCGGCTTACATTGACGGAGGTCAACTCACCCAGTACGGCACAGCAGATGAAATCACAAGGTTCTACCATCAATCACTGGAGGAAAAGGCGCTAGATGTGCAACTGGAGGCACGAACCGATCGCGAAGGAACGGGCTCTGTAAAGTTGTCGCGCATGCGTTTTATAGCTGAAGACGGGACGGAATTGTCCCAACTTACCCCAGGAGAAACGGCTGTTTTAGAAGTGGGATACACGGGAGCTAAATCTCCCGAAGGTCTTAATGTTCGATTGAGCATTGGCAGAGAAAACGACGGTTTTATCTGTGCGCTATCCAACCATTTGGCAGGAGAGCACTTTGGAACATTACCTCCAAACGGCACTCTGCGTTGCAAGTTGGATAAAGTTCCCTTCATGACTGGAAAATACACGATCAATGCGCGATTAACCCAGCACAACATCATGACAGATGATGTGAAATCGGCTTTGGTATTTGAAGTAGGCGAAGGAGATTACTTCAACAGTGGCGACTTATTCAGCACAACACGCACTGGTGTTTACATCGATCAACGTTGGTCAGCGGAATAATCGCCACCCTTTCTTTTTGCGCTTGGCTGCCTGACCGTGAAAAAGCTTGTACATGTATTCCGACCCTTCGGCAGATGGCAAACTGGTTTGGGGTTTCAATTTCCAATCGCTTGCATCATACCCGTGCTTTTCGAGGAATGGATTGAAGACATCGCCGTACATTTCAACGTCTTCAGGCGTAAACCACCTGCGCCAACTGCCATAGCTCTTGGATCTGGCAACGTGCGAAAAACGCTGATCTTCGGCGTCTTTGCTTGAAATCTTGAGTCCGAGGTATTCCTCGAGTTCATCTAGCTTTCCATCCATGAAGTCTTCATACTTCAAAATCAACCAATCTCGTGAGGACGCTTCATCAATAAAAGAATCGACCCCTTTCAATTGATTCTTTTGGCGTTCTTTCCATGAGGCGATACGCGCTGGACTGGTTGAGAAAAGTGCATAAAACGGAACATCAGACGGGTGCTTCTCTTTGAATTGCGTCAAGCGTATGGCCCGCTCAAACTCCTTTTCATCCGGACGATGGCGATGGAACCAGCGGTAGAAAAATCCCGAAATCCATCGATCGCGGGGATCTCTATTAATGAAGATCTTCTTGTCAAAATCCGAATAATCTGCGAGCATACTTTCTGGAGTGGCGCCATTGCCTGCAACCGTTGGCATCAAGGCTTTGATAAGCGTATGCTCCGCCAGCGGAAAGCTCGTTCCATCCAATTTTACAAAGTCATCTCCGCTCCTTTTCACCGGTTCAAAGACTTCCATAACCTCCACATTGAGGTCAGACTCCATAGCCTGCTTAATTCGAATATGCAGTGCCGTAGTTCCACTTTTGGCCAAGCCATAAATAAGTATGCGCATTCGGTAAAGATACATACCGATGTGAATTCTCAAACCCCAATCTCTCTGCAGAATTACTTTCAGGATTGTAATGCAGATTGTACCTTCCCTATCACAACCTATTCCCCATGTTCAGGCTTCAATTCTACCGCCCCATCATCATTATTGGTATGCACCGATCTGGCACTTCACTCGTTGCTAAACTATTGCACGACTGTGGTATCAATATGGGAGAACACCGGGATCACAACGAAGAATCGTTCCCCTTTTTAAATGTGAATCAAGAGGTGATGAAAGAACATGGATCTTCTTGGATTGATCCTTCTCCTCTCCCCGCCGCGGTAGAAGCGCCTCAATCAGCTATGGGGATGTATGTAAATCACTTTCAACTCGACCCTTCCGATTTTGTCTTTGCCGGAAGACCTCGAAACCGAATGGTCATGTGGTTACACAATCAAAAATGGGGATTTAAAGATCCGAGAAACAGTTTTACACTTTCGATGTGGCTAAAACTCTATCCGAAGGCAAAAGTGATTCACGTGATTCGCCATCCCAGTTCGGTGGCCGACAGCTTGAAGCGAAGAAATGAGATTGATGGAGAAGTATTCGATGAACGCCTGAACGACCTCAACTTCAACCTTCAACTTTGGAAAAAATATGTGGTAGAAGCGGAGCGGCAAATGGCTCTGGTTCCGAAATCGCGCAAAAAGACCATAAAATACGAGGACATTCTTCAAGGTGGCACGGCCCTCACAGATTTGGGTCGATTTGTGGGAGAAGACTTGGTGAAAACGTTCTCTGATCGCATTCACCCCGACCGAGGTCGAAGAGCAGCCGAGATCGACCTTTCCTCTGTTTCTGATGTACTCACACGGTTTGGCTACGACCAATAAGTAGAGTTAACGTACTTTCGCACAATAAGCAACACGCTCTTGCCTGTGGTTTCAGTCATCATTCCAAATTACAATCATGCACCCTTTCTCAAACAGAGAATAGAAAGTGTTTTGAATCAGTCTTATGACGATTTGGAAGTCATTATTCTAGACGACTGTTCCCCAGATTCTTCCCGAGATATCATCCAGGAATACGCCGAGAGGTATTCTCGCATTCGTACTCACTTCAACACGGAAAACTCGGGAAGCACCTTTGTGCAATGGAACAGAGGAGTGGAGATGGCCAAAGGCGAATACATTTGGATTGCTGAAAGTGACGACTTCGCCTCACCTCATCTTCTCGAAAACCTCGTACCCATCTTAGATCAGAATCCCAATGTAGTTCTTGCCTACGGACAAACGTGTGTAGTGGATGAATCCGGTGATGAGCTAAGAAGTTACCTCGAGGATTATCGATTTCTATTTCCTGCCGATGCTTCTAGATGGGAAAGTGACTTCATCAATGAGGGAAAAGATGAAGCTTCTCGATTCCTACTTTTTCACAACACCATACCCAATGCAAGTGCGGCACTCATTCGAAAATCAGCGTATACTGGTGTAGGTGGAGCTGAACCGGGTTGGAAGCTAAACGGCGATTGGATGTTCTATGCCAAACTGCTCATGAACGGCGACCTTGCATACTGTGCAAAAACGTTGAACTACTTCCGAACGCATCCAGTAACTCAACGTCACCGAGCCAACTTGACCCCTGTGGTATACGATGAGATACTGAAGATTCTCGCCTTCATTAACCACCATGCTAATCCCGATACGAAACGGGTGAGAAAGGCACATCGAGTGGTTTCTGGATGGTGGAGCGGCAGTCTGTTCAGACAAAGATGGGATTGGAAAAATGCCAAACACAATCTTCGACTCTTTTTTGAGTTTCTCTACTGGAAACCTTGGCTCCCCCTAAGCATGCTGGCTACCACTTTCTTTTATATCCTAAGCAACCTAACAACGTGGCTTGGAATAAAAGGAGAGTTGAGAAAGCTCATCAACAAACTATTTCCGGGTGCACTTTTTGACCCGACTCAAAAGAAGTCGAACGAATGACCATTGGTGTCCTCATACCTGTATTTAACGCTGAAAGCACCCTCACTGAAACACTGAATTCAGTAGTGCATCAAACCCGTTTACCCGATGCAATTTGTATCGTAAACGATGGATCTACCGACCGATCTGCATCCATTATCCAAGATTTCCTCACCGCACATCCTGATCTTCCCGTAGAGATCATCACGCGAGAAAACGGAGGTTTAGGATCAGCCAGAAATGCAGGAATGGAAAAACTCACCACTGATTACATCGCCTTTCTCGATGCTGATGATGTGTGGACCCCTCATAAATTGGAGCATATCTCCAAAGCCATCCTCAATCATCCCGAAGCGGATTTGATCTATCATCCCATTTGGGAGTGGTGTGCTGAAACGGGCCAAATTCGAAAGCGAAGAGATCAACCGATTCTAAGTCCACTGGATATTTGGACGCACAACCCCATCACTCCTTCAGCATGCGCCATTCGTAAAAAGGCCATGGATTGGAGCTTTGAAACCGATCCTAGCATTCACGGAGTAGAAGATGCGCTTTTGTGGACCGTGGCTCTCTTCCATCAATGCACCTTTGTTCGCATTCCGAATGTAGATACACGCTACCGCTTGGGACACGGAATGACGAAGAACGAAGAAGAACATGAGTGCCATGTTGAAAACGCCGTTGAACTCGCCGCCAATCGCGGTTGGATTTCAGCTGTTGACCTCTCCAAATTTCGAGCACAGCGTCACTATCACATGGCTCGAAATGCACACAAACGGAGAGAATTCTCCAATGCTGTCCAACACTATGCAGCCTCGGAAAACACCTTCAAGTCGAGCATTTTAAAACTGCTCGCCTGGGCCCATATTAGAGTCTAAAAGACCACCGTCCTGCCCCCTCATCTATCGATAAATCACGCACTTGACCCAACGGATCGAGAAATCTTCTCGTTTTCATAGTATCGGTAAGACCTCCTCCTACCCTACTCTCTCCCATTCTACCCCCTTGGGAATACTGTTGAAACTATGCTACTCAACTGACACTAAACTCAAACGCCAATATGCGGTAAAAAACTACTAACTCAACCTCTGCATCATTATGAAAAGAACGCTCTCCCTTTTCACTCTATGGGTCGGAATGGCCTTAACCCCGCATACTCATGCAAGGGAAATTCCAGGCCTGCCTTTGGCCAACCAAAATGCTTCCAGCAATAAAACCGTTGCCGAACTTTGTCAGCCTGCTCAGGCACAATCCGACCTCAACTTTAACAATGTGCGCGCTACCATTCTTGGTGGTGGAGATATGTGGTGGGATCTGAATCAACCTCGATACGAAGTTCCAAAAGGAAGCAACCTACACTCCATGTTTGCTGGAGCCCTTTGGCTAGGTGGTGTAGACGAAGGAAATCAGCTCAAGTTAGCCGCCATGACCTACCGACAAAAAGGTAGTGATTTCTGGCCCGGACCTCTGTCTAACGACGGTCTTGCCACCGTAACAAAAGAAGTCTGTGATAAATACGACAGACACTGGCTCATCTACCGCGAGCAAGTAGAAATCCACAAGGCATGGCTGGATTGTCAGGATGATCCAGACTGTGACGTAGGCGCCGAATTCCCCGGTTATGAGGCCAATATCCCTGAAATTATTCTCAATTGGCCAGCTCATGGTGCAGATGGAGAACTGGCATACCGCCTCGCTCCGTTCATCGACCGGGATGGAAATGAAGAATACGATCCAATGGTCGATTATCCTGCGTATGACATTGACCGCTCCTACGATTGTCAACAAAAAGAAGTTGACCTGCTCTATGGAGATCAGACGCTTTGGTGGGTATACAACGACCGAGGAAACGTCCACACCGAGACTCAAGCAGGTGCCCTTGGTTTTGAAATTCGGGCTCAGGCCTTCGCCTTTGCAACGAACGACGAAATCAACAATATGACCTTCAACAATTATCGCATCATCAACAAATCCACCTTCCGACTCACTGAAACCTACTTCACCACTTGGTTTGATCCCGATCTCGGTTTTGCCGATGACGACCTCATTGGGTGTGATATTCCAAGAGGATTGGGCTACTGCTACAACGCGGATGACTTTGACGATGGCTCCTTGGGATATGGATACTACCCACCTGCAGTTGGGTTCGATTTCTTTCAAGGTCCATTTGCCGATTACTTTGATGGTAAAGACAATGATAGAGATGGTTGCGTTGATGGAGTGCGAGATGAAAACGGCAATTGCGTGGGGGAAAACCTAGCCACAGGATTGAACGAGCGAATCATCATGTCGGGCTTCATGTACTACAACCGGGGCAACGATCAAGCTTCCGGCGACCCTGAAAATGCCGCTGACTTTTACAATTACATGCGAAGCCGATGGAAGAATGGCAATCCCTTAGTGGTGGAATCTCCATCTGGTCCGGGGAATACGAACAACGGGGATGGATATACCGCCAATGGATCTGGACTGGCCACCCTCTTTGCCTATCCGGGAAATACATTTGATACCACGGGTGTAACTGCGCCAACTTCCGATCAAAACTGGTTTGAATCTCCAAGCAACAAGCAAGACAAACGAGGCTTGCACAATGCAGGGCCCTTCTCTTTGGCTCCAGGTGCTCTCAACTTCATCACCACCGGTGTCGTTTGGGAGAGAAACTTCCAAACACAAGAATTATTCGCATCGGTAGAGAAAGTAATTTTTGCTGATGATAAAGCCCAACAGCTCTTTGACAATTGCTTCCAAGTCTTGAACGGACCTGACGCTCCCGACCTTGAGATCATTGAACTCGATCAAGAGCTGATTCTCACCTTGAGCTATTCTCCAGCCTCCAACAATGCGAATTTAGATTACTCGGAAAAAGATCCACTCATCCCCCTTCCTCCAAACAAAACAGAGGCTCAGGTATTGGCCGAAAATCCAAATTACTTCAATTACATATTTGAGGGATTCCAAATTTTTCAATTTAAGAACAAGAACGTTTCCATCGCTGATCGCTACGATCCTGCTCAATCGAGATTGATTGCTCAGTGCGACTTGCGAAACAATGTCACCCAATTGGTCAATTGGGAGGTGGATCCAGAAATCAACCAGCTCATCCCAACCGACATGACGCTTGAAACCAACAACGACGGAATCAAGATGAACTTTAGCATTACGGAAGATGTATTCGCAACTTCTACTAGAACTCTTGTGAATCATAGAGAGTACTACTTCACCGCAGTGGCTTATGCTTACAATGAATATGAACCGTATGACCCTTATTCTGGAGAAGATGGTCAGCGGAAACCTTTCATCGCAGGTCGGAGTAATATCGCCACCTACACTGGTATTCCGCATAGAACGGAATCGGAAGAAGACGGTTTGATTCTCAATGCAGACTATGGAGATGGGGTAGAAATCACCCGAATTGAAGGAATGGGTAACTCTGGAATTGACCTGCAACTGACGCGTGAAACGGAAGATGAAATTGTAAACACCTTCAGTGCTGAACGCGCCACATATGTACCGGGCAGAGGTCCTGTGGAAGTCAAAGTGGTAGATCCGAAAAATGTTCCTGCAGGATCTTATGTGATGAAATTCGACGGAACCGACTCCGATGCCAATTGGACACTAGAAACGGAAACCGACGTGATTCCATCCCGACGTAACATCGGATTCTTAAACGAGCAAATCATTCCTGAACTCGGGCTGTCCATCACCGTAGAGAATGTTCGACAACCAGGAAATGATACCAATGGAATCTTTAATGCGGGAATCATCTCGGCTCAAACCGTCTTTAGCGATCCTACCAAAGCGTGGCTTTCTGGTGTTCCTGATGATGACTCTTACTCGCCTCTAAACTGGATTCTAGCTGGAGCGAATACCAATCCTCAAAAAGCACCTGCCTTTCTTTACAAAGACTTCAGCGGTGATCCGAAACAGTACTTTGAGGACCTGATTGGCGGAACATGGGCACCGTTCTACTATGCCAGTGGTTTGGATCGAGGAACAGATTCGGGTTATGCGGTATATGGCATGGGACCTTCTGATAAAATCGTGAACAATGTTGGCTCACGCCTTCATCCTAAGAATCTTCACTCGGTAGACATTGTCTATACAGATGATCCTTCAAAATGGACCCGTGTTCCCGTGTTTGAAATGTGTGAAGACACAGCACTTTCTGAAGGTAAAGCGGCGAAACTCGGCCTGAGAAATGCACACGGATGGATCCTTCAGAACGGTCAGCTCGTTCGCGATAATTCCAACGAAGGCAAGGGATGGTCGTACTTTCCTGGCTATGCCATCGACGTGGAAACAGGTCAACGCCTCAACATGGCTTTTGGTGAAAACAGTTGGATGATCGCTGAAAGAGGAAATGACATGTTGTGGAACCCCACTCCTACTGTAGCGGTCAGTCCAGGCGACAATGTCACAGGAGGTTACCGCTTTGGAGGTCAGCATTACATCTATGTATTTGCACCAGAAGTCACCTGGGGACTAGACCTCATTGACGTTTCCTACAAGGGAAATGATGAAAAGGACAACCCGATGTACAGTGAATTCATGGCGTTGGAATCTTCGATTAACAAACGGAGAATTTTCCAAGCGTGTTTCTACACCAACATCCCTATCACTACTCCTGTTTATGCTGAGAATGACCCATATACGAATATGCCTTCAGAAGCGAGAACGAGTATTCGAATGAATCGTCCTTATGGGGCCTATCAACCGGCCAACACTACTCCACAGAACAATTCGAATCCTATGTATAAATTCAATACAACAGCCTTTGCAACGGTGCGTTCCGATCGGAAGACCGCTACCACGGCACTGGACAATATTCGAGTGGTTCCCAATCCGTATTACGCCTCTAGTGCTTATGAAAATTCACAATTGGACAATACCGTTAAAGTGACGAATTTGCCAGAAGTCTGTACTATCTCCATTTTCAGTACCAATGGTACACTCATCCGACAAATTGTAAAAAACAACGCCTCCACTTGGGTAACTTGGGACTTGACCAATGACTACGGTGTCCCGATAGCATCTGGAGTTTACATCTTCCACGTAGATGCAGGAGACTTAGGTGAACACATACTGAAATGGTATGGCGCCTTGAGACCTGTAGATTTGAATGCCTTCTAAAAACAAATCGGAGCAATGTTGTATGGCATTGCTCCTTTTCTTTTTCTCTAGATGGGTGATACAAATGGATCGCCGGGAAAATCTGCAATTCCATTAACATATCTCCCGATTACGTCAATCTCAGCATTCACTTCCGCCCCTGGGAATCCAGAAATATCCTCTGGAGTAACCAGGTGATTATAAGCCTTCAGGAGTTTACGTGCGATGGGTTGATACGACCAATGCCACTTCTCTTCATTGTATCCCGTTCGCCCTCTCATCTGGGCCGTATACGGTTGAAAATATCCAAACTTATGCGCGTTTGCACTCATCCACTCGTAGATACGTGCCCCCTGACCACTTTCAAAGTAAGAGGGTTCTACGGAGTTAATATCGAGATCCGTTCCCCAATGGTGACGAGAGGTTCCTGGCATAGAACTATATTCTAAGATAGCAAGGGCCTTTTCTGCTTCGTCGCCATTTTGAGAAGCCCATTTTCTTGTCCATATTTCTTCTTGATATTCATGATTTCGAGTTGCTGAAACGACGAAAATTCGAATGCCATCTGCAGCGGCCGAATCTGCCATCAACATAAAGGCTTCAGCAGCTTCTTTTCTCAACCATGCGCTTTCTCTATTGGTGTAACGAGAAGGCAATGAGGTAAAATCAGAATGCTCAGAAGGCTCGAAGCGTCCCATCAACTCGTACTTCTCAATAAGTGGCGCATTCTGAGAGGAAGTCAACATCGCCATCATGATCACAACCGGAAGAAATCGGAATACTTTCATGTGAACGAAGATACTAGGAATCATTCTTTTCAAGTTCATTAAATTCACGCTACAATCTTACACTATGCGTCTCCGCTTTCTAAAATCCTCACTCTACTTCCTTCTACTACTCAGTCTTAGTGGATGTTACGAACTGCGGACAGGAGAATCTGTATCGATTTATTCTCTCCTTACAGAATACGACAACACCTATAGAAAACCCTACTTTGAATGCGGTTATCACGACACCATCAATGAAAGTAGATTTCCACCCCTCCCACAAAACACAGATTGGCTAACTGAGAAATCCATTCGTATTGTGCGGTGGACTGGCCATCGAACATCGGCCTATTGGATTACACCTATAGAAATCACAAAGAGGAATATATCCCTTTGTATTACAAATGAAAAGGGATGGGTAATGGAAGTCAAATCTTTCAATCTTCCCGCAACTCTTCCTGCGGATTTCAACCCTGATTCAATTTCCTTACACGAAGTAGAAAAAGGCGGATTAAGCCTACGATGCAAAGCAGAGTATTATTCCATCGACAGAATTACAGGACAATATTATCCCGATCGATTCTACTACGAGAAAGATCATCAGAAAGACCCCGATTTGTTCTTTCCAATACACCGTACACATTATCGAGGCCACATTCCAAACGCTATCATTCGTCAATACCTCGCAGAGTTCATCGGCGATTCAATTGGCTATGGTGTGTTTTCGATTTACAGCTCGTATTCTTCCAATAACAATGAAATCAACAAGCTTGATAACCGAGTAAAAAAGTATGCAGACATTAGTCCAACAGGCTATAGTCCATTTCATTTTTATGAGGTGGATGACAACGTACTCAATGTTTATTCACCCGACACAAATTATAGTGTTCCCCTCACCTTAAAGCCCTATCCTAGAGGGAATGATCGAAACGTAAAATACCTCAACACTTCCATTCGCAACCACCTATTCGAATTGCTTCCAGCCGCATTAGAATCTGAAAACCCCATACTTACCTATGTTCAGTATTCAGATCGGTATAACCAAAGCAATTCCCTGTTTCCCGAAAAGGCTGAGGTATTGGTGAATATCTTCAAAGTAGTTCGACACATTGGTTACGATCGATTTATTTCGAAGGAGGAGTTTTACGAGAAACAGTTTGCCATCCATTCAAACTATCTAACCGATGGATCGGACTACTCCATGTTCGACATCTGTCAATTGCTTATTGAAGAACAAACAACCAATACAAACCGATATGTGACGGGATTTTGGAGCCGAAGAATTAGGGAGGACTCGCAAGATATCGTCATGCATATATTGAAAGACGTCGTTCAATACTACGGTGAAGATGTTCACTCAGCCTCACAAAATCCAGAAGAACTCAATGACACACTCTACCACTGTGTGAGCTACGAATTGAAGTTGCAGCAAAATCCAAACGATGACGAGCTTACACACCAGTACTTGGATTATCTAGAAAGTCTGGGGCAATATCAATCCGTAAGCACCTTGCTTCTATACGTGCTGCCTGATAAACGCGAACGGCACCTCCCAGTAGGAGAATACGAACGATTGAGCAAACCGCCATTTCGAGTACCTGGATTGTACAGCAGTAATTTCAGAGCTGGGTATTGGGTTAGATTAAGCAATGTAGATTGGTTTGATACATATTCATCGAGGTATAACTACTACTACTGAGCTCGCAATCCTGCGTTGTATTCTACTTCTTCCAGTAGGAGTTCCTGAACACTTCCATCTGGATATATCAATTCCAATTCAAACTCATCAGCAATAAAGAGTGCATAGTAGGTTGAGTCTAGGATCATCCCCGTTTCGGATCGCACATCAATCAGGCAAAATGATTCCAACTTGGTCGTTGTTCCACTCTCCCAATTGTAGGACAGAGGCACTTCATTTAGGCTGATTCCTTCAATGGGACGAACGTGTCCATCGCCGGGAACAAAAGTGATGGAAATGTACCGCTGCCCCTGACCTGAAATACCTCTTGACACATATCCAGAATCCTGCGGATGTCCCACTTTTGAACTACAGCTGACCAATACAGCTAGAAGCGCTACTCCAATCCAACGTCGCATTATTGTGCTACTTCAAAAGTTCTGACGGCAACTCCAGTTCTACCTTGAATCTGTAGGGTATACACACCCGGAGGCCAATTCAACAAATCGAATTCCACGCGATTTTCACCGATTTCTATCGTTGTACTTCGAGTGGTCAACACAGCTCCCTTTGCATCGGAAATGGTCAAGACAACCTCATCCGTAACTGTAGAGTTCGAATAGAGTGTAAGCATTCGTTGTGTTGGATTCGGATACAATAACAGAGCTTCAATCCCCTTCCATTCTGGGACACTGATATCATCTACTATCAACTCATCAGACATCTTCGAACAGCTATCTTTCGATACTTCCAATCGGTACACTCCATTTTGAGTGGGAGTGTATGAACTGTTTGTTGCCCCGATAATGACTCCATTGCCGTCGTACCACTGGTAATCATATCCATTGAGAGGGGTAACTAATTTACCGTTGATGTAATTCACCGTTGGTTTGGGAACTAAAGTCACGTTGAAATTCAAGACTTGATAGGTCGAACAGCCCGTGGAAGGGTCGGCATAAGCATAGCGAACCCACTTCACTCCATTGCCAGCAATCGTTGGAATGAACTGATTTCCGACTAGACCCTGTCCCGTGAGTGTACCACCCGAAGGACTAAATGTCAAGTCCACTGTATCCTCTTCGCAAAGGTTCATGCGAGAAATGGACCCCGTCAATGTGACCACTGGTAGAGGTGCCAAATTCATGACCAGAACATCACTTGTATCTATCCGATTTAACACACATGGAAGTGTGGAGGTGATCGTAGCCGATATCTGATCGCCATTATTTAGACCGTTAAACGTTTGAGATACTCCATGATGAGCTGTGCCCACTACTACTCCATTCTTCATCCAAGTGACATTTTCATATGGGGAGACATTGCTAACCGTGGCCGTGAAGACAAAATTTTGACCGTCACAATAGCTACCAACACTAGACGAATCTAGCTGAATAGCAACAGATGGCGGTCCGCTTCCTGCAGGAATCTGAATCACATCGGAATCAAAATTCGAGAAAGAGCAGTTCTGAGTAGTAAAATATCTCACTAGCACATACTCTCCTCCCTGTAGCGCTGGTATAAAGAAAGTGTTTCCCGTTACTCCAGATTGGACGATTCCATTTACTTCCCATTGGTAATAGGCTCCAGGCCCTGCTCCCAGTCCTGTTGCCGTGAAAAACACAGAATCTCCCGCACATACCGAACTCGGTGAACTCACCAAAGAGACACTAGGTGAATATGCCGTGTCTACATAAATCGTTTTGAGCGGAGTTGTATCCGACTTCTCACAGGGCTCATCTGTTGTAAGCACCCCGTAGAGCGTGTAGTCCACTTGACGAGAAATGTAGACTGAAGCGCCGGTTTGAGCAATTTGAACTCCATCAACAAACCACTCTATCGTTGGACTTGGTCCTGCATTGGAATAATTCATGGTAACCAATGTTGCTGTAGCCCCACAAACCGTATCGGCTGAACTGATAGAGATGATAGGATTAAGTCCAGGGTCTACCGTCATATTGATAATCGAACTGCTTACCGTATCCGCAGCTGGACAATCCACATCTGGGATCACCTTACATTGCACATAATCTCCCACCGACCAAGAAGAATGGATCCATGATACAGATGTACTCGGTTGTAGAATTCCATTGAGGTACCACAAGTACTGAGGATGGGTTCCCAGATTCGATCCACCTGCCACGAAGGCCACCTGCTCGTCGAAGCAAACATTTGTACTCATGGCATTTACACTCACCGTAGAAACCACTAATGAGTCTACTTGAATTACTTGAGAAGAGGCGTTTGAACCATAGGAATTTGTAGTGGTCAAATTGATGGAATACGTTCCTGGCGTAGAAAAACTCACCTGTGGAGATTGACTATTCGCATTGGTACCATTTACATAGGATACCCCTGTAGGAGGTGAGAAACTCCAGCTCCAAGAGGTTGGACCACCCGTTGAATTATCGGTCAAGCTCAACACTTCGCTCGGACAAACAGAAGTAGCGGATACATGAAAAGCTGATGAAGGTGGAGAGGCGGATACCCCTTGAATGTTGATGTTGTCGATATATAGATTGTTTCCATATCCGCAGATGTTTTCAAACTTTACCAACACATCCGAATGACCAGCAAATGCACTGATATCTAAGGTCGGACATGCCGGACTGGCTCCACACCATTCTGAAGCTCCAGTTGGCACAAATGCATTGGTGTTGTTCGGCCCTGTTACGAAACCTCCGCTACCTGTTTCTTTGTAAGAAGCAACACGAGTCCAAGTGGTACCACAATCCGTAGAAACATATACGGCTAAACTATCCTCATACCCCACTCCATAGCGGCGGTAGGCATATTCAAAATCCAGTGAAACCGAAGCATAGCTGGAGAAATTGAGTGGAGGTGAAATCAAACCATCTCTTTGTCCCACACCATTGTAGAAGTAATTCTCTACTACTGCAGCTTTGTTGGAGGATGAACCATTATGGGCCGTTACCACTTTCCATGTATGACTCCCATCCGGATTGTCTAAAGTCCAATCTGAAATACTCGATTGGAAGTCTTCCGTAAATGGCAAAGAATATCCACCTACCTGAATAAATTGATTTCGCGTTTTCGTATCGGTGCCACTTCCATTCGAAACCGTTAGAGTAATGGTGTACTGCCCAGCAGCGCTAAAATGCACTTCAGGTTGATGGGATGAAGCGCCAGTCCCGTTGATGTAGCTATACGTATTCGGAGAAATACTCCAGCTATAAGAAGTTGGAACTCCCGTACTCGAATCCACTAGTTGAATGGCTTCATTGGTACATGCTACGGTCTTTACTGCTCCAAAATTGGCAACTGGCATGGCTGGAGGCGCGAATCCATTACTCGTGAACAAGCCTCGTCCATAGGTGGCTGCAATCACTTCGTCATCTGAACTGCGCATTTGGAGCATATCCACCCTAACATTCGCCAACCCTTGATTGCTTGGCGACCAGGAAGGATAGGTAGAATTGAAATTGGATGTCGTCCAAACGCCCACCTCTGTAGCTAGTAGAACTTCATTTCTATTGTGAGGATTGAACAAGGCCCAACGCACAGGCATATCAGGCAAACTGCCTTCCTTAGAAACCCAAGAAGCGCCACCATTATTGGTATACCAAACGGAAGTCATTCCATAATTACTATACGTCACAATCAACTCATTTTCAGAAGCGCCAACCTCCACACAAGAGATGTATCCTGCCGGAAGTGCGGAACCAATACTCGTAGAGGAAGGACTTCCGTTGGCTTGGGTCACCTTGTACAAGTCGCCCGATCCTGTTCCGACGAATAAGGTGGTAGAGGTCGTCGTGTAAGGCGAAACACGAATGTGCGAGGCCATATCCGACATTCCGCTAATCGCAATGGACGAAGCTGTTGGCGACCCCGCAACATTACTCACTCTACTTAGAGTTGAGTTCGTTCGGGCAGAGTATAGTATCCCGAGATTATCATCGTAATCGGCGGGATTGATGAACCGTCCAGTATTGGGATCATTCAAAATTTCTGTACTCAAAAAGGACGTACCTCCGTTGATGGATCTGTAATAGGTGTTATACACATAGGAGGATATCCACAGATTGGGGTTGGTCTGATCGATGAAACAGAACGCCCCATCACCACCTGTAGCCTCATTGGTCGCACCGACACCTGGTGAAGTAAATCGCTGTGTACCGTTGTCTTGCGAACCCGCTAATGCCTGAACATTGTTTGCATTGGGGTGAATCGCACAGGAATAGAACTGGGTGACGTTGTAACCGTTATTTCGAGACGAAACAGAAGTGGTTCCAGCAGTTCCTGTCATTCGGTAAATTCCTCCATCATTGCCCAATAGCATCTCGTTGGAGTTACCCGGGTTGAAGATCATTTGGTGTTGATCAGCATGGACATTCGGGAAGCCATAACCTCCATACCAATGGGAAAGTTGTGTCCATGTACTTCCGCCATTCGAACTTCTGAAACAGTCGATAGCTCCCACATAAACCATATTGGGATTGGTGGGATGGACGGCTAAAATCAAATCGTACCAGGCTTGTCCTCTACTGAAGTCGGAGGCGGGAATTCCAGGGTCGGCATCACTCGGTTCATTCATGGCATTCCACGTAGAGCCCGCATTAATTGTATTGACCATCTCATGAACTTGTCCGCCACTCTCCACTACAGCATACACAAAAGATGCATTACTCGGTGCACATGCCAATTCCACTCTGCCTGTACCAGAAGAGGAATATGCCGTGGTCCAACTCGTTCCATTATCACTGTAGAGAATTCTTCCTCCTCCACCTCCATAAGAGGCCGATTGCGTCCCTACCCAAATTCGACCATTGCTGGCCAATTCCAGATCGGCAGGTGCATAGTTGTAGCTCTGTCCCGAAACATTCGGCAACACTTGGGAAAAGCTCGTACCACCATTGATGGAGCGTTGCAACCCCTGACCGTTTCCATGCCATGCGCCACTGTAAAAGTTATCTCTACAGGCTACATAAAGTACCCCTGTTCCGCTTTCATTGCGAACTATCAAGTCATTCACGTAATACCATGAAGTGGTGGCCGACAATTGGTTCCAAGTTGAACCTCCATCGGTTGATTTCCATACTCCAGCTCCTCGGGTTGCACCGGTTCCCCAACCTTCGCCTGTTCCTACATACCAGATGTTCGAATTGGTCGGATCATGTGCAATGGCCGTAACCGATAGGTTTGCCCAAAAGTCGTTAACAGCTATCCAAGTTGAAGTGGGATCTGTGATGTCATTATTGTACCATAAGCCTCCTGATGTACCACCCGCCCAAACCTTCTTGTGAGTAGGGTCATTGGGATCGTACATAATAGCCCGCGTGCGTCCTCCTACATTGTTAGGTCCGCGTTCCTCCCATGGAGTTGTGGCAAACCCCGGGGTGACTTTGTTTGAATTATACTGAGCAGCAATGGTCTGGTAGACCACGGACAAACGCTCTGGTGCGGGGCGCCCTAAAGCCGGATCTATCGTTGCAAGGAAGTTCTGTTCCCAAGCCAAATCAGGTCGATCTTTCTTGGGTATGGAATTCAATTCCTCTACGGTCATCGCCTTTCGCTGAGCAAAAGGATGATTGGCAATTATCTCCCGATACTTTGATTTTGGATCAGTTGGTGAATTCCACCAAAGGATTGTAGAAATCGCAACAAATGTGAGAGTAATGAGAGCGCCTATTCGTTGCTTCATAGTGAGGTTAAATTCAAGTTAGCAGGTCTAAACTACGAAATTCAACCTTCAAGAAGTGAGGCAATTACTCTAAGTCGAGGTCTAACTTCTTTCTGAATTCTGCCAACAATGGATTCTTCTCTACCATATGTCTATACTTCTCATCCGGAGTGTACAAACTCTTTACTTGCTCGCTCTCTGTAATTACCGTCTTCAATTCCACTTTGAAGTTCTTGAGCTCCGTACGAAGAAAGGCCATCAGGTCGGCGCGTCCCGATTGCAAATATCCTTCTTGTGTCTTGTTGTCTAGAACCAATTCAATGATCGTCTTATCTAGCAACTTAGGCTCGTGGCGGGAGAGGGTATTGTAAATGGATTTCTTGTGCTCCACCTTAGACAGGTATCGCTTCCAAACATCCTTCATTTCGTGTTCCGAAAAATACTCTTCGGGAAGGCCTTGAGTAGATGAAAGGGTCTCTTCCTCTACTTCGCCGTCTTTTGTCTCCTCCTTCGGAGCATCCATATCCTTCAAAGAGAATCCGCGCATTCTAGAGCCGCGCTTAGACGGACGAGAAACGACAGGGTCTTCTTTGGGTTGAGGAATTGGTTTAGAAGGGGCTACCTCTTGCGTTGAGGCTGGTTTTTCAACCTCTATATGAACTTCTTGAACAGGGCGCGGAGCTGACTTTGCCTGAGCGGGTGCTAAAGCTGGTTGACCGGGGGCTGGAAGGACTATCCGTTTTGGATCGTCATTTTTTTTTTTCGTCGGCAAACGCGACGTGTTGTAGAAGTTGAAGCAATGCGACTTCAACGTGGAGGCGAGGATTGTGACTCGCCTTGTACTTTTCATCGCACTCCGTGCAGACTTTTAAGGCATTTACCAAGAAAGGCAAACTGCACTGTCCACTTTGGTCGATGTAGCGTTGGCGGATATTCTCACCCACTTCTAAAAGCGACAAGGTTGCTGCATCCTTCCCCACCAACAAATCGCGGAAATGAGCGGCCAAGCCTGTAATGAACATGTGGCCATCAAAGCCTTTATCCAATACCTCTCGGAACAGCAAAAGCGTATTTTGAACATCGCCTGCCATAATCGAATCAACGGCTCGGAAATAGTAGTCGTAATCGAGGATATTCAAATTATCCAGTACCGCCTGGTAGGTGATGTTCTGATCTGAGAAAGAGGCAATTCTATCGAAGATGGAAAGGCTATCTCTCAATGCGCCATCTGCCTTTTGAGCAATGAGATGAAGCGCATCAGGATCTGCAGTGATATCCTCTTGTTGGGCAACCCAAGCGAGGTGCTTGGCGATATCTTCAACCGTAATTCGCTTGAAGTCGAAGATCTGACAACGAGAGAGAATCGTAGGAATGATCTTGTGTTTCTCCGTGGTTGCCAAAATGAAAATGGCGTGCTTAGGCGGTTCTTCCAACGTCTTCAAAAACGCGTTGAAAGCCGCTTGAGACAACATGTGAACCTCATCGATGATATACACTTTGAATTCGCCTACTTGAGGCGCAAAGCGAACTTGATCAATCAAGTTTCGAATATCATCTACCGAGTTATTCGATGCGGCATCGAGTTCGAAGATATTCAAACTGTAATCCTCGTTCTCTCCACCATAGTGCTCATTAATCCTCTTAGCGAGAATACGTGCACAAGTGGTTTTACCTACACCACGTGGTCCACAGAACAACAAAGCTTGAGCCAAGTGATCTTTCTCAATTGCATTCTCCAAGGTATTGGTGATATGCGATTGCCCCACTACCGATTCAAAGGTAGATGGACGATACTTACGGGCTGAAACGATGTATTGATTATCTGTGCTCATAGGAGAAGGACAAAGATAGTAGAATGAAAAGGGCACGCAACAGACTTGAGAGGATAGAGAACTAACATTTTCAACAATCTTTTCACAAGAGTAGAGCCTAGGAGACCAACAACTCCTGAACTCGTTCTGTGAGAGTCGAGCCTAAAATGCCTTAGTTGAAACCTCATCTCAAGAAACAGAGCCCATTAAGGGATCCCAATCCTAAGCAAATACTCACCTAATTTCCAACCGCGTAAAATTGAACACTTCCTGCACCATCAACTCTATGAGCCTTATTCCTTGGTCACACTCATTCCAATTTAGAAGCGTAACCACCGAAAACCTCTACATCCCTATTGAAACGCATACAGACTTAATACTTGATGACGAACTCATTCATGGCTTATACATTAAATTAGGTTTGATCGACTCAAGATAAAATCCGCTTATTCAAAACTTCAGATCTCAAGCACCCCACTTACTGATTTAACCACATTTAAGTAAGAACTGACAGAAATCAAACCATACTCAGATGTGGGGAATACCGTTGCTAGGAAGTATGTATTTTTACGGCTTCTAAGAGAGAATGAAAAAAGGCTTTGCGCCAGCATCTGCCATCTACTCAATCTCTTGCATAAACCACATCATTATTCTATCTTTGCCGCCCGATTTACGAATAAACGTGAATCGTGTTCAAATTCAACTATTTATGAACCAGTACGAGACCGTTTTCATTTTGAATCCCGTCTTATCTGATGAACAGGTAAGGGAAGCGGCAGACAAGTATCTCGACATTCTTAAGAAGAATGGTGCAGAGATCATCAATCATGAAAATTGGGGATTGAAGAAATTCGCTTACCCAATTGAAAAAAAGAAGAGTGGTTTTTACCACCTTGTTGAATTCACAGCTCCAGGTGCGGCTATCGCTCCATTGGAAGTAGAAATGAAGCGTGACGAGCGTATCATGCGTTTCTTGACCGTTAAGATGGACAAGTACGGTGTGGAGTACGCAGATAAGCGTCGCAAGAAGCAAAAGTCTAACGCCTAATTCTAGAGTATCATGAATCTGGAGCAAACAGCACAAGCCTCTTCACAGAGCGAAATCCGCTACCTTCAGCCGATCAGCATTGACACCGGCATCAAGGAAAAGTATTGTCGTTTCAAGAAGTACGGCATCAAGCACATCGACCACAAGGATCCTGAGTTCCTTCTTCGTTTCGTAAACGAGCAAGGTAAAATCCTTCCACGTCGTATCACAGGAACTTCACTTAAGTATCAACGCAAATTGTCAGTTGCCATCAAGCGTGCTCGTCACCTAGGCCTTATGCCATACGTGGCTGACAACTTGAAATAAGGGTTTACCATGGATATCATTCTCATTCAAGACGTAGAGAACCTTGGATTCAAGGACGAAGTGGTAACAGTAAAAGACGGCTACGGTCGTAACTACTTGATCCCTTCAGGAAAAGCTCGTTTAGCTACTGAATCAGCAAAGAAAGTTCTAGCAGAAAACCTTCGTCAGCGCGCTCACAAAGAGGCGAAGATGATCGAAGACGCGAAAACAATCGCTGATAACCTTCAGAAAGCTGAACTTAAGATTTCTGCTAAAGCTGGTAAAAACGGTAAACTCTTCGGAGCCATTACCAATAGCAGCTTGGCTGATGAACTTGCCAAAATGGGTTACGAAGTGGATCGTCGCTTCATCCAAATCCTTGGTGGTTCTATCAAAAACGTTGGAAAGCACACTGCTAAAATGCGCCTTCACCGTGAGGTGAGCTTCGACTACAACTTCGAAGTAGTTGGAACCGACGCGTAAGCAGTAACCATCAGCTTTGTTTATTGCGATCTGTCCCGCCTTTTGGCGGGACTTCGCTTTTTATACCCCTACCTCATCGAAAGGCTTGCGATTTGAAGTGCTTAGATTGTACCTTGTGTCGTCTAAGTCCTTTTCAGCATGAGCCAAAATTCTAGAGCTACCACCACCCTTGGTTGGATTCTTATCATCGCATTCGGATTAACTCCCATCATCAAGCATACGGGAATAACGGAGCACTTCCTTATCATCCGAACTTTAGTCTGGTCTGCTCTCCTATCAGGCGCTGGAATTTTCATTTTTTCCAAGAACAAATCGGAAACAAAAATTCCGATCCTCTCTATTCTCTGGCTCGTTTTTACTGCATGGATGACCCTCACAGGATTCATCGCGGAGATTTACAGCTCGCCAGAATGGCTCCTCACCTCTTCCCGTTTCGCACTGTATGGCGCCGTCCTTCTTCTAGGTAGCGTGGCCATCCAAAGAAAGTATCTCACCTACCGAGATTTTTCTAGAGGATTGGTGGTTTATGGTATTGTAGGAGGTGCCCTCGGACTAGGCGCATACTTGCAAGTGGAAGATCTCCTCAACATCCGAGCTCCATTTGGACATAAGAACTTTCTAAGTGCTGCCATGCTGCTCAGCGCTGCTGGCTCTCTTTATTCCCTTTGGGACAAAGACAAACGTTGGAAGAACGGCGCAATGCTGTCTCTTGGTCTCAGCGTTTTGTTGATTATCCTCTTAAAGACCAGAGGCGTTTGGATAGGCACTTTCGCAGCCACCATTTTCTTGTTGGTGGGAGTGATTGTCTTTAAGGTAAAAGACGCTGAAAAGACACTCATCCCTACCAAAGTCATTGGAATCGTCTTTGGAATCATCCTCATGGGATTGGTTGGTGTTTCAGGACTATCTAAGTCGAAGGATACCGTTGTTGCATCCGACAATATTGAACTTCGCTTCTTGTACTGGAGCCATTCTATGAAGATGGTTGCAGAACATCCTCTGGAAGGCGTTGGCGCAGGTCAATGGAAAATTAACTTTCCAAAATACGGCCTCGCTCATACCAACACGAGAGTATCCAATGGCGAAACGGCCATGCTTAGACCACACAATGATTATGTGTGGATGTTTGCAGAAGGAGGAATTCCAGGTGGACTACTCTACATCGTTTTCTTTGGAGGAGTTATGGGAATGGGAATACTGAAACTCAAGAAATCACAAGACCGCGAAGAACACAAAATCCTCCTCTCTTCTGTGGCCCTTTTTATTGGGTTCTCCGCCTACGCTATGGGCGAGTTCCCGATTGAGAGAGTTGATCTGGCTATTCCTGCCATGTTTGCAGCAGCGTTCATTCTTCACGAAACGAAATCGTATCACTTCAAAGCATCTGCTGCCAATGGACTGATTCTCGTTCTTGCCCTGTTTAGCACTTTCGTTACTGGAAGACGATTCCCTCAGGAAGCAAAGGTTTCCATCATCAATATTGGGAATGACAACCAAGACCCCGTGCAAATCTTAAACACGTATAAAGACGTAGATCTAGACATTGTGGATGTGGATTACGTTGCAAATCCCATCCCTTACTTTGCGGGGCTTTCCAATTCTGTAACCGCTACCATGCGTGGGCATGATCCGAGGTTATTTGCTGAAGCTGAATCGGCTTTTGAACGCGCACTAGAGATTCATCCATGGCATGTGGCAACCTATTCTCAATACGGCAAAATGTACTTCTACCAAAAGAAATACGATAAAGCCATGGAGATGTACAATAAGGGATTAGAGATCAGTCCGTTTAACATCACTATTCGCCTTGACAAAGCCACCATCTTTATGGAAACAGGCAATGCAGAAGGTGCTGCACTCATGATGTTGAGTATAGTGGGACAAGATCAAAATCCGAAGTATCAAAACCTAGTGGTTCAGTCGCTTCGCCGCATTCGTGGACCGATAAAAAACACAGAGATTCAGCAATTTATCTCCAGTGTGAATATCGCTGAAATGAAAGATCCCCAACTCTACAATGCCTTCATCCGTTATAGAGACAGTATCAAGGCCCAATAATTTTCAGAGGCCTTCTACACGATTAATTAAACACATTCGTTAAATTCGTACCGTGAACACTTCGAAGCAGTATACAATTCAATTCGGTCACCGCAATTTTATGTGGGTGATGAATTGTATTTGCATACCGCAGGAGTGCCTCACATCACGTTAAGTGACCCGAAAAAGACAATCAGAGAAAGAGGTGCTTCCGCAAGGAATCACCTCTTTTTTTTTAACCCAAAATCTGTAAACAATGTCCATTCAAATTTTTGCAATCATGAAACAAATGATGAATCAAGTCTGTGGTAATCAACGAAATCACTATTGGAACACCGCTTCGAACCGTCCTGAATCCAGTGTATTATCCCCCATACCCTTACTATTATGAAAGACTTATTGAAAAGCATCAAAGCCGAAACCAGTAACACCTTCAGCAGAACTTTCGAGGTTACTGCTCCAAAAGCCGATTCCAACGGCAAACTGAAGCTTTGGGAACTCCTTCAAGAGATTGAAGAAAGCACCAAAGAACCGTGTCAAACACTCATCAGTGTTGCACCTGAATACGAGAAATTCAGAAGACGCGTAGAACTCGACAAGTTTGATGACGCCCAAGTTGGCGACACTGTAGAACTTCTCGCACGCTTCTACTCCTCCGAAAAAAGACAAGTAAAACTGCGGGTATTTGTCCGCATACTAAAAGGCCCGAAGCGAACCTCAAAGGTTGCCCGGGCCGAATATATGTTTGAAGCTGTTCACGAAAATCAACTCGCGAAAGCTGGTTGAAGTTTAAGATAGAACAACTCCAACAGGACAGTGATCGGAGCCTTCAACTTCATTGAGGATGAAGGCTTCTTTCACTTTGCTCTCCAAGCTTTCCGAAACGAGGAAGTAATCCAAGCGCCAGCCAATATTCTTCTCTCTTGCTCCTCCTCGGTAACTCCACCAAGAGTATTTCACCTCATCAGGATGAAGAGAACGGAATGTATCAATCATACCTGACTCCAAAAAGCGAGTCATCCCATCAATTTCAGTTTGAGTATAACCCGCCGTTTTGTTGTAGTTCGACTTCGGGCGGGCAATGTCAATCTCACGATGAGCTACGTTTAAGTCGCCACACCAAATCACGGGTTTAGATTCTTCCAATCCTTTTAAGTAATTCAGCATCGCTACATCCCATTCACTGCGATAATCCAATCGCTTCAATCCATTTCCAGAATTTGGAACATAGGTTGTAACGAGGTAATGTTCGTCAAACTCACAGGTAATCACTCTTCCTTCTGTATCGTGTTCTTCTATACCAATGCCGTAAGACACGGATAGTGGTTTCACTTTTGTCAGAATAGCGGTACCAGAATACCCTTTCCGCTCTGCCCCAACGGCGTAAACAGAATACTCTTCTAACTCAGCGACGGCTTCTTCTACTTGCTCGGGAGTTGCTTTCGTTTCTTGCAGACAAATCGCGTCTACCTCCATCGCCTTTACGGCTTCGGCAAAACCTTTCTTCGCAACAGCTCTTACACCGTTAACATTCCAAGACACATACTTCATGATAGGAAAATTGCATTTGAATCAGCAAGATACTTCGACGAGATGAATTGACCCATTCTGTACGTACATTGCAGTATGAAATATGCAGCTTTTCTACTCCCTCTTTTAGCGCTGGCTTGTACACGCATTCCTAGTAATGCCACTAAAATAGAAGCCGAAAGTGCACATTATAAGATGTTTATTGAAGATAATGGTGTGCTGTCTCAAACTCCAATTGAAGTATTTATCCATATCGTACCCACGGATGATGGATTCTTGCGCACACAGTCGATGGTTGCAGAAGGGCTTCACTTTGAAGACACCTTGAAACTCGATCATTGGGGACGTCCACTTAAACATGTGAATCACCAAGGCAGTAAAAAGACACAGATTGAGTATTCGCGTGAATCAGCCAGTGTTAGCCAAGGCGGCGACTTTATCCCTTACCCTATCTTACCGGGCACCATAGATGCCATCCAGCTGGATTTACTGCTGAGTAAAATCGATACGATAAAGGACACCATCGACCTTCCTATCTTTAACTCCACTTCTGGAGATATTGTGTTTTATCAAGTATCGGAGATTAAGAAAGACTCTCTAAATAGCCATTTTACTTCCTTTGAAAAAATCCCAGTCGCCCACCGCTTTGCCGTTGCTCCAGGCCACATCTACGAAGCGTGGTACAATGAAAAATTTATCCTCCCCATTAAAACACGTGTCACTTCAGCAGGTTCTACCTACGTTTATTGGAAGTTAGGAAAAGAGCCCGTTAGATGGCAGTGAGATGATTCTCCAAGTGTTTCGCAATGACCTCTGCGTGAACACGACTGTTTTCAATGAACCATTTATTGGTTTCCATTCCGCCACAAATCACGCCCGCAAGATGGATTCCGCTCACATTGGTCTCCATGGTATCAGAGTCATAGATGGGTTTTCGCAGTCCATCCTCACTTTGCTGTATTCCCAACTTGCTCAAGAATGAGTAGTCGGGTTCATAGCCCGTTAAGGCCAATACAAAGTCGTTTTCAATCTCTTTCTCTCCCTCGGGTGTTTGAATCCGAATGGAATGATCTCGGATTTCAAGTACTTCAGAATGAAAGTAGGCCTTGATGCTCCCTTCTTCAATGCGGTTTTCAATATCTGGTTTAACCCAGTATTTAACCCGGTCACCAATTTCACCCTTGCGGACAATCATGGTGACTTCCGCCCCCTTGCGCCAACATTCGAGTGCTGCGTCCACGGCGGAATTCATAGCTCCAATCACGGCCAACTTTTGCCCGTAATATGGGTGAGCCTCTCGGTAGTAGTGCTGCACTTTAGGCAGCTCCTCACCAGGAATATTCAAGCGATGTGCAATGTCGTAGAATCCGGTGGCAATGATGATTTTCTTCGCGGTGTAGGATGATTTTGAAGTTTGGACGGAGAACGCTCCATCTTCTCCTGTAATCTCTTCAACCGACTCATAAAGTGCCAGATTTAACTTCCAAGATTGAGCCACCCTCCGGTAATATTCAAGGGCTTCACTTCGGGTCGGTTTGTGGTTGTGGCTTATAAAGGGAACATCTCCTATTTCAAGCTTGTCGCTTGTGGAGAAAAAGGTCATTCCCAATGGATAATTATAAAGCGATTGAACGAGAGGACCTTTGTCTATAATAACGTAGTTCCATCCTCGCTTTTGAGCTTCTATTCCACATGCTAGCCCAATGGGTCCTGCCCCAACAATAACTATATCGTACACTACTTGCCTTTCTATCATTTTTCTAGACGAATATTCTGTAACCTCTTTCTCGAAAATGAGAACAGCTCCGTTAACATTCGTTCTACCTACTTGCAACAGGTTACTAGTGGCTATGTTCACTCGTCTTCACCTACGGCATTCAAGTGGGCTTGCACCAATCTCAGTTCTACGTAACTATAAGCATCTCCTGTGTCGGCCTTCCAGTCAGAGAGCGAATCCTGCCCTTTGTAGGTCTTGGCAATTTCCTCCACCTTATCGGCGTCCATCAACTTCTTTAGATCTACTCTACCTATAGAAACTCCTCTTGATAAGTGTCCTACGATGGTGGCTTCTGTGAGATCGCGTTCCTTGGCTATTTCAGCAATATCCTTTCCATCATCAAAGAGCTTAAAGGTCACTTCATAGGTAGATTCCTTCTTCGTCTTCACCTCACCTGTGCGTTTTTTGCCCTTACGAGAACGCTTGCCACTCATGAGCGATAAATCGTTCTTGGCGCGTTCCACTTCGGCTTCAATATGCTCTTTTCTCCACTTGACAATTCTCTCTTGAATGCGTGGATCTTTCTCTGGCAATCCTCCACCCAATAAACTCTGAGTCCATCCAACCACTGTTGCAACACGCTGCCATACCCCAATGATCTGAAGATCGACTTCTTCTAAATCGTTGGTCATTTTCTTCACCCCTTTGAAGCGTTGAATGTCGGCTTGAAAACCATAAATGAGAAGGAGGCGCTCTTTGAGTTGAGCTTCGAAATACTCTGCACCTTTCGTTAATCGAGCGAACATTTGCTGATGATCTCCCCCTTGAAGCAGTCGAAACAACTGCGCTTTGAAAGTCTGACTCACACCATATAACTCCTCGAACGATTCTTTCCAGGTTCTGGGCCACTTGTCAATTCGCTCCAAATTAAAATTCAGAACACTCGGCCACTTGGACATTACTTTATCCATCTTGAGTCGGACAGGGTCTAAATTGAAAGCCTCCATCACCAACTCTGTAATGTATTGTGTTTTTCCAGTGTTTAACGCACTTTCAAGATCTTGATTCGACTTCTTCTGTTCTGTAAAACGAACTACCTCGGCGTCGTTATCAACGGCACTTGCTGGAATGGGTGTTCGCAGGGTTAGTCCATCTAGACTTCGCAATCGGCTCAGTGCCACATAGACTTGCCCTGGCGCAAAGGCCTTACCGACATCAATAAGTGCTTTGTCGAATGTGAGTCCCTGGCTCTTGTGAATGGTCACGGCCCATGCGAGTTTGATGGGATATTGATAGAAGGCTCCAACCACCTTCAGTTCAGGATTGATCTCATCGTCTTCCACGGCATATTTGGTGTTCTCCCATTTCTCTTGTGGAACAATGTATTCATCCGTTTCACCATCGAGAATAACGGTAATGGTATCCTCATCCAAATCAACCACTTTGGCCAATTTGCCATTGTAATAGCGCTTGACAATAGACGAATCATTCTTGATGAACATCACCTGAGCGCCCACCTTCAATTCCAACTTCAATTCACAGGGATACATGCTCTCTGGGAAATCACCTTCCACGGTAGCACTGTAATAATACGTATCTGCCTCTAGAGCTTCCAGAGACCTCGTGTTGATCTCATCCACTTGTCGGTTGTGAGTAGCAAGGGTTATCACTCCTTCTTCACGCTCTGCTCCCGGCTTAAAATGAGCATTCAAGAGTTTTCTATCTTCCTCTGTAATCACATTCTGCCGAAGGTTGTTCAGCACATTGATAAAGACATCATCGGTTTGACGAAACACTTTTTCCAACTCCACATAGACAAATCCTTCATGCCGCAATGCGTGGGCATGAAAGAAGTGAATGCTGGGATAGAATTGCGACATCACGCCGCGTTCAGCATCTTTCAAAATGGGAGGAAGTTGAAACAAGTCACCGATAAATAATACCTGCACACCCCCAAAACTCTTCTTCCAATTGTTCTTAGCCTGACGGAGGCGAACATCAATGGCATCCAAGACATCCGCCCTTAGCATGCTTACTTCATCAATCACCAAAAGCTCTAAGGCTTGTAGAACTTTTTGACGTACAGCATTGAGTGGATGCGATCGGAAAAGTATCTCTCGGGTATGAAACCCGCGTTCCTGCTCCGCTGTTAAACGGTAGGTTGGATCAGGAATAAAACTTCCAAAAGGCAAGAGAAACTGTGAGTGAATCGTCACCCCATTGGCGTTTAGAGCGGCAATTCCCGTAGGAGCACAGATCAAATAGTTCTTGTGTGTTCGATTGGCTAAATCTCGCAAGAAAGTCGTCTTACCCGTTCCCGCTTTTCCCGTAAGAAAAATGTGACGCGACGTGCTGTTCACAAAATCTGCAGCGGTTTGAATGGGATCTTGAAGAGACATTGTACACCTATTTTTTAGGAATGGCCTTCAAATATAGGTCGACAAAAACGGAGTGACCCGAATCTCACCGAACAAAAAAAGCCACATCTCCAAAGCCACCACTTCCTACTGCTCCCATCGCTATCCACTCTTACTTAAAGGGATCACTGTATTTGGAATCAGCTAACACCGTTGGATCACTTAGTGTGAGAAGGAAAGCGATCAAATCTGCCTTCTGAGCCATGGTTAGATTGAGAACCAATGGCTGACCATTTACGCGAAGTCGAGGATCGAGTGCAGGTCCGTTTTGAATGCCGTTGTCGTAATGCTCCACCACTTCAGCAAGGGTCGAAAATCGTCCATCGTGCATGAAGTGTTGCCCCTCATCTATGGTTTTCAAACTCGGTGACTTAAACACCGTCGTTTCTCCGGCATCCAATCCATTCGACAATGAAACACCAACTAAAGTAAAGGCCGGTGGAACATGACAACCTGCACATCCAGCTCCCCCTGTATTCGGTGGACCTAGAAAGATGGCTTTCCCTCTATTCTCTTGTGCGGTAAAGTTTGGAAAAGATGCACCGATACCTTGTCCGGGTGCAGTTGGATCATAAACTTGCGCATATCCCTCATCAAACCTGGAATGGACGCTGATTATTGAACGCATGAACTGCGCAAGAGCCTTCTGAATTCTATCTTCAGAAATGGACGAATCACCAAAGGCCAAATCAAATAGCGGTGGATAGTAGGATAGAGAATCTAGTCGCTCAACCACACGTAACATTCCTCCATGAAGTGAGTCAAATCCCATTTCCAAACCATTCTGGATAGGCTGTGTGCTTTGCTCTTCTAGGGAAGCCGAACGCTTGTCCCAGAAGAAAGAACCCGCTTCGTAAAACCTCGCATTTGCCAACCTCATAGAGTGCACTGTGGTTTGCCCCCCTTCAAACCCAGAACTAAATTGATTCTTATCTGAAAAAGACTCATGCTGCGCATGACAGGAGGCACAGGATACCGACCGATTTCTGCTCAGCGATACATCATAGAAGAGCACCCTTCCCAAAGTCGCCCCTTCATTTGAGATCATATTATCCGCAGGCGTATTGTCAAAGCGGGCGAAGAAAGCGTTGTTGTAAAAACTCGGAAAAGACGGATTCACATAATCTGGCAAATGATCGGGATCGATATTAAGAGTAGCGGTAATCGTCTCCCATTTAACAGGATCAGCATTGCCAGGTTGAAGAGGTTCATCCGTCTGGCACGACTGTAAACCCACGGCAAGCACGGCCATTTTGAGAAAGTATTTCATAGGGTATTCGTTTGTCTTTCAGATGCGCGGAGATTCCAGTGGTTTAAAATCCATTCGAATTCTTTTCAATCAACGCAACCATAATCTCCACTTCCACGTAATGGGAGGCATACTAACTCTATCATTTATGAAAAGAAGGATAACTCTATTTAGCATCGCAGCTCTATGCGTTGGATTCTCGCTGAATACATCGGCTCAGATTCTGAGAGGCTCAACCACTGTAAGTGGAACGAACAACATGGATATTACGGTGACCGTCAACACCAATACCAACATGGTGGAAATTGAAATGACGGGAATGAACGGTACCTGGTTCGGGTATGGATTTGGTGGAAGCTCTATGAGCGGTAGATACACAATGATCACCGACGGAGCTGGTAACTTTCAAGAGCGTCAACTAGGCACTCACACAGCTGGTTCAGCACTGTCGAGCAGTGCGACTGTTACGTCAAACACCACCAGCGGTTCGGTACGCACGGTAGTGGTAAGCAGAAGTCGTGTAGGACAAAGCGCTAGCTACTACACTTTCCCGAACACAGCAACCAACATTAGTTTGATATGGGCAAAGGGAAGCGGATCTTCTCTATCGCAACACTCTTCCAGCAACCGCGGATCGAGCATCCTTACCCTTCAAAACATCTGTAACTTCCCTGCCACGGTATTGCCAAACATTACGGTTTGTTCAGGAGATAGCGCCATGATCTTTGGCAATTGGGAATCACAAGCGGGAACGTATAGCACTACTCTTACCTCTTCTGTAGGTTGTGATAGTGTGGTAGAGCAAACACTTGTAGTTGCTTCAAGTCTTTCTGGAAACTTGCCACTCATCACCCTATGTCCTGGTGATTCTGCCATGGTATTTGGTCATTACGTAAATACTGACGGAAGCTACTATGACACGCTTCAGAGCAGTGGTGGATGCGACAGTATTGTTCGTCAAATTGTGAATACAGAGAATCTTGTTCCAGTGGTCGTTCAAAACGGTACTACGCTTAACGCTTCAGGCACCAATGCTACCTCTTATGATTGGATCGATTGTAACACCATGCAATCTACGGGAGTTAACTCTCCAATCTTCAATGCTACCGCGAATGGAATGTATGCGGTAATTGTGACCGGTAATGTGTGTACCGATACCTCGGCATGTTTCACCATCACGGGAATCGGAATTGACGAGAATTCGGTTTCAACAACATTGTCACAACCGAATCCATTCAACGATCACTTGCAAATCACAGGCGGTTCAGAAGGCGCCGAAATACGAATCTTCAATACAACTGGGGTGGAAATCTACAGTGCTACGAGAGAGAGTGTGAGTCAGGATATCCCGACCACCAACTGGCCTGCTGGATTATACATCATCCAAATCTCTACTCCGAGAGAAACACTTGTTCAAAAGGTAATCAAGCAATAAACATTGCCCTATCTTTTAACCAACTCACACAACAATCGGAAGTTTCCCTTGTTGTAGAATTAGTAAGTTGTATTAGGAAAGAGGTCCGTGGTCGCAATGACCACGGGCTTTTTTTATTCCTCTGTTTTTTCAAGTGCCGAAACAACCTCTGTGTGATTGAGTAGCACGGCATAATCTAGAGGCTTCCGATCATTTAGATCCGTGGCATTGACATCCGCTCCTGCTTCCAACAATAGATTCACAATGTTAATGTGATTGAACTGAGCAGCATAATGAAGTGGACTCATACCATTGGGATCTTTGTAGTTTGGATTTGCTCCGGCTTCTAGCAATACGGCACATGTTTCCGTGAAGCCTTTGTAGCAAACCGCTTGTAATGCAGTGGGTTCGCCTTCACTTCCAGACACGTCAATTCCCTGTTCAACGAGGTATTGAATGAATTCGGTTTGGTCGTGATACGCCGCTAAAATGAGTGGGGAATAGCCTTGACCATTCTCACTCGCTAAGGTGTCCACATTGATTTGTGCCATGGCTTTTGCCGCTTCTACGTTTCCCGTTCTGGCAGCGTCGAAAATATCATTCTGCGCAAAGCCAGAAACGGCACAGAATGATAGTAAGGTTGTGTACAGTAATTTCATAAGAATGTAATTTACAAACCATACGGCGATATTGGTGAAAGGTTGTGTGCAGAAAAAATTCAGTCCATAAAAAAAGGCGAACCGAAGTCCGCCTTTTCTACTATTACTTGTAAGCTTACATGTTTCTGCGGTACTGTCCCCCTACTTCAAACATGGCCTCTGTAATTTGGCCAAGAGAACAGAACTTACAAGCTTCCATCAACACCTCAAAGATATTCTCATTGTGGATGGCTGCTTTCTGAACACGACTAAGCACTTCCTTCGCACGCTCTTCGTTTGCGGTTTGCAAATTTGAAAGCATGGAAATCTGGTACTCTTTTTCTTCCGTGGTAGCACGAATCACCTCTTTCGGCAAGACCGTAGGTGAACCTTTGGAACTCAAGAAAGTATTCACCCCAATAATTGGATACTCTCCAGTGTGCTTCAGGGTTTCGTAGTACAAAGACTCTTCTTGAATTTTTCCGCGTTGGTACATGGTTTCCATCGCTCCCAATACGCCACCGCGCTCGGTAATGCGATCGAACTCTGTCAACACCGCTTCCTCAACCAAATCCGTCAACTCTTCAATAATGAAAGCTCCTTGAATTGGGTTTTCGTTTTTCGCCAAGCCCAACTCTCGGTTGATGATCAACTGAATGGCCATTGCTCTACGAACACTTTCCTCTGTTGGAGTAGTGATCGCTTCATCATAGGCGTTGGTATGAAGCGAGTTACAGTTGTCGTAAATCGCGTACAATGCCTGAAGGGTGGTTCGAATATCGTTGAAGTCGATTTCCTGCGCGTGAAGAGAACGTCCAGAGGTTTGGATGTGATACTTCAACATTTGAGCACGAGGATCTGCACCGTATTTCTGCTTGAGTGCCTTTGCCCAAATTCGACGTGCAACACGACCAATTACGGCGTATTCGGGATCTACACCATTCGAGAAGAAGAAACTCAAGTTCGGACCAAACTTGTTGATGTCCATTCCGCGACTCAAGTAGTACTCAACGTATGTGAAGCCATTGGCCAAAGTAAACGCCAACTGCGTGATAGGGTTTGCACCTGCTTCTGCAATGTGGTAGCCCGAAATTGAAACCGAATAGAAGTTTCTTACACTGTTATCGATAAAATAGCTCTGAACATCCCCCATCAAACGAAGGGCATATTCTGTAGAGAAAATACACGTATTCTGAGCTTGGTCTTCTTTTAAGATATCAGCCTGAACGGTACCGCGAACCACAGAGATGGTAGCCGCTTTGATCTTGTTGTAAACATCGGCAGGAAGAACCTCATCTCCTGTTACGCCAAGAAGCATCAAACCAAGACCATTGTTCCCTTCTGGAAGGTCACCTTGATAAGTGGGACGTGTGTATCCTTTGTCGTCGTACTTCGATTTGAGCACCTTCTCCACATCCGCTTCCAAGCCGTTCTCCACAATATACTTCTCACATTGCTGATCAATAGCAGCGTTGAGGAAGAATCCGAGAAGCATTGGAGCGGGACCGTTGATGGTCATGGAAACCGATGTTTTAGGATCGGCTAGATCGAAACCAGAGTACAGTTTCTTCGCATCGTCCAAACAGCAGATACTCACACCAGAGTTACCAATCTTACCATAAATGTCTGGTCGACGAGCGGGATCGTTTCCGTAGAGTGTAACCGAGTCGAACGCCGTAGAAAGACGCTTGGCTGGCATGCCCAAACTCACATAGTGGAAGCGCTTATTCGTACGTTCTGGCCCACCTTCTCCGGCAAACATTCGCGTTGGATCTTCACCTTCGCGCTTGAAAGGATAGATGCCCGCGGTGTACGGGAATTCACCTGGAACGTTTTCTTGAAGAATCCATTTAAGAATGTCACCCCAGCCTTTGTACTTAGGTGTAACCACCTTTGGAATTTGGCTGTGAGAAAGTGATTCTGTGTGCGTTTGAATCTTGATTTCTTTATCGCGCACCTTGAAGCTGTACACCGGATCTTTGTACATCTGGCGCTTAGCCTCCCAACCTTGAAGAATCTCCCAATTGTGTGGATCAAGGTCGAGTTTGGTCTTTTCAAATTGCTCTTGAAGACCTTTGAGCAATCTGTCTTTATCTTCTAATTCTGTGGCAGAAATGGTTTCGATTGAACTCTGTAAGCCATAGAGTTTCTGAGCCACTTCCACTTGATTGTCTACCCACTGATCGTAACCGCGGTTGTTCTCAGAAATCTCACTGAGGTAACGGGTACGATGAGGAGGAATAACGAACACTTTTTCGCTCATTTCCTCGGTGATGTGGAATTCTGAAGCCAGTGCTTGCGCACCTGTTCTTTCCACGATCGTGTCCATAATCGTGCGGTACAACTGATTGGTACCCGGATCGTTGAACTGCGAAGCGATGGTGCCGAAAACAGGCATATCGTCCACTTTCGCTTCCCACATATTGTGGTTGCGTTGGTATTGCTTCTTCACATCGCGAAGTGCATCCAGAGCTCCGCGCTTATCGAACTTGTTGAGGGCGATAAGATCAGCAAAGTCGAGCATGTCAATTTTCTCCAACTGTGTCGCAGCACCGTATTCTGGCGTCATCACATAGAGAGAAACATTGCTGTGGTCGAGAATTTCGGTGTCACTTTGACCAATACCTGAAGTTTCAAGAATGATCAAATCAAAGTTCGCCGCTTTCATCACTTGAACCGCTTCGGCCACATGTTTAGAAAGGGCAAGATTACTTTGACGTGTAGCAAGTGAACGCATGTACACACGAGGGTGGTTGATCGCGTTCATTCGGATGCGGTCGCCCAAAAGTGCGCCCCCCGTTTTGCGTTTGGATGGATCTACGGAAATGACAGCAATGTGCTTGTCTTCGTGATCGATGAGGAATCGGCGTACCAATTCATCCACCAGTGAAGACTTACCCGCTCCACCTGTACCTGTGATTCCCAAAACTGGGATATCGTGTTGGGCTGCCATTTCGTGAACTTCTTCGAACACGGCAGCACTTTGCTCAGGATAGTTTTCAGCTGCACTGATCAATCGCGCAAGGGCAAGGGGCTCCTTGTCTTTAATGCGCTCAATCTCGTCGGTAAGCACATCGCCAATGGCGTAGTCTGATCGTTCAATCAAATCGTTAATCATCCCTTGAAGGCCCATAGCGCGACCATCATCTGGGTGATAAATACGGGTAATTCCGTAAGCGTGCAATTCGTCTATTTCTTCTGGAAGAATGGTTCCTCCACCTCCACCAACAATGCGGATGTGCTCTGCACCTTTTTCTTTGAGAAGGTCATACATGTATTTAAAATACTCGGTATGACCACCTTGGTAAGAAGTCATTGCGATTGCATTCGCATCTTCTTGAATAGCCGTATTCACCACTTCTTCAACACTGCGATCGTGTCCGAGGTGAATGACCTCACAACCCGAAGATTGCATGATACGGCGCATGATATTGATGGCTGCATCGTGACCGTCGAATAGTGACGCGGCAGTAACGATACGAACCTTATGTGTGGGCTTGTAAGACTTCTGTGATTCCATCTGTGCGATTTTCTGTAGCTGCGCAAAGATACACGTTCCCTTTCGCTCAGGAAACCGAATGGACTATTCCGATAGTTGAACCAGAATATCTCGCAGAAAAGCATCGATTTCGTCGGTGGAATGAAGATCGAATTCACTGGCATATAGCTCTTTGATGTCGGTATAATCCATCAATCGCTTTAAACCCGCCAAGCCTTCTTTTTCAAACACATAGCTGCAAATTGATGCCGCCAAAGTAGTTTGTGGATTGGTCTTGTCGTCCATGTAATAAAAGTCTGGGGACGATGGAGAGATCTCGGGATGTTCCTTTAGATAATCCGCCAAGCGACCGTAATGCCATGTAGCCTCTTGTCCCATGCTTCCGCCATAATACACCGCGATTCCTTCTTGCAAGGGAGAGTTTGGATATAGCCGATTCAAATAGATGTGTACAATTTCATGGAAGTAACCCTCACCCCATCCCGACGAAAATGTATATCCCTCTTCCACAAAAGCAAAGCCTCCAGCTGCTGTATTCTTCGCCATGAAAATATTGTAGTCGAACCCTTTAAGCGCCTCAATTTCATCTTGAGTATCGGCAAAGTAGTATTCGATGTCGATGGGTTCTACCCCCCAATCCGACTCGAGCTTCTGAACTTTAGCACTCAACTCCATAGCTCTCACTCGGTTGAAGGAATGATAGGGCGGAAAGTGATAATGTATGTGTCGTACTGCTGCAGAATGCCAATCTTCGGTCAATACCGCCGCTGGCACGCGAAGCTTCCAATCTCCATTAATGCGGGCTACATAATAATTACCAACTCCATACACTTGAAACGGATAGCCTTCCACATCAACACTAAACAGCACTTGAACTCTCGCGTAGTCGTCGAAGTCGCGAATAGAGAGAACTGTTTTCCGCGTATGTTGATACATATTCCGACCACCGATCAATTTCATAATGTAATCAGGCTCCACAAATTTTTCTACGTCTTCTGCTAGGAAATACGATTGCGGCTCGGCCTCAGCATGAGTCATCATCTCATCCAAATACCCCTTTAAAAAGTGGAGTATTTCAGGGTTGGAATTAGACGTGGTATCTACTCCTACGTTGTATTCCAACTGCGCAGAAATGGACAGGGTGCTAAGAAGAAAGGCGAGGGATAGGAGGTGTTTCATGGGTAGCTTTTTGACGAAGTTCTCAAATCCAAATCTCAACTTCCGTTAAACCAAGGCTAAAATAAATTCATCCGATTTGACTACATTTCATATAATCATTCACCACCTAATCTCGAATTCACCATGGAAAGTATTAACTGGTTTGCCATTCTACTCGCCACACTCTCATCCTTTGTACTTGGATTTATTTGGTACAACCCGAAAGTTTTTGGTACGGCTTGGGCTAAAGCCGCAGGGATTGATATGGAAGATCCTGAAGCGCGAAAGGGAATGGGTAAAATCTTCGGAATGGCCTTCCTATTCGCCTTCATTATGGCCACCTTCGCCTCCTACTTCCTCTACAACCATATGGGTTCTCTGGAAGAGGTACTGCGCGTTTCCGGACTCTATCTCGGGTTTGGAATTATAGCGATGAATACCGGTGTAACGGGCATGTATGAAAGAAAATCACTCGTGTACATCCTCATCAACGGAGGTTACCAAATCGTCAGTTTAATGATCTTTGGACTGATCTTCTATGCCATGTCTTAAGGCGCCACAACAGTAATAGGGCCGGCTGAAATCGTATTGCTTTTATGTCCGGCTCTATCAACCACCCAAATGGAATAAGTGACCGACTGCGATGTACTTCCGTCGGTGATAATGGTGTTGGGCAATGTGAAGATGAGTGTTCCTTTAATAGGCACTTCATCACCACCGGGCACCAGAGATTTGATGCGATAGGAATACTCCAAATCGATTCGATTATCGAGTACAAAGAGATTCTTCACATCGGGCTCGTTTTCCCCTAAGTCGCCATCTCCATCCTCATAGTCGATTTCAAAACGAATGCTATCCTGAAGGGCAACAACCGTAGATGGCCCTACCCTTTTCAAGGTCAAGTTCGGCTTAATTTCTAAATCCAATTCACTCGTGCAAGCTGAGAAAAGGACTAGTGTGAACAAAATGAATGCTACCCTTTTCATTGGACGACAAATGAAGCTAGAATTCTAAAATAGAACGGAGAGTTATCGTTTGGAAACTCTACTGTTGTTGGATTATCAGTGTCCCGAACGTAGTATCTAAACCAGACCGTATCTCCGGGTGTAAATTGATTCGAATTGAATTGTAATGCATGTGCTACCCCACCAAATGGAGTGGCTGTAATGGATGTAGCATTCGAAAAATCGAACTCGTCGTACGCAAACTTGCCTGTATTCACCAACAGATCATTTACGGAAGTACTGTCATCTTCTACCAAAACATACATGGTATACGGTTGATTGTTGGTTAAGAGAACCGGAGATAAATTACCATTCATCCGAACGGTGTCCACTCTATTTTGCTGCGCATCAAAAAGAGCAAAACCGTTGATACTGGGAAGTTGATTGGGATATATCGCTGGAACGCCATCTGCATTTGGTGCACCATCGTTGATCCATTGAATAACCCACCCTATTTCTTCTGATGAAAGAGGTTCCGCATAGAGCGGCATTCTTCCTATCACTTCATCTGTGGTGACCAACCGTTCATGTAACCAGGATTCCGTGTGCTTTCCGGGCAACACTCTAAAATCAAAGTCGCCATTGTCGTTATTTTTAGTCACTGGATGATACACCAAAGTTTGGTAGGTAGACTCCACCGTTCTGAAGTCGGGCTCAAACGAACCATCGTGACAAGTTGGATTAGCGCATTTAACTGAGAAAATGTACTTGTGCAGCCCGACGATGGTAGCAGGATCAACGGTATCTGGATATTCCACCACCGGGTCCTGAATGTCAAATGGATTGGGAGAATCATCTTCCTTGGTACACATGACGAGCCCAAAAATCGATATCCATACGGCGATATACTTCAGTGCTCTGATCATACGTAAGCCTCTTGAAGTACACGTCCAGGTAGAATTCCACTCACTTCCGAACCGAAGCCCAAAGCATCGGCAATAGTTGGAACGATATCAATACTCTCTCCTGTTACTGTTTGGATACTCTGATTGGCCTGAACAATACCCGCTGGCCCCAGCATCAAACAGAAGATTTCGCGAGATACGGCGTCGTCAGTAGTGTGATCTAGAGCGGCACGACCATTCACATCAACGATGGTATTTGGATTCGCATTCCTTCCAATTTCGGGAGCCACAATCAACAGAGTGTCATTGGCCATTCCCGGTGTATTTTGAATGGTATTCCAAAGGTGAGCAACCGCCCAATCGGCTCGCCTGAGATTATCGCAATAGCCTGTAAAATTGGTATGTGCCACATCCACCCCAAACATATTCACCACCAATAATTCGGGCTTAAATTCCTTCAATATCTCTTCGGCATAAAACACGTTTAGCATATCTCCATTCATGCCACTCGGAACACTCCATGGGTTGATATGCTGCCCAGATTGTGCGGCTTGAACCATTTGAGAAAGGAAAGCCTGAATCTGTTCACGTCCTTCTACGGTGTTCTCTAAACCAGCGGCTGCCGAAAATGGAATATCGAATTGTGAATTAGAAAAATGTGTTAACCTCTCTAATTCACTTTGAATGTCGGGATCGATGGAAAACTCAGGTCCCAAAGCATCCAAACTACTCCCTTGAAACAACTGCGTTGGTGCAATTTGATTGGCTCCATATGCTGGACCATAATTCGGATGTGTGCTGTAATTGAGGAGCGGATATAAGTTGTTGGAATGAGACACCCACCATGCATTGGTTGCCGAAGTGGAAGGTGAGTTGTGCTTTCGGTACAATTCAAAGATCGTGGGCATATCAGGAGCAGCTCGCAGATTCAATGCCGTAGACGTATGCTGACCAGTAAGTGCCGTAGTATGACCGTTGTAATGTCCGGTGGGTCCCGATGAAAACCGGAATTCACGGAACAAGGTTCCCATGGATTGCATGGAGGAGGATAGCGGTGACGAGGGTAAATTCGACATACTTCCCACCAAATCTGAACTGATGGCTTCGCTTCCACTAAGGATATTTGGCATGAGGTTTCCCTCTGCCTTTTGAACACTCTCCCAGTTCCGAACTCCTCCTGCAAAAAGACAAAACACAACGTGATTCACTTTTCGAGCGCCTGTCGCCGCAAAGAGTCGACCCGAAGGTAGGATGTACGGTAAACCTGCCACTCCCAAGGCGGTAAGACTCCCTTTCTTGATAAATTCTCTCCGGTTCATGACTCAGTAGTATCTGTATTCATCCGATGTTAGCAGCACATAGGCCAGATGCTTGACTTCTAAATCGGGGTTATCGGACATCCAATTCACGTAATACCAACGTTCCATTTCATCTGGATACCTCGATAAATAGCGCTGAAATAAAGTATTGACCAATCCCTCAGGGTTTGCTGTCCACTCCGATTGTGGTGGCAAATCTGCTTGTACATCATTCAAGAAACGCCAAGTTAAACGATCAATAATCACCTGTTTATCCCCAAAAGAATTGTAGGTATTTGAGAGGGTTTGAAGTTCAGATTGGGTGATACTCTGACCAAAGACATCTGAGTACATTATACTCATTAATTGAAGGTCCGACTTCCTTCTGCTCTTCTCCGCATGGTCATCTGAAACTTCAACGGGATCAACTTCATACTGATTCACCTCAACCTTGGTACAGGCTGAAGCGATGAGAAGAACCGACAGGTAGAGGTAGAAGTGTTTCATTGGAAGAAGTATTCATCGGTAGACATCACACGAGCGCGCATTCCCATAAAATCATCGTCGGCTTCGAATAGAGCCTGCTGATATTGCCGTTCACTTGAACGGGGTTCGCGAAACAAATAATTCGAAAACACGTAGCGTACTTGTCCCTCAGAGTAGGCTGCTGATTCAAAGAATATCTTCAAATAATCCCCCTTCCCTTCTCCGCTTTGCAAGAAAAGCACATCTCGAAACCCCTCTACCATTCGCTTGGCAGATTGAAGTTCATATTGAGTCGGATATCGATAAAAGAAATGATCAAAGCTTGATACGACGAAGTTTTCAGATCCCATATTGATATCGTCATATATAGGATTATCAATGGCGTATTGATGTAGTTCTGCGTGTGAATACGCCCCTGAATGCAGACTATCTACAGCATAGTGAATTCGTTCCAATCGATCTATTTCCATCTGATAGAGGAACCACTGATTGGGTGGAGCTCCTTGCATCAAGGTTTCTAAATTCGAAATTAATTGAACGACATAGGTCGTATCTACACTTTCAAGAAGCTCAGATCGAATGTCATCCCAGCGTTTGACGGAAGCACTTCTACTGTTGTGAAGGGAGCTAACAAATTGATAGCGAAGCGAAGAATCTCTTGGATTTGGGTCGATGATAGAACGAGCTGCGTCAGACTCACTTGCGGTTGGCTTGCGACCTAAAACCGTAATATACACACGTTCAATATACTGGTTTCGAACCTCGTAAGACACTGTTAAATCATCAGGAGGTGAGTTGCCAACAACGGTATTCAGCACTTCCTTTTTACAGGAAAGCACGGTTAAAACAAGTAAACAGAAAACGGCAACACTTCTCATCTTCAAGACAATAATTGCAAAAGTTACGAAGTGGCGACCAAAGTCTTGAAAGAAACTAGCTACACTAGAGCAACTCAAGCAGTTCAGAAAGTTGGCGAATCTCTGCTGACACCTTGTCTGAGTGCTGCATTCCATCTGGGTTAAAGAACACTTGATGCATTCCCACTCTCCGCGCCCCGCGAATATCAGCGTCCAGATTATCTCCAATCATCACAGAATACTTTCGCTCTGCCCCTGCGGACTTAAGCGCATGAAGAAAGATCTTAGGATCGGGCTTATTTACTCCAACTTCCTCCGATGTGATGACACTTTTAAAGAAAGGTTTAAGTCCAGATTTTTCGAGCTTGATATCTTGAACTTCACTAAAGCCATTGGTGATGATGTGCATTTCATAGGACTTCCCAAGGTGTTCTAGCACATCCAGAGTACTTGGAAACAAATGGGTTTTATGCGGAGAACGCTTGATGTATTCTGCTTCCATTCGATGGGACAACTCGGGGTGTTCCACATCAAACCGACGAAGGGAGTCTAAGAATCGAGTAGTTCTCAGAGTTTCCTTATCAATCTCACCTGAACGATACATTGCCCACTTTTCGTCATTCACCAGCTCGTAGGTTTCGATGAATTCCTCCACACGTTGCACACCGTGCTCATTCAAACGCATTTCGTGGAATAAATCCGAAAGAGTCTCTCTGCTGTTGGTCTTAAAATCCCACAGGGTGTGGTCTAGATCGAAAAAGAGGTGAGTGATATTTCGCATAGCGCAAAGGTGCAAATTACTGCGGAGGATGCAGGAAGAAATCGTCGGGAAATCCAATCAAATACACCTGCTCGCTTGAGCGTGTAAAGGCCGTGTAGAGCCACCTGAGGTATTCGAGATCCACCTCTCCTTCTGGCAACCACGGGTGTTCAATGAATACGTGTTTCCATTGACCGCCTTGGGCTTTGTGACCGATTGCAGTTAATTACTACCATATCGACGAATACTGAGGTCCAGACACTCATGTTCGAATTTAGGAAACGGGCCCGGTTATCAATTGGAACCGAGCAGAATTAAACGAGATCACAAACTAAATATCATCCGGAATTTTCACACATAAAGCCTCCAGTCCATTGTTCATATACATAACTCGACGGATGGGATCTATAGTGACTCTGCCTTCAAGATTGCCTAAGTGTTCAACTCGACTTGATTCCAGAACTCGCTCACCAGTATGAACATCTATTACAGCTAATTCTGTGGTAGTAAAAAATAGCTTGCCCTCAAAATATGTGAACCGATCTTCGATGCCAAAATCTAAATCTTTCCTGAGCCAAGAAATTGATCCATCTTCAATGCTTAATCCCATTATTTCATGAGCCGGTCCTTTTATCAACATAGTATTACCATTGATATAGAAATCTCCTTCATAAAATTGTAACGGGAATGATGCCTTTACTGAATTGAAGTCTTGAGACCAAATTGTGTTTCCTGTGGCCAAATCAAGTGCCACAGCGTGATTGCGAAGGAGGCCATAAACTACTCCTCTCTCTACTTTCAATGGAATCACTCCTGACCCTTCAACAAAATCCATATTTCGCCACAGAAGTGTATCTGCCGTCAAGTTGTAAGCGAATATATCTGTTCGATCTGAGCTTCCCGTAATACTTCGATTCTTCCAAACTACCACTTCATCACCATTGGTCAATGTGCCAAAACCCATAGAATCAAAGCCTGGTTTGTATCTATCCGTGCGCGTAAAAGCATACACCGTATCCCAGTCTCGAGAATCTACCGGAGTACGCATAATCGCTGCGCTGTTATTCGTAGGATTCATTCCATCATATTCAAAACCTCTGTACAAAAAACCATCGCTCACATAAATCAATGGCGAATTATCACCCGCAGGTCCATGCCATTGAGTTTGATGGGTCTCCATATTAATGCAATCCACGGATCGTTGACCACTCAAGAATAAATATTGCCCCTCGTGTGCCATGGATTCATCGAGATAGGTAAATGGTCCATCTGAAAAGTCCGTCCAATAATCACGAATCTCTCCAGTGGCAGTATCTAAAAAAACCACTGGGGAACGCACAGTATTCACTACACGATCAGAACTGAATACTACAACATCTTTATACATCACCGGATTTATAGAAGACATCCTCAATCGTTTATTCTCCAATAAAGATGTGCGCCAAACCACTTCTAATTTCGGTGGGCCGCTGAGCAAATTAACTTCATCATCATGTTTAGAGCATGAAGACAAAAGTGTTAGAGCTATCCATAAAAATGTGAGCATCATCTTCATCTTCTATACAATCTGAATTCCTTACCTCTCCTCCCATTGAACAACAGATTTAGTTTAGCTTTTGTCTCATCGCAATTCCTAGCCTGCATATGGTTAGTTTTTTCCATTCGTTCAGCTAGAGCCCCTGGATAATCCAGTTGAGAGGCCAATGTCACCACCCCATCGTTGGGTTCCTCAACAACAATCTGGTTAAAATTTGGAGTAGCCATACAACCTGTCCCCAGAATAGTACCACATTGCGCTGGATCATTAACTACATAAGGTGGACGACTTGAGCAGCGACATGTGTAGGTGTTATTAAATAGAATCGTATCTCGCCTCGCCCCAATGAAGCGTTTCCATCTCAAATTAGCGCTGCCTAAAAATTGATAAGCGTGTTTAAACGTATTGGCATCATCTTGTAATCCATATCTACTTTGCCAAATTGGAATCACTCCTCTAGCAACCATATTCCAATAATCGTCATACAGATATTGGTAGTAAGCTCTCTTAAACTTGTAATTCAAAATCAGCGAGTTAATGAAAACCGTCATTTCATCATCTTCATTTAATGAAAACGGATCATTGAACAACATCGATCCTGAAAGCGAAGTGTCGCTAGTATAGGTCATTGTGTGAAGGACTCGCCAAAAGACAGGTTCTTCCTCCACACCTGCAATGGTCACAACTTTCATGGTATCCGATTGAGCGTCCGTATTCAATATTGACAAGCTCGGTGCTCCAACCGCATAATCTTGACCTACAGGTTTGCGAATGGCATCAACAATTATGGGTAATACTAAGCCTTCGAACCCTGAACATGCGCCTTTTGCAAACTTCTGAACCACGTCGGAGGTCAAAAGAAAATTCAAATACCACTTCGAGTGTCTTATCTCGGTTAGCTTAGCGGCAGTCAACTTCCGACATCCTTCTTCTATCCACTTTTGGACATCTCCGTTACTCGGACGAGTGGAATTTATGATATAAGCACCGCCATGTGGTGAGTCAAAAGTGGCAAAAGCACCAAACTGCGAAGGATTGATTGAGGAGTAGTGCAAATTGTTATACCGAATGGCTCTCAATACGATTCCACCCTGACTATGTGCTATTGCAAAGTTTTTACTTACTGGAAGGGTGTCGCGCCGAGCTACTGCCACCCGCCATTGTTCCATGATGTTATTGTTCACAAAACTGCCAAGCTGAAATATCCTCAAGTTCTCCCTTCCCGAATAGTCAACAGCCAGTCCCTCAGTAATTCGCTCAGGATAGCCTTGTATTGGGTTTCCAGTTTGATTTTCAGTTGAAGCTTGAACCCTATTCCAAGATTGAACATCACCAGCCAATCCGTGAACCCAAAAAACCAATTTTGGAATTGTTGTATCCGGTGGGGTAGAAAAGGTAATAGGCTGAGTATTTTCATTTAAGGGGTCTTCAAATGAAAGAGAACTGTCTTGAATCACTGTGAACTGTGCCTGTAGAGTAAAAGTGAGGAAGAATGAGAGTATAGATACTGTGTATTTCATGGCTACAAGACTTATTTTTTGCTAATTGTTTCCATGTAAACTCCGTTTTGAGTGTATACGAGAATAAGCAACACTCCTGATGGATAGGATGTACCATTCAATTCAATCACACCATTATTAGCCTTTGCTTCTTTGTGTGAATGAATAACATTTCCCAAATAATCTCTGATTTGCACTAACCTTACTTCATCATCGGCAATTCCTTTCAATACTACTTCGTATTCATTCTCAATTGGATTCGGATGGATCTGAATGAAAGCTTGATCAGTGTATTTAGGCACTATGGAATTTGGATCTTCCAAAACGTGATTGCTAAATTCTGAGTATGTACTAAATGTAACTGGCGTTTGGAGATCTGTTCTTGTGATTTCTTCTATTCGAACACTCTCCACGTATCCATAAGGCGCAAACAACTGAAACCATTGCTGCGTTACAATTCGCTCATTCTCTATACTATAAGCTGTTTCTATCTTCAACTCTTGTGGATAGAAGGTCATTGTACGATCCTTCCAAGTCAATGTAAATGCACGATCTGAAAGTTCAATCAAACTTGCTCCACCTTCTTGTGCTTTAGAAACAAACTCGTCTTTAACATCTGGGAAAAACATCATTATCGGCAGATATCCCAATCGATCGGTTTCCTCTGTTATTTCAATTTGTTCACGGACTTCTATATCCGAATATGGAAAATGAAAAACTTGTTCTCCATCGGTGTATCCGTAACTTCCTCTAGGTGTATACAAAAGTAAATCTGGAGAAGAAATCCAATCTTCGAGTTCAGTGGAGCTGAGAACTTCAACTTGAAAGAATCTTTCATCGAGATTGTTAATACCTTGAGATACGACCATCTGACTCTCTAGTTGTTTCAACATATCACGTTCAGAGACATCAATATCATTAGGAGAAAGCCCCTGTTTTAAATAAGGTACGGTCTGTTCATGTACCTCGAACCTAAAGCGCACAACCGTACTATCTGTAATTATATCGCGCGTTGATTGTGCGCAACTGAATTTGCCTACACCAACTATGGCGAAAAGCACAAGTATTGCCTTCATAATAAATCATTCTATGGGTTGTTCACGGGTTTATTTTCTATCCGCTATTTTTATCGTTACAAATTTAACAAGAAGTGAATATTCATTTTCGCAGCTGAAGCGAAGCAACCGAAGGTTTTTCGCACCGTTCTTCAATATTTTATCTCAAGTTTCGCATCTGATGCAAAAGCAAGCACTCTGAGCTAATTCTTTCGCATTAAATGCGAATATTTCTTCACCCAATTAACCCAAGATGAAAAACAAAATAGCTCTAGATCACTTTCAGAAATCATTCATACAGCTTTATAAAGCAAAGCTCGGGACACATACCAATCTTGCTGAAAAGCTGAGTTCAGATTTAAACACCTCTCTAGCATGTGCCTACCGCAAGATTAATGGAAAGACAAAGCTCACTCTCAGTGATGTGATGCACTTGAGTTCTAAGTATCTAATATCTACTGACTATGCCATGCAATCAAACTCAAACAATGTTGTACTCTTCAACCGATCGGAGAAGATTAGGAAGGAGCAAGACATGATAATTTACTTTGAAAAAATATTGAATGATCTACAAGAGTTAACGCTCTTTCCAAACGCAACACTGTACTATTCGGCTCGTGATCTCCCTCTATTTCACTACTTCAAATATCCGAACCTTAGCATTTTTAAATTACAAGTATGGATACGCAGTCAAGCAGTTTCCGCAGCTCATCTTCATCATGTATTTCAACCAGAGGAAATCTCAAATAGACTATCTCAACTTTCGTCAGAAATAGCTAATACTTACAACAAACTATCAACTATAGAACTTTGGACTACGAGAACGCTGTCAAATGTGTTAGAGCAAATCAAATATTGCTACTACTCAGGACACATTCTGCGTCCTACAGCCCTTAGTATTATAGACGATGTCTTAAAAATGATCGATGATTGTGAGTATAGGACGAAACAGAATCAAAAGCGAGCAAGATACCGTACCGAAGTCTATTTATGTGATTATATAATGATGGCGAACGGAGCGTTGGCTAATATCAATTCGAATAGAAAAGCTTGGATTGCCTACTCTGGCATCGAACTGATAAGTACGAATGATGAGGCGTTTTGTCGTGATTTTGAAACTGCCTTTCTTTCTCACATGAATATGGGTGTACAAATTTCTGGTAGTGCAGCTCGTCAACGTTCATCATTCTTTAGCCAATTAAGAATGCATGTCAATGAAGTTCTTCAAATAGTGAAATAAAAATAAATTACTGCGGAGGATGCAGGAAGAAATCGTCGGGAAATCCAATCAAATACACCTGCTCGCTTGAGCGTGTAAAGGCCGTGTAGAGCCACCTGAGGTATTCGAGATCTACCTCTCCTTCTGGCAACCACGGGTGTTCAATGAATACGTGTTTCCATTGACCGCCTTGGGCTTTGTGACCAGTAACGGCGTAAGAGAACTTCACCTGAAGTGCGTTGAAGAAAGGGTCATTCTTTACTCGCTCCATGCGCTTTGACCTAGAAGGTTCATCGGCGTAATCATCGCAAACGCCTTGGAAGAGTTGATCGTGTGCTTCTTTGCTCAAAGACGGCCCTTCATAGTCTAGCACATCCAATATGAGCTTGGTTTCAAAAGGTTCTTCATCGGGAAAGTCGGGCAACCGGACAGTAGCATCCACAAAACTCAATCCGTGAATCTCCATGGAATTTCTCAATTCCAATACTTCTACAATATCTCCATTTGCCAAAAAGCCTGCCCTACTCTTGCTCGGCAACCAGAAGTAGTTGTTTCTAACTACCATGAGGTAATCTCCCGTTGCCACTCTGTCCTCTCTCCAATGAACTCTTGAACGAATCTGACGATTGTACATATTGGCTCGCTTGTTCGATCGAACAATGACCACGACGTTCTCAAGACCTTCATTATTGGCGTTATTCAAGGCCTCTTCAATCATATAGCCATCGTATAATCGATGTACATCGGCTGTTTCTTCTATTTTGGGAGAAGACACATCCACTTGAAGTTGGCGGAGTTGCGTTGCATTCTTCAACACTCCAGATTCGGCAGCCTGACGCATGACCTCAGTGAGTTCTGCCAGGTAGACTTCCTTGCCGTAATATCCAAGAACTGTGGGGTCAAGCGCTGGCGACGTATCGTAATGTACAGGAGGAAGCTGGGCCGTGTCCCCAATCAGCATCAGCTTATTTCCCGAGCCCATCTGGACGAACATCAATAAATCCTCGAGTAGAGAGTTTCTCGAAACTTCAATGGTCGCATCGGAAATCATCGAAGCTTCATCCACAATAAACAGGGTATTACTCGCTCTATTGGGACGAAGTCCAAACATCATCCCTCCCCCCGGTGAGCGCTGAGGAATGTAGATCGCCTTGTGAATGGTGTAGGCTCTTTCTCCGGAATAGCTCGCCATCACCTTTGCGGCTCGACCTGTAGGCGACAAGAGTACAGTTTTGAAATCGAGAGGAGGTAGCGTTTTGGTAAGAGATCGAACCAATGTCGTTTTCCCTGTACCCGCATAACCTTTTAATACGTACACCACATCCTTGCGGTCATCGCATAGAAATTCTGCCATTGAACCCAACGCGGCATCTTGATCCGACGTTGGTTCAAAAGGAAAGTTAGCACGAAGCTGATGCGCTATTTCAGAAGGTTTTACATCCATAGGAGAATCTTGGCAATTTAAGTGCCTCAGAAACCTTCTACCAACTTTATCCGTTGAAAAAAAATTGTAGTTTTGTCAGCGTTCGAAAACCACTCTTATTAAGGCTATGAACGGAAAAATCATTCTTGCAATTCGCGCGGCGCTATTGCTTTTGGCAGTCTTCTTGTGTTTCAAGATCTATCGTGTGATCATGGAACCTATTGAATTTGAGAGAATTCAAACGAAGCGTGAAAATGTAGCTAAGCAGCGTCTAGAGCTCATCCGCGATGCACAAAAGGTGTACAAAGGAATTTACGGAACATACGTTCCGAACTTGGACAATCTTGTTGCTTTTGTAGACACCGGTATGGTGAACATCGAGGAACGCAAGGATTCCAGCTACATGGCTTACAGTAAGGTTTACCAAAAAGACATGTTGAAAGACACGGTCATTCGTCGTGTTATTGGTCAAGAATCCGTGAGAAGCAAGATGGACTTGTCTCCAGATTTCGACCCTATGGAAGAAATGTACTACGTTCCGTTCAATGAGAACAAAGTGCCTATTTCTTTGGAAGCTTCTCAAATCATGAAGAACCGTCAGTACATGCCGGTTTTCGAAGCGGCCATCAAAAACGAAGATCTCTTTGCCGATTACTACAAATCCGGCGAATATTCATACTTCCTCGATAAGCTGAAAAACGACTATTTGGCTATCGGATCACTCACAGAAGTTTCTTTGAGTGGTAACTGGAAATAATAGCATCATCACTCGCGGAGAATTTATTGACCCTGCGATTGAACAATTATCTTCGAAAGAAGGAGAACTGTCCATCTTCCAAGCGGGAGATGGACTTTCTTTTTCATTGGCACACAAGCCAACAGGTCGCATCGTTCTACTTGCTGAGTACGAACTCTCGTCTGATCCCAACGCTGTATTGGAATTGCTCAAACAATTCAACGAACCTTTTGGGTCGTATAAAATGGGATGGAAAAGCAACCTGAACACGTGGATTCCCAAGGCACTGTTTGACGAAAGTAAGTTTTCGACATATTCAGAGGCCACTCTCGGCAAGGGGAATTTTGCTTTTACAGAAATGGATGAAATGGAATCCGTTCTCATTCACGAGCGCATCCCCGCTCAATTGGAACGCGTAGCTGAGGTGTATTCCAACCTGCTCGCACTTCCCGATGCAGGAATACACGCCACCGCGATTACACGCCACTGGAAAACGCGTCCTGGTCAGCACATGTACATTGACTACAACCCTGGAGCACTGAGCGTTACTGCGGTTTCTAATGGATCGTTGTTGCTTCAAAACACATACGCTATTCAATCGGAAGATGACGCGTTGTACTACGTCCTTTTCGCCTACGAGCAATTGAAGTTCAATCAAGATGAAGTGCCGATGAAAGTGAGTGGTCCACTCACCGAGAATTTCGGACTGTGGAGTACTTTATCCAAGTACATCCGAAACATAGAGTGGATGGAATTCACCGGAAATATTCATCCTTCCAATGCCATTCCCATTGTAGAACTTCGCACCAACGCAGCATTAATTCAACTTCATTCATGCGGATAATTAGCGGCAGACACAGAGGTAAGATCATCAAAGCTCCGGCAAAACTCCCCGTTCGTCCTACTACGGATATAGCGAAAGAGAGCTTGTTCAACATCTTGATGAACTGGTACAATTTGAATGAAGTAGAGGTACTCGACCTCTTTGCTGGGACGGGCAACTTGAGCTACGAATTCGTTTCCAGAGGAGCGCGTAAGGTGGTGGCTGTCGACATCAACCCGGGCTGCACCAAGTTCATCGAAAAAACTGCTGAACAACTGGGCTACTCAGAAATTGAAGTACTGAAAGGCGATGCACTGAAGTTCGCCCAACGCACCTTGAATAAGTACGATATTGTCATTGCCGATCCTCCCTACGAATGGGAAGGCCATCATGAGCTGATCGAAGCGGTTTTATCTAAGGGTCTGCTCCGCAAAGGAGGAGTATTCGTGCTTGAACACGGCATGGAAAACGATTTTTCTGATCATCCTGATTTGCTAGACACTCGCAAGTACGGCAGTGTACACTTCGCTATTTTCGGAGAAGAATCAGAGAATTAACCTACATTTTCGGAAAGCCAGTCAACTAGATTTCGAATGGCCCTTCCCCGATGACTCATGGTATTCTTCTCTTTGGAAGTCATTTGAGCAAAGCTTCTCGTTTCACCTTCTGGACGAAAGATGGGATCGTATCCAAAACCACCGTCCCCAACTGGACTCTCAAGAATAGCACCTCGAACCACTCCATCAAAAGTGTGGATGTCTCCATCTAAGAACAGACAGATCGCGGTTCTGAACTGAGCACCTCTATTCGGATTGCCGTGAAGTTCATCAATCAACTTCATCATGTTGGCTCTTGAGTCTTTGGCTGGCCCAGCGTATCGTGCGCTGTATACTCCTGGAGCACCGTCTAATGCGTCAACTTCCAGCCCGGTGTCATCGGCAAAACACGACATATTGTAGGTTCTATAGATAAACTCTGCCTTCTGGCGAGCATTGCCGTCTAGGGTAACTGCCGTTTCATTCAACTCTTCCGTATGTCCAATATCCGCCAAGCTCACCAATTCAATTCCCTCGGGCATGAGCTCTTGAACTTCCTTCAGTTTATTCTCGTTTTGCGTTGCGAATACTAGTTTCATAATACTGTTTTGAATGTCAACGGTAGCATCGGTTCTATTGTTCAAACCATTCACCGTTTCAAATGTACCACTCACCGACATCGCTTACCTAATTTCTTCCCCACCTTGTGACATTTGACTCATCAACTAAAACCGTGAGTCATGAAAACCTTTCTATTTATCCTAGCCTTTGCAATGGGAACAACTCTATCTGCGACATCTACCGCTCCACAACTGCCCGCCCCCATAAGTGTACAAATGGTGCAATGGAAAATGGAGCGCGCTAACAAACTGGTAGTATTCAACTACATCAACCCTCTAAAAGCTGATTTACAATTGAGCATTTACGGTCCCAATGGAGAACGTATCCATCTTCAAAAATTAAACGGAACAGAGAACACCAATTTGGGATTAGACCTCAGCGAGATGAGCCATGGGGAATACAGAATCACCTTAGAAAGCGGCCAATTTCTTCTATCTGACGAAATTGTAGAGCTATATTAATTTCCCTCGCTATCTTCAAACTGTGAAGTCCCTCAAAAAACAACTCATCGATGTGATCATCAGCATAGGATTGGCACTGTTGTACAATCTTGTGGGTGGTATCATTCTCTCTGCGTCAAGCAATTGGGGACAGATGAATTTTGGGGCGCTTTACATCGACGTCATCTTCTTCTTTCTCCTCTTGAAGATGCTTCGTTTTATGAGAAGGCAAAATCCAGCAAAAGCAGGGGTATCAAGTCCACTTCGCGTCATTCTCAATCGAATTGGAATCCTCTTCTTGCTGATCGTCTTTCTTCTTGGACCTGTCTTTAAATTGAAAGTAGCCACTGGAGATTACTTCACTTATGTAGCCAATAGCGTCATTTACTTGCACATCACCGTAGCATCCGTCATTATGTTGGTGTACGTTGGATTGGACCTAGGCTACGAATTGATGGATAGTTGGCGAAAAGCAGAGGCCGAAAAGGAAAAACTTCACCGCCTCCACACCCAAGCGCAGTTTGAAAACTTAAAAGCTCAAGTCAACCCGCATTTTCTATTTAACAGTCTCAATACCCTATCTTCTCTTATTGTAGAAGATGGAGACAGAGCCCGACAATTCGTTCGTCAGCTCTCAACCGTTTATCGGTACATCCTAGAAAATCGCGAAAACGACCTAGTAGAACTAGAAAGGGAAAAATCGCTATTTGATTCCTTTGTGTACCTCTGTCAAACTCGATTTGAAGAAAACTTCATCGTGCATGCCGAATGGCCAGAAAACCTAAATCAGTGGTCCATTCCACCGATGACTCTTCAAATTCTGGTTGAAAACGCGATCAAGCACAATGTCATTTCAAAGCAAAAGCCGCTTACACTTTGGGTGAATTATGATGAAGGCATCTTAAGCGTAGGCAATACCAATCAACCTAGAAGACAACTGGATTCAGGAACAGGATTTGGACTGAAGAACATCCGTGAGCGCTTTCATCAATTGAGCGACAAGGAGGTTTCAATTATCAATCAGGACGGTAACTTTGTTGTACAACTTCCACTCATCCCAAGATCGTGATTAGAGCGCTTATCATAGAAGACGAACCTCATGCACAGAGAGAACTTCAACGTTTGTTAGAAGATCTTTCACAAAGCGTATCCGTGGTTGCCATTGCTGATAGTGTGGAGGAAGCCATTGTTGTTATTGAAGCCCATCGGGAAGTGGATATTATCTTCATGGATATTCAATTATCAGACGGATTGAGCTTTGACATCTTTGAACGTATTGAGGTTACTTCTCCAGTCGTTTTCACTACGGCCTTTGACGAGTATGCCATTCGAGCATTTAAGGTGAACAGTGTGGATTATCTGTTAAAGCCAATTATGCCCGAAGCCCTTCAGGCGGCGGTAGACAAATTTGTACAGCACTCCAACCCCAAAGTTGATTTTGAAAAGTTGATTGCGGCCTTTACTCCTGCAAAATCGAGTTACCGAGAGCGGTGGGCTGTTCGTGTTGGCGAAAAATTGAAACGCTTTACACAAGAAGACATTGCTTACTTCTACGCGGATGACGATGCTTTGTACCTTGTTCCAAATACGGGGCCCGCGGTAATTATTGAAGGTACCCTTCAACAAATGTGCGAAACACTCGACCCCAAACACTTCTTCCAAATCAGCAGAAAACTCATCATCTCCTACCCGTGTATTCAAAAGGTTGAAAAGTATGGGAGCTCTCAATACGCCTTAGAAGTTCATCCGTCCTTTCCTGAGCGTGTATTAGTGAGCAGAAGTAGAATGAAAGACTTTAATCAGTGGTTGAATCAATGAGAGCCTTGTTCAAATATATCAGTCTTCTCCTATTGGTCGCTTCTTGCCAAGATCCACTAGTTTTGAATATCGAGCAGATTCCGGTTGAAACCCCCATGAACGCACCTATTTACGTGGCTGGGAATTTTAATGGATGGAATCCTGGAGATCCGTCGTTCCAAGTAAAAAGAACGCCTACAGGAGGTGGAACCGTTGAAATCCCCAGAGGCATTGGTCATATTGAATTCAAGTTTACCAGAGGAGATTGGAATAGTGTGGAGGTAGATAGTTGTGGAAAAGACATCGACAATCGCTTCTTGGCCGACTTAGACATCTCTCAGCTAAACATTCGCATTCAACAATGGCAAGACCGAGCCAAGGTGATCTGCGATGGAATTGAACTATACATCCGAGTACCTGAGGAAACGGCCTTTCCGAATGAAATCTACCTATCTGGAGAGTTCAACAACTGGGAATTAGCCGATGATCAATACAGGGCGGTCCACTTGGGAGGTCAGAATTACAAAATCACCTTACCTTCTCGCTTGGCAGGATCAGCATACAAGATCAATAGAGGTACGTGGAACACTGTGGAAGTCTCTGCGAAAGGGGAAGACATCGAAGAGCGTCATCTCAACAAATCCGGTACACAGCGCATCCTCATTCAAAACTGGAAAGATCTGTGTATGCAAACCCATCCCTATCGCTACTTGTGCCTAGTTGAGCTTCCCGCCAATACGCCGGAGGATGCGGAATTCTACATGGCTTCGAGCATCAACGGTTGGAACCCTGCCGACGGGGTCTATAGATTCGAACGCATGGAGAACGGCACTCCGATCTTGCGTATCCCCATTCAATCTGAAAACATTGAATTCAAAATAACGCGGGGTGATGATTGGAAAACAGTGGAAGTGAATCGAGATGGTTATGAAATCAGCAACCGCATACTGCCATTTGGAATAAAGGATACCATCCCGATTCGAGTAGAGGGATGGAATGATTTGTAATCACAAGGTGCTCTCAGCGCGGCGAATCGCCCACCTATCCTTGTAGTCTATCCAATCTTGCCCTCCGATTTTTCTCGCTACATTATCGATTTGGCGCATCACAGCCACGTTGTACAGCCCTTTCAACTTGCTAGAAAACCTGCTGTCTAAAGCGCGTAAGGAAAGCGAAAAACTCGGTGTCAAATACTTCATGTAATGCCACCATCCCGAAGGCATGAACAGGGTATCACCATGACCTAAATGGGCTTCCAACCCCTTCACATTCGCAAGCGCTGGCCACTTTTCAAAATCTGGATTATCAATGTCGATATCCTCTACATTGTGGACCGCAAATGGGATTTTGTAAAGTTCCTTCTTGTATTTGTGATCAAATAGAATCGCCTTCTTCTCCCCCACAAAATTTGTATGGAAAACGTGACTCATATCGATGTCATAGTGCAAGAAAACATTCGAACCCTCTCCTCCAAAGAACATCATAGGAAACGATTTCAAAACGCGAGGTGCCCATTCAGGTGCGGTAAAATCATCACAAAGTTCAGGAACATACTTGAAGATATTGTAGAGGAAAATTCGCAATTCCGTTGGACCGCTCTCCAGAATGTCAATGTAGTCCGACATCTTCATTTCGGCAATCGGTTCATTCACCTTCTTCGAATAATCTACTTTTGAGTTATCATAAAGAGGTACGATATGATCTCCTGCCACGGAGCGAATGAAATCCATATCCCACTTTTCTAAAGCCGGCCAACCATTCGCGAAATCTTCTAGAATAACGGGTCGCTTGGGTCGTAAATATTCCCGAACAAAGGTTTCCTTATCCAGACCTTTTACCCGAGGAATGGGTTCTAATTCAAATCCCATTTAAGTTTGGTTTATCTTCAACAGGTTTAATAGAGAAGGTTACTCTAACGATGAATATACGTCAAATTCCATACATTCTTGGACCCGCTTTATTCGGACTTTCTACCTACCTGCCTTCCCATGCGTTTAGCGAACCTGAAAAGCTAATGGTGGGTGTTTTAGCTTGGATGCTAGTATGGTGGATAACAGAAATCGTCAACTTGGCGGTTACAGCATTGCTTCCCATTTTGCTGCTTCCTGCCACCGGAGTTTTGCCGTTAAAGGAAGTAACACAATCCTATGGTCATCCGTTGATCTATCTATTCTTTGGAGGCTTTGTACTCGCTCTAGCGATCGAAAAGTGGAATTTGCACAGGAGAATTGCGCTGTGGATCATCCGAAGTATTGGCGCTTCCCCCAAAAGAATCTTATTGGGTTTTATGCTTGCCACTGCTTTTTTGAGCGCCTGGATTTCCAATACGGCAACCACAGTGATGATGTTACCTATGGTTCTCAGTGTGATTCAATTGCTCCAAAAGGCGGGGTTTGAAGATCACAAGACGAACATTGCCTTGCTGGTAGGAACCGCATGGGCTGCGAATATCGGCGGAATGTCAACCTTAATAGGCACACCTCCCAACCTCGTTTTCACAGGGTTTTATCAAGCTGAACTAGGCGTAGAAATTTCCTTTGCTGAATGGCTCAAAGTAGGCCTACCGATAGCGGCAACCCTATTTGCGATGGCCTATTTCATCTTGACCTTAATTTTGGGAAAAGGGTCGAAGACGAACCAAAGTATCAAAGCCTACTTTAACCGAGAATGGGATAAATTGGGTCCACTGGATGGACCCGAGAGAAAAGTAGCAATTGTATTTGCATCCACCGCTGCATTGTGGATTTTCCGCCCCAATATCCTAGAATTTATCCCAATTCCCGAATTCACAGATACAAGCGTTGCGATTTTGTCGGCCTTAGTTCTATTCGTAATCCCTGCTCATTCCGACAAACCGCTTTTGGTATGGAAAGACACTCGAAAGCTCGCTTGGGGAATCTTGGTGCTATTTGGAGGTGGAATGGCGCTTGCTCAAGGGATGAATGCCTCTGGACTACTGTCCCATGTGACCGACCTATTTTCAGATCAGTCGGAGTCATCCATGTTGTTCTGGATCTTATCGATGGCCGTCCTAGGCGTTTGGGCAACGGAAGTCATGAGTAATATGGCGCTCGTGGCAGCCATGATGCCCATCGTTGCCGCGATATCCGTCGCGACCAATGTAGACTTCATGCTACTCGCACTTCCACTAACTCTTGGAGCCAGTTGTGCTTTCATGCTCCCCATGGCCACACCTCCCAACGCCATTGTTTTTGGCAGTGGTATGTTGAAGATCATCGACATGGTGAAAAGCGGAATCTGGATGAACATGGCAGCAACCCTAGTTATTACTGCCATTGTCTATGTGATGTCCCTCTTTCTTTAAACCGGAGCAATCACCTGGTGGCGTTCCTCTATGAGTTTTTCCGGCACAGAGGCGCGAACGGCTGCCGCAATTTTCTCAATGACGCCAATTTTCAATTGGGTTCTACTGTAAACCACACTGATCTCGCGAGTGGGACGTGGTTCCGCAATCGGCTTGATCATAGAGCTCAAGCTTTCAGGTAAATCCAATGCCGTTAGATAAGGCAATAGCGTCATACCATATCCTTGTTGAGCTAAGCGGATAAGAGTGTCAAAATTCCCAGACTCCAATCGGACAGGCTTTTCTTCACGAAGTGTGGATTGATCACACAAATTGAGTACGCTGTTTCGGAAACAATGCCCCTCGTTCAACAGTAGTAGATCATTGATATCGAGTTCACTATTCGTGATAAACTTCTCCTTGCCCAGTCTGTGATTCTCAGGAATAAAAGCCATAAAAGGTTCAAAATACAGAGGCATTTCAATGATTCCGCGCTCATCCAGTGGTGTTGCGAGAATTCCCGCATCCAATTGATCCTTACGCAGTCTTTCAATGATGGTATCCGTTTGTAATTCTTCAATCACAAAGCGAACTTGAGGCAAGATCTTTCTAATTCTTGGCAGCACGCGATGCAGCAAGTATGGAGCAACCGTTGGAATAACTCCTAAATAAAACTCGCCCTCATAATGGCCCATCGCCTCTTGAGTAATCTGCTCAATTCTCCCCATTTCATGGAGAACTACGCGGGCTTGCTCAATAATTCGCTTGCCAATTTCGGTAGGGGTTACCGGCTGCTTCGATCGATCAAAAACCAGTACACCAAGCTCTTCCTCCAGTTTGTGAACCTGCATGGAAAGTGTGGGTTGGGTGACATGGCAAGCTTCTGCGGCTCTTGCAAAATGTCGGTGATTGTCGAGTTCTACTATGTAGTGAAGCTGAACGGTTGTCATTTCAATTTGCCTTGATCGTCTATAATGATTTCAAAGTTATTGAAACTATTTATTAGACCGCCTAAAAAAGCCAACGAAATGGCAGCGGGAGATTCACTTTTCTAAGGTGGTAGTAATTGTCTTCTCTCGCTCCAAATCCGGCATAGAACTTTCGGATGCCTGGAACATTACTGCCTTCAAAATCGAAGCATTTTAAATGCCCGGATTGATAGACGAGATATTCATTGATCAGATAAGTAAGTGCATGTGTATCTCGCCCAAATTCATCGGTTGCAGTAAACAGCAGCGTAGCTCTTCCCTTGTATTCCATGATGAATGCTCCGGCTGTGGCCGAGTTGTGTTCGTCGTGAATGGTCCAAACTCGCCCTGCTTTCTTGTGAATCAGGACATGCATTAAGTGTGTCATCTTCTGGTAGAAATCGTCAGACACACTGTACTTATTCGCTTGATTCTCCTTGAACAATCGGATGAGTACTTCCGGCGGATCGTACTCGAAGATCTTGAAATTCTGCTTCTGGGCTTTCTTTAAGTTTCGCTTGGTTTGAGAAGAGAAACGACGATAGATTCCCTCATACGTATCCTCCAATTCCAAGAGCAAATTTACCTGCTCACTCTTCTTCCAAGAGGAATCGAGCTCTTCCACTGCATTGGACGAATTGGTGAACACATCCATCAACTTGTACTTTGATGGGATGGCTTCTAAAAATGCTTTGAATCGATCGGGATCGTCGGCTTTTTCCCCTGTGAGGCCCAATTGCTGAACCCCGGTGGGTCGGAAGATATAGGGAACCGAATATTTAGACCGATATACTAAAGGCATTACGGCTTCGTAGTCGTTCAACACCAGTGCATCCCAGTCTTCTCCTAAAATATCGAGATACCAAGATGTGGAGTACACCAATCCATTCTCAGCGCGATGGACGCACGCATCCCATTTATCCGTGTCTAAGTCAGCAGCTTTTACGTATCTAATCATGCTTTTGCGTAGGAGAGCAGGTTATCATAAACGTCGTTCCAGCCTTCCCACTCAGGAGAAGCCTCTGAGAAAATGCGATTGTGCCAAACAGAAATCAAATGCCCATCTACATCTTTCACCGCATCTACAATAGGCTTGAAGTGATCCATTGCTTCAGCTGCTGGAATGTTCTGATAGTAAATCAGCGTTCCGTCCATCATAGCAAAAGGATACATAGTGAGTTTCAATTCAACCTCCATTTCCAAATCATAGAAAGGATACGGCGTACAAATACCCGCTCTAAAGCCGAGCTCCCCAGCATATCCCATGGTGTAATCCTCTTCAATCCCAAAGTCTACCAAGTCTCTAAATGTTTGAGGCATGGTGAGTTTGAGGAAGTGTTGCCTACTTCGCTTAACCGGCATCCGAAGCGCTTCTTCCAATCCCCTAATCTCTTTCTGCAACACTCTATGCGATTTGTGAGAACCGTAGCTAGGGTGAATTCCTACGGGATAAAAATCGTTGATGGATCGAACGACTTCATGTAACCTCCTGCTATACATCGGAATGTTTCTATCGTACTCCCCAAATTCACTGAAGAGCATGAAATACAATGCAGGAACACGGTGCTTTTCTACCAACTGACGTTGCAATTCGAAGGTGTCGTAGGGGTCTTTCATCAATCCTAGGATGGATCTGGCTCGCTTCAGAGCATTCGAAAAATCGAAGGAAGCAAAGTCTTTCGCAAATCCTCCAATGGTTCTAAAACCACCTTTCCCTTTGTAGGCGTAGAGGTTATCTACATCAATAGACGAAGTATACGTGTATTTTGTTCCCGAGAATTGCCATCCTGAATGCGATGCCTGTAGGACATCTTTCAACCACAAAGCCCAGTGATTCACCACCGGTTTTTGTAGAAACCCATGCTGATATGCCAAGCTTTCCGTCGCTGGGTATCGATCGTGTTGATCACTGATGTGCGGCAGATATTCTTCATATCTACTCACCAAGTAAAACGATGCAGCAAAAACGTCGAAGGGCAATGCACTCTGAGACGAAGTCTGGAAAAAATAGGGAAGCCCGTCCTCTCTCTTCGACACATTGATGTCTTGTTCACTGATATCCTTCTCTTGCAGCAATTCCACATTAAAGATGGAAGGTACATCCTCTAACTTGGCCCGACCGTAAATGAGTCGAGGGCCTTCATAGGCCTCGAAATCTGACCAGTTATCTGTAATGGTAACTCCTTGAGCTTTTAGCACATCTCGAAGCAAAAGCAAAATGGCATAACGAACTCTAGGAGTGATTACTTCTGCATATACCCTCATAATACGAAGATGAGAAATTCACTCTGCTCTACGGCGAAGACCTTCATAAAAAAGGCGAGTTAATTCATAATCCGGTTGTCTGCTCTTTGCAGAAAACGCAGGAAAGTCGGAATAAAAAGAACCGCGAATGGACAGTGGAACAAATAGATGTCGTTGATGAATGGCGATCCAAAATTTCCATTCACGATCGGAGGTTGGTGGATTAGATTTCCATCGCTTACACAGGGGTGTTTCGCGATATTCGGAAGGCGCTTCTGTGCGTGACAACCAAGCTTCCGACTCTTTTAAGGCACGCTTCTCGGCTACGGCATCAATGCGTTCCACATAGGCCTTCAGAAACATCCACTTGTTGAACTCAGCCATGGCCAAGGACCAACTTCCATTTGCACGTGTATGTAGTAAATCCGTACTCATTCAGAAGCCTTTCAAAATGGCGTTTAACATGCGCGCTGCACTTCTCCCATCTCCATACAGTTCTGGGAATTTCGTAGGGGGATTGCTTAAAAACTCGCGGGCAACCTCATTTAGTTTTTGTCCATTTGCATCGGTGAGTATGGCCGAACCTGTAGCTACAATTTCCTCCCACTCCGATTCAGCTCTTGGAATGACCACGCCCTTTTTGAAGTAGTAGGCCTCTTTCTGCAAGCCCCCAGAATCAGTGATTACCACACCTGCATGCTTCAACATGCCAACAATACCCCTGTAACTGAGAGGTGCAAGGAACAAACACGACTCCTCTTGAAGGAGCTCCATGATATCACTTGGAATTTTTGAAGCAGTTCGTGGATGGACAGGAAATACAACGGGATAGTCTTCTGCCAATTGAGCCACACCTGTAAGAATAGATCTCAACCTCGAAATGTCATCCGTATTGAAATTCCGATGCAAGGTGAGAAGGGCATAGGGTTTATTGGAAGGGAGTGTTTTCAATTCTGCCGGTCGATCGTTCACTTGCTCCCCCATTTCCATCGCAACATCGAGCATGATATCTCCTGTGTTGAGTACACATGGATGGGAAGGAGAATACTGAGCAGGAAGTTTTCCTATCCCCTCCTTCATCAGGTTGGCAATGGAATCATCCGAAGGACAAAACAACCAAGACGAAAGGGCGTCTGTCAGTTTTCGATTGATTTCTTCGGGCATGGAATAGTTATACGAACGCAACCCCGCTTCTACGTGAGCAATTCGCACTCCCAACTTAGACGCAACCAAGGCACCAGCCAAAGTAGTGTTAGTGTCTCCATACACCACGAGAACATCCGGTTTCTCGGTTTCAAAAACACGTTCCAAAGCCGACATGATAGCTCCGGTCTGTGCACCATGAGAATCACTTCCTATGTTCAGGTTATACTTCGGCTCGGGAATACCCAGCTCTTTGAAAAAGACGTCCGACATTTTCACGTCGTAGTGTTGGCCACTGTGAACCAATATCTCATCAAACTCAGAACTGGCTCTAAACGCCTTAGAAAGAGCCGATGCCTTAATAAACTGTGGCCTTGCGCCAACTAAATTGATAACCTTTATCACACTAGTCTTCTTGAACAGACAAATCTACCGAATATGTATCCAGCCTTCATCTGCAAAGCTAACATAATCGTCAGGCGTAACGATCAAATGATCCATTACCGCAATGTCCATAAATCGTCCTGCCTCAACAGCCTTTTGTGTGAGTTTATGATCTGCACTACTCGGTTCCAAGTTTCCACTAGGATGATTGTGAGCGAGGATCACTCCTGTTGCGTGGACCATCAACGCCCTCCTAAACAGGATGCGAAGATCCGTCACCGTCCCCGTCATTCCACCTTGAGATAATCGATCACGAGAGAGAACCTTGTTGGCATTGGAAAGATAGAGAACCCAGAACTCCTCATGCCTGAGGTCGGATAAAACTGGGTAAAACTGTTCATAAGCGTCTGACGAATTAGTAATGACCGGCCTTGTATTGGGAGGTTCTAGAGGATAGCGTCTACCCAACTCAAATGCAGCAATCACCCGTATAGCCTTGGCTTCACCAATTCCAGGAAATCTCAGATAATCATCCGAATTCCAACGAGACATAGACCGGAGCCCTCCAGCGCTATGTAGCATCTCTCTGGCAAGTGTTAAAGCCGACTTATCCTTCAGTCCCGAACCGAGCAATATGGCAATCAATTCCGAATCAGACAACACCGATTTCCCCAATTGTAATAGACGTTCTCTAGGTCGATCTGTAGCTGTCAACTTTGAAATGGGAGTATTGTCTTTTGAGCTCATGGTTTAGTGTTTCCACGAATATCAAAACTTCCAATTGCAATAAACGAGAACAAACGTTTACAATCGGATAAAAACAAAAAAGCCGACTATCGAAAGACAGTCGGCTTCTACAAAATGAGGTATGCAACTTAGAGTGCGTTCACGTGCTTAGTAAGGCTAGACTTCAAATTCGAAGCCTTGTTGCTGTGAATGATATTGCGCTTAGCAAGCTTGTCGATCATAGAAATCACAGATGACAACTTTGCAGAAGCATCAGCTTTATCTGTATTGGCACGAAGACGGCGAATAGCGTTACGCGTTGTCTTGTGGTAATACGCATTATGCACACGACGCTTAGCCGTTTGACGCATACGCTTTAGTGCTGATTTGTGATTTGCCATAATTGAACTCCTTCAATAACTCTAAAAACCTTGTGACCCGTACGGGATTCGAACCCGTGATCTTCGCCGTGAAAGGGCGATGTCCTGGACCGCTAGACGAACGGGCCATAAAAAAAAGCCGACCATCGAAATAGTCGGCTCTATTTTATGAGGACTTGAGACTGTTCTTACAAGCTGTTTACGTGCTTGGTAAGGCTAGACTTCAAGTTACCAGCTTTATTGCTGTGAATGATGTTACGCTTTGCCAACTTGTCGATCATTGAGATCACAGAAGGCAACTTCGCAGAAGCATCAGCCTTATCCGTGTTTGCACGGAGGCGACGGATCGCGTTACGCGTAGTCTTGTGGTAATAAGCATTATGCACACGACGCTTAGCCGTTTGACGCATACGCTTTAATGCTGATTTATGATTTGCCATAATAATTCTCTTCAGTTTAATTAAAAACTTCGTGACCCGTACGGGATTCGAACCCGTGATCTTCGCCGTGAAAGGGCGATGTCCTGGACCGCTAGACGAACGGGCCAATATGTAAAGAACACTACTGTTTATCTCAAAACAGTTCCTTTGTGTCGTTAGCGGGTGCAAATGTAAGACGCTTTTTTAATCCTGCAATAGCTACGCTAAGATTTTTTCGAAGCATTTGTCTCAATATTTGATTTAAACCTGAAACCCAACTTTTTAGATGTTGAACTTTTCAAGTCGCTACTCATCGCTTGAATTTGATGCACCGTCACTTCTCGGTTTAAGTTGAAGTCAGGCGTGGTCAAATCGAAGTCTAAGGCATAGATGAGCGACATCTCCACAATCTTCTTCAACTTGTCTTCATCAAGCACGTCGCCTGCCACATTGTTGAACTGATAGCCAAATTGTCGCTTGCCTTCAACAAAGAAGTGTTTGTCTTTATTCACAAACACCCTTCCTATAAGATGACCAACATCTCCTAATCGATTGTACTTTAAGCTATCTGAAAGGAAGTTGAACATGTTGATCATACCAAAATAGGCCCGCATGCTATCTTCTCTCACATAGCTATTCTTCCAAATACCATGTGTTTTGTCAAAGGTAAACACGTTGGTGTGCATTTGAAAAATGATGACATCCCCGCTAAAGCGAATCTCAGCTTCATACTCTCCCCTATCTACATAATCCACCACCACACTAGAATCGACATTGCAAATCTGATTGTTCAATTGATCTGCAATTTCCTGCAAGCACTTCTTTAGGAGCGCAAACATTTCTTTAGTCTGACGGAAGACCAACTGCTTTGTACTCGATTTGGTACTCAGCAGTTCGATGATCTTCGGATTACATTGAGGAGTTTCTTCCATAATTAATAGGCCTTAGCGAATAGCACTCGTCTCTTTGAAGGTGCCCCACTAAAGATACACTTTCCTTCTTCCTCTACTGCATCCAATGGAATGCAGCGAATGGTTGCCTTACAGGCTTCTTTGATCTTCTCTTCGGTTTCAGGTGTACCGTCCCAGTGAGCGGAAACAAAACCACCGTCTCCTTCAATGATTTTCAAGAAGTCTTCCCAAGTATCCACCGAGGTTGTGTGCTCTTCTCTAAAGCTAGCCGCCTTATTGTACAGCGACTCTTGAATTTCGGTCATCAAGCCGCGAACGGTAGGCACAACCTCATCCAGATTATAGGTTTGCTTTTCTAACGTATCTCTACGAGCTACTTCCACAGTGCCGTTTTCCAAATCTTTCGGACCGATGGCAATGCGAACAGGCACCCCTTTCATTTCATATTCTGCAAACTTCCACCCTGGCTTATGGGTGTCGCGATTGTCGAATTTCACCGAGATATCGTGATCTTCCAACTCACTTTTAATCTTGTTGGCGACTTCGCTGATCTCAGCGAGCTGTTCTTCTCCCTTGTAAATCGGAACAATCACAACTTGAATAGGTGCCAATTTTGGAGGGAGAACCAATCCCTGATCATCTGAATGGGTCATAATTAAGGCGCCCATCAAACGGGTAGAAACACCCCAGCTCGTTGCCCAAACATGCTCAACCGAACCTGTCTTGGTTTGGAATTTTACATCAAATGCCTTCGCAAAGTTTTGTCCTAAGAAGTGACTTGTCCCCGCCTGAAGCGCTTTACCATCTTGCATCAACGCTTCAATACAATAGGTTTCAAGGGCACCCGCAAAACGTTCATTGGCCGACTTAATCCCTCGTACCACTGGCATTGCCATGAACTTCTCAGCAAAATCACCATATACGTGGAGCATTTGCTCGGCTTCGGCTATGGCTTCGGCTTCTGTAGCGTGGGCGGTATGACCTTCTTGCCAAAGAAACTCTGCTGTTCTCAAGAAAAGACGAGTTCTCATCTCCCATCGAACCACATTGGCCCATTGGTTCACCAAAATCGGCAAATCGCGATAGCTCTGAATCCAGTTCTTATAGGTGTCCCAGATGATGGTTTCAGAAGTAGGACGAACAATAAGCTCTTCCTCTAGCTTCGCATCCTCATCTACAACAATACCCTTCCCGTTTTCATCGTTCTTCAAACGATAATGGGTAACGACTGCACACTCTTTGGCAAAGCCATCCACATGTGCTGCCTCTTTACTAAAGTAAGACTTGGGGATAAACAGAGGGAAGTAGGCGTTCTGATGTCCGGTTTGTTTGAACTTCTTGTCGAGTTCAGCCTGCATCTTTTCCCAGATAGCGTAACCATAAGGCTTAATCACCATACATCCACGAACAGCTGAATTTTCAGCTAAATCCGCTTTACTCACGAGTTCATTATACCACTTGGAATAATCCTCTGCTCTCGAAGTTAATCCCTTCGCCATTATAAAGTTCTTTGGTATGAAATTTGTAACTTTCCAAAGTGCGAAGTTATGAAAGAAAAAGCGACGATGACGATGAGAAATACAACAGCACACACGAAGATTTTAGCTCTTACCCTTCCCCTTGCGGTTGCTATGGTAAGTTGTACGAGCTCGAACTCTATCGTCTCTAATTATTACGACGATGGAATTTATTACGATTCTGAATACGGCGGAAGCTTGCTAGCCGACGACCTAGGCTTAATCGACGAATCGTCCTCATCCTATACTTCACCTTCTTCTCAAGGATCATCAAGTGGTTCAACTAATGGTTACGATTACTATGACCCCACCTATTTAGAAGAAGAGCACGCTCAAAATTCTCAGGCCACAACCAACGTCTTTATCAGCAGCGGCTATTCCCCATGGATGCAACCCGGATTCAGCTTTGGCATTGGATTTAACTATGGTTTTGCATCCTACAATTCTTGGTACAACCCATACATGTATTACTATGATCCCTTCTATTATGGATGGGGCATGGGCTGGGGTTGGGGATATCCATCTCCATATTTCCGACCAGGATGGGGTTACTATCCCGGTTACGGTTACCCAGGATGGGGATACCCAGGCTACGGCGGTGGCGGTTGGTACGAACCCGGCTATCGTCCAGGAGGGCGACCAAGCACGCACGATAGAACTTACGCCGGAGCTCGACCAAACCGATACATTGGAACCTCCCGACCAAGAGGAGGCGGCATTGGCGGTAGCGGTAAGACAGACCCTACCTCTCGACCAAGTCGAGGTGGCAACACGGTAGCCGCTCGTCCAACCATGAACTCAAATGGTTCAGCGCGACCTAGTCGAGAGGGCAATACGGTGGCGGCTCGCCCCACTGTGAGCACCAACGGTTCAACAAGACCGAGCAGACTGCGCACTGAAGCGACGCCTACTCGAACTCCTACACGCAGCATCTCGGGACGCGAAAGACCTTCAACCTTGGCAGAAGTTCCCGCATCTACAATCAATAGAAATAGTGCTGCGAACAGAAATACAATTCGCCCTTCTTCTAGCCGTCCAGTAGTTGCTGGCCGACCATCTACTTCTCGACCAACAATGGAACGACCAAGCAATAGTCGACCGTCTACTTCAGAAGGCAGAAGACCTTCCTCGGTTCCAGCCACTCGACCAAGTCAGAATAGAAACACAGCTACACCAAGTAGGTCCAACAACTATTCTCCATCTAGAAGCACTACTCCTAGCACAAGCAGACCTTCTTCTACTCCTTCTAGATCGAATAATTACGAACCTAGTTATTCTCCTAGTCGTTCTTCCACTCCTAGTAGAAGCACCTCCCCAAGTCGGAGCACTTCTCCTAGTAGAAGCACGTCGCCGAGTAGATCTACTGCGCCGAGCAGAAGCTCAGCACCAAGCAGTCCGTCAAGATCATCCAGTCCTTCTAGAAGTTCTAGATCAGGGCGTAGATAATCACATAGGGTAAAATCACAGCAAAACACAATCATGCGAAATATCGCTCAAGGGGTAATCCTTGCCCTAATCATAAGCACAGCCGCCACTGGACAATCGTACAACGATGTGGTTCGATTCAGCAGACAAGCGGATTATGGAAGCGCTCGTTACATGGCGCTTGGCGGAGCCTTTTCAGCTCTGGGAAACGACTTCAGCGCAGCGGCAATGAACCCTGCAGGACTTGCGGTTTACCGTCACGACGAGCTGAGCTTCTCTACTAATTACCGCAATACTCTCACAGAAACAGGACACTATGGCAAAAGCACGGAAGGGCTTGATGGACGATTTAGTTTTCATCAGTTTGGAATTGTGCTCGTAACCGACCTGGAAGATGATGCCCGTTTCAATTTTGGCATCCGCTACAACAGAACCAATGATTACGGTTTTGAACAGCAAATCAATGCGACCAATACCGACGGCTCTATTGTTGACCAATGGTTTGACAATGCCGACTTCTACTCTCCAAATTCAGCTGACCTTTGGGGCGCTGGACTCATCTTCGAGCAACTCGCCGCCGATGTTGAACTCATCGGATTCAACAGTGGAACTTCAAGTTGGGAACAATATGCTTGGGGTACGGACGTCTTACAAAAGGAGAGCTTCATTTCCCATGGAGGCCGAGGTGAATTCGCCCTCGACTTTGCGTATGAAAAAGACAATGAATGGCATTTTGGAGGCTCCATCGTGATTCCTACCATCCTCTATCAATCGAGAGAAATCTATTCTGAAAGCAACTTTGACCCCGCTTCTAGTTTCCGCTCTTTCACCATGAAAGACAATAATGACATTCGAGGGACTGGTATTCAAATCAATGCAGGTGTCTTGTGGACTCCCGAAAACTTTGGTCGCGTTTCTGCCTACATTCACAGCCCTACCTTCTGGAGCTTTGCTCAATCGGGAAGTTTGGAATTCACTTCGTATGACAAAACAGGTGGGGGAAGCCTCAATAGCTATCAACCTTTTGACGACTTCCTATGGCGAATGCAAACACCTATGGTATTCGGCGCTGGATATGCTTACGTTTTCGACAAGTACGGTTTGATCTCTGTGGATTACTCCTACCAAGACATGACCACTGCTCGTGTATCTGCGAGAAGATATCCAGGCGAACTCGATTATTTGAATGAGGATATCGACAACCAACTGAAAGGTGTACAAGACATTCGAGTGGGTGGAGAGTTGCGATTGGATAAGATGTTTCTACGTGGGGGTTACCATTACACTTCTACTCCATTCAAGACTTCAGAACCTGTTGCATATCAGTATTCATTGGGTTGGGGATATAAAGCAAACCAATGGGGTGTTGACCTAACCTATTCAAGAAAGGTTAGATCTGACTCTTTCTACTTGTATTCAGACCTTTATACTCAACCTACTTCTCGGACCATAACCGATAACATCTTTGTGGCAACAGTCTATTTCAGGTTGTAAGAAGGTTTGGTGACATTATGTAGTCGTTTTCACGCATTTGTCCTTATTTTGGTAGTGCGTCAAGCGACTACTACCATGCCTCAACGACTACTGATACGATTTCTGTTTGCAGCGTTAACTCTCTCGGTCTCTGTTCAAGGACAAACCGCAGCACACTCCGGACAAGAGCGCATTATCGATTCCCTTCAAGCAAGAATACGCACTGGCTTGGCCGACACCTCTGATGTAAAATACTACATCCGAAACATCTACTCCCTAGCGTCTTTCGATCCATTGAGCTCTATCCAACTGAATAGAGCGTATTCGGAGATTGCCTTACGCGAAAAAGACACCATCGCATCAGCTGATTTGAAGAGCCATCTTGGGAACATTTTCAGAGGAGCTGGCCTTTACGAGCAAGCCATTGAGAATTACATGGTGGCGTCGGAATACTACGAACAGGTTGAGAACTACGCATCACTCTCCTATGCGCTCATCAATGTTGGCAACATTTTTTACGACCTGAAGCAGTTTGGCAATGCAGCGCACTACTACCAGAATGTGCTAGACATTGAGGATAATGAGCTTGCCATGCAAAAGGCGAAAACGGTAGCTTTAAACAACCTAGGCCTCATTGCTCAAGAACACGGCAACTATGAATTGGCCCGAACCTATTTCCTAAAGTCCTTCTCCATTCGAAAGTCATATCACTCACCTGATAACATTTCACACAGTCACCTTCATCTCGCAGAACTCTTCACAAAAATGGAGCTGTATGACTCCGTGAGTTCTCATTTAAGCCGCAGCTTGAATCAAGTGAAAAAGATTCCGCGTGAATACCCTGTTTATGGAGAACGGCTATGGCAAATCCTTCAAGCTCATGTGGATCAGGAATACGCGCGAGGAAATTACGAGCTTGCACATATTTATGCAGACAGCGCTTTAGCCCAAGCCCTGCTCAATGAGTCGACCTATCACGAAGTCCGCTCTCTTTTGCAGCAAGCCCGGGTTTGCTATGAAGTCAACAATTTATCGGAAGCAGCAGATGAAGTTCAGGCAGCTTACAACTTAGCCGTATCATCCAACTTGAACTCCTTCAAAATTGAAGCTCTCGAATTTTGGATCAAACTGGCTAAAAAGAGTAATTCTCTGAAAGAGGTCATCCGACTTCAAAGCGGGCTAATTGACCTTCAAAAGCAACTTCAAAGTGAACGCAAAGGTCTAGACGTAGCAACACGGATCTATCAAGCAGAGATTTCGAGAATCAAGGAAGAATCACGTCAAGAGCAAAATAAGCGACAATTGAGTGAGGAAAAACTGGAGACCAAATCCAAAGTGAATCAACTCCTTGTCATCCTCCTGGTCACTGTGGTTATTTTCTCGATTGTGGTCCTGGTAATGATTATTCAAATCACAAGAAAACGGAAGAAAAGCGCTGAAGATCACAAGACCATCTTAGCCCAAAAATCAGAGATTGAGCAGACAAATGAACGCCTGCAACGAACCAATAAGCTCTTGGAGGAATCGCTGCGAGAGAACTCCACTTTCATGAGTAAGATGAGTCATGAAATTAGAACGCCGATGAATGCAATTGGCGGACTCACCGAACTATTGCTAGGCGATAATCTATCTCCAGACCAAGAGCAACTCGTTCGAAACATCAACCATAGTTCTCAGCGCCTCACCGCCTTAGTGGATGACATTCTAGACTATTCGCGACTGGAAGGAGGGCGCGTTCGACTCCAACCTCGAAATTTCAAGCTCGGCGACTTGATTTCAGACATCATTGCCTTAAACAAAAGCAAGGCGGAATCGAATGGAACGCTCATCCACTCTAGAATCGACACCAGTATTCCTACCTATCTCTACGGTGATGCAGACCGTTTGGGACAAATCCTCAACAACCTTCTGTCTAATGCCGTGAAGTTTACCGAAGCGGGACACGTTCATCTTCGCGTTTTTGAAGATGAAGAAATGCTCTCACGCGTTCGAATTGGCTTTGAAGTTGAAGACACGGGAATTGGCATTGAAGAGGGCAATTTGGCCTCCATCTTTGACGAGTTCAAGCAAGCCAATTCGGAGATTCATTCGAGGTATGGCGGAACAGGCCTAGGACTTGCCATCTCTCAGCAATTGGTGGAACTGATGGGCGGAACTATCTCTGTTCGAAGCACCATTGGCAAAGGCTCAATCTTCTATTTCTCCATTCCTTTTGAAATTGGAAAAGAGGATGAACACGCCACCGCTTCTACCCCTGCGAATTTGTCGGATAAAACCATTCTACTAGTAGAAGATGATAAGATGAATCAATTCGTCGCTCAAAAAATGTTGGATACCACAGGTGTAGCCATTCAGATTGCTACGAATGGATTAGAAGCTACCGAAATGGCACTGGCTCAAAAATTCGATTTGATTTTGATGGATATTCAAATGCCTGTCATGAACGGATTTGAAGCCACACAACGCATTCGCAATGAGGGCAAAAACACCTCCACACCAATCATAGCCCTTACTGCCGACGTTCAGGGAGAAACCAAGACAAAGGCCTTAGAAGCAGGGATGAACGACTTATTGACCAAGCCGTTCCACAAACTGACATTGATTGAAACGATTACGTCGTACCTTTCGTGACCCTAGTTTATCGCTATCTTGAGGTTTTATACCTTTAACTACCTCAACAACCCCTAACATACCGAAGATGAAGCACATTACGCTTAGTCTCATCTTAGCCGCAGGCTCTCTAGCGAGCTTTGGACAAGATGAATCCACTCCACTTGAAAAGGCAAATATTTCTGGATTGTCCTTTAGGAGTATCGGTCCCGCAATGACCTCTGGTCGAATTGCCGATTTAGCCATCAACCCCAATAATCCAGACGAATACTACGTGGCCGCTGCGAGCGGTGGGGTTTGGAAAACTTCCAATCACGGAATCACTTACCGTCCGATTTTTGACGGTCAAGGCTCCTACTCCATCGGTTGTATCACTATCGATCCCAACAATTCTGATGTAGTTTGGGTAGGTACCGGAGAAAACAACAACCAACGCAGTGTTGCCTATGGCGATGGTCTTTACAAGAGTGAAGACGGTGGTCGTTCATGGAATAAAGTCGGACTTGAGAATTCAGAACACATTGGCATGATTGCCGTAGACCCGAGAAACTCGGATGTTGTTTACGTTGCAGCCTACGGACCTGTATGGTCGGCAGGAGGAGATCGCGGTTTGTATAAAACCAAAGACGGTGGCGAAACTTGGACTAAGATTCTCGAAATTTCAGAACACACCGGTGTGAATGAAGTTCACCTAGATCCACGAAATCCGGATGTCATCTACGCTACAGCCCATCAAAGAAGGCGTCATGTTTGGACGTACATCTCTGGCGGTCCCGAATCAGCTATCTATAAATCAACCAATGGTGGTGCTGATTTTGAAAAGCTCGGAGGCGGACTCCCTTCTGGAGATGTAGGAAGGATTGGGATGGATATTAGTCCGGTGGACCCAGACGTGCTGTATGCATGTATTGAAGGTCACGGATTCTACCGCTCTTCAAATCGCGGAGCGAGTTGGAATAAAATGAGCGGACATGCCACCAGCGGCAATTACTACGTAGAAATTTTCGCCAGTCCGCATGATGTGAACACAGTTTACTCCATGGACACCTATGCTCAGTACACTACAGATGGAGGTGCTACGTTCAAAGCCGTTGGCGAACCCGGAAAACACGTAGACAACCACGCCATGTGGATTGATCCGAACAACGCAAGTCATTTCTTAATGGGATGTGATGGCGGTCTTTACGAAACATGGGACAACGCCTCAACATGGCACTTCAAGCCCAACCTACCTATCACTCAATTTTACCGTGTAGCGGTAGATTACAACACTCCTTTTTACAATGTATATGGAGGAACACAAGACAACTTCTCTTTAGGTGGACCTTCCCAAACCATCAACCAAAGGGGAATTGTCAATAGCGATTGGTTTGTGACCAACACAGGAGACGGCTTCGAAAGCCAAGTAGATCCGTACGATCCAAATACCATTTACGCTCAAGCTCAATACGGTTGGTTGGTGCGTTTTGACAAGGTTTCTGGTGAAGCCTTGCCGATTAAACCAGATGTAGGTCCAGATGAAGAGCCACTGCGCTGGAACTGGGATGCTCCGCTGATCATCAGTCCACACGACAATCACACCCTCTACTTTGCGGCAAACCGCATCTTCAAGTCAACCAATCGAGGGAATAGTTGGGAGTTGATTTCACCTGACCTTACGCAACAAATCGACCGAAACACACTTCCTGTAATGGGCAAAGTTTGGAGCGTAGATGCGATTGCTAAGAATCAATCTACCACCATCTATGGAAACATTGTAGCCCTTTCAGAAAGCCCGGTGACCCCTGGCCTTATCTATGCGGGTACAGACGACGGACTGATTCAAGTAACCGACAACGACGGCCAGAATTGGACCCGCTACAACACCTTCCCTGGTGTACCGGCTAACACGTATGTGAACGACATCAAACCCTCTCTTCACAATGACCAAGTGGTATATGCCGCTTTCAACAACCATAAGAATGGCGACTTCAAGCCATATGTATACAGAAGTAGCGACCGAGGTAAAACATGGACAAACATCGGTGCAGGTTTGCCGAAACGTGGAAGTGTGTACAGCATTGCCGAAGATCATGAAAACCCAAATCTCCTTTTTGTAGGTACCGAATTTGGCATCTATTTCACAAGAGATGGCGGTCAGCACTGGATTCAATTGAAAGCAGGCTTGCCAACCGTGGCAATTCGCGACATTGAAATTCAACGCACCGAAAACGACCTAGTACTCGCTAGTTTTGGTCGAGGTTTCTACATCTTGGACGACTACACCCCGCTTCGCCACATGGAAGATGATGTATTTGAAAGTGATGCGCACATCTTCCCTATTACCGACGGACTTGTGTACAACCTTGCCACTCCATTGGGGTACGGTGCGCCCGGTTTCATGGGAGCCTCGTACTACATGGCCGAAAATGCTCCCGTGGGAGCCACCTTTACCTACTTCATCAAAGAGGCCGCTCCCACTCTAAAAGGCAAGCGTGTAGAAGCAGAAAAAGAGATGGATCCTATTCAATATCCTTCTGCAGAAGCGTTGAGAGCCGAAGACCGAGAGCAAGGCAACTTCTTAACCTTCATCATTTCAGATGAAAATGGCACAGAGATTCGCCGAATCAACACCGCCGATGGCAGTGGAGTGAAGCGCTTAACATGGGACGGTCGCGTTCAAAGCAAATCATACATTTCGCAACGCGGTGCACCAATCACCAACAACGGCAGCACAGGTTTCGCACCGGAAGGAACGTACTCCGTTCAGATTTATAGAACGGTAAATGGCACAACCACTGCACTTTCTGAACCAGCTACTTTTGAATTGAAGCATCTTAACAACAATCCTTCTGCAGCTGAAGACCAAGCCGAGCTAGCAGCCTTCCAAGCCCTTGTAGACAAGGCCAATCGCGATCTAACCGCATTGGACAACGAACTCGATCGTCAAGCGGAACTCGTGAAACAACTCGAAGCAGCAGTTCGCAACACTCCTGGAGTATCCTTGGAACTATTGGCTCAACTGCGTCAAATTGACAACCAGTTGGCAGATGTTCGCATTGAAATGAATGGTGATCAAAGCTTGAGCAGCAGAGAGTTTGAAACCCTTTCTTCGCTCAACGACCGATTGGGAATCACTGCTTGGGGAAGTTATTCCTCAACCTCAGCTCCAACGGGCACACAAATGCGCGAACTTGACATTGTTCGCTCTGCCATTGCTGGCATAGTAACAACCTTGAATCAAACAGGTGACCAACTCCTAATCATCAAGGAAGAAGCCTATGCTCAAGGTGCTCCTTATCTTGAAGGTGATCTTCCAGAAGTGGAATAATAGAGAACGGAATAAATAAGAAAGCCTCCCAGATTTGGGAGGCTTTCTTATTTCTAGACAGAGTGATATTACATCTTGTAAACGAATGCATTCACATTCATCCCTGCCCCTACCGAAGCAAATAAGATGGTATCTCCCTCTTTAACTTTATGACCTTCGTATTCCGTTTTGCGTACCAAGTCGAACAAAGTTGGAACGGTTGCCACCGAACTGTTACCCAACCAGTTCACACTCATTGGCAATACGTTCTCAGGAATTTCCTTGATACCATATAGACGGTAAAAACGCTCAACCACAGCGTGGTCTAACTTCGCATTCGCTTGGTGCATGAATATCTTGTCCAAATCTTTCGCCTCTACTCCCGCCTTATCCATTGCCGCTTTCATGGCATCGGGAACATACTTCAGAGCAAATTCATAGATCTTTCGTCCTTTCATTTTGATGAAGCGATCGTGAATATCCTCACCTGGGCGTTGTGATACACCTTCATATAGATAGTACGCTTCATCCGCCGCTTTATTCATCACTGCTGAACCGAGAATTCCAGGACGATCAGAAAGCTCCATCACACAGGCTCCTGCGCCATCGGCAAAAATCATCCCGTTTCTATCGTAAGGATCTACGGCTCTCGACAGTGTTTCACATCCCACTACCAAAGCACGCTTGGCCTTTCCTGCAAGCAAGTGCATTTCAGCGAGGAGAACACCTTGAATCCATCCCGGACAACCAAATAAGATGTCGAATGGGATACACGAATCATTGCGTATATCGAGTAAATGCTTAATACGAGAAGACAAACTCGGAAGGATATCCGTACGTCCCGTACCCTTATCCATATCACCAAAGTTGTGCGCGGTAATCACCAAGTCAATGGAGTTCTTATCGATTCCAGCTTCTTCAATCGCTACTTTGGCAGCAATCGCTCCTAAGTCAGAAGCACGTTCCTCATCACGGGCGTATCGGCGTTCACCAATCCCAGTAATTTCTTCAAATTTCGACAAGAGCACAGGCATCTCCATGGGATACACCTCACCATTGTCATCATAAAAAGTATGATTTAAGAAGTCCGTATTGGTCACCTTCGTTCCCGGTAGCACGTGACCTGTGCCTAAAAATTTGACAAACATGATGTCTCAGTTTCAAACAGAATGAATCCGTTCGAGTTAATACTCTGGGTTAGCTAAAACTATAATCACGGGCTTTGGCAAGTTGATACTTATTTTTTTAAATCAAGAATGATTCTGAGAAAATATTAACCATGCATAACCAATAAACAAAGGAACGGCTACGTGCAACAAATCAACTACCTTTGCAAACTCATAACATCTTTTAGATGTTGTATGAAACAAAGAGCAATAGAATGAGTCAAAAAGACGAGAAAATCCAGCTAGTGGATGAGCTCATAGAGTCAGTAGGTGATTCTCACCTTAGTTCATCAACCGAAACCCCACTACTTCCGGGTGCTTTCGACAAGTCTGATGACGAGAAAATGCGCGACATTGAGGAACATGTTCGCGGGATTATGAACACTTTGGGGCTTAACCTAGAGGACGATAGTTTGAAGGGAACTCCTCGTCGTGTGGCCAAAATGTTCGTGAAGGAAACATTTGGCGGGTTGAATCCCGATCGAATGCCGAGCCTTTCAACTTTTGAAAACAGCTACCAGTACGGTGAGATGTTGATCGAAAAAAACATCACTGTGTACAGTACCTGTGAGCATCACCTTCTCCCTATTGTAGGTCGTGCTCACGTTGGCTACATTTCCAACGGCAAAGTGGTTGGCCTCAGTAAAATGAATCGCATTGTAGATTACTATGCAAAGCGCCCACAGGTTCAAGAACGCATGACTCGCCAAATCGTGAAGGCTCTTCAGGCGGCTCTTGGAACAGAAGATGTTGCTTGTGTAGTAGATGCAAAACACCTCTGTGTGAACTCACGTGGTATCCGCGATATCGAAAGCAGCACCATCACCGCTGAATACGGTGGTAAATTCAAAGATGAAAAAGTAAGAAGAGAATTCCTCGATTTCATTCGAATGGAAACCTCCTTCGGCGCATAATCACTTCCAACACCTAATTTCAAATGGCCTTATTCGAGACCAACGAGCTGAAAATCTACAACAGCTTAAGTGCACAAAAGGAGACCTTCGTACCGATTAATTCCCCTTTTGTTGGGATGTACGTTTGTGGTCCTACCGTATACAGCGATGTGCATTTGGGAAACTGTAGAACCTTCATCTCTTTTGATATGGTCTTCCGATACCTGAGTCATTTGGGCTACAAGGTGCGCTACGTTCGCAACATCACTGATGCGGGCCACTTGGAAAATGACGCCGACGAAGGCGAAGATAAGATTGCAAAAAAAGCGAGAATTGAACAGCTCGAACCCATGGAGATCGTTCAGCGATACACCGTAGGTTTTAGAGACGTTATGAGTCGCTTTAACGCCATTCCGCCAAGCATTGAACCCACTGCTACAGGACACATTGTAGAGCAAATCGAGATGATCAAACAGATCATCGATGCGGGCTTGGCCTATGAAGTAAACGGTTCCGTGTACTTCGATGTAGAGAAATACAACAAAGAGCAACATTACGGCATCGTTTCGGGTCGTAAGATTGAAGAGCTACTGGACGGAACACGCGATTTGGACGGACAATCGGACAAGCGCAGTCCGCTGGACTTTGCCCTTTGGAAGAATGCATCTCCCAGTCACATCATGCGATGGCCATCCCCTTGGGGAATTGGTTTCCCAGGGTGGCACTTGGAGTGTTCTGTTATGTCGACCAAATACCTCGGTGAAGAGTTTGACATTCACGGTGGAGGCATGGACTTAAAATTCCCACATCACGAATGTGAGGTCGCACAAAATCAAGCCTCACACGGACACAATGGTGCGAGAAATTGGATGCACGCAAACATGCTTACGCTGAACGGCAAGCGCATGTCTAAGAGTACAGGAAACACCTTGTTGCCCTACGAACTCTTTACGGGTGACACGCCCATTTTGGAGAAAGGTTTCCACCCATCTGTGGTTCGATTCTTCATCCACCAAGCACATTACCGCAGCGTACTTGATTTCTCTAACGATGCCCTACTGGCAGCGGAGAAAGGCTTCTTCCGACTCATGGAAGGATTGGACACCCTCGAGAAACTAGAAGGAGGAGATAAATCGACCTTTGATGTAGCCAACTGGAAGGCCAAGTGTTATGCGGCTATGAATGACGACTTCAACAGTCCGATTCTCATTGCCGAATTGTTCGATGCCGTTCGTGTGATCAACTCCATCAAAGCTGGAAATGAAAGCCTGACCTCTTCGGATTTGACGCTGTTGAAAGAAACTATGCACACCTTTATTTTCGATGTTCTCGGATTGCAAAGTGTGAATGCAGGTGCTTCTTCCAACAAAGGAGAAATGGACACGGTGATGCAAATCCTCATCGAACTTCGTCAGGAAGCTCGAGCAAGCAAAAACTTTGCACTCAGTGACGAAATTCGAGACAAGTTAGCAGACAGCGGTATTGTTTTGAAAGACGGAAAAGACGGCACATCCTACAGCATACAAAGTTGATGAAATGGCTAACCTGGATATTGAGTCTTCCACTCCTGCTCTTGGTTGGCCTTTATCGCTATGTAATTTCTCCACTTACTCCACCTAGTTGTAGACATACCCCAACCTGTTCTCAATATATGGGACAAGCCATTGTGGAATGGGGACCCCTCAAAGGATCGTGGCTCGGATTAAAAAGACTGAGTAAGTGTCACCCTTGGGGAACGTCTGGATATGACCCTGTGCCCTTAAAATCCCAAAAGCAATCTGAAGAGTAACTCTTGTAATCACACCGTGTTACTTATCTTGCAGCTCCATTATTCAATCTAGAATGAAGAAGATACTCGGACTGCTAATTTTAGCATCGGCAATGGTGGCCTGTAATGGCTCTAATTCCTCATCAGAAACAGACGGGCACTCTGGAGCCACAGCGGTTTCCTATATCCATTATCCACAGGAAAAACACTTGGCCAATGTGAGACAACTCACTTGGGGAGGCGACAACGCCGAAGCATATTTCAGCTTTGACGGAACCATGCTCACCTTCCAAAGCAACAACAGCGCTTGGGGATTGGAATGCGACCATATTTTTGCCTTTGATTGGAACAGTGACAGTGCTACGCTTACTAAACCTACTCGGATTAGCAGCGGATTGGGAAGAACCACTTGTGCGTACTTCCTACCTGGAGATACCACCATTCTCTATGCAAGTACCTTCGCAGGAGATTCCGCTTGTCCGCCTGTGCCTGACCGCTCCGAAGGATATGTTTGGCCAGTGTACAACACATTTGACATCTACGTTAGCAACCTGAAAGGAGAAGTGATTGACACCCTTGTTGAGGGTCCAGGCTATGATGCGGAAGCAACCGTTTCACCTAAGGGAGACAAGATTGTGTTTACCAGTGATAGAAGTGGCGACCTCGAATTGTACACCTGCGACATTGACGGTTCCAATGTTCAGCAAATTACTTCTGGATTGGGCTACGACGGTGGCGCATTCTTTTCACCCGATGGAAAGAAACTCATCTTCCGATCTTCTCGTCCAAAAACTGAAGCAGAAATAGAACACTACACCTCTCTATTGAAGCAGGGCTTAGTGGAGCCCATGGAAATGGAACTCTATACCTGTAATGTGGATGGAACTGAATTGACGAAAATCACCGACCTGGGTCGAGCAAACTGGGCACCCTTCTTCCATCCTTCGGGAGAAAAGGTGATCTTTTCATCCAATCACAGCAGCGACAAGGTTTACAAATTCAATCTCTTCATGCTGGATTTAAACACCAATGAGGTAGAGCAAATCACGTATGACGGGGTGTTTGATGCCTTCCCTATGTTCTCACCTGATGGAAAGAAGCTCGTATTCGCATCCAACAGAAATAACGGCGGAGACCACAGCACCAACTTGTTTATTGCAGATTGGGTTGAATAATCACACCCGAAAAAACACAAAATGAACTACTTGACCATATTTTGGGACGCCGACTTCGGATTGGATATTTTCGGATTCACTCTCCGTTGGTACAGTCTCCTGTTTGCCATGGGCTTCGTGCTGGGCTATCAATTGATGATTCGCATTTACAAAAAAGAGGGTATTGACATTAAGTTGATGGACTCCTTCTTAACCTACGCTGTTATTGCAACAATCGTAGGTGCGCGATTGGGACATTGTTTCTTCTACGATTGGGAATACTACAGTCAGCATCCATTGGAAATTCTCCAAGTTTGGCAAGGCGGATTGGCTAGCCACGGTGCTGCGATTGCTCTCATCATCGCCATGTATTTCTACGGAAAGAAACTCACCAAATACTTTTCTGGCGAACAGAAAGAGAGGAAAGCCATGCTTTACACCTTGGATCGATTGGTGATTACCGTTGCCCTCGCTGGCTGTTTCATCCGTTTTGGAAACTGGATGAACTCAGAAATTTATGGTAAGATTGACAACAGTAGTATCGAAACGGTCTTTGTAAAAAACATCGAGCGACCATTGGGAGAAACGCGATACTCGCAAGAGATTAAGTATGCTACAGCTGTATTCACAGGAGAATCTCTTGAAACCGATAGTTTAACCTACCCTATTCTTTCCGTAACGGCTTACCCTAGAGTTCCATTTAACCAGCCTCAGGTGAATGCCCTCTTCGGAAACATCGCTCAATACTTCAACACACAAGACATCAATGATTTACACGCCATTGTTCTAGCCGACACTGAGCCAGTAATCAACAATGACGGATCGTTTACATTCAGAGTTCTAGGCGTACCTCGACTCCCAACTCAACTTTTCGAATCCGGTGCATACCTCTTGATTTTCTTCATCCTGTATGCTCTTTACAGGAAGGGCAACTTTGCCTTAAGGAATGGATTTTTGTTCGGCACCTTCTTGGTGCTGGTCTTCGGGTTCCGATTTGTGGTGGAATTCTTCAAAGCCAATCAGACAGCTTTTGAAGAAGGCATGAGTTTGAATATGGGGCAATGGTTGAGTATTCCACTCGTTCTCATTGGTTTGGTGATGATGGCTTTTGCTAAGCCAGTAGAATTGACGAACACAGAAAAGAAGTAAGCCATGCAATTTGCTAGAAAATTTGGAGTAATACTCGTATTGGCTGCGATGGCACTGTTCATTGTGTCGCAGTTTGGTTCATGTAATCGCGAAAGTGCTCCGACTCGAAACAAGGATGGGAATAGCGGAAGTGGCACATCAAAATCTCAACCCTACGAGCCGAAGTTTAGAGAAGACGGATCGGTTTGGATCACAAAAGCCGAAACGGGAGACACTTTAGTTGCACTTCCTCTGGAAATTACTCGATCTGAAGAAGAGCGCCAGTATGGAATGATGTATCGCCGTTCTTTTAAACCTGATTTTTACGGAATGCTTTTCCCTATGGGCGAAGAGCGTTTGCAGAGCTTCTGGATGCGAAACACTTACATGGGACTAGATATTCTCTACATCAACAACAAACGTGAAATCGTTTCAATGGTGAACAATGCAAAGCCACTTAGCGATGCACCACTTCGTTCAGAAGCACCTGCGAGCTACGTTCTAGAGCTGCCAGCAGGCTACAGCCTCAGTCACGGTGTAGCCGTGGGTGATAAAGTAAGTTGGTACGACAACTCGACAAACTGACACCCTCACCAACCCAATAACCCCGATGCACTACACATCGGGGTTTCTTTTTATTCGGAGGATATCAACTTCCTCAATTGTTCGAGAACTTCTCCCGAACCACTCACGTTAAGCGCGCCTACTTTACCAGAAATGCGCTCAACGAGTTCAAGCTCTTTCAATCGGAAGAGAACTGGGTTCTCATCCATAAGTTTAGCTGAATTCAAGCTATTTCGAACCGCTGCCATTTCTTCTCGTCTGCGAATCACATTAGCTTGCGCCTCTTTCTCCGCAATGAGAACCATGTTCAAGATGTCTTTGACATCGCCAGGCAGAATTACATCAATTAAACCACCGTCTAGTATATCAATTCCCACCAACGCGGTATTCGCCTGTATCAACTTTACAATTTGATCATTCGCCTTCTCACGAGCGGCCAACAAATCTTCCAAGGAAAGTCCGCTGGCAACCTCTCGAATGGCTAATGCAATTTTTTTGTAGAGGTATTCGCTGATATTGGCAACAGCTTCCACTGCTACTTTTGGATCGTTCACTTTATATGTCAAAGTGTAGTTCAACCGAACGGCGGCTTTGTCCTTTGTCAAAAGCTCCTGACCGTTTAAGTTGACGGTTTCAATCCGTGTGCTCACCGTTTTGATCACCAAATCTTGGTTGTTCTTCCAAAATCGATACACACCTGCATTCAACGTGCGAACAAACTCACCGTCTTTCCAGAGCAAGCCCACTTCACCTCTCTCTACCATCACTTTACGAACGTGCATTGAAGTGACCAATCGATCCAACCACTCTACAGGCAATTCGTTGCAAGTTTCCGCTTCCGCCATACTTACTACTGTTACTTCAGGTGCTAGCTCCGATTTCCAAAACGCATGCGTTCCAGAAGTAAGAACTTGAATGAGTCGGTTTTTTTCACTCACCAATCCCACCTCACTTTGGGAAACATCCACTTCGTTCAACATGGACTTTAAGACTTCACTTTGCAAAGCCACCTGGAGCGTCATATTACGAGGTATGAACTTCTCTGCGAGATGGTATCGCTCTACCCTCTGACGTCCGAACACATAATGTGTTCCTCTTTCTAAAACCCGTGTGACTTCTTTGCCTTTAACAAGGACTATGACTTCACCGGGAGCTACGATTACTTTCTGTACCATAGTCTTGAGAATTAAAAATGATTACTGAATAAAAAGGGAAGACGCCTAAGAGCCACAGGGTGGAATTCATATTGAGTTAATCGTAGATATGAGCTTCTATACTATCGGACAGAAAGCAGGAGAGAGACTACTTCTGCTGGAGAGCGAAGAAAAACACATCGACGAACAACGGTATCCTATTCGTTCAACACTGCAGTACCGCACCAGGTGCTGCATCTTCCCCAAAACATAAAAGAGAGGTACTCTTACCAATTGAGCTACACCCGTAAGGGCATACCTGGATTCGAACCAGGAACAATAAAACTTGCACCATAAGCAAGTGTCATACTCTACCAACTGAGTTACTTTCCATTTGGAAAGGCCGGAATCGAACCGGCGACCGTGACAGAGAAGTGCTGATGGATACCAACTTGATCACTCAAAGAGCTCAAGGGAAAATGCCGTTAGAAACATCCAATTCCACTGTAACACTTCTCTCCTCCCAGAAATTCGGAGAGGAGATGATTGTCAATCTCTTTTGCAAGAACGCGTTCTGAATGATGACTCATTGAACACTGCAAAGAATTAACTCAACTACGCAATCTATTTGCGTAGTAATAATTATTTTCAAAAAAAATTCATTCATGCCAGCCAACCGCAACGCTCTCATCCGTTATCGAATTCTAGATCAGTGTCTTAGGAATAAATTCCGACGTTTTGAGTTGGAAGATTTAATGGATGCCTGTGCCGATGGCCTCTATGAGTATGCTGGAATTCGAGGTGGCGTGAGCAAACGTACCATCCAGCTCGACCTCCAAATGCTGCGCTCTGATCAGCTGGGCTACAATGCTCCTATAGAAGTGTACGACAAGAAGTACTATCGATATAGCGACCCCGAATACTCCATTACCAACACCCCTTTAAATGATACAGACATCGACAAACTGCACGAAGTGGTAGATATCCTTCGACAGTTTTCAGGGTTCAGTCATTTCCACGATTTGAGCGGGATGGTGCAACGGCTGGAGGATAAAATTCTCACGCACAAAAGCGAGAACGCCCCCATCATCAACCTTGAAAAGAACATTCGCTTAAAGGGATTGGAACACTTAGACACGCTCTATCACGCCATTCAGGGCAAACGACAACTACATATAACCTATCAGTCGTTTAAAGCGCGAAAGCCCGATTCTTTTATCTTCCACGCCTTTCTGCTGAAAGAATTCCGGAACCGCTGGTTTGTACTGGGTAGAAAAGACAAGAAGTCTGACAACCTCTTGCTGGCTTTAGATAGAATTGAATCTCTCAAAGTCAGTCAAGAACGTCGACTTGAATTCCCAGACCTCAACACTGCCAACTACTTTGATGATGTAGTAGGCGTAACCGTTGGAAAGAACACTCCAACGGAAACCATCGAATTTAAGGTAGAACGAAAGAATGCCCCCTACATCGAAACCAAACCGATCCACCATTCACAAGTGGTGCTCCATAAGGATGATGAGTTTACCTATTTCCAAATTCAAGTACAGTGGAATTACGAGCTAGAGAGTGTGTTCATGAGTCACGGACCAGGTCTGATCATCACCGCACCCAGAAGCCGCTTTCGAAAAATGCGTCGGCTTTACCGATTAGGATACCAAAACTACGAAGGTGAATAACAACTCCTTCGTACCTTGCCATTTCAAAACACATGCATGAAAAATTCTGTAGCACTTATCGTATTGGTCGCATTGATCATGCTAGATATGTTCCTCACGATTTCGAACGTTCACGCCGTATTTGATGCAAAGCAGCATCTACCGCTATTTATCATTTCTAGAGTGGGTATACTGGCCGTTGGGATTTACATCATGAGAGCGCAGAAAAACTGGTTGTTCCTCATGGCAACGGTGGGATACCTGCTCTTCTCTTTTGCAGCATTGTCCATTTTGCACTTCTCCTATATGTCTGAGAACATCTAGGTGAACAAAATCAGACTTAAAATTGTCTAATCAAATCAACTATAAACAAAGCAGATGAAACGCATTTTTACACTTCTAGCACTCATTGTAGGCTTCTCCGGAACAACCCTAGCCCAAGGCACTTTGGAGCCTAAATCTAGTCCACTGGACATCTCCACTACAACCGTTGGCGATACCTACATCAAAGTAGTTTACAGTCGACCACACAAGAAGGGCCGCGACATTTTTGGTGGCTTGGTTCCTTTCAACAAAGTTTGGAGAACAGGAGCGAATGCCGCAACCGAAATCACTTTCACAGGAGATGTGGAAATCAACGGTGAAGAAATTGAAGCGGGTACTTACAGTTTGTACACCATTCCTTCAGAAGACAGTTGGACAGTGATCCTAAACTCCGACTTAGGTCAGTGGGGTGCTTACCGATACAACGAAGACAATGACGTTCTTCGTTTTGAAGTTGAAACCCAAGAAACAGAAGTGACATGGGAACCCTTCACCATTGTTCTTGAAACCGAAGGAAGAAAATCGAATTTGAAGATGATGTGGGACACCACCATGGTATCTTTCAAAATCACTCCTACCAACGATTAATTGGATTCCTCCCATAAAAAAAGGCCACCTTTCGAGGTGGCCTTTTTGTTTTATTTCGCTTGGAATTATGATCCTCCAAACATTCGAGAAAGAAAGGTTCCCTTCTTCTCTTGTGAAGGCCAATAGTTATCTGAACGATCGGTATCTGCCGTTTCCAAATTGGGGTCGAGTTCAACGCGCTCAACCTCTTGGGAGAACGTAAATACTTTCTTGAAACTCTTCTCACTCTTCAGCCAGATTTCAGCGGGCATTCGCATATCTACCGTAGTCCCGTCTTCTAGCGTGAACTTCAAGATCACAGGCATAACCAAGCCACCTTGATTTTCAAAAGTCAATTGAACCAAGTGGAGTTCGCTGCCATTCTCCATCTCCACTTTCTGTGCTTCGAAATCTGTAATGCTGATATCGACGTGATTAGTGGTGTAGAACCAACCTCTCCAGAACCAGTCTAGATCTACGGCTGAAGCATCTTCCATGGTACGGAAGAAGTCCGCAGGAGTAGGATGCTTGAACGCCCAACGCTCGGCATACACTTTAAAGGCATAGTCGAACAACTCTGGTCCCAGAATGGTCTCTCTAAGAATGTTGAGCGCTGTAGCGGGCTTGCCGTAAGCATTGTTTCCAAATTGTAAGATGCTTTCTGAGTTTGTCATGATAGGCATCATTCCGGCTACATCGCCTTCCATGTAAGGAACGATACTCGCCGCAGGCCCCCTTCTTGAAGGATAATTCTCTTCAAACTCCTGTTCTGCCAAGTACTGCATAAAGGTATTCAAACCTTCATCCATCCAAGTCCACTGACGCTCATCGCTGTTCACAATCATCGGGAAGAAGTTGTGACCTACCTCGTGAATAACCACACTGATCAATCCATATTTGGTGGCATCAGAGTAGGTCCCATCGGCATGAGGACGATAGCCGTTGAAACAAATCATTGGGTATTCCATTCCAATTCGGTCGGTGTGTACTGAAATGGCCTTCTCGTAAGGATAATCTATAGTGTGCTTGCTGTATACTTCCAAAGTGGTTGCCACGGCACGGGTGCTGTACTCTTCCCAAAGTGGATTCCCCTCTTTTGGATAGTAGCTCATCGCCATAACCGTTCTACCATTGATGTCCACTCCCATGGCATCCCAAATGAACTTACGACTGGATGCGAAGGCAAAATCTCTCACATTCTCAGCGTGGAAAACCCAAGTCTTCTCTTTGGAGGTTTTCTCTTTCTCATTGGCGATCGCCTCCTCTTGGGAAATGATGATGGTTGGAGTTTCCTTGTTATCCGCTGCCACTTTCAAAAGCTCCAATTGCTTTGAAGTGAGAACCTCATCTTCATTCATCAACGTTCCAGTTGCTGCAACAATGTGATCTGCAGGAACGGTTAACTCTACTTCGTAATCTCCAAAGGGTAGTGTGAACTCCCCGCTTCCGAGGAATTGCTTATTCTGCCATCCATCCACATCGTTGTAAACGGCCATTCTCGGGAAGAACTGCGCCAAAGTGTAGATGTAATTGTCTTCTTCTTCAAAATACTCATATCCCGATCTTCCACCGAGTTTCATGCGGTCATTGATCAAGTACCACCAATCCACATTGAAGGTAATCGACTCACCACTTTGAAGCGGTTTATCCAAATCCAAACGCATCATGGTGTTCACGATAGTGTAGGGAATGTCAGTACTATCCGTACCCACTTTCTCAATGTGAAAACCACCTGGGAAATTCCAGAACAAGTGACGAATATCCGACACTCGACCATCGGAATACAACTGAGGTTTTGCAATTTGATTGGTCATGCTGCTAGGTGCGCGCATGTTTTGATCCAATTGCAACCAGAGGTATTCTAGTGGGTCTGGACTGTTGTTCGTATATGTAATTTCCTCCTTGCCATCTACGCGCTGCTCTTCATCATTTAGATGAATTTGCATGCGGTAATCTGCTTTTTGTTGATAGTATTCATGACCTGGGGCCCCTGCTCCATTTCGGTATACGTTTGGAGTGGGAAGTTCTTGTCCCAATTGTCTGAACAAACTCTGATTGGTATTCTCTTGTGCCGTTGCAAATAGAGCAGCAACGCCCAATACCGCGGAGAGGATTCGGTTTAATTTCATCAAACAGAAAGTTTACTAAGTTCTAAAACGGCCAGGTCTGAATCATCAAATAGACCGCAATACCGCTCACTAGACCCGAATTAAAAATGTTCCAGTCACGTAGCTTAAGGCGCATGAAATTATGAAGAATAGCTGTAATGAGCAGCACCAAGAAGACAATTAGTAATTGGCCAACCTCTACTCCCAGACCAAATGGAAGCAAATATCCCCATGTATCGGCATCGCCCATGGTCATCATTCGATAGAAGTTTGAAAAGCCCAAACCGTGAACCAAACCAAACAAAAGTGCGATGAATATGCGGAGATTGTTCTTGGGGTTTTGACCAACGGGCATCAAGTTGACAAGGCCTGTAATGAGAATGGTGACTGGAATTAAGAACTCTACCAGTCCGGCATTGACAGAGATGACATCCATAGCAGCCAATACCAAAGTGACGGTATGCCCCACAGTAAATGCCGTTACCACACCGAGTAGTCTTCCCCAGTGTTTGAATTGATAAATGGCGGTTAGCCCCAATAAAAAGAGGATGTGATCCATCCCATTCAAATCGGTGATATGCTCGTAGCCCAGCCGGAAGTACAATTCAAAATCGTTCATAAGCGCAGTTAGATTGATATCTGTTGAATTTGCTGGTCAGCATCAAAACGGTAGGAAAGTCGACCATCCCCCAGTCCCACCTTGAGAATATTGATTTGATGAGGAAAATAATCCATCAAAACCTTGTGTTGAACTTGAATCTTTTGGCCGGAATTCAAATCGTCCGACTCCAGATACACAATCACTGCGTTGGCATCTCCCTCTACTCCTTTTAAGTCGTAATCCAACTTCTTCCCATCCTGACCCCAAATGGCAAAATGAGATTCAATATAGTTCTCAATGAATTCTTCGGCATCATCGTCATTCAGAACATCAATTTGGATTTCTTCGGATTGCTCAAGGGCGTATTCCAAATCATCCGTAAATAATTGCATGGCTATTTCAAGATGTTCAGAATCTGCATTCAGAACCATCTCCCCCACACTGACATAGTACTCGTGTTTGTGTGTAAACGATGCACTGATGATGGCGCAACCCAGTGCGAGGGCGATGTTCTTACTTTGCTTCATGGCGGGCAAGGTAGCATAAATCATAGATAGGTTTGAACGGAATTTCTGACGTACTCGTTATACTTGTTGCTACATTTATGACCATGAAACAGCTTACTCTACTCCTTTCGATCTGTCTTTCAACTCTGTTGCACTCGCAAACAGCCGTGTTGATAAAAGAAGCTCCGGCATATCCATTTGGCCCTTGTGAGCCATCCATCGCCATTAGCCTCAGCAATCCAGATGTGCTGGTTGCAGGTAGTATACTCGACCGCGTTTATTACTCCAAAGACGGCGGTAAAACTTGGACAACCGATGATCTTGAAAGTCCACATGGCGTGTGGGGAGACCCCGTTGTGATCAGCGATACCAATGGTCGATTCTTGTTTTTCCATTTGAGCGACCCCGATGGTAAAAACTGGAGTAGCCCTAAAATCTTGGATCGCATTGTTTGTCAGTGGAGCGACAATGGTGGTGAAGATTGGAGTGAAGGAAGTTACATGGGGTTGAATCATCCCAAAGACCAAGACAAAGAATGGGCAGCGGTGGATTTAAATACCAATGCCGTGTACTGCACATGGACGCAGTTTGACACCTATGGATCTAAAGACTCCAGCGAATTCTCCAATATCTTGTTTGCTCGAAGTGACGATGGCGGAGAGTCTTGGAGTGAGGCCATTCAGATTAATGAGCTGAGTGGCAATTGTATTGATGACGATCAAACCACTGAAGGAGCAGTCCCAGCAGTTGGACCCAATGGTGAGATATACGTTGCTTGGGCCTATGATGAAAAAATTTACTTTGATCATTCCTTTGACGGAGGAAAGACCTGGAGGGAGCACGATGTAACGGTTGCCGACCAGCCTGGAGGTTGGACTGTAAACATCCCCGGATTGAACCGAAGCAATGGAATGCCCATTACCGCAGCCGATGCTTCCAATGGAGAATACAGTGGTCGAGTTTACGTGTGTTGGGCCGATTTGCGCAATGGAGAAACCGACATGGACATTTGGATTGCCCATAGCTCTGACAGCGGTAACACGTGGACCGAACCTATCCGTGTAAATGGAGACACGACACATACCATGCAATTCCTTCCATGGATGACTGTAGACCCAATCACGGGTCACGTACACGCTGTGTACTACGATCGTCGCAACCACAACGATGCAAAAACCGATGTCATTGTAGCCACATCAACCGATGGAGGAAATACTTGGACCGAACAATTTGTCAACGATGAAAGCTTCTTGCCTCTAGAATTTGTATTCTTTGGTGATTACAACGACATCGATGCCTACAATGGTCGTGTACGACCTATATGGACCGAGTTCCGCAATGGGAAGTTACAGGTGTGGACGGCTTTATTAGAGGGGAAATAGTTCTGAAACCGTCTGCTACAGAGTGAATGATTTCGACGAATGAACATAGATTTATTCCTAAGTTTGGTTCATTAATCACAAATCTGTAACCAGACATGAAATTACTTCGCTCTCTGATTGTGCTTTTAATCGTTAGCACAAGACTTTACTCACAGCAAGATGACCCGCTTGCCAATTACAACATGAACCTTACCTGGGGGCCCTTGATTGAGATGGATGATGTCTCCACTACCGACATCATCTTTGTGGATCACGAGTACATCTACCTAAAGGCTTACACTTCACCAGGTCTATTTTCCACAGGCACTCTAATACTCTCAAAATTCGACAAAGATTCTCACAAGCTGTATTGGTCAATGGAAGTCGAAGACCACCCTGAATACCTTGGAAAAGAATGTCATTTGGTTGACATCCGTGTTGAAAATGGCGAATTCCACCTTATCTACTGGAATCACAACAAGAGAAAAAACGAGACTTATATTTTCAGATCTATCATCTCTGAAGATGGGCAGTTTGGAGAACTTGATTTCATTACCACCATTCATACCGATGACGATGATGAAGGATCTTACTCTGTTTACCGCGACAGAAATAGCAATAAGACGCTCGTGCTCACCACTCATCAATTCGAAGAAGAGGAAGACAATCGCATTACCAATCTTGATATACTCGACAGCAATCTGAACTCACAGTTTCACTTAGAAATTGAATTTCCTTTCTCGTACGAGTACAGTACTTTAAAAGACGCTTCGCTTACTAAAAATGGGAATATCATTCTGTTTGTATCCGTAAAATCAGACAAAGATAGAGGCGACGTAATAATTGATGACGCCCCGAATAAAAAATGGTTATTCTTTCAAATTGACACCAAAACCAATGAGATTTTCGAAGTCGATTTAGGACTGAGTGAATACTACGTGAACAGCGCCGAATTGAACCAAGACAATGAGAACAACATTTTCTACGTCGCCGGAATGTATGGAGTTGACCGCTACGACAGAAACTCAGGCACCTTCTTTATTAGTCTTGATCAAGACAGCTTGACCGTAAAGGGAAAGACCGTTGCCGAATTCGACAATGAAACACGTCTTCACTACATGGATGAAGATGATATTGAAGATGGTGACGAAGTGAGAAGACCCTTCAAACTGCGGAATACGATCAAACGAGAAGATGGAGGTATCGTTGTAATCTTTGAAATTTATGAGGTTCATGCATATACAAGAACAGACGGAAGAGGTAATACTACTGTCTACTACACTTACGATTACGGCGATTTGTTGGTACAAAACATTGACCCTAATGGAGATATAGCTTGGACATCTGTCATTCCTAAGAGATATGATAAAACTAATCCAAACTTCGGAGGATTCCAGACCATTGTGTTCGATGATAAATTGCACATCCTTTATTTGGATGATGAAGACAACATAGAATATTGGTCAGGCGAAGACGACGACATTCATGAAGCGAGAATCACAAGTTCTGTGATTGCCATGGTAACCATGGACCTACAAGGGAACATGACCTATCAAGTCATTGATGAAACGGAAGACGACGATGATCTATGCTACCGCCCTAGGGGAAGTTGCCAAGTCTACAAAGGCAACGGCGAAGCTATTTGGATCCGATCAAGTGGAGATGAGTTTAGATTCGGAAACTTCAAAGCTTTTAACTAAATCACATCATACCCCAATAAAAAAGAGGTTGTCTCAACTTTTGAGACAACCTCTTTTTTTGTTGAGCCCAATTGTAGCTTCTAGTTGTTAAATACATATCCCAAGGACAATCCAAATTTCACAAAGTATGTTCCGTCCTCAATATCATTGACTTGAGAAGTAGATCGGTTGTAAATCTCCCCATTAATAAAACGAATACCTCCAGATATAAATCCTTCCAAAACAACAACATCTCCAATAACAATGGAAGTTCCGTACGACAAATACAAGTCGCTATAAACCGCGCTAATTTCCTCAGGATAAGGCTCGTAAGAATCTTCTCTAAGGACATTATACGATCTTCTCATAAAGCCAATACCATAAAACATCGCATTATCTTCTAAGGCATCATCATTATAATACCTCGGTTCTATGTTAAATGAGAAACCGGTTCCATTTGACCCGCCTTTGTACATTCCGTTTACTTCCATGACCGATGCCAAGTAGTTTCCTTCTTGAGAGGTAATACCAAGACCTCCTCCAATAGTGAAATCATCTATGAAGCGGTATTCGCCATTTACCATGTAGTTACCGTACAATATCTCAGATGCAGCTAATTTGATGGCGATAGGATAGGTTTTATGTGCCTGTCTTCTCTGACGTCCTTCCTGAATGGTTGACGTCCCGTCAGCACGTCTAACAACAACGCGTTGACCATAAATTTGAGCAGAGGCACCTAGAAAAATGACAAGCGTTATAATTCTTAGTAGAGAGAAAGAGTTTTTCATTGATTTTTATTTTGTTCAGACAAAGAAAGCAATTGTGATAGATAATTCCATGTGTAATTATCCTTTGTATCCATCTCATCCAATCTCTCTTTTTACGCATTAACATTGGGTCAATTTCCGCAAGCCGCTATCTTTACAGCTACTTCCAACGCAAGACATGACTTTGACATGAGACTTCTCATTGTATCCACTTCATCCATCCACGGTAAACCTTACCTCTCCTACCTAAAGGAAGAGGTGAGTTCATTCTTTAAGGGAAAAAACATCTTGTTCATCCCATATGCTCGTCCAGGTGGAATAACTTGGGACGAATACACCGAGAAAGCAACCGAGCGATTTACAGAATGGGGATACACTATGCGAGGTATTCACACTTTTGAAAATCACACAGAGGCTCTCAATTGGGCGGAAGGAGTCTTTACTGGTGGAGGCAATACTTTTGTACTAGTTAAAACCTTGTACGATCTTGGAGTGATGGCCGATTTAAAATCTGCCGTTGAAGATGGTTTACCTTACATGGGTTCTAGCGCTGGATCTAACTTGACGGGACTTACGGTGAGAACAACTAACGATATGCCCATCGTTTACCCTCCGAGCTTTGACGCCCTTGGACTGGTACCTTTCAACATCAATCCACATTATTTGGACCCCGACCCTTCTTCTACTCACATGGGTGAAACGCGTGAAACACGCATCAATGAGTTCCATCACTTCAATGAACAGCCTGTGGTTGGCCTTAGAGAAGGTTCTTGGCTTCGAAGGGAAGGAGATAAACTTGAATTGAAAGGCGAACTTACGGCACGACTTTTTAGAAAAGGGGTTGCTGCCATAGAGCGTGCTCCAGGAGATTGGAGCGACTTACTTTAAAAAACATTCACTATGAAATTTGCAGTTCTATTGCACGGTTCGGGAGTGTATGACGGGACCGAGATTCAAGAGGCCGTTCTAACGCTACTCGCCATTGCGGAAAGAGGTCATACGTATCAGTGCGTTGCGCCGGACATCCAACAGCACCATGTGATTGATCACACCAATGGTTCTGAAATGGAAGAAACGAGAAATGTATTCGTAGAATCGGCGAGAATCGCGCGTGGAGAAATTGTCAAACTCAGTGATTTTGATGCCAGTCCCTATGATGTGCTCATGATGCCCGGCGGATTTGGTACGGCTAAAAATTTTACCAAATGGGCCTTTGAAGGTCCAAATGGCCCGATCAATGAAAGTGTTAAAAACCTCATACTCGACTTCGTAAGCGCGGGGAAACCCATAGGTGCACTCTGTATGAGTCCAACTACTGTTGCAAAAGCACTTGAGGGGTCCAACTACCATTCAACGCTCTCGGTAGGCTCCACAGCAGAAGGATCTCCGTATGATATTGCGGCTATTAGCGGCGGTGTTGAAGCAACGGGGGCAAAATCTGAAATGAAAACTGTGAGAGAAGTGAGCGTGGACGAATCGAACAAAATCGTGTGTGCACCTTGCTATATGATGGACGCAAACATCGTAGAGGTGAAGAAAAATATCGAACTTGCATTGGATAAAATTCTCGCTCTCATTTGATCGCAACAGAACGAGATAGACGCGACCCTTTTAGTCCGAACAAAAACCTGTAATTTTGCAAACGCTTTGAACCACTATTGTTCAGGCGTTTTTTCATTGAAAAGGATATTGCCGTGAAGAAAACCATGCTTATGATTCTAGACGGATGGGGTATTGCAAAAGACCCATCTGTTTCTGCTATTGACAAAGCGAATACTCCCTTTGTAGATAGCCTGTACACGAAATATCCAAACAACCGAATTGAAGCCTCTAGCCTGGATGTTGGTCTTCCCGAAGGCCAAATGGGAAACTCTGAGGTGGGACACATGAATCTCGGCGCAGGACGAGTGGTATTTCAAGACCTCGTTCGCATCAACAACGAAGTGGACAATGGCGGTCTTGCCGCAAATCCTGAACTCATCGCAGCCTTCGAACACGCCGAACAGCATCAGAGCAAAGTTCACCTCATCGGACTTCTAAGTGATGGCGGCGTTCACAGTCATATTAAGCATTTAAAGGGCCTTCTCAGCGCAGCTTCAGAGCGAGGTTTGCACAAGGTATTTGTTCACGCTTTTACAGACGGTAGAGATACCGACCCGAAAGGTGGGAAGAAGTACGTGGAAGAACTCGAGAACCATATGGCAAAAACTACAGGCCATATTGCCAGCATTGTAGGAAGATATTTCGCGATGGATCGCGACAACCGTTGGGAGCGCGTAAAGAAAGCCTACGACCTCATGGTTCACGGCACAGGTGAGAGCTACGCTATGCCAGCCAAGGCTTTGGAAGACAGTTATGCCAATGGTGTAACCGACGAATTTATTGAACCTGTTGTGATAACCCGGAGTGGACAGCCATTGGCTACCATTGGCCCCAACGACGTTGTCATCTGTTTCAATTTTAGAACAGATAGAGGTCGACAAATTACACAAGCGCTTACCCAAAGAGCGTTTCCAGAACAGAACATGGAGCCCTTGGACATCTATTATGTGACCATGGCTCGATACGATGACACCTTTAAAGGTGTTCACGTTCTCTACGAGAAAGAAAATCTCACCGAAACACTCGGAGAGGTTCTCGAAAAGGCGGGTAAAAAACAAATCCGGATTGCAGAAACAGAGAAGTATCCTCACGTAACCTTCTTCTTTTCCGGCGGTAGAGAAACGGAGTTCGAAGGAGAAAAACGCCTACTTTGCCCTTCTCCAAAGGTGGCTACCTACGACCTCCAGCCTGAGATGAGTGCCGCAGATATTCGCGATGCTATCCTTCCCGAATTGGAAAGTGGTGAGGCCGATTTCATCTGTCTCAACTTTGCCAATCCAGATATGGTAGGTCATACAGGTAGTATGGAGGCCGCAATCAAAGCGTGTGAAACGGTAGACAGTTGTGCTCAAGCTGTTGTGGAAGCTGGGTTGAAGAACGATTACACCTTCATTATCCTAGCGGATCACGGAAATGCTGATTGTATGATCAATCCAGATGGATCTCCGAATACGGCGCACACCACTCAACCCGTACCTGTTTTCCTTGTTGGGAATGATGTGGATAGTTATAAATTGAGTACCGGTAAACTGGGGGACATCGCTCCTACCCTCTTAGAATTGATGCAAATTGAACAGCCTAGCGCTATGACCGGCAAAAGCTTAATATCCAAATGATTCCAAAGTCCTTAATCATTGCGGTTGACTTCGACGGAACCATTGTTGAAGACGCCTATCCAAAGATTGGCAAACCTATGTTGTTTGCTTTCGAAACGCTGAAACAACTCGAAAAAGACGGTCATCGTCTCATCCTATGGACCTACAGAAACGGAAGGAAACTAGACCATGCCGTTGAATTTTGCAAAGAGAATGGGATTGAGTTCTACGCGGTGAACAAGAGTTATCCGAACGAAGACCCCACCGACAAAGATGTTCCTCGCAAATTGAACGCCGACATTTTTATTGACGATAGAAATGTGGGCGGATTCCCGGGCTGGGGAGAACTTTACCAGATGATTTCTAACCGTGAGTTAGAAGTGAAAACTAAAAAGAAAAAAGGCCTTTTTGGTCTTGGCAGATAAGCTGACCTTATGATTATTTATAAGTCGAAAGAAGAAATTGAATTGATGCGTGAAAGCGCTCAAATCGTATCGAGAACCTTGGGTGTGGTTGCAAAGGAAATCAAGCCAGGTGTAACTCCACTCTATCTCGATAAACTAGCGGAAGACTACATCCGAAGCCAAGGTGCAGAACCTGGATTTCTGGGTATGTACGACTTCCCTAACACCCTTTGCATGAGCAAAAACGAAGTAGTTGTTCACGGGTATCCGGATAACGAACCACTGCGTGAAGGAGACACCATCTCTGTAGATTGTGGGGCCCTAAAGAATGGTTATTACGGCGATCACGCCTTCACATTTGCCGTGGGCGAAGTGAAGCCTGAGGTGAAAAAATTACTTGATGTCACCTTGGAATCTCTCTACTTGGGAATTGAGCAAATGAGAGCTGGAAATCGCTTGGAAGATATCGGATGGGCCATTCAGCAACACGCGGAAGCGCATGGTTACGGTGTTGTTCGAGACTTGGTTGGACATGGTATTGGAAAAACCATGCACGAAGATCCGCAGGTTCCGAATTACGGAAGACGTGGCAGAGGAAAGAAACTTCAAGAAGGATTGGTTCTAGCCATTGAACCGATGATCAACATGGGTACTCATCGTGTGGCTTACTTGAAAGATGGTTGGACGATTGTTTCGGGCGATAGAAAACACTCGGCTCACTTTGAACACGATGTGGCTATTGTGGATGGAAAACCAGATGTACTGTCCACTTTTGACTATGTTTACGAAGCATTAGGCCTTCCTGCTGAAGATTTCAAAGTACCACTCACACGATGATTAAGTTCGCGCTCAAGTATATTCCAAGACCCTGGCTCATCCGGTTGAGTTATGTGGTTCAGTTTTTCGCCCCAGTTCTCTATGGTGGTTCTCGATTTGTAGACCCCATTGACGGCAAGGGATATAGAAAGTTCCTCCCGTACGGTTACGGAGGCAATATTCGCGAAAACGCCCTTTCACCTGGTACCAATAGCTTGGAACGCCACCGCTTAATGTGGCTCTACTTAAAGCGCGAGTCCGACTTCTTCACTCAGCCTAAAAAAGTGCTACACGTTGCACCAGAGCAGTGCTTCTATGGAAGGTTCAGAAAAATGTCAAATTTGGATTACACGACGGCTGACTTAGATTCACCGATCGCGGATATCTCCATGGACATTCACGATATTCCATTCGAGGAAAATACATTTGACGTGGTTTTTTGCAACCATGTTTTGGAACACGTAGACGACGATCAACAGTGCATGCGCGAGCTTTGTCGGGTTCTAAAGCCAGGAGGAATGGCCATTATGCAAGTGCCATATATCCCCAATCAAGAGGTTACAGTGGAAGATCCAAGCATTACTGATCCCGCTGAAAGAGAACGACTATTCGGTCAGTACGACCATGTTCGCAAGTACGGAAAAGACTATGCGGATCGTCTGAAAAATGCAGGGTTCAAAGTTACAAAGGTGGATTTCTCCGAAATTCTTCCATCTGAGGAATTCGATAAGTATCGCCTTCCAAAAGGAGAACCTCTCTACGTTTGTAGCAAGTAATCAGTCCAAACGTTCCAGTCCGGCTTTGGCCTTTTGCTGAGTCCCTTCATACCAAGGATAATCGTCAAATTCTAGGACGTTTTCGTAGTGCTCGCGCGCTTTGACGAATTCTTTGGTCTGCTCATAAAGCAAGGCCAGATGCAACTCTGAGTACACTCTGTTAACCGTTATCGGCTCTATCGTATACTTGATAGCGTTAGTTAATGAGGTGATGGCATTCTTAACGTCTTCCAGTTGCTCGTACGATCTACCGAGTCGATAATGGAATTCCATGTGATCGTTCTGGGTACGGCAAATTTGAGACTCCTTTCCTTTCAGCATCCTCAAAACCTTTTGATGCTGACCTGAATCAAAGGCTAAACGGGCTTTTAAGAGCTCCAAGGCAATGGGTTCAACTTCACATTCACGAAGTGCTTCAAGATCAGCTCCTACAGATGCGGTACCCTCTTCCAAAACCCTAGAACGGTACAGCTCCATTCGAGCATTCTGTCCTCTCAATCGATAATACCAACTCAAAAAGCGCAAAGTCGACTTGTTGTAATTGACGCCTTTATTCATCTGCAAATACGAGAGTAAGTGAAGATTGGCATCCTCATCTCCTCGAGTTAATTTCGCCCGTCCCAGCGTGTATACCAAGTAAGGAAAATCATGAACGCCGGGAATAGCGCGAACGTCCAAAAGCATATCGATCAACTCATCCATGTCGCCCTCTTTCTGGAGCAACCTAGACTCTAAATAGGCCAGAAGAGGATTGGTATGAGGATCTAAGCCGTACGACTTCACACTCAGCTTAACGTTGGGGTTGAGTTGCTGAGCCACGTACACATAGACAAATACATTCTTAGTCTTCAAATAACTCCACTGAGGCTGTTCCGACACTTGGGTTGATTCTCTCAACAATTGAAGACCCAATTCTAGATCACCCGAATATCCCAACATGGATGTCAGAAATCGATAATTATCGGGAACACTTCCAATGGCGACATTTAATACTCCAGCACCCACTTTTAAGGGAACAAAATCAGGATACTCTTCTTGACCATCCTCCATGGAACTCAGCGCTCCTAGGGCATACTGGGCACCGCTAAACATCCTCCCGAACTTCAGTTCCAGAGCGGCCATTTCGAACTTCATTTCACCAACGTAGAGGTGATAATACGGGCTTGATTCATCTCCATCTTTCACTACCTCTAACCAATCCAACATCTTGCGCTTATCCTTAGTAAACGCCGCCTCATCTTCATCCACAAAATGGCGAAGGAAAAATAAATTGAACCTTAAGTAGGAAGTTGTTTGCTGATTGGGGTGATCCTTCTCGTACGAATTGAGAATGGTTTCTGCACTGTCAAACTTGAGAGTAAAAATCAATTCATGCGCTTGCTTCAGCTTCTTATCCATCGGAAACTGCGCAAAGGAACACACTGAAACCAAGAGCAATAAGAGAGAAAATAGAAAACGTACGCGCATAAAAAAAGGGGCTCGATGTGAACCCCTAAAATTAGTCAGATAATCTATGATTACTTAGCCTTCGCCAAGATATCTTCAATCATTTTCCCCATGCGCTCTTCTTCTTCACGAGCCAATTCTGGGTCAACGAGAATACGTCCGCTGTGCTCATCGGTGATGATCTTCTTGCGCTGTGCAATTTCAAGCTGACGTTGTGGTGGAATCACGAAGAATGAGCCGGCAGAAGCGCCACGCTCAATAGAAACAACCGCAAGACCGTTCAAAGTCTTCTCACGGATGCGACGATAAGCTGTGTAAAGACGCTCTTCAATTTGCTTTCCGTACTCTTCTGATTTCTGAAGAAGAACCTCTTCCTCTTTCTGAGTTTCGTTCATGATACTGTCCAACTCACCTTTCTTGAACTCAAGGTGATTCTTGCGCTCAGCGAGTTTAGCATCAGTGCCCGACTTGATTTCCTTCTTGTTAGCGATCTTGGCTTCAAATTCCTTGATTCGCTTATTAGAAAGTTGAATTTCCAATTCTTGGAATTCAATTTCCTTAGAGATAGCATCGAACTCGCGGTTGTTGCGAACATTCTTTTGCTGCTCCTCGTACTTCTTGATTTTTTCCGTGGCGTTCTTGATCGTGATCTTGCGATCCTTGATTTCGTCTTCGAGTTCCTTTACTTCTGCAGAAGTTTTCTCAACACGAGTCTCAAGACCAGCAATTTCGTCTTCAAGATCTTCAACTTCCAATGGCAATTCACCGCGAAGGTTGCGGATCTCGTCAATTCTGCGATCGATAATCTGAAGATCGTACAAAGCGCGAAGCTTGTCTTCGACCGTCAATTCTTTCGTCTTTGCCATATAGCCTATAGATATAAAATGGGGTTCGTTTTGACTGCCGTCTGAAAGGTGGCAAAATTAGGGAATTTTTCATGAACTGCATCATATAACAGATCAATCGTAAACTGTTCGGATTCAAAGTGTCCGATGTCTGCGATGACAATTCGATCTTCCGCATCAAAAAATTGATGGTATTTATAGTCGGCCGTAACAAAAACATCGGCCTTTGCCGCTATGGCATTCTTCAATAAAAAGCTTCCTGATCCCCCACATACCGCAATGGTCTTTACGGTATCCGAAACGGGACGAGTAAATCGAACTACACCACCCACACTTTTCTTGAGATGAGCTAGGAACGCCTCAGTAGACATTTCTTTAGGAAGAGTCCCGATCATGCCACTTCCTACTTCGAGTAGCTCATTCTCGAGCTGAAACAGATCCCAGGCGACTTCTTCGTAGGGGTGCGCTTCAAACAATGCAGCCAGTACCGTTTTGGTTCGATCAACCGGCAAGATGACTTCAACCCGCTCTTCGATTTCTTCGTGTCGCTCTCCGGGAACTCCAACGAAGGGATCAGTGCCCTCACCTCCCCTAAACGTTCCCACACCCTCTGATCGGAAGGAACATTGATCATAAGCCCCAACATGACCAGCGCCAGCAGCAAATAATGCAGAGACCACTTCTTCGGTGTGGGATTTTGGAACGAAGGTGACCAACTTTCGCAATATCCCAGCTTTAGGAGCCAAGATTCTCGTATTCTCCAAGCCTAGCACTTCGCACAATTTGGCATTAACCCCGTGAGATACATTGTCCAAGTTGGTGTGAATAGCATAAAGCGCAATCCCATGTCGAATAGCGAGCATAACCGTTCGCTCCACATAATTCTTTCCCGTCAATCGTTTCAGTCCACCAAAAATGATGGGATGATGAGACACAATGAGACCCGCTCCTTTTTCAATCGCTTCGCGCACTACTTCCTCTGTTACATCCAAACTTATGATGGCCGATTCTATCTCTGCGTTCGCGTCACCTACTAGGAGTCCACTGTTGTCATACGACTCCTGGTAAGCCGGCGGAGCCATACTATCTAAAAATTGAGTGATGTCTTTTACTCTCATAAAACGAAGATACGGCAAGATGACCGACTATGCAGAAAGCGACCTCATCTCATGTCTTGCAGCAAAACGCGGACTTTAATATCTTGCCCTCCCGTTATACTCTCAAACATGAACGCTCCCTACTCAACTACAAGGACTCTCTTTCCTTTCCTCCTTGTTTTTTCCTTCTTCACGACGATCGTAAAAGGCCAAGATGTTGCTAATTGTCACATTGCAGACGATATCATTGTCGCCGCCCAAACTTCTCACTACGCCCCTAGAGATATTGATTCGAACTTTTCCGAATTGGTTTACGAAGAATTCATCTCATCCATCAACTCAGGCCAACAATTCTTCACTAGCTCTGATTTAGAGAAACTTGAAGTATATAAATACACGGCGGGATTAGGCGGAGAGAAAACCTGCGACTTCATCAGCCTTAGTATCGACACCTATAAGAGTCGGTTCTCTGCACTTGCTCAACTACTCGACGAGACCAGTAAAAGCCCGATCTCTTTTTCTGGGAATGATGTGTACCGAACCTTCGACAAAGAGGAATTGACTAATCAAAATTGGAAGTCCTATTGGAAGTCCTATTTCAAGATGAATGTGCTATTTGCCATTATTGGAGCTCGAGATTCCACCGATTTGGAAAGAACCCCTTCGGCTGAAGAAATCGATAAGTGGAAGTATCAAGTCGGCCAAAACATGATTTGCCGATTCGAAAACACGATCAACAGCTACGGCGCCATCGATCAATACATTACAGATAAATTTCTAAAATCTGTCGCTCACGCATTTGACCCACACACCACCTTGTATTCGATGGCCGACTTCAAACAGTTTGCCACGCAGTTGTCAAAAAACACCATGACTTATGGCATAGAGGTCTACCGAAACGAGGCGGGTGAAATTGAGATTTACAACATTCTACCAGGTAGCCCCGCTTGGAATTCGAATGACATCAATACGGGTGACATCATTATTGGAACGGGGGCGAAAGGAGTAAAACCAACGGACTTTACCTGTATGTCTACTGCTGATGTGCAGGCATTAATCGAAACGAGCGATTCGGGAGAAGCCACCTTTCACCTCAGGAAAAAGAGCGGTGATGAGGTTCATGTCACATTGAGACAATCCATTGTAGAAGTACAAAGCAATATCATCCAAAGTTACCTCTTGGAAGGAGAGCGGAAACTGGGATACCTCTATTTACCCTCTTTCTATGAAGGGGAAGGAAATTCTGGATGTGCCACCGATGTGGGCAAGGCTCTCATTCAACTGAAGCGCGAAGGTGTAGAAGGACTCATCCTCGACCTGCGAGACAACGGTGGAGGCTCCATGGAAGAGGCCATTCGATTATCGGGAATTTTCATCAATTACGGAGCTCTTTCCATCCTATCCACTTCGGTCCTAGATCAGCTTGAAACATTGAAAGACATGGACCGTGGAGTTCTATTCGACAAACCCATGGTTATTCTCGTGAACGAGTACAGTGCATCAGCATCGGAATTGTTCGCGGCAGCCATGCAGGATAGAAACCGAGCGATCATTGTAGGAAATTCGACATTTGGAAAATCTACGGCTCAGCGCATCCTACCGCTTACAATCCGCAATGAAAATGGCAATACCGTTGAGACGGACCCGTATGTCATCAAAATCACTTTTGCATCCTTTTATCGCGTGACGGGGCAAACACATCAAGGCGAGGGCGTTCAACCTGACATTGCCCTTCCTTCGCAATACAGTGGCACTCGCTTCAATGAATCATCCTATCCTTCGGCATTGAGTTTTGAACCGGTAACGAAGAAGACATACTACTTTCCAGCAGATCCACTCCCTATAGAGGCTTTAAAGGAACTCAGTACGCGACGCATTCAAAACGACAGCGATTGGACTCAATACATAGCTGTCCTTTCGGAAGAACAGGAAGAGAAAAAGGACAAGTCTGTTCCACTCAACTATGAAGCCTTCTACCAGTCTTATATGGACACCACTGACAGAGAAGAGTTCTTCATCCATCTTTCTGAAAACCTTCCATACAGCGTTGCTCCTGCTCGCTACACCATGCGCTTTACGTCGGTGAACGAAGACGAAAATGAGAGGAATATTCGAAGTATTTCAAATGATCCTTGGATTGCTGAAACGTATCAAATTCTAAACGACTACTTATTATTAAATACCAACTAACATGAGAATTACCATTGCGCTTTCGCTACTTCTCTCTTTTGGAAGTACGCTTTTCGCACAAACCACTCAAGAGGCTCTTGAGTACATGAACACCATCTCTGAACACGTGGATGAGATGAAAGGGGAAACCTGGAGTTATCTCAAAGCTGCCACGCGTGGAAGAAGTGCCCGCACTTTGGAGAGAAAGCGTCAGGCTGTGATTGAAGAACTCGGTGAAGTCATTCGAGAAATTGATCGTTTAGGACCACTTAAGCGCGATAACTCATACCGTGTGGAAGTACTGAGCTACCTCCGCTTAACGCAAATTGTGATGCGCGAAGATTATGGCGAGATCATGAACTTGGAAGAAATCGCCGAGCAATCGTACGACGGCATGGAGGCCTACTTGACAGCACAAGAAATTGCTTCTGAGAAACTGGATAGCGCTTTTGGAATTTACCAAGACGCACAAGAGGCTTTTGCTACCAAGTACAACATCAATTTGGTAGATGGTGAAATGAGTCGCCGCGATCGTCGCATAAAGAAGGCCAGCGATGCCTTGGGGTATTACAACCGCGTATTCTTGATCGTATTTAAGGCGCAGATTCAAGAGCAATACACCATTGATGCACTAAATAACAACGATCTACTTAGTCTTGAACAAAGCTCACAGGCCTTGAAGGCTGCCGCTGAAGAAGGATTGGTGATTCTAGACACCATGAGTCCATATCACGAAGACAGCGATCCACAGCTCATTCTTGGCGCACGTCGTGTGCTGAACTTCTACATCAACGAAGTAGAAAAGGAGATGCCGAATTTGGTGGACTTCTTTGTAGCGAAAGACAACTTCGAGCAGTTGAAGCAAACCATCGACTCTAAGGATCAGCGCGACCTCTCCAAAGACGAAATTGAAGAGTTTAACGCAGCCGTGGAAGAGTTCAACGCTATGGTTCCAAAGTTCAATGAAACCAATGAGCGCGTGAATGAACGCAGAGAAGAAACCATGGAAGCATGGGAAGACAAAGTAGAAGACTTCTTTGATGACCACGCATAAATAGCAGTCTTCCTCTAATCACTAAAAACAAAACCCCCGTCATTTCTGACGGGGGTTTTTTTATTTGAAGAGGAAAGGGAGATTATTCTCCGTCTTCCATGTCTTTCTTCAATTGTGCAAGAGCGTCAAGGTCACCCAATGTAGTTTTCTCTACGTTTTGAGTTGCTTTCTTCGCTGTTGCGCGAGCTGGTTTAGCATCCGTTGCTTCAGCGTGATCTTCAGCTCCACCTGCAACTTCTTTGTAAAGTTGAGTGTGTGAAACTACGATACGACGAGCATCTTTGCTGAACTCAATCACTTTGAAGTCGAGCTTGTCACCAACCTTGATTGGAGAACCGTCTTCTTTGTGAGCGTGACGACCTGGGCAGAAACCTTCAACTCCGAATGTTTCGAACATAACGTTCACACCTTTGTCGAATACTTCAGTCACATTTCCTTCGTGAACGCTACCTACAGTGAATACTGCAGAATAGTTGTCCCAAGGGTTCTCTTGAACTTGCTTGTGACCAAGGCTCAAGCGACGGTTTTCGAGGTCAACCTCAAGAACTTTAACTTCAAGCTCAGCACCAATGCTAGTGAATTCACTTGGGTGCTTGATTTTCTTAGTCCAAGAAAGGTCAGAGATGTGGATCAATCCGTCAATACCTTCCTCCAATTCAACGAATACGCCGAAGTTAGTGAAGTTGCGAACGATACCTTTGTGCTGGCTTCCTTGTGGGTACTTGGTCTGAATATCAGCCCATGGATCTGGAGTGAGTTGCTTCATACCAAGTGACATCTTGCGATCTTCGCGATCCAATGTCAAGATAACAGCTTCTACTTCATCACCTACTTTCACGAAGTCTTGCGCAGAACGAAGGTGAGTACTCCAGCTCATTTCTGATACGTGGATCAAACCTTCAACACCTGGCTGAACTTCTACGAATGCACCGTAATCAGCTAGAACAACAACTTTACCTTTCACTTTATCTCCAACCGATAGGTTTTCGTTAAGTGCATCCCAAGGATGAGCAGCAAGTTGCTTAATACCCAATTGGATACGAGTCTTAGCTTCATCAAAGTCAAGGATAACAACGTTGAGTTTCTCGTCGAGTTCAACCACTTCAGATGGGTGATTGATACGGCTCCAAGAAAGGTCAGTGATGTGTACCAAACCGTCAACACCACCAAGGTCGATGAACACACCGTAAGAAGTGATGTTCTTAACCACACCTTCAAGTACTTGACCTTTTTCAAGCTGAGAAATAATTTTTCTCTTCTGTTCTTCAAGGTCAGCCTCGATAAGAGCTTTGTGAGAAACAACCACGTTCTTGAATTCTTGGTTGATCTTAACGATCTTGAATTCCATGGTTTTATCTACGTATGCGTCGTAGTCACGGATAGGCTTCACATCAATTTGTGAACCTGGCAAGAACGCCTCTAGTCCGAATACGTCTACGATCATACCGCCTTTCGTACGACACTTCACGTAACCGTTTACTACTTCTTCAGCTTCGTAAGCCTCATTCACGCGGTCCCAAGCCTTGATAGCACGAGCCTTACGGTGAGACAATACAAGCTGACCATACTTGTCTTCTTGCTTGTCAACGAGTACTTCTACGTCATCACCAACCTTAAGGTCAGGATTGTAACGGAACTCGTTCAAGGATACAACACCTTCTGATTTAGAAGCGATGTCGATGATAGCATCACGGTCAGTGATCGTAACCACTTTACCATTTACTACTTGGTGCTCAACTGATGAACCAAGAGTATCTTCGTACATCTGAGCAAGCTCTTCGTACGCAGAACCGCGCTTGGTTGTTCCGCTCTCGTAAGCTTCCCAATCAAATTCGGTCTCTTGAACTGGGGTAAGATCTACCTCTTCCTCAGTCTCTTCAGTCTCAACCTCAGCTACTTCTGCAGCTGCTGTTGCTTTTTCTTCCGCTGCTGCAGCTTTTGCTTCAGCGGCTTTGTTGTTTTCTTCTGCCATGCGGCCTAAGATGATTTGTATCCAGCGTTGATAAGATTTAAGGCAAACCTCTGGAGACGTTTTACATTTAATTGAAAATCACCCTCTTCCACACTTATCCAAGACCTTCGAAAAAGGGACGCAAATGTAAGGAGAATTTCTAGCATCAACAAGTATCTTTATTTGTGCATTTTGATTGAAGATTAGTGTTTTATGATTCCGCTTCTTCCTAAATTGATGCTTGCCTTCACAGGCCGCCTTAAAATTGAATGAAGCGCCCGAGAAACATCCCTCTTCCCCTATGATAAAATTTGCAGCCTTTCTGCTAATCATCTCGCCAATCTATTCCTTCGCTCAGGCTACATTTGATGAGCTTCTGGAGGAAACGAATTACTTAATCACTGACTATGAAAGGCTGAGTCCATGGGTGGCCTTCTACCCGCTCGATTCATTGCATATTTCTCCTCGCCACATGGATGAACTAGAAGCCGATTTCGAAAGCTTATCTGACAGCGTGGAGACGATAAACCTCATCTATTACTACCATGAATGGATTTTTGAGAACCTGACATCGCTTGTCGCCTTGGATGAGTTTGGTCAATTGGAAATGACTAAGGCCTTCGCTTCTTCATTACAAGTCGCCTCCTCTCCCGATCAAAATCTGGTGAGCTTCAACTTAGATGAAAAAACAGGAGGATCTTATCGCTCCAGAATGAGTCTACTCATCTTTCGACCTTCGGAATTTTCAGATGGATATCAGATTCTTTCGGAAGGCCCAACGGATGGATATACCGCCATTCACCAATTGGAATCCACTTCAGGAACTAAGTACTTACTTAAGGGAGAAGTTATGGGTTGCAATACTTGCTTTGAATCCTATGTTGATCTTGTACGCATTGACAGCGCTTCATTCGTTTATGAACTGAACCTACACGTGATAGCAAGAAGCTTCAATGAAGGGGTGAGCTATGATGCTAACACTAAAATTCTCTCTATCAACTATCACTTAAATGATCTCTTCCAAGAAGTGATTTGTCCCCTAAATCGAGAAGAACAACAACTGTATGAACATGCAAACACCGCAGATTACGATACGTTCTACAGATGCAATTGCTCCTACCAATGGAAGGGTGAAACATTCGAATTGATCCAATCTTCCTTCGTACAAGACTAGAAGCTGTTGCGAACATTTTCCCTCAACATACCGCAAAACGTGCCTCATCGAACTCAAATTTGAATTCTCAAATCAATTCATACATTTGCACTTCACAACATAGAGAAATGTCTTTTAGTCAAAACCATCATCATCATTTTCATACTTGCCATCAGGCGAGGTGAGAATGATATGTATTGACCTCCACAATATTTTTCATCAACCCGTCTGAGCAATCAGACGGGTTTTTTTATTTCCGATTCGGGTTGTTCAGACATTTTCTAAACTTTCATGAACACCCTGAAAATTGCCATCCAAAAGAGTGGCAGATTAAATGAAGACTCCCTAAGGCTTCTCCGCAGTTGTGGAATTGCCGTAGACAATGGCACCGATCAGCTGAAGGTCACCACACCCAACTTCCCGCTGGAGATTTTCTATTTGCGGAACTCCGACATCCCTCAGTATCTAGAAGATGGAGTTGTGGATGTTGGAATCATTGGCAAAAACCTCTTGGTGGAATCAGGCTCCAACGTTCGCGTGGTAGAAAGACTGGGATTCGCCAGATGTCGGCTATCGCTCGCCATCCCAAAAAGTGCAGTCGGTTCTGAAGTAACCTATTTTGAAGGTAGAAAGATCGCGACCTCTTACCCCAACACAACCTCTGCCTATTTGCGGTCTAAGAATGTTGTTGCTGAAATCCACGAAATTTCTGGATCGGTGGAAATTGCGCCAAACATTGGTCTGGCAGATGGCATTTGTGATTTGGTGAGCTCTGGATCTACTCTCTTTAAGAATAATCTAAAGGAAATTGAAACCGTGGCCACTTCTGAAGCGGTTCTAGCCTGTGCACCTATCATCACTGAAACGGCTAAAGAAATCCTAGACAAGCTCTTGTTTAGAATCAAGGCCGTTCAACGCGCAAAAAACTCAAAATACATCTTGCTCAACGTCCCCAACGAGAAGATAGCCGCTGTCAGTTCCATTCTTCCTGTCCTTAGATCTCCAACGGTCCTCCCCCTTTCTGAACCGGGTTGGAGTTCTCTGCACTCGGTAATTGACGAACAAAAGTTTTGGGATGTCATCGATGAATTGAAGCGCGCTGGAGCTGAAGACATTCTCATTGTTCCCATTGATAAAATGGTCTTGTAATGCAAAAGTTAATCAACCCGAAAAGAAAAGAGTGGGATGCGCTCTGTACTCGTCCTTCCTACTCAACTGAATCGCTGACGGAACGCGTTTCGGAAATCATTGCCATGGTTGAAGCACGCGGAGATAAAGCACTCATAGAATTGAGCGCACTATTGGAGGGTGCCAATTTGAAGAATCTGGCCGTTTCTTCATCAGAAATAGAAGAAGCAAAAGGTTCCATTTCCGAAGACTTGAAGAAAAGCATCGACCTTGCTATTTCAAATCTAACCACCTTTCACAGTAGACAGATTCGTCCCGTTGAATACATCACCACCTCCAAAGGCGTAACCTGCTGGCGAAAAGGAGTGGGAATGGAAACCGTAGGACTCTACATTCCCGGTGGGAGCGCCCCCCTCTTTTCAACCATTCTCATGCTCGGTATACCCGCTAAACTAGCAGGATGTCAAAATCTGATCCTGTGTACTCCACCGAATGCCAGCGGAACCATCAATTCCGCCATTCTCTATGCTGCTTCTATCCTAGGTATTCAGCAAATTTTCAAAGTAGGCGGAGCACAAGCCATAGCAGCAATGGCTATAGGCACAGAAACCATCCCTAAGGTGAATAAGATATTCGGGCCGGGAAATCAATATGTCACAAAAGCAAAGGAGCTGGTTTCTGTTCGAGGAACGGCCATCGACATGCCTGCCGGACCAAGCGAAGTCTTGATCATCGCCGATGAATCTTCAGTACCCTCGTATGTAGCCGCCGACCTCCTCTCTCAAGCGGAGCACGGTCCAGATAGTCAAGTGATACTTCTGTCCACTTCAGATGAAGTACTCAATGAAACACTTTGTGAGGTTGAACGCCAAGTGATGGAACTGCCAAGATCAGAAACGGCCATGAAAGCGCTAGATAATAGTCGGGGTATACTTCTACGCACATTGGACGATTGCATGCAATTCAGCAATATCTACGCTCCAGAACACCTCATACTAGCCGTAGAGAAAGCTTCGGCCTACGCTGAAAAAGTAGTGAATGCAGGCTCCGTATTCCTGGGCAACTACAGTTGTGAAAGCGCTGGAGACTATGCAAGCGGAACAAATCACACTCTGCCAACGAACGGATTTGCCAAAGCCTACAGTGGGGTATCGGTAGACAGTTTCACCAAGTATATCACCTACCAAGAACTGTCTCGTGAAGGCATTCAAAATATTGGTCCAGCCATTGAAATAATGGCTGAAGCCGAAGGATTACTCGCCCACAAACGCGCCGTTTCCATCCGATTAAAAGACGTACAAAATGATTGATGTATCACGGTGGGTCCGACCTGCCATTGCCAAACTCACACCATATTCCAGCGCCAGAGATGAGTTCGCAGGAGATGCTGACGTTTATCTAGACGCAAATGAAAGCCCTTTTGGAGACTACAATCGGTATCCAGATCCAATGCAGAAGCTCCTGAAAGAACAACTCGCAGTGCAACGTGGCGTTTCAGAAAATCAAATCGTCGTTGGAAATGGAAGCGATGAGATCATTGATTTGATCTTCCGGACATTCTGTGAACCCAGAACCGATGTGGTAGCTGCTATTTCTCCTTCCTATGGAATGTACGCAGTAACCGCAGCCATTCATGATGTAAAACTGATAGAGCTACCGCTGAACACGGAGTTCGACATCGACGAATCCACTCTTGATCTCATCCAAAGCGAAGACCGCATCAAAGCAGTTTTCATGTGTTCTCCCAACAACCCAACGGGAAACCTATTGAGTTCAAAATGGATGGAACGAATTCTCAATACAAACCTCCTTGTTGTGATTGATGAAGCCTACATCGATTTTGCGAATGAGAATTCCTGGATTTCTCGGTTGGATGAATTCGAAAACTTGATCGTGCTTCAAACTTTGAGCAAAGCTTGGGGGTTGGCAAACGCTCGAGTAGGATTGGCCTTTACATCGCCCGTCATTGCCGATTGGATGAATCGGGTAAAACCTCCCTACAATGTAAGCGGACTCAATCAGGAAGCCGCCATCCATGCTTTACAAAACCCAACTCAACAAAGGGAAAGAGTGGCTCGAATCAAATCGGAAAAAACTAGAGTGGAACAATCGCTAGCAGCCTTGGGGTCCGTAGTGAAGATCTATCCCTCTCAAGCCAATTTCATCTTAGTTGAATTCAATAATGCCCAGGAAATTTTCAAGCATCTGATGGCAGAAAAAGTAATTGTTCGCGACAGATCATCACTCGTGAAGAACACGCTTCGAATCACCATAGGTAGTCAGGAAGAAAACACCAGACTGATTGAAACCCTTCAAAAATTAGAATCATGAAACAGGTCTTGTTTATTGATAGAGATGGTACGCTGGTGGTAGAGCCTCCCATCGACAAACAACTCGACAGCCTAGAGAAACTGGAATTCTACCCCGGTGCCTTGCGTTGGCTTTCCGCCATCGCCGAAGAACTCGAATACGAGCTCGTCATGGTAACCAATCAAGATGGACTTGGGACTTCATCATTTCCTGAAGACACCTTCTGGCCAGCTCAAGATAAAATCATCCAGACGTTTAAAGGAGAAGGCGTGAGCTTTGACGAAGTTCTCATTGACCGCTCTTTCCCGGAAGATCAAGCCCCCACTAGAAAGCCTAAAACGGGACTATTGAATGCCTATATCTATGGCGAGTACGACCTGAGTAAATCCTATGTGATTGGCGATCGATACACGGATCTACAATTGGCTAAGAACCTAGGTTCGAGAGCAATTCTAATCGGAAGTGATGAAAGTGCTGAGGCGGACCTTGTCACTACTTCTTGGAGAGAGATATATCACTATCTAAAGAAAATACCCCGATCCGCCAAAGTGAGTCGGAGGACAGCGGAAACACAAATTGATCTTTCATTGAATCTCGATGGATCTGGAAAGAGCAAGATCAACACGGGAATTGCATTCTACGATCACATGTTAGAGCAAGTGGCCAAGCATGGGATGATGGATATAGACCTTCAGTGCAAAGGAGACTTGGAAGTAGACGAGCACCACACCATTGAGGACGTGGCCCTCGCTTTAGGAGAAGCATTTGATCGTGCTTTGGGCCAAAAGAAAGGCATTGAACGCTATGGATTCACCTTGCCCATGGACGATTGCTTGACGACGGTAGCGGTTGATTTCGGGGGAAGACCCTGGTTAGTGTGGAAGGCTGAATTCAAACGAGAGTTTGTCGGCAAGATGCCAACCGAAATGTTCTATCACTTCTTCAAATCATTCTCAGACACCGCCAAATGTAACTTGAACATTGAGGCAATTGGAGAAAACGAACACCACAAGATCGAATCGATTTTCAAGGCCTTTGCAAAGGCGATTAAAATGGCTAAGACGGTAGATAGCAACTTGGGAATTCCCAGCACAAAAGGACAATTATGATTGCCATTATCAACTACAATGCGGGGAATACCCGGTCGGTGGAGAACGCCTTATCTCGACTAGGCTACACCTGTACGATCACGAGCTCACTTCAAGAGTTGCAGACAGCTAGCAAAGTGATTTTCCCAGGTGTAGGCGAAGCCCGCTCCGCGATGAAAGTGCTTAAAGACACGGGCATCGACAAGCTGCTACCCACACTTACACAACCCGTTCTGGGAATCTGTTTGGGAATGCAACTCATGTGTGACTACTCCGAAGAAGGAGACACCCGTGGATTAGGCATCTTCCCGATTGTTGTACGTCACTTCCCTCCTTCTCAAAGAGTTCCTCACATGGGCTGGAATACAATGTCCAACTTTCAGAGCCCATTATTCACCGGCATCACAGAGTCTGATGATTTCTACTTCGTACACAGCTACAAGGCCGATGTCAGTCCGTATACGATAGCAACCTGTGATTACATCGAGCCTTTTAGTGCGGCCATCAACAAAAACAATTTCTACGCGACCCAATTTCACCCTGAAAAATCAGGAGATGTAGGTATGCAACTTTTGAAAAACTTCATCGAATTATGAAAATCATTCCTGCTATTGATATTCTAAACGGAAAGTGTGTTCGGCTTACTCAAGGAGATTATGGCAAACCAACTGTTTACAACCAATCGCCCTTGGAAGTGGCATTAGAACTAGAAGCCAATGGGATACAGCATGTGCACGTGGTAGACCTAGACGGCGCAGCTTCCCAAAAGATTGTCAACCAACGCACATTGGAGCAAATTGCCACCCGTACCCGTCTCATTGTGGATTTTGGAGGAGGAATCAAATCTGATGCGGACATCCAGATCGCATTGAATAGCGGTGCCACTCAAGTCACCTTAGGAAGCATTGCTGCCCTAGACCGCGAAACGACATTGCGTTGGTTAGAACACTATGGTCCTTCCAAAATGATTCTCGGGGCAGATTTCAAAAATGGAAGAATTGCCACCAGCGGTTGGAATGAAACATCTTCCCTCGAACTCCTCCCCTTTATTCTCGACTATGAGAACGAAGGAATACAGTCTTGTATCTGTACGGACATTTCTAAGGACGGAATGATGGCAGGTCCATCTATGGATATCTACGCGAAAATTCTCCAACAAACCAACGTCGACCTCATTGCCAGTGGGGGCATCTCATCCCTTTCGGATATAATGGCTCTTTCGAACTTGGGTTGTTTTGGTGCTATTGTAGGCAAAGCCCTCTATGAAGGGAAGATTCGCTTAAAAGATCTAAGAGAATTATGTTGAAGAAAAGAATTATTCCTTGCTTGGACATCAAGAGTGGGAGAACCGTAAAAGGGGTCAACTTCAACGATCTGACGGATGCTGGAGACCCTGTAGAATTGGCGCAACGTTATGCTTTGGAAGGGGCGGACGAGTTAGTCTTTTTGGACATCACGGCAACCAACGAAAAGCGAAAAACATTGCTGACTATGGTAGAGCGTGTGGCTAGTGAGGTTCACATCCCCTTCACAGTGGGCGGTGGAATCAATACGGTTGAAGATGTTCGGCTTTTATTGGCTGCGGGAGCGGATAAAGTTTCGATTAACTCTGCGGCGGTTGCAAATCCCCAGTTGATTCGAGAATTGTCCAAAAAATTCGGCTCACAGTGTGTCGTGGTTGCCATCGACACCAATTATGACGAAGATGAGAACTGGAGAGTGTATACCCACGGAGGAAAAAGGGCCACTTCTCTTCTAACCATAGATTGGGCATCAGAAGTAGAACGATTGGGAGCGGGTGAAATTCTCCTCACCTCTATGAGTAGTGATGGAACCAAAAAAGGATTTGAAGTGGAGTTAACTCGTGCTGTATGCGATGGTGTCAATATACCCATCATTGCCTCCGGAGGAGCTGGAAGTGCAGAACACTTCGTGGAACTCTTCACAAAAACTGAAGCCACAGGAGGGCTGGCCGCCAGTGTTTTCCACTTTGGCATCTTGCCAGTTCCCAATCTGAAATCAACATTAAAGAACTACAATATTCCCATACGATGAATCTCAACTTCAAGAAAGGTGATGGCTTGATACCCGTTATCATCCAAAACAACACAACGTCTAAAGTGCTCATGCTTGGCTACATGAACGCAGAAGCCTATCAAAAAACTGCAGAGGAAGGAATCGTCACCTTTTACAGCAGATCCAAAAACAGGCTTTGGACCAAAGGTGAAACCTCTGGCAATCAGTTAACCGTTGTGAGCATGACAGAAGACTGTGATTCCGATTGTCTGCTCATCTCGGTTACCCCATTGGGTCCTACTTGTCACATGGGCACCGAATCCTGCTTTGCAGACCGCAGCGCAAAGGGGTATATCTATCAATTAGAGAAGACCATCACCCAAAGAATTGACCAATGTGAAAAAGATTCCTATACCTATTCTCTTTTTGAACGAGGAATCAACAAAGTGGCTCAGAAAGTGGGAGAAGAAGCAGTGGAAGTGGTTATTGAGGCAAAAGACAACAACGACGAGCTCTTCTTAAACGAAGTGGCTGATCTCACCTATCACTTGATTGTACTGCTCAAAGCGAAAGGATTTACCTTGGGCGACATTGAAACGGTTCTCCGTGCAAGGTCTAAGTAAGGCTTTTGCGACTATCGACTTCTGGAATCGAGCTCACGAAGCTCCTTGGAAATCCAAAGGATGAGTTCACCTTGATCACTTACATCCACCAGTTGATCCAAAGTGGGGTCTGTCTTTAGCTGTTCCTTATGGGTAGAATAAAATTGAACGCATGAAGTAAGTGCGGCATCGGTGCAATTCAATTCATTCCCTCTAGCCTCAGGATGATGGATGGCAAATCGAATCCACCCCGCCAAGTACACGCTCATCAGAACGGGATTCTTCTTCATGAAGCCCGTAAGCTCTGTGCGCATTCGAATGGGAAATTCATTGGTATGCCGCGCCCAGTTGAGAATAAAGCCACTCATTTGGTCCCAAGTGGGATCATTCGGGTTGTAAGAGCTGGTCAGAATCCAATCTGCACACTCTTCTACGGTTTCCAATTCATCATGAGCATCTTCGGCATTCCGGATCACAATATCTTCAATATCCGGTTGCGCCATAATGTTCATGGACACTAGGCTAAATGCATACAGGAGAATGGACTTCATCTTCATAATTACAAAATTGTAGGAGACATCTCTTTAACCTCACCTCTTCCCATCATCCCATAGAGTGATGTGGTTGAAGCTACCTCTTGGGAATTACATCCACAGCCCATTCCTCCAATTCGCCTTTGCGCTGCAAACGTTGAAGTTTGCGCAAGCTACGAGAATTCTCAAGGCTACTCTCATTGGATTCTGCATAGTCTAATACTACCGTAATCGCAGCAAAACAGCATGCAGCGGGATCATCTAAGTCTTCCGGGTTCTCCAAAGCATGAATTCCCCAAGCAGCAGTGAAGATCAAAAGTAAAGATGAATTGTCCTCTGAGAAAGACAGCATCTCTTGCGAAAGAGTAACTCCAAACGAATCGGTAGCCGAAATCCAAGCTAAGGTATAAGCGCCCACTTTCTTCCAATCAGAATTGTCTGGATCATGAGGAGAGCTAATTAACCATTTGGCAGCAGTAAGATAGTTCTCCGTTGCTGCCGTAACATCTGCCGTAGTTTCAAAATTCGGTTCCAATTCAAAATCGAAATCTTGAGAATAAAGCGGAAAAGTCGAAATCAGAAGTAACCCTGTTAGGATAAAGTTTTTCATTGAAAGAGAGTTGAATTGAATCTTGAAAGTACAACTTGAGATGTTACGTTCAAATATCTAGTGCTTCAAGTTCTGTTTATCAATCCACTTCCAGAAAGCTGAACAGCACAAAAAAACCCCTCGACTTTCATCGAAGGGTTTCTAATATGTCTAATTCGAAAATTACTTACCGAATTTGTCTTTCAAAAGTGCAGTGGTTGTAGAACCTGGACGCTCGATTGGGAAACCAAGTGCACGGTCCCAAATCAAGTTCGCCATGGTTCCTAGTGCACGAGAAACACCGAACAATACAGTGTAGAAATCGTACTCTGTCAAACCGTAATGCATCAACAACTGACCAGAGTGTGCATCCACGTTTGGCCAAGGGTTCTTGATCTTACCTGTAGAGCTAAGAATCTCTGGAACCACTTCGTAAATACGGCTCACAATCAAGAACATCTCGTCATGTGGCATGTGTTCCAAAGCGAACTTGCGTTGTGCTTCGTAACGTGGGTCGGTTTTGCGCAATACAGCGTGACCAAATCCTGGAATCACTTTACCATCGGCAAGCGTCTTGCGTACGTAGTTTGCAATTTGCTCTTTAGAAGGAAGTCCTCCACCCAACTCATCGCGCATAGCGAGAGTCCAGCGAATTACCTCTTGGTTAGCCAATCCATGAAGTGGACCTGCCAAACCGTTCATTCCCGCAGAGAAGCTCAAATAAGCATCACTGAGTGCAGAACCTACAAGCTTCACAGCGTGTGCAGAAACGTTACCGCCTTCGTGATCTGAGTGGATGGTCATGTACAAACGCATCAACTCTTTGAACTCCTCGTTATCGAAGCCTAGCATGTGAGCAAAGTTACCGGCCCAGTCCAACTTCGGATCTGGTTCGATGTGCTCGCCATTGTGGTAAACGCGACGATAGATATATGCAGCCACACGCGGAAGGCGTGCGATAAGGTTCATTGCATCCTCGTAGTTCGGCATCCAGTATTCACTCTTGTGGATACCTGCGCGGTAAGCACGAGAGAATTCACTTTCCGTACGAAGTGCCATGATACCAGCAACGAACTGAGTCATTGGGTGAGCACTTTGAGGAAGTGAATCAATCACTTTGAATACGTGAGGAGGAACGATAGAACGACGAGCCCAGTTGTTGCTCAAGCGACGAACTTGCTCATCATCTGGAACTTCATTCATCAACATCAGGTGGAAGATACCTTCTGGAAGAGGCTCTTTGCCACCTGGCATTTTAGGAAGCTTTTCTTGTAGTTCAGGGATAGAATAACCGCGGAAACGGATACCCTCTTCTGGATCGAGCTTAGAAGTCTCACAGATAAGGGCAGGCATACCGCGCATACCTTGATAAAGCTGCGACACTTTGATCTCACCAATTACTTCATCACCGTGTTCAGCGACGAAGTCACGAACTTCTTTTTGTGCGTCTGCAACTTTTGATTGAAAATGTTCTTTGATACGATCCATGTCGAGCTATTATTTAATGTACTTAAAGTTCTTTCCTTGATAAATTGCTGTATCGCCAAGCATCTCTTCAATGCGAAGAAGTTGATTGTACTTAGCCATACGGTCAGAACGCGAAGCAGAACCTGTTTTGATTTGTCCCGTATTCAAGGCTACAGCAAGATCTGCAATAGTACTATCTTCTGTTTCTCCTGAACGGTGACTCATCACACACGTGTAGCCATTGTTCTGAGCTAAAGTGACGGTATTGATGGTTTCGGTCAAGGTTCCAATTTGGTTCACCTTAACTAGAACGCTATTTGCAACACCTTGTTCAATACCACGGGCAACTCTTTTCTCGTTGGTTACAAAAAGGTCATCTCCAACCAACTGTACTCGGTCGCCAATAGCAGCCGTGAGCTTTTCCCATCCTTCCCAATCGTCTTCATCAAGACCATCTTCAATAGAAATAATAGGATACTTATTCACCCACTCTGTCCAGTATTCTACCACTTGATCGCTTGTCATTTCACGACCATCGCTTTCCTTGAATACATATACACCGCGCTCTTTGTCGTACAACTCAGAAATAGCGGCGTCCATTGCAATCCAAACGTCTTCACCGGCCTTGTATCCCGCTCTTTCAATAGCGATCAATACCGTTTCAATGGCTTCTTCGTTCGATTGAATGTTTGGTGCGAATCCACCTTCATCACCTACGTTGGTGCTGTATCCTTTTTCTTTCAATACAGCTTTTAGGTGGTGGAAGATTTCAGTACCCATTCTGAGTCCTTCGCTAAATGAAGAAGCTCCGAAAGGCATCACCATAAACTCTTGGAAATCGATAGCATTATCGGCGTGCTCTCCCCCATTCAAAATGTTCATCATAGGAACAGGAAGCTGGCGGGCATTCACCCCTCCAACGTAGTTGAAAAGAGTTTGTCCTTTCTCTTGTGCTGCCGCTTTCGCAACCGCCAGAGAAACGGCCAACATAGCGTTTGCTCCAAGATTTGCCTTGTTCTCGGTTCCATCGAGTTCAATCATCGCAGCGTCAATACCCGCTTGATCTTCGATTGGGTAACCTACCAATTCCTCGGCAATAGCGTTGTTTACATTTTCAATTGCACGAAGGACACCTTTCCCCATATAGGAATTCTTGTCGCCATCGCGCAATTCAACCGCCTCGTGCACCCCTGTTGAAGCTCCAGAAGGAACTGCCGCTCTTCCCAATGCACCTGCATCAGTAAGTACGTCAACTTCAACAGTCGGATTGCCTCTTGAATCAAGGATTTGACGGGCGTGAATAGAAGTAATGTAAGGCATGTTTTGGTTTTTTTAGGCGTTAACCGCCGACTTCATATTGTCAACAAATTGGTCAAACAAATATCGTGCATCGTGCGGACCTGGCCCTGCTTCTGGGTGATATTGTACAGAGAAAACTGGAACATCAGTTCGTCGAATTCCTGCTACGGTACCATCGTTGAGGTGGACATGGGTCAATTCCACAATCTCCGAAGCTTCCACATCTTCCATCTTCACAGCAAAGCCGTGGTTCTGAGATGTGATTTCACCGTTTCCGGTAAGGATATTTTTGATAGGATGGTTAATCCCGCGGTGACCATTGTGCATCTTATAAGTGCTCAGACCAGATGCCAATGAGATCATTTGATGACCGAGACAGATACCAAAGATGGGTAAACCTGATTCGATCAATTTCTTCACTTCGTCCACCACACCTGGCATCGCAGCTGGGTCACCCGGACCATTCGACAAGAACAATCCATCTGCATTTAATGCAAGGAGAGTAGACGCTGGTGTATTCCAAGGGTAAACGTGAACTTGACATCCGCGTTCTGCGAGGTTGCGAAGGATATTCTTCTTGATTCCCAAATCGAGGGCAGCCACTTTGAACGGAGCATTCTCGTCACCATACACAAATGGTTCTGTAGTACTCACTTTAGAAGAGAGCTCTAGACCTTCCATGCTAGGAACTTTGGCCAACTCCGCTTTAAGGTCGTCGATTTGGGTAATCTCTGTAGAAATAATCGCATTCATTGCCCCGCTATCGCGGATGTGACGTACCAATGCGCGAGTATCCACATCACAAATGGCCACCTTGTTATTGGCCTTAAAGTAATCATACAACGTATGATCAGCAGCTGGGCGACTTTGATGAGTAGAGAAGTTCTTACAGATCAAGCCTGCAATCTTCACGCCGTCGCTTTCCACCTCCTCTTCAAAGGTTCCATAATTACCGATATGCGCAGTAGCGGTAACCATCAATTGACCGAAATAACTAGGATCTGTAAAGATCTCTTGATAGCCGGTCATACCCGTGTTAAAACAAATTTCACCCCATGCTGTACCATCCAATCCAGTAGATCGTCCGTAAAAAACGGTTCCGTCTTCAAGAAGGAGAATTGCTGGTTTACGGTGTTCGTATGCCATGGAATCTGCTCTTTTTGTGTAAGTTACGTTCTTAGATTGCAAAAAAAAAGGATAAGACAGGCGTCTTATCCTTTTTCAGTTATGCTAAAGTCATAGGATGATCACTCACCTTTTGCTTCTTCACCAGCTTCGTTGGTATCAACGTCTGCTGAGTTTTCAACTTCTTTAGCTGGTGCTTCTTCAGCTGCAGGAGCTGCTTCAACTTTCTTACCAGCACGACGAGTAGACTTCTTCTTAGATGAAGTTGACTTTTCGTTCGTGTATAGTTCGTTAAAGTCCACCAACTCGATCATTGCCATATCGGCATTATCACCAAGACGGTTACCCGTTTTAATGATACGAGTGTATCCACCAGGACGGTCACCTACTTTCACGCTCACTTCGCGGAAAAGTTCAGTAACAGCGTTCTTATCTTGAAGGTAACGGAATACAACACGACGGTTGTGAGTGCTATCTTCTTTAGAACGAGTGATCAAAGGCTCAACGAACTTCTTAAGTTCACGTGCCTTCGCCACGGTGGTGTTAATGCGCTTGTGTTCGATCAACGAGCAAGCCATGTTTGATAGCATCGCCTTACGGTGAGCCGACTTTCTGCCCAGGTGATTGAATTTCTTACCGTGTCTCATTTCTACTTACTCCTTGTCCAATTTATACTTTGTGATGTCCATACCGAACTCTAGGCCCTTGTTGTGTACAAGCTCATCAAGTTCAGTGAGAGACTTCTTACCGAAGTTGCGGAACTTCATAAGGTCAGCCTTAGTGTAAGTCACTAGGTCACCCAAAGTCTCAACTTCAGCTGCTTTCAAACAGTTCAATGCACGAACTGACAAATCAAGGTCAGTCAACTTCGTCTTCAAGAGCTGACGCATGTGGAGGATTTCCTCGTCGTATGTATCAGTTTCTTTGCTCTCTTGGTCTTCCAAAGTAATGCGCTCATCGCTGAACAACATAAAGTGGTGGATCAAGATGTTTGAAGCGTCAGTCAACGCATCTTTAGGATGAATTGAACCGTCAGTCGTAATCTCGATAAGAAGCTTTTCGTAGTCAGTCTTCTGTTCTACACGGAAGTTTTCGATACTGTAACGAACGTTCTTAATCGGAGTATAGATAGCATCGATAGCAATAGTACCCATCGCTGCATCCGACTTTTTGTTCTCTTCAGCTGGAACGTAACCGCGACCTTTTTCGATTGTCAATTCAATCTCAAGTTTCACGCTTGGCTCCATGTGACAGATTACCAAGTCAGGGTTCAACACTTGGAAAGCGCTGATAGACCCGGCGATATCACCGGCAGTAAGAACGTCTTTACCTGTAAGAGTTACCTTAACAGTTTCGCTCTCTTGCTCTTCAATTTGACGCTTAAAGCGAACCTGCTTCAAGTTCAAAATGATCTCGGTAACATCCTCAACAACTCCTTTGATTGTTGAGAATTCGTGCTCTACTCCGCTAATCTTCACTGACGTGAAGGCAAAGCCCTCAAGAGAGGACAGGAGGACGCGGCGCAACGCGTTTCCGATGGTAAGTCCATAACCCGGTTCAAGAGGACGGAATTCGAATTGACCTTCAGTTTCGGTCGATGAATTCATAATTACCTTGTCGGGCTTCTGGAAATTGAGGATGGCCATATGCACGATGGGATTAATGTGATTACTTCGAGTACAATTCTACGATCAACTGCTCCTTAATGTTCTCAGGGATCATTTCGCGCTGAGGAACACTAACAAATGTACCAGTCAATGTATTGTCGTTAAACTCGATCCACTCAAAGTCATTTCTGCGGCTAGAAACCGTGTTTTGAATAACCTCTAGTGATTTAGATTTTTCACGAACGGAGATCTTATCTCCAGGCTTCACGCTGAAGCTAGGAATGTTAACGATATCGCCGTTCACTAGAATGTGACGGTGACCCACCAACTGACGTGCAGCACGACGAGTTGGAGCGATTCCCATGCGGAATACTACGTTGTCCAATCGAGACTCACAGTATTGCAACAACACTTCACCGGTAATTCCCTTAGAACGAGAAGCTTTCTCGAACAAGTTGCGGAATTGACGCTCTAGAATACCGTAAGTGTACTTCGCTTTTTGCTTTTCTGCCAATTGAACCGCGTATTCTGATTTCTTACCACGCTTGCGTGCGAAACCGTGCTGTCCAGGAGGATATTGACGCTTTTCGTAAGCGCTGTCCGGGCCGAAAATCGGCTCGCCAAATCGACGTGCGATCTTGGTAACGGGACCTCTATATCTTGCCATTTCGTTGGTCTTTTTCTAGTTCGATTATACTCTTCTGCGTTTCGGAGGGCGGCATCCGTTGTGTGGGATCGGAGTGATATCTACGATCTCAGTAACTTCGATACCGGCGTTGTGAAGTGAACGGATAGCGCTCTCGCGACCATTACCTGGACCTTTCACATAAACCTTTACCTTCTTAAGGCCGGCTTCCATTGCGCGACCTGCGCAATCCTCAGCAGCAGTTTGAGCAGCGTAAGGAGTGTTCTTCTTAGATCCTCTAAAGCCCATCTTACCAGCTGATGACCAAGAGATCACTTGACCAGTAGTATTGGTTAGAGAAATAATGATGTTGTTGAAAGTAGCGCTGATGTGAGCTTCCCCTACCGGGTCCACTTTCACTTTTCTCTTCTTTACGCTCTTTGTTGACTTTGCCATGACTCCCTACTTATTATTTCGTAGCCTTCTTCTTATTTGCAACAGTCTTACGCTTACCCTTACGAGTACGAGAGTTATTCTTCGTACGTTGTCCACGTAGTGGTAAACCTAGACGGTGACGGATACCGCGGATCGCTCCGATGTCCATCAAACGCTTGATGTTAAGCTGTACCTCTGAACGAAGTTCGCCTTCCACCTTGTATCCATCTGAGATAACGGTGCGGATCGCAGTAAGCTGATCGTCATTCCAATCCTGCACTTTAGTGTCAAAATCTACACCCGCTTGGGTAAGGATTTCACGTGCGCGGCTACGGCCAATGCCGAAGATATAGGTCAAGCCGATCTCGCCTCGCTTGTTCTTTGGTAAGTCAATACCAGCAATTCTCGCCATAATTCCTTTGAATTAATTCTTTTAACCCTGACGTTGTTTAAACTTCGGGTTCTTTTTGTTGATCACGTACAAGCGGCCTTTGCGGCGTACAATCTTGCAGTCCGCGCTTCTCTTTTTGATAGAGGCTCTTACTTTCATCGCTCTGGTCTGTTTTAGTATCGATATACGATACGTCCTTTGGTCAAATCGTATGGGCTCAATTCGAGCTTAACTCTGTCTCCCGGAAGAAGTTTGATGTAGTGCATTCTCATCTTTCCGGAAATATGTGCAGTCACTACGTGGCCGTTCTCTAGTTCTACGCGGAACATCGCATTCGACAATGCTTCTGTGATGGTTCCGTCCTGTTCAATTGCTCCTTGCTTAGCCATTACTTAGATTGCATTAGCAGTTGAACGCCCTTTCAAACGACCCGTTTTCATCAAACCATCGTAGTGACGGTTTAACAAGTAGCTCTCAATTTGCATGAGGGTATCCAATACCACACCTACAATAATCAAGAGAGAAGTACCTCCGTAGAACTGAGCCCATTGCTGCGTCATACCTGTCATCATTGCAATTGCTGGCAAAATTGCTAGAACTGCTAGAAGGAATGCACCTGGCAAGGTGATACGACTCAATATCTCGTCAAGGTATTCGGCAGTAGACCGCCCTGGCTTAACGCCCGGTACGAAACCACCGTTTCTTTTCAAATCGTCAGCAATGTTGTTGGTGTTAACCTGAATTGCTGTATAGAAATATGTAAAGAGAATAATCAAGAGCGCAAAGGTAAGGTTATACCAAACACCTTGAATATCTCCGAAGAAGTTGCGTACCCAAGACATGCTTTCCGACTGATTGAAGGAAGCCACTGAAATAGGAATGAACATGATGGCTTGAGCGAAGATGATCGGCATTACACCGGCTGCATTCACTCGGAGTGGCAAATAATCACGTCCAAGAGGACGGCCTGCTACTGCTCCACCTGCCGCGGTGCGTTTTGCATACTGCAAAGGCACTTTTCGAACTGCTTGTGTGAGAGCGATAGCAAACATGATTACAAGGTAGATAGCGGCCATCTCAAGGATGAATACTACCCAGCCACCTGAATCTTGTTCAACTTTAGCAACCAACTCTTGCATGAATGCTTGAGGTAGGTTAGCAATGATACCCACCATAATCAATAGGGAGATACCATTTCCGATACCTTTATCGGTAATACGTTCACCCAACCACATGGCAAAGATGGTACCTGCAATCAAGGTAGCAATAGAAAGAACCCAGAAGAGGTTCTGTGGAAGCGTGTAGCCCACATTTTGCATACCAAGGTTAGCGATGTACGCCGGTGCCTGAGCCGCACAAATGGCGATAGTCAGGTAGCGAGTCATCTGCGTCAATTTAGTACGGCCGCTCTCGCCGTCCTTTTGAAGCTTCTGAATAGCAGGAACCGCAAGACCCAATAGTTGGATTACGATCGAAGCTGAGATGTAAGGCATAATACCCAATCCGAGGATTGATGCATTTGAAAATGCACCACCGGTAAAGGCATCTAGCAATCCCATAAGACCTCCGGCTGCTTGATCCTTCAATCCTTCTAGACTTGCGATGTCGATTCCTGGTAGTGGCACGTTAGACCCTACACGGTATACTAAGAGTAAACCAAGAGTGAGGAGAATCTTCTCTCTCAACTCTTTGATTCTCCAAATATTTCTCAGCGTTTCGATGAAGTTTTTCATGCGGTAAATAGGCGCTTAGAGCGTCTCAGCCACTCCACCTAGAGCTTCGATGGCTGATTTTGCTGTTTCACTGAACTTGTTTGCTTTGATGGTCAATTTAGCTTTCAATTCGCCACGACCCAAAATTTTGATAAGGTCCTTTTTATCGGCCAAACCATTTGCAACAAGTACTTCTCTGTCTACCGTATCGGTAACAATCTTATTATCAACGAGTGCCTGAATTGCGTCGAGGTTAATCGAACGGTATTCAACACGGTTAATATTTTTGAAACCGAATTTTGGTACGCGGCGTTGAAGTGGCATTTGACCACCTTCAAAACCAATCTTACGAGAGTAACCCGAACGTGACTTTGCACCTTTGTGACCACGTGTTGAAGTGCCCCCTTTACCGGAACCTTCACCGCGACCAATGCGGATACCCTTATGCGTAGAACCCTCTGCGGGTCTGAGATTACTAAGATCCATTGCTTTGATCCTTTATACTGTTGTTACTGTACTTCTTCTACAGTCACAAGGTGCGCCACTTTCGTGATCATACCTTTAATCTGTTCTGTGGCTTCGTGCTCTACAGTTTGATTCATCTTACGCAAGCCAAGAGCCTCGAGGGTTTTCTTTTGGCGGCCTGGGCGATTGATCGCGCTGCGCACTTGGGTGATCTTTACTTTCGACATCTTTCGTTGTATTTATCGGATCAACCGTTGAACACTTTGCTCATACTCACTCCGCGTTGACGAGCAACTTCACGTGCATCACGCATTTTCAAAAGAGCAACGAAAGTTGCCTTTACCAAGTTGTGTGGGTTAGAAGACCCTTTCGACTTGGCCAATACGTCATGAACACCTGCACTCTCCAACACGTGACGCATAGCACCCCCGGCAATTACACCGGTACCATGCGCAGCGGGGCGCAAAAATACTCTAGCTCCACCGAATTTTCCAACTTCTTCGTGAGGAACTGTTGTTCCATTTAGTGGAATACGGTATAAATTCTTCTTCGCGTCCTCGATTCCCTTGGTGATCGCCTCAGAAACTTCCTTAGATTTTCCGAGTCCGTAACCAGCGATTCCGTTCTCATTTCCTACAACCACCATGGCTGAGAAAGCGAAAGTACGTCCACCTTTGGTCACTTTAGTTACACGCTGAATACCTACTAGGCGGTCAACGAGTTCCAAACCTGATGGCTTAACGGTCTTTACGTTCTTGATACCTTTCAACATGGTCAATTAGAATTTGAGTCCGGCTTCTCTAGCTCCTTCAGCCAAAGACTTTACACGTCCGTGATACAAATAACCGCCACGGTCGAATGAACAAGCGTTGATTCCAGCTTCTAGAGCCTTTTCAGCGATTGCCTTACCAACGAGCTTGGCTTTATCTGATTTAGTTCCTTCTGCTCCTGTGATCTCTTTTGCAAGAGAAGACGCAGATGCAAGCGTTTTTCCAGTAACGTCGTCGATCAACTGAGCGTAGATCTCCTTGTTGCTACGGAAAACAGCAAGGCGTGGGCTATCCGCAGTACCCGCGATATTCTTGCGGATGCGACGGCGGATGCGATTTCTTCTTTCGATCTTAGTGAGTGCCATTGCCTACTTATTTTTTAGCTGCAGATTTACCAGCTTTTCTACGAATGTGCTCACCAACAAAGCGAATACCTTTTCCTTTGTACGGCTCCGGCTTGCGGAACGAACGGATCTTCGCTGCAACAGCTCCGAGAAGCTGCTTGTCGTGAGATGTGAGAGTGATCAAAGGGTTCTTACCCTTATCCGACTTCGTTTCAACTTTGATTTCACTTGGAAGCTCAAACACGATATTGTGTGAGTAACCTACTGAGATATCAAGAAGTTGACCTTGGTTGGCAGCGCGGTAACCTACACCGACCAATTCTAGTTCTTTCTTAAAGCCCTCTGAAACACCAACAACCATGTTGTTGATCAAAGCGCGATACAATCCGTGCTGAGCACGTGTAGGTTTTTCGTCGTTTGCACGCTCAACGTTGATAACTCCTTCTTCAACAGAAGCTGAGATATTCGGCTCAGAAATTACCTGAGTCAACTCTCCGAGTTTACCTTTTACAGTCACAACGTTTCCGTTCACCTGCACTTCGACGCCTTGGGGAATGGCGATGGGAGCCTTACCTATCCTTGACATGGTCTTATTCTTTGCAGATTAATAAACGTAGCATAATACTTCACCACCTACGTTGTTGGCACGAGCTTGCTTATCGGTCATCACTCCTTTAGAAGTGCTCACGATAGCTACACCCAAACCGTTCTTCACACGTGGCATAGTTTCTACATTGGTGTACTGGCGCAGACCTGGCTTAGACACACGGTGAAGACCGCGGAATGCTGGTTGCTTGGTTAGCGCATCGTACTTTAGGGCGATCTTGATGGTGCCTTGAGGACCGTCTTCCGCTACCTTGTAGCTAAGCGCATATCCTTGATCCACCAGGATCTTAGTCATTTCGATCTTCAGCTTAGACGCTGGGATCTCAACCACTTTATGGCCGGCCTTGGCAGCGTTCCTAACACGAGTTAGGAAATCGGCGATTGGGTCAGTGATCATCTCTTTCGCTTTATTCTTTTTACCAACTAGCTTTCTTCACACCTGGGATCAATCCCTTGTTTGCCATTTCACGGAACATTACACGTGAAAGACCAAACTGACGCATGTAACCACGTGGACGTCCGGTCAACTTGCAACGATTGTGAAGACGAACTGGAGAAGCGTTCTTAGGAAGCTTCTGTAGTCCTTCATAATCTCCTGCTGCTTTTAGAGCGGCACGCTTCTCAGCGTACTTCGCAGCGAGTTTTTCGCGCTTGACCTCGCGGGCCTTCATTGATTCTTTAGCCATCTTCGCTTACTTTTTAAAAGGTAATCCGAAAGCTTTCAACAAGGCCTTAGCTTCCTTGTCAGTCTTCGCGGTTGTTACGAATGTGATATCCATACCGGTGATGTTATTCACCTTGTCGATGTCGATTTCAGGGAAGATGATTTGCTCAGTGATACCCATTGTGTAGTTACCACGGCCATCAAAACCGTCCTTGATCCCTTGGAAGTCGCGGATACGCGGTAGAGATACCGATACCAAACGATCCAAGAACTCCAACATACGGTCACTACGTAGAGTAACACGTGCTCCGATCGGCATGCCTTTACGGAGTTTGAAGTTAGAGATATCCTTCTTCGATTTTGTCATCACGGCCTTTTGACCTGCGATGATTGTCATTTCATCAACCGCGTATTCAATCATCTTCTTATCAGCAACCGCACCACCAACACCTTGGCTAAGTACGATTTTCTGAAGACGTGGAACCTCCATTTGGTTCTTATAACCAAATTCTTCGGTCAACGCCGAAACGATATTCTCGCGGTAAACGCTTTTAAGTCTTGGTTGCATATCCATTACTTGATTACCTCACCTGATTTCTTCGCATAACGAACGATCTTGCCGTCTTCTACGCGACGTCCAACACGTGTAGGAACGTTCTCTTTAGGATCAATCAACATCAAATTAGAGATGTGGATTGGAGCCTCCATTTTTACAATACCCCCTTGCGGGTTAGAAGCACTAGGCTTCTGGTGCTTTGAAACCATGTTCACGCCTTCTACGACGGCACGGTTTTGCTTTGGGATCATACGAATAACGCGTCCAGTCTCTCCTTTAGAGTTACCGGCGATTACCGTTACGTTGTCTCCCTTCTTGATATGAAACTTTGCCATTGCTTCTCTCATTATTCGATTAAAGCACCTCAGGCGCAAGAGATACAATCTTCATGAACTGACGATCGCGCAACTCACGAGCAACAGGACCGAATACACGTGTACCGCGCATTTCACCCGTTGCACCCAAGAGTACACAAGCGTTATCATCAAAACGGATGTATGATCCGTCTGGACGACGTACTTCTTTCTTTGTGCGAACTACAACCGCTGTAGAAACTGAACCCTTCTTCACGTTTCCGCTAGGGGTTGCTTGTTTCACAGTAACAACGATCTTGTCGCCTACAGAAGCGTAACGACGCTTCGTGCCACCTAGCACGCGGATGCAAAGCACCTCTTTCGCGCCAGTGTTATCGGCTACTTTTAGTCTCGATTCTTGTTGTACCATCTTACTTAGCCCTTTCGATGATTTCGACTACTCTCCACTTCTTAGTCTTGCTGAGTGGACGTGTTTCCATGATGCGTACGGTGTCGCCTTCGTTGCAATCGTTTGTTTCATCATGTGCGTGAAACTTCTTGCTGAAGTTGACAAACTTACCGTACAATGGGTGCTTAACGCGACGATGCACGTTTACCGTAACGGTTTTGTTCATCTTGGAGCTAGTTACAACCCCAATACGCTCTTTACGGAGATTTCTCTTTGTTTCCATCGCGTGTTATGCTTTTGCTGAAGCTTCTGTTTCTCTCTTCGCTAGTTCAGTCTTCATGCGAGCAATATCGCGACGAGTTGATCTCAAGCTCATCGGATTCTCCAACGGACTGATGTGGTGTGTCATTCGCATTTTGGTGAGGTTCATTTCGAACTCTACCAATTGCTCCTGAAGCTCCTCGGTCGTTAGACCAGTGATTTCTGACTGTTTCATCGTATTAAGCTTCAAAATCTCGTCTGACTACAAACTTCGTACGTACCGGCAACTTCTGTGCTGCTAGGCGCAAGGCTTCTTTAGCGATCTCGTATGGAACACCATCGAGTTCAAAGAGCATGCGACCTGGCTTAACCACGGCTGCCCAATATTCAGGAGCACCTTTACCCTTACCCATACGTACCTCGAGAGGCTTCTTCGTAATAGGCTTGTCTGGGAAAATGCGAATCCACAATTGACCTTCACGTTTCATATAACGTGTTGCGGCGATACGGGCGGCCTCGATCTGACGAGAGGTCATCCATACTGAGTCAAGGGACTTGATACCAAATGACCCGTAAGCCAATTGAGTACCTCTTTGGGCATTGCCCTTCATTTTGCCCTTGAACGTTTTTCTATGCTTCGTCCGTTTCGGTGATAACATCGGTACGACGATTTAATATCCTCTGATTACTTCTTTCCACCTCTGCGCTTTGGAGAACCACCTTTCTGGTTTCCGCCGCCGGTTTTCTTCACATTGCCGAGCATGTTAGACAAGTCACGCTTGCCATACACCTCGCCTTTCATGATCCAAACCTTCACCCCAATACGACCGTAAGTCGTGTGAGCTTCAGATTGATGATAGTCGATGTCCGCACGGAATGTGTGCAGTGGAGTACGACCATCTTTGAACATTTCAGAACGTGACATCTCTGCGCCGTTCAAACGTCCAGATACTTGGATCTTGATTCCTTCAGCTCCCATGCGCATTGCTGCACCAACGGCCATTTTCACAGCACGACGGAAAGAGATACGTCCTTCCAATTGGCGGGCAACACTGTCAGCTACCAACTTGGCATCCAACTCAGGTCGCTTAATCTCGTGAATGTTGATTTGAACCTCCTTTTTAGTGAGTTTCTTCAACTCTTCACGTAGCTTGTCTACTTCTTGACCACCTTTCCCGATGATAATACCCGGACGAGCCGTAGTGATTGTCACGGTAACGAGCTTCAAGGTGCGCTCAATAATGATGCGCGACACACTCGCTTTTGTTAGTCTGGCGTAGAGATACTTACGGATTTTTGCATCTTCAGCGAGCTTATCGCCGTAGTTACGTCCTCCGTACCAGTTGCTCTCCCAGCCACGAATGTATCCAAGTCGGTTCCCGATAGGGTTCGTCTTTTGTCCCATTGTCTCGTTTATTTGGCTTCAGTAGTCTCGTTCACATCAGTAGCAGCAGCGCTTCCCACAACAAGTGTTACGTGGTTTGAACGCTTGCGGATTCGGTGAGCACGTCCTTGCGGAGCAGCTTGAATTCGCTTCAACATTCTTCCACTATCCACTTGAATTTCTTGTACAATCAAGTTGTGGTCTTCCAAGCGCTGTCCTTCATTCTTAGCTTCCCAATTGGCCAAGGCAGAACGAAGCAATTTCTCCAAGCGGCTAGCAGCCTCTTTCGGTGAATGCTTCAACATGAACATTGCTTTCTCAACTTCCACTCCACGGATCATATCCGCTACCAAGCGCATTTTGCGCGGAGATGTAGGACAATTGTTTAAACTTGCAATCGCCTTCTCCTTCTTGGCTGCCTTCAGAGCAATCGCTCTGTTTTTCTTACGTACACCCATTTCGTTTGTCGATTATCGTTTGCCTTTGTCCTTTTTGTTACCTCCGTGGCCACGGAAAGTACGCGTTGGTGCGAATTCTCCGAGTTTGTGACCTACCATGTTCTCCGTTACATACACCGGCACGAAAGTGCGTCCGTTGTGAACGGCGATGGTCTGTCCAACAAATTCTGGAGAGATCATCGAAGCTCTTGACCAAGTTTTGATCACCGTCTTCTTACCCGACTCAACATTCGCGAGAACTTTCTTCTCGAGTTTGTAGTGGATGTAGGGTCCTTTTTTCAGCGAACGAGCCATATCCCTTTAATTATTTCTTTCGTCTTTCGATGATGTAACGGTTTGACGCCTTCTTCGGCGTACGGGTCTTGTAACCCTTAGCTGGAACACCAGTTCTTGAACGTGGGTGACCACCGCTCGCGCGACCTTCACCACCACCCATTGGGTGATCAACCGGGTTCATAGCAACACCTCGTGTGCGTGGACGACGACCCAACCAACGGTTGCGACCGGCTTTACCACTTACCGTTTGAGCGTGATCACTGTTGCTAACTACACCGATGGTAGCCATACAAGTAACCAAGATCATACGTGTTTCACCACTTGGCATTTTCAAAATTGCATACTTACCGTCACGTGCCAAAAGCTGTGCAAATGAACCCGCAGAGCGAGCAATTGCAGCACCCTGACCAGGACGCAATTCGATGCAACTAATTACAGTACCCAATGGAATGTCAGACAATGGCATTGCATTACCCACTTCCGGAGCTACGTTAGAACCGCTCACTACTGACTGACCTACTTGTAGGCCATTCGGAGCAATCATGTAACGCTTCTCCCCGTCAGCATAAACCGCCAAGGCGATGAATGCAGTACGGTTTGGATCATATTCGATACTCTTAATAACCGCAGGTATGTTCGATTTCTCGCGCTTGAAGTCAATCTCGCGATATCTCTTCTTGTGACCACCACCGATATAGCGCATGGTCATTTTACCTGTGTTATTACGTCCGCCGCTTCGCTTTTTACCTTTCAGCAAAGCCTTTTCCGGGGCGGAATTCGTAATCGCCGAATATTCATTGACTACGCGGTGGCGTTGTCCTGGCGATGTCGGTTTAAGTTTTCTTACCCCCATGGCTATTAGATATTGCTGTAGATATCAATCATTTCTCCTTCGCGTACGTCCACGATGGCTTTCTTGTATGCAGACTTTGATCCTTGGATCATTCCTGCCTTGGTGTAACGACTCATCTTGCGAGCTGGAACAACTTGAGTGCGAACCGCATCTACGTTAACTCCGTAGAACGATTCAATCGCTTTCTTGATCTCCACTTTGTTGGCGTCACGACGTACAACAAACGAGTAACGATTGCGCTCCTCGCTGTCTGCTGATGCCTTCTCTGTGATGATCGGACGGATTAAAATATTCTCCATCACTTTTCGCTTAATACGTTCTCAATTCTCTCAATCGAACCTTCTGTAAGTACTAGCGTTCCCGCGTTCATAATCTGATAAGTACTTAAATCAGAGGCTGTTACAACTTTCGACCCCTCAAAATTTCGGGACGACAAATATACGTTTTTATTTGTATCTCCTACAACTACAACGCTTTTTTTGTCGTTAAGTCCCAAAGCTTTAAGGATTTCCGCATACTGCTTGGTCTTAGGAGCATCGAAGTTCAAGTCTTCCAAAAAGATAACTTGATCATTCTTCACTTTCATACTCAAAGCAGAGCGGCGAGCCAAAGTCTTAACTTTCTTATTCAATTTGAAACCGTAGTCACGTGGTTCAGGACCGAAAGCCGTTCCACCTCCGCGGTGCAATGGACCTTTCAATGAACCGTAACGTGCTCCACCAGTTCCTTTTTGCTTGTGGTGCTTCTTGGTCGTACGAGATACTTCCGCACGAGCCTTCACCTTGTGCGTACCTTGACGCTGATTAGCGAGGTACTGCTTAACGTCCAAGTAAATCGCGTGCTCATTTGGTTCGATAGAGAATACTCCATCGTTGAGTACGATCTTACGTCCGGAGTCTTTTCCTTGGGTATTGATGACCGTGCGTTCCATTACTTCTCTACGATTACGAATGAGTTTTTCGCTCCCGGCACTGAGCCCTTCACAATAAGAAGGTTCTTTTCAGTGTCGACCTTCAACACTTGAAGGTTTTGAATCTTGGTGCGGTCACCACCCATCTGACCAGCCATGCGAATTCCTTTGAATACGCGTGAAGGATCTGAACCGGCACCGATTGAACCCGGTGCACGTAGGCGGTTATGCTGACCGTGGGTAGCTTGTCCAACACCACCAAAACCGTGGCGCTTAACAACACCCTGGAAACCCTTCCCTTTGGAAGTTCCCACGATGTCGACAAATTCACCTTCGGCGAACATGTCTACATTCAATGTTTCACCCAACTTAACTGAATCTGCAGCGAAGTCGCGGAATTCCACGTACTTTCTCTTTGCAGTTGTTCCAGCTTTCTTGGCATGGCCGGCGGCAGGTTGTGAGGCGTGTTTCTTCTCGCCAAATCCAATCTGCACGGCACTGTAACCATCGACATCTTCAGTTTTCACTTGAGTAACCACACATGGGCCAAGCTCAAGTACCGTACAAGGCAAGTTTTTGCCTTCCGGGCTGAAAATGCTGGTCATTCCGATTTTTTTACCAATCAATCCAGGCATCTCAACTATTGATTAATGCGTCCGTTAAACTTTAATCTCTACTTCAACCCCACTAGGAAGCTCGAGCTTCATCAAAGCGTCGATCGTCTTAGACGACGAGCTATAGATGTCGAGCAAACGCTTGTATGAGCTAAGCTCAAACTGTTCGCGGGCTTTCTTATTCACGTGTGGTGAGCGGAGCACTGTGAAAATACGCTTGTTTGTAGGCAATGGAATTGGACCATTTACTACTGCGCCTGTGCTCTTCACCGTCTTAACGATCTTCTCAGCAGACTTGTCTACCAAGTTGTGGTCGTAAGACTTCAATTTGATTCTGATCTTCTGGCTCATTTGATGAACTCTATTAAGCTTTTCTTCCTTTAACCTCAGCAATTACCTCGTCAGCGATGTTCTTAGGTGTCTCAGAGAAGTGTGAGAACTCCATAGTTGATGTCGCACGACCTGACGTGATAGTACGCAAGTCCGTTACATAACCGAACATTTCAGACAATGGTACTTTAGCCTTGATAACTTGAGAACCGTTACGGCTATCCATACCTTCTACTTGACCGCGACGCTTGTTCAAGTCACCTACTACGTCACCCATGTTCTCCTCTGGAGTAAGAACTTCGAGTTTCATGATAGGCTCGAGCAAAATAGGTGAAGCCTTTGGAAGAGCTTCTCTATACGCCATTTTCGCTGCCAATTCAAATGAAAGTTGGTCGGAATCCACAGGGTGGAATGAACCGTCTTTCAAAGTAACTTTCAAACTATCTACAGGGAATCCTGCCAATACACCGTTTGACATCGCGTCCTTGAATCCTTTCTCTACTGAAGGAATGAATTCACGAGGTACGTTACCACCTTTCACTTCGTTTACGAAGATCAAACCTGGCTTGTCTTCCTCACCTGGCTCGATAACTACAACGATATCGGCGAATTTACCACGACCACCCGTTTGCTTCTTGTAAACCTCACGGTGATCAACAGTGCCTTTAATAGTCTCTTTGTAAGATACCTGTGGAGCACCTTGGTTAACCTCAACCTTGAACTCGCGCTTAAGGCGGTCCATGATGATGTCCAAGTGAAGCTCACCCATACCACTGATTACAGTCTGACCTGAATCTTCGTCGGTCTTAACTTGGAAGGTTGGATCCTCTTCAGCCAATTTAGCTAGAGCTACACCCAACTTGTCCACGTCAGCTTTCGACTTAGGCTCAATTGCCAAACCGATAACCGGATCTGGGAAGTCCATTGATTCCAAAACGATTGGCGACTTCTCATCACAAAGTGTGTCACCAGTCTTGATATCTTTAAATCCAACCAATGCAGCGATATCACCAGCACCCAAAGAATCAATCTGGTTTTGCTTGTTCGCGTGCATTTGGAAAATACGTGAGATACGCTCTTTCTTACCCGTACGAGTGTTCAATACATATGAACCAGACTCAAGGATACCTGAGTATGCACGAGTGAAGCAAAGACGTCCTACGAATGGATCTGTTGCAATTTTAAATGCGAGTGCTGCGAATGGAGATTCGAAGCTAGGCTTGCGAGACTCCTCTTCTTCAGTCTTAGGGTTTGTTCCGCGAATTGCGTCAACGTCAAGTGGAGAAGGAAGGATTTCCATCACCATGTCAAGCATAGCCTGAACACCTTTGTTCTTGAACGCGGAACCACACATCATTGGAACTACTTTACCAGCGATAGTAGCCTCACGCAATGCGTTAAGGATCTCACGCTCAGAAAGTGATTCTGGATCTTCGAAGTACTTCTCCATAAGAGTATCGTCGAACTCAGCTACTGCTTCCAACAATTTCTCACGGTACTCCGTAGCTTCGTCAAGAAGGTCAGCTGGGATTTCAACTTCCTCGAAAGTCATACCCATATCTTCCTCGTTCCAAACGATACCACGGAAGTTAATCAAGTCGATAACCCCTTTGAAGTCCGCTTCAGCTCCGATTGGAATCTGAAGTGGCAACGCGTGGCTACCCAACATATCTTTTACCTGACGAGTTACGTTCAAGAAATCGGCACCTTGACGGTCCATCTTGTTAACGAAACCAATACGAGGTACGTTGTAGTTGTTTGCTAGTCTCCAGTTGGTCTCAGACTGTGGTTCAACACCGTCTACCGCACTGAACAAGAATACCAAACCATCCAACACACGAAGGGAACGGTTAACCTCAACAGTAAAGTCAACGTGACCCGGAGTGTCAATGATGTTTACGTGGTAATTGTCTCCACGGTATGGCCAGTTCAATGTAGTAGCGGCAGAGGTGATCGTGATACCACGCTCTTGCTCTTGCTCCATCCAGTCCATAGTAGCTGCACCATCGTGCACCTCACCAATTTTATGACTCACACCACCGTAGTAAAGAATACGCTCGGTGGTCGTTGTTTTACCAGCATCGATGTGTGCAGCGATACCGATATTTCTTGTGTATTTGAGATCTCTGTTTGCCATGATTTTCTAAAGATTTAGAATCGGAAGTGTGAGAATGCTTTGTTAGCTTCAGCCATTCTGTGCGTATCAATACGCTTCTTAACTGCTGCACCTTCCTCTTTAGAAGCGGCAACGATCTCAGCAGCCAAACGAGCTGCCATTGTCTTCTCGTTACGTGAACGTGAATATTGAATCAACCACTTCATCGCCATGGAGATTTTACGCTCTGGGCGAATCTGCATAGGGATTTGGAAGGTTGAACCACCTACACGGCGGCTACGCACTTCTACGTGCGGCATTACATTTGTCAATGCTTCCTTCCAAACGTCAAGACCGTTAGCGCTTTCCGTCTTCTCCGCTACGATTTCTAGTGCATCGTAGAAGATACTGAAGGCAACACTCTTCTTGCCGTCGTACATCAAGTTATTCACAAACCTTGTTACCAATGGATCATTGAACTTTGGATCCGGTAAAAGGATTCTCTTTTTAGCTCTGGTCTTTCTCATGTCGCAATGAAATGATTACTGCTTTTTACTTCTTAGCTTTTGGACGCTTAGTTCCGTACTTCGAGCGACGTTGGTTACGACCTTCTACACCGGCAGTGTCTAATGCACCACGAACAATGTGATAGCGTACACCTGGTAAGTCCTTAACACGACCACCGCGCACTAATACAATACTGTGTTCCTGAAGGTTGTGACCTTCACCTGGAATGTAGGCGTTCACCTCATTCCCATTCGTCAAGCGGACACGGGCTACCTTACGCATTGCCGAGTTTGGCTTCTTTGGTGTAGTCGTGTAAACACGAGTACACACGCCACGGCGTTGCGGGCAGGCATCCAGAGCGGCCGACTTGCTCTTCTTCTCAATTTTCGTTCTGCCTTTGCGAACTAACTGTTGAATCGTTGGCATCTGTTACCTTATTGCGTTGATAATCTTGCAAATACGTAATTATCCCCTATTTTTTAGGGACTGCAAATGTAGAACAAAAAACCTATCCCACAATGGTTTACGTGAAAATGTTACTGATAATCTGACATTTGGCTCCCGCCTGATGAGAAATGAAAAAGTCGATCAAAATGACCGACTCTCCCCTCTACTTTATAACATTATTATATAGCCCCTTCATTTGGGCTATTTCACAATAACCCATTTGACATGACGCACCCGGTTTTCACTTCCATAAACCAAAAGGTGATAAACGCCTTCGGGAAGTTCTAAATCAAGATCTTCTATCGAACCTGGATTCTCTACTAGCTGGTCCAGTAGCACTCGTCCAAATCCATCCACTAACTGGTAGCTATGATCTCCTCTTTCGGTCGCTATATGCAATTCTCCACCGCTGGGATTTGGATAGACCACTGCGGCCTCTAAGCCCCACTCTTTCAAGCCGATTCCGGTTTTCGCAAACATCCAAACCACCTCATCGTAACGCGAAGCTCCGATTTGCGTGCGAACAACCATGGGAATCCTATAACCGACTTCTGGCGTACTGGGATTCCACTGGAAACTAACCACAGCGCTATCCCCAGCTATTCCCAATGAATCTCTAAATAAGGCTTGTTGCAGATGGATTGGCAAATAGTTCTTCGCATTCGCCAAAGGAGTACTCCCCACTACCCAACGCACACTGTCTAACTTTCCGCTTGTCCATTGATGAAATCGATCAGTGATCTTTGCACCGGGACGAACCCGAATCTCAACATCCTGGGACGAAAACCCCAACACCGATTCCAGCCGAACATACCCATTGGAAGTGCCGCTAGCATCCAAGGAATTCACTTGAATAACATAGGCAAATATGCCGTCTTGTTCTACGCGATCTCCACGTAAAATTCCGTTGGCGTCTACCGTGAAGGGATTGGAAGTCGTTCCTTGAATAATCTGAAATGGAGCTGCCGTTGAATCGTCAATCATAGGGAAACTCATGGCGTATAGGAGCGAGTCGTGATCTCTGTCGTACATCGTTAAGGCAGCCTGACCAATAGTTGCACTCCAGTTCGGATTGAGCGGAGCCACCAACTCAGGCAGACTGTTACAACTTCCTCCTGTTTCTAAATAAGCATGGATATACACACTATCGGTAGAAGTCACATTTTGAACCAAAGAACTCCTACAGCACTCTTGCCACTCTAACCAATAGGCTGAGTAGTCCGCGAACAACAATGTATCTCCATACTGAATAAACTCCAGCGGAGCCATGGTATTGGGAATCAAGTAGGAGTAAGCAAGCGGCAACGCGAATACGGAATCGTTGATATAGATATCACTAGTATTGGTGATCGACGAGCCGTGATCTCGAATGATATTGATCTCCACGTAATACTCCCGCTGTGGGGTTGCAGGATCATCTACACACACCGCTTTGATCGTCCCTCCAAGAACACTGCCATGCGACAACATAGGCGACATCACCAAAATGGTAAGGAGTAATCGAATACTTGTAATCATCAATCTAGTATTTCTCAAATTTAGAGGCGAAGATACACACCTCTTGAACAACCGCTCCCGCAATGCAAAAGTTAACCTACAACGTCATCAAAACATCCACTCTCGAACATTCCCATGGGCTCTGTCTTTCGTACAGTGGAGACACCTTCTAAGAGAAATCTTGGAAGTCGAGCAGCTATCAAAAAAAAGTCCCGACCGAAGTCGAGACTTTAAAGTGAGGATAATTAATAACTTATTGAATGATCAATGGCTCTGTCCAGCTCACTCCGTTTGCATCGGTAAGATTTACAAAGTAAATACCGGCGCGGAGTTGGAGGTCACTAGACCATTCACCTACTACTTTAGATAGATCAGCCTCTGCCACTACTCTACCTGTAGCATCTACCATTCGGATAGAAGACATAGGAGAATCAAAGGCCACTGTAATTTTATCTTTGGCAGGATTCGGGAAGATGTAAGCTTGACCATGTTCTAGGGTTTCAAGCCCCACATCGGTTTTAGCTCCAACGTAGAACACTTCATCCCAAGTTAGATCACCACCTTCAAAACGAACGACCACTGGGAATTCGGTTCCGATATCGCTCATGGTTGGACGATAGGTGAAGAACACATCTGCACTATCGGCAAACTTGTATTGGTTGACCCAGAAATCAATTTTGGATACATCCACAAAATCAGGCACGTGGTACGATGCTGTAATTCCACCATCACATGCGGCTTGGAACACCAATGTATCTGGATTACCCACTACCCAGTCGTGATGCGGATTATTGATTGGAAGCGCAGGAACTACTTTAATCGGGCTTCCTGGAATTGGAATAACTTCTAAGTAGAGGTCGCGACGAACGATAGCATTCACCACCCCATTGGCATCACGGGCTGTAATTTCATAAACCAAACTGTATGAACCTGGTCCATCTGCTACATATTGGAAAAGACCATTGGTAGAATCGACATTAGGCTGACCACCTGGCAATGAGCTCGGCATGGTGTATCCTGCATTTGGTGTACCTGCTTGGCCATATGGAACATCTAATCCATATGTGAGAGCATCACCGTCAAAGTCGAATGCAGCGATTGAGCCCATCCAAGAAATTTGATTCGGCCATACTAGTAAAGGCGGAGCCACAAATTGTGGAGTACTATTGCAAGACGATCCCGTATTGATCTGCGCCCAATAATGCATAGATTGACCGACGCTGTTCGGAATGTTCAAAACACCCATGGGACGACAGCAAGAATTCCAAGACAAAGTATAATTCGTATTAGGCTGTAGCGTGGCCGATCCTTCATACCAAACAATTTCAATTTGGCGCGAACCGATTGCAAACGTAATGCTGTTGGCTTGAGTCACAGTGGTATTCATGGCCGACCCTCCAGCTGGAGCGATTTCAATATTTTGAGTTGGCCCCAAGCCCACTCCGTTTGCATCACGAATGATAACAAAGGAGATATCGTACTCAAAACCAGACGTATTAGGATCGTCGTTACATTGTGCAGATAATTGACCGCCCAATAAGTGGGAGGCACTCAGACTAACCGAGAAAAATAGGCTAATCCCCAAGAATAATAATTTTTTCATCAGACGAGAGTTTGTGTTAGGTGGAGGAATGTCTTGATAAATTGTCAATACCACAACAGCAAAGAGTAGAACGGGTATGGACAAGGAGTGAAATCCCCTTTACAAATAGTTACCGATGAAATGAAGATAAATCAAACACCTCATTTGGATGAATGAATCGCCATGGGTAAGTACGATATCCATCTATATTCATGTGAAGCGTAATTTCCCGAGTGAGTACTCTTTGAGCGCCAATGTGTTTCCTTATTTTTGTCGTCCTTCACTTTACAAAATCCACTCCTTTTGAGTTCATATATCGATCAACTTAACGACGCTCAAAAACAAGCCGTTCTCGCAACGGAAGGTCCAATGATGGTGATAGCTGGTGCTGGCTCGGGCAAAACCCGTGTCCTTACCTATCGCATTGCTCACCTCATGGAAAAAGGCGTTGATTCCTTTCAAATTCTATCTCTTACATTTACCAACAAGGCCGCTCGAGAAATGAAAGAGCGTATTGCCAAGATTGTAGGTGAAAGCGAAGCTAAAAACCTCTGGATGGGAACCTTCCACTCGGTTTTTGCCAAGATTCTTAGAATTGAAGGGAGTCGATTGGGCTATCCGTCCAATTTCACGATTTACGACAGTGAAGACTCCCTAAAGGTGATTTCACAAATCATCAAAGAGAACAATCTCGACAAGGAGATTTACAAACCGAAATCTGTTCAAGGACGTATCTCGTCGTACAAGAACAATCTAATTACTCCAAAAGCGTACGCGAATCGCGCTGATTTGCAAGAGAATGACGCAGCGGCAAAAATGCCAATGCTCGGCAACATCTATAAGGCCTACACCGAAAAGTGTTTCCGTTCAGGAGCGATGGATTTTGATGATCTTCTCTTAAAGACCAATGAACTCCTGCACCTATTCCCCGACGTACTCGCCAAGTATCAAGAGCGATTCAAATACATCTTGGTGGACGAGTATCAGGATACAAACCACAGTCAGTATCTGATTGTAAAAGCACTTGCTAGCAAGTACGAAAACGTATGCGTGGTAGGTGATGACGCTCAGTCAATCTACGCCTTCCGTGGGGCCAACATTCGCAACATTCTCAATTTCCAGCAGGATTACCCGGATGCCAAGACCTTTAAACTCGAACAGAATTACCGCTCTACCTCCAACATTGTAGAAGCGGCTAACAGCATCATCTCGAAGAACAAAGACCAGCTCGAGAAGAACGTTTGGACTTCTAATGATCGCGGTGAAAAAATTGTCGTTCACAAAGCTGTGAGCGATTCTGATGAAGGGAACTACGTATCCTCAAACATCTTTGAACTCCATCAACAAAATCGCGAAGCGTGGAATTCCTTCTGTATCCTTTATCGCACCAACTCTCAGAGTAGAGCGTTTGAGGACGCATTGAGAAAGCGAAACATCCCCTACCGAATTTACGGTGGTGTTTCCTTCTATCAACGCAAGGAAATCAAAGACCTATTGGCCTACTTTCGCTTGGCGATCAACCCCATTGACGAAGAAGCTTTCAAGCGCGTGATCAACTACCCTGCAAGAGGAATTGGTCAGACAACCATCGACCGATTGATCAATGTTGCCAACGCCCAGGAGAAGAGCATGTGGGAGATTGCAGAAAACATCTACCTCTACCCAACAGGCATCAACAAACCTACGCAGCAACGCATCCTCGACTTTGTTGAACGCATTAAGAGTTACTCTGTCTTAGCCTCCAAGCACGACGCTTTTGAAGTAGCGGCACACATAGCCAAAACCTCTGGCCTCATCAAGAGCATATCTGAAGACAAGACGCCTGAAGGGGTTTCGAGATATGAAAACATTCAAGAATTGCTAAACGGCATCAAGGACTTTAGCGAGCAGCAGCAGCAAATTGAAGATGGAGACGCATCGCTTTCGTATTACTTGGAAGACATTGCCTTGTTGACTGATGCCGATAAAGACAATCCTGAAGATGTGAACAAGGTCAATTTGATGACCATCCACCTTGCAAAAGGTCTTGAATTCCCATATGTGTACATCGTGGGGATGGAAGAAAACCTGTTCCCTTCTATGATGTCCATGAACACGCGTTCTGAACTGGAGGAAGAAAGACGACTCTTCTACGTGGCCTTAACCCGTGCTGAGAAGCAAGCCTTCCTCACCTATGCTCATGTTCGTTATCGCTGGGGAAAACTAATCGATTGTGAACCGAGTCGCTTTATTGAAGAGATAGACGAAAAGTACTTAGATATCCGCGTTCCTGAGTTCGGAGGATTCTATTCCCCCCCTGATGAAGTGCGCAATGCTTTCGAAGCACCAAAAAGCAATGTCGTTTCAAAAGGAAACGATAACTTTGGAGGGCGACCTAAGTTTGAAAAGAAAACGAAGTCTGAACCCACACATCGACCTGTTCCTCCTCGCAAGCATCAAAAGCTCAGAAGCATTTCCGATGCCAATCAGAACTTGCAAGGCGTAGAAAAGGGAGCTCCAGAAGACTTAGCGCAAGGCGAGCGCGTTATTCATGATCGTTTTGGATTGGGCACCGTTAAAGAAGTTATTGGACAAGGAGCCGATAGAAAAGCGGTCATCCATTTTGATAACGCTGGGGAAAAACGCCTCTTATTGAAGTTTGCTAAATTGCAGAAGGCGAGAGCCTAATTTCCGCATAACATGACGAAAGATTTATCACATATTCCCGACGTGGAATACAATACCGACCGACCGGACCTAAAAATTCCGGAATACGGTCGTAATGTTCACCGCATGGTAGAACACTGCCTTACGATTGATGACAAAGAAAAGCGGAATGCCGTTGCCCAAAGCATCATTGATGTAATCGGCAACTTGAACCCTCACTTGAGAGATACCCCTGATTTCAAGCACAAGCTTTGGGATCACCTCTTTATTATGAGTGACTTCAAACTGGACGTAGACTCTCCCTACCCCATTCCTACTGCAGACACGTTCGCAGGTCTTCCCGACCAAATTGAGTACCCATCTCGCAACTACCGCATGCGCCATTACGGCAACATCGTTCGAGATATGATTCAAGAGGCTATTAAGCGTGAAGATGGGGAGGAAAAACGAGAATTGGTGCGTCAAATCGCCAATCAGATGAAGAAGAGTTACCTCACCTGGAACAAAGACACGGTAGATGATAGTGTGATCCTTCAGGAGTTGAACACACTTGCAGAGGGTAAGCTAGATCTAGAGGGGATTGAACTCTCCAACGAGCTCATTCTTCCAACACATACGGGTGCAAGCTCTTCCTCCAACAACAGAAAGAGAAAAAAGAGCAAGGCACGCAAACGCCCAAGTGGCAGCAACAATAACAAGAAGTAATCACCTTCCAATCCCGATTGCCTGATGGCTACATTCCAAATTCGCGGCGGCAAAAAGCTACACGGATCAATTACTCCACAAGGAGCGAAAAACGAAGCGCTTCAAATCCTTTGTGCCGTTCTACTCACCGATGAGGAAATCACCATATCCAATATACCCGACATTCGCGATGTCAATAAACTCATCGACATCCTAGAAGATCTCGGTGTGAAGATTCGCAAAAAGGGTCCGGGTGAATACACCTTCCAATCAGACGACATCAACATCGACTACCTATTCTCTAAGGAGTTTAAGGAAAGAGGTGGTGCCCTTCGTGGTTCCATCATGATTGTGGGACCGCTCCTCGCTCGCTTTGGCAAGGGATACATTCCTAAGCCAGGTGGCGACAAAATCGGTAGACGAAGATTGGACACCCACTTTATCGGATTCCAAAAGTTAGGCGCAAAATTCGTTTACGAGGAAGAGTCGGAATTCTACGGCGTAGAAGCTCCAGAAGGACTCAAGGGCGAGTACATGTTGTTGGATGAAGCCTCCGTAACGGGTACAGCCAACATTGTTATGGCAGCGGTATTAGCCGAAGGAGTTACTACCATATACAATGCCGCATGTGAGCCTTACCTCCAACAGCTTTGTAAAATGTTGGTGCGCATGGGAGCACAGATTGAGGGCATCGGCTCCAATCTCCTAAAGATTACCGGAGTTGAAAAACTCGGTGGTTGCGATCACAGATGTCTACCTGACATGATTGAAGTGGGATCGTGGATTGGCTTGGCAGCCATGACCAAGAGTGAGCTCACGATCAAGAATGTTGAATACGACGAATTAGGAGTGATTCCCGAAGTTTTCAAAAAACTGGGGATTCAACTCGAGCGCAGAGGGGAAGACATCTTTATTCCATCACAGGATATCTACGCCATTGATACGTTTATTGACGGAAGTATATTGACGATTTCCGACGCACCTTGGCCGGGGTTCACACCCGACCTATTGAGTATTATTCTCGTAGTGGCTACGCAAGCTAAAGGAAGTGTTCTCGTTCATCAAAAGATGTTCGAAAGCCGACTTTTCTTCGTGGATAAACTGATCGACATGGGAGCTCAAATCATCTTATGCGACCCTCACCGTGCCACCGTAATTGGTCTCGAGCGTAAGTATTCACTTCGAGCTACGACTATGACTTCACCAGACATTCGTGCAGGTATTTCACTTTTGATTGCCGCATTGAGTGCTGAAGGAACCAGTACCATTCACAACATCGAACAAATTGATCGCGGATACGAGCGCATTGACGAGCGCTTGAGAAACATTGGCGCAGAGATTGTTAGATTGGACTAAAACGCAAACGACATGAAAGCAAATAAACTATTTAGCATTGTCCCTTTTGTAGCTCTATTGGCCTACGGAGGGTACAGTGAATTCGCAAGCTCAGAAGAAGTTTCTACTCCAGTAGAAAACGCCGAATCCAATCAAATCTTCAGCATTGGAGAACGCGTTCCAGAAATTGTGGGAAGAACCCCATCTGGTGACACCCTTCGCTTGAGTGATTTACGTGGAAAAGTAGTTTATATTGATTTCTGGGCGTCATGGTGTGGCCCGTGTAAAGCAACCATGCCTCAAGCTGTTGCGGCGTACGACAAATACAACAAATCGCAATTTGCCAATGGAGAGAACGGGTTTACTATTTTCTCAGTTTCATTGGATCGAAACATCAGCTCTTGGAAAAAGGGGATTGAAGACCTCGATCAAAAATGGCCAAATCACGTAAGTGACTTGAGAGGATGGCGTTCGAACATTGCGGCACTCTACCAAATTAATGCGATTCCAACAGGCTTCTTGATTGATGGTGAAGGTAAATTGATCAGTCAACATCTCCACGTTGGTCGCCTTGAATACGAGCTTGAAAAGCTGAAACGCTGACACCTCAGCACAACTCTTGTCATTTCCCTTTATTTCTCTTCTGTCAGATTGGCGTAATCTGTTGGATGGCACTACCTTTGCCAACCTTTTGATCGCGTGTAGAACGCGTAAAACAGCAGAAAATGACCAAGAAAAGCGAAGAGACAAAAGCAGCAGCCTCTCAGGAAGAGAAGGTGGTTGACAATGCAGCTACAGAAGTTGTTGAAAACGAAGAAACTAACGTTGAAGCTTCTGAAGGTGACAATGCCTCTGACGAGATAGGAAAGCTCAAAAGCGAAATTGAGGAGTTGAAGAACCAAAACCTTCGCCTCTACGCTGAGTTTGAGAACTTCCGTAAGCGCAATGCGCGCGAACGAGTTGAGCTTTCTACCACAGCCAATCGCGAGGTATTGAATGCCATGCTTCCTGTGTTGGACGATTTCCAACGCGCGCTAAAGAACATTAGCGAAGCAGAAGCTGACAGCGAAAGCACCAAGGGAATCACCCTTATCTACAACAAATTAAACGACACCTTGAAGCAAAAGGGCCTCAAGCCAATGGAAAACACCGTTGGTAAGAAGTTCGATGTTGACTTCATGGAAGCCATCACTAAAATTCCTGCCTCTACACCAGATATGGCAGGTAAGGTGATTGATGAAATTGAACCGGGTTACTACATCGGAGAAAAGATTCTTCGCTATGCCAAAGTGGTTGTAGCCGATGGTGAACCACAAAGCTAAGATCAATGGCAAAGCGTGATTTTTATGACATACTCGGCGTAGGCAAAAGCGCTAGTCAGGATGAGATTAAGAAGGCTTACCGAAAGTTAGCCATCAAATATCACCCTGATAAGAACCCAGACGACGCAGAAGCGGAAGCCAAGTTCAAAGAGGCGGCAGAAGCTTACGAAGTTCTTGGAAACCCCGAGAAGCGTCAGAAATACGACCAGTTTGGTCACCAAGCCTTTGGCGCCGGCGGCGGCTTTGGCGGTGGTGGTATGAACATGGACGACATCTTCAGTCATTTTGGAGACATCTTTGGCGGCGCGTTTGGCGGCGGAGGTGGATTTGGAGGCTTCGGCGGTGGCGGCGGAGGCTCTCGTCACCAACGTGGTAGCAACCTTCGCGTTCGCGTAAAACTCACTCTTGAGGATATCGCTCATGGAGTGGAGAAGAAAATCAAGATTCGTCGCGCTACAGCAGCAGATGGCGTAAGCTATAAGACTTGTTCTACTTGTCACGGTTCGGGTCAAGTACAGCGCGTTCAAAACACCATTCTCGGTCAGATGAGAACGGCTAGCGCTTGTCCTACTTGTCATGGTACAGGTAAAACCATCGATAAGAAGCCTGCTGGCGTAGGTGCCGATGGACTTGAGAGAAAAGAAGAGACCGTTAGCATTAAAATTCCTGCAGGGGTAGTTGACGGAATGCAGTTGCGCGTGAGCGGTAAGGGGAATGCAGGCCCAATGGGAGGCCCAGCAGGCGACCTTATGGTTCTCATCGAAGAAGAGGAACATCCAACCTTGAAGCGCGATGGTAATAACCTACATTTTGATATGTACATCACCTTCCCTACTGCTGCCATGGGAGGAAGTGTTGAAATCCCTACGATCACTGGCAAAGCCCGCGTGAAAGTTGATGCCGGTACTCAAAGTGGTAAGGTTCTCCGCTTAAAGGGTAAAGGACTTCCAAGCGTTGAGGGGTATGGAACAGGCGACTTGCTAGTTCACCTCAATGTGTGGACTCCTAAAAACCTCTCCAGTGAAGAGAAGAAGATTCTCGAACAACTTCAAAACTCCGACAACTTCCAGCCTCATCCTGGCAAGAATGAAAAAGGATTTTTTGAACGTGTGAAAGACATGTTTGGTCAATAAAAAAAAGCCGCTCTTAGGAGCGGCTTTTTATTTGTTTGGTGACTGATGACTGGTGTCGGTGTCTGGAGACTCATGTCTAATCTCCATTCCGTATAATCGTCACTGGCGCTTTAAAGATTACATTCACCCCCTCTTGGATGATATAGTAATACGTACCATCAGGTAAAGGATCTCCTCCATCGCTTTGTCCGTGCCACTGGCCGTCGTATTGATCTTCGTGATATACCTCTGTACCCCAACGGTTGATGAGAATAAACTTCACACTTCTACCGCGCGTGATTTCCTCTATGACGAGATAATCATTTAGTCCATCCCCATTGGGAGTAATCACATTCTGCAAATCTGAATAATCGGGATTGGGCCAGTTTGGCGGCACCTTAATGATGAGAAGCGAATCAATCCCCTCACATCCATCTGCCGTAGTGACTTCCACGTAGTACTTTGTGGTGTCTTCCACAGGACGAGTGAGTGTATTGGGATCCGTGTAATCCGAGAAGTAAACAGGGTGATCGGCGTACCAGCGGTATCGAACCCCGCCGGATGCATCCATGGTGGCATTTTCTCCCTCATAAATGATTTGATCAGGCCCTGCATCTACCACTTGATTGAATCGAACAATCTCTATGGTATCTACAATGGAATCCACACAAGTACTGGATTTCATCACTACTGTTACTGGATACTTCCCTGGTAACGGCCAAGTGATAGCCGGAGGGAATGCACCTTGGAAGTAGGTGATATTCGGCGCTGGATTACCACCAAAATACCATTCAAAAGTGGGGTTACGAGGAATGTTAATGCCGATGGCTCCGAAATAAATTTCCTGAACTTTAAAACACACACTTCCACTTAATATCCCCCACTCCAATTCTGGATCTTCATAAACCTCAAAAACCTCAACCACCGTATCTGAACAACTTGTTCCTGGGTTCGCAATCAGCGTCACGTTATAAATGCCAGGTCGAGGGAAAGTATATGTTGGACTCATGGACCAAGAGGTATCGTTCACAGAAGTCGTATCCCCAAAATCCCAAAAAAGCGTAGTGGCATTGGCACTGGATTGATTGGTAAATGTGATTGTTCTACCCGCACAATAGAGTGAACTATCTTCGGCTTGAGTCACCATATCACTCACCACATTCCGCACACAACTGCTCACATTGAATTGAAAATCCCGACGAACTGTCGTTTCAAAAGTGCCATTCTTATAACTCGACACACATATTCCTACCACGTATTGTCCGAGAAGATTAGCCTCTCCTGTAATCAATCCCGTGTTTGGATCGATGGTAATCTGAGGACTACTTGGAATAGGATTGTCGAATGTTTGAGGAGCGTTGAACGGAATCTTTTGATACGGCGGAGGACCAGGAGTTGGAGCCGGGTTATTCGGCGCACCTCCATGGAGAATCTCACAAAACTCGTAATACAGAGAATCTCCGTCTATATCTGTAGCCGAAGCATCAATACTCAAGGGCTCATTCAAACAAATAACCACAGGTGGGGTATTGGCAAATGAAGGTGCATTTGCACATGGGTCGTTTGGAGGAACATTGATGGTATAGGTATTCCCCCAGTTGCCCGGAGTGGGAATGTTAGAGATGGAGCTATTACGGCAACAACGCTGATAAGTGATTACATATCCATTCGGTGAAGAAGGTAAGTTCACGGATGCCACATATTCGGTATACTCGATACACAGTCCGGCTGGCACCGTTAAACACGGATCACCTAAGTTGAGGGGTACATTTTGAACATTACCATGTGTGACTCCACTGATGGATTTCACCGTTGCATTCGTAATGGCGTCAAAAACCATGATGGTAATGGAGCCGTCAAAGCCAGCACCTCCGCCTGCACAGTCTCGATAGATGCGCAAGGTGACTTCATAGTTGCCTCCTCCTGTACATTCATAGGATATTTCACCACCTACTAGGTGGGCCGCTTTCGAAGTAAACGAAAGAGTAAAAAAGCAAATCCATAGCAGTACATTCTGGGCTCTAACCATGAGGGAGAGGGGTTTTTATTAGCCAAAAAAAGGGCCGCTTATACATAAACGGCCCTTTAGTCAATTCATAATCACTTTGTGTTTGGAGTGCAGATTACTCTACAATCTTAATCCACAAACGACCATCATATCGTCCATTTAAGTTAGATGATTTCGCGTTGTCTGCACTGTTGTAATCATTGAATCTCAATAGATATACATAGTACATGTTGTTGACAGAGTCTTTGAAGATATTCACTTGCAATCCTTGACCCTGTAAACGCTCCATCAATCTACGGGCGTTGTTTTCATTTCCAAATACACCAGCTGTAACATAGTAGCCCGGTGATCCCGGAGCATAGCTTCCAGGAAGACTTTCGGTAGGGAATCCACCATTCTCAGTGCCTCCTGTGCCGGTTGTTTCACCAGTACGTGGATTGGTGGTACCAGGTTGCCCAGAAGTTCCCGGTTGACCCGAAGTTCCTGGTTGACCAGTTGCACCTGGTTGTCCCGTTGCACCCGGTTGTCTGCCGTCAGCACCTTGCTGCCCCGTTCTGCCTGGTTGTCCTGCTGTACCTTGACCATCACCTTGTTGACCCGGAACTGAAAGCGTCATTCCGTCAACCATTTCTTCGAGTTGACGCTTATTCTGAGCTTCCATTTCTTCCTTGAACTCTTCGAAGCGCTCTCTGAGTTCTTCGTCCATATCTTCCTTCTGACTGCGTTGGCTAGCCTTAATTCGGTTGATATCATTTTCGAGGCGTTCCATCTCGCGGTTCGAACCAAAGCGGTACGTCAAGATAAACTCATGAGAAGTTCCCAACTGAGAACCGTAAGTGTTGGTGCTGAAATCGTATGCATAACCCACACTCAATTGCTCTGTTAGGTGAACACCAATATTCGCAGTGATAGCATAGTCAGAACGGAACATAGCTCCGATATAACCGTAGTCTTTCATGTTGAACATGGCACCCGCATCAATTTGAGTTGGAACATTCGGTGCTGTACGAACCATAATCATCGGGCTCAATACACGCTTGTTTCCTTGAATCTCCCAATCGTACTGTGCGTTGAATACAAAGTGACGAATCAAACTGTACTCAACCGGACCACTGTAGTTGTTGGAATACTCAACCGGAGCTCCCAACAATTGTGGAACCGCAGCTCCTACTTGGAAGCTTCCAATGCGAAGGTTCACACCAAAGTTTAGGTCGAAATTACCGCGACGAAGATTTGGGAATAGAAGTGGATCGTATTCCTCATGTACACGGATTTTGTCGAAATCGATGTTGTTATCCAAGTATCCAGCCGCCAAACCGAAACTCAAAGAGTTTTTGTCAGATAGGCGAACATGGTAGGCATAAGAGCCATAGATGGCGATGCGTTGGATAATATCTGTGCGGTCTTGATACCCGTAAATACTGTATCCAACCTTTTCACGATTCAACGCTCCATTAAGCGTGATGGCAGAAGTTTCTGGACCACCTTCAATGCCTGACCACTGACGACGGTGCATCATGCTGGCCTCCGTTACCCCCGTAGAGCCCGATTGAGCAGGGTTGTAAATAAATGGAGTGAAGAAGTAGTTGCTGTAGAGTGGAATTTGCTGAGCCTGCGATGCAGTTCCCATCACCAATCCCAATGTGAGCGTAAGTAAATATGACTTTTTCATAGCGGCTTAGTCGTTATTGCGAATGAGAGTGATAGGTCCTTTGAAGCGTACTTCATCACCGCATGTTAATAGGAAGTAGTACGTACCATCAGACAACTCATCGCCGCCATCATTGGTTCCACTCCATCCGTTTGAGTAATTCTCTTCAGTGTACACTGTGGCACCCCATCGGTTCATGATGGTCAATTCACAGTTGTCGGTCTTAATCACCTCGCTCAAATCGAGATAATCATTAATACCGTCACCGTTAGGAGTCATTACGTTTTGAACATTGCTCAAGTTCGGATTACCTCCAAATGGATCTTCAACATAAACCATCATGGAATCAATCGCCGTACAGCCATTTGCTCCGGTCACTTCAACATAATACTTGGTTGTATCCTCCACTGGACGAGAGAGCGTATTCGGATCTCTATCATCACTGAAGTAAACAGGCTTATCCGCATACCATCTGTACGTCACACCACCTGAAGCGGCCATCTGTACATTGTCGCCAATACCAATGGTTTGATCTGGACCAGCGCTGGCATTAACTACCAACGGGTAAACAACCAAAGTATCGTAATATCTACAATGATTAACACCTTGTGACTGTACCCACATCGAACCTGGAGTGCTTACATATCGGCTCTGACCAATAAATCCGTCAGACCAAGTGTACTGCAAACCATTACCGTTTACTGCTACGAGTACAGAGTCACCTGGACAAAGTGCCACAGAATCACCCGGTAAGAATTGGAAGAATGGATTCGGAACCACATTCACTTGAATTGGCACCGACCAATAGGTACAGGTAAAGTTGTCAATTCGAAGTCGATATACAGCTGAATCAGGAACCAGAGCTGTGTCTACTTGTAGTTCTGGCAAAGTATCATTGATCAAATTCTGCCATGAATTCCCCAATGGATATTGCACTTGCCACTGGTAGTGATAATCTGAACCTCCAATAGTATTGGCGCGGAAGAGAATACTGTCTTCAATACAGATAGTAGTTGGTGCACTAGTTTCACCTGGCCATGGAATGGCACTAAAATCTACATCTGGAATCGTATCCATAAAGAAGTAGCGAGGGAATTCTGAAACAGCGACACAACCTGAATTCAATTCTGTTACTTCTAAGTAGAACCTCATGTAATTAGGTACTACCGATTGATTGACAATGTCTGAAGTAATCCAGATACTATCGTTCATTCCTCCCTTAATAGGCACGAGAGAATCGAAACCCATCGCATTGACAGAATCTCTCAACCAGCGATATTGGTAATCCTCAACCAGTGGGAAAGCTTCTGGCAATCCGTAAAGAAGCACTGAATCTGCTTCACAGAATTGGATACTATCGATTAACAAGTTGGCAGGATCATCCAACACTTCTACCCAAGGAGAAATTTGAGTTTGAATAACAGGCGCAGGAATGTAATTCAGAATCAATTGATGTTCTGAAGTACCCGGACAAACCGGCCCTGAGCTCACTTCTACGTAGTAATCACCTGGAGCATAAACCACCAATGAATCCAGACGATCATCCGTTCTACCCGGCTGGGCAATGCGAACTGGAACACCGTTCAAGTACCACTGGTAATTGAAACCCGGGTTGGCATATAAAATCACGGTATCTGTTGTACATCTACCCCAGTCCGTTGTATCGCCTGGCGTATACACGTTGTCGAAACCACCTCGGATGGAATCGATGCTCGCCGGGATGGTAACGTTCACAGCAACTTCGAATACGTTGTTACTGATGGTAGCAGGGTTATCCGACTCGATTCGAATGGAGTACGTACCATTCGTAGTAATCGTTTCCGGAATAATCACCGTCAGTTGCTTGGTACCAGCATCATTCGTATCCGATGCAGGAAAACCTGTGTTGGGAATCCACTTAGCAATCGGCAACTCCTCCGTTGCAGCATTTGTGAAATCCGCGGTTGCCGCATTTCCCGGGGTAAGGAATACTGAAAAACTGTTGTTTGCTAGATAGGTTGGAAAAACCGTTAGCGTCATTGTGAGAGAATCTCCTGTACACACCGAAGCGTTAGGAGTTTGCGTAAATTGAGTGGCTTGGCCGAATGAAGCTGTGCCCGCCATACTCATGATAGCTATAAATAGCCATCGCAGTTGTAGTGGTAATTTCATCGAATAGGGTTTATTCAGCGTGCAAATTAATGCATTTACCACTCTTATAATAATATGTTTCCATAAGGTTTCCTGTCGATTGGTAAATGTTGATTGTGAATGTTTGATTGTGCAACTTTGTTGATTATACGTTAAGAACTTAGTTACGGTTGGTATGGTTTCAAAAAATTCGAGAATTCGCGCATTTGGCGTAGCCTTTAAAGGACTATTCTCCCTTTTTCGCGAATTTCACTTTAAAATCCACATCACCGCTCTCTTAACGGTCATTGTTGCCGGGTTCTACTTTCACATTAGTTCAGCTCACTGGGTTAATATTTTACTTATTTCCGCATTGGTGCTTTCGCTTGAAGCCGTTAACTCCGCTATCGAAAACCTCGCCGACGCTGTACATCCCGATCGCCATCCCCTTATTGGAAAATGTAAGGATATTGCTGCAGGAGCCGTTCTCATAGCGGCTATCTTTGCAGTGGCCATTGCCGCTATTATTTTCACACCCTACATTGTAGAAGCATGAATTACACCGACATACTGAACCACGTACGAGAGATCATTCAAACCGAGGGTCAAAGTGGACTTAAAAATGTTTGTGAGACGCTTAAGTCGAGTGTTCGATATTACAACTGGGTCGGCATTTACTACATGAACGACGTCACACAAATCTTGGAAATTGGTCCCTACGCTGGAGCCGAAACTGAACACACTCGCATTCCTTATGGCAAGGGAATCTGCGGTCAGGTGGCCGTATCTGGAGAGACCTTTACTGTTCAAGATGTAAGTGAGCAAGACAATTACATCGCTTGCAGCATTGAGACGAAATCGGAAATTGTGGTTCCCATCCACAAGGGGCAAAAGCTAGTTGCCCAACTGGACATCGACTCTCATTACGCATCTCCTTTCACCAGCGAAGATGAAGATTTCCTCAACGCTGTATGTGCAGAAATTGCCATGGTACTTTGATCAATTCGCCCGCATTGCTTCCACCGGATCCTTCCTACTCGCAGTGAGCGCAGGAAATATTCCGAAAATCACCCCAATAAAAGCAGAGGTAAACACGCCGATCATAATGTTGTTGAACGACAGCACGAGTTCAATATCAAATTGTGCATTGACAATGGTTAGCACAAGGTAAGTGAGCGACAATCCAAAGAAGCCACCGATCAAACTGAGAACTACCGCTTCTCCCAGAAATTGAGTGAGAATAAAACTGGAACGCGCGCCGAGCGCCTTCTGAACTCCAATCTGCGAGATTCGTTCGCTCACACTTACGAACATAATATTAGCCACACCAAAACCTCCGGCAATTAAGGCAAATCCGCCAATAATCACTCCTGCCCACCAAAGTACACTGAAGAGCATTTCTGCTCCAGATTGAATCACGCTGATTTCGTTCAAAGCAAAATTGTCCTCAGCCTTAGGGCGAAGTCGACGTAATCCGCGCATCACTCCTTCCACTTCGGCTTTCATTTGATCTAAGGAAATTCCCTCCTTGGCCTTCAACATAATGGCCGCTCCTTGAATTTGGTGCTCATTAACTTTTCGACGCATGAAGTTCACAGGAAGTAGTATGAGTTCGTCGTGACTCTGACCAATCATCTTACTCCCCTCCTTGGCGATCACTCCAATCACAGTCACCTTCTCTCCGAGCACGCGAATTTCACGTCCAATTGGGTCCAATGCTCCGAAGAGACCTTCCGCCACATCGTATCCCAACAAAACAACAGGCCGACCATTATTCGATTCCAATGGACTGAAATATCTACCATTGTCGATTTTCGTCTTCCAGATATCGATGTAATCAGCAGACACTCCCGTCATCTGCACGTTCTCCGTCACGTTATTCCGGTAATTCAAGTTACCCGAAATCACCATCATAAAAGCCGCATATTCAGGAGTATTTAGACGATGCTGCAACTTCGTCAGTTCCTCATAGGTCGGTTCCGGACGTTGGAAATACTTCCACCATTGTCCGCCGCCGCCGCCCCAAGGCCACTTTTGGATATACACTACATCGCTACCCACACTTTCCATGGAATCACGAATGGATTTGGTAAAAGTGTCAACGATGGAGAAAACCAAGATGATACTGAAAATCCCCAACGTCATTCCCATGAGAGACAGTACTGTACGGACTTTGTTAGCCACGAGAGACTCCCATGCAAAGCGCACACTTTCGTTGGTGATCTGGAGAATGTTCATGTCGATTCTTTGAAAGTCGAAAGTACGATAAATCTGACTCAATAATTACCTTGCCACACCCCCCGCATTTCACTACTTTTGCTCCTTTGTAAATCCCACCACATGAGCGGCAAGAAACGCATCAAGAGCGCACTACTTTCAGTTTTCTACAAAGATGGTCTTGAGCCCATCGCACGTAAACTCCACGAAGACGGAGTAATTCTCTATTCTACAGGAGGAACTCAATCCTTTTTAGAAGGTCTTGGGCTTCCCGTTATTCCAGTTGAAAGTCAGACGAATTACCCGAGCATTTTTGGCGGAAGAGTTAAAACGCTTCACCCTGCCATCTTCGGTGGGATCCTTCACCGTCGAGACAACGAGAACGACTTGGAAGAAAAAGCACAACACAACATTCCAGACATCGACATGGTGGTTGTGGACCTCTATCCTTTCGAGGAAACCGTTGCTTCTGGTGCTTCTCAGCAGGATATTATCGAGAAGATTGATATTGGCGGGATTTCATTGATTCGCGCCGCGGCAAAGAATTTTAAGGATGTATTGATCGTTCCATCTCGCGAGTACTACGCCGAGACTTTGGAAGTTCTTCAAGCGAACAACAGCGAAACCAATTTGGAAGAACGTTTCCGTTTTGCGGGATACGCCTTCGACATCTCATCGCATTACGATACAGCCATCCACGGCTTCTTTGCTCCACAGAGCACTTCATTCAAGCGCAGCATCCGTAGCGGAAAAGCCCTTCGATACGGAGAGAACCCACACCAACAAGGTTGGTTCCACGGAAATTTAGATGAAGCGTTTGAGCAACTTCACGGAAAAGAGTTAAGTTACAACAACCTTCTCGATGTAGACGCAGCCGCTCAATTGATCGCAGAATTCTGGAAGCAAGATCCTACCGTTGCGGTAATCAAACACAACAACGCTTGTGGATTGGCTCAGCGCAGCGATGTATTTACGGCATGGACCGATGCTTTGGCGGGAGATCCAGTAAGTGCATTTGGTGGCATCATCGCTTCCAACGTAGAAATCGATGGAAAAACAGCAGAATCAGTAAACGATATTTTCTTCGAAGTGATCTTAGCGCCTAGTTACACGACAGAGGCACTTGAGATTTTGAAGCAGAAGAAGAATCGCATCATTCTCGTTGTGAAAAATATTCGTCCGCAAGAATTTATTGCGCGTACGGCCCTAAACGGTGTGTTGGTTCAAGAACGCGATTACCACACAGACGCAGCGGAAGATTTGAAGACCGTTACCAAAGTTGAGCCTACTGAAGCTCAGGTAAAAGACTTACTTTTCGCTAGCGCACTTTGCAAGAATACCAAGTCGAACACCATCGTTCTCGTGAAAGACGGTCAGCTTCTCGCAAGCGGAACTGGTCAAACTTCACGCGTTGATGCTTTAAGACAGGCTATTCAAAAAGCAAAATCGTTTAACTTTGATTTGAACGGTGCCGTTATGGCATCGGATGCGTTCTTCCCTTTCCCTGACTGCGTTGAAATTGCACACGGTGAAGGAATCGATACGGTAATTCAACCGGGTGGCTCTATCAAAGACCAGTTGAGCATCGACTATTGCGACGCCAACAACATGGGCATGGTATTCACCGGTTACCGTCACTTTAAACACTGATCCACACGAATGGGACTCTTTGATTTTTTTGTTCAAGACATCGCCATCGACCTTGGTACGGCGAATACACTAATCATTCACAACGACAAGGTTGTTGTTGATGCTCCGTCTATCGTTGCGCTCGATCGCAGCACAAACGACATTATGGCCGTTGGTCATGCCGCGATGCAGATGCACGGTAAAACGCACGAGAACATCAAGACGATCCGTCCGTTGAAAGATGGTGTGATTGCGGATTTCGTGGCTTCCGAGCACATGATCCGCGAAATGATCAAGAGCATCCCATCACTAAAAAGCAAGTACTTCTCTCCTACACTCCGCATGGTAATCTGTATTCCAAGCGGTATTACCGAGGTTGAAAAACGCGCGGTAAAGGACTCTGCCGAGAAGGCCAATGCTAAAGAAGTATATCTCATCCACGAACCGATGGCTGCGGCCATTGGTATCGGGGTGGATGTCCTCGAACCAAAGGGGAACATGATTATTGATATCGGAGGTGGTACCACCGAGATTGCTGTCCTAGCCCTGGGAGGTATTGTTTGTGATAAGAGTATCAAAGTGGCCGGCGACGTGTTCACGAATGATATCTCATACTACATGCGAACCCAGCACAACCTTTACGTAGGTGAACGCACGGCAGAGCAGATCAAAATTCAAGTGGGCTCAGCTCTTGATGACCTTCCCAATCCTCCGGATGATATGGATGTTCAAGGTCGTGACCTCCTTACCGGAAAACCGAAGCAAATCACGGTAACTTATAAGGAAATTGCTCGTGCTCTTGACAAGTCCATCACTCGTATCGAAGATGCAATTATGGAAGCTTTGTCGATGACTCCACCAGAATTGGCAGCCGATATCTACAACAGCGGTATCTATATGGCCGGTGGGGGTTCACTCCTTCGCGGACTCGACAAGCGTGTGAGCATGAAAACCGATCTTCCTGTATACGTTGCTGAAGATCCACTTCGTGCCGTGGTTCGTGGAACGGGCATTACCTTGAAAAACCTAGATAAGTACCGTACGCTCTTAATGCGATAAGATTAGATGCAATATTTGCTGCAATTCTTTTGGAAGAGGCGGGTTCTCCTGCTGTTTATTGCCTTACAGGTTGTAGCATTGACGTTGATCGTTCGAGCGAATGCGTTTCACAAATCCGCAGTAGCTACTTCGGCGAATGCCGTATCGGGAAGCTTGTTGGAAAACTACCGCGCTGTTCGAGATTTCATCAATCTCAGCGAAACCAACAGAAACCTCGCGTCAGAAAATGCCGCTCTTCGCTCTGCGCTGGAGTCATCCTACTTCTCACTTTATGTGGATAGAGATAGTATTGTTGATACGCTATACATTCAACAGTACAACTTTCTCGAAGCTCAGGTCATCAACAGCTCCATCAATAAGCGTAACAACTATCTGACCTTGAACCGAGGAACCATCCATGGCGTTCAACCCGATATGGGTGTGATTTGTGGAGACGGTGCCGTGGGTTTGGTTACCGATGTTTCAGAGCACTTTTGCACCGTCATACCATTGATCCATAGCAGAACACGTCTATCTGGTAAGTTCATGAACGCTCCTTTCTTTGGATCCATCTCATGGCCTTCTAACATGAATTATCGCCATGTTCAGCTGAGCGATATTCCACATCAAGCAGATTTCCGCATAGGCGACACGGTAGTAACCGACACCCGATCAGGACTTTACCCATCAGGAATACCGATTGGAATAGTGGACACCTTCTACATTGAACCACAAGATCAATTCTATGAAGTGGAGCTTACCTTGGCCACCGACTTCAGCGCATTGGATCATGTTTACATTGTAGTTGACTTACTGAAAGGAGAACGAGAAGAATTGGAAAACCGAGAAGAACAAGACGATGAGTGATACGCTGCGCACCATAGGGCGACTCCTCTTTTTGTCGCTTTTCCAAATTCTGATATTGAATCACATTCAACTTTCGGGGTATCTCAACCCGTATCTATACGTGCTATTTGTCCTTACTCTTCCGGCGGGAATGAGTAGAACAAACTTGCTTTTCTGGGGATTTGCCTCGGGATTGATCATCGACATCTTTGAAAACTCTGGAGGGGCACACGCCTCTGCCACACTTTTACTCGCCTATCTCCGACCGACCATTTTGCGACTGACGTATCCGCGCGCAGATGAAGACTTGAGTAGAGTTAGCCTATGGACCATGGGTAGCTCTCGCTTCTTTACTTACGTTTCAATTGGCATCATTGTCCATCACTTTTGGCTTTTCCTCATGGAAGCCTTCCGAATTAGTGAGGTTCTTTCCGTCTTGTCACGTACATTTATCTCTGTGCCGGTTACCCTAGTGATGATCTACATCACGCAATTATTCGTCTATCGGGAGGAGTCATGAGAAGAGACTTACTATTCTACTTTCTATTTGCCACCTTGGGAATCATCTTCCTTTGGCGACTTTTCTCTATTCAGGTTTTAGACGCGACGTACAAGCTAAGCGCGGAAGACAACGCAAAACGCGAGGTGAAGCTCTATCCTTCCCGAGGGTATATTTACGACAGAAACGGTGAACTACTCGTAGCCAATCAAGTGGGCTATGACGTTATGGTCATTCCTCGTCAGGTTGAACCTTTTGACACGGCCTTACTTTGCAACTTATTGGATGTAGACACCACGTATGTCCTCAAATACCTCGATAAGGCACGTCGCTATTCTCCGTATCAACCTTCTGTTTTTTACGGGATGATGTCGGATGATCGCTATGCCCGCATTCAAGAGGAGCTGTACAAATTCAAAGGATTCTATACCCAGAAAAGGGTTTTGAGAGATTACCCCATCCACGGTGCAGGCAATGTAGTTGGATTTATTGGGGAAGTAAACGAGCGCTTCATCCGAGCCAACCCGGGCTACAGTATGGGCGACCTAACTGGCCAAGGTGGTATTGACAAGAGCTATGAAGAAGTTCTTCGAGGGAAAGCGGGTCGACGCTACATCCTCGTAGACAACCACAACCGAGAAGTGGGCAGTTTCATGGATGGAAAATACGACACCCTTCCTGTCCCTGGGAAAGATGTGGTGAGCACCATCGACATCAAACTGCAACAACTGGGAGAGGAACTCATGCGAGGTAAGCGTGGCTCCATTGTGGCGATAGAACCTTCAACAGGAGAAATCCTCGCCCTTGTGAGTGCACCTACCTATGATCCCAACTTATTGGTAGGAAGACAGCGAAGTGTCAATTACACGCGTCTCTATCGCGACAGCATTAACAAACCGCTCTTTGACCGTGGATTACTGGCTGAATATCCTCCAGGTTCCCCATTTAAAATCGTCAATGCCCTAATTGGATTGCAGGAGGGAACGCTCCATCCATACACACACTACACCTGTCACGGTGGGTTCCATTTTGGTCGACTCCATGTAGGTTGCCACTGTGGAGGCGGATCTATGGCATTGCGGAAATCCATCGAAAAGAGCTGCAACAACTATTACTGTAACGTCTTCAAGCGCATCATTGAAAACTATCCATCGGCACAAGAGGGCATGAATGCCTGGAGCAATCACGTAAAGAGTTTTGGACTTGGACAATTCTTGAACAACGACTTACCGACGGGAAGGCGAGGATTAGTTCCCACAGCAGATTACTACGATCGGGCCTTTGGCTATACCGGATGGAAAGCGGTGAGTACCATTTCCTTAGCAATTGGTCAAGGAGAGATGTTGGTGACTCCCATCCAACTTGCAAATATGACCGCTGCTGTAGCCAATCGAGGGTACTACTACACTCCACACATCGTTAAATCGGTAGACGGTCAGCCTCTTGATGATCCCCAATACACCGTTCCCAAATACACCACTGTAGACTCCGCGCATTTCCCCGTGGTTATTGAAGGGATGTTCGATGTATTTGAACACGGTACGGCAAGGGCCAGTAGAATTGAAAGCATTGAAATTTGTGGCAAAACGGGTACAGCCGAAAACCCTCACGGTCAGGATCACTCCATCTTTATTGCCTTCGCACCTAAAGACAATCCAAAAATTGCCATAGCCATTGTAGTAGAAAACGGCTATTGGGGAAGCAGATGGGCTGCTCCTATTGCATCTCTCCTTACGGAATACTACCTCACGGGAGAAATCAGTAGAGAGAGCATGTACGAAAGAATGATTAACGGTTCTCTCAGCGAGGAATACCGCAAGCAGTTCATTGAGTTGTACGGGAACGATTCACTTTACGTAGAACCATGAGTGCACGAGCGAGATCTGGAAGTGTCTTTACCCGAATTGACAAGTGGACGGTCTTCTTGTATGCCGCGCTGGTATTCCTAGGCTGGATTAACATCTATGCCGCGGTTTACAGCGAGGAGCACAAAAGCATCATGGATACATCGCAGCAGTATGGCAAGCAGATGATCTGGATCTTTACCAGTGGTGTTCTCATCCTAGCCATTCTACTCAGCGACGTTCGATTGTACCACAACATCAGTTATCCCGTCTACGGCGCTACCCTACTCCTTCTCGTTCTAGTACTTATCATCGGTAAGGAGATAGGAGGAAATAAGAGTTGGATTCAACTGGGATCCTTTAGTTTACAGCCTTCTGAATTTGCCAAGTTTGGTACCGCTCTGGCGATGTCGAAGTACTTGAGCACGCTTCAAGTAGACGTTAGAGAATGGAGATATAGGTGGTGGCCCATTGTGATTATGGGGCTCCCCATGTTGCTCATTCTAGCCCAACCGGATACAGGTTCGGCCTTGGTTTTTGTATCCTTCATGCTGGTTCTTTACCGAGAAGGTTTACCGGGCATGTATCTATTTCTAGCATTCTTAAGTGCGCTGGTCGCCATCCTCTCACTGGTCTTCCCTCCTATCTATGTTATTGGCGCCATCATCGTTACTGGAGGACTGGCCTACTGGACCTTGCGCAATCAAAAGCGAATCACCCTGACCTTAATAGGCCTCGTATTCTACTCTTCCGTTGTAGCCTATGGAACCAGTTTTATGTTCAACAACGTATTACAAACACACCAACGCGATCGTATTAGCGTCCTCTTAGGGCTCAAAGACGACCCCATGGGCGTGGGTTACCACACACAGCAATCGCTGATCGCAATTGGCTCTGGTGGTCTTTCAGGGAAGGGTTTCTTAGAAGGAACCCAAACCAAGTTGAACTACGTACCCGAACAAAGTACCGATTACATCTTCTGTACGGTAGGCGAAGAGTGGGGATTTGTAGGGAGTAGCATCACCGTATTACTCTTCCTAGGCTTACTAGGAAGGCTCACCTTCTTAGCCGAACGACAGAAAAGCAATTTCGCACGCATTTACGGTTATAGTGTCGTTGGCATTCTCTTCATCCACTTTGCCGTCAACATCGCTATGACACTAGGCCTAGCGCCCGTAATTGGCATTCCTCTGCCTTTCTTTAGCTACGGGGGATCTTCTTTGTGGGGCTTTACCACCTTGCTCTTCATCTTTATACGCTTGGATGCGAATAGGTGGGATGAGTTGTGAGATGATGTGATTGATGATGAGATCGCCGGGTGACTAATGCTGGATGTCTAGTGATCCATGTCCAACGTCATGCACCGAGTTCATGTAGACGTTAGCATCCAGACTGAACAATTGCTCGGTGTCTCCATTCGAATCCATACGAGCACTTAGTGCCTGTGCAGACCCCCATCAACAAACATCCGTCTCCCAACACCAGACATCAATCCTCCATCACCAAACATCCGTCTCCCGTCACCAGACATCGGTCACCCGTCACCAGACATCAGTCCCCCGTCACCAAACACCCGTCCACAAAAAAACCTCCCCCATGCATTGCACAGAGGAGGTTTCTATAACATAGTACTCGGCACCTAATACCTACCTAGTACTTATCAATAAAATCTAATTCTATTGTCTTCCATTTCCGCCTCTTTCAAGAGAGCGTTGAGAAGTTGAGCGTTCACACGGCTCTTGATAGAGCTCGTTTGTGCGTTAGCTTCGTTGTTGTAATCGCCTTTGTCTTGGAATTCCGTTGCTGCGTTTTGCTGCCAAATGTAAACTCCTTGGTTGCCTGCAACTGGACCATAGATGGTTCCGGTTTGTGATGCTGACATTTGACCCACGACAGTAGGCTCTTGTCCCGCACCGGTAATAGCACCATTACCCAAACGAATCTGCTGGATGCTCATGTTGTATTCAGAAGCATTTGCGATGGCTTGGATGTTTTCTTTGCCTTCCATGTCCGCTTTAGCACGCTCCATGATAAGATCCGCTTTAGCGCGGTTGATCACCATTGGACGAATTTGCTCACGCACGCGCTCCAACGACTTCGTTCCTTTAGGAGCAACATCGGTCAATTGAACCACTACATAAGCAGTGTTGTCGTTGTTGATGAGTTCAATATCACCTACTTCAACACCACTTTCGCCTGTCGTTTGATTCATCATAGCGCCATACGCCCATTTCACAACTGGACGAGCTTGACCCAAACCTGGGATGTTATCGGCGTTCTCTTTCAGTTCTGTCATTGGACGAGCTACATACCCTCGCTCTTCTGCAACAGCAGCAAAATCACCTGTACCAACAGCTGCAGCAAATTCAGCAGCGCGGTTATAGATTTCTTTCTCCGTTTCGTTCGACATTACTACGTCTCTTGTCAACGTAGCCACACGAACAGCTTTAGAAGAACCTTTTTGGTCTTGAATTTCAATGATGTGGTAACCAAACTGGCTTGAAACAAGTCCGAGATCACCCACTTCATTTTGGAAACAGTAGTTACCGAAAGAAGGAACCATTTGATTAGGACCAAAGAATCCAAGATCACCACCTTCAGCACCTGAACCTGGATCTTCAGACATTTCTTTCGCCACGGTAGCAAACTCGCCTCTGTTCTCTTTCACGTACGCGAAAAGACTGTCGGCAATTGACTTTGCTTCTGCAGGAGGATGACCTTCTGGATTGCGCTCAGATTGAATGCCGATCAAAATGTGACGAGCTTCCACTGAGTCTGGCAACATGCGAACTTCCTGAAGCTTGGTTACTTTGTATGCACCTGCTTCTTCGTATGGACCATAGATGAATCCTGGCTCTGCGTTGAACATGATTGAATCCATGTTACCCAACTGTCCTTCTCTCCAGAAACCACTGCGGTATGGAAGAGAACTGTTGAGCATTACGAAGGTTGAATCATCTTTTGTATCCGCAAAACCTGGGATGCTATCGGTTTTACCGGTTTGATTGTTGTAAACTCCCTTTTTGTTGATCAAGCTAATCAACTCATTTCTAGCTGCGTCTTTATCGCGCTGTGCTGGTTCCAATGGGAAGTTTACGAAAATGATATCGCGAGACTCTGTAGGCTGGCTGTACTTGAACTTGTTCTCTTCGTAGTAAGATTTGAAATCGGCCTCTGTTACCTCTACCTCATCATCAGCGATGTCGGCGTAAGGATATTGAACAAAAGCGATATCGTGAGACACATTGCCATACATGTAGTTGTGACGAGCTAGAGCTTTTGGAGTGTATACACCCAACTCAACAGCGTCGTTAAACTTGAAGGTAAGCGCTTGCTCTTTCACGTCTTGTTCAAAGCGAACCCATCCGTTCCACTGCTCAAGAGCTTGTTCGTTTTGCGATGCTTGTGCTTCGAGGTTATCCAACATTTGAGACATCAACATTGGATCGAACATGCCATTCTGATTTTGGAAAGCAGGCATTTGGCGAATGTTCGGGTTGTTGATCACCTCTTGACTCAATTCGGCACCTGTTACTTTGAAGCCGAGTTCGTCATACATCTCACCCATCACAACCTCACGTGCCCAATTCTGCCAAACGATGTTTGCCAAAGCACTTGAAGCTAAATTAGAATAGGCTTGATCCACTTTGCGGATCTCCTCCATTCTACTGGAGAAGTCAGTGTTATCAATCGTCTGACCGTTGATTTCACCAACGATAGATTGATTTGCACTATTTAAAGTTGCGCCGCTGCCCAAAGCATCGGTCAACACGAATGCGCCTAGCGCCACGCCGATCAAGGTAATAACAAGACCTGATCGTTTACGAATGTTATCCAAAGTAGCCATGTACTCGAAGGAAGTTTTAGTTCAAGGTTGCGAATATACAAGTACAAGTGGAATAATGGGAGTATCGAGGGTAGAATTTCGCCGGAATAATGATGTTATGTGCGCTGGTACTGAGGACGCGACGTCCATCGCACGGGCCACAGGTTCCAACCGAGCTGTAGACTTTCTACTATCTCACCAAAACCCGCACTTCCTCCAAGCGGTTGGAGCTGACATCGTGAACCTCCAAAATGTAATCATCTAGCGCTACTCGTTCGCCTTTCTCTGGGATGGATTCCAGCATATCGGTAACCAATCCACCTAGCGTGGTATAATTGTCACTTTCGGGGAGTGAAAAACGATACTCGTCATTGAGGTAATCGATTTCCAAACGAGCGGAAAATATGTATTCATTCGGACCTACCTGACGCTCCAGAAGCTCATCGGTATCGTGTTCATCATCAATATCTCCAAAGATTTCTTCAACGACATCTTCCAGCGTGATTAGACCAGCAGTGCCGCCAAACTCGTCGAGGACAATGGCCATATTGCGCTTATCGCGGGTAAAGAGGTTCAGGACATCATTAGCCGTCATCGTTTCTGGAATGAAACTAACGGGGCGGAGAATAGAGCGGATATTTTCAGGCTTTTTGAAAAGCTCGTAAGCATGAACGTACCCGATAATATTGTCGATGTTCTCGTTGTAAACGATGATTTTGGAATACCCAGTTTCAATAAATCTTCGGTGGAGTTCAGAAATGCCCTCTGCCTTTTCAGCAGCGAGAATCTCCGTGCGAGGAATCATGAATTCACGGGCTTTGATATCACTAAAATCCAAGGCATTTCGGAAAATCTCGATCTCGTGATCCACCTCTTCATCGTCGTTGTTGGTGTTCTCTTCGATGTAATGATCGATATCCACCTTCGAAAAAACGGGCTGATCAGAATCGAGGTTGGTTTTGAAAACCACGCGAAGGAGATACTTCGAGATAGACGTTATCCCTGAAACGATGGGATAGGTCAGCAAGTAGAATACCACCACTGGAATCGAAAAGGCTTTAAGGCCTTCGTTCGATCGAGCGCTAAAGAGCGCTTTTGGTAAGTATTCAGCCAAAAAGAGCACTACAACCGTAGAAATGATGGTCTGCAAAAGGAGTACGAGATACTCTGAGTCAGTCCACTGGAAATACGGACTGAGAATATCAGGTAGATAAAGACCAAAGAGGACAATGGCCACGTTGTTCCCCACCAACATTGTAGAGATAAAGCGCGTTGGGTGCTTTACCAAATACGATATAATGATATTCGGAAGTCGGCGTTTCTTACTTTCCAGCTCAATCTGCAAGCGGTTGGCCGATAAAAATGCGATCTCCATTCCCGAAAAAAATGCGGAAGCGAGGAGCGCGAGAAGAATGACTATATAAGGCTCAGCCATATAGGGATTAGAGTTTTCTACGCTTCATACCCGTAGTTACGTACCTGAAGCCAGCGTACAATCCCAAAAGTAACAAAATCAATCCTCTCGTGGTATCGCCACCCGAGAATGCTACATAGCATTCCACTACCATAACGGCAGCGGCAATCATCCAAAGGAACTCAAAGGTCCTCAGTAGTCGTTTCTGTCGAGTCTGATTCATTTAAAAATATCGTTCCGAATACTTCGTGTATCTCGTATTCATTCATGTTTTCATCGGCCTCAAACCCCTTCCCCCATATCTTCGAATCGGGTGTTGTAATCGTCACTTGTTGATCAGACGAAATACGGTGGGTTTTCATATTCCAATATAACTTTTCCGTAGCAAGGGATTCCCCTTTTACGCTGTGTACTTGAACATCGCCTTCCGCTTCCCAACGCTGCTCATCAATAAATTGAATGGCAGAATTTGCGCGCAAGGTCGTTTCCACAGTTCCTGAGTCGGAAAAGAAGGTGACATCTACTCCATCTGGAAACTTCAGATAGGCATCTTCCTCGAGATGCGAATAATCCAGTGCGAGAGGTGCAACAAAATTCAATTTAACAATTCCACTATCCGTGTAGGTATAATCAACCTCCTTCTGAACGCGAAGCGGGCCATCGTATTCACTCACGGTTTCACGAACCTGTTTTTGATCATTCACACAAGCGGTGATAAACAAAAAGAGAGGGACAGCCAAAGCTATCCCCCTCATCCTATGATATGTCCGTGTGGAATTCATCTCTTAGTTATAGAACTCGAAAGTAACGGTTTCGTTAATCCAACATCCTATAGTGTATTTCGTTCCTTCCGTTTTGCCAAGGTCGAATGCGACACGCTTGGTAGGTACACCTTTCTTGTAAGATGCAATGGCGCGGTTTGCCGCACTTCTCAAGCTAGGATCAAGGCTCACTGCAATGTTGGCCTTATCGATAGCAGCCCAGTAAACGGCGTTCTTCTCAACGGCATCAGAACCACAAACCCCAGCTGCACTAGCGTAGATTACTGAAAGTTGTAGGTAAGCCTGTCCTGTCTTATTCAACGCAATTGACTGCATGATGCTAGACTTGGCATCTGCCAATCTGCCGAGTTGTTGCTGACAGTAAGCGTACTTCAACAAGTCGTCTGCTTTCAGAACTGGATCCAACTCTTGGTTCATTGCTTCACCGAAGTACTGGAGTGCCTTGCTGTAATCCTTGCGAGCCAATGCTAGACGTCCCATGTTGCGAGCCGCTTCTGTAGAAGGATTCATTTGGTAAAGACGCTCAGTCATTTCAAAGAACAATGGGTTATCGCGACAAGATGCCACTTCACCACTATCATTTGTGTATTCTGCACCTAGGGTACGAACCGCACGGCGAATCCAAGTTTCGTTGTCCTTGTTCTCCGCGTAGCTTTCAGCGTTGTACACCAAAGCGATTTTGTCGCAAGAAGAAAGAATCGGACGAAGTTTGATATCGATGTTGCTCTTAACCGCTATGAAGTTGCGAAGGCTAAGTGAATCGCTTTGAAGGATACGAGCCCCTCTGGCGTCAAGCATACCTGAATCTCTCTTAGTTCTGAGTTCAGCAAGCTCAACGTTCAAATCATCCGTGTTGGCTGCAACCGCCTCATCAATTTGGTTGTAGATATCGAACACTTCAGAAAGCTCAAGAGCGTCTTCGTTAAACAATTTCACGGCTACGAAGAAGTAGCTCTGAATTTGAGTAGCTGACATCTCTTTTGGATCGATGGAAATCGCCTTCTCATACATTTGGTAGATCTCGTTCATAGAGCTATCCAAACGGTATTGATACAAAACGTATGCTTTAGCAGCAGTAACGTATGCCTCTTTACCTGGGAAGTACTTCATACGAGTATCGTATTGTGCAAGAAGTTGGTCAACGAGTGCATTCTTTGCAGCTTCATCACCTGCTTCTTCAACCTCCTTGAGCTTATACTTGATAATGTTTGGCCCCATGATGTACAGGTTCTTGTGGTAACCTGGACAAGTGGTATAAACGATATCCCAAGATTCATACGCCTGAGCGTATTGTTTTGAATTAAATAGAGAACCAGCAATGTTGTAGTTCTCAAAGCAACGGATGCTATCTGCATCATTTGCTCCGTAAGGGTTATCTTGACCGTAAACTGCTTGAGTCATCAGACCCAAGGCTAAAATTGACAGTATCCGTTTCATCATTTTGAAATTAGCGGTACTTGAATTGAGTAAACCATTTATCATTCAACGTAAGTCCAACAACGAACCTAGTATATGTTTCACTAATGTTGCCGGACGCCTCTGTGCCTCTACGTCCAACAATCATTCCAATATTTAATGTAGCCAGCTTTACATCGCCTGGCGCCTGTGTTCTTCTACCGATTGGAAGCCCCAATCCGATGGTTCCACCAAAGTCGTTAATCGCCTCACCTCCAACTACTAACCCTGTGTTCTCATAGAACGCTCCGAGTCGATAATCGATCTGAGAAAAATAATTTCCTCGGTTCATGTCAAACGTGTAATACGGAATCATTTGACCACCGATATTGGCACGGAACCCTTGCTGATACTCTCCTCGAATTTCTGTTGAGGCGGTAAGTTCATCTCTATTCATCAACTTATACCCTGCGCCAAAACTCCAAGCGTGCTGTACCAACTGTTCGTGACGGCCGCCAAAAGTAAACCCAAATGAGTAATTGGAGTTAAAGACAACGTTAACATTTTTGGCCTGCGTAGAATAAACGGTATCGTTGTAGAAACGAGTACCCGAAGCGTTTTGTGTAAAGGTGTATTGCAGATCATTCACTTCACCACTCATAGTGGTTTTTGGAGTGAACGTCGCTCCCAGAATCAAATCTCTATCGCCGCTAAAGTTCATTTGGTATTGCACGCCCGCATCCCAGCTAAAGCCTGAAGCCAAAATGTTCTCTTCGCGAGTAATGTGATAGAAATTGGTATTGTCAAACAAAACGGTCGTCAATCTTTCACTAGATCCAAAGTAGTAGCTACCGTTAGCACCAACAGATAAACCCTTATAAAGTTCCCAACCCAATCCAAAATAAGCTCTATCGAAACCACCTTCGCCCGAATATTGAACGTTGGCATCGCTAAAAGGAGTAGATGTACGGGCCTCAATATCGTACCCCACTTTGCTGTAAGGCAAGAGACCAATCGACATACCCAACTTCTCTCCGAGAGGAAATCCCAGACTTAGGTAATTAAAACCACCGCTATTGGTTTGAACTTGTTGAGCCCCATCGTTCAGGAACGTCTCTTGGTAGAAACCTCCTATTTCGATGGTGGTGTACAGCAAGGAAGAATACGAAGCAGGTTGAGAAATATTGATTTGGAGTGGATCTCGGAGTCCCGTGGAAATCCCGCCCATGCCCAATTGGTTGGCCAATTTTCCAGATTCGCGTTCACCGTTCCCAAAAATGGAATAGGGAGATACCGTCTGACCGGTAGCCGAAGCCGCGAAGAGAATCAATACAGAGAGGCCGAATAAACGGCGAAAGTCACTGCGCATGTTGTAAAAGGATCGCATTCAGTCCGTGTAGCGTATAATTTTGACGTGCAAAGGTGGCTTTTTTTGCTTGAAGGTCAAAGGCCTCTGCATCTCCGCCCGTCAGTATTACATGAAGGTTGCTATAACGGGCTTCATACTGACGTATTGTTTCCGTCAATTCATTCTTCATTCCATTATACGCTCCAGACTGCAAAGAAGTGAGGGTGTCAACTCCAATTAGATCTGTGGGAAGTGCCTCTACATGCGGTAAACTCGCGGTAAACTCGTGCATAGCACTCAATCTCATTTTCCATCCAGGGGCAATGCTTCCACCTTCGTGCACCCCTTCTGAATTTAGAATATCATAGGTAATGCAGGTCCCCATATCAATCACCAAAACATTTTTTTGAGGGAACTCAAAATAAGCGGCTTCCATATTTAGGATGCGATCTAACCCGAGGGTGTGCGGAGTTGCATACACAGAAGAGTGCGCCAATGTTGTTTGATGTGTAAACGGAGTCGCCTTCAAATCCTCAAAAAGGAGTCGTCCCGCCTCCGAAACCTCCCCTGAAGCCATCCATAGAATAGACGTTGGAGAGACATTTTGCAGGTAATCTGACAAAATTTTCACGACATCCGGACGATTATTTTCGATGTAGTCCACGCGCCGAAGTCGCTGACCCTCAAAAAGTCCGATCTTCACACGGGTATTTCCCCAATCCAAAGTGGCATTCATTCCGTAAAGGTAAGCACCAAAAACTATTGCAGAATAAAAATTATGGCTTACATTTGCCGCCGCAACAGGGAAAAACGTTTCCCCTAGCAAATCTTCTACCGGTGCTGTAGCTCAGTTGGTAGAGCAAAGGATTGAAAATCCTTGTGTCGGCGGTTCGATTCCGTCCAGCACCACAGCAGAAACGCAATAGCCCCGCATCTTTGATGCGGGGCTATTTTCGTTTACAACTGAGCGAAGTTCACTTCAGCGAAGACGTAAATGAAAGTAGTCCCGATGGCTTTAGTCCGAGGCTATTGTGCTTCTGCAGCTTTGGGCCACCAGGAACTACCGAGCGAAGAATGAGCGAAGGTGAATCCGTTCAAGATATGTGCTATAGATATTTTTTGCTGCAGGGCATTTTTAGTTTAGGACTCTCGCAACGAACGATGCGCATGAGCAATTAACTACGAATGGATCGTGGGTTTAGCTCAAAGCATTTATGGTTTTCTTTGGGCCACTAGGAACGAGCGAAGAAAAAGTGAAGACGCTTGCAATGAAACGACCGAATATTAGCAACCTCACTTCATGGATTATTCCACACATACAGAACTACTTAGCCCGTGAAGGAGGAGAGTCTATGTCCAAGAACAACATTGAAAAGATGTTGAGGAACCACCCAGCGTTTGCTGGGAGTGTGACGAGGTTTCAGGCAGGTAAGAATGAAGTAAGTGGACATGGGATATTATTAAGTAGAGTTCCATTTAAAGTTCCAGTGTATGACCATTAACACCCCATCTCAACTTTAAAACACTTTATATCTCAATTTTCAAGATATCCAGGATATTCAACTAACTTGCCATCAGACTCTGATCAACATGAACAGGATAAAAGAGATACTAGAAGAGAAGGGAATTAAGCAGACGTGGTTAGCTGAAAAGCTTGGAAAAAGCTACAACATGGTTAACGGCTATGTACAAAATAGACAGCAGCCACGACTCCAAATACTTTTCGAGATTGCCGAAATACTAGAAGTTAAACCGCAAGACTTACTAAAAGATAAAGAATGACTAGCATAGCACAAAGACAGGAACTGCAAAATAAAATATGGAAAATCGCTAATGAAGTACGCGGTTCTGTTGATGGATGGGACTTTAAACAGTTCGTTCTTGGGACGCTTTTCTATCGTTTCATAAGTGAAAATTTCACCAATTATATTGAAGGTGGAGATGAGAGTGTGAACTATCCGAGTCTATCAGATGATGTAATCACACCTGAAATTAAAGACGATGCGATAAAGACCAAAGGTTACTTCATCTATCCAAGTCAACTCTTTGTCAACATTGCCAAAACTGCCAACACAAACCCTAATCTAAACACAGACTTAAAAGCCATTTTCGATTCCATTGAAAGTTCAGCAAATGGCTATCCGTCTGAGCAAGACATTAAAGGGCTGTTTGCAGATTTCGACACAACAAGCACACGACTTGGCAATACGGTCGAAAACAAAAACAGCAGACTAGCTGCAGTTATTAAAGGTGTTGCTGAATTGAGTTTCGGAAATTTTGAAGACAACCAAATTGACCTTTTTGGTGATGCGTACGAATTCCTAATCTCCAACTATGCCGCCAACGCAGGAAAATCTGGTGGTGAGTTTTTCACGCCTCAGCACGTTTCCAAACTCATTGCTCAATTGGCAATGCATGGACAGTCAACAGTAAACAAGATTTATGACCCTGCAGCAGGCTCTGGTTCATTGCTTTTACAAGCTAAAAAACACTTCGACAATCACATCATAGAGCAAGGATTCTTCGGTCAAGAAGTAAATCACACCACCTACAATTTGGCACGTATGAACATGTTCTTGCACAACATCAATTACGATAAGTTTCACATTGTATTAGGCGACACACTTAGAGAACCACATTTAGGTGATGAAAAGCCTTTTGATGCTATTGTGTCAAATCCGCCTTATTCTGTAAAATGGGTTGGTGATGACGACCCAACCATGATCAATGATGACCGTTTTGCTCCTGCGGGTGTGCTTGCTCCAAAATCAAAAGCCGATTTTGCTTTTGTATTGCATGCTTTGAGTTATTTGTCAAGTAAAGGACGGGCAGCCATTGTGTGCTTTCCTGGCATCTTTTACCGAGGCGGTTCTGAACAAAAGATTCGAAAATATCTAGTGGATAATAACTATGTAGAAACCGTCATTTCTTTGGCTCCAAATCTTTTCTTTGGAACGACAATAGCGGTCAACCTGTTAGTGCTCTCCAAGCATAAATCAGAGACAAAAACTCAATTTATTGATGCTAGCGGTGAGGATTTCTTTAAGAAAGTAACCAATAACAATGTGATGACCGATAAGCACATTGCAAAGGTTATGGAACTCTTCGCTAACAAATTGGAAGTGGCCCATGTATCAATTTCCGTCGAGAATTCCAAGATTTCGGAAAATGATTACAATCTTTCAGTAACCTCCTATGTAGAAGCGAAGGACAATCGAGAACCGATAAACATTTCTGAATTGAACGAGAAAGTTTCAAAAATTGTAGAGAACATCGATAAGCTACGTGCTGACATTAATGCCATTATTACAGAGATTGAAGGATGAGTTTTTTAAATAAACTACTAGAGGGCAAAGAATTAGAGTGGTCAACTCTAGGCGATGAAAAGTACGTTATCATTGAAAACTCAGGTAGAAAACCAGTAAAGGCTTCGTTACGAGTACCGGGGGATACTCCTTATTATGGAGCAAATAACATACAAGACTATGTGGATGGTTTCACCCATGAAGGCACCTATGTGTTGGTAGCCGAAGATGGATCTGCAAGTCTTGAAAATTACTCAGTGCAATGGGCAATGGGTAAATTTTGGGCAAATAACCATGTTCATGTGTTGCGTGGAAGAACTAAGCTAGAGAATAGGTTCTTATTCCATTATTTACGAATCGTGAATTATATTCCTTTCTTGTCGGGCGGCGGGAGAGCCAAATTGACTAAAGGTAGGCTGATGGAAATTCCAATACCTATTCCTGCACCTGCAGTTCAGGAAGAAATTGTGCGAATATTAGACTCTTTTACGGAGCTTGCAACGGAGCTTGCAACGGAGCTTGCAACGGAGCTTGTAGCACGAAATAAACAATATAATTTCTACCGTGAGCTATTGTTCAATTTTCATGGGAGAGATATACCACATCTACCATTGGGACATGAGGATGTAGGTGAATTTCAAAGAGGTAAGCGTTTCGTAAAAACTGACATAATTTCAGCAGGCGTACCATGCATTCATTACGGTGAAATTTACACTCACTATGGTGTTTGGGCCAATGAAACGAAATCCTTCGTTAGCAGGGATTTAGTTGAGAAGAAAAACCTAAGAATTGCCGAAAAGAGAGATGTTGTAATCGTTGCAGCTGGTGAAACTATTGAAGATATCGGACAAGGAACTGCCTGGTTAGGTGATCAAGGCGTAGTTATACATGATGCTTGTTTCTCTTATAGAAGTAAATTAAATCCAAAGTACGTTGCATACTTCACACGCACAAGGCAGTTTCATGATCAAATAAGACAACATATTCGAACAGGTAAAATTTCTGCTATCAATTCAAAAGGGCTAGGCAAAGCAGTGATTCCTATCCCGTCCCCCAAAGAGCAAGAGAGCATAGTCTCTATCCTCGACAAATTTGACATGCTTACCAATTCTATCAGTGAAGGACTCCCAAAAGAGATTGAGTTAAGACAAAAACAATATGAATATTACAGTGAAATGTTGTTAACCTTTCCCGAGGAAAATTTAGAAGCGTAACATGAGTAAGACTTTAACAGAAATTGCAACAACACTGAGAGATGCCAATAAAAAATTACAAGTAATTTATGCATTCAATGGATCTGGCAAGACTCGATTATCCAAGGAATTCAAAGAACTGATAGCACCTAAAGAAATTGAAACTGAGCCAGAAGAGGAGCCGAAACCTAAAGTGCTATATTACAACGCTTTCACAGAGGACTTGTTTTATTGGGATAATGATTTAGAGAACGACACTGACAGAAAATTACAAATCCACCCCAATAAATACACTAAATGGATACTCATTGATCAAGGACAAGAACCCAATATTGCGAGGCACTTTCAACGCTATACCAACGATAAATTGACTCCAACCTTTAATGAAGAATTTTCTGAGATTCGATTCTCATTTGAAACTGGAGATAATTCGATTCCGATTTTCAATGAGGATTCTCAAGAAATTCCTTCATCAACTGAGGAGGGCACAGAAGCTAAACCAGGAAATGTCAAGATTTCAAAGGGAGAAGAAAGTTGCTTTATCTGGAGCGTGTTTTACAGCCTCCTAGCTCAAACAGTCAATATTTTAAATGTAGCAGACGAAGCTGATCGAGAAACAGACCAATTCAATGATTTACAATACGTATTCATTGATGACCCTGTAAGTTCATTAGACGATACCCACTTAATTGAATTAGCTGTTGATATTGCTGATTTGATAAAATCGAGCACATCTGAATTGAAGTTCATTGTAACAACCCACAACCCACTATTTTACAATGTATTATTTAATGAATTCAGCAGAGAGAAAGGAACTAGAAAATGGCGGTTAGAAAAATATATAGACAGTACTTTTGATCTGATAGACCAACCTAAAGACTCACCTTTCTCGTATCATCTCACATTGCTAAAGGAACTTGAAAACGTGGCAGATTCTGGAGAAATTCAGAAATACCATTTTAATTTTTTAAGAAACGTATTAGAGAAGACCTCGACTTTCTTAGGATACAATAATTGGGAAGAGCTATTACCAGAAGATGGACGTCAATCCTATTACAAACGCATCATCAACCTGTCGAGTCACTCTAAACACCACGGAGATGAAGTCTCGATACTCGAAGAGGACAATAAACGTATGCTAGGATTCTTAGTTAAAGAGGTAATAATCAAAATCTATCACTTTCACTCAACAGTAGTGAAAGTTGAAAATCAAGAAAATGCCACAGTATAAGACTATAGCGGAATCAAATAACTTCATAGTACTTGAAAAGTATACGAAGTACTCAGATCTTCATGAGGCTCCGGTTATTTATCAGACAGAATCCGCGCTTGAGACTGAGTTTATCCAAGATTTGATTGACCAAGGTTACATATACTCAAAAGAGATAAACACAAAGGAAGCTATGCTGGCTAATGTCCGAATCCAACTTCAGACATTGAACAGCATGGAGTTTAAAGATAGTGAGTGGGCTCGCTTCGTTCAGGAGTATTTAGACAAGCCAGGAGATGGTATAATAGATAAGACCAGAAAAATTCACGACAACTATATCTATGACTTTGTATTTGATGATGGACATATCCAAAACATTTATCTGGTAGACAAGAATAATGTCCTGCGAAACAAACTACAAGTCATCTCACAATTTGAGCAGAAAGGAACACATTCCAATCGTTACGATGTAACCATTTTGGTCAATGGCATACCTCTAGTGCAGGTAGAACTTAAGAAGCGTGGAGTCGCTATTCGCGAGGCTTTTAACCAAGTGCATCGCTATAGCAAGGAAAGCTTTAATAGTGACAATTCATTGTTCAAGTACTTGCAGGTTTTCGTTATATCAAATGGGACAGACAGCCGCTACTTCGCAAATACGGTAAGACGTGATAAGAACAGCTATGACTTCACCATGAACTGGGCGAAGGCTGATAATTCATTAATTAAGGATTTGAAGGATTTCACGGCTACATTCTTTGAGAAGGGTACCCTCCTTAAGGTATTGCTTACATATTCTGTATTTGACACAAGTGATACCCTCCTCATTATGAGGCCATATCAGATTGCAGCTACAGAACGGATTTTGTGGAAGATTAAGAGTTCATTCCATGCTAAAAAATGGTCAACCAATGAAAGCGGCGGTTTCATATGGCATACTACAGGATCAGGAAAAACCCTTACGAGCTTTAAAGCAGCGAGACTTGCAACCGAACTTGACTTCATAGATAAAGTTTTCTTTGTGGTTGATCGTAAGGACTTGGACTTTCAGACTATGAAAGAATACCAACGATTCTCTCCTGAAAGTGTAAATGGCTCTGAAAGTACAGCAGGTTTAAAGCGGAACATTGAACAAGATGATAACAAGATTATCGTCACTACCATTCAGAAGCTGAACAACCTCATGAAAAATGAAGACGCATTACCTGTTTACCAGAAACAAGTGGTCTTTATTTTTGATGAAGCGCACCGCTCTCAATTCGGTGAAGCACAAAAGAACCTCAATAAAAAATTCAAAAAATTCTTTCAATTCGGATTCACTGGAACACCAATTTTTCCAGAGAATGCATTAGGAGCTGAAACCACGGCAAGTGTTTTTGGGAGAGAGTTACATTCTTATGTTATTACAGATGCCATTAGGGATGAAAAGGTTCTAAAATTCAAGGTAGATTACAATGATGTTCGCCCCAAGTTTAAGAGCATTGAAACAGAAATAGATGAGAAAAAGCTAAGTGCCGCAGAGAATAAAAGCGCCCTGCTACACCCAATTCGCATCAAAGAGATTTCGCAGTACGTACTTCAAAACTTCAAACAAAAGACACATAGAACCAAAGGCGGAAACAGTGGCTTTAACGCAATGTTTGCGGTAAGTAGTGTTGACGCTGCAAAATGCTATTATGAAGAGCTCAATAAGCTTCAGGAGGAAAGCGAAAAGCCACTGAAGATAGCCACCATCTTTTCTTTTGCAGCAAACGAAGAACAAAATGCAATTGGAGAAATTGCCGACGAAACCTTTGAACCATCAGCTTTGGATCAAAGTGCAAAAGAGTTTTTGACCAATGCCATCTCTGACTACAATTCGATGTTCAAAACCAGCTATGGCGTTGAAAGCAGAGAGTTCCAGAACTACTACAGAGACCTAGCAAAACGAGTTAAAAACAAAGAGATTGACTTAATCATTGTAGTCGGCATGTTCCTTACTGGTTTTGATGCGCCAACTCTTAACACGTTGTTCGTCGACAAGAATCTCCGTTATCACGGTTTAATGCAAGCGTTCTCTCGAACCAATAGAATCTACGACGCTACTAAAACCTTCGGAAACATTATTACCTTTCGCGATTTAGAAAAAGCTACGGTTGATGCTATAACACTTTTCGGAGATAAGAACACCAAAGATGTAGTTTTAGAAAAAAGCTTCAGGGAATATCTTGAAGGCTTCACAGATATTAATTCCGGTGATGCTCGAAGAGGCCTTATTGATGTAGTTAATGATCTCAATAAAAAATTCCCAAATCCTGATGAAATAGTCACGGAAAAGGACAAAAAAGAATTCGCCAAAATCTTTGGTGAATATTTAAGAGTTGAGAACATTCTCCAAAACTATGATGAGTTCACCCACTTAAAAGCAATTCAAACTCTCGACGCTAGTGACCCAGATGCCGTCGAAGCTTTTAAGGATACGCATTTTATAAGCGATGAGAACATTGCGGCTTATCGCGATATTGATTTACCAACTGAGCGTAGAGTTCAAGATTATCGATCAACTTACAATGACATTCGTGACTGGCTGAGAAAAGAACGCCGTGGCAAGGAAGCTGAGGAGTCAACCATTGATTGGGATGATGTGATCTTTGAGGTCGACCTGCTTAAGTCCCAAGAGATAAACCTCGATTATATCCTTGAACTCATCTTTGAACACAACAAGAAAACGAAGGACAAGGCTTCATTAATCGAAGAGATCAGAAGAGTTATTCGTTCAAGTATAGGAAACAGAGCCAAGGAAAGCTTAATTGTAGATTTCATCAATGACACCGAACTTGATGAAATACAAGATAAAGCAAGTGTGATTGATTCTTTCTTCTCCTATGCTCAACGCAAACAGAAAACTGAAGCAACGGAGCTCATCACCGAAGAAAATTTGAATGTAGAAGCGGCTAAGCGATACATTTCAGCTTCTTTAAGACGAGAATACGCAAGTGTGAATGGAACTGAACTCAATGCACTTTTACCAAAAATGAGTCCTTTGAATCCTCAGTACTTGACAAAAAAGCAAAGTGTATTTCAAAAGATATCTTCATTTGTGGACAAATTTAAAGGAGTGGGAGGGCAATTATAGCTCTCCTCACCTATTCCAATACTCCGCCAACATCTCAGCCAATTTCTCATTACAAAAACTATTATGCATGAGGGAAGTTTTCCGGGAAAAGTACTTGCTAAAGTCTCAATAGTCGGAGTTAGCTTAATAACACCTTATACATACTTCATTAAGACGCTATCCTTTTGTCCCTGCGCAACTTTAATATGCCAATATTCTAAGGGAATTTGTGTTTTGTGTTTAAGCCTTCTTAGGTAATCCAGATCATTCTTTGACATGGCAGCTGGTCCAGCTATAATAAGACTTTCAATCTCCAAGTCTGAGTAATACGCATACTCTAATAACTGCCCCAAAGCCTGGCGAATATTATCCTTGGCTATCTTGGAAGTCTTAATTTCAAACAGAATGAAGGTATTCGAGTTTCTAACAGCTATATCGATCAGTTTATTATCAATTCGAAATAGCTCTGCGCTGATTTGATCCTTCGGATATGTCAACTCAAGATAATCTGCAAGACCATTCACTAGATCAGTGTGTATCCTTGTAACTTTTCTCTTCTTAGCCTTTGTATTCATCTCATATTCGTCAGGTGGATTACCTCTACCAGACTTCCACTGCACCTGTACTTGCTCTGAGGATTTATAGAGATTATAGATTTCATCTCCAAGTTTGGATACTTTGTACGGTACGAATCGATTCTGTTTAGAATTGCTCGAACCTTTCATCACAAGCAACTCATCTAGCAGCTGAACGTCTTCTATATTAAACTTGACATTCGGTAACCATTGCCTTTCTTTTACATACTCTAAGCTTCCTTCAATCTCCTGAATATCTCTTTTGACAATTTCATTCCATTTACCTAGCGGAAGATTATTGATTTCATCTTGATTAAGCACTTCCAAGTTATCAATGTATCCAACGTAGTATTTTGATTTTGACTTATCATTGATGGTAAACAAATGCACTCTCTCAAGTAAGCTTGGTCCATTATCACCAAGTTTCGAAGCACCTTCAATAAATCCAAATTGAACTTTTCCCACTGTAAACTCATGGCTAAACAACCATTCCTCATTCGCATATCCATACTTCTCATCGAACCTACTACTTGAATTATTGATATTCGCAATATCATATTCGTGCCTTGTTGGCTTTGTCCATGAATTTGTATTCCATGTTAGCCTCATTAACCGCTCATTAGGAAATAATAAACTTGAAAGCTTAGCATACTCAACCTCGCAACCGGTGAAATAGGAATTCGACAATTCTATTAATTCGTTTATTTCGACATGCTCACCCTTACTTAATCTTCTTCGTTGCCACAGTAGGCCATTTTGTTTTCGATATTCATTAAATGCTTTCCCACGCCCATTCCTAGACGTAAAGAACTCATTATCCCATTTTACATCGATTTTGTAGACTATCTCGCCAGACTCCTCAAATCCAATAGTGTAGAATAATAAATCTGAAACACGAGTCCTAGGAAGAACACGATACCAAACAAACTTCCTAAACCGCTGTCCAACAGTATTATTAGCTTGTTCATTCCAACTCATTCTCCCTTTCACATCCCAACCTAATTTCTTTAAGCCTTCTCTCCATTTTTTGGCTTTCTGCCAAATGATTTGATTGAGAAAATCGCCAATGTTTTTATCAATTCTGTTGGATGAATCATATCCATTTCTCTTGATCAGTATTGAAAATGACTCTAGTTCTTTATATGAAATATGCCACTCATCGCATGTTGGATCTACAATCGGAAATCCAAGGGACCAGAGTTTAGACTGAGCCTGATCAGTCGTGAAATTTGGATTGACTATACTCTTCCCTGACAACTCATGCGCCTTACGGAAGAGCTCCTTTACTGGAAAGGAATTTCCCTGAAACCATACACTGTATTCGTCATTTGAAGCCACTTGTCCACTTAAAATGGCAGCCAATACATCGTTTTCATCTATAGAAATCATATTCGAGAGGGTGAGATTTAGAAAGAAGTAGTTATAAACTTACAATATTATCCTCTCTATGAGACATACGTAATTATTATATAAGAAATAGATCACTTATTCCTTCATCGGTGGCATTTTGTGCATGTTGAATAACACTTTGAAAGATTATATAATCTTGTTCTTCATGATCAATCAAAACAAACCTAAAATGCCATTCATTTTGGAAATAAATAGTGCTAAAAATTAGAAACAAATCTTTAATTGAGATAAATAAATAACAAGATCAATCATTCAATACAGCATCAATATTCTTGATTCTGTTATCGTACCGGAAATTATGATTATTGATTATCACTAGGTGTTTTACCTCCTTGTACTCTGAGCTTAACATTAAAATTTTCTCTTTTTTTACTTTATGAATTGGCACTTTTTTCCCGTCATCCATAAAGCCTGGAAATAACAGTAAGAACAATCCCAGGTTACTTCGAAAGTTAATCTCTTTCAATCTCTCATTAACGTCTTCAGCTCTATCCGGATTTATCTTAGCAAGAGATTTCAACAGAAATGGAAAACCTAAATCACTATCTCTCAAAGAATTTAAGATTATCTCAGCTGAGGCACCTTCAAAATTAAAATCACCGCTTTTTTGAATGAGTGAATCAAATGGTAAGCTCTCTTTATGAATCAGTGCCTTAACATCAAATGCTGAGCGTAGTATAACACCACTTTCTGACAGATTAGATAAATCATCTATTAGATTACAGTCTTTAAATGAAATCGGATCTTCAATATGCTGATAAAAGACATACAAAGGTATTGCCTTCTTTTCTCGAGCAAAGTCTATCAATTGCTCGCACTGAGCTGCTGTAACATGAGGATATGACGATAGACCATCTGTCGAATTCTGATAACTCTTGGCTTGAATAAAAAATCTCAAATATTTTTCATCGTCATTCCCAAGCCATAGTTCAATATCAACCCCTGTCTTGGACTCATTAACATTCAAATTCCTACAGGCTAACTCAACATCTGTGTAGTTACAGGCCTCTTCAACTAGCACCTTTAGCAGAATAGATGTTAGCGCTTCTTCTCTCAATTGAGCAATGGGCTGCTCATTTCGAGAACTAACCACGCGCATTGAATGATAAACTTCCGAAGCGGCTTTTTTTAGCATCAACATCAATGATTCTTCATACGCCATATCAAATATTATTTAAGTCTGTCTTCTTTAGTAAGATAGTACTTTATTCAGTATCTCATCCCTTCCAATACTCCGCCAACATTTCCGCCGCTTCCCTTTCACTAATCTTGATATACTTAAGAAAGGCTTTTTCTGACTTGTGACAAGTTACCATTCTGAGGACAGTCGTCGGCACATTTCGTTTGTAATTCAGCGTTGCAAAGGTTCATCTGGCTGTATGTGAAGCAATGAGCTCATACTCCTTCTTGATTTTATCTCTGGCCTTCCCAGCTCTGGTTTTTGTTAGAATGATGCCATTTGGTAGTCCTTAAGAGCTTGCCATTTTTTTCACATGCCTCTTTGACTCACCGCTACCTGAGTAAGGTGGAAAGTAACCACAAATTTGAATGAGTGTTTTTTTATCAATACCTTGTAGGAACACCCCTACAATCCCCCTCTATGAAATCTCTCCTCATCTACTTTGGACTTCTATCTACTTTTCAAGTGTATTCTCAACGACTAATTAGTGTTGAAAGTGATAGTACCAGTCAGTTTTTCACTGATTTACAAACCGCGTACAATGCCGCTAATAGTGGTGATGTAATTTATTTACCTGGGGGTGCAACTTTTTACAGCCTATTAATAGATAAGGATATTACTATAATTGGAGCTGGATACTCAATGGATTCGTCTAGCACAACAGGAATAACTGTGGTTTATAGTGCGGTGATTACTCAACCCAATTTAGATGTTCACTTGGAAGGAATTTACTTTCAAACGAGTGTTGGAGTAAGTGGGACCAACACGACTGAAGTAAATATAAGCCGTTGCTCTGTTGAGTACTTGAATAGCTGGGGAGCGCCTAACATGAGTGGACTCATTTCAGAGACAGAAATTCGAGGAAGAAGTCCAATTAGATCGCTCTATTGCGGAGGAGCACTTGCTGTTGAGAAGTTTAGCGGAGTGCTGGCCAATTGTGTGATATATAATACTATTGGTGAAATTCACGGAGCAACAGTTAAGAACTGTGTCTTTTTAGACTCATCAAGTTCTCAATACACGGATGTCAACAACACCGTCTTTTCCAATAATATCTTTTTAACGCCGTGCTTTGATCAAAAGCCAGTTCCCTATCCTCGGTGTTCTCGCGGATCGAACAATCAGTTCATAAACAACCTCTTTATTGGAAGCGCTTGCTTTGAGAATACCAATTACTTCTCGGGCAACCAGTTTAACGTGGCCTTAGCTAGCGTTTTTAGCAATTACCCTGGAAACACTTACAACCCTGGCAATCGCTATGAAATAAATCCCTCTGGCCCAGCAGCTAATGCAGGATTTAATGGTACAGATATAGGCATCACGGGCGGCGACTTCCCTTGGAAACCCGGAGGAGTTCCTCATAATCCTCATTTCAATAAAATAATCATTGCAGGGCAAACAAATGCCGATGGAACACTACCTGTAGAGATTAGGGTGAAAGCTCAGGAACGATAACCCTTCAGGTATGCAACGAAAATTAGCACTCATACTCAAAGTAGTGCTTGGTTTGGTATTTTACCAAGCACAAGGACAACATATCCCTCCACAAGGTGGAGTGGACTGCAACTCCCCTGGGGTTGTGGTTATCCCTGTGGTGGTTCATGTTATTCATAGACCTGGGGAGGCAATCGGGCATGGGTCTAACATTAGCGATTCGTCAATTCATTGGCAAATCGAACAAACCAATAATCATTTCCGAGCGAATAGCGTTCCAACGTCGTTATACTCTTATCTAGCTGAAGATATTCAAATTGAATTCCGACTAGCACGCTCCGATGAAAACGGTAATCCCCATAGCGGAATTAACAGAATAAGTTCACCTTTACCTTCAAACGTAGGTAGAATCTCACTTTATAAATTTGATAGCACATTCAAACATGTCAACACATGGTCAACCCACAAGTATATGAACATTTGGTACTCTCCATATGGCTTGTTACTCGATCCGTACTCAAATACTCTAAGCTTAGGGCAAGCATACCTTCCTATTCCCAGCAGCTTGGCAGGACTAGAACCGTATAGTATTCCCGTAACCTTATTACGCGCTACAAACCAATTGGCCTCGGATTCTACTGATGGACTAATAATATATTCTGACACTGTACTTCCAACTAATTTAACACATGAAATTGGTCACTACCTTGGCCTGTTTCATACATTCCAAGGTGGTTGTTTTAGTCTGTACGGAGATTACTGTAGCGACACACCCAGAACAACACGTAATGATACATGCCAAAGTGGTTCCTGCACTTTTGGCTTTCCGCCTGGGATGATTGAAAACTTCATGGACTACACCTACAACTGCCACAGTCTTTTCACGAAAGACCAGAAAGATAGGATGCACGTCGCTCTGCTTGCTCCACGACGTCCAGACATTCAACCGCTTCGCTATTTAAACAACAATGAATGGTTCGCGCTTGACACCTATGAACCTAATAACAGTGCATCTATAGCTAGAGAAGTATTTAACGCTGGCTCAGGATCTACTATAGATACGACACTCTCATCTAGGATCTTTCATGCTGGAGACGTAGACTGGTTTGAAATTTCACTCCAAGAGGAAGGAACATTAACGGTTAGCCTAACCGAGCTTTCAAAGAATTATGACCTAGAACTATTTGAATTAGACGGTTCACCTAATTGGTACAGCGGTTCGTATAATTCAAGTGCTACTTCAGAGCAAATCGTATTCAACAAACAAAATAACTCACATCGAACAATAGGCATAAAAGTTTCTAACTCCAATCAAGAATACGATAGATGCTCACCATATTCTCTACGAATTCAATGGCAATCCAACTCCGATTGTTCAAGCCTTAATGCAACGGCATCCGCTAGTTCGGCTTCTTCATACTCCACCAATGATGGTACAGCTTCAATTCATATTACAGGTGGAGCAAGTCCCTATCAAATCTTATGGTCTAATGGAAGCGTAGATACTTCTTTAAGCAATCTAACTACAGGTGTATATCAGGTTGTTGTGACAGATTCAAATGGATGTTCTGCTTCTGATTTAGTTTATGTTGGTGTTCAAGGCCTTTCTACCCCATCTTGCTTTGGAACGCAAACTCTCACATCAAACTCAGGAAACTTCACTGATGGAAGTGACACATCCAACTATCAAAACAATAGTTTCTGCTCATGGCATGTTAATCCATCCTCTAACAACAGCTCCATTATTTTCTCCATCAATCAACTAGATCTCGCATTAGGTGACACACTATTCATTTACAATGGAAGTAGCACAAACTCACTACCTGTAGCATCCTTAGTTAGCGGGAGCATCACCTCATCTGTTTCAACCGCAAGCGAAGCTTATATTCTATTCAAATCGAACGACACAATCACTTCAAGAGGTTGGGATATCAGTTATCAAGCAAGAGCATTGTCCTCTGGGCCAGGCATCAATCTTTATGAGTATTGGTTTGATGATAATCAAATCTCTAGAATACGAACATACACAAGCCCTAAGCAAAATCTACTCATTGATAGAAATATCAACACATCTCAGCTTTCTGCAGGAGTTCACACGGTGCATTTTCGATTTCAATATTTAGATCAAACATGGTCCTCTGTTTACAGTGAATACTTTATAAAACGACCTGTTCAAACTGATGAAAATAAAAGAATTACGAGATTTGAGTATTGGTTTGACGACGATGCTCAAAATAGAAAAACCCTCTATAGATCATTAAACCAATCTTGGACAATTAATGATATTCCCACAGAAAGCCTGACCTTAGGTGTACATGTCCTACATGCCAGGTCTCAGGATAACAGTGGAAGGTGGAGTAGTGTAATAAGTCAACACTTCATTAAGAATCAAATAGACCACGCCTCCACCAACTTGATGACGATGTATCGATATTGGTTTAACAATGACACTATCACCATAAAATCGGTACAACTCAGCCCACCAAGCACAATACTAAACCTTAGCACCACACTTGATCTATCTTCCCTACCAATAGGAAGCAATGTACTTCATCTTCAATCAAAGGATAGTACGGGGAAGTGGAGTTCTATTCTATCGGATACAATTAACAAGCTACCTAACCCCGTTGCCGACTTTAGCTTCACCAATCCAGACTGTACAAGTAAATCAGTGATTTTCACAAACCTGAGTACTGAGTCTACTGATTATGTGTGGCAATTTGGAGATGGTCAAAGTGATACAGCCACATCTCCAACTCACATATACGCTCTCCCTGGAAGGTACACCGTTACCTTAAGGTCACTTTATCAACCTTATGGAGTTGACAGCTTGATTAGCAAAGTGATAACGGTGGGTGCAAACACCTTTGATACTTTAACCGTATCATCGTGTGATTCCTTCACTTCACCAATCAGCCTACTTACATATACGAGCAGTGGATTTTACTCTGATACCCTATCTAATCAATATCAATGCGATAGTATTGTAACGACAGACCTAACCATTCATCAAACAAAATCCTATAATGACACCGCAATTTCATGCGGTCCTTACACTTCTCCCACTGGATTAGTCTATTCTATTTCAGGCGATTATTCTGACACCCTATCTTCATTAAACACTTGTGATAGTGTTGTCTATACTCACTTGACTATTAACAACGCGGCGAACACTAGTCAAACAGTAAATGCGTGCGTGAGCTACACTTCTCCTTCTAACAAAATTTACACATCAAGTGGAACATATTCGGATACGTTGACGGCAAATTCAGGGTGTGATAGTATCATTCAAACCAATCTCACAATTTATTCTCGATCCTATTCATCATTGACGGTTAGCTCGTGCGATTCATTTATTTCGCCTATGGGAAATGTTTACGTTTCAAGCGGAAATTACTCTGATACACTTACTAACTCGGCTGGTTGTGATAGCGTGATTTCTATCAACTTAACAATTTCGCCTTCTGCTTTTGTGAGTTTGAATGACACCGCCTGTGAGCGATATGTGTCCCCAACGGGTAATGTTTATTTACAAAGTGGCTTGTACGTAGACACGATTGCCAGAACATCTGGTTGTGACAGCATTATTGAGACTAATTTGGTAATACTTCCAAAATCAACGGGTCAAATCCAAGTAACCTCTTGTAATCAATACATCTCTCCTCTAGGTAGGGTTCTCACTTCATCAGGAAATTATGTAGATACGCTTCACAATGCGAATGGTTGCGACAGTATTCTAAATATCTCCTTAACAATTGAAAAAATAGATACCTCGGTAACTCAAGCAGGCACCACATTATTGGCGAATCAAAGCGGGGCGAGCTATCAGTGGTTAGACTGTAACAATGGAATGACACCAATAATCGGGGAAGTAAATCAGCTATTCAAACCCACAAACAATGGATCATATGCAGTTAGCATTACTCGTGGAACTTGCATTGACACTTCCTCATGCCATGTAATCTCTGCGATTGGATTGCATGAAGGCGTGACATTAGGACCAGATCGAGTTTTCCCAAATCCAAGTAAAGGCGATTTTACCATTGAAATGAGATCACCAATTTCAGGAGTAGTAATTACTGTTTATGATGCCTCCGGCAAATTAATATCTACGAATCAGCATCCTAACGGTCAAATTTTTAATGTTATAATCAATGCACCTATTGGAGCATACATGATTAAAGTTGAAAGCTCAGAAACATTAAGAATTTTTCAGGTAGTCAAGAAGGATTAACCAGTACTAAATGACCTTGCCCCCTTTATTCAGGCTCTTTACTTGACTTTATCACTAAAACGTATATACGTAAGGATTGATAGTCTATGGTAATTTACCGACCTCTCCAATACTCCGCCAACATCTCCGCCGCCGCCCTTTCGCTGATCTTGATATACTTCAGAAAAGCCTTTTCTGATTTGTGACCGGTTATCATTCTGAGAACGGTAATAGGACATTGCACTTGTTGTTCATCTCTGACCCGCCCTACTCAGACTTCAGACCGAACAATATCATTCATTAGCTCTTACAATCGAATCACTTCAAGTAAATCATGAAGGCTGTATACCTGTCTAACGTCTCAACTCTCCATCTCATTCAAACTCCTTCCACGCTCGTCTTTCCAATAATCTCTTCCGTTTAAACTCATGCCGGCTATGATTGAAATAGCTGCTGACGGACTGGAAAACTCATAGTCAGAAACGAATTGGAAATCTACGCCCACGAAACCTTTTGAAATGAGCCTGTCTCGAAGTGCTTTGTAGCCTTTAGAGAAACTTGGACGAGGCTCCCTCCCCATCTGACTCCCTGCCAATACTTTAAATCCTGTTGGTGTGAGATACCCTTTGGCTTCCACGGATGGTCTAGTCAACTTTGCAAATAGCAATTGTCTTTGCTTTTTGGGCAACAAATCACGATCATCCTCCTCCCAAAAGTCAAAGCCCATCATGGGCATAAGGAGGCGCAGATTATCCAGATAGGCTTCCATTTCATCTCGACCAATTTCTGGAAGTTTGGGATCTTTCAGCGCTCCATTGTTAACCAGATTCAATCGCTTGGCATTCGTCAATTCGTTGATAAGACGTGTTTCCAAGTATCGGACATGTCCCTTTGTTAGAATTTCATCTTTGGAACTAAAGACAATGGTTTTCTCCCAGAATTCCTTCTTTGCATCTCTCGCATGATTGGAAAGACGTTCGGCTAAGTTCTCAGATTCACCTACATATACTAGCGACTGAGATAAATCATCAGGGTCGCTTCCAATTAAGAAATACACACCAGGCCTCTGAAGTTCATCTCTTTCTTGCGCACTCTTAAGCAAGTTTCTTGGGAACCGAACACACTGTCCGGTCCAATTAGAGAGATAACCACAGACTACACCATTGGCATCGCCCGAAGTGAGATATTGGGAGATTGAGATACCACGTTTTGACTTCATGAAAGAGCGGTTAGGAATATGACCTCAAATTAGTGATCTTCGGACAAACGAACCCTCTACTCTCTAAAATGTCTCAAATCAGAATTATTGGATGGGATGCTGCTAGCAAGTGGCGTAATAATGGAATATTTGAGGCAAACTACGATTTGAAGGAATTCAACTTGAAGGAAGCTCCTAAGGAGATCAACGTAAGCGATCTAAAGAACATTCTAAGTTGCCCCCTAGAGAATACCATCATTGCTATAGACATGCCTCTGGCTTGGCCAATCGCCTTTCAAAAGGAATGGAATTCAAATTCTCCTCGTGAATCTACAACCTGTAAACGTTGCCCCAAAGAGAATAGACCGAATGAGAATATTTTCAGGCGTAAAACCGAGCAATGGGTTGCCAAAGAAAAGTATATAAACCCATTAGAAGTAACGGCTCAACCACTAGCAAAAGCCGCCTTTAAAACCTGTAAAAGGTTGTCTAAGTATTTCACCGTGGATTGGTTCGAAGACGTGATTCGTACCAATGGTGCGACCAGCGGAATATTGGAAGTGTATCCAGCGGCTAGTTTAAACAAGTCTTTTCCTGTCACTAAAAAACTACCAAAGAAAGGTAGTAACGAATACAAGTCTGAAGTACAACGGTATCTATCTCAAGTTGATCCAGCTTTTGCTCCGGCTATGAACAAGACCATGAACCATCACCAAATAGATGCTCTCCTCTGCATCGCAACTACCATTCAATATTTAAGGAAAGAATGTCAACCACCTGGCGACACTATCTGTGATGATTGTTTGTTCAAAGAAGGATGGATCTGGGTGCCTTTCAATAATTCCAACGCTCTGAATAAATGAAAATACCTCAGTTTACGAATACACAAGATATTGATAGTATTCTCTCTGATCTATTGGAAAGGATTCCTGAAAAGGAGAAACGTCCTAGCACAATATTCGACATTGCAGGCATTACTTCCGATGAGGTTAAAAACAGTAAGATCCTCCAATATTATCTCGATCCGAATGCCGACCACGAACTTGGCGACACCTTCATTCAAGCCATGTGTGATTGCTTTATCTCTGCCTATCCAGAGAAATCAAAAAATCGAAATAAGGTCGTCTCTATCATTGAGGACATTAAATCGAATACAGCCGAGCACGAAACGATATCTGTGGTTACTGAAGTTCCTGTCGAAAAGAAATTTGTTGACATATATGTGACCAACACTCTCTATGAGGGCGCGAATCAAGATGAATCCAACAATGAACTTTTATGGTCAATGGTGATTGAGAATAAGATCTATGCAGATTTATACAATCCAATTGAGACCTATTGGAGTGTTGATGACTGTGATACCAAAATTCTCCCTATCCTGTCCATTTACCCGTTGCGCGAAGAACTTTTGGAAAGCTATAGAGAGAAGAGCGTTCTCGTGAGCAATATCACACACGAAACATTGATAAAAAATGTATTAAGCCGTATTACTGCTAAATATGATTCTATCCCTACACGTCAATTATTCTTACTCCAAGAATATTATTCAAACATTGTCAATCTAACTAAGCGTGCCGCAATGAAATTCAAAGAGGAACGGTTCCAGCTCTTTCAGAAACGAATAGAAGATGTGAACGAAATGAGACATCACATTTACCACAATGACCGATATGTGGTTGATTCCGTTACAAACGCATTTAATGCTTTAGGGTACAAATCCAAACCCAAGGCAAGAAGCGTTGTAGAAAGGTGGTTCATCTTTTCAAAGAAAAATGAGTTACTTACTCCTCTAACCAACTGGAGTGAAGAGGACCTGAAGAAATTACGGTTCTATGTCAATATGAACCCTATCAAGCACACCAACACCTTTAAGGCAGAGTTTGAATTATTCACAAAAAAGGGTGTAGAAGCTCATTTCGAATCCATTCGAAAGAAAGTATTAGCATTGGAATGGCCCGACTTTATTGAGGTTGTGAACGAAAATCCCAAAACTGACTACGCACACATTCTTAGGATCAACTTTAAACTCTCTGACCTTGAAAATACGGATGACATCAATTTGGAAGAAAGAGTGAAATTAATCTTAGAGATGTTCTTCAAATCTTTAAAATAATCCCCCCTACCCAATCAACTCATACGTCGGTTTTAAATAGGCTGACTCTGGCACTTGACACCACTTGCTGCCGTCTTCGGTGATTTCGCATTTTAGGATGAGGACAGGCTTGAGTCGGGCTTTGTTTAGTTCATGGAAGGTTGGAAGCTGGATGAGCTCTTGCCGACCTGCTATGTAGGCGGTAAACTGACCAATGGGACTGTCGGAGCGGGTGCCCTTTCTGTAGAAGGCATATTCGTTCTTTACGCCGATTTCATAGGCGCCCGAGAGGGCATTCGGGAAGACACCATGACGAAGTTTTAAGGTGATTTTTGTCGACTTACCACTGTCCATTTTACCGATGGATTCAATGTCGCCACTCTCGTTGAGGAAGGTGACCTCCACAACTTCGTTGCGCTGATTTTCGAAGAGCAAGATGACCGAGGTGTGCTTGTCCATTCCCAAATAGACATCTTTAACGGCTTCACCCACTTTCCCAGAAATATACTCGCGCAGTGCCTTCTTTTCATCGGTTACAAGGAGGGACCATCCCAACTTAATCTTGGTCCACAATCCCATCCCCTTTTTATTCTTGTCTTTGGGAAGATGGAAGAGTCCCACTACAATGTCGTCAACATACGATTGTATATCCCCCGATAATGCATAGAACTCATCTTTGATTACGGCATCTTTTTCATCGGGCTTGGTGGCATTGAATACGGGTGATTTTAAGTAGGTGAACAATTCGTCCTCTCCAATGGGCTCTCCGGGTTTGTGAATGACTCTGTGCAAACGCAAACAGAGATCAGACGACCATGCGGCGGATTGAGTGTTGAACCAATTGGTATTGACGGACGCGAAACCGGCAAAGCCGCCAAAGCCAACGCCGGGTAGATACTGAATGTCCATTTTGCCCTTGTCAATTTGAAGCGGAGCGATGGCAATGAGCTTGCTGGCGTTGCGCTTGTACAAGGTGTCGCCAGATCGCTCAGCGTTCATCAGATTCAAAACACGCATTAATACGGCTGCATGACTGCGATCTATGGCCTCTAGGGCGTCTTCCCCCTGTGCCACGAGCTCGTAAAGATGGGATTCCAAGCCGTCCAACTCTGCCCCTCTAAGTTGAGCGTAGGCAGATGCAAGGTCGGCGGTTTGAATGCGACGAACATAATTGAGTAGTCCGTACATGGCCGTCACAGGTCCCGGTGGCAACATTTCAGTCTCTCGCACCCCATCAAACCAAGCTTCTAATTGCTTGGCAAGGGTATGCAGAAGTTCATCATTTGCCGTCAACTCTTTGGAACTCTTGGCAGCCCACGTCTGGTTGTCGGTTATTCGGTTCTTGTACCGTGTGATGCGCAAACCTTCTTTGACCATGCCCTCGGAACGCAGGGCTCCAACCAACGGAGCCACCACACCCATAATAGCACCGAACTTCATCTTTAAGGTTTCCCCATTGCTGAGCTTGCGCTCGTCTCTGGTGGTCGCGCCGTACTTGTCGGATTTTGCAGTTAAATACGCCTGACTCAAATTGTGAATGCTCGGATCCACATAAGGATCGATGAACATGATGAGTCGGTCGAATTCCCTACGTTCGCTCGCGGGCTTCATCTCCTCTAGATTGTCGATAAAGGCCGCCGCTCTGTGCGCTTCCCGAATGGGTTCATTGTTGAAAGTGCCTCCATCTACATAGGAGAAATAGTGCTTATCTGTGGTGTACTTGTGATCGTTCTCACCCGGTTCAACATCGCCCACTCGATTATTGGAAGGAACATCCACGTCTACCGTGGCATTCCAAACATGCGGGTTGTATTCCCAAGAATATCGCTCTAGCAATGTAGGTTCCAACGCGGGAGGAATGCTCCCCGATCCCACAGAAGTTGCACAGATCTTTCGCCAAGTGGTCATGTCATTCAGATTGTGACTCACTCGACCTTCTTCTGAAGCATTTTCTTTCCACGGATAAATTCGAAACCACCGTCTGGGATACTTGTGTCGCGTCTTATCATCGTAACAAAGTTCTCCCTCTTCCACTCCCTCCAATTCTTCAAGATTGTTGAAGTTCACATCGAACACGCGATAGTCACGGTGCGTCTTAGACCGACCTCCATCCAACAGCGCCAAGCGTTGCGCTTGTTCTTTCATCTCATCTAAACTCTCCATCAACCCACTGTGCTTCTCTCTTCCTTCCAGCACCAAACCATCTAAATTGGCCAACGTACAAATGAAGATCACTCGATCCGCAAGGAGTCGGCGGTTCTTAGGATTGATTTTTACATCACTTCCAAAGTACTTCTTGGCGATTCTAAAGAGCGCATCCTTATTCGCTATCCCGCCTTGAACTGTGCGCATGGCTCCTCCCAATAAATTCTTTAGGTTGATCTCGTTGCACCAAATGTTGTTCTGAACACGCTGAGTAATTTCCGCGGCGGTATAGAGATCCAACAATCGCTCTCGCTCATCACCTGAAGCGTGAGCCAAACGTTGCTTCAATTCTTCATCGCTGGATTCCAATTCCAAGCGAACACCTTCAAAGGTGAGCGTGATGGGCGTGGTTGACCCTTTGGGGATGTAGGCAAACTCACTCTCGGGATCCGTGAGCGTTCGCAACATGATTCCAAGAGAAATACAGCCTGCGCTGGCTCCTGAAAATACGTCAATTTCGATATCCGAATAGTGATGGAAGGTATCTCCTTCATAATACCCACCGTTCAAGATGAGCTGTTTGATACACTGCGTGAGTCCGGCCCCACTGAAGGAACCCAGGCTGACTCCGCCCCCCATGGCGAAGGCTAGTTTGGCTACTTTAGACATAATGGCGAGAGATTAGATGATGTTTAGGACATAAAATGTTGAAGTAAATAAGAGCCCAATCCACTGGCAAGTGGGGCGAGAATTCCCGCGCCAATTTTGAGCGACATGTTCTTGAAATAATCTTCACGGAAGGTGGCAAAGGACGTTTCCAACTCCGGTTCGCCTGCAATTCCCTCCTTGTGTTCATTCACCCATTTCTGAATCAGCAACCACAACGGAATGAGGAGAAGTGCAGTAAAAATGGAGAACATAAAACCGTAGTTGATCACCGACTGAATGCCCAAGATGGGTTGGATAGATCCCACGAAGAACTCCTCAACAGCAATAAAATGCAGCATGGTTGAGATCACACTAAAAGCAAGGATGATGACTAAAATTGCACTCGTTCTCAATGCGAGTTTCTCAATTCTCTTCAGGTGTTCCTGCTGATCTCTCAAGTTGTCGAATCCCCAATCTGAAATTTTAAATGGCTGATTGCCAATGCGGACAATGAGTAAAACACATAAAAAGGAAGCGATGTAACCCGGTGCTTGTATCCACCCCATAAAAGAACTGGGATCGCGGAATCCCACATTGCTCAATTCCCACAAATCCACTGGAACTACCAAGTAATCTTGCATTCGCGGAACAACCTGTAGGACCAATAACAAGGAGAACACCAAGAGCGTAACCACAATGGAAGTCATCCATTCTCTCCTTCCCGATCGCGTAGATCCTTGACGATACCACGTGTATTTTGGGATAAAGCGGTGGACTTCAGCATCCTTATTGCGAATCGTGTTCAGCAGATAGAAAGTCACCATAAAACTGAAGGACGTCATGAGTCCAATGAGCAACATCCAACGAATGGTATTGGGTCGCTGATTGAGAAACATAGTCATCCCTGTATTTTCGTGATGATAAGAAGCAATCAACTCACTGTCTCTTTCTTCACTGAACTCTAAGAAAGGTTGCTTTTTTAGTCGGAGTATATGGGTAGTATCCACGGCATAGTACCGAATCTTCTCCGTATTCGAGTGGATATCATGGATATACATTCTACCCAAGCAAACCGAAATGCAGTCGTCATCATCGTACTTGGAACTACTATCTCGTCGACCGATACCGGCCTTCTCCGCATGATGTTTGTGAATGTTCGTTTCCCCAAAATACCGCCCCAAATCGGCTTTGCTCATTCTAAAAACCGTATCCCGAACTCTGGCTGCGTCTTTCTCAGACCGAGACCAAAAAGCCGTATTAAAGATGCTAGGTTGCTCTTGAGGAGTGATGTGAAAGTTCCAGAATATGGCAAAGATGTACGCCATGCCTCCCACTCCTATGGTAACAATCCAAGGGAAGTAGGACGACACATTCTTTACTCTTGATTTCGAATTGGAACTTTTCTTACTATCATGGCTAGGTGTTTCCATGGCAAAATAGGCCCCTCGTTCTCAGTTGAGAATTCTACCGGTACAAATAAGATGCAGGCATGATTTACTGTTCGCGAGAGAAGGTGACTTTAGTAGGTTAGGTATTTGGTAATCACTAATATAGGAAAAGTTTGAGTTACCTAGCACTGATAACCTCTAGCTCCTACAACTTCTCTTCAATACGTACCAAAAGCTCCTCTTCCATCTGACAGTAATAATCATCTGCTTCGCCCAATTCAATGGATTTTAGCGTTGCTTCTTTGGCTTCGGAATAACGACCTAAAGTGTAGAGATAATGAGCATATACAGAATAGCTGTGATAGCTCGGATACAGTTCAATGGCAATTTCCGCCCACTCCAAGCCTAAGCCAAGAAGCTTTGGATCTTCAGTCAAATAGCGAATGGTCGCAGCGGTTGAAATCAGTCTGCTTTCATCGAGTTCTCTTGGATTGGGCACTTCGGTTATGAGATGTTCATAGGCCGCATCGGCTCCCTCAAATGAAATCAATGCCTGTAAGCGAAATTCATCGATGAGTCCTTCCACTTGAGTAGCCATGGTAAACCGACCATCAACTTCTGGGAAAACGAGAAAAGGAACATCGGTAGGCAGATACTTCTCTAAATACTGAATGAGCTCCTCATACTTTTCGCGGTCTTTATCACGAATCGCCTTACCTAGGTCGCCCATGGCGATATACATGATCCTTCTTTCCACATTAGCAGAATCGTATTTCTCATAAACCACTGGCTTGTTTGCTCGCAGGGCTTTGATTGCCGGACTGTAGAATGAGAATACCGCATCGTGGTGAATAAATGAATATTCATAAATAAAGGATAGGGTTTGCTCCGACTTCAACTCTTTCTCCGGCAATGTTTGGATGTACTGAGAGACTACACCAGAATCCATCACGTTTGCATCGCGCAAAACTTGACAATAGCGATACAAAAAGTCGCTGTCTCTATTGCCCGCCGCATATTGCTGTTGGAGAGCGTTCAGAGTCTCTTCCTCCTGAGCAGCAATCTTTCCCGCCCTGACAAAATCTGGAATGGAAAAGACTCCAACAATTTTGTGAACCTGTTCTCCTGCTGGATTCAAAAAAATGAAGGTAGGTGCCAACTGAACGTTATAGTTCTGATTCACCTTCATCCCTTCTTCCTCTTTGATATTCACCTCAAACACGAGAAAAGATTGGTTGTAATAACGCTGGACGTCTGGATCTACAAAAACGTTCTTCTCCATCTGTGTACAACCTCCACATCCATTAAAATGGAAATACAGCAGCACTGGCTTTTGAGAAGATTCTGCTTCGATTAAAAGTTGATCGTAATTCCCCGAAAAAAAATCGAGTGTATCATTGGCGTGCACGAACATAGTGCCGCACATCGCCACTATTGTCAATAGATATTTGAACATGAGAGCGAATTTTTCAGTAAGATAATTAATCTTGGGGCAACTGCCATCTGGCATCCAGACGCTAACAAAAAACCCCCAGCCGTTTTCACGACCGGAGGCTTGCTTCCCATCTGTTGACAGGTGTACAGTCTGCTCGCACAATGCAGACTGCGGGTGATTATTGTTGAGCGAAATGATCTTTCGAAAGGATGGTAGTTGAGAGGTCCAAATTTCCAAATAAATTCACTCTGTACAAGACTGTACAATTCACACACGTTCATCCATACAAACGGTAAAAAATGTTGGACGGTTGGAAGACATTGCAAAACTATTTCACCTTGCACAATAAGTGTGTAAATGTGAGTTAATTGTGGATGAAAAAAAGACCTTCCACGACTACAAAAAATCCATCACCTCCTGTTCTCGAGCATGATTGGATATTATTAATTCTAGGTCTGCCAAACAACGGAACGTACACACTATCAGAATACACAATGAGTCAGTGTGTTATATTTGTGGAACAACCTACCTGCTATGAAATTACAATCCTACCTCATTGGCATAATGGCCCTATTGAGCTATTCCGCCCAATCCCAACACTTTACACTTTCTGGAAGTTATAGCCCCACCCTAGAGTCTTACACTTTTGGCGCTGGTTTTGGCGGAAAAGACATGCTCTTTGATTATCAACTGGGATTGTCGGATGAGTTCATCGCCATGGGACTTGATATGGGATTTCAAGTGGCCGATTTTAGTGGAAATGGACATGTCTCCGTGCTGTATCTCGGCTTGGGTGGTGAAATGTACCTCATGGATGACTACGAGGCCGACATGGGTTATTCCATCTACCCTTCGGTCTCTATTTCATACAATCAGTTTGTATTCACTTACGGCTATGGCTATCTCGAATACGATGGCGTTCTCCCCGGAGAACTGGAATACTTCCACAAACTCAAGCTCACCATCATTTTTGCGGATATCGACTAACCATCGATCTCGGACTAATCGCATGTTTGTGGCGGGGTCCAGCTTGTTCGTCGTTACCGAAAGCCCTTCCCTAGCACAGTTCTTTTAGTACGGCTTTCCCCCGTGCTCTTTGTGCGAGCCGTCGCATCCAGGCAGCTTCTTGGAATGTCCACAGGTGCAATCATTAAAGCCTTTGCCCTTCAGAATTCTCTCCGTGAATTTATCGATGCGATCTTCAATCGTCTTCGACTGCTTCGCTCCAGAGAAATATAGGATATAGGCCTTTTGTCGGCCTTCCGTAAGCGTGTGAAAAGCTTTGCTAAACTGGGGATTTTCATCAAATCGATTCTGTAGCTCCATCGGGATTTCGTAATCCGCTTTCTTCTTGTACACCAGTTTTGCACCCGACCTTTCCAAATCAACTGCCTCAGCTACATAAGCTCGAATGACAGGTTCTAATTCGATAATGTGGTGTGCGTCCTTCAATTTCAGTGTGCGCGACGACTGTGTATTCTCCCCTTGCGCTTCCATCACACCCTGCGGGTCTTTCATCAAAGAACCTTTAAAGAACCCCAACGCAAAGTAGGACTTAAACCCGTGAATCAAGGCGATATTCTTCTTGTTGTCCATGTAACACGGAACACCCCATTTGATGACCTCCGTCAACCCACAATCCAACAAAATACCTCGTAAGGTTTCGTATTCCTCCCTCCACAAGGGTGAATTGGCAATGAATTTATCTACTTCAGGATTCATGGTGGACTTGGTTTTTCGTCTCTAGTCTTTAGTCTAACGTTTAGAACCTAACTTCTAACCACAGACAACTTCTCGATAAAAATAGTAAAGTTTAGAATCCTTAGTAGGTTTCAAGCTCCATCATCCGTCACCTAACATCCATCACCAATCATCTATCACCAATCAACTATCACCTTCAATACCCACGCGAAGGGATCCGCGCGGTAGATAGGAGTTGTAGAACCCATTCGTCATCAACCACCCGGCATCCATCACCTATCACCTATCACCCATCACCCGTCACCCAACTTCCAACACCTAAAACCCCTTAAACCTCTAAAACACCATAAACCCCTTAAACCCTCCCCCAAACAAATTCACCCTCAAACCGTTACCCCAATATATACCTATCTAACAAGCACCAATGAATCATTCAGAACAACACATGAGTGAGAAGGAGGAGCATTCTCAGCATAACTCGGGTCAACATAAGCATCAGAACCACAACGATCATCACCGGATGATGATTGAAGATTTTAAAAAGCGATTTTGGGTTTCCACCGCTCTTTCGATCCCCATTCTCATTCTATCCCCCATGATTCAATCTTTTCTGGGAGTTGAATGGACTTTTGAAGGTCGGCTGTATGTTCTCTGGGCGTTATCCACCTTCATTTTTATCTATGGAGGATGGCCTTTTTTGAAAGGCCTGAAGGACGAGCTGAAAAGCAGTGGTCCAGGCATGATGACCTTGATTGCACTGGCGATTACAGTCGCCTATCTCTACAGTTCAGTGGTGGTATTTGGACTTGAGGGCAAGTTGTTTTTTTGGGAGTTGGCCACATTGATTGACGTAATGCTCGTGGGGCATTGGGTAGAAATGAAATCGATACTAGGAGCGAGCAACGCCTTGGAAAAATTGGTGGAGATGATGCCCTCAGAGGCACATTTGAAAAAGGGAGATGAATTTGTGGATGTTCCCTTGAGCGAAGTGAATAGCGATGATATTCTCCTCATTAAACCCGGTGAGTCCATCCCTGCCGATGGAGTGATTACATCGGGTGAATCTCACCTCAATGAATCCATGCTCACCGGAGAATCGAAACCCGTTAAAAAGGGAGTTGACGATGAAGTAGTAGGTGGTTCCATTAATGGTAACAACTCTATTGAAATTTCAGTCAAGCACACAGGTGAAGACAGCTACCTCAACAAAGTCATTCAACTGGTTAGAGAAGCGCAAGAATCGAAATCAAAGACACAAAATCTAGCGAACAAAGCGGCTAAATGGCTCGCTTATGTCGCCTTGAGTGCCGGAGCCATTACCCTAGCGGTGTGGCTATCACTCGGGTATGACTTCGCTTTCAGCATGGAACGCATGGTAACGGTAATGGTGATTTCTTGTCCGCATGCCCTTGGACTCGCCATTCCGCTTGTCGTGGCTATTTCAACGTCAAAATCGGCTAACAATGGTCTTCTTATTCGAAACCGAGCAGCCTTTGAATCGTCCAGAAAAATCAACGCCATTGTCTTCGACAAAACGGGTACATTGACCAAAGGCGACTTCGGTGTAGTTTCATTTGCGAGCACCCATTCAAACACCAGCGACGAAGAGATACTCAAACTGGCCGCGGCCGTTGAAAAACACTCTGAACATCCCATCGCTACAGGGATTCTCAAGACCGCATCAGAACGCAACCTCAGCTTACCTGAATCGTCGGATTTTGAAGCCATTACAGGCAAAGGCGCTAAGGCCAAAGTGAAGGACCACTGGATTTCCGTTGTGAGTCCGGGTTATTTAAACGAGAACAACATCACTCTTCCTGAAAGAGAAGATGCATCGGACGATCAAACCGTGGTTTATGTCTTGCAGGGTGATGACCTCCTCGGTTACATTGCGCTCGCCGATGAAATCCGACCCGAGGCGGAAGGTGCCATTCGCAAATTCAAGCGCGAAGGAATTGCCGTTTATATGGCCACTGGCGACAATGAACGTGTAGCGCGAACCGTCAGCGATAAACTCGATTTGGACGGCTACTATGCAGAAGTCCTTCCCGATGAAAAAGTAAAGGTGGTAGAAGACCTCCAGAACGACGGTAAGTTTGTTGCCATGACAGGAGATGGAGTGAACGATGCTCCCGCTCTCGCCAATGCCGATGTTGGGATTGCGGTGGGAAGTGGAACCGATATTGCCGCAGAAACCGCCGACATTATCCTCGTAAACAGTGATCCGAACGACATCTTTAAACTCATCCAATTCGGCAGAGCCACCTACAAAAAGATGATCCAAAACTTAATATGGGCTACCGCTTACAACGCCTTCGCCATTCCCCTCGCCGCAGGTGTTTTGTACAGCACAGGCTTTATGCTCAGCCCAGCTGTAGGAGCTATATTCATGAGTTTAAGTACCGTCATTGTAGCTGTAAATGCACAGCTATTGAAGTTGGAAGGGACCTGATCTTCTTTCATCCGTCATCCACCACCCGTCCCTTGAATAGCCACGCGAAAGGATTCGCGCGGCAAAGGGGAGCTGCAGGTTGTCATCCGTCACCCGTCACCCAACACCCGTCATCCATCACCCGTCACCCGTCACCCAACATCAAGCCCCACTTAATCCCCAAAAATTCTATATTTATAATCACCTACATTTCAACCTTATGAGATCATTTTACCAAACCCTCTGTTTTCTTTTGGTTTCGAGTATGTCTGCGTTCGGGACCACCTATTATTTAAGTCCAGCTGGAGCTGCTTTGAACAACGTCAATAACTGGTGGACCGTCAGTGGAGGAACGGGCTCTCATCCCGCTAACTTTACGAGTGCATCTGACGTTTGGGATTTGGATAATAACAATGGAAATGTTCCTTCATCTAACACCTGGACCGTTCCAGGAACGATCACGTGTTCCAATGGCACGGCTGTCATCACCATCAATAGCTCGGCACAAATATCCTTAGGTGGTAATTTTACAAATGTGGCCAATATTGCAGTTGTTGGAACAGGTACCTTAACACTGACCAGTTCTGCTCAAAATATACCAATCTGTAGTGTGGGAATTCTACAAATTGCCGGAACGGGTACAGCCTATGCAGAGGCCAATTTGAACGTGAACACTTTGGTTTTCTCTGGAACCAATCAATTGGACATGAGAACGCATTCTCTAACTGTCGGTCTTGTAACGGGCGGAGGTACGCATGCCATCTACACGCAAAACACTGGAGCTACTCCGATCTCAGCGATAACCTACCCTGCAGATGTCCTGGTTGATTTTAATGCAGGCACCACACAGACCATCCCCGCCAATACCGCATTCGATGGAAGTCTAACTATCAGTTCATCTACCATCACCGCACTAAGTAACATCAGTGTCGATGGGACATTAACTTTATCGGGCGATGCCATTTTAGACATGGACACCTACCAAGTTACAGGTTCGGGAACCATTAGCGGAATGGGGACATCTACCTTCCTAACGGGGAACACCTCCACGGCTCCTTATCCCGACAATTGCTCGTTCTACAACTTGCAATTTGATGGAGCATCCGACCAATCCATCCCGGCAGGGACAACTGTTTCTAACACCATTGGATTTACAGCCAACCAAACAGTAACGGCATTGGGGAACCTAAGTGTTGGTGGATCTCTAGGATTTTTAGGCAACGCTTCATTAGACATGGACACCTATCAGCTTACAGGTGCAATTTCTACGGTCTCTTTTTCTGGGACCCACACCTTTCGTACGGCCTATACAGGAGCAGGACTGCCTTTCCCTGCCGACCTCAACTTCACTCTTTCCAGTTTTACCGTTGAGTTTTACGCCGCGGGAGATCAAACCATTCCCGGCGGCACATCAGGCGCATCAACTATTTACAATCTGAGTCTCACGGGGTCAGGAGTGAAAACACTCGACAACAATCATCAATTGACGATTGGCAGCTCTGGAGGAACCCTTAACATCGAACCAGGTGTTGGATTTGCTTCAACATCGGGAACTACCGTGACGTTTAACGGCTCCACAATCACGATGAACGCGGATGCTCTGGAACAGGGGCACATGAAATTAGAAGGCACTGTGAGCACCTCAAACTCTCCTTCTTTTGTTCGAGAAATATACCTCTCTGCCTCTACTCCAAAGTACTACAACATCAGTACAGGGGTATCAGGATCTTCACTCAACACCTTGCCAGAATCTGGCGCTACCATTGTTGCAAATAGCGGAAGCACAGGGTCTGTTTGGTATTGGAATTCCGTAAATTCCAAGTGGACTGCACCAGCCAACATCACAGATGCAGTTGACCCAACCGTCGGTTATACCATTTACGCAGGCACGGCCAACGGCACCGATTTTCTTCGTTCAACCGATGGAACCATAGCCGCTGAAGGGACAGGCATAGTGACTACCGATCAAAGCATTACTCTCAACTATCACGATGGAACAAACGGCGATGACCTATTTTCTGGAGGAGCCACAGGATATGGCTGGAACCTCGTTGCCAATCCTTTCACCGCTACCTACGATTGGACTGGGCAAGCACTTCCTTCAAACACGAACAACATCATATACATCTGGGGAGGAACCACATACTCTGCTTGGAATGGTTCCGTTGGAGTAGCAGGAGGTTCTGAACTCATCCCTCCAGCACAAGCGTTTTGGATTCAAACCACTGCCACACCTGACGCTGACCTCACCCTTTCGTATAGCCAAACGGACGCCTCACAATCAACTCCAGTACTCAAGTCTAATCCCGAATACATCAAGTTAAACCTATGGGATGATAATGGAGAAATGACGGATGAAATCGCAATTCAGTTTGACCCGTCTGCCACGGCTGGGTACGATAGAAATATGGATGCACACAAATTGCCTTCCACTCTTGGGCATCCGTACGCGTTTGTAGCCCTTGCCAATAAGCAAATGAGCATCTGCGCCGCTTCTACAAGCACCACCGACTTCCCCGTTCACTTGAAGCCTAATAATGGATCGGGAGTTTACACCTTCACCCTTCAAGGAAATCAACTGTCATCGTTTACAGATGCGATATTAGAAGATAAAACCAACGGACAGTACACCCAATTGATGAGAGGAGGATCCTATTCTTTCACCGTCAACCAAAACGACCCAGAAGATCGTTTTGTACTTCACTTCAACAACAATAGCGTGGGCTTGGATGACTATTCAAACACCCCACTTACCGTTGGCCTGTCGGGCAATCAACTCATCTTGTTCAATCAAAATGCAATCGAGGGCTCGCGAGTAGCAGGAGATATACTGGATCTCCACGGCCGACTCATCACTCAATTCGACGTCGAAACCCACTCAGACCGCAACGTTATTCCTCTTCCATCTCTCTCTGCTGGCGTTTATATGGTAAGAATGACTTTGAACCATGAAACTTGGACAGAGAGAATTGTGGTTTACTGAGTCGGCGGGTGATGGGCGCAAGTCATCCACGACCCATCATCCGTCACCCGTCATCTGTCATCAAGCATCCAACACCCTCAATATCCACGCGAAGGGATTCGCGCGGTAGAAGGGAGCTGTAGGTTGTCATCTGTCATCAAGCATCTATTATCTGTCACCCACCACCAAACACCCATCATCCATCCCCCATCACCCGTCATCTGTCCCCCGTCACCAAACATCCCTCCCCTGAATACCCACGCGAAAGGATTCGCGCGGTAGAAGGGAGCTGCAGGTTGTCATCTGTCATCAAGCATCCAACACCCTCAATATCCACGCGAAGGGATTCGCGCGGTAGAAGAGAGCTGTAGGTCGTCATCCAGCATCTGTCATCTGTCATCCACCACCAAACACCCATCACCCGTCATCCACCACCCGTCACCCATCATCTGTCATCCACCACCAAGCACCCATCACCCGTCATCCACCACCCGTCACCAATCACCCATCATCCACCACCAAACACCCACCCCCTAAAACTTCTTAAACCCCTAAAACTTCTTAAACCCCTAAAACCTCTTAAACCCATTAAACCCACCAAAACCCTAAAACCCAAATTTCCACTCTCAATTCCCCTACCTTTGCGGCATGACAACACTAGCAAACCTCCCGCAAATTCTTAAGAAGCTGGGTATTGAATCTCTCAACGAGATGCAAGAGAAAACCATAGAAGCCTTTGGCAAAAATGCCGAAGTGGTTTTGTTATCGCCTACAGGGACAGGTAAAACGCTAGCGTTTGTCCTTCCTCTATTGGAATATTTGGACCCGAATGTAGTTGCTACACAAGCTCTGATTCTAACTCCATCTAGGGAGTTGGCCATTCAGATTGAGCAGGTGATTCGCGATATGGGCACAGGTTTTAAGACGAATGCCATTTACGGTGGTCGATCTCAACACAAGGACAGAATGGACTTGAACCACGCTCCGACCATCTTGATTGGTACGCCAGGAAGAATCGCCGATCATATTCGAAGAGAGAACATCGACACTAGTGCCATCCAGACTTTGATCCTCGACGAATTTGACAAATCGTTGGAAGTGGGATTTGAGAAAGAGATGAAGGAAATCGTTTCATCCATTCCCAATCTCAAGAAGAAAGTCCTCACATCGGCTACCCAAAAAGTAGATATCCCTGATTTTGTGGGAATATCAAACGCCACCCGATTGAACTATACTGGTAAATCTAGGAGCAAATTGGAAATGCGAAAAGTAACAGCTGTAGATAAGCTGACTACTCTAGCCGACCTATTGTACCACATCGGGAAAAAGAACGGAATCATCTTCTGCAATTTTAAGGAGAGCATTTCTCTTGTTAGTGAAGCACTGGAAGAGCACGGCATTGACCATGCGTGTTTTTATGGAGGCATGGAACAACTCGACCGAGAGCAATCGCTCATCAAATTCCGAAATGGAACTGAGCGCATCCTCTTGGCTACCGATCTAGCAGCTCGTGGTCTAGACGTTCCAGAAATGGACTTTATTGTACACTATGAGTTGCCGTTCCACGAAGAAGAATTCATTCACAGAAATGGTCGGACAGCACGTATGAAGAGCAGCGGTACCGCCTATATCATACAGCGAGAAGGCAAGCCACTTCCTCCCTACATGTACCGATTGGAGGAAGAAATTCTGGAACCCAAGAAAATCAACCTTCGCTCGGACTGGGAAACCTTGTACATCACGGGTGGAAGAAAAGACAAGATTTCGAAAGGTGACATCGCGGGACTCTTCTTCAAAACAGGTGGGTTGGAAAAAGGTGAGCTTGGAGTGATTGAACTCAAATCAGACTGCGCTTATGTTTCCGTAGCTCGCAGCAAAGCTAGAAGACTCGTAGACCAATTGAACAACAGCCGACTGAAAACGAAGAAGGTGAGAATATCGGTGTTGGGTACGAGTACAAAGTAGGAGTACGAATGCTCGGCACGGGGTACGGGTACAACCTAAACATTGAAGTGAGATTGGGTAGGTTCTGAATGAAAAATGGTTCATTTCAGAGCTACCATTACTTATGATCTTCAAAAGTGATACTGAAATTAATGCTCAGCAAATATCATCTTAACTGTTTCTGGAAGTATACTTTGAATTCAAGAACTCTTTGGTTTTGCAGAAGGAGTACACTTTAAAGGATCAAATCACAAGAACATCTTTATTAACCGTCATTTTCTGAAATTCCTGAATATTTACAGAGGGGGTTATGAAGTAAAAAGCATGATGTATGCAATGCGTGAAGTCAGGCTCATTCAAGAACCAGAAGCAATTCTATTCTTCAAAATGCCCCATTTCAATTCATCAAAGCTTAGGCAGACTATCTAAATATTTAAGTTCAACTTTGTAAACTAGTACTTAGTACCAGTACCCCAAAAACCATGACTCAACCCAACAACCCCCTTCACGGTATTAAGCTCGCTCAAATTGTTGAGGAGCTTCACGACCATTACGGTTGGCAAGAGCTCGGAGAACGCATTCCTATTCGGTGTTTCCAATTTGAACCTTCCGTAAAATCCAGTTTGAAATTCCTGCGAAGAACTCCTTGGGCTAGGGAAAAAGTGGAACGCTTGTATTTAAAGATGTTGAAGTCTGGCGCCTGATTTCAGGCTTCAGGCTCCCTTGCTTCACATCCACCTCTTTCCTATTTTCACAGCTTGTAAAGCTCTCGCTATGCTACTCAGAACATTAGTTGTTGCCTTCTCCATTCTCTCAATAACTGGACTGGGACAAACACCGGATCCAATTCCCGTCGACTATGATGAGCTGGATGACGAGGTCCTTACTTTTATTTCAGTTGAATTCCTACCCGTTTATCCAGGCTGTGAGAATGAAGACGATGAGGACGTAAAATTCCAGTGCTTCCAGACGAAAATTCAAGAGCATATCATTCAAAATTTTACGATAACCCGTGAAATGCAAAAAGAACCAGGTGGTAAAGTCTGGGTTGAGTTTATCATAGAGAAAGATGGATCCATTTCTAGCACTGAGGTATCTAGATCATCAGGAAACAAACTTGTAGATGCCGAAGCCCTACGAATTGTAAGTAGCTTACCTGCCATGACTCCCGCCATAGGTGAAAATAATACACCTGTGAGAATGAGATATACCGTTCCCATTAATGCTAATTGGACGAACGATTAACTTTTACAAAATATGAAAGCACACTTCTACACCCTAGGTCTATTACTCGTCAGTTTTTTTTCTGCAGGACAAACTCTTCCAGAACTTGAAGAAGATAGTTCTGAGATTCTGAATTATCGTGAAGTTGAACAATATCCTATTCATCCCGACTGCGTAGACGCCACTACTGAAAGTGAAAGGTTTCAATGCTTGAATACCGTCATTAGTAATCATCTGAAGTCTGAATTCACCACAACTCCGGAAATCCGACGCCAAGGAGGTGGTAAAGCATTTGGATCTTTTGTGATTGAAACCGACGGCAGCATTACGGAGGTCAAAATTGAAAAGTCAGCTGGATATGAAGCCTTCGACAATGAAGTCATTCGCGTTCTTCAACTTCTACCCAAAATGACACCCGCCATGGTGGATGGCAAGCCTGTTCGCATGAGCTTCATTGCACCGTTCTCCATTCAAATCATGTAAGGAGCACGGATTTAAACTTTAGTCTAAAGAAAAAGCCGAGGATTTCTCCCCGGCTCCATTGATGAATTGCTCTCCTGATTCATTCATCAATTCCAACCACCACCTAAAGCTCTATATATGTTTACCATGGCATTCATCTGACGCTTCTTGGTTTCAAGCAACTCGAACTTAGATTCGAGGGCATCGCGTTGCGTCATAAGAACCTCCATGTAATCTGCTCTTGCCGATTTAAACAAGTCGGTAGAAATCTGGATGGAAGCATTGAGTGCATCCACCTGTTGAGATCTCAGCTTATAGCTCTGTTCTAGGTTTTCGATCATGGCCATTTGATTGGACACTTCCATGTAACCATTCAAAATGGCCTGTTCGTATTCATAGATCGCCTGAACTTGTCGGGCATTGGCGTTGTAATACGCCGCCGTAATAGCCCGCTTGTTGAATAGTGGAGCGGTTAATTCACCTGCAATGTTATACAACAAGGAAGCCGGTGTGGTAAACATCAAACCTGGATTATAAGCCGAATAGCCCAGTCCAGCATTGATACTCAAACGCGGATAGAAACTGGCCTTAGCGACCAATACATTCAAATCAGCCGCTTGCATTTCCAATTCTGCTCTGCGGATATCGGGACGATTGGCAAGAAGTTCTGAAGGCAATCCGGTGTACACCGTATCGGGCACTAGATCAATAAATCCAGAGGCATTACGCACAATGGGTTGAGGATATCTACCCAACAAGAAATTGATCTTATTTTCTGTGACGGTAATTTGTTGCTGAATATCGTATTGCAGACTCTTGGTATTCATCAACTCTGCCTCAAACTTTCGAACAGCCAATTCCGTAACGCGTGCCGCTTGCTTTTGAACTTTTACAATCTCAAGGGCATTGGATTGAATTTGGATGTTCTGCTTTACAATTGCCAATTGATTATCTAACGCCAACAACTCGTAGTAGGAGTTTGCGATTTCGGCAATCAAGTTGGTCACCATGAAGTTTTTGCCCTCAATAGAAGCCAAATACTCCTTCACCGCAGCATCTTTCGCATTGTGCAATCGGTTCCAGATGTCAATTTCCCAATCGGCATAGAGACCAAGTCCCACATCAGGCAGGGGATCTGGAAAAGCCTTACCCGGTTCAATTTCAAGATTGGCTTCCGTTGCACCATTGCGCGAATAGCGAGGTGATCTCTCCACACCTCCACCTGCACCGACACTCACAAACGGCAAGTATTCCCCAGAACGAGAGCGGATCTCGTTGTTGAACATGCGAATCTGTTGTAGGGTGATATTCAACTCTTGATTGTGGATCAAAGCTGTATCAATCAAGGCCACCAAATTGGAATCGGTGAAATACTCGCGCCAATTCATTTGCGCAGTGGTCATGGAATCTGCAGTCGCAGCTGTATCCGCAGGCACTAATGTATCGGGAGTTGCGTAACTCACTGGCACATTGGTATTCACAGTTTTTTCGATAAACTCAGGCGGTTTACAAGATGATATGGCTATCGCCAGAAAAGCGGCCACCGTCCCGAGTCGAATTATTCTATTATTCTTCATCATTGTACATTTCGGATAGCGGACTATCATCTTCATCTTTTATCAAACTCTTACCATCAGACAACTTGGCGAAGATGTAGTACAAACCCGGCACTACAACTACCCCGAACAGGGTGCCAAACAACATCCCTCCCAGCGCCGATGCACCTATGGTTCGGTTACCAATAGCTCCAGCACCAGTAGCCACAATCAATGGTATCAAACCAGCAATAAAAGCGAAGGAAGTCATCAAGATTGGGCGGAAACGAACCTTAGCCCCCTCAATCGCAGCATCAAAAATGGACGAACCTTCCTGACGTTTCTGGACAGCGAACTCCACAATCAGCACGGCATTTTTACCGAGCAGTCCCACGAGCATAATCAATCCGATTTGTGCGTAGATATCATTGTCTAGCCCCATCATCTTCAGCAAGAAGAAAGAGCCAAACACACCTACAGGAAGGGAGAACACAACCGCCATTGGGATGATGAAACTCTCGTATTGAGCCGCCAAAACGAGGTAAACAAACACCAGTACAATGATGAAAATGTAAATGGATTCATTCCCTCTTCCTGCCTCGTCGTACGACAAACCCTCCCATGCAATGTCATATCCGTTGGGAAGCTTCTTTGCCGCTACCTCACGAATGGCTTGAATGGCATCGGCTGTGGTATAGCCTTTGGCAGGTAAACCACGTATTGCGGCAGAGTTGTACATGTTGTAGCGCGTCACCTCATTCGGCCCCTGCTTCTTCACTAGTTTCATAAAGGAAGAATACGGTACCATTTCTCCCTCTTCGTTCTTCACGTACATCTTCAGAACATCAGATGGGAGTCGACGGAATTCTGGAGCCGACTGCACATAAACTTTAAAGAATCGATCAAACTTGATAAAGCCTTGCTCGTACGTCGAACCGATCATTATGTTGAGGTTCTCCATTGCATCGCCAATGGACACGCCCTTCTGCATGGCTAAATCGTTGTCGATCTCCAACTCGTACTGCGGATAATTGGCTGCAAAAAAGGTAAAGAGACCTGAGAGCTCTGGGCGCTCCGCTAAATCCTCCATGAACTGCTTGTTCACCTCATCAAATTCGTGGTAATCGGTGCTAGACGTCTTGTCCAACAAGCGCAAGGAGAAACCTCCAGAGGAACCAAAACCTGGAATGGCAGGTGGCTCAAAGAATTCGATAATAGCGCCTAATCCCTTTGATTTCTCTTCGAGCTCTTCCATAATCTCCTTCACCGTATGATGGCGTTCGCTCCAAGGTTTAAGGTTGATCAAACACGTCCCGGCGTTGGAACCCCTACCTTCCGTCATGATTTCATATCCCGCCAATGAAGACACGGTCTCCACTCCATCAATTTCCTCACAAATCTTTTGAAGATGTTGAGAAACTTGGTTCGTGCGCTCTAGAGTTGCTCCCGGAGGCGTTTGAATGATAGCATAAATAGTCCCTTGATCTTCGCTTGGAATAAAACCGCCCGGAAGCACCTGACTCTCGTAGAAAATCCCCGCACAGAAAACAGCAAGGATGCCAAAAGTGAGCCATCTGCGATTCACCATTCGCCTTAGCAAGGCAGTGTATCTTCCCGTGATTTTATCAAAGCCACGGTTAAAGGAATCCAAGAAGCGAGTGAGTAAATTGTTTTTGCGTGCTTTTCCGTGGTTGTTCTTGAGCAACATCGCACAGAGAACTGGGGTAAGCGTAAGGGCGATAAGTGCAGAAATAACAATGGAACTCGCCATGGTGATGGAGAACTGACGGTAGAAAGTGCCCACAGGACCGCCCATAAAAGAAATCGGTACAAATACCGAAACCATAACCATGGTAATGGCGATAATCGCACCGCTAATTTCGCGCATCACCTTCTTTACCGCATTGTACGGATTCAGGTGCTCCTCCTCCATCTTCGCATGAACGGCTTCCACCACAACGATGGCATCATCCACCACAATACCAATGGCAAGCACGAGCGCGAAAAGCGTCACCAAGTTAATGGAGAGCCCAAAGAACTGAATAACGAAGAACGCACCAATCAGAGAAACCGGTACTGCGAGAATAGGAATCAACGTAGAGCGCCAATCCCCCAAGAAGATGAACACCACCAAGGCCACTAGAATAAACGCATCGCGAAGAGTATGCACCACTTGATCCATCGAAGCATCGAGAAATTTGGATACGTCGTAGCTAATCTTGTAGTCCATTCCCGGAGGAAAATCTCCCTCCATTTCCTTCAGCTTTGCTTTTACATCCGCAATAACCTGACTCGCATTACTGCCGTAATTCTGCTTCAACACAATCGCCGCAGAAGGGTGACCATCGAGGTTGGAATAGATATCAAAGAACTCACTTCCCAACTCCACTTTACCAATGTCGCCCAGTCGAATGCTCTCCCCTTCCGAGTTTGCACGAATGATGATATTCTCATACTCTTCCGGCTCGTTATAACGTCCTTTATAGGTGAGTACATATTCGAGCGATTGAGCCTGAATACCCGAACTTCTTCCCAAACGCCCTGGACGCCCCACGATGCTTTGTTCCTGCATAGCCTCCATCACTTCATCCACTGAAATGTTGTAGGCACGCATGCGATCTGGATTCAACCAAACCCGCATTGCATAGCGGCGACTGCCCAAAATCTGTGCTCGAGCTACACCATTAATCCGGTTAATCTCCGGCACCATCTTCACATTGGCGTAGTTGTACAAGAACTTCTCGTCCATGGTTGTATCCTTGGCGTAGAGGTTCACATACATCAACATAGAAGGTTGAATAGGCGTGATAATCACCCCTTCACGCTGTACCAATTCCGGCAAGAGCGGCATTACCTGATCCACTCTCGTCTTGACTCGAATAACAGCTTGATTGGGATCTGTACCCGGTTCAAAGATCACTCGGAGTGTAGCCTCACCAGCACTCGTAGCATCCGTTGCCATATACCGCATTCCCTGAACACCGTTAATGGCATTCTCAAGGGTAATTAGTGTGGATTTTACCAGAACATCTGCGCTGGAACCCGGGTAAGCGATAAACACGTTTACCGTTGTAGGCGCAATTTGAGGGAACTGGGAGATCGGCAATTGCTTGATTGCCAAAGAACCCATGAATACGATCACGACCGAAATCACAATAGCGAAAACCGGTCTGTGGATTATTTTACTAAACATATCCGTTGTATTGAGGATTCGAGATTACTCAGCGTAGAGTCCAAGCTCAGAAATAGCGGTGTCTGGCGATACGAAATCGTACTTGATTCTATCACCTGCTCGCACCAAACGCAGTCCTTCAAGAAGCACCTTGTCCCCCTCAGAGAGTCCGCTCGTAATGGCATACAGATGCGGCATTTCCGCTCCGATTTTCACCTCTCGCGCCTCGATGATATTCTCCTCATTTACCACAAATACAAACTTCTTATCCAACACCTCATAGGTTACTTTTTGTGGAATCAGCAGAGCATTCTTTAGAGGTACTCTCATTTTTACATTCCCCGTTTCACCGTGACGAAGAAGTCCATCAGGATTAGGGAAAGTGGCACGGAAAGGGATATTCCCCGTTTCGTTGTTGAAGTCGGCCTCAATAGTGCGAACCTCCCCACTGTACTTAAACATCTTGTTGTTTGCCATCTGCAGCTTTACCGGCATTATACTATCGCGGGTAACTCTTGTGCGATAGTCCAGATACTCTGCTTCTGGCACGTTGAAGTAAACCCACATTTCACTGTTGTCCGATAGTGTGGTGAGCAAATCGCCTTCATCTAGCAAACTTCCCAATCGAACGTGGAAGCGGTCGATATATCCATCAAAGGGAGCGCGAATTTGAGTGAATTGAAGGTGGACTTGAGCCAACTGTAGTTCAGCCAGCGCCTTGTCGTATTTGGCCTTGGCCATGTAGAGCTCATTGGGAGCCACAACGTCGCTATCGGCTAATCTCTTTGTGTTGTTGTATTCAATTTCGGCGAACTCCGCTTCGGCTTTCGCTTTATTGAGTTCCGCTTGATAGAGGTTCGGCATCACTTGGAAGAGCAAATCGCCCTTCTTCACAAACTGACCTTCATCAACATAAATCTTCTCGAGATATCCGCGCTCTTGTGCACGTAACTCAATGTGACTAATGGATCGAATCTGACAGACATAATCATCGGTAATCGATGTGTCCATTCGAATCGGGCTCGTAACCGTGAAGACGGTCTCTTCTTCATGACTTTCTTCGTGAGAAGAACAGCTTGTGAAAAATAGAGTTGCACACAAACTGGCGAGCATGAGAATCTTTCTCATAACAATAAACTTAAAACGATGTGGAATTGATGAAATCACGTGGTGTTGAGAAACACCAAATCCTTCGCTGCTTTATCCAACAGGAAGGTCGTTGTGCAGGAGAGCACCATGGATTGACAAAGTCGTAGAATCGACTATATCAACCCTTCAATTTTCACAAACGGAATACTCCGTAAAGGACGCTCACACGCGGGGAAACGCGTTGCGTAAAATGCCCAAGGAATCGGGCAAACCTTTTAAAGTCATTGATGAGATAGCCCAGAATGAGGGCATATGATAAAATCTCTGCAAGTTGAGCGAAGTAGAAAACTGACTTGGCATGGTGTACCTCGTCTTCCTCAGTCTCCAGGACTTCAGCTTTTATTTCAAAATGCTTGTGGTGGGGTGTTGAAGGAAGAAATAAAACGGGTTCATTGAAATCAGACACACTTTCCAAATGATTCAAATGAATTGTGGACTGCTTTGCAGCAGTGGAAGCATGATCCATTTCCCTGTAGCCATCACGGGTAAAAATATATCCTACTCCTACAGCGAAGAGCAAGCTTAGTGTGATGAAAAAGTGAACAGCCTGTTTCATTTCGGCAGCAAAACTATAGGAATAAGTTGGAATGAATGAAAATGCAGGGGTAAAAGATTGTTAAAAGGGGGATAGTTGGTGGGTGTCAACCATCATCCAGCATCCAGCATCCCCCCCCGTCACCAAACATCCCTCTCCCTGAATAACCCACGCGAAAGGATTCGCGCGGTAGAAGGGAACTGCAGGTTATCATCCGTCATCCATCCACCATCATCTAGCATCCACCACCCGTCTTCCATCATCCACCACCCGTCACCAAACATCCCTCTCCCTGAATACCCACGCGAAAGGATTCGCGCGGTAGAAGGGAACTGTAGGTTGTCATCCGTCATCCATCCCCCATCATCTAGCATCCAACACCCGTCATCCATCCCCCATCATCTAGCATCCAACACCCGTCTTCCATCAACCATCATCTACCACCTGTCACCAAACATCCCTCCTCTTGAATATCCACGCGAAAGGATTCGCGCGGTAGAAGGGAACTGCAGGTTATCATCCGTCATCCGTCATCCATCCCCCATCATCTAGCATCCACCACCCGTCTTCCATCCACCATCATCTACCACCTGTCACCAAACATCCCTCACCTTGAATAACCCACGCGAAAGGATTCGCGCGGTAGAAGGGAACTGCAGGTCGTCATCCGTCCCCCGTCATCCATCACCAAACACCCAACCCCTAAAACTTCTTAAACCCCTCAAACCTCTAAAACCCATTAAACACCTAATCACCTAACCCCATATCAACCGCGCGAATCCCTTCCCGTGTTTCTAGAAGGGCGGATGACCAATGCTAACCATTTTGTACTTTCGGCTAGACGATCACCATCCCAAACCGATGAAAAACACTTTACTCAGTCTATTCTTTCTCTTCAGCATATTCGCTTTGGCTCAAGGAAACGAACATCATGACATCGATGTTCTCATCTTTCGAGCTGATTATCAAAATGCACTAATTGAAGTTGAGAATCAATTGGACACTCAACCTGGAGACCCCGCGACACTGTGCATCAAAGGGCGAATTCTTCGAGGAATGGGAGATGTCAATCAAGCCATTCAACTCTACGAAAAGGCCCTTCAAAAAGACCCCACTTGTGAACGATGTTTAGCCGACTATGCATTGTATTTCATGGATCGTTCTGACTTGAAAAAGGCGGATTCCACGATAAAGCTCATTCGTGCTCCCAAACTGGCCTACACAGAATATGTTCTCGCCAAGTTGGACTTGAAAAACTATAGCATTTCAGCCATCATTCACCTAAACAAGAGCATTGCATTAGATCCAATGATGGCCGAGTATTATGGAGTAAGAGGGTCCTATAGATTGGCGAATGGAATGTCGCTCACGGCTAAAACAGACATTGACGCAGGCAGGGCTCTAGACACTGCAAATCTCTTTTGCAAATTAGCATCGGCACGGCTTCACGCCATTAATGGAGATTTGATTGGCGCCCGAATTCTATGTGAGGGATATTTGAAAGCCGATAGCTCCATAGCAGTGCTGAGTTTGTATTCCAATATCCTTCATCATCTTGGACGGTTTGAGGAATCCGATGCAGCTATCCGTGAGGCTATTGCTTTTAGTGGTGACAACCAAGACCTACACATCCAATGGGCTGAGCAATACTACGACAGAGAAGATATGGATGGAGTCTGTGAACAATACACTGCGCTTCTTCCTCTCTTATCGGGACCCGAAAATGCTGAAAAGCGAGCATACCTCCAAAGGGAGCAAGAGCAACTCTGCAATCCAAATAGGTCGAGTTATTACTATCAAAGAGGAATAGCCGCGTACAACTTAAAGGATTTTGAAACCGCGATTGAAACCTACAACCGAGGATTGACAAAGTTTCCGAATAGTGCAATGATGCTCTCCTTTAAAGCCAATGCCCTTATCAAGTTAAAAAGTTACGCCGCTGCAATTCCTATTTATCAAAAAAGTCTCGCTCTTCGCGGAACCATAGCTCGAGAAACAGCCGATAACAGTCCAGATTATTCCGAGCAAATGGGAGCCTCAACTGTGCTGTACACCTTTGTAGCGGATATCCACATGAGTTTAATGGAATGCTACCAAAGTACGGGACAACCGGAATTGGCACTTACCTATGCTGATTCTGGCGTAACTCTGATGGAATCGCTGTTGGGCAATTCTGGCATAACTCCATACCTCAGCTCGGCGTATGTGATGCGCTGTGAGTTGCACTTGGTGCAGGGGGAAACCGAGTTGGCGAAGGCTGACTTGAAAAAGGCATCAGAACTCGACCCAAGTAGCACTGTCATTCCCTTAACCCGCGTTAAAATCATCTTAGGCCGCTACCGTCTGAATGATTTTCACCTCTTCAATTCATTCGCTGTCTACTCATTAGACGAGATCGAAAAACTGCCTTCCATCGATTATGAAGATTTACGAGAAGACTATTCAAGTGAAGACTTACAATTGGCTCTCAAAGAGTGTAACAACGTACTGGAAGTTGAGCAGAGCGCTCTGGGTTATTTCTATCGAGCCCACATCAAAAAGATCTTGCAAGACCCTAGCTATTTGATGGACCTCCGCGCTGCAGAAAACCTCGGACAAGTTCTCTCTTACCCTTTACTAGGAGAAGATAGAGGCTAATTGAGCAACGCTTTCATTTTTGAATAAATCAATTTCGCGGCTCGTTCGGGTGCGAGTCGCCAAAGCTTATTCATGAAGCTTGAATCTTTCCCCACAAAAATGTGGTACTTGTTTTTCTCTATGCCATCTAGCATAATTCGTGCAGCTTCGGGAGCTGGAAGCGCCTTGAACTTGCTTGCATCTGCCTTCTCATGACCCGGAGTTTCTACCCCGCTATTCGCCGTGATATTTGTATCAATCGCCCCAGGGAAAATACAAGATACACGAACGTTCGTTTCCATCAACTCGGAGTGCAAACCTTCTGTGAGAAGTTTTACTCCTGCTTTTGAAGCGCCGTAAAACGTTTGCCCAGGTACGGGCAAGAAACCACCCATACTGGAGATGTTTGCGATGTAGCCCTCCTCCCTCTTCAACAAATGCGGCAAGAAAGCCTTCACCATGAAGAGCGTTCCGTAAAAGTTAATGTTGATGATGCGCTCAATCACATCGTATTCCAACTCGTTCACTTTGATGAAGGGCTGAATGATTCCAGCATTGTTGATTATCGCATCTACCGCACCATGAATCTTAATAACCTCTTCTGGAAAGGCATGAACCTTTTCTCTATCCGTAATATCGAGGACATGCGTAGATAGACTCTGAGCGTGATCGCCTGCGAGCTTTGCCGTTTCTGCGAGAGAATCCCCATTGATATCCAAGGTTGCCACCTTAGCGCCTCGTTTCAACAACAGGAGCACAAGCTCTCTGCCCATTCCGCTACCGCCTCCGGTAACCACCCAAACTTTCCCTTCTACTTTCATGGTGAAACGCATTTAATCGTTCTGAGTATTTAAGGTACTTCAATTACACAAAGTGACGTGTAGAAAGTCTCAGAAGTATTCAATCACTCTTCTGCTTCCGACCAAATTCGCAACATCTTATTCAGTGTCTCCTTTAGTTGCATCACTTCTTCTAGGGTCACATCCGATTTATTGGATTGCTTCACGATTTCATTCGGGATACATTCTGCTTTCTCACGAAGGTCAAGACCTTTTGAGGTTAGCACAATGTTCACCTTGCGTTCATCAGCAGTACTTCGCACTCGGGCAATTAATCCCTTCTGCTCCATCCGTTTGAGAAGAGGTGTGATGGTATTCGTTTCCAGGAACAATTTGTCGCTAATTTGAGAAACAGTTTGTGCGTCTTCCTTCCATAACACAAGTAAAACCAGGTACTGTGGATAGGTAATATCCAATTCTTGAAGAAACGGAGTGTACAATTTGGTGATCAATCTGGACCCTGCATACAAGGGGAAGCAAATTTGATTTTCCAACCACAACTCTTTGGGACTCGTACTCATATTACAGCAATTTTGCCAGGTATTTATCGATGGCTTCGGGTTTGGTGGTAGGTGCAAAACGCTTGACAGGTTTTCCTTGAGCATCCACCAAGAACTTGGTAAAGTTCCATTTAACTCGACTTCCAAAGATACCTCCTAATTCACTTTTTAGGTATTTGAAAATGGGGTGAGCATTTGATCCATTCACTTCAATTTTGTCGAACATAGGGAAGCTTACGCCGTAATTTAATTGACACGCTTCGGAAATCGACTCGGCATCTCCAGGCTCCTGATTGGCAAATTGATTACTCGGAAAACCGAAAACCACCAATCCCTTGTCTTTGTACTTCTGATAAAGCGCTTCTAAACCTTCAAATTGAGGAGCGAGGCCGCACTTGCTAGCTGTGTTCACCACCAAGACCGTCTTCCCCGCATAGTCGTTCATAGACACTGGCTTTCCTGATAAACTCTTCGCTTCTAATTGATAAAAAGGACTATTCATCTCCACTCTATTTATGCTTGATTTGCTTTTCGATTTCTCCACCATTTAATAGCACCAGAGGACCACAAAGCCCACAGAATTAATACCGGCTGGAAGAACAAACGGATGAGTCGAGCTCTATCACTGTCCAATCCAAAGGCATCAATTCCATTGAGGTATTGTGCGATGTTTCCTGGGAAAATGAGCACGTAAAAAAGGGCAAGAGCCAATCCTACTCGTACCTTCCACTTCCCTCCTATGATCATCCCCAGTCCAAGAACCGCTTCTACAACTCCACTGAGAATCACCACTAAATCCGTATCTAAAGGCACCCATTGAGGTACTTGAGCACGAAACTCCAATCGCTGGAAAGTCATATGCCCCACTGCTGCTAGCAACATGAATGAACCGAGAATCACTCTCGCCACATTCTGAACACTGCTTGTCTTTACTGTATTCCAATTCATATCGCATTCGATTATATCGTTCACGATGCAAATGTATAAAAGAATATCGCACACGACAAAAAAAGAGTAAATCATTCCAAAGCATTGATTTATATCAGGGGAGTACGATCAAGCGCAACTCGTACTCGGTCCTCCTTTCGTTTATCCAAGGGAATAAAACGATCGCTTACTACCGTCTAAATCACAGTATTGCCCTACAGATTTCTTAACATGAAAATCTCTGGTAGCGCCAGATATAACGCGTGCAATGCTTACCTTTGCGCCCCTGAAAACGCAGGTAGAATACCAAACACAACACAATAGTTAGCATGTCTTTTGATCCAAATAACCCTTGGCACAAAGTAAATTATGGCGAAAACGCTCCAGACGAGGTAAATGCCATTATCGAAATTCCTAAGAACACGCGTGCCAAGTACGAGCTTGACAAAGAAAGCGGACTCCTAATGATGGACCGTGTACTTTATTCATCTGTCTATTATCCTGCGAACTATGGTTTTGTTCCTAAAACCTATTGTGACGATAAGGATCCATTGGACATTCTAGTACTTTCTCAAATTGATGTTGTTCCACTTTGTATCGTTCGTGCAAAAATCATCGGCGTTATGCGCATGTTAGACGAAGGTGAGTTGGACGACAAACTCATCGCCGTTGCAGCAAACGATATGAGTGTGAGTCACTACAACGACATCTCTGAACTTCCAGAACACCTATTGCGAGAAACCCGCCACTTCTTTGAAGAATACAAGCGACTTGAGAACAAAACTGTAGAAGTAGAAGACTTCCAAGATGCGGCTACAGCCAAGCAAATTCTAAAACAATCTATGGCTGATTACGACGCCTACATTGCAGAATTGAAGAAGTAAACTTCTTAACATCTTATTAGGAGAGCGTTTCATTTTGATTGTGTTTATTAGTCACTCTAATAAGCTCATCTCTATGAAACGCTCTTTCTTGATTTTGGCCTTCTTGGCCTCATTCGCATCCTTTGGACAAACACTGAACACGGAAATCCAAATTGGTGGAACCAACTTCATCGGACTTTCAATCAACGCCGAAGGGGTTTGGAATTTAAACGACAACAATGCCATTGGCTTAAAGCTGGGTCTAGGTGTACCGGTGGCGTTCTTTGATGATAGAGAAGCTATCTCATCAACACTCATTGGACTGCACTATTACTATAAAGATTGGGGAATTGGAATGGAAGCCGCAGGTTATCATGCTTTCCCTTTCGTAAGTCCTCTGAATACGACCACTAGTCCTGAAATGGATATGATGCTCTTCCCGAATATCAACTATACCTTCCATCTGGAAAGCAGCTATCTCAAAGTGGGCGCAGGTGTTTGGATGCCAATGAGCTATTACCCTGGAGCTCCAGGTAGCGGAGAATTAAATGCACAAATTGAAGACCCTATTCCGGGCATCAGTCTTTCTTGGGGAATCTCCTTTAAGCGATAACACTATAAATATCAGAAATGACAGCTCGACGATTCCGTGCGAATTCAGCCGTGCTTTCCTTCTATCCTCTTTAGGTAATGGTATTTTTAATGTTGTAACATTGATTAAAATATTTTCGTAACTTGCAGAGGTTGTTGAGCACCTCCTCAATCTAAGTTTATGAAAAGAAGTGACTTCATCAAGGCACTTTCCGCAATGCCAATCGCTATGGGTCTATCCAGTTTATCCGATCTTTCGAAGTTGAGTGATTCACTTACTCCTTCTGAAAAGATGCCCGTACTCTTCTTGGGTCATGGAAGCCCCATGAATGCCATTGAAGAGAATCAATTTGTTCGTGGTTTTAGAAATGCAGCGGCGAATATCAAAACTACTCCAACAGCCATCTTATGTGTATCTGCTCACTGGTTTACGAGAGGAACCAAAGTTACAGCCATGGAGATGCCACCTACTATTCACGACTTTGGCGGTTTTCCTCAAGCGCTTTTTGATGTTGAATATCCAGCACCAGGACACCCCGAGTTGGCGAATGAGACCGCTAAAATCCTCAGTCCAACCGAAGTAGAACTAGATCACAACTGGGGCCTCGATCACGGAGCTTGGTCGGTGATTAAACACATGTATCCCGATGCCAACATTCCTGTCATTCAGTTGAGCATCGACTATACAAAGCCTGCCACTTACCACTATGAATTGGGGAAGAAACTCAGCGAACTGCGCAGTAAAGGAGTTTTGATTGTTGGCAGTGGAAACATCATCCACAACTTACGCATGGTGGATTGGAGAAACATCAATACCGTTGATCACGGATATGATTGGGCGCATGAAGCTCATGAAGAAATCAACAAGTACATCTTAGACGGAGACTTCAAGCCGTTGTTGGAGTACAAGTCGAAAGGCACAGCTTGGAACAATGCCATTCCTACACCCGACCACTATTTACCCCTACTCTATAGCTTGGCTTTACGCGAAGGCAGTGAAGAAATCACGTTGTTCAACGACCACCTATTAGCAGGTAGTCTGAGCATGACTTCACTTAGAATCGGCTAGGCTTCTTTCTTAATCTATCCAGAGAAAATTGCCCTGGACCGGTAATAAACAAGGCCAAATAAGCCACGCCATACAACAGAGATGCTTCCTTCGAGCCAAAATCGTCGTTCCAATGAACGATGAAATAGGCAACCATCATAGTCGCCAGTAGGGGGATAAGAGCAAAGCGCGTCATCCAACCTATCATCAACAAAATGGCACAGACTACTTCTGCAAATACGGCCAGTACTAAACTTTCGGTCTCTCCAATTCCAATCGGATCAATGAAGTCAATTTCCTCTCCACTGAAAAGCTTCCTCCATTTCGATAAGCCGTGCACGAGCATAGCCCCTCCGAAGGTTAATCGCAAAATTAATATTGAGAAATCAACGCCTTTACTGTGAGATTTTACTTCTTTGAAGAACTTCATTGAAATTTTATTGAACCCTTGTGTTAGTAGGGGGATTGAACCACCAAATAGAATACAGCCAAGCTACGCAAGAATAAGTGCTCATAGAAATATTGCACGTTTTTTAAATGCCCTGTACCTTCTTATCTCACGGATAAAGGCGACATACTCTTACTAACCCCGCATAGATTTGTCACGCTCTCCAACCTGTTGTCACACAACTTCGTAACAATCTATACAGAACGATCACGAAATTGATGCGCCGGCCCTTGTTCACTCGAACAAACAACTTACCGTCAATTTCTTCATATTTGTTAGCATGAATAAGCGCACTATCTTCTCTATTTTGGGTTTGGGACTACTTGTATTTGCCTGTGGCGAAGACCCCGTTACGTCTACCGGATTTGAATTCACTAGCAATATGAATCTCGATGTTGAACTCTCTGGAGAGACGAGAGACACCTTTATTGATGTAGATGTTCCAAATAGAGAAATCACTTACGTTACTGGTCGAAATAAACTGAGAGGCGAGCTATCGATCTCCCTTTACAATCGCAGTAACGGTAATTTTGAAGGGGCCTTGGAATGGACTGATCGCATTTACACGGAAGAGACAGAAGTGCGCACCTTCGATCCCAATTCTGGAACATGGTCAACCCAAACTACCACCGTAACCAATCAGGTAGAGCCCTTCATCGACAGTAGTTTCTTTGTAGAAGGTCACATAGGAGCTAATTACTTTCAACTATTGCGTCCTCAAGAGTTCGGAGAAGATCCAAAACCCTTTTACCGCACGCGAACAGGATTGGATTTCCAAACGGCCAAACACAGCGAAAGAGAGCTAATTGGATTGGCTGGCTACCCCGAAGTGTACACAGAACTCACAGGAGACCCCGACAGTATCCAGTATCACTACTACTACGTTCGCCAGGTTTGGCAACTCGACACCATGAAGCTCAGCAAGTAAGCTTACAGTCCATTCTCCTCACATTTCGCCAACATACGAGGGTCTACTTGAACCCCTCCATTAGCCGCTACACGGTAGTGATAACAGGATTTCTGAACATCTCCCGTTTCGGCATAGAGCAACCCTAACATGGCATGCACGGTAAAGGCCCCGGGGTTGATCTTCACCGCCTGAAGAAAGTTGGCTTCTGCTTCAGCCGTTTCTCCAACACGAGCGTAGAAGCTACCTCGGTTAGCGTAGGCCTCGTACATGGTGGGATCTGCCTGAATAGCCTTGTCGAAGTTCTCTAATGCGAGATCATAATTGCCCGACTTAGCCGCTTGTACGCCTTGGTCCATGAACATCTTAGCCGCATTGCGTTCTCGTGACGCCCCCTGTGATGGTGTACTTCGTTGCAATTGTTGGAGTTGTCCAATGAGTTTTTGAACCGCATTGGTTTGAGGTTGCTCTTCAAGAAGGTCTATTGCCTCTTCCACCTGACCATTTCGTGCCAAGACCTGTGAGCGCAAAATGTACAACTCCACAGATTCAGGATACAGTTCGATGGCCTTAGCGGAATACCGTAAGGCATCTTCCAACTTGTTCCTTCTCAGTTTGATAATAGTAGCCTTCTCAAGAACTTGCTCATTCTCCGGCTCCCGTTGGAGTGCAATTTCCAACTGTTCATCCGCATCCAGTGAATTCCCCATTTGCTCATATAAAACCGCAAGGTTGATTGGAGCATCTGATTTGTCCGGACTGAGTTGATCTAACTGTTCAAATGTCTGGATAGCATCTTCTGCATTTCCCTCACCAATGTAGCCCAAGGCCAACATATTGTAGGCATGAGGATATGCTGGATATTCATCCACCACTTTCGACCAAAGCGACTCGCTGGATTTCCAATCTGAGATTCCACTGCGCAGCAAAACCACGAACACCAATGCAATTGCGCCAGTTGCGATGTATTCTGGATTCTTGGCTTTGACATATTTCTGAACCAGCGTGTACAATTCAGAAACGAGAGGGATCAACAACCCCATCATTGGAACATAAGCATATCGATCTGCCATGATGTATGCTCCGAATGGCACTTCTAGTATCTTGAGAAGTAATACCACGTTCACGATGAACCAACACAGGCCAAAGAACCAAAGCTTCGCTCCTCTGCGATAGGCCTTGAAAAGGGCAAGAGCATAGGCTACAAAAACCAAAGGCGACAAATAATGTAAGATTGATAACTCCGCATTGTAATCTGCTGGATATGGATAGTACGGTGAAAGTCCAACCGGAATAACAGTATGTATTATGTACACCGCAAAAGCATATGACCCCGTAAACAGGCGGTTGACCACTCCGTAAGTCTGTTCACTTACATTCCACGCTTCATTCTGCGCTAACTGTCCGATGTAGGCGACTGCAATAGCTGCGAGCACGAATCCCAACTTCTCCTTCCATCTACTCCTATCCCACAGCAAACCAGATACATAGTAATCCAATAAAAAGAGAACGGGCACCAGCAATATTCCTTGAGCTTTTGACAAACACGATAGCGCGAAGAACAGAGCCACATACCCCAATCGGGCCATCTTTCTCTCCTTCAGGTAAAGTATATACTGGGTACTTGCCAAGAGGAAAAACAGGGCATACAATACATTCTTTCGTTCAGTCATCCATGCATAACTCTCTACAGCAACGGGGTGCAATCCCCACAACAAGGCTACGCCCAATGCAAGTTTTCGATTGCCTGTCAGCGTAAACACAAACCACAAGAGGACTGTGGCATTCAATCCATGCAACAACCAATTCACCGTGTGGTGGGCAGCAATGGGATCCTTTCCAAAGCCCAAATCCAGCTTCAAACTGATGAGGGTTAATGGATGATAGTGACCATCAAAAAAAGTCGTCAGGATTGATTCATCTGGATTTGACGTCCCATTCAACCACGGATTACTAGCGATATAGCGTTCATCGTCATAGTTCAACAATTCTCCCTTGGTGGCCGTGAAAGTTGCAATCAGCACCAACACCAGACATCCGAGTAATTGAGGTAAAATCTTCTTCATGGGAATTCCTGTGATGAAAAGCGAATATAGAGAAAGGTCTAGATAGTGCACTTTACAAAATGTGAAGGTTTTAAAAGTGACAGTATATTTGCCTTGTTAAATAATTCAGCTTGAATTTCATGTTGGCATCTCGATTCGCTCTCATCCTAAAAACACTCCTCATCGGTGTGTTCACTCTTTCCTCTGTTTGTGTCTTTTCTCAATCCATCTCTATTGAAGAGATGGCAAGAATCACCCGAGGAGATTCACCGTTTCAAGTATCCAGTCGCTTTTCACCTCTTTCAGAAAAGGTGAACCCACTATTGGACGTTGAAATCGATACACTCGCCTATCGCATCCCTGCTATGGTTACGCGTTGGGCTGACTCTCTTCACTCCTTTAGCATACACAGAACGAGATCTGCTGGTCACATCGTTACGTGGGATTTCTCTCGATCTGAAATTGAGGATATCCGCAATAAATTAGAGCCCTACAGAAAGGGAGACAGTATCCTCTACATCTTCCACAAGCCTGGCATGTATACCCAAAACGGCCCTGCTGTTGATTTCTACATCACAAACGACACAACCTTAATCTCGGTACAGCGCATTGAATGGAATGCCTATCCTTGTTTGATTCGTTGGAAAGATGGAATGACAGCCGGTTGTGTAGGATGGTACGAGTTGCTGAATATCGCAGAGGGGAATTCAGCATACAACTTGGATACAACTTGGACCAATATTGAACCCGCTGAAGACATCGTTCGATTTCGTGTGCCACTTGGCCAAAGTGAATTTATTGTGAAAGGCGAACCAGAAGTTTGGCGACAAAGAGAAAACGGCCCATACATTCAGAGAGTTGCGACCGATGATGGAAACTATGTCCGCTACGTCACATACCTAGAATGCGCTAAATATTTAGAGGATCTCATTTCAGAGTGTTCATCCGAAGAGGTGCCAGTGGTTCACTTGGCCCTACCCTATGATCAAGAATCCAGAGACGCCGACAAGTTTGAATACTTCTACTCTACCATAGGCCTCCCCGTCTATACACTAAATGGTTATCACATGGCCATCTTTCATGATCACTCCAACCAAACCTCTACGATCATTGTTGGCCCTGCTGAATCATGGGAACAAAACATGAAAGAGAACGAGCCGTCCCATGTCTACATCTACCCTTCTCTTAATTCAATTATCGAGCGCCAGTTCACGCAATCCCTAGAGGATTACCCTGTGTTTAGTGACATGGACTATATCAACACGCACACAAGTGGTGAAGCTCGACCTTCATTACCTGAATGTACAGAGACTAGCGAACATGAAAAATTCATTTGCTTTCAACAAAAGATCAACTCGACCATCGCTAAGCATTTCGAATTTCCAGAAATCAGTCGACAAATAGGTAGCCAGGGAAGAGCTTGGGTTGATTTTGTCATTGCCACCAATGGAGCCATCGTTGGCATCAATGTAGTGCGTTCTTCTGGGGATATTGAAATTGACAAGGCTGCCATGCGAGCGGTGGGTCATCTCCCACAGATGATTCCAGCTATACTAGACGGCAAGCCAGTTCGCATGCGATACAGCGTCCCTCTAAATGCAAGATTGCAATAGAAGTGAGAAGCGCTTTTCACACTTCACCTTGGTACTTAGAGACACTATCCAACCACAACCTTTAAGCTACTCATTCTAAAGATGTTTTAACGGAAATTTGCGTTTTTCGCTAAGATGTCTTTTACCTTTGTAGCTCTAAAACTCAAGGATGAAAATCCAGTTTCGACTTCTTGTAATCATTTGGGCTTTTGCTACCATCGCAGCTGCATTTAGTAGCAAGGGAGCCAATGCATCTATTACAGAAGTGAACACGGCTCAACCTCATCCCAAATCCGAACACTTCAATCATTCAGTAGGTCACGATCTATTCTACTTTGTAGCAGAAGACATCAGTGAAGAAACCGAGGATGATGAATTTGACGCGTACGAATTCGCCGATAGGAAGTTCTTTTCTATCCTCAGCGATTTTCTTTCGACATCGCAGCCCATCGATGTGAGTTTGCTCGCCATGCCGCCAACAAAGCTGTATGTGCGAAATCATCAGTGGCGCTTCCACCTTTCTTAAAACGGTAAGCTGACAATATCAGCCACATCACGGTATACGCTACTGCAGTATTCCGCAGTGGTATCATGTGTCACATTGCTGACACATCTACAACACATCGCAATTGCGAATCCTCAAAGGAACGGGCTCGGAGATTCGGGCATGCTTCTCACATATTCAGAGTCTTTCTCTGAATTCTAAACGAGTCCGTTCCCTTTTTTCCTTCGTGCCGAAGGTTTTACCTATCAACATTTCTCAACTTCTATTGAGATGCATTTAGACTATAAGCGTTTTGTAGAGGGACTTCCCGACAAAACACTACTTCTATACTGTGGAGATTCCTGCATTAATAAATTGGCAGAAGAATCTCCAAAAGTTCAATTCTTCGCCCTTGAATCCAGCAACATCAATCAATTGGATTCTGATGACATTCAAATCTTAAAAGACCTCAGTTCCGATGGGTTAAGTGCCTTGGTTTTGATGGATCACTTTCCCTGTAGAGTGAGTAGTTATTTCGGAGAGATTCCAGTCGCTCAGAAATTAAACTCCGCCGAATACCTCGTACATGAACTCATTTCTCTCATGAAACTGGAAAGTCTAGAATCGATATTGGAGTTACACGACTGTGCAGTTATCGGTGCTGTTATTGATGAATTGCGTGAGGAGATTGTCGACTTTATCGAACTATCTCCTCCCCTTCATAATTGAAGTAGTTAAGATACATGCAGGTAGGGTAGCCTTCAATCGGCTACCACATTGAAAGGGAGTGTCGCTAGCGACACTCCCTTTTATTTCACCCCTCTCACTATAAGTTGACCACTAGCCAGAGAAGTTTCAACTCCATAACATTCCGCAATGCGTTCACGACTCAATACCGTACGTGGACTTCCCGAGGGCATACAGCATTTCAGTGTATTGCTTGAAAGACAAAGATACCTCTCTGAAGAAGTGCTAGACTCCGAAGTTTCATTGCCAAATCGGCCACAAGAAGCAACCACTACTAGCGTGACGAAGGTGCATATCAAACTTTTCATACCAAAAGTCCGGACTCCCTTTTCAGCGAGTCCGGATTGATCTTTTAGAGTTTGTACGAAAGTTTCAAGCCGCTGTAGAAGGATGAACTCGTTACCCCTGGCAAGTAAACCTTAGGTGAACTTGGTCCAGAAAAGCTCTGATTCAAGACGATCATGGTATAGTACAAATCGTTGGTGAGATTCTGTCCACCTACAAATGCATCCAATGCAAATCGACCAAGCTCTATCTTGTACCCCACCTTGGCATTCAACAAATTGAAAGATGGAGCGAAGTGTTTGTTGTCGAATGTGATCGGCATTTCGTCTACATATTGCCAACCGATGTTCGCATAGAATCCACCAGCAAACTCACCGGTCAGCATGATATTTGCCAAATGCGGCGGCACACCTGAAACTGCATTACCAGAATAATCTTCAGTAGCCGAGTTGTTATTAGCATCACTCATAAAGCCATCATAGGTATGGTTGCTGTACGAGTAATTAGCAGACAAATTCAAGTTTTTCACAAGGGATGAAGATCCTCGAATAATTGCATAATCCAGAGCTAACTCTACTCCGAAATTGTTCTGACCGCCTGCATTGGTGGAGCGTGTATAGATCACAGACCCCGTACTATCCGCGATCGCCTCCGTTGTGATTTTGTCTCTAATCATCAGTGCGTACACATTCAAATCGTAGCGCAAACGGTTGTCGACAGTAGATCCAAACCCATGAAATTCAACCTGATCAGCCATTTCAGGAATCAGTGATGTATTCACTTCTCCAGTTTGTCCAATCACGATGTGCGAAGAGGTTGGGGCAGAAAAACCACGGCTATAGCTCAACTGAAAACTCAAGGCATTCGACACTTCTTTCAAAAGGCTAAGGCGAGGACTCAACTGCGAAGGGAAGGTCAGATTGCCACTTCCATCTACATGACCTGATACATAGGTGAGTCGATCAGTGATATCATACTTAACCGAAGTGTAACTAAGGCCTCCAGTAATACTCCATTTAGGAGCAAATTGGTACGTCCATTCTGTAAAGGTCATGGCATTAGCTCCGTCAAACTCGATATCAGAATTCACTCCAAGAATGACATGATCCATGTAGCGATATGTCTTGCCATAAGCACTGTTGAATTGCAATTCTGCCCCCACGCTACCTACCAAGTATCCGTCGGAGTTTGCCCAATCAAAGACCGTTCTCGCCCCAGCTCCTGTGGTGTTCTTTCTATTCAAACCCACTGCATACGCTTGTTCAAGATCAATATTTGAAAAGAAAACGCTCGTGTTATTCGACCAAGATCCGAATTGTACCGCATGAGAAAGTCCGGCCCGATATCCTTCGTAATACACACGACCATCATTACCCAAATAGCGATCCTCTCCTATGTTCTCTCTGTTATAGAATTGTGTAGAGTCCAATTGACCCGCCAATTGATCTTGCGAATTCGCGTATCCGAAGTAATAGCTCATTGACCGATTTGCCGCGTAATTGACATTGCCGTAAAGGGATAGGAAATCCTTCTTTGAAGCGCTGTGTATGCGGTATGAATCGTAATTCTGATGACCGTAATTCAGAATGATAGAGGAATTCTCATCTCGGTTTTCGAAACGCGTGTTGGTGCGCCAAAGTCCGTATGATCCCACCAGTCCCTCTTGAGAAACGCGAGTTCCACTTTTCGCGGGTTGGAGCGACTCCATCAAAACCGCACCTGCAATTCCATTGCCATACCTCGTGCCTGCTGGACCTTTAATTACAGTGATATTCTGAAGAAGGGAAGGATCGATGTCATCCAAAGTGGTTACCCCTTCTGCATTTGTCACGGGAATACCATTCAAGTATGCTCGATATCCGTAGCCATTAAAGCGCTCGGTATTTCCGTACCCGCGAATTGTAACCCGCTGACCTCCGGCCATGGTGCGTTTCTCTACGCGAACTCCCGGAGTTCTGTTCATACTTTCTTCCAAGAACAAACCGGTTTGCTCCTGCAGATCTGCACGAGTCACTACACTTCTATTCTGTTGTTGTGGCAAGTCAATTTGAGGATCGGCATACCGTCCAAAAACATCAACTACCTGAATTACCTCTGAATTTTGAAGCTCCACTATCATCTTCTCGTCGCAGTTCACGTAAGACAACTCCGTCTTTGCAAAACCGATACTCGAAAACACAATGCTTCCAGATGGACAATTCATACTAAAGGTTCCATTTGCATCCGTCTGACCGATCACAGAATTGTCTTGCGAGATCAAAACATTAGGCACAGGGTTACCTAGCTTGTCGACCACTTGGCCTTCAAAGGATTGTGCATAGCCTAGAACTGAAGTTGATAAGGCTACGCAAACAGCGAAAAACTGTTTCATATTCAATATGTTAAATGACTACTTCTCTCCAATATTGGTTTGGTGAAATACTCTAGAATAGAGCACACACCACTAGCCTGAACTTTAGCTAAGTCAGGCTATCAAGTAGGTGGATTGCGTCATTTAACAAGGTGGATGTTCTACCTCACGTGGATGGATGGCTGATCCAGGTAGATGATATTCAGAGCGATGAATCACATGCCATGACAAGGCAGGTGGTATCAGCATGTCTTCGGATAAGATATAAACAGGAGAAAACGCCTTGATCACCTGTCGGATTGGCCCAGGATGGTCATCATTTCCGTACCCCGACTGCGCCACGAGTTCTTCGAGATGTTCGAAGAGACCGCTTTCTTTAACGTCCATGATACAGACCACAATTTCACTTGAATCACCTCGATAATGAAGGACATCGTACATCTTATCGCGGTAGCGAAACTCCTTTTCAGGTTTTGTCCACGTGATATGAGATTGAATAGAATCTATAGCAAACTCCACCCATTCTGATTCCGGCACTCCATTTTTTATCGCCGCCTTCATCTCTCGACGAACGCGATTCAAAGTGAACTCAAAAGTTGGAAACACGCCCATAGCCTGCCACAATAAAAGGGCAGTAAAGAGCAATCCAACTGTGATTCTGAGTTTCTGCATGTGTGGACAAATGTAGGGCACGGAAGGGGAGAAAATAAAATAGAGAGGTCATGATTAGGGATTCGAATGTGGTGGAAACAACGCCGAATTGTACTAGGGCTTTGCCCTCCCCGCCCATCGAGAATCTACATAATTATTCTGAAGAAGCCGCCATGCAAACGTTTGTAAACACCTAGTTTTCAAACGTTTTTAGTTGAAAAAGTGTCGCATGAGATACGGCAATTTCTCCACGAGAATTCAGAACTTAAAACTGGGGACAGGGGTGCTGTCCCCGGGGCAAAATCCCCCGAAAATCCAACCAAAAAAAAGATTGAAAAGCATTCAGAACCTGAATACCTTTCAATCTTCTTCCTTCATCTAACATTAGGACTTTAGTCGAACTGTACGCCTATTTTGAAGTAGTGGTAATCACCAACTCCCGACAATGCCGGATTGGTGGGATCATAAAATCCTAGAGCATAACCCACGATAAATCCGTGATAGTGCATGGACACAATACCTTCGTACATGTAAGATGGAAAAACATTCTCTATCCTTTCGAATGTATAGCCGTAACCAGCCCCGATATAGAAATCGAGTTCCGATTCTCTCAATCGCAAAAACCGCACAGCCAAATCAGCCTTGGGAATGAGAAACTCAGAGCCCAGCCCAACTTCTCCTGTTAACATCACTCTATCCGCGAAAATATAACCCGCACCTACATAGGCACCTTGGAAAATATTCTCATATCCAAACTGAAGTACAAGTTGTGCCTTCGACGTGTTACTGTAAAAGAATCCAACAAGACTTAAGCTAAGTATCAGTCCAATCTTCTTCATGTGAGCTTTCGTTGAAATTTCGGTGGAAGATAGAAAATTTCAACGTTCAGAAGCGTAGGTTATTTCCATTGTCAATTCCCTCTATTAAAAAAACGGTATGCTTATTTCTTGAGTATCGTACCTTAATCCATAGACTACTATCCTAATTTCGAAGCTTATGAAACTGATGACAACCCTCCTTCCGATATTCAGCCTGCTACTGAACACAGACTTGCCAACTGTACATTCTCAATTGATGGAAACCGATTCGATTCGAGCTTCGACCGATTCGTCTCAACTCGCTGGAATCAAATGGGATTTAATGGAACTGATCACTCCTGATGGAGAAAGCGTAACTGATTTTCATCGATCAAGTCCATATGTCGTCTTTTCAAAGAATGGAAAACTTTCCGGCTATACCACCTGCAATAGCTTTCTCGTTAGTTATCTCACTGACGAAAACCAAAAACTAACGGTTTATAGAGATTTTGAGATGACTACCTTCGCCTGTTTAGATGATGAATTAGATAAAGCTCTCGTTTATGCCATCCGTTCGTCTTCTTCTTTCAAAATCTCTGATAATGAACTGCATTTAATGGCAGGAGATGTATTGGTATTAAAATTCATGAAGTCTTGAAAAACCAAATCCTATCCCTCTCGATTCTGACTATTCTAACTTCCAGCTGTTCATCAATTTTAGTGGACACCACGATGGCTCCTCCACCTATTGCCGCCCAAAAGGGCGATTTTCATATAGATGGCGGCGTTGGCCTAATTCCTCAAGTCAGTTCTTCTGATCCAGGGGGCGAAGCCGTGGCTCTACTTGGATTCGGATATATGCTCAGTGATTTTGACCACTTATACTTGTCTGGTGCTTATGGCTTGGATGCCGCTGATAGCTCGTTTCGGGTGACCACTTCTGTTCGATATCTCAGAAAACTGAATCGCAGTGGGAGTTTTGAGCACTTTGTAGGAGGGCAATTGCAATATGGCAACACGACTGATCTTGTCAATAAGGTAGGATACAATGGTACTGGATTGGGATTGACATACATCATACGAACCAATACATCGAGTTTAATTCAGCCCTATGGAGGATTACAAGCGGGCTATGGACTCGATCCAGAAACGTTAGGCGATCACAACATGGTAGGGACTGTTACGCTCGGACTTCAATACAGGCCTTGGAGAAATTTTGAATTTAAGTTTGAGATGAACCAAAATGCGCTTTATTCTTTTGATACTGAACTCGCATACAACACTGGCGGACTTTCTCTTCAAGCGCGATATATCTTTTAATCGCCCATCTAATCGTTCTACCTTTGCGTTACTTAATAAAAACTAGGATGAAATACACACTGACCATTGCATCCCTGTTCCTATCGCTATTTGCAATGGGGCAATTTGATTTTGAAGGCGCGAAACAAAGAGCCGATCATCTTCGCAGTGGAGTTTTAATCGTTCGCTTGTATGACGATGGAGATCGCATAGATTACCTGAGAAGCCGGGGTATGAATGATAAAGCCGACGATTACGCACAAATAAATGCTGCTGAAAATCGCGAAATTCGATTGGCCTTTCAGGAAGAGTACACCTTTACTCCTGTGTATTTCATAATGGCTAAAGATTCCCGCAACTTAGCCGATAGTAACTGGACAGACATTCTTACGAATGCTGCTGGCGATACGGTACAAATCAAACCGACGAGTTATCTCTTGGCTGATTTTTCTACGACCAAGAGAAATGGACTATATGGATTGAATGTTTGGGAATGGGAAGAAACAGAATGGGTACACCCTCCTAATCCATTTCCATATCACATCAGTGGGTATGGCTTCTTGCGACTAACCAAGAGAACCTTCTCCGAAATGGTGGAGAAGTTCAACTCTCACTTTGTAGAGAAAGAGGAGGAGGATTGATCTTCCACAAAAACACCAGCATTCCCGCTACATACATTGGAATATCCCAAACATCAGGATGAATCTTTACCTCCACTACATATGTCGTTTCAAAGACACCGATGAGGATAACCGTAAACGCGATGGTGGTCACTTTGTAGAAAATGGCATCGATTTGCCAGATCCGAAAGATCATTAAAGGCGTACCTAGCATCACAGGTATCGCGGTAAAAGGATCTAGATAATTATCTAGGATGGGAACATGAACCCCGACTTCCTGCATTACTTGGTGGATGAGAAAAACCAAGACAAAGGCCAGGTACCAGAGAAGATCTTTTCGCCAGAATTTCTTCATTATGCTGCGGCCCACCAAGCTGACCAAGCGATAGCTCCGCCTATGGCCAAGCCTGTGATTTGAATAGCCCTAGCCGTGTACAGAAAAGGTTTCACGTACCAAGGGTAATGTGGCTTCACTTGAATAATCGGAAATTCCCAAGTATTCCCCTCTGAATCCCCATGTTGCAACCTAGCCTCAGCACGTTTTGTTTTTTCGGCGTGCAGGTGCGCATTACACTCCGCACAATCTGTCAGCGACGCATCATTCCAATGCCCGCAACTTGCACATCTTATGAGGTTTGCCATGCGGTAAAGATACATCCAAATGGAACAATCACGAACGTACACGAGTGGATATTTGCCCCAACTTTAGATTCAAATTAACGAACACACTAAAAACATTCCTTTGCTTGGAATCGTTTACCTTTGCAACACAATTAGAAGCTATGAAACAACCGATTAAGGGATTCAGTAAACTTTCTAAGGAAGGTAAAATAGAGTGGTTAGTAAACGAACACTTTGAAAATCCTGAAGAAGCACGCGAATTGCTAAAGGAGTATTGGCATTCGAACGAAAAGCGTCAACAACTACACGACGATTTCATCGAAAACACGATGACCAACTACTTCCTCCCGTTTGGAGTAGCTCCTAATTTCCTAATTAACAATCAACTGTACACTCTTCCCATGACCATTGAAGAGAGTTCGGTGGTTGCTGCAGCCTCGAAAGCTGCGGGCTTCTGGTTGAAAAGAGGAGGTTTTAAAACGGAAATCATCAGCACAACTAAAGTAGGCCATGTTCACTTTAACTATGCTGGATCGTTTGAAACGCTTTCTACACTCTTTGAAGATTGGAAACCAAAATTCTACGAAGAGACTGAAGAACTCACGGCTAATATGCGTGCTCGTGGAGGTGGTATTTTGAGTATTGCTCTGGTCAATAAAACGGATGTCCTCGAAAACTACTACCAAATTGAAGCGCGTTTTGAAACGTGTGATTCAATGGGGGCAAACTTCATCAACTCTTGTTTAGAGCAATTTGCTCAGGTAATGAGAGCAGATATCGAGTTGAGAACCGATCTATCAGCTGAAGACCGCGATCTTCAAGTGGTTATGTGCATCTTGAGTAACTACACCCCAGAATGTGTAGTTCGCGCAGAAGTGTCTTGTAAGGTTGAAGAACTCAACGATGACAAGGATGTATCTCCAGAGGAGTTTGCCAGCAAATTCCAGCGTGCCGTTCGAATTGCCGAGGTGGAGCCTTACCGAGCAACAACGCACAACAAGGGAATTATGAATGGTATTGATGCCGTTGTAATTGCAACGGGAAATGACTTCCGAGCTATCGAAGCAGCATCGCATACCTATGCTTCTAGAAACGGACAGTATTCCAGCCTCACACACTGTAAAGTGGAGAACGGCGTATTTACTTTCTGGATTGAAATCCCTCTTGCCTTGGGAACTGTTGGTGGATTGACCAAGCTTCATCCAATGGTGAAACTCGCTCACGAGATGCTCGGCGATCCCAACAGTGAAACACTGATGGGTATTGTTGCTGCTTCAGGACTAGCTCAAAACTTTGCTGCCCTTCGTGCATTGGTTACCACAGGTATTCAAAAAGGTCACATGAAAATGCACCTTTTCAATATTCTCAACCAACTTGAAGCCACTCCGGAAGAACGCGATGCCATTGTAAAGCACTTTACCGATAAGGTGCCACATCACAACTTGGTTGTTTCCAAATTCTGCGAACTCAGAGGCATTCCTGTACCTAAGTCAGGTGTGAATAAAGACAAATGAGTCATTCATTTGGCCCGAAGCAAATTCACGCTTCCGGAAAGTTGATGCTTACCGGAGAGTACGCCGTACTCGATGGTGCACTCGCTTGGGCTGTACCTACAGTTCTAGGCCAAAACCTTTCGGCCATCCCTTCTCCTGGCGCTGGTCTTAAATGGCAAAGCACCAATAGTAAAGGCGAAGCATGGTTTAGAGGTCTTTGGGATTCTGATGGAAAATTGCTCAATCAGAACGACATCGAAGTAGCAGAAACCTTGCATCGACTTTTGATGAAAGCCCTCGACCTCAACTCCAACCCGTTTGGAGGATGGAGTGTTGAAACTCAACTTGAGTTCCCTAATGAATGGGGCTTGGGTTCGAGCAGCAGTCTAGTTGCTTTACTCGCCCATTGGTTGGAAGTTAACCCACATGAACTTTTCTACAATACACTCACAGGCTCTGGATATGATGTAGCAGTGGCTTATGAAAATGCTGGGGTCCTCTTTCAACTTCACGAATCGAAACCAGAATATGAGGTAACTCTACATCACCCCACCTTCGCGGATCAACTCTATTTCGCCTATTCCGGCAAAAAGCAAAATAGTCAGCGAGAAGTGAAAAGCTATAGTCAGCTGGCTCCCGAAATGCGCCAAACACTCGTAGACCCCATCACGGAATTAACGGAACAAATGCACTCCACTGAGAATTTTCATCATTTCTGTCAATGCATGTCTCAGCATGAGGAAATACTCGGCACGATTATGGAAAGGGAGGTTCTCCAGAATACGATACCTAACCTCAGTGGAACGATCAAGCATTTAGGAGCATGGGGAGGCGATTTTTTCTTACTCGCTACAGAAGACTCCCGAGACCTAGAGCGACTTAAAGCTCATGGAATCACAACGATTTTCAACTGGAATGAATTAATTCTATAGATTTTCAAAAACTCTCTCTCATGAAATATCAACCTATTCTCCATCTTGTTCGTACCTTATATAGTTGATTGCAACGAATGGAGAAACTATTACGCTCATATCTCGCTATTGTCTTTTTGCTTCTCGCCTTTTCAAGCGCCCAAGCTGCACACTTGGTAGGGGGAGAAATGGATTATGAGTGTTTGGGGAATAACCAATACCGAATCCACCTTAGGATTTATCGCGATTGTAATTCGGGCGGAGCTGACTTTGACCAGTTGGCGACCATTACTATTTATGACATTAATGGGAACATCGTTCAAAACCTTCAAGTTCCGCATGGAGCCGAAGTCCGTCTTCCAGCTGTAACCAACAACCCGTGTCTACAAAGTCCACCAAACATTTGTACCGAATACACGGATTACTACGCAAATGTTACCCTTCCACCCATTGCCGGAGGGTACACGATCACCCACCAACGTTGCTGTAGAAACAACACCATAGCTAACATTCCCAATCCAGGAACTTGGGGGAACACCTACTCCGTCAATATCCCGAGCAACGATGTTTCATGCAACTCCTCTCCCAGGTTTACCAGCGAACCTCCCATTGTTCTTTGTCTAAATGACCCATTGAACATTGATGCTTCTGTGATCGAACCGGATGGAGACTCCATCTACTATGAACTCTGCTCACCACTTCACGGAGGTGGACAAACGACTAGTCCACCCGATTGTGGAACCTGTGTAAAACCCGATCCAGCTACGGCTCCACCATATATTGCTGTTCCGTTTAATGCTCCCCAATCAGCGGCAAACCCCATTCCTTCGAATCCAACCTTCTCCATCAACCCAAATACAGGAATGCTAACAGGCACTCCAAATCAACTGGGTCAGTATGTATTTGCGATATGTGTGAGTGAGTTCCGGAATGGCCAGAGGTTATCAACCATCAGCAGGGATTACCAGTTTAATGTAACGAACTGTCAGAGTAATGTTCGAAGTGATATTATCTCCCAAATCGTTATCCCTAATTCTATTTGTTCGGGCAGAACGGTTGCCTTTCAAGAAAATGCCATAAATGCCACGACTTTCTTTTGGGATTTTGGCGATCCTTTGATCGCATCAGATACAAGCAATCAACCAAATCCTACCTATACGTTCAACGATACGGGTATTTATACGGTAACCCTGATTGTAAATAAAGGAGAACCTTGTGCTGATACGGCAACCGCCGTTTTCGAAGTGAGAAATCCAGTTGTATTTACGGTGACTTCTTCTGGAAACCCGTGCTTCGATATTCAGAATTTCATCTATGCTGCTTCGGGTAACTTCAGCGCCGATGCGCAGTACGAATGGACCTTCCCACCGCAGGCAAATATCCAGCAATTCTCGGGTGCAAATCCCCCTCCTATAAACTTCAACGCCACAGGCAGCTACTGGGTTGAATTGGAAGTCACAGATTTTGGCTGTACCTCCACTTATGGAGATTCTATCATCGTAACCGAGCGACCATTTTTCACTGGAAATGACGTAGTCGGAACGTTCTGTGCTCCTTATGAGTTAGACCTTGGCGAATCGGTCACCTCTACTCTACCTGTATATTATGAATGGATTTTTGGAGATGGGACTACGAGTAACCAGCCTGATCCTCAAAAGGTTTACAACATCCCTGGAACCTATAACGGCTCCCTATTGATGTACACGTTAGAAGGATGTGCAGACTCTGCCTTCTTCACCTTTGAAATCACCATCTACCCTTCGGCGCAAGTCACCTTGAATGTGAGTCCAACGAAGACAGACATCTTTAATCCCTATGTTGATGTGACCATCACCGATGTTGAACCCGATGAGAGCTTTGCTGTTGCCATGGGAGATGGTAGTTCCTACACGAACCTGACGCAATTCCGACACAAATACAGCGATACGGGGTGGTATGAAATCCGTGTGGTTGCTGATAATATCTATGGATGTGGACTCGAGCAACTATTCCTCTTCCGCGTTGCCCCCATTCCGCTGATTTACACGCCTGATGCCTTCACTCCGAATGGAGACGGACTGAACGATGGTTTTCGATCTTTCTCCTCGGGTTACAGTGAATTTAGACTGGATATCTACGATCGTTGGGGAAACCTTGTATTCCGAAGCGTAGATGCTTTTGAATGGTGGGATGGTGTGAACGAAAACACAGGAGAACCTTCTCCCCAAGGAACCTATGTATGGGTCGTGAAATTCCGATCAACAGAAGGAGAGTACATAGAGCGAAAAGGAACGGTTACCCTTCTGAGGTAGGATATGCTCGTGTGATCAAGGCAATTGCAGCAAGTCCTAGTACAATGCTAATTACCACATTTGCAACGGCATACATCCAGTCGCCATTCTTCCAATAATAGAACGTTTCTAAGCTAAAGGTTGAAAAGGTGCTGAATCCTCCACATATCCCAGTTGCCAAGAGAAGCATTCCCGCTTTTGACAAACCGGCTCCTTGTTGAAGATTCCAAACTACAGCCAACAGAATACACGCCATAATATTGGAAGTTAAGGTAGCGGCAAGTGCAGCCCACTTTTGCGAAAAAGTGTTTACGTACCCCAATGAGATTGCGTATCTCAACATGGAGCCAATACCACCTCCAATAAAAACCCATACGAAGTTCATACAGCGAATATACTTGCTTTTTGTTATGTTCGCTGGAAGCCCAAACTCCAAATGAATCCAGTAGAAGAATACATCGATAGACGCCCTGCACACGAACATGCTCTTTGGATTCACATTCGCTGGTTGATTCTTCAATCCGATGAAGGAGTGAAAGAAGCCATCAAATGGTCCTTGCCCGTATTTGCCCTACACAACAAGCAATGGATCTATTTAAATCCGCTCAAATCAGGAGGACTGGAGGTTTCCTTTATGAATGGCGCTATAGAACCCGTACTTGCCAGTAAACTGCGAGTTGACGGCAGGAAATTAGTGGGAAGTTTCGTCATCCCTTCCCTAGACGAATACAATGAAAATGATTTGCTAAAGATCATGCAAATCAGCAAAGATGCCTTACTCAAGAAGATGAAGAAGCGCTCATAGCTCTATTGGCCACCATCAATAAAAAGCGGGCGATGACGGTGCCTAGAATGGCGCCTCCAAGAATATCCAGTGGATAGTGAACGCCCAGCCAGATTCTACTATACGACACCAAAGCAGCCCAGAGCAATAAGGCAACCGGTAGCCACTTAACTTTTGACCCGAGTAGTCCTCCTAAGAAAACGGCTAAACCGAATGTATTGGTAGCATGTGAAGAAACAAATCCAAACTGTCCGCCACACGACTCCTTCACCAATCGAACTTGGCCTGCCAGCAATGGTTCATGACAAGGTCTTAATCGTTCAAAGACCTCCTTAAAGGCATGAACAGAAAGCTGATCGCATAGGAAAATCAACACAACAACCCACGCTAATCCAACGATGGCATTCTTAGTGGGAAACTTCTTGAAAAGAAGAAAGATTAGGTAAGCGTACAACGGAATCCACAGGAGTGTTCCCGAAACGAGGAGCATGAAGCCGTCTAAAGCCTCAAAGCCCGCGTTGTTCAGGGTAACAAAAAGTTGTCGATCAAACTCCCAAATAGGTCCGTCAAACGTCATATTACTCTGGAGATTCGTTCAGCTTCTGCCAGAGTAGATCCTTCAAAGACTGAATGTTCTTGCCCGTAACTGAGGAAATAAAGATCACCGGAATATCAGATGGCAGTTCCTTTTGGATCTCCTCTTCCAACTCTTCATCGAGAAGGTCGGCTTTGGAAACCGCGAGAACTCTTGACTTATCCAGCAATTCAGGATTGTATTTGCGAAGTTCTTCAAGTAAAATCTCGTAGGACTTTGCATGATCTTCTGCATCGGCTGGAATCATGAATAACAAGAGCGCGTTTCGCTCGATGTGACGAAGGAATCGGTGTCCGAGACCTTTACCTTCACTGGCACCTTCAATAATTCCTGGGATATCTGCAATTGCAAATGATTGATAATCGCGATACGCCACCATGCCCAAGTTTGGAACAAGTGTAGTGAATGGATAATCTGCAATTTCAGGCTTGGCCGCACTAACCGCACTAAGCAGCGTTGATTTTCCAGCATTTGGAAAACCGACCAACCCTACATCAGCAAGAACTTTCAATTCGAGAATTCTCCATCCTTCTTCACCTTCTTCACCAGGCTGGGCATAACGTGGTGTTTGATTGGTAGACGATTTGAAGTGGGTATTCCCCATTCCTCCACGTCCACCTTTCATCAAGACCACTTCCTGACCGTGCTCAGTGATTTCGAAAAGAGTCTCTCCCGTTTCTGGATCCTTCGCAATGGTTCCCAATGGCACTTCGATGTACTTATCTTCACCATTGGCACCATGACGGTCCATTCTACTTCCTGCAAAACCGTGTTCAGCACGAATATGCTTGTGATACTTCAAGTGAAGGAGCGTCCACATATTGGAGTTTCCTCTCACTATAACATGACCTCCACGTCCACCGTCTCCGCCATCAGGTCCGCCTTTGGCGTTCCCTCTGGTTCGAAGCAGGTGCATAGAACCTTGTCCACCTTTACCTGAGGTACAGTGAATCTTAACGTAGTCGATGAAATTGGATCCGGCCATTATAATGTATCAATCACAGAAGTGAGTCGCGATGTAATATCGTCGATAGAACCCACGCCGTCAATGCCGTGGAATTTATTTTGAGCAATGTAGAAGTCCTTAACTGGAGCAGTTTCTGCATTGTAAACGTCAATACGATTTTGGATGATTGCTGGGTCAGCATCGTCTGCACGACCACTGCTCAACGCTCTTTCCTTCAAACGAGCCTTCAACTCATCCTCTGGAACTTCAAGTGCAACCATGGCACTAATCGAGGTATTCATAGAATGAAGCAACTCATCAAGAGCACCCGCTTGTGGCTTCGTGCGAGGAAAACCGTCGAAGATAAATCCCTTCGCCTCTGGGTGCTTCTCTACTTCTGCTGCCAACATATTAATGGTCACCTCATCTGGAACCAACTGACCTTTCTCGATATACTGCTTGGCGAGTTGCCCCAAGTCCGTATCGTTCTTCATATTAAAGCGAAAGATATCGCCGGTAGACAAGTGAACTAAGTTATATCGGTCAATGAGTCGCTCAGACTGCGTTCCTTTGCCGGCCCCCGGAGGTCCGAATAGAACAAGATTCAACATGCTGTTTTATTTTATGCTCGCCAAGACTGGCGAAAAAAGACTGTCTTTGTGGCGCGAAGATAGCCAAAATTGACGTTGCCTAAATGGACGATTGTCTCACTGAAGTGGCTTGAAATTTTATCTTTGCCATACCCTGAAAGAAAATCACATGAATCATACATATTGCGTAATCATGGCCGGCGGTGTTGGCAGTCGTTTTTGGCCAGCTAGCACATCCAAGAAACCCAAGCAATTTTTGGACGTCCTTGGCACTGGAGAGACTTTGATTCAACAAACTTTCCGCCGATTTGCGAAAATCTGTGGAGCTGAAAACATCTACGTGATTACCAATACGCAATATGTAGATGTGACTGCGGCACAATTGCCAGACATCAACCCAGATAACATCATTGCAGAGCCCGCGCGCCGAAACACTGCACCTTGCATTGCCTACACTTCCTTCAAAATCAAGAAGCGAGATCCTTTGGCCAATATGATTATCACCCCAGCGGACCATTTGGTGACGGATGAAGATTCACTGAAAGAGATTTTGGACGTCGCACTTACAACCACTAAGGACAACAACATCCTTCTCACTTTGGGAATTGAACCACATCGACCAGAAACGGGATATGGTTACATTCAATACAAGGAACACGACAAGAACTATCACCCGAATATCAAAAAGGTAAAGACCTTTACTGAAAAACCGGAGCTAGAGATGGCCGAGTCATTTATAGAAAGCGGCGATTTCCTCTGGAACTCTGGCATTTTTATCTGGAATGCCAATGCGATTATGAACGCGTTTGACAAGTATTTGCCAGATATGTATCAGGCCTTTGAACAAGGATGGGATACCTTGAATACCGATGCAGAAACAGAATACATCAGCGAGATCTATCCGAGTTGTGAGAATGAAAGCATCGACTATGGGATCTTGGAAAAGGCGAAAAACGTCTATGTTATTCCGAGTTCATTTGGTTGGAGCGACCTCGGTTCTTGGGGATCCGTTCACGATGAAAGCAAAAAGGACGAGCACGGCAATAGTGTGAATTCAAAAAAGGTGTTACTTTATAATAGCCGAAACAACATCGTTCGCATCGACTCAGATAAGATGGCGGTTATAAGTGATATGGAAGATTTCATCGTCATTCAAGATGATAACCGACTTCTCATTTGTCCGCGATCCCAAGAGCAGGAAATTAAAATGTTTGTGAGTGACGTTAAAGTAGAGTTCGGCGATTTATACACTTGATTGGTTTATGGCTGAGCAAAACGACGACACCTCGAACACCCCAAAAGATCCCAATAAGGATAACGCAGCAGATCCGCATGTAGAAGAACATGTTAAGGAGGAAGAGCACGCGAGACAGCAATCGAGATTTTACTTTCGCATCTTCCTTCAAACTTTTACTCGTTTCCTTAGGCAGAGATTGAGCATTATTGACAATGCTGATCCATCTTCTACCATAGAAGGCATAGAAAAGGATGTGGAATTTAGAGGGTTTAACCTGTGGATTCTCATCTTCTCCATTATCATCTGTTCCATTGGCCTGAACACCAACTCAACACCCGTTGTGATTGGAGCCATGCTTATTTCACCACTTATGGGTCCCATCATGGGTACGGGGCTCGCGATTGGTGTAAATGATGTTGAGCTTCTCAAACGATCGCTTCGAAACTTAGGGATTGCTGTCGGCATGGCGATTATAGCTTCCACCACGTACTTTCTAATCATGCCTTTTGGCAATGAATCTGACGAACTCCTAGCGCGAACTCAACCTACCTTACTGGATGTATTAATCGCCATTTTTGGTGGTGCTACTGGTATCCTGGCGGGTTCGCGAAGAGAGAAGAGCAATGTAATTCCAGGGGTTGCGATTGCAACGGCTTTGATGCCGCCATTGTGTACAGCTGGGTACGGTATAGCCACTGGTGAACTGAGCTATTTCTTTGGAGCGATTTATCTCTTTTTGATCAACTCAATTTTCATTGGCTTAACAACTACCCTTGTCGTTCGTTACTTGAAGTACCCGGTTCGCAAACTTCCCGATCCAGAGAAAGAGCGCAAGACCAAGCGCATCGTTGGTGTTACTATTTTCATCTTCGTTCTTCCAAGTATTTACATTTTCTACAACTTGGTGATGGGGGCATTTTATGAACAAAGAGTTCGAGAATTCATCGACAATGAACTCCACTACAAAGAGACTTCTCTTGTGCGCGAGCAGTTTGTTTTTGACAAGGATAGCAGTTACCTATCCGTAGTCTTTTTGGGAAAAACCATTCCCGTAGAAGTCATTGAATCTTGGAAAGGGAAACTCCCGAAATACAAATTAGACAAACTCGATTTTCACGTATTCCAAGGCGCGGAAGTAGCCAATGAAGACGGCGGGAACTCTGCGCGTATGGCAGAGATTGTCGTGAATAGTCAGTCGCTACTCTCCGAAAAAGACAGAGAGATCCAGGCCTTAAACAATCGAATAGAGTTCATGGAAGAGCGGGGAATTCCAAAGTCGTTGATTGCTGAAATTCTCGCTCAATACGACGATGTACTTTCCAATGCTTATGCCGGTCAGTTGACGCAATCTGCGTTGAGCAACGACACCATCTGCACGGTTTTCTTGCAATTCAAGAACGATATTTCCATCCCAGAAGAACGCGTGGAAGAATACACCAACCGAATCAGTCGATGGCTAGAAACACGTGGCCTATCCGACAGCGTGTGGGTTAGCTCCATCAATTGATCTCAAAGTACTCCAATAAAAAAAGGGCCCCGAAATTCGGAGCCCTTTTTCATATCTATGTTAGAGGAATTACTTCTCCTCTTCCTTATAGCCTACCATGCGGTTCGCCATTTCTGGATTGAAACGCTCGATTGTAGTCAGTGTAATCCAATAGCCAACAAACAAGGCCAGGAAAACCAACATTGAAAATCCCATTAGGGCTACTAGCAAGAAGATTAGAAAACCTAGAAACTTCATATCTAAAATGATTAACGGCGCTAAATTAAATATAAAAGACGTGTCTCGCCACAACTTTTTCGGGATAAAATTCAGAAATGAGCAATTTAGCTCTGTGAACCCATCCTCGCGTTGTAAATTTGTCCGTAAATCAACGTGATGTTCAAGAAGGCATTTTCCATCGCATTTATCACTGCATCAGTGCTTATCATAGCATTGGGCTTTCCGCTTTTTTCTGGGATGATTGAGCAAAACGCCTTAATTGGCTTTAATGGAAATGTACCACTTGAGCCCGAAGAGTGGATTCAATTGAACCGTGCCTATGGAGCTGGAGCCTTTGCCTACGGCGGCTTTCTTCTCTCCTATCACACCATGGCACTTCGCCGACTAAAAGAATCGTCTACAGGAACATTTGTAAAGCAAGGACTCCTCGCTTCTGTATTGAGCTTGATTCCCGCTTTCTTGATTATGCTAATTCTACAATAATCTCACAGATAAACCCAATAAAAATGGACTATCGCATTGAGCACGACACCATGGGCCAGGTAAATGTACCTGCCGACGCCTACTGGGGTGCGCAAACCGAAAGAAGTAGAAACAACTTCAAAATTGGCCCAGAGGCTTCCATGCCACGTGAAGTAATTCACGCCTTCGCTTACCTAAAAAAAGCTGCCGCTCAAGCGAATAATGAGTTAGGCGTTCTATCCACCGAAAAATCTGAATTGATTGGAAAGGCCTGTGACGAAATTCTCGCAGGTAAACTCGAAGATCACTTCCCTTTGGTGATTTGGCAAACCGGTTCAGGAACTCAAAGCAATATGAACGTCAACGAAGTGGTGGCAAATCGCGGACACGTTATCAGTGGAGGTTCGTTGACTGATGAAAGTAAGGCTCTTCACCCGAATGATGATGTGAACAAGTCGCAGTCTTCCAACGACACTTTCCCTACGGCCATGCACATTGCTGCCTACAAATTGACAGTAGAGAATACCATTCCGGGCATCAAGACGCTTCGCGACACCCTTCAGGCCAAGAGCACTGAATTTGCGAACATCGTTAAGACAGGTAGAACCCACTTCATGGATGCTACCCCACTTACACTGGGTCAGGAATTTTCAGGGTATGTTCAACAGTTGAACAATGGTATTCGCGCGATTGAAAACGCACTTGAAATGGTACGTGAACTCGCATTGGGTGGTACAGCTGTAGGAACTGGCTTGAACACACCTGCTGGATACGACGTATTAGTTGCCAAGAAAATCGCTGACCTTACCGGACTTCCATTCGTAACAGCTCCTAACAAGTTCGAAGCCTTGGCTGCTCACGATGCAATGGTAGAATTGAGTGGTGCACTAAAGCGCGTTGCTGTTAGTTTGATGAAGATTGGCAACGACATTCGCATGCTCAGCTCAGGTCCGCGTTGTGGTATTGGTGAATTGATCATTCCAGACAACGAGCCAGGGTCTAGCATCATGCCAGGCAAAGTGAACCCGACTCAACCTGAAGCTTTAACCATGGTTGCCGCTCAAGTAATGGGCAACGATGTTGCAGTTTCTATGGGTGGTGCAACGGGTCATTTTGAATTGAATGTATTCAAACCACTGATTGCATTTAATGTATTGATGAGCGCTCGTTTGATTGGAGACGCATGTGTATCTTTCAACGATAAGTGTGCTGCTGGCATTCAACCCAATCACGAAATGATTGGTCAACATTTGGAAAACAGCCTCATGTTGGTAACCGCTTTGAACACGCACATTGGCTACGAAAACGCTGCCAAAATCGCCAAGAAGGCACATAAAGAAGGAAAGACACTTCGCGAAGCTGCGGTAGAGCTAGAGCTCCTCACTAGCGAACAATTCGACGAATGGGTAAAACCGGAAGATATGGTTGGAAGTTTGAAGTAATTCAACTCCACCCCCTCCTTTGAAAGCCAGCAGAACTGCTGGCTTTTTCTTTTTAATCACATCAGAGTTGAAATGTATACAGGTGGTAAAGGATAATTTTTACTATTTTGATAGTATAAAAGCCTAACTATCTATGTGCTACGGACAATTACCCAAGATCGCACTTGTCGGTGGAGTGACGCTTGCTCTGGCATCTTGTCAGCCGCGAGGCACCATTACTCGAACGGTTCCAAAAGTTGAACTCAGGGAACGAACAGTAGATTATCGAAACCTTACCGTACCTGAAGAAGGTGGAATTCGATTCACCAAATTCACGGAAGAAAATGAAGATGTAGTAGGACCTTACATCCGATCAACAGAAGGTGTAATCACGTGGTACACACCTGGGATGATTGCCGTCTCTCCTAATGGGGAAAAGGTAGCCTATGTCGCTGAACGCGACTCTAAGCGCAATATCTTCATCAAGAATACCGGAGGAGGTAGAACAACCATTCAAAGAACGTTTAGAAACAACGTTTTGGATATGTCGTATTCACCAGATGGCGAATACATCGTCTTCACAGAAGAGCAGAATAACGACTACAACATCCTGCAAATTCGAGCGAATCAGGGTGCCGCCATTCAGCAAATCTCTGCGACCAGCTACCGCGAATCCAGCCCCGTTTACAGTCATGATGGAGAACTCATCTTCTACACCCAAGGTGAAACGGTGAGCAGCATTAACGACTACCGGTACTACATCTGGAGTGTGAATCGCAGTACGGCTCTAAAGACACAGTACTCAGAGGGTTTCAATCCATCGCTTAGCAAAGGAGGTAATGATGTGATTGCAGTGTGTAGAAACAATCGTGAGACTGGGCGAGGTGAGATTTACACCATCAACCTATTGACCGGACAAGAGACCCTTATCTTAAGCGATCCTGAAGTTGGATACTCCTCCCCTTCCCTTTCACCAGACGGAAAAACGCTGGCGATTGTAGGAACGACCATTGCGACAGAGAATCGCAAAGAAAACTTAGACATCTACACCGTGGGGATTGACGGAACCAACGTCACACAACTCACCTTTCATCCTGGCCATGACGTGAGTCCGATTTGGGATCCAACCGGAAAAGAACTGTACTTCCTTGCACAAAGAGGAAATACAGATGGCTCTTGGGATGTCTGGAAAATGACCATCAACTAACCTGCGGAACACATGAGAAAATATTTACTCCTACTCTTTACTATCGGAATTGTTTCACCTGTTTTCGCGCAGCGGACCAGCGGAGGATCAACCCAATCTTGGCGTCGGTATGATGTTCAGTACGACACCACCTACACACAGATTACCGAAAACGTTAGCTACCCGACAACATCAACCACCTATTTTAGAGCTGGACTCATTCAGGGACGTGGACTGTGGTCGGAAGCTTCGCGCCTTGGCTGGCCAGAAGATGGATTCAAGGGAGAACGTGGAAATGACATGACAGGTGGTTACGAATTCTTTTTTGGTGGATGGACCAATATGACGGAAACAAACAAGAATTTGCATCCTGCCATTGACTTGAGTGGCATATTTGAAATGGGCCTGCAAATTTACAACTACGAATTATCTGCAGATTCTGCAGCTTTGGGTTACGAAGTTGACTACGGAACAACCATTGGACTAAGTACGCGATTGGGTGTTGGGGCAACCATCAAACCTATGCTCTTTACAAGTGATGCCGTACCTACCAAGAATGGTCTTCTCGTTGACGTTGGAGCTAATATTGGTCTTGATTTCTGGGGAACTGGAGAAACTACTTATCAGAATCCATCCAACACAGGAGACTTCTCCTATGACGATGAAAGCTTCTTAGGCGTGCGTGTGAACCTCAACCTTCATCTCGGAGTTCGATATGGCTTTGTGGGAATATATGTGGAATATGGAAACGACTTAACACATCTCCTCAACCCAACATACGTTCACGAGAACAACGGACAATACTATGAAGAGTTCGAAGAAAACGTAGAGTATAACACCTTAACCTATGGTATCTCACTTCACTTCTAAGTAAATAAAACTAAAATGCCCCTTCACGTGAAGGGGCATTTTTAGTAAAGATTGTTCAGTTAAAGCACTTTCTCTATTTCTTCAGCAGGTCTTGCCACAACAGCCTTTCCGGCATTTAACACGATGGGGCGTTGCATCAATTTTGGATGCTCGATCATGGCTAAGATCAATTCATCTTCATCTAGTTCCTTCCCTTTGAAATCGTCTTTCCAAACGCTTTCATTGGTTCGAATCAAATCCTCAGCCGACATATCCAAGGCTTCAAGAACACTTTCCAAATCCATTGGAGTTAGGGGTTCTTTCATGTATTCCACCACCTCGTACTCCAATCCTTTCTCATCCAAATAAGCAAGGGCTTCTCTCGACTTCGTGCAACGTGGGTTATGATAAACGCGAATCATTCTTCTGATTTCAAAATGTGAACGGTTCCATTCTGTTCAACGCCAGAACCGCAATATGAGCTTGAACTAATGACCCAAAAGTACACACCTTCTGTCAAACCTCTACCATTGTACTTTCCATCCCATGCAAAATCAATATCAGAAGACTCGAACAGCAATTGTCCCCAACGATCGTACACTTTGATTGTGAATTGAGTAAGGCTCGATCCATTCACTCCTGGTCGCAATTTGAAGAAGTCGTTTAAGCCATCGCCGTCTGGAGTAAACACATTTGGAACGGCACCTTCAAAGGACGCCGATAACTCAACCACATCCACGGTTTCGGTCACCGTAACCATTCTATTGCAAATGGTATCTGTTGCCGAAAGTGTTATTGTTAACTGTCCCTCATCTACATTAGTCTCCACAAAAGGTCCTGAAAAAGTTTGTCCATCGCTCAGGGTCCAGTTATACAGCTGCCACCCGGCCCCAACGGCATAAATTCGAGCCACACCATTGCCTGCGCAACCGTCGTACGAAAACTCAATTCTCGGTTGTGGCATGGGCGTCACAAAGGTCACTTCCTGATAGCTCGTATCGTTAACAGCTCCAAAACAGTTGGAAGAAGTAGCCACTACGGTGATGGTATAGGTCCCCGGGTTTCTGTACGAATGCGAAGTCGTTTGGTTTGTCGTATCTCTATTCCCATCTCCAAAATCCCAATAATACGTTGATCCAGAACCTTGAAGTGGGTTCACGGTCACCGTCATGCTCGTATCACATCGGTCATAGGCAATTCCAAAACTCGCATCTACACTTGGGTTAACGACCTCAAATTCTATGATAGCTGTATCTGCTGTATTGCAATTTGTATCTAGGGCAATGATCGTAAGACTATACGTTCCTGGAGTTGAGTACGTCCTGTTTGGAACCGTAAAAGAAGTATCAATATCACCTCCGCCAAAATCCCAAATCAACCAATCCGCTCCCGACACACTCTCGTTCAACACTAGCTGAAAAGGGGAGCAAACCGTATCTGGAACGCTGGCCTGGACTTGCGCTTGCTGCTGATCAAAGGCGATAACCGTTACGGCAAGATTACAATTCGAGCTGTGGTTCACCCTAGAAACAACATTCGCAGGAAACGTTGGATAGTTTGACCTTCCCCCGCAACCTGCGCAAATCGCCTGATACATTACACCATTTGGATCAAAACGAGAGGTTCCACCATCCACGTGCTCCCGTGCAGAGTTATCGTTCGCACCAAAGAATGTTGCGTAATTAAACTTGGTAAAACTCGCATCAATTACTGCAAAATAGAGATCATTCCCATCGGTGGAATCCTTGTAAGCATCTGGGGTAACGTACATCCCTGTAGTTGTGCTCGGGGAAATCCCATTGAGACTCCCCCCCCAACCACTCAAGTAAACATCACCACAATGATCAACAGCAAAAGCGGTGGGGGCTATGGCCGTATTGTTTGGCAATCCATTCCCGAAACACAAGCTGCGCTTCGAAACGGCCAAGGTAGAATCAAATTGATGAATAAAAACCGAACTATTCAATTCGTGAATTGCTCCCGGCGTGTATGGATAAGTCGTGTCGCATTGCCCAAACACATATACATCTCCATCGTCATTCAAATCGATCAAGAAATTATAATCTGCTCTAGAAGTACCATTATAAGTGGTTGCTAAAGGAACGCGAGATGTTGCATCAAAGACTGTGATGAAGCCATCTCTCCCACCTTGAGAAACAGAGTGAAATCCATTTGCGCTACCCGGTAATCCCGCACTGTTCGTGGCACCACAAGTGTAAACTTTTCCCGCCGGATTCATTCTTACGGCAAAGGTTACATCGTGTTGTGCTCCACCAAAATACGTGCTCCATAACAGGTTCTCGCACTGGTTATCCATCTCGATCATCCACCCATCCTGCATTCCTCCAATACTTGTTTGAAAGGCATTGGCGAGAGGTATATCAGAGGAAAAAGTAGTTGACGACACTAAAATGGATCCACTATTGCCCAAGATAATTTCACCGCGCATTCTATCGCCTAGGTTATTCTGGACAACGTTCAACCCATCATTCGCAGATCCGCCTAAATAGGTACTACCTTCCAAAGAAGTCCCGTCTGCGGAAAGAACAGAAACAAATAAATCAGATCCTGCGCTGTAGCTGAAGTTATTTACTGAGATAGGGGTTCCAGAATTAAAAGTGGAATCTATTGCATTGCTTGTACAGGGAAAATCAAAAGAGCCTGTCGTTCCCATGACATACAATCTACCTTGGTCATCTGCAATACAACTACTGGGCTGTTCGGATGAACCACCTCCTAAATAGGTGGAATAGATCAAAGTTGAACCGTCACTGCTAAATCGTGAAATCGTAACGTCATTATCGCCTGCGAAGGAGGAATCCAAAGCACCGGGCGTAATGGGATAAACGCCACTACCCAAACCTACACCCACTCCATAAACCGTAGAATCTAATGGGTGATATGTTGCCGAATACCCCCAGTTATCTTGAAAAGACCCTGTATAAGAAGAGAAAATGAAAATAGGATCCAAGACTATTGGTCCATTGTATTCTTCAACTACGATAAATGAGACGGTATCTCCACTTACTTCAAATCGAGCTTGAATGGGTTTTCTCGTGTTGGGGTGATAAGCATAAGGTCGTGCTTCGATTACTTCTCCCACACTAGTACTCATGTGCAGTCGCCCTTCTACGACTCTCAAATCTTCTACCCCTTCGTAGTAAAATTTCACATGAGATAAGTTTGCCGCGTCATCCGACAACAGGTCGTACTTGAGCTGACCATGCTTGAAATAGACTTTCAAATCAACGTTGGGATAGAGATCATTCAAGATAACCTCATCACGGCCCCGAAGTCCGGAACGCCAACGATTTCTTTTCCCTAAAAAATAGTTGAGTGTATGCGAAGTTTCTCCCACCGTAGTGATAGAAGGAGATTGAGCATTTAAAAATTGGATTCGGTAGTGATGTCCACCTACATAGTGAATATGGGAATGCTCCGATTCGTCCTCTGGCTCACCCTCTTCTAACATGGTGAACGCCATATGCGTGTCGTCGAGGAAGAAGGTGGTATTGCCCATTACTGAGCGATAGATGAAGTCTCCATCCCATTGCCCTTCGTTGGGGACAAAGTAACCCTGCCCTTTCATCAAAATAGAAGAACAGAAAAGCATAGCCGACATCGCGAAGATTCGGAAGGAGTCCTGGAGTTTCAACATCGTATCGAATATACGAATAGAAGACGCTCTAGGTTGTATGGAATGAACGAACGGATTATTCGAACGCGTCTTCGTCCACTTCTACCCCTTGTCCTTCCGACATGAGGTAAGCCTTCAAGAAAGCATCAATATCCCCGTCAAGCACGTGATCCGTTTGAGAAGTCTCTTTCCCCGTGCGGACATCCTTCACCAACTTGTATGGGTGGAGTACGTAGTTACGGATCTGAGATCCCCATTCAATCTTCTTTTTACCAGCTTCAATTTCAGCACGCTTTGCGTTGCGTTCTTCAATCACTTTCTCATAGAGTCGTGATTTCAAAAGCTGAATCGCCTTTTCACGGTTTTGATGTTGAGATCGCGTTTCCGTGTTTTCAATCACAATCCCTGAAGGTTCGTGATGCAAACGCACACCAGTCTCAACTTTGTTCACGTTCTGTCCACCTGCACCCGAAGAACGGAAGGTGTCCCAGCGAATATCTGAAGGGTTGACTTCGATTTCGATACTGTCATCCACCAGTGGATACACATAAACCGAAACGAAAGAAGTATGTCTCTTGGCGTTGGAATCAAAAGGAGAAATTCGAACCAGGCGGTGTACACCGTTCTCCCCTTTTAGATACCCGAAGGCATATTCACCATCGATCTCCAAGGTTACTGTTTTCACCCCTGCAACATCGCCTTCTTGGAAGTTGAGCTCACGTACTTTATGTCCGCTGCGTTCGGCCCATCTCAAGTACATACGCATGAGCATTCCGGCCCAATCACACGACTCGGTACCGCCTGCTCCTGCCGTAATCTGAAGTACAGCTGATAGCTTATCCTCTTCACCCGACAACATATTGCGGAATTCAAGGTCTTCCAACTGAGTAAGAATTCGGTCGTAGATGTCTTGAACTTCCTCTTCGGTCATTCCACCTTCTTTATAGAATTCCAGTCCGAGTTCCAACTCATCTACAAGATTGGATACAGAATCGTATCCATTCACCCAAAACTTGAGTTCGCGGATAAAGCGCATCGTTTTCTCCGCCTCCTTGGGATCATCCCAGAAGCTCGGATCACCCGTTCTTTCCTCTTCATTAGCGATTTGAATTTTCTTCTCTTCTAAACGGAGATAGCCTTTGAGGGCCTTCAATCGCTCTTGTACTTCACGAAGTTGCTCTTGTCCAACCATAGTCCGCAAAAGTAAGCAAAGTTAGCAGGATGTGGAACGGGGTAATAAAAGCTTATTACGCGTTGATAACTACCCGTTAGTATACGTTTATCCTACGACTATTCGCGGAGTGTTTCGTACCTTAATTCGGGGAGGAGGCTTGGTGGCCCCGGATAGAATGGGTGGGAAATCCACTTATATTTCGCACTTGCCCTCATTGATTTTCCCTTCACCTTCACTACTTTCATTCTCCACAATCTTCCATTACTATGATCGATCTCAGAAGCGACACTGTTACCGTACCTACTGCAGAAATGCTGGAAAAAATGTTCTCCGCTAAAGTGGGCGATAATGTACTTGGACATGATCCAACGGTTAGAGAATTAGAGCTCAAAGCAGCAGAGATGTTCGGGATGGAAGATGCACTTTTCTGTCCTTCTGGAACAATGACGAATCAGATTGCATTGAATGTGCACACCGTTCCTGGCAATGAAGTGATTTGCCACAAGCATGCACATATCTATAATTACGAAGGAGGTGGAGCAGCATTTAACTCTGGACTACAAATACGCACGGCGGGTGATGATTACGGAAAAATCACTGCGAGTGAAATTGAACCTCTCATCAACGGGTATGGAGATGTTCATGCAGCACCAACTGGATTGATTTCCATGGAAAACACCAGCAATAAAGGAGGTGGAACTTGTATGGACTTAGAGGAGCTCAAACGCATAGGACAGTTGGCCGCAGAGAACGGAATTCCCTATCACCTTGACGGTGCTCGATTATTCAACGCATTGGTAGCTAAAGGAGAAAGTCCAAAAGACTACGGAGCTATCTTCGACAATATTTCAATCTGTCTTTCAAAAGGATTGGGCTGTCCTGTTGGCTCACTTTTACTGGGGTCCAGTGATTTCATCATTGCTGCCAACAGAGTTCGAAAGCGATTTGGAGGAGGAATGCGACAAGCGGGTTATTTAGCAGCGGCGGGTATTTACGCCCTCGACCACCACATTGAACGATTGGCGGACGACCATTCTAATGCAAAGCTCTTAGAAGCGGCACTTAGCAAACACCCTGCGGTTAAGTCCATCAAACCCGTAGAAACCAACATTGTCATTTTTGAACTGAAGGAAGGGTACGATGCACAGCAGTGGATGGCTACTTTGGCGGATAATGGAATTCAGATCATTGCGATGAGTAAAACCTTACTTCGCATGGTTACCCATCTCAATGTATCATTAGACGACATTGAAAAAATCATTCATCAGATTCAGGGGATTGATTAATGAAAGAATGAACCACTTCCCAGACAGCAGAACTTTCATATCCTCTTCGCAGCAAGTAATCCACAACCTTCTTCCCTTTCTTGAAGCGATTGGGTTCCGTGACGGAGTTCCAGCGTTTTTCAGCAAGCTCTTGCAGCTGATCGTCGTAAGAGTCATCGTCAATCTCAGACATCGCCTTGCGCATCACATAATCGCTGACTTCATGCTTCTTGAGCTCCAACTCCAAGCGCTTTCTACCCCATTTCTTGATTTTGTGTTTCCCACGTACAAAGGCTCGGGCAAAACGCTCTTCGTTCAAGTAGTTCTCCTGAATACACTCGGAGATTAGGAGGTTGATAGCATCCTCAATCAACCCCATTTTTTGCAAGCGTTCACGCACTTGCTTCTGACTCCGTTCTTGATACGCACAGAACTTCTTGATGGTATTGCGGGCGATATCTAAATCGTAAATTTTATCCATTTCACAACAATTGAAGTAAAAGTAACGCAGATGGTGGACTTCAACTCAATTCTCAAGACACAAAAAAAGTCCCTAACCAATAAGCTAGGGACTTCTCTCGGGTTCAATGAAGAGTTAGGCTTTCCCTATCTCTTCGTTCTTTTCGTTGAAGAAATGATACTCCAGTGTTTTGTAGGCATCTCTTGGGATAACCTTCAACTTCACTTTGTACTGTTTTTGCCACTTTCGGCGTAGTGACGACAAAATTCCTTTGGTGAGATAGGCATGAATAAACGGATGAACGTGTATCAAGATGCTATTCGCTACCTTCTCTTTCGCCAATCGTTGAATGGCATGTTCAATGTCGTTGATAATCAAGATTGGTGCTTCTACCAACGAGTCTGGGTCTTCTTCCCTAGTTGGGATATTCATCTCCGGACGAACGCGTTGTCGAGTGATTTCAACCAATCCAAATCTTGAAGGAGGAAGGATTTTGTGCTTGGCACGATCATCTTTCATGATCTCTTTCATCTTCTCGTGCAAGATCTTCCTATTCTCTCCTTTGTGCATATCGATGAAATCAACGACAATGATTCCACCCATATCACGCAAGCGCAATTGACGAGCCACTTCTTGAGCAGCAATAAGGTTAACCGCTAAGGCATTATCCTCTTGAGATTCCCCTTGATTTGAACGGTTTCCACTGTTCACATCAATTACGTGCATCGCTTCTGTATGTTCAATGACGAGGTACGTTCCTTTCGTCATCGATACAGAGCGCCCAAAACTCGACTTGATCTGACGATCGATGCCGAAATGTTGGAATATTGGAGTCTTCCCTCCGAAATGCTGAACGATGTCCAACTTATCAGGAGCAATTTCCTCCATGTACTCTCTGATCTCATTGTAGAGATCAACATCGTCTACAACAATACGCTCATACGTACTATTGAAAACATCGCGCAAAAATGCCGAAGCGCGATTCATCTCGCTTAAGGCGCGAGCCGGTGCCTTGGCACGACGCATCTGACGATGCAAAGTGCGCCACTTCTTCAACAGATTCTTCAAATCAGTTTCCAACTCCGCCGTTGTGCGGCCTTCCGCAACTGTACGTACAATGAGTCCGAAACCCTTCGGTAAAATGTCGATCGCAAGCTTCTTGAGCCTGTCCTTCTCCTTTCGGTCACGGATTTTCTGCGAAACAGAAACCCGACTGGTAAACGGCACCAATACGATAAACCTTCCCGCTAGGGAGATGTCCGACGTAATTCTTGGCCCCTTCGTTGAGATTGGTTCTTTGGCAATCTGAACGATAATATTTTGACCGGGCTTAAGCACTTCATCAATACTTCCATCTTTCTCAATTAGAGGTTGAAGTTGGAAGTTGGTGATGTTGCTTTGCTGTTTACCCGTTTGGGTGCGCTTTGTAAACAAATGCCATGACTTGACCTGTGGTCCTAAGTCATGGTAATGCAAAAACGCATCTTTTTCATAACCCACGTCAACGAAGGCCGCATTCAAACCTTTAGCCAGTTTGCGAACACGTCCCACGTAAACATCGCCCACAGAAAAGCGATCATCATCGCTTTCTGTGTGCAATTCAGTGAGTTTACCATCCTGGAGAAGTGCGATCACCGCCTCGTTTTCACGAGTGTGGATGATTAATTCATTACGCACTTCCTAAAATTTTAAACCAACATAGCGGGCCTGCACATGCAGACCAACATGAAACACCAAAAGCACCCTCTAAGAGGTGCTTCGGTTAAATCGTTACGATAGAAGAATTACTTCTTCTTGTGACGGTTTTTGCGCAAACGCTTTTTACGCTTGTGCGTAGCCATCTTATGACGTTTTCTCTTTTTTCCGCTAGGCATAGCTGAAATGTTTTTAATTGTACAATTTATTTTTCCTGAAGTAGAGACAAGCGCTCTTCGAGCTCCGCTCTCTCCGGGTGTCTTTCATTCTTTTCCAAGAATTCCTGAATCGCTCCTTTTGCCTGGTCTACCTTTCCAGTAGCATCATACACCTGAAGCAACTTCTCCAAAGCCTCAAAGTTATCCGGCTCAATGGCAAGAATGGTAATATACCGCCCTTCCGCTCTATCCAACTGATTAGACATCACCGAAAGGTCGCCTAAGGTCATCAGAGCACCAATGTGCTGTGGATCTTCTTCCAACACCTCTCGTAGCATACCAACAGCTACCATCGGTGGTTGTTCTTGACTTTGAATAATCTCGACTGCCTGAGCAACTTTAGCATCTAAAGGCGACATTCCCTCATGAGAATGATCGTGCACGGCTTCCTCCTCCTGTGCTACCTCAACAGTTTGAGGCGTACGGGGTGCAATGAACAACAACGTCGTAAGTACGGCGGCGCTGGCTACTGCTATGATTGGGCCTGTCTTCATTTGTGTTTTAGCTCTGTTGCTCTACAATAGAGAGTTTAGTCGTTTACAGGAACTTTATCTTTTACACTTTCAGCAAATACTTTCGCTGGCTTGAATGCCGGAATGTAGTGCGCTGGAATTACCAAAGTAGTGTTCTTGGAGATATTGCGACCAGTTTTCTTTGCGCGCTTCTTGATAATGAAGCTACCGAAACCGCGCAGGTATACATTGTCTCCGGATTCTAGACCAGTTTTCACTTCGCGCATGAAACCCTCTACTACAGCTTGCACATCAGCCTTTTCCATGCCGGTCTTATCTGAGATCCGTGCAACGATATCCGCTTTCGTCATCGTTCCTGTGAATTAAGTGATTAGAGACAGTCTGAACTGCTTATTTTTGAGGGCGCAAATATAGACCCTTTTTTTCTAATTCCTAAACCGAATTGCGCTTTTTTACAAGTCGTAATTCCTTCAAATACAAAACTTTCCATGGATCTTTCTACAAAACTTAGAGCCTGGTATCGCTTCAATGCACGCAAGCTGCCTTGGAGAGAAACAACCGATCCATACGCAATTTGGTTGTCGGAAGTAATTCTTCAACAAACGAGAGTTACACAAGGTTTACCCTACTTTGACCGATTTCTAGAGACTTTTCCAAATGTTGAATCACTCGCCGCTTCTTCTGAGGATAAGTTGATGAAACTGTGGGAAGGGCTGGGCTACTATTCTCGAGCACGAAATCTGCACAAGGGAGCAAAATACATTGTTGAAAACGGATTCCCAACCTCCTATGATGAATGGCTAAAGGTACCCGGGGTGGGACCTTACACCGCTGCTGCGATCGCTTCGTTTGCCCTTCATGAAGAAAAGGCCGTGGTGGATGGAAATGTGAATCGCGTAATCGCCCGACTATTCGCCATTCATGAACCCGTTAACAGCACGGCAGGTCGCAAAATCATAGAAGAAAAAGCCTCCGCCCTGATTCGGAAAAACCCACCTGCCGAACACAATCAAGCCATCATGGAACTCGGCGCCTTGGTGTGTTCACCCAAATCGCCCGATTGCTCTATTTGTCCTTGGAACACGGAATGCCTTGCATTGGCTACGGGACTCGTCAACACGCTTCCAGTCAAGATCAAGAAAACAAAAGTCATGGAGGAGGATCTTTACTACACGGCCATCTATAGCCTCAATGGGCTCTATGTTCAAAAGAGAGGCGTTGATGGAATCTGGAAAAGCCTGTATGAACTGATTCCAATATCCGGTAACTCTCTTTCACTCGAACCCGATATGAAACTTTCTAGCGAACGCTTTAATACCACTCACTTGCTTTCACATCGCAAACTCAATCTCCATATTGACGTGATAGAATGGCCGATCCAATCACCTGAATTGTGGGAGGGATACACCTTAGTGAGATGGAATGATATCGACAACTTAGCGTTTCCAAAACCTATTCGTCACTGGCTGGATAATAATCTACTACCTTTGCGACTTGGCAGCGAAGATTGATTTGCTACCTTTGATTAAATCACTTCGAAACTGCGACACCTATGTCTGGTACTCTGAATAAAGTAATGCTCATCGGAAACCTTGGAAAAGACCCAGAGGCTCGTCACTTTGAAGGTGGAGGCATGCTGGTGAAATTCCCAATTGCCACTACGGAACGTTACAAGAATCGCGAGGGTAATCAGGTTGAGAATACCGAATGGCACAACATTGTTGTGGGCAGAAGAGGTCTCGCCGAGATCTGTGAAAAGTATTTGAGCAAAGGCGACAAAGTTTATATCGAAGGCCGATTGAAAACACGCTCGTGGCAAGACCAAGATGGTCAGACGAAGTACGCCACTGAAGTACAAGCAGACAACATGACCATGCTTACTCCAAAAGGAGAAGGCGGAAGCATGAACACTACTGCTCCGACTCCATCATCACCTCAACCAAAAGCTGAACCTGCACCAAGCTCGTCAGAATCAAATGCAGGTGATTTTCCGGTAGGGTCAGATGATGACGATTTACCATTCTGATCCCATTCGTTAACCAAAACCATCCAGATTGGATCCCGACCCGAGTTCCCTTTTAGCTTCTTCGATAGTCAGTTTTGACCCGACTCTCATTATCCCATTAATTATTCTGGGCCTACTCCTCTTGGCTTCAGCAATGGTTTCAGGTTCAGAAGTAGCATTCTTCTCACTTACGCCAACCGACAAGCAAAACTTGGAGCAAAGTGAAGATTCTCGCGACCGTGTAATCCTTCAATTACTCGATGACCCAGAGTCTCTTCTGGCTACCATCTTGGTCAATAATAACTTTATCAATATCGGTATCGTTCTTTTGTCGTCCTTCATCGTAGACAAAGTATTCGACTTTACCGGTTTTGAGAGCATCGGATTAATGATTGAATTGGTGGTTATCACCTTTTTGATCTTACTCTTTGGCGAGATTCTCCCAAAGGTTTACGCCAATACGAACAATCTAGGGTTTGCCCGTTGGATGGCTCGACCAATGCTCACCACTCGGAAAGGACTTAAACCCCTTATCGCCGTGCTAAAAGCTACGGGGCATTTGCTTTCTAAACCCAAGAAATCCAGCGGCATTTCTATGGATGAATTAGAGCAGGCTCTGGATCTCACCGACGGAGAATCAACTACAGCCGATGAGCAGAAAATCCTTCGAGGAATCGTCCGCTTTGGCTCTACAACTGTAAAGCAAATCATGAAGCCTCGAATGGACATCGTTGCCTTCGATGTGAATGAATCCTTCCCTTCTGTAATGAAGCAGTTACTGGAGTGCGGATACTCGCGAATCCCCGTCTATCGGGACAACTCCGATGTGATTGTAGGAGTTCTGTACATCAAGGACCTACTTCCCCACATTGACGCTCCAGAAAACTTCGCTTGGCAAGATTTGCTGCGCGATCCTTTCTTCGTACCAGGCAGTAAGAAAATTGATGACCTCCTGAAGGAATTCCAAGAAAAGAAAATTCACCTTGCCGTGGTTGTAGATGAATTTGGTGGAACCGATGGAATTGTCACTTTGGAAGATGTCATCGAGGAAATTGTAGGTGACATCTCGGATGAGTTCGATGTAGAACAATTGGTTTACTCGAAACTCGACGAAAAGAATTACGTGTTCGAAGGAAAAACCCAGATCACCGATTTCTACAAGGTATTGGAGATTAGCAATGATCCATTCGACAAGGTAAAAGGCGAAGCCGATACACTTGCTGGACTTCTTTTAGAATTATCTGGACAATTCCCTACTAAGGGTCACGTAGAACAGTATGATCGCTACACTTTCGTTGTTGAAGCCGTAGACCAACGAAGAATTAAACGCATTAAGGTTACGATTGAAGACATAGAGGAAAATGATGAGGATGCATAAACTAACCTTAGCCGTTCTGGCGATTCTAGGTTTCGCTTCATGTGACAATGAAAGCACACCGCGCCCATTTGGCTACATGCGAATCGACCTTCCTTCTACGGAATACGCTCCGGTTCAAATGGCATCAGACTGTCCGTATACTTTTGACATGAACACAGAAGCTGAATGGGCGGAAGACAAGGGCGGAACGTGTTGGGGCGACGTCAATTATCCAAGCATCAAAGCTCAGATTCAACTCACCTACAAAGACTTGAACACTGTGGATTTTGGCGAACTTCTAGATGAAGTACACGATCTTGCCTACAAACATTCCGTACGTGCAGACGGCATCCGCGACGAAGTGTTTTCAAACGCTAAACACGATGTATACGGTCTTCTCTACCGCATGAAGGGAGAGGCCGCTACCACCACCCAATTCTTTGTCACCGATAGCACCGACCATTTCCTGCGAGGAGTTGTGTACTTTTATGCAAGTCCTAATCCCGACTCCTTAAAGCCCGTAGATGAATTTATGGCGAATGAAGTCGTTAAAATGATGGAATCTACCCGTTGGAAAAACAAGTAACCATAGCTGAATATTCAAGTTGGTCGAGCGCCCAAATCGCACGAGGTAAGCTTGAGTCTGAAGGTATACCTTGTGTCTTGCTAAACACTGCGATGAACTCCCTGTACGGAGGATCGTTTACTACTATTGTAATTCGCGTTCCAGAAGAAGCTGCTCCTCATGCTATGGCCATTCTCGCCGATATAGATTTAGGCGACGGCCCGATGTATCTCTAGTATTTTTCTAACTCGCTCGAGTCGCGAACCCCTAGGGGCCTTCACCCTCAGGCCCCAGTTTCAAGTTACGCATTCTTGTAGCTCGGAGTCGTATGACATCCATCTAAAAACGAATACACACGTTTACAAACGAGAAAAAAAAGGGGACGCAGTACGCTTCCCCTCTTACTTATTCTCAGATTCTACCTTCCTCAAGGAGCGCCTCTAACTGGTCTTGAGCCATGGTAAGTCCTTCCTTCATGCCCATCTTTATCACTTGCTGCAGAGCTTCAACCGTTCCGAAATCAGACACCATCACTACTTCACAATGCCCGTCTATTTCCATAAATGTGACCACATTGTTGCTACTAGGCATGTCGTCTTTGATCTCGAAATGATCATCACAGAAGTAATCAGCACCTGTATACTTTTCATGTAGCACGATTTCGCCATAATTCATTCTACACGCATGGCGCTCACCTTCTGGACCATTCATGGAATATTTCCAATAACCTCCATTCTCAAATTTCATCTCATGAGTTTTGGCTTTCCAAGGTTTAGGAGCCCACCATTGGTCGAGAATCTCTGGCTGGGTAAACGCATCCCATACTTTGGTCAATGGTGCACGAAAACTTCTTGTAATAGTGAGCGTTGCGTTCTCCAAATCTTCAATAAATACAGTCTTACTCATACTAGCTTAGCTTTAAAGTTTCTTCAAAAGATCATCGAGCTGATCAAAGCGAGATTCCCACATTTGCTTGAATGGCTCCAACCACTCCACTACCTCCGCCATCTTCTGTGGCTCTAAGGTGCAAATGCGCTCCCGCCCCTCTTTCTCAACAGAGATCACAGCACATTCCTGCAATATCTTGACGTGTAATGAGACCGCCTGACGAGTCATGTCAAAATGCTCAGCCAACGTATTCACGTTCTTAGGCTCCTCCAATAAGGCCGCTAAAATGCCCCTACGTGTAGGATCCGCTATCGCTTGAAATACATCTCTTCTCATGATAAGCAAGAATTCACTTGCGTAAATATATATGCAAGTTATTACTTGCGCAAATAACCAAAAGAAAAGTTGATCCTACGATCAACTTTGGACTCAATGAGCCTTTCTTCTAAAAACTCCCCACGACAACGTAGCCACCATTCCTGCCGATAGCATCAGATGGACGGGCTGGAGAATTCGAGGTAAATCAAAATAGAAGAGTAAGGCTCCAGATGTAGTTGCACAGAGTACCATCACAACAGTCCATGTGGTAAAAGCATAGCTCTTTCCTTCTTTTTTCAATCGGTACCAAAGCCATAAAATAGCGGCACTCACTAAAAGGGAAAGTGAACGATGGACGTAAATCAACGTGTCAATTTGATCTACCCAACCTACTCTTCCCGCTTCATGACCAAACTGCTTAGTTAGTGCATCTACTTGCTCTCTAACCTGTGTTCCAAGTACCGTTTGTGCAAGTAACAAGATGAGAATAGGTAAGAACCACTTGTCGAAGCGCGTTCTCTCCCCAGTGTGGTCCGAAAGTCTACTCAAGAAGAAAACGAGCACCATGACAATGGCAAAGGCGCCCATCATATGATAGGTGATTTGCCCAGGGATCAGGTGACCATCAACCACCTCTTTACCCAGCCAAGCTTCAAATCCCAACAGGAATAAACCAAGTGCAGACAGGACAAAGTATAGCGGCTTCTTTCGGATGGAAATCAAACTCATTACAAAGAGCAACAACATCGGCACGCCACTCAGAGCACCAAACAATCTATTCACGTATTCCACCCATGTATGTACGGGATTGAAAATGGCATAATCGTGTTTTGTGTATTTCACCCAGTTCGAATCGTCATACACCTCTCCTGCCACAAAATCACTCGCCGCAGAATACAATGCCTCGTCGTGTACAATGATTTGACCTTTGTGATACTCTCTTCCAGCGGTCCAGAGCACTTGCCCCTCTTCCGTTGGTGGCACGATGTAGCCGAAACACTTTGGCCAATCGGGACAACCCATTCCGGAACCCGTCATTCGAACCACACTTCCCGCTAAGATCACGAGGAAAATAAGAACGATTTCAATCCGAACTAATCGGCGGAACCACAGAGATTTCATGTGTCTAATTTTGGAGTAGCAAAGGTACAAAGTAAGTCTCTAGAACAAGGTGGTGAAATTGAAATTAGAAGCTCATCTCTTCAAAAGGGAATCCAACTATCTTTGCGCAGTGAAAGCCAACCAACCCATTATTAATGCAGGAATTTTCGTCCTGCTCGCCCTAACCTGGGGCAGCTCTTTTATCTTGATGAAATTCGGCTTGAAGTCGTTTAATGGTGTGGAAGTCGCCCTTATGCGCATCTCCTTCGCCATGCTCTTCATTTTGATGATTGGATACAAATCATTCAAAAAACTCCGTCGCGCCGACCTTCCGGCCATTGTACTGGTGGGGTTCTTTGGAAATGGAATCCCCTATGCACTTTTCGCGTGGGCGATCATGCACATTCCGAGTTCAGTAGCGGGAATTATGAACTCACTCACTCCACTCTTCACGCTGATTGTTGGGGTAATCCTTTACAAAAATCCTATTCGCAAATTCCAAGTTATCGGTGTGCTCCTTGGCCTCTTTGGTGCGATTTATCTCATTCAATCCTCGAATAGTCAAGCTATTGACGGAGAGGCCATTTACGCTATTCTGCCCATCATTGCATCTATGATGTATGCCATTGGTGTAAACACCATCAGCGCTAAGCTGCAACACTTGGATTCAGTGACCATCACGACGTTTGCGCTGACGGTAGTCGGCATACCAGCACTCCTCTCCATCTTCCTGTTTACAGATATTACAGACACACTTCAATCGGATCCACAAGCACTGGCAAGCACAGGTTACATTGCTATTTTGGGTTTGATGGGAACTGGAATCGCAATCATTCTCTTCAATTACCTTATCAAAAACGCCTCTACACTCTATGCTGTTTCCATCACCTATGCCGTTCCTATTATTGCAGTAGGCATGGGGGCAATGGATAACGAACCGATTACTTGGAGTCACTTGATTGGCATTGTCACTATTCTCATCGGTGTCTTCCTCATCAACTACAAGAAGTATAGAAAATAAGAAAGGCCACCAAATGGCAGCCTTTCTCTATTTCCTGTAGGTGAAAATTTAGAAGTCAGAAGCAGAAACTCCTGAGTTCACTTTAATTTCACTCACACTCATATCTATCGTCATACTCCCCCCTAATGGGAAGGTGTAAGCATGTGGGAATACAATGCCATTTACTTCCTTAAAGTTGGAGTAGTCTTGATTGCTAGTTACAGATCCCTGCGGCCCCTCTTCTGTGCTTGATTCACGGATCAACAATCCAGATTCTACAGCGAAGTAGTATGTTGTTTCGCCTTCTGAAACGGCATAAGCATTCACGCCATTTATTACAGCAACTTCATTAGAAAGTACGCCTTCAAAGTTTGAGAAGTCACGGAACATGAAGATAGGATCGTCAGCAAGAATTTCTGCTTTTGCCTCTTCTGGAATCGGTTGTTCCGAACCATTCGCAATCACTTTCACGTCAGAGCCATTGAGTACCATAGACTGAGCACCCATTGGAGACTGAATATCTGAGCGATACATGCCACCCTTCATCCATTTCTCCCCAATGCTGAGGGTTTGTCCCATAATACTACCGGAAGACTGCATAGAATACGACTTAACACCTGCCAATGCTTCCGCTCCTCCAAGAGCCTCAACGTAATTGTTCAACACCGCATCAACGGTAAGACCTTCTGGAATCATTTCAGCATCAGAAGCTGGCTGACCGAAGGCATCGAACATCTTCACCTCACCAAACTGAGCGAGACTTGGCTTGATATCCGAAGCCTTTCCAACGACAGCAATCAACAAGTTGCCATCTGCAAAGTACTTCTGAGCAGCTTTCTGAACATCTTCAGCAGTAACGGCTTGCAAGCGCTGGAGGTAGTCATTGTAGTAATCTTCATCTAAACCATAGCGCTCAATATTGTAAGCAAAACGAGCAACGGTTTCTGGACTTTCCAATGAACGACCAAAAGAACCCGCCAAGTAGTTTTTCGCTCCTTGAAGTTCTTCTTCCGTTACCAAAGTGGTACGAATGCGATCAATCTCAAACAAGAACTGAGTAATTGCACTGTCTGTAACTTCCGTACGAACAGCACCGTTAGCCGTGAACGCCGTCACATGCTCACTCGTTCCTATAGAAGAATACGCTCCATAAGTGTACCCTTTGTCTTCGCGAAGATTCAGGTACAAACGAGCTAATGAACCTCCACCTAGAATCATGTTCGCGATACGAGCTGCTTCCAAGTCTTCGTCACCCACACTCAACACCACTCGGTTTCCAATTCTGATTTCAGATTGAACAGATGCGGGGCGGTTGATCAACGCAACGTAATCTGCAGATGGAAGTTCAGGAACAGGAACAGAGTGCGTTGGAACCTCACCAGGCGTCCAACCTTCAAAATACTCATTCACCAACTTCTTAGCAGCACGTGGTTTAATATCACCAACAATGGTAATGTAAGCTACATTCGGCTTGAAGTAAGTGCTCCAATAGTTCACACAATCTTCAAGAGTAACATTCTCAATAGTCGACTCGGTTACGATCTCACCAAAGGCGTGATCCAACCCGTAGATTTGAGAACCGTAAAGGTTGCTCATCATTGCACCTGGATCATCTTGATTGGCACGAATGCCGGAGATGCTCTGTTGCTTCAGTTTATCAAAAGACTCTTGTGGGAATGAAGGATGCAACACCACGTCGGCGAGAAGTTCCATCAAGTCCTCACTGTACTTAGAAAGACCAGAAGCAAAAGCTCCTGAAGAGTACGTACTCAAACGAGCTCCCATAAAGTCAACAGACTCGTCGAGCACTTCTTTGGTGCGGTTAGCAGTCCCCTCACCGAGCAAATCGCCTGCAAGGCTAATCATACCCGCTTTATCACCTTCTACAATTGGATCGATATCCAAAGAAAGTTGAATAGAAAGTCGAGGAAGCTTGTGATCTTCAACAACAATCAGCGTAATGCCGTTGTCGAGTTCATACTTCTTGTATTCTGCGATTTCAGGCTCGCGTGCCTCGCCCGGTTGTGGACGTACAGATCTATCGAGCTGAGCTACAGCTGGCAATGCCACCATAGTCAACAAGAGTGAATAGATAATTCGTTTCATGCTATTTCCTTTTGACGATGGGACCATTATTCTTCAGACGGCTTAGCAGACATCGGCAAGTAGTGAAGAACCACTCGGTTATCTGCATTCAAATACTTCTTAGCAACACGCTGAATATCCTCGCGAGTCACCTTGCGGTAGCGCTCAATTTCCGTGTTGATAAGGTTTGCATCACCATAGTAAACATGGTAGTTTGCCAAGCTCTCGGCAATACCTGCCATACTAGAGTTGCTCTGAATGAATGAGCTTTCCATTTGATTAAGAGCACGTGTGTGAACTTCTTCCTCGATCAAGCCATTCTTCAATTTGGCAATCTCTTCATCCATCACTCTTAGGAGGTCAGCGGTTGTGCTTTCTCCATTCACTAGAGCTAGGTTGATGAACAAACCGTAATCTTCTAGGGTATATGGGAAACTCACCACTTGTAGAGCAATCTGATCTTGATCCACCATTCTGCGGTTCAACATAGAAGAACCACCTCTTGAAAGAACGTTGTTCAACATTTCAAGCGCATAGGCATCTTCACTGGTTTGCGCTGGGATGCGGTAACCCACAAACACGGCAGGAAGTTGAATATTATCGTAGATGGTATCCACATACTCAGCAGTCATGGCTGGCTCAACCACTTTTGGATGAACAACCTCAGCGCCGGATGGAATATCACCAAAGTACATTTCGATCATCTCTTTGGTATCATCGATATCCAGATCACCTGCAATACTCAAAGTAGCATTGTTGGGAACGTAGAATTTCTTGTAGAAATCGATAAACTCAGAAAGCATCGCAGAATTCAAATCTGCCATAGACCCAATTGGTGTCCAATGATAAGGGTGAACCTTAAAAGCATTTCCAAACATCTCAGCCTGAAAAGAACCATAAGGCTGATTGTCTACACGCATGCGCTTCTCCTCCTTTACCACTTCACGTTGAGTGTCCACACCTTCTTGTGTGATTTTAGCGTGAAGCATACGCTCCGACTCTAGCCAAAGACCGAGTTCCAGTTGATTAGCGGGAAGTACTTCGTAGTAGAAAGTTCTATCCTGAGTAGTGTTCGCATTTAAAGCACCACCATTAGATTGCACAATCTTCATGTACTCTCCTCTTTCAATATGCTCAGAGCCTTCAAAGAGCAAGTGCTCAAAGAAGTGGGCAAAACCTGTTCTACCAGTAACTTCATCTTTTGAACCTACGTGGTAAAGCACAGTTACGGCAACAATTGGAGTTGAATGATCTTCATGTAAAATGACATGCAGACCATTGTCTAGGTCGAATTCCGTAAATTCGACTTCGCTACGCTGAGCTTGAAGACCAATGGTCCCAAGCAAGGCAGCTCCGACAATGATTTTCTTCATTACGGATGGGTTTAATAATTTGAATACTATTCAAGCAGCGAGCCCAAAATTAGGCTTTTGTATACTCATGAACAAAAGCCTGATACAGAGTGAATTCAATCGGAGAGAAAATTCTTCGTAATGCATTAGCACTCTTTCAATTAAAAAATTTACATTTGCAGCCCTTATTCTGAATGTTAAACATTAGTACGGAATACATGTACGCAATTGTAGAAATAGCAGGGCACCAGTACAAAGTACAGAAAGACCAGCGCATCTACGTTAACCGTTTGCAAGGAAACGAAGGCGACAAAGTAAGCTTTGATCGCGTTCTTTTGACTGATGACAACGGTAAAGTAGAAGTTGGCGCCCCAGTTATCGAAGGTGTTGCAGTTAACGCAACCATCCTTGAGCATCTCAAGGCAGACAAGGTTATCATCTTCAAGAAGAAGCGCCGTAAGGGCTACCGCGTGAAGAATGGTCACCGCCAAGCCATCACTTCAATTAAGATTGAAGGTATCGGTAAAGGAACCGCTAAGAAAGCTGCAGCGAAAGTGGAAGCAACTGAAGCAGCTCCAGCCGCCGAAAAGAAAACTGCAGCTAAGAAGCCGGCCGCCAAAAAAGCAGCTCCTAAGAAAGAAGGAGACGCTGCTAAGAAGCCAGCCGCTAAGAAAGCAGCTCCAAAGAAAACTGAAGAATAAACAAATAAAGACAATCAACCATGGCACACAAGAAAGGGGTTGGTAGTTCCAAGAACGGACGCGAATCAGAAAGTAAGCGCCTTGGCGTTAAAATTTTCGGTGGCCAAGATGCGATTGCCGGAAATATCATCGTTCGCCAACGTGGAACTAAGCACCACCCAGGAAAGAATGTAGGTATTGGTAAAGATCACACGCTTTTCGCGTTGGTAGATGGTACTGTTGTCTTCACCAAGAAGAGAGACAACAGATCATTTGTATCGGTTGAGCCTATCGAGGCCTAACCCGAGCATACCTTATCGTATAAAAGGCTTTCCGCTTCGGGAAGCCTTTTTTTATTTACACCAATGGAAGTGCTTCGGACGTTTCTCCAATAACACTTCAAAACTTACCTTTGATTTCGATTAACATTACGACTTCCAATCATGCTTGAAATACAACGCATAAGAGAAGATAAAGAGGCTATTGCTGCTGCTCTCGATAAACGCAATATCGATGCTACTGAGACCTTGAACGAAATCCTCAAGGCAGACGAAGAGCGTCGCAAAACACAAGTTGAACTCGACAATACACTTGCCGAGAGCAACAAATTGGCGAAAGAAATTGGTCAGCTTTTCCGCGAAGGCAAAGTAGAAGAAGCCAACGCCGCTAAAGCGAGAACCGCCGACTTAAAAGTGAAGGGCAAGGAGTTGAACGACGCTCTTCAAATTGCGGAAGAAAAACAACGCGAACTCATCGTTAGCCTTCCCAATACTCCACACGAAAGCGTGGTAAAAGGCGCCGTTGCCGAAGATAACGTAGAAGTGAGCCGCGAAGGCGACTTCCCTACCCTTCACGCCAATGCCAAGCCTCACTGGGAACTCACTTCTGAGTATGATCTTATCGATTTTGAACTAGGTGTAAAAGTAACCGGAGCTGGTTTTCCCGTTTACACTAATAAAGGAGCGCGTCTTCAACGTGCCCTCATCAACTACTTCCTAGACAAGAATACATCCGCAGGTTACCGCGAATTCATCCCGCCTTTCTTCGTGAATGAGGACAGCGGTTTTGGGACTGGACAGTTGCCCGACAAAGAAGGTCAGATGTACCACATGACAGAGGATAACTTGTACGCTATCCCTACTGCTGAAGTACCGCTCACCAATATGTTCCGCGATGAGATTGTGGACGAGGCTGCCCTTCCTATTAAGTGTACCGCTTATACCCCTTGTTTCCGCAGAGAAGCCGGGTCTTACGGAAAAGACGTTCGCGGACTCAACCGCCTTCATCAATTCGACAAAGTAGAAATTGTGGTTCTCAGCAAACCTGAGGAATCGTACACTCGTCTTGATGAGATGGTAGAGCATGTAGCTGGATTGCTCCGCGACCTCAAACTTCCTTTCCGCGTGCTTCGCCTTTGTGGAGGCGACATGGGCTTTACTAGCGCATTGACGTACGACTTTGAAGTTTGGAGTGCCGCTCAAGAGAGATGGTTGGAAGTAAGTAGCGTTTCTAACTTTGAAACCTTCCAAGCCAATCGCCTCAAGTTGCGTTACCGCGACAGCGATAGAAAGACTCAACTCTGCCATACCCTCAATGGTTCTTCATTGGCACTGCCTCGAATTGTAGCGGCCTTGCTCGAGAATCATCAAGACGAAAATGGCATCAATATCCCTGAAGTTCTACACACTTACACAGGGTTTGAAAGAATTGAAAAATGAAAAACGTAGTAATCGCAGTATTAACCGGACTCACCCTTGCATCGTGTTCTAAAAGCGAAGTGCCTGAATCATTGACCACACTTCAAAGTGAAGTCACGGAAGCAATGGATATGTTGTCGAACCTCGACAGTGCTTCGATTGCCGAGCAATACAACAAGGTTAAGCCCTACTTCGAATACTTGTCGACTACTGATTACGACAGCACATTAAAGGATGTTTACATCAAAGATCTCACTTGGTTAGATCGTTATCAACGGGCCATTTTCAAGTGGCAAGGAAAGCACCGCTCCCACCTGATGGAGTTGGAAGAATCTGCTTCTCAGTTGAAGGATCTTACTCACGATGCGATTTATAATCAAATAGACACCAACGAGCTTCGTATCTTCATCAAACAAGAACGCAACGCCATTGAAGGAGTTTTGCGCAATATCCGCACAAGAGGCGGTGAAATCCTGTTCTACGGGAATGGCGCCGACTCCATGGCCACTCGTCTCGATTCTATCTTTCCCGATATTCAATGAGATACTTGACTATAGCCATATTCAGCCTACTCTCCCTGCTCTCTTCAGCGCAGGTGAAACTCGAGTTGGCCGAACAGGCTATGGAAGAGGGACGTTTTGAAGATGCGATTAAAGATTATCTCGACCTCTACAAGAGTCATAGCGACGATGTAAACTACAATTATGTATTGGATTGTTACATCGCCCTGAAAGACTGGCGTTCAGGAGAAAGATTTATTGAAAAACACATCGACAATTCGCGAAACCGTTTGGGTTTCTACAAGATCGACCGTGCGTTTTTTCTTCAAAACATTCCAGACACCTCAAAGGCAGAGAAGGTGTACAACGAGGTTCTGGAAGAAGTAAATTCCCAACCTGGCATTGCCTACCAGTATAGCGAAAGAGCTAAAAAATGGGGAGTCTATCGGTTTGCGCTTGCCGTTCTAGAAACGGCAGAACAGTCAGACCCTCGCATGCAGTTCAGCAACCAAAAAGCGAGTATTTATGCCGAATTGGGGATGCTCGAAGAGATGTATTCAGCCTACCTCGACGTACTGGAACGCACCCCGAACTTTTTGCTCCAACTTCAAAACATCATTCGGTTCAACATGAATCGCGAGGGAGAGATTCCCATCTCAGATGTCCTCAAACGCGATGTTCTGGTTCGAATTCGAGAAGGGGGACCGGTTGAATTAAACAAGTTCCTCATTTGGATTCTCACCCAAGAAGGACAGTACACCCAAGCTTTTACACAGGCAAAAGCGCTCTACCTCAGAGGGTCATATCGAGCTATCGATCTTCTTCAATTGGGTAATCAAGCTGTTACGGCAAAGGATTTTCGAGGAGCCAACCGTGTATTTGACTACATTATTCAAGAAGGTGATAAGACGCCATTTGAACAAAATGCACGTTATGCATTGCTCAAATCAAAATTCACTCAACTTCAGGCCGAACGCGCTGACACAACACAGTTCGAAGAACTCCTAGCTACGTGTTATGACAATATTGATGCACTTAGAGGTAGTCAACTGCTAGCGGACACCTACCTCTTAATGGCTGAAGTTCAATACGGATATCTTCACAAAAATGAGGATGCTCTAGAGAGTATAGCAAAGTGTGAAAATTCCGCGTCCCCCAATAACTCGAGTGTAGTGAGTGCTCAACTTTTGAAAGGCGACATTCAACTGGCAATGGGGCTTCCTTACGATGCCATCCTCACTTACGCACAGGTAGAATCCAATCACGATTCATCGCCCATGGGGCAAGAGGCTCGCTTCCGCAAGGGACGAGTGGCCTTTTATACTGGAAAATTCGAGTGGGCTGAAAATACCTTCTACGTATTAAAGCACTCCACATCAAAGTTGATTGCCAACGACGCCATGCGCTACAGCCTACTGATCAAGGACAATGCGGCGCTCGACACCACTTATGTTCTATTGGAGCGCTATGCAAAGGTCCTTCTGCTTCAAGCTCAAAACCGGTATTCCGATGCATTGCTCGCGCTAGACACTTTAGACGGGAGATTGAGTTTAGCTGTTTCCGATCATCCACTTAAGGATGAAGCCTTGTTCACCCGAGCAGAATTGCTATCCAACCTAAACAAAAACGAGGAAGCCGCAACACTCTATGAAAGAGTAGCTGCTAATTTCCCGAAAGATCTCCTCGCGGATCAAGCACTCATTAGAGCAGCAAGAATCTGCCTTTACACTCTGAAAGATGAGACACGTGCCAAGAACCTTTATGAAAAGGTTTTGTTGGAACACAGCAATAGTATTTACGCCGAAGAGGCGCGACAAGAGTACCGCAAACTTCGCGGTGACACGAACACTTGATGAAGATGTATATCTACAACGTTACGGTAAACGTCGATGATTCGGCTATCAATCAATGGACTACATGGATGCGTGAAACGCACATCCCAGATGTACTGCAAACCGGACTGTTCCTCGGTGCGACGATGTCTAGATTGATGGTTGAAGAAGAATCAGGCACTACCTTTTCCATTCAATACAAACTGAAGGACGAAGAGTCGTTTCGTCTTTACCAGGAGATGTACGCTCCAGCCTTACAAGCCGATCACAAAAAGCGATTTGAAGAAAAGACAGTAGCCTTCCGCACGATGATGGAGGTACTTGCTGAGTTCACCGCTGAACGTCTCGACTAATGGATGTTCTTCGTGGACTTCGTGTGGTTGAACTCGCATCGGTTTTAGCCGGCCCAGAAGTGGGACGCTTCTTGGCCGAATTGGGTGCAACCGTAGTGAAGTACGAAGCGCCAAGTGGGGATGTCACTCGGGGCTGGCGCCTTCAGAATGAAGACCGCTCTTCTTCTATCTCTGCTTATTTCGCAGCCATTAACGCAGGTAAGAGCTACGAAACGATCAACCTAAAAACGGAAGAAGGCAAGGCTGCTATTCACGAAATCCTTGAAAACACCGACATCCTTCTCACCAACTTCAAAGAAGGGGATGACGAACAGTTCGGTCTGTCAAGCCGTGAACTCAAATCTCAATTCCCAAGATTGATATGGGGGAAAATTGGAGGCTTTGCTTCTGAACCCTCTCGTCCTGCATTTGACGTGGTATTGCAAGCTGAAACAGGATGGATGAGCATGACGGGACAGCCCGATTCACTTCCCACCAAAATGCCAGTCGCACTGATTGATGTTTTAGCCGCCCATCAATTGAAAGAAGCCATATTGCTCGCTCTATACGAGAGAGAGAAAACGGGAAAAGGATCACATTGGCTTGTCACCTTAGAGGAGGCCTCCCTTTCTGGACTTGCTAATCAAGCCACAAACTATTGGATGAATGATGTGGTTGCTCAACAAATGGGCACGGCACATCCCAATATCGCTCCCTACGGAGATTTGCTTCCAACGTACGATAAAAAGTGGGCCGTACCTGCCATTGGAAGTCATGCTCAATTCCAAAGCTTCTGTAGTATTCTCGGGATTCCCGACCTCGCTTCAGATCTGCGCTTCAGAAGTAACATCGACCGTGTGTCTCATCGATCCTCACTGATCAAAGAATTGTCAGCCGCATCGAGTAAGCTCCATTCTGAAGTACTATCACAAAAATGCCATGACCTCAGGGTTCCTTTGGGCATCGTAAAAGATTTGGGAAAGGTTCTTTCGGAACCAACGGCCAATTCCATCGCTGTAGAAGAAGAGATGGATGGAAGAGCAACGAAACGGGTAAAGAGCTTTGTAGCTCGCAAACTCTAGTCCTCCCCACTTTCCTAAAACCTAAAACTCATGACGGTCATATAGGCCTACATTGAGTATCTTCACATTCGCAAAATCAACAAGGAATATGAAGAAGTTTATCCTATCGGTCATGACGACATCTGCCGTACTGGGTGCCTCTGCTCAACAGCAGATCATGACACCCGACCTACTATGGGCTCTTGGCAGAGTTCATATGGAAGACGTGAATAAAGACGGAACCAAAGTTCTTTATGGCGTTACGCGCTATTCACTAGAAGAAAACAAAGGCGAACGAGACCTTTACATCTACGATACCGAATCGGGTACCCCTAATTTGGTGATCGACCTTCCGGGCAGTGAAAGCTCTGCCGTATTTTTTGACGACACCCACATTGGCTATGCCAAAGACGGTCAATATTGGATTACTGAAGTAGGTGGAACGCCTCAACCTCTCACTCAGCTTCCAGAAGGCAGTGGCAACTTTAAACCAGTTCAATTAAAGGACGGATCTTGGATGCTTCTCTTCAGCGTACGTGAGAAAGTAAGCGAGACGCCAGGTGAAATGTACCCTTCCCTTCCTAAAGCGGAATTCAAGGTTATCGATGACTTGATGTACCGTCATTGGGACCATTGGAATGACGAATTTGTCAACCATCCAGCATTTGGAAAACTAGACATCTCTGGTGCCCATCAACTCACTACAGGTGGATTTACCCACATCATGCAAGGAGAACCCTTTGAATCTCCAATTCCTCCATTTTCAGGAAGCGAAAGTTTCGCGGTGAGTCCAGATGGAAAGTACGTGGCATACAACACCAAGTTAACCACTGGAAAGGAATTTGCTCAAAGTACAAATAGCATCATCTTCCTCTACGATACCGAAAATGGCGATGTAATTGAAGTTCCGGGAAGAAGCGGTTATGACAGTTCGCCAAAATTCTCTCCAGACGGAAGATACCTGGCCTTTACCAGCATGGAGCACGATGGATATGAGTCGGATGAAAGCCGCCTTGCCATATATGATGTTCGCAAGAAGTTCACCGTAATTGTAGGTGCAGCCGAAGATCAGGTTGTTGAATACATCAACGATTTCCAGTGGACCTCAAAGGATGAACTCATTGTAAATGTTCCTTTCCACGCTACTCAAAGATTGGCAAAAATTGAATTAGGCCGACTTCGTGAAGGGGAAGCGTTGAGCTATGAATTGGAATACCTAACGGATGGGGATTACAACTACCAAGGTTTCCATTATGCGAAGGGCAATCTTTTTGCCGAGCGTCAGGATATGAATCACGCTACAGAAATCTACTCGGTTACCGAAGATGCTGTTACTCCAATCACTCATGTGAACGATGGCATCTACGAGCATGTAGATATGAGCAATGTGGAGAAGAGAATGGTTCCAACATCGGATGGAAAAGAGATGCTTACCTGGGTGATTTATCCACCAGATTTTGATCCGAACAAAAAGTACCCAACCCTACTCTATTGTCAAGGTGGGCCGCAAAGTCCTGTGAGTCAATTCTACAGCTTCCGCTGGAACTTCCAATTGATGGCCGCACAAGGCTACATTGTAGTTGCTCCAAACCGAAGAGGCGTTCAAGGCTTCGGTTCTGAATGGAACGAAGAAATCTCTAAAGATTGGGGTGGCCAGGCCATGCGCGATTATCTCGCAGCCATTGATGATGTAGCGAAAGAGCCTTACGTTGACACTGAAAACCTCGGCGCTGTTGGCGCGAGTTACGGTGGCTATAGTGTGTACATGCTCGCTGGTATCCACGAAGGAAGATTCAGTGCGTTCATCAGTCACTGTGGCCTGTTCAACCTTGAAAGCTGGTACGGTGTAACCGAAGAATTGTTCTTTGCGAACTGGGATATCGGTGGACCGTATTGGACGAATCCAGCTCCAGAAAGTTATGCAGAATTTAGTCCGCATAAGTATGTGCAAAACTGGGATACACCAATCTTGGTAATCCACGGTGGAAATGACTTCCGCGTTCCTGAAAACCAAGGTATGGAAGCTTTCCAAGCTGCTCAACTTCAAGGTATCGATTCTAAATTTCTTTACTTCCCTAACGAAGGTCACTGGGTACTGAGTCCGCAAAACGGCATGGTATGGCACAGTGAGTTCTTTGGGTGGTTAGCGAAACATTTGAAGGAGTAGGGCTGCGCAGGGGCTTTGCATTGGCTTCGCAAGGGCCTGCGGTAGGGGCGTGGCAAGGGCTTGAGGCAGGGGCTAGCGCAGGGGCATAGCAAGGACCTACGGTAGGGGCGTGGCAAGGGCTAGCGCAAGGGCCTGCGGCAGGGGCTGATGCAAGAGCCATCAATAAAAAATATGGAAAGACACGGATTACTTCGAAAAGAAAAGATTCGTGTCTTTTTTATTTAACGCCTTTTTCGCCAGTACTGGATCATTCTATAAAGCTGCAAATCAATCATTTGAAGCACTTCTACCAAACGCACTCTCCTCTGGCTATCACACCATTTAATAAACCACTTTTCATCCATCATGGCCATAACTTCTCGGCATGATCTCTTCGAGTAGTCAAAGAATTTTAGTTTCTCTCCAATCATTCGGGTCCCAAATCCTTCGTTGAAATTATTAGAAATGCTTCTTGATGCTCGTATAACCTGATCTACAAAATCTCGTTTACTAGGAGTATTCTCAAGAGGAGCGATAAGCTCAATAAGCTCATCCAATTGGATTTTAACCAGTTGTTTTAATTCGTTCATTCCTCAAAGCAAACCGATTCTTCATTAAAACACCTTATTGTAAATGGATACAAACGTTTACGAATGGATAATCACTCTCCCAACCTACCCAACCGCCGCGAAGCCACTGCGCTAGCCACTGGCGAAGCCCAATGCGAAGCCCTTGCCTACAGCCCTTACCCCCAGCCACTGGCGAAGCCCAATGCAAAGCCCTTGCGAAGCCCTTGCCTACAGCCCTTGCCCCCAGCCACTGGCGCAGCCCCTACCCTACCCATTTTCTCCCTATCTTCGCCCCCCAAATGGAGTCACCACTTAACATCTTTTCTCTACCTAACGGATTGCGTGTCATTCACAAGCCTGTGAATAGTCCTGTTGCGCATTGCGGACTCATCATTAATGCGGGGTCTCGCGATGAAAACGACAACGAACAGGGTATGGCGCATTTCATTGAGCACGTTCTTTTTAAGGGAACCAAGAAGCGAAAAGCCTATCACATTTTAAGTCGGCTTGAAGATGTAGGTGGTGAGCTAAATGCGTACACAGGCAAAGAGGAAACCGTTCTTTATGCCTCCGTACTCAAGCGTCACCTTCCAAGGGCCATTGAATTACTGTTCGAAATTGCCTTTGAATCGGTTTATCCAGAAAAGGAGATCAAGAAAGAAAAGGATGTCATCAATGATGAAATTGCTTCTTACCTCGATTCACCGAGTGAGTTGATCTTTGACGATTTCGAAGATGTGCTTTTTAAGGGACACCCGATTGGCAGAAATATTCTGGGAACACCAGAGAGCTTAGCTGCCATCAACCGCCCGCGATTGATGGACTGGGTAGCTAAGCACTATTCCCCAGAAAGAATGGTGTTTAGTATTGTGGGTGATTATTCAGAGAAAGATATCCGCAAGTACATCGACAAATACACTTCGGAACTACCTTCTGGAGACCCTCGCTACCACAGACGACCGATCAATGGGTACGAGCCCGTGTTCCAAGTGGAAGACAAATCGACCTATCAAACCCATGCCATTGTTGGCAACCGTGGCTACGACATGCATCATCACGATTTAACAGCGATGATTTTGTTGAACAACCTCTTGGGTGGGCCTGGAATGAATTCACGCTTGAACCTCAATATTCGAGAGAAATACGGATTTGCCTACAACCTCGAATCCTTCTATACGGCCTACACCGATACGGGTACGTTTGGTGTGTATGTCGGAACCGATAAGGGAACCATCGATCGAAGCTTGAAACTCATCCATCGCGAACTACGCATGCTGCGTGAAAAAAAGCTTGGCGTGGTTCAGCTCAAGAAGGCTAAGCAGCAATTACTAGGACAATTTGCGCTTGGACAAGAGAGCAACTCAAGCTCAATGATTGGAATTGGTAGAACGCTGTTGCATTATGACAAGGTGGAAACTTTTGAAGAAGTGACGAAAAGAGTGGAATCGGTTTCTTCGGATGCTATCATGCGCGTTGCCAATGAAGTATTCGACCCATCTCAACTTACTACCTTGATCTACAAGGCGAAGTAATTGTTTATTTCCAAAACTCTTCATCCAAGAGGTTCTCATCCTCCTCTACTTTTTGCAAATCTCTTGGAGGGTAAACGATGGCTGATGTTTGTACAAAGGCATTACCAACGGAAAGAAGGAAGACCATTCCAGCTATGGATTCATCTAAGGCAAATAGCGCTGCCAAAACACCGATCAAACAAGTTAGCACCCATGCTGAGGTGAGTACCAGACTAACGAGATAAGCAGGACCTTTGATGAACAGGCTCTGAATGATCGTTCGATTAGCCAAATACAACATTACTGCTACAAGAGTTGAAGCCCCTAGGAGTAAGCCGACTCCTTCAAGCGATAAGTCATTCAGAAAGAAACTAACATAAATGGGTATGGAAACGGGGGATGAATACACCAACCATCGGTACCCTTTTACCCACTTGGAATCAGATTGATCAACAAACATCACCATGGATTATCGATGACTTCCATATCTGAGTCTTCTTCGATACGATTCATATGAATATGATGTGGTCGCCGTGAAATCAACCAAATCTCCGAAAAACCATGCACTAAAAGTATGATTAAGAAGGTCAGTACCTCTATTATTTCACGGACTGATCGATATGGATTATCCAGCGTCTCTAGGAGAACGTCTGTTGTAAATGAGTACGCAAACCAGAGTAATCCCAATCCATACAATGTCAGCAATATCCTCATCAAAACAATCAAGAACTTCAGCTTATTTCTCAACCCCAATACAAAGAGGTAATTGAAAGTCAAATCTCCTATAAGCCCTAATCCAATTATCTTAAGTTCAAACTCTATCAACTCCAAATCTTCTGGAACACCATAAGACCAAATCAAATATGATATGAAAAGAAAAAAAGCCGTAAAACTGATCAGGGGTATGAAATGAGGACGTTTTTTCAAGGTGAGCGAAAACATACAATCGTACATTTGAGTTAGTACCTGAAAATACAACATCATGGAATTCCTCCCCGAAAGTATCGATCAATATGTTCACAATCACACCAAAGCGGAAAGTGATTTACTGGCGCGACTCAATCGAGAAACGCATGTGAAGATCATGAGTCCGCGTATGCTAAGTGGACATCTACAAGGAAGAGTTCTATCCTTACTCGCCAAGCTTCATCGGCCCAAGCGAATACTAGAAATTGGAACGTACACGGGATACTCCGCCCTGTGCTTGGCCGAAGGGCTAGTGAATGGCGGAGAATTGCACACCATCGACATCAACGAAGAACTGGAGGACTTTGCCAGAAAGTACTTTGACGAAAGTGACTTTGGCGACTCCATTCACCAACACATTGGAAAAGCCTTAGACGTCATTCCTACACTAAAAGATGGATGGGATATTGTGTTTATTGATGCCGACAAATCGAACTACGTTAATTACTACAACGACATCGTACCTCGCATGAATCCAGGAGGCTTGATCTTATGTGACAATGTGTTGTGGAGTGGGAAGATTGTGGATGAAAATGCGAATGATAAAGACACCGTTGTTCTCCGCGAGTTAAACGAGCTCATTACACAAGATGACCGAGTGGAGAATGTACTGCTACCAATTCGCGACGGTTTGATGGCTGCTCGCATAAAGTGACAATTATCAGTTTAAAAACTGACTTTTAGCATTTTTTGCCACATGAAATACAGACATCTTTGTTAGGCTGAAAAGACCAAGCAGGGATGCCAAATTCTATTAGTCGATATAATCTAGCTGTACCTCGTTACACCTCGTACCCTCCCGTTCCGCATTGGAAGGTGGAGGGATTTGACATAGCTGATGCTCACTCGCGCTTTGTGGACGAGGTGAAAAAAAGAGGAGAACTCAGCCTCTATTTGCACTTGCCGTTTTGCGAAGCTCTTTGTACCTACTGCGGTTGCAACAAGCGCATCACTAAAAACCACAAGGTAGAAACGCCTTACATCGACACCCTCCTAAAAGAGTGGCAGATGTATCTCGACCTTCTAGTAGGTGTTGATTTTAAGATCAGCGGCATCCACTTAGGTGGAGGAACACCTACCTTCTTTAGTCCAAAAAACTTAGATGACCTCCTCAGCAAAATGCTAGAAGGTCAGCAGCTTGTAAAGGATTACGCCTTTAGTTTTGAAGGTCACCCCGCCAACACAACATCGGAACACCTTCGAGTTCTATACAAGCACGGCTTTAGACGAATGAGTTTGGGAATTCAAGATTTTGACCCCGTAGTTCAGAAGGCCATTCACCGTTGGCAAAGTGTTGAGCAGGTTGAAAAATGTGTTCGCGAAGCTCGAGAAATCGGTTATACCTCTATCAATTTTGATTTGATCTACGGTCTCCCCTTCCAAAACATGGAAGGCTTGGACAATACGTTTACGGAGGTAACACGCATGCTTCCAGATCGCATTGCATTCTACAGTTACGCGCATGTGCCATGGGTCAGCAAGAGTCAGCGGGCTTATGATGAAAACGATCTACCTTCTCCAGAGGCCAAAACCCTACTTTATCAATGGGGGTGCCGACTCTTAGAGCGAGCTGGTTATGTGGATGTGGGGATGGATCACTTCGTACTTCCAGGCGATGAGCTGTTTACCGCCAGAGAGCATCATCACTTGCACAGAAATTTTATGGGCTACACCCATGATAGGGAAACCCTTCAACTTGGTCTCGGCGTCTCTTCAATTTCAGATGGAGTGGGCGCGTATTGGCAAAATGAAAAAGTGGTTGAAGATTGGTCGGAGCGAGTGAACCGCGGAGAGCTTCCCATTTTCAAAGGTCATTTGATGACCGACATTGAAAAATCTATACGTCGACGAATTATAGAATTGAGTTGCTACTTCCGCTTGTCCGAAAGCGAACTTCTGCAAGCCATGCACCTCGATCACGAGCTTCAACACAAGCTGTATGCCTTTGTAGAAGACGGATTAATCGACATTAAACCCAATGGATTAATCGTTACTGCCAAAGGTAAATCCATTGTAAGAGTTGTCTGTGCAGCCTTTGACCCTAACATGAAGGTGATTCAAGACGGCGTGTTCTCTCGAGCAGTTTAACGGTTATTCGCTTATCCCTTCTTATCTTTCGTCCCTCTAAGGACATGGGATACTCTACTCGAATTTTTGGATTAGACCTATTGAGGGCCTTTGCCATATTAACGGTGGTATATGGTCATGGGAATATTTTGCTCGAACACGAGTTCGACAAAGCCAAAATGAATTGGTTTACATTCGACGGTGTCTCCATCTTTTTCGTGCTCAGTGGATTTCTGATTGGCGGTATTCTCATCAAACAAATCGAGACGGGAAGAACGCAATGGTCGGATTTATTCCGATTTTGGAGAAGGAGATGGTTTCGAACATTGCCCAACTATTTCTTAGTACTAACGGTTCTCACCTGCTACTACGTATGGGTCACGAACAGGCCGTTTTCAGAGCTACTGCCTTACTTCGGATTTTTACAGAATTTCGCGTGGGACCATCCCATTCACTTCAATGAAGCCTGGAGTTTGTCGGTTGAAGAATGGTTCTATCTAGGAGTACCTCTGTTGATGTGGAGCTCTTTTCACCTTTTCGCACTTACTCCTAGACACACCCTTATCCTCGTTGCACTCATCATCTTAACCATCAGTGGAACTGTCCGAATTTGGCGGTTTCTAGATGGAGATATCGACAGTGTACACGCTTGGGATCTTTCCCTTAGAAAGCAAGTTGTAACTCGCCTTGATTCTATTATGATAGGGGTAATTGCTGCCTACATCAAGTTCTACCGACTCAACTCTTGGTTTGCTAATCAGAAGAAAAAACTCTTTGCAGGTATCGGTTTGATCATTGCCCATAAGGTGTTTATTGCAAGCATGTTGGCCGAAGAAGTGGTGAGTACCTACGACGCCATTTTCTCATTTTGGGTCATTGCATTGGGAACGGCCCTCACTCTGCCTTACTTGTCGAATTGGAAGGTATCACGCTCAACTTGGTCGGCAGCCATTACCAAGATTAGCTTGATCTCCTACTCCATGTACTTGATTCACCTCAGTGGTGTTTTGAGGATACTCGTTCAAGACTTTGGCATCGCGGATTTCTCAACTGCCCTTGGTTACTTAGCCTATTGGTTCTTCACCTTTACCATTTCTTGGTTGATGTATCGCTTTTACGAGAAACCAACCACGGCTCTCCGCGAAAAATTCTAACCGCAAACACCGCACAAGTCCTTACCTTGTTGAAAATTTTCTCAACATGCGTACGATTCAATTCATCACGCTTGCACTCGCAACTGCCCTATCTTCCATCTCCTATGGGCAAGATATTAACGATCAAATTAGAGCCTCCCTACAAGCCCAAGCTGAACTGGACTCTAGCTTCGCCGATCGCAGCGAATCTCCACTCACAGAATCCGATTTTAAAAACTTTACTAGTCTTCCTTTTTTTCCAGTAGATACGAATTGGATTGTGGAATGTACTTTGATCCGCACCCCTGATTCCGAACCATTTGAAATGCCGACCTCCACCAACCGACGTCCGGTTTATCGCGTATTTGGAGAGCTTCATTTCACCTATGGAGATTCGAGCCTAGTTTTGAATGTTTACCAGAACTTGGACCTGATAAAGCGTCCAGGTTTTGAAGACTACCTCTTCCTGCCTTTTGGCGATGAAACGAATGGAAATAGTACCTATGGCGGAGGAAGATACCTCGATCTCCGCATCCCTGAAGGCGATACCATCGTAGTGGATTTCAACCGATGTTATCACCCATTATGTGCGTACAACAATCGGTACTCGTGCCCTAAAATCCCCTTCGAGAACATCCTGAATGTTCCCATCAAAGCTGGCGTTAAATACGAAGGACACCATTGATGAACACTTTCCAATTTTAAGTGTCTTAAGAGTAAACATTTTATCATGAGCGATAGAAAAATCATCGATATACATCCAGCCATGGCCGCGCACATGCCTGGCTTGAGCACGTGGCGCGCGATGCCTACGGCACGAATTGAATGGCTTGATCCCTTTCTATTCTTGAATCATCATGGACCGGATGTTTTCCGTCCCAACAACCGTGGACTTCCTTTTGGACCGCATCCTCACCGTGGGTTTGAAACACTAACCTACATTCTTGAAGGTGAGTTGATTCACAAAGACACCACCGGCTACAACAGCAACATCAAGACAGGTGGGGTTCAATGGATGACTGCTGGAAGTGGCCTTCTTCATTCGGAGACTTCTTCCGAAGAATTCAAAAAAGAAGGTGGAGCAGTTGAACTCATTCAACTATGGCTGAACTTGCCATCCAAACTCAAAATGACTCCTCCGTCCTACACTGGGCTTCAAGAAAATGAACTGGTGCATTTTGATGCAGTGGAAGGAGTACGTGTTCATCTCTTAAGTGGTGAATTCTTGGATCATAAAGGTCCCATTGATTCCATTACCAACCTCACAATGACTTGGATGGAATTGAGGGAGAATTCCAAGTTGGATCTTCAAGTAGATCCCGAAAATCAAATCTTGCTGTATGTAGTAAGCGGCAAACTCGACGTAAACGGACGCGAGGCCGGTGAGCGATCATTGGTTCAATTCGATCACGAAGGCACAGACATTCACTTACAAGCACAAGCGGACACACGCATCTTATTCGGTTACGGCAAGCCGTTCAACGAACCTATTGCCGCTTACGGACCATTCGTTATGAATTCAGAAGCAGAGCTTCAGGAAGCGTTTAACGACTATCAAAATGGTAAATTAGGAGTGTGGAAAGATTAATGCACTCTCGGTTACTCTTGCCCATTCTACTGTTCTCAGCTCATTGTTGGGGACAAGTAGAATGGTCGATAGACACCTTAATGCTGTGGTCAAAACCTGAGTTCGTCTTTGAGACTAGCGAAATAGATGCCGTTGAAGATTTTGCCAGTGAAATTAGCTATCGCGCTTCTACTGTTGCTGAACGAACCGTCATTGGACCTTATCAGTCTTGGCATTGGAAGAAAATGGAAGTGAGTGACAATTTGCTACACCCCATTGACTTACAGATGCTCTTCAACCCTGAAGACTCTGCTCATGTCTTCTTCTTATTTCGTCATTATGAATCCTCAGTGAATTTGAACTCCGCCGTTCTATCGGGGCACTATCCAGCCATAGAAAATTGGCTACTCGATTTAGATGTAATCCTACCGAAAGAACCCGAATAATCTTCGTGCCAACATGCGCAAAACGGTATTCCTCTTTGCTCTAATTCTGCTAACTGCCGTTTTACGCGGACAGGAGAGAGATACTTTGCTGTATGTCAACCACAAAAATACCGAGCTGAACAAAGCTCTTATCTACTACACGGGAAATATAGACTCCTTGATTGCTTCTATATCCCATCAAGTAAACGCAGATCCAAAAGTTGAAGTTACTGGAAAGGGAGTGCGATATCGCTATTTAGAATCTCACTTACCTAAACCCATCTTCGAAAGGATCTATTTCGATATTGTCGTTTCGAAATTCAATACCGCAGCATCCGAAGATACTCAAATAGTGTACGTTACCTTTACTTCAGCATCGGGAAGCAACCTCACTGAATTGATGTTTGATTTTGCAGAAGATGAGTTATTCGAACTCTTCACAAAAGCGATAGACTACGGCTTTACGGGCGCTTCTGGGGGCTAGTGCGAATCTTCTTGTACACCTTGATAGCTGTCATCAACACCGCGATAAACACGAAAAGTCCAACAATTCCCCACAACATATCGATGGTGTTTCTCAACTCCACCAAGAAAACAATGGCAATGAGGAAGATGGTTGCTACTTCATTCCAAACTCGCATTTGGTTTCCCGAATAGCGGAAATCGCCTTTTTGTTGAAGTTTGAAGATGTAATGAAGGCTGAAGAAATACGCGTATAGTCCAAGGACAAACCCCAACTTCACCCATAACCATCCTTGGATATACCACCCAATGGTATCGAGCATCCAAAGGCCAAAAATCAGGGTGAGAACAGCAGATGGCCATGTGATACCATACCACAATCTACGCTGCATCAATGAATACTGCTCCAACAAAATTGACCGTCTCTCTCCCTTTTCTGTACTAGCCTCACTGGCATACACAAAGAGTCGGGGCATATAAAACAACCCGGCAAACCAGGTTACTACAAAGATGATGTGCAGGGCTCTTACGTAAAGGGCTTCCATTAGCGTTTGTCGTATTGCTCTTCGTAGTAGGATTGATAATCACCGCTGGTCACATTGCGCAGCCAGTCTTCATTCTCCATGTACCAATCAATAGTTTCTGCCAAGCCCTGTTCAAAAGTCACGCTTGGTTCCCATCCCAATTCATTCTTGATTTTGGTAGAATCAATGGCGTATCTCCTATCGTGGCCTGGACGATCTTTTACGTAGGTAATCAGTCCTTCGCTGGTTCCTTCTGGTCTGCCCAGTTTAGAATCCATAAGGTTACAGAGAAGTTTCACCAAGTCGATGTTCTTCCACTCGTTGAACCCTCCGATATTGTAGGTTTCACCAATAACCCCTTCATGAAACACGGTATCAATGGCGCGGGCGTGATCAATCACATACAGCCAATCGCGGGTGTAATTACCATCGCCATAAACAGGTAATGGTTTCATGTTCACAATGTTATTGATGAAAAGTGGAATCAACTTTTCTGGGAAGTGATTAGGACCGTAGTTGTTGCTACAGTTGGTCACTACAATAGGCATTTCATAGGTTTCCCCATACGCTCTCACAAAGTGATCGGAACTCGCTTTGGAGGCTGAATATGGAGAGTTTGGATCGTAGGCTGTAGTTTCTGTAAAGAGTCCTGTATCGCCCAAGCTTCCGTAGACTTCATCGGTAGAAATATGGTAGAAGCGCTTCTCGGACATATTATCTCCCCAAAGTGCTTTAGCTTCATCGAGCAAGTTCACCGTACCCAACACGTTCGTGCGAACAAAGGCTAAAGGATCAGTGATCGATCGGTCTACGTGACTCTCAGCTGCTAGGTGGATGATACCATCGGGTCTGTGCTTCTCAAACACCTTTCGAACAGCAGCGGCATCCACGATGTCAGCTTTTTCAAAGTGATAGTTCGGTCGGTTCTCGATATCCTTCAGATTCTCCAAATTCCCCGCGTAAGTAAGCGCGTCTAAATTGACAATGTGATAATCTGCGTACCTCTTAACGAAACGACGTACGACGTGAGAACCGATAAACCCAGCTCCACCTGTGATGAGAATGCTTTTCATGATCTTATTCTTCTACCTTGATTCCGTTCTCTGTTGCCCACGCCTTAATGGCATCAACAACTTCTCCCGTAATTGGGCCTTTATCAAAGTTAGCAAGTGAAAGTTCTACAGTTCCCATTTTTGTCACAAAATCAACAGAAAGGGCATAGATATCAACCACTTCTACGTCTTTGGCCAAAATCTTCTCGCTGTTGGAGCGAGTGACTTTCCACTCAATTCTGTCATTGTGAATACGGACATAAAACTTACTGGTCATTCGAGTATACCACAGTAGGATAACCACTCCAAGACCAAAGGCAATTGACGACCATTGAGGTTCTTCACCTTCGGCCATTGCATTGTAAACCATGGAACCCGACACGACGAGAGCGAGTACCGTAAACCCAATCATAAAGATGGGTTTAGACGCCATCTTTCCGGGATTAAATTCTACCATTACGAAAGTGATTGTTCAAATTCCCATGCGGAAGACAGCATGTCTTCTAAGGTGTGAATAGGCTTCCAATTCAAGACGGAAGCAGCCTTTTTAATGTCGGCATAAACGGCAGGAACGTCTCCTTCTCTTCTTGCTACCACTTCATGAGGCACTTCCATTCCTGTGGCACGTTGAAAGGCGTGAATCATTTCAAGAACGGTAGATCCAGTACCTGAACCGAGATTAATGACATCAAATGCCGGACGATCTTCATGGAGTGAAACCTCAACCGCACGAACATGAGCGCGGGCAATATCTACCACATGAATATAATCGCGAACGCAGGTGCCATCTCTCGTTTCATAATCACCACCAAATACTTTGAGTGACTTGCGCTTTCCGATGGCTGTTTCCGTAATGTAGGGAACCAAGTGATGCGGTTCACCATCTTGAAACTCCCCAATGTGACCGCTAGAGTGCGCCCCAATGGGATTGAAATAGCGAAGTGCCAAGGTTCTCAACCCGTAGGCCAGCGAAGAATCGCGAAGGATGTCTTCTCCCATTTTCTTGGTATTCCCATACGGCGATTCGGCCGGTTGAAGAGGGGCCGTTTCATCAACGGGTAAAGTTGCAGGTGTTCCATACACCGTACATGAGGAGCTGAATACTACCGGTTTCACCCCGTGCTTTACCATGGAATCAATCAGATTCATGGTAGAGACTAAGTTGTTCTGATAGTATTTCAGAGGATGTTCAACGGATTCATTCACCAACAGAAAAGCGGCAAAATGAATAACTCCAACCATTTCAGGATGCGAAGCAAAAACGCCATCTAGCGCTTTTGCATCACACATATTTACTTCTTCAAAAATGATCTTGCGATTGACAATGCGCTCAATTCGCTCCACCACCTCTATATCAGACTCTGACAAATCATCCAGTACTACAGGCTCATACCCTGCGCTGATCAACTCAACAACAGTGTGACTACCGATGTAGCCCAATCCTCCAGTTACTAGAATCTTTTGCACAGAATTAATGTCTTGAATACTTCTTAAAATCCTTGTGCTCTTTCTTGTAAAGCTCGTCTTCTGGAAGTGATTTGAAATACTCGTAAGTGAGTTTCAACCCTTCGGCTCTTGAAAATTTAGGTTCCCAACCCAGAATTTCGCGGGCTTTGGTAATATCAGGCTGACGTTGTGTAGGATCGTCTTTTGGCAAGTCTTTGTAAATCACCTTCTGGTTCGTCCCGGTCAACTTAATGATCTCTTCAGCAAAATCTCCAATGGTAATTTCGTCTGGATTTCCCACGTTCACTGGCTGGGCATAATCGCTCATCAACAAGCGGTAAATACCTTCCACCAAATCGTCAACATAGCAAAAAGAGCGCGTCTGACTTCCATCGCCGAACACTGTTAGATCTTCTCCTCTCAATGCTTGTCCGATGAATGCTGGCAAAACGCGACCATCATTGAGGCGCATACGCGGTCCATAAGTATTGAAGATACGAACGATACGCGTCTCCAATCCGTGGAACGTGTGATACGCCATGGTCATCGCCTCTTGAAAACGCTTGGCTTCATCGTATACACCACGTGGTCCAACCGGGTTTACATTTCCCCAATACTCCTCGGTTTGTGGGTGAACGTGCGGATCACCGTACACTTCAGACGTAGAAGCCACCAAGATTCTGGCACCCTTCTCAAGCGCTAGTCCGAGACAATTGTGTGTTCCCAAAGATCCCACTTTCAGCGTTTGGATAGGGATTTTGAGATAATCGATGGGACTTGCAGGTGAAGCAAAGTGAAGGATATAATCCAACTTACCTGGTACGTGAATAAACTTTGATACATCGTGCTCATAAAACTCAAACTGCTTGAGCTTGAACAAGTGTTCAATGTTCTTCAAATCACCCGTGATAAGATTATCCATACCAACCACATCGAAGCCTTCGGCAATGAAGCGATCGCACAAGTGTGACCCTAAAAATCCGGCTGCTCCGGTGATGAGTACTCTGGCCATAATCTTTGTCTTATTTATTGAACACCAATTCCGTAATACGTAAATCCGTCTTTGCGCAATTGCTCGCGATTGTAGAGGTTACGACCATCGAATACAACGGGTGTAGAAAGTTCTGATTTCACTTTTTTCCAATCTGGAACACGGAATTCGCTCCATTCCGTTACTAACAACAATGCGTCCGCTCCTTTCAAAGCGTCGTACTCGTTTTCTGCGTAGCGAATGGTCTCTCCCAAGTGAAGGTGCTTTGCCTCTTCCATTGCCACAGGATCATAAGCACTTACAGTACCTCCCGCTGCTAGGATTTGGTTGATAATTACCACACTTGGCGCTTCACGCATATCGTCGGTTTGTGGCTTAAAGCTCAATCCCCAGATGGCAAAGTGCTTGCCTTTTAGATCGCCGAAGTGTTTCTTCAATTTCGCGAACATCACTTCTTTCTGACCTTCGTTCACATCCTCAACCGATTGAAGAATGCGCATCTCATGACCGTTCTCACGAGCGGTGCGAATTAAGGCCTTCACGTCTTTCGGAAAACAACTGCCACCATATCCAATTCCGGGGTAGATGAATTTGTTGCCAATTCGCGGATCTGAACCAATTCCTGTACGAACCGCGTTCACATCAGCTCCCATGATTTCACATAGGTTCGCAATATCGTTCATGAAGGAAATCTTGGTTGCCAACATGGCGTTTGCCGCATACTTGGTCATTTCTGCAGAAGGAATGTCCATGAAAATCACAGGATGACCATTCAATGTAAACGGACGGTAAAGACGCTCCATGATTTCTTTTGAACGTTCCGATTCCACACCTACAACGATGCGATCTGGACGCATGAAATCATCAACTGCAGCACCTTCCTTCAAGAACTCCGGATTAGAAGCAACGTCGAATTCTAAATCGGAACTGCGCTCTGCCAATGCAGACGACAATTGGTTGCGAACCTTCTCGGCAGTTCCAACAGGTACGGTCGACTTCGTTACAACCACAATGTAGTCATTCATGCTCTCACCAATACCTTGAGCCACTTGAAGAACGTACTTCAAGTCGGCTGACCCATCTTCACCCGGAGGGGTTCCAACAGCAATAAAAGCAACCTCCGCATCTTGAATGCTCGAGGCCAAATCTGTAGAAAACTGCAATCTCCCTTTTTTGAAGTTGCGCTCTACGATCTCTTCCAAACCTGGTTCGTAAATCGGGAGGATTCCCTTTTTCAGGTTTTCAATCTTCTTTTCATCAACATCAATGCAGGTTACATTGATACCAACTTCACTTAAACATGCTCCGGTTACTAGGCCTACGTAACCTGTACCTACAATGGCAATTTTCATGATTATCTATTGATGTATTCCAACACGCTAGAGGTGATGAAATCAAGTTGTTCTTTATCGAGTTCCGTGTGCATTGGCAATGAAAGTACCTCATCTACCAAGCTCTCCGTGATTGGGAAATGTCCCACGCCATAACGCTCATCTTTGTAAGCTTCTTGCATGTGCAAAGGCACGGGGTAATAAATCATGCTCGGGATTCCCTTCTCCCCTAAATAAGCTCTTAATTCATCGCGTTTTCCATTCTTGACCTTCAGCGTGTACTGATGGAAGACATGGGTGCTATTCTCGGCTCTTGCAGGAGTTTCCAAATCCTCGCAATTCGCGAAAGCGGTATCATACGCAGCTGCCGCAGCATTTCTCGCACTGTTATAAACATCGAGTTTTCTCAACTTTATGCGAAGTACCGCTGCTTGAATACTGTCGAGGCGAGAGTTTACACCGATGTGATCGTGGTAGTACTGGCGTACCATACCGTGATTCACAATCATGCGCATTTTGGAAGCCAAATCATCGTCATTGGTGAAAATTGCTCCACCATCTCCCATACAACCAAGGTTCTTACTTGGGAAGAATGATGTACAACCTACATGTCCAATCGTTCCAGCCTTCGCAGAAACACCGTCTTTATTAGTAAAGGAAGCACCGATGGCCTGTGCATTGTCTTCAATCACAAACAAATCATGCGCTTTGGCAATACGCTGTATCTCGTCCATGTTCGCCACCTGTCCAAAGAGGTGAACAGGAACAATGGCCTTTGTTTTTGGAGTAATAGCCGCTTCAATAGCAGCAGGATCAATTAAGAAGGTGTCTGGATCTACGTCCACCAAAACTGGAGTAAGTTGAAGCAGGGCGATCACCTCAGCTGTAGCAACAAAAGTGAAGGTAGCTGTGATGACTTCATCCCCGGGTTTCAAGCCTAATCCCATCATGGCAATCTGAAGAGCATCGGTGCCATTTGCACATGGAATCACGTGTTTCACACCGAGATAATCCTCTAATTCAGCCTGAAAAGACTTAACTTCTGGACCGTTTATATAAGCGCTAGAGCGGATAACGTCTAGTACTGATTTATCGACTTCTTCTTGGATACCCTCATATTGGGTAACCAGATCCACCATGCGGATCTCTTTCATGGGTATAAATTTGCTTCCAAAAGTAAGGAACACAGAGCAAACGTAGGCCGAATATTCATCGTTTCCTTACATACATAGACCGAATGAAAAATCATATTTTCGCAACATGCGTAAGGTACTCCTGATTATAGCCATTGCTCTGTCTGCCACCAGTTTTGGTCAGCTCAACATTCAAGATTCAGCCACACAGGGAATTCTAGTGAATATCAATGTAGGTTACTTCCTGAAAGGGGGCGACTTTGCGGAGGTTTTCAACCCTAATTTTTCCGGTGGATTAGATCTACAATACAAGACTCGATCGAACTGGATTTTCTCCATTGGTGCGCGGTATCACTTTGCAGATGGCCTGAAGGATCCAACGGCAATTTTTGGTGGCTTGGTGACTCGACAAGGAGAAATATTGGGATTAAATGGAGAATACGCTCCTGTTACTTTTCGCGAACGAGGATGGGATATGGGGTTTGATGTAGGTAAAATATTTACCAGTCTAGGTCACAATGCCAACAGTGGACCACTATTTACCCTAGGCGTAGGTTACAACAACTATTACATCGACATCCGAAATCAACTGAACAATACCCCACAGATACAAGGTGAGTATTTGAAGGGGTACGACCGTTTTTCACAGGGGTTGATGACGAAACAGTTCTTGGGGTATTTCTTTTCGGGAAGCCGTAAGCGCCTTAATTTCACAGCGGGATTTGAGTTCATGCAAGGTTTTAACACCAGTCTTAGAGAATTCAATTACGACACCCGCTCCTACGAAACGGAGCGCAAGCTCGATCTTTACTACGGCATTCGAATCAGCTGGTTCCTACCGTTCTACGACGAAAATGCTCAGAAGTATTACTATTACTAAATGACCATCTTCTATTCCATAGGTTACACGGCCTATAAGTGGGCTGTGCAACTTGCTTCCATTGTCAATCCAAAAGCGAAAAAGTGGGTAGAAGGTCGATCGCACATCTTCTCAGATTTGGAAGGAATTTCTACATCTGACAAGATTATTTGGATCCACGCGGCCAGCATGGGAGAGTATGAAATGGCTCGTCCGGTTATGGAAAGGTTGAAAGTGGAAGCACCAGATCACAAAATATTGGTGAGTTTCTTTTCACCTAGTGGTTATGAATCGCGCAAAGCAGATCCAGCACATGATTACGCGTGCTACCTGCCACACGACTACCGCCGAAATGCCGCGGAATTCATCCAGTACGTCCAACCGGTCTTGGCCGTTTTTGTGAAGTACGAGTTTTGGCCTAACATCCTTACGGCTTGCTTTGAAAACGACATCCCTGTCAACTTGATTTCGGCGACCTTCCGAAAAGACCACTTCATTTTCTCCGCATTTGGAAAGCCTATTCAGAAGCTACTTAAGAAGTTCACTGTCATTTCCGTTCAAGACGAAACATCGGAATCTCTTTTGTTAGAAAAGGGTTTTGCGAATGTGACACGAACGGGAGATGGAAGATTCGACAATGTTTTAAAGCTTGCTGAAATAGAATACAATCGACCAGAACTGGAAGCGTTCATTGACTATCGACAAAGTCTGATTGCAGGAAGCTGCTGGCGCGAGGACGAAGATGCTGTTCTTCCTCAAATCATGGCACATACTTCACTGGCCGTCATCTTAGTTCCACACGATGTTTCAGAATCCAATATTGCGCGATTGATGAAGCGACTGCCAGCTCCGGCCTATCGGTGGTCGCAGCGAAGCCAAATTGAGAACCCTGGAGAGTATCGAGTACTTGTAGTGGATACCATTGGCGAACTTCGCGCCATGTATTCACATGCATCTATAGCATTTGTTGGCGGTGGATACAAAACGGGGCTTCACAACATTCTAGAACCGGCCAGTTATTCGGTTCCTGTTTTCTTCGGGCCTGTACACTATAAATTTTGGGAAGCTCAAGCAATGATAGACGCAGGTGGAGCTCAAGAGATAGAGAACCCCAAGACGTTCACGAAAGCATTGAATACGTTGGTCATGTATCCTCAGAAGGCTACCGAAATGGGAGCACGCGCTAGAAATTTCGTAGAAAAGCACGCTGGTGCAGGAAGAGCCATTACTGAACTCCTCCTACCTCAATTGCGTTCATAGTTATTTCGAAATACCCTCTAAATCTAGGAAGAAGGCATATTCCATCGCCACTTCTTTATAGGCTTCAAATCGGCCTGATGCACCACCGTGTCCCGTATCCATATTGCAATACATCAGCAGAGGTCTATCGCGATTGGTGCGTTTCTCTCTCAACTTGGCAATCCATTTAGCAGGCTCCCAATATTGCACCTGACTATCGTGAAGTCCGGTAGTAATCAACAGCGCTGGGTAGTCTTTGGTCTCCACGTTATCGTAAGGAGAATACGACAACATGTAGTCATAGTATTCCTTCTCATTTGGATTGCCCCATTCATCGTATTCGCCCGTGGTAAGAGGAATGCTCTCGTCCAACATGGTCGTCATCACATCCACAAAAGGAACGGCAGCAATCACTCCGTTGAATAAACTCGGACGCATATTGATTACGGCCCCCATCAGCAGACCTCCAGCACTACCGCCCATGGCATAAAGATGGCCTTTGGAAGTCATTCCCGACTCAATCAAGAAATCGCCGCAGGCAATGAAATCTGTAAAAGTGTTGCGCTTATTGAGCAACTTGCCGTCTTCATACCAAGGTCTACCTAAGTATTCACCACCACGAACGTGGGCGATGGCGTAGATAAAACCTCTATCTAATAAAGAAAGACGAGTAGATGAGAAAGACGGATCAATAGTATGTCCGTACGAACCATATCCATACAACAGCAGTGGATTCCCGCCTTCGCGTTTCATATCAACTCGATACACGAGAGAAATAGGAACCTTGGTCCCATCATCCGCAGTCGCCCAAACTCGCTCAGACTTGTATTGAGACTTGTCATATCCACCAACTACTTCTTGCTCCTTCAACACCACTTTATCACGTGAGGTCATGTTGTATTCAATCACAGAAGCTGGTGTCGTCATAGACGAATAGCCGTATCGAAGTAGTTCGGTATCATATTGTGGATTGTTCCCTACATAGGCCGTGTACGTCTCTTCATCAAATTCGATATAGTGCTCTTCACTTCCATCCCATCGTTGAATGTGAATTTGATTGAGGCCGTTTGATCTCTCGTCAACCACCAAGAAATCTCTAAAAATTTCAACGCCTTCCAAGAGAACGTCTTCACGATGAGGAATAACATCCACCCAATTTTCAACGCCTGGAGCATCAATAGGTGTCTTCATCAATTTGAAGTTTGTCGCCCCATTGTGATTGGTTCGGATGTACCAGTAATCCTCAAAATGTGCCACCCCATATTCAAGTCCGCGTGTTCGAGGTTGAATTACGGTAAAATCAGAATCAGGTTGATCTGCAGGGATGAATCGATACTCCGTGGTAAGTGTACTGTGAGAGCCGATTAGGATGAATTTCTTGCTCTTCGACTTTCCTACAAACGTGATGTACGTATCGTCTTCCTCGTAATACACCTCAACGTCCACACCGTAGTTTGTACCTAGCTCATGACGATGAACGCGGTCTTGACGTAGCGTTTCTCGGTCTTTGGTGCAATAGAAAACCGTCTTGCTGTCCTCTGCCCAGGTTGCGCTACCGGATGTATTCGGAATAACCTCTTCTAGAATCTCTCCAGTTTCGAGGTCTTTGAAGTGAATCGTATAAATTCTTCGAGAAACGGTATCCACGCCAAAGGCGATCATCTTCGAATCTGGTCGAACAGAAATACCGCTCACTTGGTAATACGAGTGATCTTTTGCGAGTTCATTCACATTCAATAGAATCTCCTCATCCGCATCCATACTTCCCTTCTTTCTACAATAAATAGGATACTGATCCCCCTTATTGAAGCGAGAGTAATAGAAATAGCCATCTAGCTCGTAGGGAACGGAAGAATCATCCTGCTTAATGCGTCCTACCATTTCATCGTACAGCGAAGATTGGAGCTCTTCCGTACCTTTCATAATGGCCTCTCGGTAGGCGTTCTCACTATTTAAATACTCAATTACTTCTTCGTCTTCACGCTGATTCAACCAGTAGTAATTGTCAATTCGAATGTCGCCGTGCTTCTCTAATTGCACAGGAACTCTCTTAGCTTGAGGCTCTTGAGGCATATTTGTAGTGTGATTTGAACAACTAAGGATGGCAAAGGTGCTAAGAACCGCGAAAATAGTACGTCTCATAGCAAGGATATTATTGTAATTTGAGGGCTTCATCAGATACTTTTTAAACATGTCCATTTCTCACACCACTCCAATGCTTCCAGAAGGAAGTCTGAAAGATTCTGTCATCCTCGTTACTGGAGGAGGTAGCGGATTGGGTAAATCCATGTCCACTTACTTTTCTCAATTAGGAGCCAAGGTAGTGATTGCCAGCAGAAAACAAGAGCGACTTGATGAGGCTGCGAAAGAGATTTCTGATCTATCTGGCAATGAAGTATTTCCAATCGCATGTGATGTGCGCAGCATTGATGATGTAGAATCGATGTTGGATAAAATTGAAGCCAAATGGGAGCTTCCACATGTAGTGGTGAACAACGCAGCGGGTAACTTCATCAGTCCAACAGAACGCCTTTCTGCAAATGCCTTCGATGCGATTATCGACATTGTTCTAAAGGGAACCAAGAACGTAACCCTTGCCACTGGAAAGCGATGGATCTCGAAGGGACTAAAAGATCGCAACTTCTTGAACATTGTGACCACTTATGCATGGACAGGTTCGGCGTATGTCGTTCCATCGGCTATGTCGAAAGCAGGAGTACTCGCCATGACTCGCTCCCTAGCGATAGAGTGGGCGAAATACGGAATTCGCTCAAATGCTATTGCACCGGGGCCCTTCCCTACGGAAGGCGCTTGGTCTAGATTGCTTCCTGGCGACACCTCTGAAAAGTTGAATGTCATCAATCAAATACCACTCCGCAGATCTGGCGAACACCAAGAACTGAACAACTTGGCCGCTTACATGATTAGTCCGTTTGCAGCCTACATGAATGGTGAAGTTGTAACCCTAGACGGTGGCGAATGGCTGCAAGACGCAGGTCAGTTGAACTTCCTAGATCAAGTAACCGAAGCAGAATGGGACATGCTTGCCGCAATGACAAAACGGGCCAAGTAAACTCCATACCTCATACCACAACGGACAATCATTCATACGGTTGTCCGTTTTTCTTTTAAACTCAACCCGATGAAACTACACGCCTGCCTCCTACCGCTCTTTGCTCTAAGTTCCTTTGTCGCTTTTGGTCAAACCGAATACAAGGAGAAGCTCGACAGCCTTTTCGATATTCTCGAAGCAAACAACATGAGCATGAACAGCGTGTCCATTTTTGAGAATGGTTCCGAAGTGTACGCTCGATCTATCGGTTTTGAAAATGTGGAAAAGGACATTCAAGCCTCTGGAGAAACGAAATACAGAATTGGTTCGATCTCTAAGACCTTTACAGCCACTATGATTGTGAAATTGGCAGACGCGGGGGCACTTTCTCTGGGAGATAAACTGTCTGATTTCTATCCTCAAATTGAGTATGCAGAGGATATATCCATTGAGGATCTCCTGCGTCATCAAAGTGGAATATTCAACTTCACCAATGCAGATGATTTCTCCACGTATATGTACACTGAGCAATCCAAAGAACAGCTATTAGAACGCATTGCCAAATACGGTTCTGTTTTCAAGCCAAGAGAGAAATCGGAGTATTCAAACTCCAACTACGTACTACTCACTTTTATTCTGGAGGATGTAACGGGAGAGCGTTATTCAGAACTTCTCAAAGAAGAGATTTGCGAACCCTGCGCACTCCTTAACACCTATTTGGGAAGTGATGTGAGCGAAGTTAACCACGAAGCTTATTCCTACTTCTACAGTGGAGAATGGACCCGAATTCCGTCGAGCGACATGTCTATTCCGCTTGGTGCAGGCGCCATCATTTCTACCCCAAAAGAACTCAATCAATTTTACACCTGCCTCTTTAAGGGATATGTATTAGAACGCTCTTCGGTTACCCGAATGGCGACCGATGTAAATGGCTATGGAATGGGAATGTTCCCACATACCTATGGAAAGCATGAAGGATATGGCCATACTGGAGGTATTGATGGATTTCAATCTCATGTGGTCTATTTCCCAGAAGACCATACTAGCTTTGCCGTAACAGTAAACGGCCCAGGTTATGAAGACATCATGGAGGCTATGGTAAAGATTTACCACGGAGAGGAATTCGAGCTTCCGACTATTGCCGAATCTGTCGAAGTAGATCCTGCGTTATTAGAAGCCTATGCAGGAGCGTACAAAAGTGACAACTTCCCACTAGCCATTTCAGTGAGCTTAAAAGAAGGGGAGTTAGTTGCCCAAGCTACGGGACAAGGTGCATTCCCATTGCGCGCAGAAAGCAATACCCGCTTTGTCTTCAACGCAGCGGGTATTGTAATGACATTCAATAAAGAGGAGAACTCCTTCACGTTAGAACAAGGAGGAGGTACCTACCTCTTCGTAAAACAATAGGCTTACTGAGCCATCTTCTCGGCTAAACGTTGAAGTGCAATTCTACTTGGTTCGTGTTGTGGATTGTAGGCTAACGCTTGCTGGTAATCACTACGCGCGCGAATCAAATCGCCCATTCTCTCGTATACAAATCCCCTTCCGTAATACGCACGGTGGTTTACTTGACGAGCTTGAATAGACTTATTAAAGTAATCAATGGCAACGTCGTTTACACCCAACTCTAGGTTGATATAACCCAAGTTGTAAAAGCTCTCAGCGTCAGATGGACGTAGTTGAGTGGCTTTGGTAAACGCTGCGATAGATTCGTTCCACATCTCTTGATCGAGGTAGAACATTCCCATTTTATAGTAAGTAGGCTGATGATTGGGATCGATCTCCAACATGCGCTTGTAGTACACTTCCGCAGTTGGGTCGTGCATATTGGCGAGCATTACAGCCGCATAATCGAGTGCAGCCCAATACTCAGGATCTAGTTCAATAGCCTGTTGCACATATCGTACAGCTTGGGCAGTGTCGCCTTTCAAATCGCGGATGTTGTTTCCCTTGATGAAGTAGGCCACTGGTTCTGATGGATCGATCTCTAGCACCTTATTCACTAGGCGAAGACTTTCACGGTAGTTCTGTACGATGCTATATAGCTCGGCTAACTTTAATCGACAGTCCACATTGTTCGGATCCACCTCAATACACTTCATCCATGCATCGCGAGATTGACGTGTTTGATTCTTGTAGAAATTCACATCTCCCCAATAGAGAAGGACACGTGGATTCAAACTGTCCAACTCCAATGCTGCTTTTACGTCAGCCTCGGCATAAGGAATGTTCTTGGAGCGAATGAACCGATCCGCTCTTTCAATCAGTGCATCTACATCAAACGGATTTTCTCGGAGGTACTCGTTCAATGAATCCGAAGGCAAATTCTGATCGGCCACAGCTGCTGCAATGGAGTCAACGTCTAGCGTCTGGTCTGATGTAGTTGTACTCGTCGAATCACCCTCGCCGCCACAAGCTACGATGGCCGGCAAAAGCAATGTGTATAATCGTGATATCCTCATGCTTGCAAAGCTAATGATAAGGTTTGAAGTGATAACGTCGGAATGAGGGAATGGGTTTGAGGTAAAAGGAAAAGGTCGCCCCAATGGGAACGACCTTTATACTATGGAAGCGTGCAATTAATTGCTAGCTTCTTTGATCTTAGCGTGAACCTTCGTTTCAATTTCTTCCGCCAACTCTGGGTTGTCTTTCAGGAGTTGTTTAACCGCATCCCTACCTTGACCTAACTTGGTAGTGTCGTAGCTAAACCAAGAACCGCTCTTTTGAACAATCTCGTGCTCAACACCTAAGTCGATCAACTCACCCACTTTGGAAATTCCTTCACCGTACATGATATCGAATTCAGCCTGACGGAAAGGAGGAGCCACTTTGTTTTTCACCACCTTCACACGTACGCGGTTACCCACAACGTTGTCGGAATCTTTGATTTGTGAAGAACGACGGATATCCAAACGCACAGAAGAATAGAACTTCAAAGCATTACCACCTGTTGTGGTTTCAGGGTTTCCGAACATTACACCAATCTTTTCACGCAACTGGTTGATGAAAATGCAAGTACAGTTTGTTTTCGAGATTGTACCGGTAAGCTTACGAAGGGCTTGGGACATCAATCGGGCTTGAAGACCCACTTTTGAATCTCCCATCTCTCCTTCAATCTCACTCTTTGGAGTAAGCGCTGCAACGGAGTCGATAATTAAGATATCAATCGCACCAGAGCGAATCAAATTGTCGGCAATCTCTAGGGCTTGCTCACCGTTGTCAGGTTGAGAAATGATCAACTCTTCGGTGTTCACTCCCAATTTCTCTGCATAAGTACGGTCAAATGCATGCTCAGCATCCACAAAGGCAGCAATACCTCCGTTGCGTTGAGCTTCTGCAATGGCATGAAGAGTAAGCGTTGTTTTACCTGACGATTCAGGACCGTAGATTTCAACCACTCTACCTCGAGGATATCCACCAATACCCAATGCTATATCTAATCCCAATGAACCCGATGGAATGACATCCACCTCTACCACAGGGGCGTCGCCCATGCGCATTACAGCACCTTTGCCGTAAGTCTTGTCCATCTTATCCATCGTCAGCTTGAGAGCTTTCAGACGGGCGTCTTTATCGTTGCTCATGTAATTCTTTTTTCACTTGGACTTGAGGAACAAATATAATCCATCCAAGGCGGGCTAAGCGTTTTCAAACGACTAAGTTATCGACAGTCTTAAGCGTAGAGTTCTAGAAGTTGAGCGGCAGCTTCTTTGGACTTTACTTTGTGGATCACCTGCTCGATTTTGCCGTTCTCATCAATCACAAAAGTTTCGCGGTGAATACCGTCGTACTCCCTTCCCATAAACTTCTTCAAACCCCAAACTCCGTATGCCTTAATGACCTCTTTCTCTGTATCTGCAATCAGCGGAAAAGGAAGATTGTACTTCTCGGCAAACTTGGCGTGTTTCTTCTCGGTATCTGCAGAAACGCCTATGATCTCAAATCCCCTTTCCTGTAATTGAGTGTACTCATCGCGAAAACTACAAGCTTCGGCGGTACAGCCTGGGGTATCATCTTTTGGATAGAAGTATAAAACCACCTTTTTGCCCTTGTAATCGCTCAATTTGATTTCTTTGCCAGACTGATCGATTCCTGAAAAATCGGGAGCTGTATCCCCTACCTTTAGATGTGTCATAAGATTCTATTTTTGATGTCATATTCGGAACACCTCACGAAGCTAAAAGTTTGCATGCAATGACCAAAGCCGAAAAAGCACAGTTTGTAATTGACACCTTGGAAGATCTCTATCCGGAAACTCCAGTTCCTCTAGATCACACCGATGTGTACACACTTCTCATTGCGGTTCTTTTATCTGCACAGTGTACCGATGAAAGAGTGAACAAGGTAACCCCTTCTCTCTTCCAAGTCGCCCGTACCCCGCAGGAAATGATCAAGCTCTCTCGAGAAGAAATTGCCGACATTATTCGCCCATGCGGCCTGACCCCAATGAAGTCGAAGGGCATCTACGAGCTCTCTCATATTTTGCTTGATAAATACGATGGTGAAGTTCCACAATCAATGGAGGCATTAGAGGCCTTGCCAGCAGTTGGACATAAAACAGCAAGCGTTGTGATGAGCCAAGGATTCGGTGTTCCCGCCTTTCCGGTGGACACACATATCCATCGATTAATGTATCGCTGGGGCTTGACTACAGGTAAAAATGTGGTGCAAACAGAAAAAGATGCGAAACGTCTATTTCCAGAAGAGAAATGGAACAAGCTACATTTACAAATCATCTTTTACGGAAGACAATATTGCCCAGCCCGTGGTTGGGATCTCAGAAAGGATATCATCACAAAAACAATTGGAAGAAAATCGGTGATTTCCGAATGGGAAAAGGCCAATGGACCTCTTTAGAAGTCGGTGCTAAGTGAGAAGTAAAAGACGTTGTCCAACATCTTTCCATCTTCAATCCCCCAAGCCCAGTCCACGCGACAGAAATAACCCAGAATACGACTTCTCAAGCCGAAGCCCACTCCACCGATAAACGGATCTCTTTGGGTGTCTAGAACCACTGTGTACCCAGGAGTACTAACCGTTCTGGTATTCAACGCATTTTCTTCAGAGTACGGATGAAGTCCATTCCACGCGGTACCTACATCCCCAAATCCAATGATCTGAAAGTTCGCGAGGAAATCGTTCTGAACCGGACCATTGTACAGGTACTTCACAATGGGAACGCGAAGTTCTGAGTTGATGACTACAAAACTATTTCCGTTACGCGCATTCTGATAGAAACCACGCATATTGGTCACCACCGTTTGGAACACGTAGTTTTCGTTGGTTGCAAATGGAGTGTTGTTCTGGAAACCCGGACTAAATTCGTTGTCAACTCCTCCCAAATAGTGCAATAATTTTTCACGACCAAAGGAGGTTCCAAAAGCAAATCGATTCGCCCAGATTATCTCTCTGTGAACAGGCGTATAATGTCTCCAATCTATCCCAGCCGTGAACAGGCCAGAATTTGCCTTACTGAAGTTCTCATAGAATTCAGAGAAGACTTTATACCGCAATCCGTGATACAAGTTTACCCCCTTCTTACGTGTGTCATCATACACGTACTCGAATTTCAATATCCCGTAATCGGTAATCGTGATCGGATCCGTTTCTGGTGGAGCAATGGCCCCAGCATTATCCATCAAGATAATCTTTCGCTGATTTCGATATCCGGCAGAAAACTTGATCGCATCTACTTCACTAAATGGCCAAGTATACTTCTGGTGGGCTTCGTAGGTAATATATCTACCGTTTAAATTCAAATCGCTCAAGTACGTCACTTGACTCCTTCGATATAGCGTAGTTTCCTGATTGAGGCGTTTTTTAGAGTTGATGAATCCGACGAAAAATTCTGAATTAGGACTTAAACTCACTCCAGGAATAGGCTGAAAATCCGTTCTGAATCCGGCGACGGCTCTATAGTCGTTCATCAAGTCGATTACCCCCACTTTGAACATGGCATTGAAGCCAGTATTGATGAGTCCGCCACTTGGAGACCCCGTGAAAGGCTGATACTGCGGATAATCAAAAACGTTATCGATGGTTACTGTAAACTCATCTCGCTGGAAAGTGAGGAAGTAATTTCTCGCCGTGGGAATGGGAAAGTCTTCGCCAAACAAACTGTCGTTATTCGCCAATTGAGTGGTTCGGAGTTGTGGTACGGATCTCGGCCGAATCAACTCCAAAGCCTTGGGATCAAACTCGTAGTTATGGATATCAATATCTCGACTTGATCGAACATCCGAAATATCTTGAGAGTCTTCGGTAGGGAAGGCTCCATTCGCATTGCGCGATGCGCGTTTAAATTCACTGGGCCACACAAATTCGGTAACGCCCAAACGATATCGACCATCACGGAGGTAAATGCGCGCAACTCGTCCCGACTCGGCATTGATGTCATACCCCATAGCACCATAGCCTGGATTGTAAATCTCAGCTTGTTCAATGGAATAGTTATAATGGGTAGTTGTATCTACATAGGCGATTGAACTATCCAGTCGCACTAAAAACTCAACAGGAGGTCCCTGAGAAGATGCCAAATAAGCAAAATGACTTTTATCCACGGCCCTGGGTTGATACTCATCAAATCCGTCCGGCGTATTCAACCTCCAAAGAACTTGATCTTTCCTACCATCCATTCGATAAATAAAGAGATCAAAATCCTTCGGATGAATGTATACCTCTTCTCGAAGTCGAAGTGTATCATCCTTTCGATTAGAGCGGAAGACGACAAAATTGTCGTTGTTGATGAAGATGGGATCGAGGTCGGTATAGCCATCATTGGTCAGTGGAGTGACCGATCGGGACCGAACATTGTAAAGGAAGATATCCGATTGTCCTTGTTTAACAGCTGAGATGAGGAACTCTCTTCCATCCTTTGAGTACGTAATAGAACGAACCTTTTGGAAGATGAAAAACTCACGCTTCTCGAGCGTTTCATCTTCTACATTATAAAAGTAGAGCCAACTCATCCCCTCATCTTCCACTACCATGGCCAGGATCTTTCCATTGGGATGCCAAGCGAGAAGCGGGTAGGAAAAATCAGCATTCTGAGCGATGAGATGACCGCCTCTTAAAGCGGTGGTTCTGTCGTTCTCTTCAACATCTAGAACATTCACTTTGTATTTTCCCAAGCGATTTGAAACGTAGGCTACATATTTCCCTTCAGGAGATAGCAAGGGTCTGCTCAAAGAGGCATCTCTCCGACTTCGTCTGAGCTCTGAATCTTCTAAATCGTCATCGGTCCATCGGTCGGCATAACGATCGGCGTAAAACTTGCGCCAGTTGGCTAGCAATTGATCGGAATTCACCCCGAGGTTGTACTGAAGTCCTTTATCGATACTTCGCTCGCCTATAGTTGTGTACAGAATATTCTTAATGGTAGCTTGTCCATAAGTCTGAGCGATATAATTCCATATGGAATGTCCAGCCATTCGAGCCTCCACACCCGTTAGGGCATAGAGATGATCGTAATCATCATGGGCCATACCATCCATGATGTAATTCTCAACATCAGAAGTGTAGGGATAAGCCATGAAAGCCAGCAGCCCTTCCGTGTACCACTCTGGGAGATTCAGAAGTGTACTATTTCGCAGACTCTGAGTAAAACCACCGTACATCAAGTTACCGAGTCCAAGTCCGGTTAGCCCCTCAATTACCTGAGATTCCATATGGGTGTAATCACCGTCGAAATACACAAACATGCGGGTTCCATCAAAGTGGGTAACCCCCCCTGTATTGTAAGCATCCTCCGTAGAAGCGTTAACGTTGCTTTGCTTGAGGTCGGTAAGCGTGTTGAACACCATTACTTGGATACGCTCATCCAGAGGCACATCCAAGTTCGATTCGGTAATGGGCATTTGGCGACTCATCATTCTAGCCACTTGCTCGGCCACATCTCTACCATTATCGTAGAAGAAAACGTCGAATCGTTCGTATCTAAAAAAGCGCCAATCAAATTCTTTGTACTCTACTCTGTTCTTTCCGAAGGTTTGATGCAAACCATAGTAAAACTGCGCATTGCTCTCTAGGGTAGAGAGAACAATTGCGGAGCAGATTATAATGAATCGAAGTAGGCCCTTTTGCATACAGGATAAAGGTAAACAATCAAGATAGGCTATGCACACACATAACGCAATACGAACGGATTCAGTTTGCGGATGCCATCAACAAAAAAACCACCTGCCATACGACAGGTGGTTCCTTATGCTCATTCGGACTAACTAGTACTCCGAGAAATTCAATTACTGTACAGTAAGCTTGAATGTGCTAACCGCGTCTCCTTTTTGTACGCTAAGTACGTACACACCAGGAGTAAGGTCAACAAGTGATACTGGAAGTGAAGTACCTGCGATTGCAGTTTCACTTTGTTGTACAATCACACGACCGTTCAAGTCTACTACACGGATATCAACAGAACCGTTAACATCACCGAACTCAAGATTCACGTAATCTGTAGCCGGGTTAGGGTAAACAGAGATTTCGTTGTTCAAATCTTGCTCATCGATAGAGATGGTCATACAAGCAGTAGCTGTAGCTGCTGGACAAAGAACCGCACGGATGTGTGGAGCGTTGAGATCCAAACTGTTTTGGAAACCAGTGTACCAACGTGGGCTGCTCAATGTGTAGTACATCAACGCTGAAGTTGGTGGCTCTGGGAAAGATTGGTCGTTACGGATGTTGATTGGGTTTGCATCAGCGTTAGAGAACATAGTAACTACGATGTAGTAAGCTCCTGTGTTCGCAGTGCTCAAGAAAACTGGGTAACCATCTGTACCAGTAAGGTCAGCACGAATAACTCTGTTCGCAACATCTGTCGCTGTAACCGTGTGCTGGTAGTAAGCCAATGGTGAAGAAGGGAAACCGTTTGTGAAATCAAAACCAGTTGAGTCATACACGGTTACTTCAATTACACCACCTGCTACAGTAGAAGCAGACAACCAGATATCAGCACCGAACAGACGCTCGTCTTGTTCAAGTTCCATACGTACCGCAAGTGCAGATCCATCAGGACCGATATTATCTGTACCGAAACGGTTATCGAATGAATTGAAGTCAAGTGACATCAATGAATCTGTCACATAAAGACGGAAAGTATCCATTGGCATAGGAGCCACTGTACCATTTACTGAATCCGACTTAGCGATGTAAACAATCTGATAGTTGTCTTCAGCCGTTGGAGTCCATGATGAAGTGTTCATCACGTTGTAATCTGCAGTATCTCCAGCGTTCAAAGAAACAGAAGAAGAGTTCAATGTTTGGATTACATTCTGACCTCCGTCAAGAATTCTCATCTCAAGTTGAACATTCGTTTGGGTGTCCCAACCGAAGTTTAGAATGTTTGAGTCGAAAGAAACGGCGCGTGCTTGCTTCAAAGTCATGATGCCGTACTTGCTACCACCTGGAGTAGTACCATAGATCATGTCGTGTGCAGGAGCTCCGTCGTTGTTATCTACAAAACGAAGTGAGTGACGTGGAAGATCAGCAATCACGATATCGTCAAGAATCCAGAAGTAGTAACTGTTACCGTTTGCATTACCTGGACGACCGTCAAAGATGAAACGAAGTTTCACGTTAGATTGGTTACCCAAAAGGCTAGAAAGGTTGTACTGAAGTCTGTCAGCATTTGGCGATTGACCGTTCACACCCAAGCTAGCATCTGTGTAAGAAGTAATGGTGTCTGTCCAAGTTGTACCACCGTCGATAGAAAGTGCGATCTGGAAGTTAGCATAGAATACACGAGCGTAACTTTGCAATTCCAACATTACATAAGGGTGACCAGAAAGGTCAATAGAACCCGTAGTCAAAGTACCTACGTGAGGAGCTGGAGCTGTACCACCACCTTCGTTACCTTGAATACCACCGTTATCTAGGAAGTCAGAATCGAAAATTACGAAACCGTTAGATGCAGTTGTAGAAAGGATTGGATCATTTGCCGCACCATAAGCACCTCTTGTACCTTGAGTGTTGTCTGGCGTAGTGCTAGTACCTCTATATTCCCAAACTGCTGTTGCAAGTGGGTTGAGGTTACCATCGAAGCCTTGGTTGCTCCATGTAGCTGGGATGCCGTTTGCGAAATCTTCAGACCAAATAACGGCTTCTGTAGTAGCCGTCGACTGAAGTTGTTTTTTCACAACTGCATCTTTGTCCAACTTGCTCAATTGAGCAGGAAGTTGGTTCACATTCTCCTGACCGAAGGCTGTAACGCCAATAGCCAGACCAAGAAGAGATAAAGTAATCTTCTTCATCTTTTGTGTTTTTGTTTGTTGTTGTGACGATTCTCGCCACCATCGATTTGTGTGTCTGTCAACTAGGTTAACGTTAAGAACACTGCAATGGTTGGTAGAGATTGAAGGTTTTCTCAACTAACCACGAAATGCTCTTCTAGACAAATAGCAAGATAGACTACCTCAGCGTCCTCACCAACAGAAGAATATATACCGGTAATACATATCACCTTATTAGTTGTAAAGGAGGGAATAAAAAAAGCCGGCCCGAATCACTTCGGGCCGGCTCATGTGCGAGCTAGTCAAGTATACTTACTTGATGATGAGTTTGTATGTGCTCATTGCTTCACCTTGAGAGATGTTCATCATGTAAACACCTGGAGTCAAGTTAGCAAGTGAAACTTCGAGGCTAGAACCTGCAACTGCAGTTTCGTTAGCACTCATGATAACGCGACCTTGAAGATCAACCACTTCGTAGTTGAAGTCTCCAGAGAAGTCGTCACCGAAGTTTACGAATACTTTGTCGTCAGCTGGGTTTGGACCAACAGTTACTTGGCTTTCGATAGAAACTTCTTCTACACCGATTGTCATACAAGTAGCAGCTGCAGAAGCTGGACAAGTAATTGCGCGGATTAGAGGAGCGTTCAAAGAAAGGCTGTTAGAGAAACCTGTGTACCAACGTGGGCTGCTCAATGTGTAGTACATGATTGCAGACATTGCAGGTTGTGGGAACGTTTGATCGTTCGCAATTGCAATTGCGTTAGCACCAGCATTTGAGAAGAACGTAGCCACGATGTAATAAGCACCAGTATTTGAAGTACTCAAGTACACAGGGAAACCGTCATTACCTGTAAGGTCAGCGCGGAAGAATCCGTTGTCAACATCCGTCTGAGTAATAGTGTGCTGGTAGTATGCCAATGGCTGAGTTGGGAAACCGTTTGTGAAATCAAAACCAGTTGAATCGTAAACAGTAACTTCAATCACACCACCTGGAACTGTAGCTGTTGACAAGTAGATGTCGGTAGCAAATAGACGCTCGTCTTGAACAAGGTCCATACGAACTGCAACCGCAGAACCGTCATCACCGATGTTCGCTGTACCGAAACGGTTGTCGAATGAATTGAAGTCAAGTGACATCATTGAATCGGTAACGTAGATATCAAAAGTATCTGCAACAAGTGAAGTAACAGAGTCAGACTTCGCGATGTAAACAATCTTGTAGTTGTCTTCACCAGAAGGAGTCCAAGCCGCAGTGTTCATCACAGAGTAGTCAGCAACAGCACCTGAAGCCAAGCTTACAGTTGATGAGTTCAAAGTTTGAACTACGTTGTTACCGCCGTCCAAGATGCGAACTTCCAATGCTACGTTAGACTGCGTATCCCAACCAAAGTTAAGGATGTTTGAGTCGAAAGAGATAGCGCGGTTTTGCTTGAATGGCATAACACCATGCTTGCTACCACCAGCCACTGTACCGTAGATGATGTCGTGTGCAGGAGCACCATCAGTTGGGTTATCTACGAAACGCAATGAGTGACGTGGAAGGTCTTTCAATCGGATATCATCCAACATCCAGAAGTAGTAGCTGTTACCATTGGCGTTACCTGGGCGACCGTCAAAGATGAAACGCATCTTAACGTTGCTTTGGTTACCAATGATGCTAGATACGTTTACTTGTACCAAGTCAGCGTTAGGTGATGAGTTATTCACACCCAAAGAAGCGTCTGTATAAATAGTAGCCGTATCACCCCAAGTTGTACCACCGTCAATAGAGAAGGCTACTTGGAAGTTTGCGAAGAATACACGTGCGTAGCTCTCCATTTCCAACATCACATACGGCTCACCAGAAAGGTCGATCGTAGAAGTTGTCAATGTACCTACATGTGGAGCTGGTGCTGAACCACCACCCATGTTTGAGCTGTTACCGCCGTTATCAAGGTAATCAGAGTCAAAAATAATGAAACCGTTACCCGTTGTAGTCGATGCAATCGGAGCATTTTGTCCGGTAGAAACTCCAGAATAAGCTCCGCGTGAACCTTCTGCGTTGGTTGGAGTGGTAGATGTACCACGGTATTCCCAAACTGCAGCTGCAAGCGGGTTCAAGTTCCCGTCATAACCTGCGTTTGTCCATGTTGCTGGGATACCATTCGCAAAATCTTCTGACCAAAGGATAGCTTCCGAGCCTCTGTAATCAGCAGACACGTTACCGCGTACCATAGTCTCCAAGTTTGCTTCTTCCAATTGCGCAGGAAGCGTGTTCGCTTGTTCCTGACCGAAGGCAGCTGCGCCAACCATCAGACCCAAGAGAGTCGGAGTAAATTTCTTCATGTTAAGAAATGTTTTAGTTAATCACTAATGAGCAATACGCAATATTACCCAAATTTAACTTAACATCAAATGAAGATGCCCCTCACTTTTGTAAGGGGCATCCACATTATTTACCGAAAATTGATATTTACAACCAGTAAGTAGCTGTTATGCATACTCTTCCACAGGAGCACAAGTACACATCAAATTTCTATCTCCATATGCATCATCCACTCGTCGTACAGATGGCCAAAACTTGTTCTCCATAATATAATCCAATGGGAATGAAGCTTTTTGGCGACTATATGGCAAAGTCCATTCATCACCAACGGTCATTTGCAAGGTGTGAGGCGCATTTTTCAACACGTTGTTTTCTGGATCAACTTGCTCACTTACAATCTCATCCACTTCTTTGCGAATGCTAATCAAGGCATCACAGAAACGATCGAGCTCTACCTTTCCTTCACTTTCAGTTGGCTCCACCATTAGGGTACCTGCAACTGGGAAAGAAACGGTTGGCGCATGGTAGCCATAGTCCATTAATCGCTTGGCAATGTCTACGACTTCTACTCCAGCTTCACGTTTAAACGGACGACAATCCAAGATCATTTCGTGCGCACAACGTCCAGTTTCTCCGGTATACAATACTGCGTAATGACCTTCTAGTCTATGCTTGATGTAGTTTGCATTGAGAATCGCATACTTGGTAGAATTTGTCAACCCTTTGCTGCCCAACATCTTGATGTAAGCATAGCTAATCAACAATACCAAGCTACTTCCCCAAGGCGCTGCAGAAATACTTGAAATCCCTTGAGAACCTCCCGTGCGTACAAGTTCGTTGCCCGGTAGGAATGGAGCCAAGTGCTTGCGAACACAAATTGGGCCCATGCCTGGTCCACCACCACCGTGAGGAATGGCAAAGGTCTTGTGCAAGTTCAAGTGACAAACGTCTGCTCCAATCAAACCTGGAGATGTCAATCCCACTTGTGCATTCATATTCGCACCATCCATGTATACCTGTCCACCTCTCTCGTGAATGATTCCAGTCACTTCCGTAACACTGGCTTCAAATACACCGTGCGTTGATGGATATGTGATCATCAAACACGCAAGGTTATCGGCGTGCTTGTCGGCTTTCGCCTTGAGGTCTTCTACATCGATATTGCCTCGTTCGTCACACTTCACCACCACGACCTTCATTCCGGCCATTACTGCCGATGCAGGGTTGGTTCCGTGTGCAGAAGAAGGGATGATTGCCACATCTCTGTGTCCTTCACCTCTTGACTGGTGATAGGCACGAATGACCATCAATCCAGCATACTCGCCCTGAGCCCCGCTGTTTGGCTGTAGTGATGTTGCATCAAATCCTGTGATCTCAGCCAAATCTCTCTCGAGTTCATTCAGGATATATTGGTACCCTTCCGCCTGTTTTACAGGAACAAATGGGTGAATATTACCAAAGCTAGGCCAGCTCAACGGCAACATTTCAGTGGCTGCATTCAACTTCATGGTACAGCTACCCAATGGAATCATACTGTGATTCAACGACAAATCTTTGCGCTCCAATTTCTTGAGGTAACGCATCATTTCTGTCTCACTGTGGTAGGTGTTGAATACATCGTGCTCTAAGAACGAACTGGTTCTCACGAAATCAGCTGGCAATTGATCTGCCTGAATGAAGTCGTCGTAAACTGGAGCTTCCATCTCTTTGGCCATCGCCAAAACAGTGAGAATATCGTTTACGTGCTCCACTGAAGTGTGTTCGTTCAAGCTAATACCGATACGTGTGCTGTACATGTATCGGAAGTTAATTTTGTGCTCTTCAGCAATCTTTTGAAGATTGATTTGATCCACATCACCCAACTCCACTTCAAGCGTGTCGAAGAAGGTTTCGTTCAATTGCTCGTAGCCCAACTTGGTCAAACCATCGTTCAAGGTTACTGCAGAACGGTGGATGGTGGTTGCAATGCGCTTCAAGCCATCTGGACCGTGATAAACGGCATACATACCTGCCATCACCGCCAACAATACCTGAGCAGTACAAATGTTAGAAGTGGCTCTGTCACGCTTGATGTGTTGCTCGCGAGTCTGAAGTGCCATGCGAAGTGCAGGGTTGCCATCGCGGTCAATCGTCTGACCGATGATACGGCCTGGAATCAATCGCTTGTATTCATCACGGGTGGCAAAGAAAGCCGCGTGTGGACCTCCATAGCCCAATGGGATACCAAAACGCTGAGTAGTACCTACTACAACATCGGCTCCCCATTCACCTGGAGGCGTTAGCATTACCAAACTCATGATATCTGCAGCAACTGCCACAAGAGCTCCTGCTTCATGAGCGCGCTGTACAAAGGCGCGGTAATCGTGGATCGTTCCTACTACATCTGGATATTGAAGAAGGGCACCAAAGAACTCTTCGCTAAAGCTGAATTCTCTGTGTGTACCAATCACCAATTCAATTCCCATTGGCTCGCAACGAGTTTTGAGTAGGTCGATATTCTGTGGCAAACAGTCTTTTGAAACAAAGAACTTGTTTGCGTTCGCTTTTACTTTTTCTCTGGAACGCGCTGCGAACATCATGCTCATGGCTTCTGCAGCAGCCGTCGCTTCATCGAGAAGTGAGGCATTTGCCAACTCCATTCCGGTCAATTCGGAAACCATCGTCTGATAGTTCAACAAAGCCTCAAGGCGACCTTGTGCAATTTCAGCTTGGTACGGAGTGTAAGCGGTATACCATCCTGGGTTCTCTAGAATGTTTCGCTGAATAACACCGGGCAAGATGGTGTTGTGGTAACCCAGCCCGATATACGTTCGGAATACCTGATTCTTTCTAGCTTGTTCTTGAATGTGTACAAGAAACTCTTGTTCGGTCAATGCAGGAGCCAAATTCAATGGCTCTTTCATGCGAATGTTGTCCGGTACAGTTTGGGCGATCAACTCATCAAGAGAATCAACGCCGATCGTCTTGAGCATCTCCTCAGCTTCATGATCGCGAGGGCCAATATGACGGAAGGCAAAAGAATGGGTTTTCATGGACGAACTCACTTCTAAATTTAGGCCGCAAAGTTACGATGACTGAGTGATTTGACCGAATGTGTGTCATACTGTTTTTTATCCTCTCTGCAACCCGCGTGGATGCAAAGGTTTTGTTACGTTTGCGTATGTTTCAACGCCTTGCTCGTAGCTTCGTTTATTCGAATTTCTGGGTGGGATTGGCAGTGACCAGTCTTTCTGTGGTATCCTTTCTAACTTTTCGAGATTGGAATTGGAACTATGTGCTGCTTTGCTTCACCTCTACCATTGCCTTTTACGGCTATGCCAGATTGGTGGAGAGCGTTGAAGTGGAAGAGACTCCAGAACAGCACATCGCCGCATGGACACTCTCTCATCGGAATAGCATCATTGGCATCTCTGTCATTTGCACCCTAGCCAGTATTTACTTTTGGTTTGATTTGGAGAGCACACCTCGATGGGCCTTCGCCTTGGCTAGCGGGTTGAGTGGACTGTACACGCTGCCCAGTCTTTTTAACCGAAGGGGCGTGCGTTATTTTGCAGGATTCAAACTGTTCTACATCGCAGCCATCTGGACAGTGGTTACACTAACCATTCCCGCTTTGATTTCTGAGGTGGAAGTCGATCTTGCCCTCGTTTTACACCACCTGGAAAGATTGCTCTTCTTAATTGCCATCACTATCCCTTTTGATATTCGAGATGCGCGCACTGACGCCACCGATATGTTGACACTTCCCATGTGGATAGGGGTTACTGGAGCTAGAAATGTGGCACTGACATGTGTGGCTTTTGTCATCTTGCTTCAACTTTATCCGGGGTACAATGTTACCGGGATACCGTGGACCGAAGTAGGCGTTTACTTGCTTACTGGTTATTTGGTCCATCGTTCAGATGAAGAACTACCCGACATGTACTTCAGTTTTGTGATTGAAGGATTGCCCATCATCCTCGCCGTCGCAACGGCAATTTGGTTTGGGGCATCGTACATTTCGGTCTAACTTAGCGCTCCAATTCACCCTCCATGAGTATGAAATTCACGAAAGAATACGCACTTGAAGCTGATGCTCAAGACCGTTTGAGCCCATTGAGAAAAGAATTCCGAATTCCTCAACACAAAGGAGAAGACGTGATGTATTTCACAGGCAACAGCCTTGGTCTTCAACCCGTTAAAGCCAAGCAATACATAGAGGAGGAGCTGGAAGATTGGGCAAACTTAGGCGTTGAAGGTCATGAACACGCTCGCCGACCTTGGATGCCTTACCACGAAAACTTCACAAAATCCCTCGCGCGCATCGTTGGGGCTGAAGAATCAGAAGTGGTTTCAGTTGGAACACTGACCAATAACCTACACCTCTTGATGGTGAGTTTCTATCGCCCTACTAAAAATCGATACAAGATCCTTTGTGAAGCCAAGGCTTTTCCTTCAGATCAATACGCCCTTGCCAGTCAGGCGCGCTTCCATGGCTACGAGCCCAAAGATGCCATCATTGAAGTTGCTCCTCGAGAAGGCGAGCACACCATTCGAGAAGAGGATTTCCTTCAAGTTATAGAAGAACACGGTGAATCCATCGCAATGATGATGGTAGGCGGTGTTAACTATTACACTGGACAGGTGTTCGACATGGGCAAACTCACCTCTGCAGCTCAAAAGAAAGGCATCGTTGTAGGATGGGACCTCGCTCATGGAGTGGGGAACATCGAACTCAAACTTCACGATTGGAATGTGGATTTTGCCGCTTGGTGTACCTACAAATATTTGAATTCTGGTCCAGGTTCTATAGCCGGACTCTTTGTTCACAAGCGCCACCATGGCTTAAGCGATATTCCTCGTTTTGAAGGATGGTGGGGTCATGACAAATCGACCCGCTTTGCCATGCCCGATCAATTTGTTCCCATTCCAACAGCGGAAGCTTGGCAACTGAGTAATGCTCCAGTGTTTGCCATGGCTGCTCAACGTGCATCTTTGGATTTATACGACAAAGTAGAGCTCGCCGAACTCCGTGCTAAAGGAAGAAAATTGAGTCAGTACTTGCGCTTTGTGCTCGCCGAAGTATCGGCACAAACTGGACAGCCAATTGAGGTGATTACACCTAGCGGAGAATCTGAAAGCGGTTGCCAAGTGAGCACGCTTTTCCCCGGCCAAGGCAAGGATTTATTTAATCGCCTTCTCGCTAAAGGAGTTATTGCCGATTGGCGCGAACCACATGTAATTCGCTTAGCTCCAGTTCCCATGTACAACTCGTTCACCGATATCTATCGCTTTGGCGAAACCCTTCTCGCTGAATTGAAAAACGCATAATAGAAATGAAAAACGCTACCATTGCCGGCGCTGGTTTAGTAGGCTCTCTTTGGGCTGTATACTTGGCAAAAAGAGGATATAAAGTAGATATCTACGAAAGTCGAACTGACCTTAGAAAAGCGAACCTTTCCGCTGGTAAATCCATCAACCTCGCTCTTAGTGATAGAGGCTGGAAAGCCCTTGAGAAAGTAGGTTTGGGAGATGAAATCCGCAAGGTGGCTATACCGATGTATGGCCGAATGATTCACGCCCTAGATGGTAGTTTAACACATCAACCCTACAGCGTAAACGGCGATGCGATTTGGAGCGTCTCTCGCGGAGGATTGAACTGTGTATTGATGGATCTTGCGGAAGCTCAAGGTAACGTTGATATCCACTTTAACCACAAATGCACTGGGGTAGATTTGGAAACGGGATCTGCTACTTTTTCAGAAAGAAATTCTGGAGAGAAAGTAATGACCGAACCCGGTCTGCTCTTTGGTACGGATGGCGCATTCTCTGCGGTTCGTAAAGCCATGCAGCGTACGGATCGCTTCAACTACCAGCAAGAATACATTGAGCACGGATACAAGGAGCTCAGCATTCATCCGAATGAAGATGGAACGCATAAGATTGAAAAGAATGCGCTTCACATTTGGCCAAGAGGAGAGTTCATGCTCATCGCCCTTCCGAACTTAGATGGAAGCTTTACTTGTACGCTCTTCCACCCCTACGGCGGCGAAGTGGGCTTTGATGCACTAGACACCGACGAGAAGGTGGTAGATTTCTTTAAGTCAACCTTCCCTGACGCGTATGAACTCATGCCACATTTGTTAGACGATTGGCACGAGAACCCAACGAGTTCATTGGTGATTATTCGCTGTTTCCCATGGACGAAGAACGGTAAAGTTGCACTGCTTGGTGATGCATCTCACGCCATCGTGCCATTCTATGGGCAAGGCATGAATGCAGGTTTTGAAGACTGTACCATCTTCGAGAAATTCTTAGAAGAGACCAACGAAGACTGGCCTACTGCGATGAAGCTGTACGAAGAAGAACGCAAGCCAAACGGTGATGCCATTGCTGAACTAGCCATGCGCAACTTCGTTGAAATGCGAGACCTTACAGGCGATCCAAAATTCTTGCTTCAAAAACAGATTGAGCGCAAGTTTGCGAAACTCCACCCTGGAAAGTGGATGCCACTCTACGCCATGGTCACCTTTACCGATATTCCATACGCCAAGGCAAACAACCGTGGAAAATTCCAAGATGCGATCATGGAGGAAATCATGGCCATGCCGAATATTGAAGACAACTGGGATAGCGACGAAGTAATGTCGGCTATGCTAGAAAAGCTCGGATAATTATTTCACCTGAGCCGCTCTTACTTTTTTGAAGAGCTCTGAAGTAAAGACGAAATCGAGCACATCTCTCTCATCACTGTGTAAGATTTCGTCTTTGTTTCCTTCCCACACCTTATACCCTTCTTTCAAAAGAATGATGTGATCTCCAATTTCCAAAACGGAGTTCATATCGTGGGTATTCACCACTGTAGTAATGTTGTACTCTTCGGTGATCTCTTGAATGAGGTTATCAATCACAATGGCCGTTTCTGGATCCAATCCACTATTCGGCTCATCACAAAAGAGATACTTTGGATTCATGGCAATGGCACGAGCAATGGCAACGCGCTTTTGCATTCCCCCAGAAATCTCTGCTGGAAAGCGTTGATGTGCATTCTCCAATTGGACACGAGACAAACAGAAATCAGCTCTGTCTTTCTTTTCGCTATCACTCATCTCTGCAAAGAAATTGAGCGGAAACATCACGTTTTCTAGAACCGTTTGAGAGTCGAACAAAGCGCCTCCCTGAAACACCATTCCAATCTCTTGTCGGAGGAGCTTCCTTTCGTCCTTCGACAATTCGGCTACGTCTCTTCCATCGTATCTTATTGAACCTGCATCAATATCATACAGGCCCAAAACACTCTTTAGAAAAACGGTTTTTCCCGAACCCGATCTACCAATAATCAAATTGGTTTTTCCCGGTTCAAAAACAACGTCGATGCCTTTCAGTACCTCGGTTCCGTTAAATCCCTTCTTTAATCCGTTAACTTCAATCATCAGTTCAGGAGTAAATCGGTGAGAATGTAGTTGAATACAATAATGGCCAAAGACGCATTAACCACAGCGGTGGTGCTCGATCTACCGACCTCAATAGCACCTCCTTTTACAGAGTACCCAAAGTAGCCCGCAATAGAGGAAATCAAGAACGCAAACACAATCATCTTGATGATTGCATAGGTAATGTAGAACGGATTCCAGCCCATTTGAAGACCGAGAATAAAGTCGCTAAAGATCACCATTCCCGTATAATTCCCGGCTAGATATCCTCCTGCTAAGCCCAAGAACACACTGATAACCAGCAAGACGGGATTAAAAAATACAGATGCCGCAATTTTGGGCAAAATCAGATAATTCGCTGAATTGATCCCCATCACTTCCAGTGCATCGATTTGCTCTGAAGTCCGCATAGTTCCAATGGTAGAAGCAATGTTAGACCCCACCTTTCCAGCCAAAATCAAACTGACCATGGTCGGTGAAAATTCTAGAATAATGGATTCACGCACCGCAATAGCCACGTAGTATGAAGGAATGAATGGATCATCCAAATTCAAAGCCGTTTGAATGGTTACAACCGCTCCCATGAAAAGGGATATGATGGCAACAATCCAAATGGAATCCAAACCGAGAAGATCTACCTCACGCCAAAAGGCTTTCCAACTCTCTCGCCAACTTTCTGGCCTGCGGAACGTTCTCCACATGAGCAGGAGGTAATCTCCAATACCATTAAAGAATCTCTGGATCATGCCGCTAAAATAAGTTTAATTTTGTGGGACAACTTCAGGATATGAAAGTGAATCATCGGTTGGTAAGAAAAGTTTTGATCGTGACTGCTTTTGCGGGCTTGATATCTTCATGTGGTGGAGCAAAAGATTGCGATTGTCCGCATTTTGGCGAAGTTCAACAGCAAGAGCAGGTTAGGTCTTGATTTCGCAACTAGAACCATTTTTGCCAGAGGGATCTGCTCCTTTTGTAGCCGACTTATTAAAAGATCATTCTTTTAAATTGAAAGTCGTGCGACCTCGAAAGACCAAGCTCGGAGATTTTCGCCCCAACCTCCGTGGAGGCCCTCATCAACTCACGGTGAATGGCGACCTCCCTCCTTCTCATTTCCTACTCACTTTGGTGCATGAAATTGCTCACATGAAAACCCATGAAACCTTTGGCTTGAAGGTTAATCCGCATGGAAAAGAGTGGCAAAACACCTTTGCTAAGTGCATGGAACCCATCATGGAAGCAAAAATTTACGCTCCAGAAATTGAGGCAGAAGTAAGGCGATATCTTTCCAAACCCAAGGCGAGCTGTTCGGCCGACACCCGTCTACTTCGCGCTCTACGCGCAGAGAACGAGCATTCTTCACCTCTGTTAACACTTGAAGAAATTGAAGAAGGAGCCCTCTTTGTCCTGCCGGGAAGAAAGCCCATGAAACGCGGTAAAAAGAGAAGAACACGATATCTATGTGAAGAGCTCGATTCAGGTCGTACCTTTGCCGTCCATCCATTGGCAGAAGTTCAACTCCTGAAATTGAAAGATGAAAGAGATTTTCTCTAACCCAAGTTTTAAACTCGGTGTACTAGGCGGCGGTCAGCTCGGAAAAATGATGCTAGCCGAAACGCGCAGATACGATATCTACACAGTGGTGATGGATCCAGCGGCAGACGCACCATCCCGACTCGCTTCCAACGAATTTGTTTGCGGTTCACTTATGGATTACAACACTGTCCTCGACTTTGGTCGCGGATTGGATGTTCTCACCATTGAAATTGAACATGTAAATGTTGATGCCCTAGAGGTTCTTGAAGGTGAAGGTGTGAAAGTCTTCCCGCAACCAAGGGCACTCCGCATTATCCAAAACAAGGCCGTTCAGAAGCAATTCTATAAGGATCATCAACTTCCCACTTCTGATTTCTTCACGTTTGAAAACGCGGAAGAATTGCACGAAGGATTGAAGAAGGGCAACTGGAAACCACCTTTTGTTTGGAAGGCTGCTACTGGTGGTTACGACGGATTCGGCGTGAATATCGTTCGCACCGAAGCAGACATTCAAAACCTTCCAAACCAAGCCGGACTAGTAGAGGCCTTTGTTCCCTTTGAAAAGGAAATTGCGGTGATTGTTGCTAGAAATGAAAACGGTGAAGTGGTTTCATATCCGGTTGTAGAAATGGAATTCCACCCTACAGCTAATCAAGTGGAATACGTTCTCTGTCCAGCTCATATTTCACCAGAGGCTGCAGAAAAGGCTAAAGAATTAGCAGAAAAAACCATCGCGGCGTATGATCTTGTCGGCCTTCTTGCCGTAGAGATGTTCTTGGCCAAGGACGGCAATATCTATATCAACGAAGTAGCTCCACGTACACACAACAGTGGCCACCTGACTATTGAATCGAACTTCACTTCTCAGTTTGAACAACACGTAAGAGCGGTGACCAATATGCCGTTGGGTTCAACTGATCTTCGCATTCCTGCTGTGATGGCCAACTTGGTAGGCGACAAAGGGTACAGCGGCCCCGTGAAATACGAAGGCTACCGTGATTTGCTTGCTATGAGAGGCGTTTACATCCACTTGTACGGCAAGAGTTCTACTCGTCCTTTCCGCAAAATGGGGCACGTTACGGCCACACACACCGACCGAGCTGAGGCACGTGCCGCTGCCGAAAAGGCAAAGGACGCCATCCGTGTACAAAGTAGATAATCAAGTAGGTAGACCTATCTTTACTAAAAAATAGAACACATGATTGGAATCATCATGGGAAGCAAAAGCGACTTACCTGTTATGCAGGAAGCCGCAGATATGCTCGACGAATTGGGTGTGAAGTACGAAATCACCATCGTATCTGCACACCGCACTCCAGAACGCATGTATGAATATGCCAAAGGCGCGCACAAGCGTGGCATTAAGGCCATTATTGCCGGTGCAGGCGGAGCAGCTCACCTTCCAGGAATGGTTGCTTCCCTTACTCCACTTCCTGTTATCGGTGTTCCAGTAAAATCACGCAACAGTATTGATGGCTGGGACAGTGTTCTTTCCATCCTCCAGATGCCAGGCGGAGTTCCCGTTGCGACCGTAGCGTTAGATGGAGCTAAGAACGCCGGTATCCTCGCCGCTCAAATTGTGGGCAGTGCAGATCAAGTGATCCTTCAGAACCTTATCGACTATAAAGAAGGTTTGAAAAATAAAGTGTTGAAATCGGCGGAAGAATTAGAGAATCGGTAGAGCTGGTTAGCTATAAGCTTCTGGCATCCATCCAAAAATAAAAATCCCGCGAGAACATCGCGGGATTTTTTCTTACAACGCTTTCAACAAAGCCATTAAGTGTTCTTTCTTTCTATTGGCGACAGGAATCTTAGAGTCGTCTTCCATTATCACATATCCACCGTCGGATTGAACGTAGCGCTTCACGTAGTTCATGTTCACTAGGTGGCTTTTGTGGATGCGCTCAAAGTTGTGGTCAGTAAGCATGTTATCGAATTCCTTGAGTGTTTTACTGGCCAACAAGTTCTTGCCCGTTTTCAACACAAACTGCGTGTAGTTGCTCGACGATTCGCAACGCAGAATATCGCTCACTTTGATGATGTGCATTCCGTCTGAACTTGGAATAACAATCTTCTTTGGCGATTCCGCAGCCGAGCGGAAGTTTTCTAGCAATACAGAAATGTTCCCACTGGGCACTTCGTTACTCACTTGTTGAACTTTTCGAACAGCCTTTACCAATTCCTCTGGATCGATGGGCTTCAATAAGTAATCCAACGCTGAGAACTTGATCGCTTTTAGGGCGAATTCATCATGAGCAGTGGTGAATATCACCTCTCCGTTCCAAGTAATTTCTTCCTGATGGATTCGCTCAAGTAGCTCAAAACCCGTTTCGCCTGCCAGCTTTACATCAAGAAACATGACGTCTGGCTTGTTGGCGATCACTTCTTTTAGAGCAGATTCAATATCTCCCGCTTCAGAAATAGGATTGATATCTGGGCAAAATAGCTCGAGCTTGCCTTTGAGGGCTGCACGGCTGTTTGCTTCGTCGTCGATTATTAGTGCTTTAAGCATGGGGCTGTGTTGCTGTTCACACAAACTTAACGATTCTATCCGTGCTTTGTGTACACATTGAGCAAACGAGTTTCTTCCTCGATTAAACGACCCATTCAGGCCTTAATCATCGTCCCATTCATCGGTGTTCTGTAAAGGAAGTTGAAGAACCACTCGCGTACCTGATGGATTGCCATTCTGGTCATGGAGATCTTGTACAATCACAGCACTCCTTCCCCCATAGGTTTTCTCGAATAACTCCACTCGTCTTCGACTAATCTCGCCTGCCAAGCTTCGGTGATTGCGTCCACTATTCTCTCGGATTTCAGCTGCTCGCTTCCTTCCCACACCATTGTCTTCAATCACGCAACGAAGTCCCTTGCCCTCGTCGGTTTGTTCAAAGTGAACGGTAACCTTCCCTCCACCTTTTGGTCGAAGGCCATGTAAAATCGCATTCTCAATATGTGGCTGAACCATCATGGATGGCATGGAAGAGCCATAGGTATCTAGTTCTTCATCAATAATAATCTCACTGTCGAACTCTCCAGAAAACCTCAGCTTTTCGAGTGACAAGTAGTTTTCGAGCAATTGGATTTCGGTGTGAACGGGAATGACATGTTCTCTGGAACTCTCCAACATCAATCGCATTAACTTGGCGAAACTGTTGAGATACTTCACTGCTTCTTTGGGTTCATTCTTAAAAATAAAACCCGAAATGGCATCCAAGGCATTAAAGACAAAATGTGGATTCATTTGAAGTCGGAGTGCCCTTCTTTCCAAGTCATTTCGCTCTTCCTCCAAGGCTAACATACTTCTCACTCGACTCAATCGCACGCGCACGTACGTTACCACAATCCCAACAACTGCCGCCACAACCAACACATAGAACCACCAAGTTTTCCAGAACGGAGGTTTTATAGCAAATCGATAAACATCAGATGCCAAGGTTCTACCGCTCAAAGGGTCGTAGGCACGAACTTCAAAGGTGTATTTCCCAGGAGACACACTGGTGAAAATCGCTTCCGTATTGTGTTCAGCATTTACCCAATCCTCACTGAGAGGACTCAGTTTGTATTCATATTGTAATTCATTTGGATCTGCTACCCCCATTGCGCTATAGGCAAAGCGCAAATAGTTTTGGTCATATGGTAAAACAAGATCTTGAGGCATGCCTGTCCACGGTGAAATGGAATCGGTCCACAAACCCCAGTCTTCTGGTTGCTGAAAATAGAGATCGAGACGAAGTAAGCGAATGGTTCCCACTGCATCTCTGTTGTGACTTGAGCGTAAAGGTGCCACCAATAATCCTTGGTTGGTTCCGAAAATAATGGAGCGATCTGAGCGCTGAACACTGTGAGGATTACATTCCATGGAACCAAAACCTCGAGCCTCTGAAACGCGGGTTCCAAAGGTCCACCCTCCTTGCCAAATCACATTCTGTATCCCAAGTTCGCTGCCAATCCAAGCGTCGTTATCTACCACATCTAACGACCATACATTATCGCTTAACAAACCCCGTGTAGTGGTGATGGAATCGAGGCGATCGCCTTCCAAACGCCACAAACCGTGACCATTGGTCGCTAGCCACAACACCCCATTTTCAACCTGAAAAGTAGATGTTGAAATGCGAAGCATAATCTCCTCGCGAATGGGGTATTCCCAATCTTGACCATCAAAAACGAGAATTCGACCTTCTATATCTAATGCCCATAATTGGCCGTCCTCATCTACCTGAACATGTGAAATGGCCGTTGATTGTAAGTTGGGATCAATCTGACTAAAGCGGATGCCGTTGTACCGATAAATCCCCTGTGTGGTTGCGATGACCAAATCGCCATTCGCATACGCATCGATATCAAAAACAAAAGCATTATCCAAGCCACCGGTACTTCCGTACTTCACAAACCGATTTCCCACTTTCTTGGCCAAGCCGTTTTCAGTGGCAATCCACAAATCGCCATCTTGGGTTTCCGTAATGTCAAAGATGAGTCCAGAAGGAACGCCATCCGATTCATCATAAGTGGTGAAATCTCCTTTAATGGTTTTTCGAGAGAGTCCCGACAGGCCGCCCATCCACCAATCACCATTGCGGGTTACGCACAAGGCATGAACACGTTCATCACCCAGTCCATCTTCAGAGGTGTATCGAAACAAATCGGGCTCCACTAGTCGGCTCAAGCCGCTGAGACCTCCAATCCAAATCCGACCGTCAGACGAAACAAACAAGCAACGAACTTTTGGCGTAGACAGTCCTTGCTCTTCGGTAATCGTCACACCGCGGTAGCCGTCTTGCTGACTCGCATCATACCGACGCAAACCCCGTTGATAACTGCCGTACCACCACCGTCCGTAATTGTCGTGCACAATGTCGCGAACGTCTGGATGAGCTTCTGTATCTAAGGTACCGCTGCTCAGGTTCTTTACCCCTACTCCCTTTCTAAGGATGAGGTATACATCATCGGCGGCGCCTACTTGAATGGTTCCAGAATAGTTCTCGTTTTCGGGAATAAAGATGGATCGAACATTTCGCCCTTCCCACCATTTCACCCAGTCTCCCTCTTCATACTTCCACAATCCATCGGATGCTCCCACAAAGAGATCTTTTGCACAAGCCACAGACATTATCTCCTGATTATCGGGTAATTCCAACGTTTCAAGTTCCCCGCTGGGAAGAACAATCACCAACGACCTCCGCAGAACTAGAAGAATGGAATCTCCATGCGTACACATATCGAAAACGCGATCTGAAGGCACGTTGAACGGATCTTCAAAAGTCTGACCATTGAAGAAGCGAAACCCCTTATCGGTTCCCACCAACAGTCCTTTATCGTGACGAAAAATAAGAGAAGTGACATAGTTAGATGGTAGACCATTTTCGGTAGTATACACAACCGAATTCTGGCCGTCGAATCGGGCCAAACCACCCCCCTCGGTAGCCACCCACATGAAACCCAACTCATCTTCGGCAATATCGTTTACCGTAGAAACTGGAATTCCCTCCTTTTGTCCGTACGACTGAAAGAAATACTGTTGCCCTATGCCCGTAAGAGAGCTGCAAAAGAGGAGTAGAAATAGAAATATGTTGTGATAGCCCTTCACCAGAGCCAAGATACGCGATTTCACTGCTGGTGCAATATTCCCGAGAACCATTGTGGGCATAGCAGTTTGCAAACGCATGTAAACGTTTATCATACGACTATCTGCATTGTGTCTGTTGATATTGCAGCATGTTCAAATGGATCAATTTGCTTTTGTTGTCATTCATTTCCAACCGCAGCTTAGCGCAAGCGAATCCCGGTTTTGCAGGATTAATCTACTCTCCTGGCGAAGAGCGTATTCGAAACGGTCTCGATTATCCGCAAGTGGGAAAGCATGCCTTTCTGTGGAATGTTCAATCTCGCGCCGTGCATATCCCCAGCTGGTTTGTTCACAAGGCGGCATTAGGTTGGCGGGATGAGTACAATGCGGCGAGTATTCAGTGGAACGTCAGTGGAAAAGACGAGTGGGGAGTTCAAACAGCGACGTTGGCCTACGGTCGAAGGGTTCTGAGTGGCACTACAATTGGCATGGGCAGTCGGGTTGAGTGGTTGCGAGGAAATCTTCAAAGTGTCTATCGGTTCGGTTTCGACTTCTTCACTCACTTTTCTGTTGCCAAACTCGAGGGAACCCTTCTCCTTCAAAATGTACTCGCTCATACTTCAGCCTCCCAAACGCCAGATCGCAATATGGCAACGGGATTCTGGCTCAACTACCATTTGAATAATAGCCAACAAATCGGACTAAAATGGTTGAACGAGCTTCATTCCGCCGCCACTTTTGCTTTGGAATATTCGATGTCCATCCCTCAGGGAGAACTCTTTCTGATAGCGAGCACACAACTCAACTTAACCTTTGGATTCACATTGCGGACAAGGAGATTGAATGTGGCATTTGTAGCAGGCGTAGGCAAACCGTACACTGGACAAATTGGGCTGGGACATGCGATGGCTCTGTAGCATCTTTGTTATGGGACTTTCCTTCATTGGATTCTCACAAGATGAACATCCTCTTCCTCCGGCAGATGCCAACCTCAGCAGTTACCAACTCCAACAGTGGAACGACGATTTGGAGTACTACCAAAATGACCCAATGTCACTTTGCGAAAGTGATCCCAATGTTTTAGCGGACCACCCTCTCCTCACATTTCAACAAGCTGTAAACCTGACCTATTACACCCATCGCTCAGGCTGCATCTTAGATTGGGGAGAGTTGGGAAACATCAAAGGATTTAGTCGGGAGTGGATAGAGATAGCTAAGCCTTACTTCACGTTGGCTCAACCTCAATCTGGATTTAGATTTCTACCTAAATACTACACTGCTAAACTCCGACTTGGCTTCAAAGTCAATGGCCCCGTAAACAAAGGAACGACAACTGGAGCCTACCCTGGCCCGTCCTTTCAAGATGGAGGCAGTCTAATACTCAAAGCGCAGCCATACGAGATTGGACTTCGTTGGCAACGTGACGCGGAAGAACCTTGGCTATCCATTCAAAGAGGCATTTGGGATTATTGGAGTGGATACGCCATTTGGCGACCTACTTCCTCTGCCTCTTTTGGGATCGGTAGTTACCGATTGGGATTTGGAACAGGGCTTCTGGTTGGCAGTGCTTTTGGTGGAAGACGGATCAGCTCATTGAGTGATCTTCATCGGCGTGTTTCTTCCTCACGTATGAGTGCCTCCGCCATGGAAAGTGGACAATGGACGGGCTTCACATCCGTCTATCACAGATATCCTATCGGTATTCGTGTTGCTATCGGAAGAAGCAAATTGGATGCACGGATAGAAAGCGACACCATCTCCACCCTCTACTCCACGGGATGGCATCGAACGAAAAGTGAACGCGCTTTCCGAAAAACGGTAGAGGCTTGGAATTCCTTTGTAGAACTGTCGTACTCCCTCAACAACTTCAAATTGAGTGGTGCTTTCAATTATATAAAACTCAGTCATCCCTATGGAGGTCGAAAAGAGTATGGCGGAACATCCTTGCACCTGCAGTATCTGCTCGGAGCCCTGCACATCGAAAGTGAAACAGCCATCGATTCTAGAGGGAGGTTCGCATTGATAGGATCCGTGAGTAAAGCTATAGACGATCATACAATCGGACTGCGCATAGAGAATATCACATTGGATTATCAACCTCATCCGATTCAACATCCCCCTTTACTTGTTAGCGGAAATGGAGTCCTATCCATGCAGGCATTCTGGCAAACTCGCTTTTACGGGGGTGAAACCTCTCTTCTACTCTTTGCCGGGAGAGGTCTGCAAAAACGATCCACACCACTCGAAAAGTGGGGTTGGGAATGGAAAATAAGCAAGCGGATTCATTCGGTACTTTGGAGTTCTACAGCGCGACAAACCGTGCAAGAAGGGACCTCGTATTACGTCGTCCAGCGCCTTGAATTCAACACTCCCAATCCAATGGTTTCATTGCGGTGGAATGGAAACTTCAATCGAGTGAACGCCATTTCACAATCGTATGCTGTTCAAGCGATATACACGCTCAAATCACATCAAATCACTGGACAAATCTATGCGTACAATGATGCGGGAACAGGACATAACACATGGTTATACACTCCAACCACATCTATGCAAATGCGGATAGCCGCCTTGTCTGGAAGAGGAGTTGGAGTCAGTTTAAAATGGACCTGGGAACTTACGAATCAGCACAGTGTACAAATTGCTTCTTACTCCGACGAGCGGGTTGGAGCTATTGAACGCGGATCGGGAAATGACCAATCCAGAGGCAACAGAAGCTTTTCAATTGTGATTGAATACCATTGGAAGTTAGGAAACCGAAACTCCTAACTTCTCCATTTCAAGCCAAAATTCAGGGAAAGATTTCGCGACTACACCAACATCATCGATATCCAAATTCCCAAAGAAGGACAGTGGAGCTAATGCCATTGCCATACGGTGATCCTCGTGAGATTTAAACACAGTGTTGGGAAGCACAGGTTTTGAAACAGACCAATAAATGGAACTCGACAGTGGAGTGGGCTCACCACCAACGGCCTCAATGGTCTCCACCAATGCGGCAATTCTATCGGTTTCTTTGATCCGTAGCGTTCGCAATCCCGATACTTTACCCGAGCGACCTTGTCCAACCGCAGCAATTATCAGCGACTGGGCCAAGTCGGGATAATCTAGTAAATCAAGATGTACGTCATCGGTTGGAATATGGGTGCGTTCCAGCTTCCACAAAGCACCATCCCAAGTACCCACAACACCAAACTGTGGCGCAAACTCCTGCAAAACTTTGTCGCCTTGAACGGACTTAGGAGAGAGTCCGTGTATCGCCAGAGGCTTTCCAGTGACCGCCACCCACGCTAGAAAAGCGGCAGCTGCTGACCAATCTCCTTCAATGGGAACATCTACGCGCTTAGTTACCTTGCCATGTACATGAATTCTCGGACCATCAAACTCCGCATGCAAACCTGCCTGACGAAGAACTTCAGCAGTCATTTCCACATAGGGCTGCGACACTCCTCTGCTGGTTCGATGAATGAGAATACCATCTTGTGTAGCTGTCGCCACCAACATTAAGGCCGAGATAAACTGCGAACTCATGTCCGCAGGAATATAAACTTGCCCACCGCGCAAGTGCTTTCCCACAATTCGCAGTGGCGGATAACCATGAATCGATTCATATTCGATATCAGCCCCCATACTTCGAAGGGCATCTACCAAGGGACCAATGGGTCTTTGGTGCATTCGATCTGTTCCAAACAGCCGACAAGAACGCCCTCTTGCCACCGCGAAATACGCCGTGCTAAATCGCATTGCCGTACCAGCCGGACCGAGGTTTATTTCGCCGCTGCCCTGTTCCAAAGCGCGTTGCAAGATGGCGGTATCGTGAGCCCCAGACAAGCTGTGCATGTGAATGTGCTCAGGATAAAACGCTCGCAAAATCAGCCAGCGATTAGCCACACTTTTAGAAAGGGGGACATTCACAATGGGAACATCACCCGCCTGCTCTTTCCAAGATACCGTCTTCATGATTTAAGATGCTTGCCAATTCTCGTATGCACGCCGAATTAGACTAGGGTCAACGCTACAATCAATTACCGCTTTTCCCACATTCTCCAAAAGGACAAATCGAACCGAATGATTCGTGTTCTTCTTATCGTACTTCAACCATGAAGTTACGGATTCCCATTCGGATTCCGGCAGTGCCAAACGACCAAAAATGGAAGCTATATCCGATTGTATTGCCTTTGCTATTTCAGCGTCTAGCAGACCTGAAAGCACTGACAATTCCAACTCTAGCCACATTCCAAACGCTATGGCCTCACCATGTAATAGAGGGTCATGAGGATAAGCCTCTAAAAAATGTGATTCAAGTGCATGTCCCAGAGTATGACCAAAGTTCAATTCCTTGCGTGCCCCTGCTTCCAATGGGTCACTCTCCACCACATCCAACTTGATGTTCATGGAAGCACGAACCTGATCAGGGGTCACCTTCTCGAATCCCGTTCGAATTAAATCACTGTAGTGCGATGCATCTCGAATGAGTCCGTGTTTAAGCATTTCGGCAAAACCCGATCTCAACTCACGTTCGGGAAGTGTCTCCAAGAAATCGGGAATCAGGAACACTCCTTCGCAAGCCGCGAAAGCACCCACTAGATTCTTCACGCCTGCAACATCTACAGCCGTTTTTCCGCCAATAGAAGCATCCACCATCCCCAGTAGAGAAGTTGGAATATGGCAAAATCGAATCCCTCTCATGTAAGTTGAGGCGATAAACCCACCTAGATCGGTAATCATACCACCTCCTACATTCACAAGAATGGATTGACGATTGGCTCCGAGTTCCGCGAGGGCCGACCACAGTTGGGCAGCCACTTCAATGGACTTTGACTCTTCACCCGGTGGAACTTCCAGCAACTCGTACTCCCCCAAGTTGGGCAACTCGGGCAAAAGTCGAGTCAAACACTGCTCATGAGTGTTTTCATCCACTAAAAAGAAAACCTTTGAAGACGATGCTTTAGCCTCTGAAAGTAGCGCGTCGAAAGCGATGAGCGCTTCTTCCGTATTATATATGCTTCCGAATTTGGTATCTCGGTGATTCATACCCAACTTTGATTCTCAGAAATGATGAAAAAAATCATCACTTGACATGACAAAGATGAGTTTTTTTTGATGGTTACTGAACTATATTTGCCCGCTTGCCACAATCAATTGAATTGGTGAAATGCTGATTAATTTTTCAGATACAGCTACAGCCTTTCGGAACAAATCGGACTTCGATTTAAGAAAGAGTTACATACTGTTCAGCACTCTCGGTTCGCCTGCCATCGTGAAGATGGGTAAGGGATTAACAGAGTTCGCTTTTAAGAGTGGATTACCCGTAAAGGGTCTAATCAAAAAAACGGTTTTCAACCAATTTTGTGGGGGAGAATCGATTGAAGATTGTGGAGAATCTATCGACAAGCTCATTGAAGCTGGTGTGGGTAGTATTCTCGACTACAGTGTAGAAGGAAAAGAGATTGAAGATGAATTCGATCGCACCAAAGACACAGTAGTACACAGTATTGAATACGCGTCTGAAAAAGTTGGCGTTCCCATTGCCGTTTTCAAACCTACAGGCATGGGCCGATTTGCGCTTTATGAAAAGAAAAGTGCAGGTGATGACCTCACGCCTCAAGAAGAAGCGGAATGGCAACGCGTGGTAGGTCGATACACCGAAATTTGCGATGCTGCCGATAAGTTCAACATTCCCGTAATGGTGGATGCGGAAGAATCGTGGATTCAAGATGCGGTTGATGAATTGGTGACGCAACTCCAAATGCAGCACAACCGCGAGCGAGTAGTCGTGCTCAACACCATACAATTCTACCGCCACGATCGCCTAGAATTCCTCAAGCGATCCTTAGAACACGCCGAACAAAACGGCTACTTCTACGGTGTGAAAATAGTTCGCGGTGCATACATGGAAAAAGAGCGTGACCGCGCAGAAGAAATGGGATATGAAAGTCCTATTCAACCTGACAAAGCGAGCTCAGATCGCGACTACGATGCAGGCATTCGCCTTCTTATGGAAAACATCCATCGCATCAACTTTGTATGCGGCACACACAACGAAGCTTCTAGTCAGTTGCTAGTGAGTTTAATGGCAGAAAACGACATCGACCCGGGAGATCGACGCATTTGGTTTGCTCAGCTCTATGGCATGAGTGATCACATTTCATTCAACTTAGCTGCGGCGGGATACAATGTGGTAAAATACCTCCCGTTTGGTCCTGTAAAAGACGTCATGCCATACCTCATCCGAAGAGCGGAAGAAAATACTTCTGTTCGAGGGCAGACAGGTAGAGAATTGGGCTTGATTAAAGCAGAATTGAGAAGAAGAAAGCAGGAAAAACATCAACCTGCTACCGATCACTCTCAGGTATAAGACTAGCTTTTCCTAGTTTTCATTCAGGACAGTCGCAGCTTACACCTTCCGGAAGCGTCCAACGCATTACCGTTGCCGTGCTATCACAATTCTTAATATAGAAAGAATGCACACCATTATTGCCTTGATAATCTAGCTTGTAGGTGTTGCACATATTATCAGTTCCGCGTTTGTTAAACTCAAAATCAACATCGGAATTGTTCAATACACCTGTGTAGAAAGTGGTATCTGCCGACATACAACTGTTCAGACATTCCACGGCTGGACTGAATAGCAATTCCTTCTTTTGAAGGTCTGACAGCACGCGATCATTGGGAAAATAAGAGCATTTGAACTCTCGATCGCCAAACATGAATATCACCAAAAGGGTTCCCAAGCCAACACCGACAAGGAACCACCCCATACGTCGTAAAAATGCCATGGCGCAAAGATAACCGCTAGACGGTAACGGCGATTCTAGATTATGAAATTATCCAAAGAGCAAGTTACCATCGCTGTATGGAAGGTCGAACCACTCCCCAATCGCCTTGTTCACCAGCACTCCATTGTAGATATACATCCCCGCTCTAATCTCCTTTCGGAATCGGAGAGAATCTTCTACGCCACCTTCTTCTCCGAAGGAGAGGAGAAGTTGGGCGAAAATATTACTCAATGAAAAAGAGGCAGTCCGAGAAACGCGTGAGGCAATGTTGGGAACACCGTAATGAATCACGCCGTGCTTCACCACCACAGGATCGTCATGCGACGTTAATTCCGATGTTTCAAAACAACCCCCTTGATCTATGCTTACATCTACAATCACCGAACCCGGCTTCATATTCCGCACCATTTCCTCTGTAACAATACACGGGGTCCTTCCTCCTTCCGAACGGATGGCACCAATGGCAACATCACATCTACGAAGGGCCTTTTCAAGGATTTTTGGCTGCGTTACACATGTATAAATAGGGATCGGCATTTCCGCTTGTAAGCGTTTTAGCCTGGAAAGTGACTTGTCAAACACCTTTACGCTAGCGCCCATTCCAGTGGCTGTTCTAGCGGCGTAGGTTCCAACGGTACCGGCACCAATTATCACAACATCGGTTGGGGGAACTCCGGTAACACCACCCATAATGTATCCCTTTCCGTTGTTTACGTTGCTGAGATACTCGGCGGCAATGAGGATGCTGGCATTACCCGCAATTTCGCTCATATGACGAACGATGGGAATCTGTCCTTCTTCGTCTCTGATATTCTCGTAGGAAATCGCAGTTACGCGTTTCGCCATCAATTTTTTAAAATACTCCCTTGTGCAGGTTTTAAGCTGGAGAGCAGAAATCAGAGTTTGCTTCTGTTTCATTAAATCCAACTCTTCCATGCTAGGCGGCTCTACTTTGAGCACGACATCACATTCAAAAACCTCCTTAGGTGTATAAGCAATGGTTGCCCCTGCTTCAGAAAAATCTCGGTCGGTGTAACGAGCACCTTCACCGGCTTTCGTTTCCACCAACACTTCGTGTCCGTTCGATACGAGAAGATGGACACCTTCAGGTGTAAGTGCAACGCGATTCTCTTGCATACACGTTTCACGAGGCACACCAATTTGAAGTTTCCCTTTCTTTCTACTCACAGCCAATCGCTCTTCTTGCGGAACGAGTTGGGTACTTGAAAACGAGAAGTAATTCGGTTCGGTCATGGATAGTTCAGAATCTTACTGCACCCAGCGCTTGGCCATTTTGGCTTGCACCAATTTTGATAACATCCGAGTGATTAAAAGGTACTTCAAATACTTCATTGCGACAATTGAGGGACGTCGATTTCGATGTGGCGAACACCGTTAACCGAGGTAATGGTTAGTAGAGTTATTGTGCTAGGTAGCAAGGTAGGGATTTTTTCTGGCCACTCTACGAGGCATCGAGCCTTGCTGTAGAAGTAGTCCTCGTAGCCCATATCCAATGCCTCCTCTTCATCTTCTAACCGATAAAAGTCGAAATGAAAGATGGTTTCGCCGCTCTTCGTTCGGTATTCGTTTACCAAAGAGAACGTAGGACTTTGCACTATATCCTCCACTCCCCAAGCCTTGCACAATTGCGCGATGGTTGTGGTTTTCCCAGCCGCCATCTCGCCTTTAAAAACGATGACTCCGCTGCTGGGCAACACCTGGGCAATTTCAGGCGCCTTCTCCACGAGCTCCTCAAGAGAATGTAGGGTAAAACTATAATGCATGGGCGCAAAGATAGTCTTCGCAAGTGGTGTTATTGCAATTCAAGGTTCGTCGACTTTCGCTGTGAGTTCTAGTTCAAAAAAGAGCGATCCACCCTCATTTCTATGTGTGTAGTTGAGTCTATACTGATCTGATTCTGCGGTGTAATCCTGTAAACTCCAACGGTTCTTAGGCAAGACCTCGGTCACTTCGAAACCCAACTTCTTTTGTTCGTAGTTGATGTGCGATGGAGAAATTCGTTGAGTGATCACACGCACTCGCCCTCGATATATCTCCACTACTCCACTTTGCAGTTTATTGGTATAACTGTGGCCAGCGCTCTTATACTCCCATCCAAAATGAATCTGGTTGAGCTTCTCTAACCGCTCTTCCTCCGTCATCTGCATTAGAGACATTAAATCGGCAATAGTAAAATCGCGCTGCGCACTTCCCGTTGCCGCTTGAATCTGACTATCTCGAAGAAGTGGAAGGAAATTGTGCGGGTAAGTAGGATCGTAAATCACGTAAATCTCTCTTCCCTTAGGGTACATGTAGAGTCGTTCTCGTATTTCAGGAAAAGATTCTTCTCTTCGATTGCCCGACTGATCTCTCCATAGCAAGCTCACCGAAGAATCATCTCGCTTGCCGAAATTATCGAAGGAAACAGAAATGACCCTTGCCTTGGTCAGAACTCCAGATTCGCGCAACACAGAATGGTTGTGATCTTCATAAGTAGAGTCTAGAATAAAACCGAGAATAATTGCAGAAATGGAAATTACGAAGATGCCCAAAATGGACGACGCACTCCAATCAGGGTAAGCATAACTTGCATTGCCATCCTTCGGCTTTCGCCAAACAAAATGGAAGAGCCAACTTAGATAAGCAGAGGCGGAAATCAATATCCCTCCCATTACAGACCTAAACGTGGACGATGTTATCGTGCCCGTTGATGCATCTCCAAAGAAGTAATAGACCGCCCCTAGAAAAGTCAGCACGGATCCGATGAAAATCCCCTTGGCCACTCTTGTCCGGTTCAGACTCACCGACTTTCTATCCACTGAATTCAAAGCCGCCTGAATATAAGCCTCTACCGTTGCTTCAGAATATCCCTTGGATTCCAAGTAAGCCTCCAAACGGTAAATGCGTTCTCCCCGTTTGAGTCTTTTCGCGAGTTCCTTTACTAGCTCTTCTCTCATCGAAGTAATGTCTAGGCCATGAGCCGAAATAGTCCGAACAGCAACCGGATTATGATGAGAACGCCCACCACTCCAATGGCAACGGTTTTCCCCTCTACTCTGCCTTTTATTTGATTCTCTTTAGTGTTCGGGTCGAAACTTCCATCTAACACATCATCCATTCGAATCCCCCTAACTAGCAATTCGTGAATGTTTGGAATTACAGTTCTGGTAACGGCTGCACTATTTGGCGCACCTCCATCTGGCCTACCATGAACGTTGAAGTAAATTCCTTTCTTCAATTCCGCAATTGAGCGCTCCTTCAATAAAGGATTGGTTTGCATTGAGTAGCCATACACGTAATGATCTACAATCTTGTTGTACAATTTTCGAAAGGCTACTTTCAAATCTTCCCCCGTTCGTGTAGACATCACCGTAGCGAGGTTGATGATCTCCTTATTGCTCTCTATTTCTGCAATCGTTTGATCAACCATGGATTTATCTGGAAAGGATTTGAGTACGTCTAGATGAACACCTAGGTAGCGAACCACTTTGCCCATTTCGCTGCTGTTCTCATCGGTGAGGCCGCCTTTGGTATCTCCTCTCGAAGTAAGGCGTTCCACAAAAATGAACATATGACGCATTTGAAGCGGTGTGGCTTCTTGTCGAGTTGAGAGCTTCACGCCCTTGTAGAACCCGAGAGCTGGCGGTGTAACCACTTTGTAAAATTGCTGAATCTCCTCACAGAATGCGATCAAACTCGCCCTTGAAAAATGCCCGCTGGATTCCAGAATTTGTGTACACCGTTCATCTATTTCTGTTTCAGTTGCCAAAGAGCCCGACTGACGTACTAACTCTTCTCGAATGACTTGAGTTACGGTTTTCTTTGTGATAGGCATCAAGCGATAAATGAAGGCGGGATAAGATTCATCCCATCCGCCCGACCAATCGTCAATTAATTCACGAATGCCCGAAAAATATACATCTGCATCGGTGAGTCCGAGTTTATTAGGACCGTTCACATGATAGATATCGGCATCTTGGTATTCATCCGTAGACACCTTCTTTCCGTTCTCGTACCACTCAACAATGTAAGCCCCTGCTGTTTCACCAATCATGTAAAACACTGCTTCACTAGCAGGAGCAAAAATTTCTGAAAAATCATTGATATCCTCTCCAAGAAAGTCATAATCGAAGTAAAGGGTGGTGCAACCGTTTCTCTGAATGATGGCGAATTGATCCTCTTCAACATCCAAAAAAGGTTCATCACCAAGAACCGTTTCTTCTACGAGTTCTAATTCCCTACCCAGTACATTGGCGAGCTCGAGAGGAGAAGTAATTCCGTCTTTGAGCACTGCGCCAGCAAAGTTCATTCCCATGAGAGAGGCGTTTTTTATTTTGCATTGGAAGATAGAAACCTTTGAGCAGTTCTTCCCAATCTGACATAAAAAAAGGCGCAACTGAAACCGTTGCGCCTAGATCTATTTGGAGAATTTTGAGGATATCACCCTTTACCCTTCAACCAGACTTTAGGAATAATCATTTCCTCAAGTGAGAGTCCGCCGTGCTGATAGGTATTGCGGAAATACTTCACATAGTGATTGTAGTTGTTGGGATAGGCAAAGAACTTGTCGTTCTTCGCAAAAACGTACTCATCACTGAGGTTGCGCTTTGGCAAACCATGCGATTCTGGATTTGTCACGCGATAAACATCGCGTTTGTCATAGGTCATATTTCTCCCCGCTTTATAGCGAAGGTTGGTAGACAAATCTCTTTCTCCCACCAACTTAGAAGGCTCATTCACATTGATGGTTCCATGATCAGTAGTAATCATGACCATATCATCGGTTTCTGCCACCTGGCGAAGTAGGTCGAATAAAGGCGAATTCTTAAACCAGCTCTCGGTCAAGCTTCTGTAGCCGCGGTCATCGTCTGCCAACTCCTTAATCACTTCCATCTCAGTTTTAGAGTGGGAGAGAATATCTACGAAATTATATACGACCACATTCAGGTTGAAGTCGCGGGTATTTCCAAAAGAATCTGCCAATCGCTTGCCACTTTGATGGTTCGCTACTTTGGTATAGTTCATCTTCACATCCTTTAAGCCCAACATATCTAGTTGTGCCTTGAGGAAGAAGTCTTCATTGAGGTTCTTGCCTTCGTCATCTGTATCGCCAACCCATTTATCTGGGAATTTCTTAGCAATTGCCGATGGCATCATTCCTGCGAACAGAGCATTTCGGGCAAATTGAGTTGCCGTTGGTAAAATGCTGAAATAGGCATCCTCACTTACCACACGGTAGTACTCTTCTAGCATGGGTTGAATAATCTTCCACTGGTCAAAGCGGAGATTATCAATCACCACCATCATAACGCGCTTCCCTTCGCGGAGCACTGGAGCCACTTCACTTTTCACCAATCGGTGCGACAAGAGCGGGGCTCCTTCTGCGTCGCGAATCCAATCTTCGTATTCATCTTCTACAAAGCGAGAAAACAAATTATTCGCCTCTTGTTTTTGGGAGATCAAGATCTGCTGAAGCCCCTCATCTTCCAATTTCTCTAGGGCCAATTCCCAATACACCAGCTTGCGGTACAACTTCGTCCAGTCTTCCCAAGTGCGAACCTCCGCCAATTCCAAGCTGATGTTTCTAAACTCCTGTTGATAAGACGAAGTGGTTTTCTCATTCACCAATTGTCGCGTTTGAAGATTCTTCTTCAGTGACAAGAGGATTTGGTTGGGATTCACCGGTTTGATCAGGTAATCCGAAATCTGCTGACCGATTGCATCTTCCATGATGTGCTCTTCCTCGCTCTTCGTAATCATCACAACCGGAAGAGATTCATGCTTCGACTTTAAGCGTTGAAGTGTTTCCAACCCTGAAAGGCCGGGCATATTTTCATCCAAAAAAACGATGTCGTAGGAGTGCTCATCGACTAAATCGAGTGCCTCATCTCCGTTGTTCGCCGAATCCACAACATAGCCTTTCTGTTCTAAGAAAAGCATGTGTGGTTTTAGCATATCTATCTCGTCGTCTACCCAAAGTATCCGAGTGTTCTCCATAAATTCGATCTTAATCCATGCAAGTTAGCACCTCCAACGGATTCAATGTGCTGAATATTTGATGAAGTTCTGCTGAAAATCCGAACTTAAGTGAAAACTTTGCAAGACTAAGTTCAAGCTTATGGCCTTTGAGGCGAATTTCACCAACAAGTACAAGATACTTAACGATCCCATTTACGGGTTCATTTCCATTCCAAGCGAGCTCATTTTCGATTTGATTGAGCACCCGTATTTCCAACGTTTACGGAGGATTACACAACTTGGACTCACCTATTTGGTGTATCCCGGTGCCTATCACACCCGATTCCACCATGCGATTGGAGCCATGCATTTGATGCAAAGGGCGGTTTCCATCCTGAGGAGCAAAGGGCACGACATCACGCCAGAAGAGGAAGAAGCGGTATACGTTGCCATCTTGTTGCACGACATTGGTCATGGGCCATTTTCGCACGCCTTGGAATTCACCTTGGTTCGAAACGTCAATCACGAACAGCTCTCTACGCTTTTCATGGAGCGCTTAAACGCGCAGTTTGACGGAAAGCTCACCACGGCAATTCAGATTTTCAAGAATGAATATCCCAAGCGATTCTTGAATGAATTGATCAGTAGTCAGCTTGACATGGATCGCCTCGACTACCTACGCAGGGATAGTTTTTACACAGGAGTTACAGAAGGAGCCATCAATTCAGAGCGTCTTCTCACCATGCTCAACATTGCCAACGATCGTTTGGTGGTAGATGCAAAGGGAATCTATTCGGTAGAGAAATTCATCGTGGCTCGCAGCTTGATGTACTGGCAGGTCTATCTCCACAAAACCGTTCTCAGTGCAGAATTCATGCTTGTGAATGTGCTTCAACGTGCCAAAGAGCTAGCAGCCGAGGGCATCGAAATACACGGCACCACCGCTCTGAGAACTTTCATGTACGAAGATCCCACATATGACGAGTTCATGAACAGCACTACACTGCTTGACACCTTTGCGCATTTGGACGACTTCGACATCATGGCCTCCATTAAGGAATGGTGCAACCACAGCGACAGAGTATTGAGTGATTTGAGTAGGCGAATTGTAGAGCGGCGACTCTTTAAAATTGAAATTCGCAGAGACCCGTTCAACGAAGACTATGTGAACGAAATCAGGACACAAACTCAAGCCTTATTCGGTTTCACAAGTGATGAAGCGTCGTACTACATCATTGAGAAAATGACGGCGAACGACATTTACAAGGCAGGAGATAGTCAGATTCGACTCCTCTACAAAGATGGCCGTGTAACCGATGTAGCGGAAGATGCTGACCAGCTCAATTTAAAGGCCTTACAAACTTCTGTAAAACGTCATTTCATCTGCTATCCGAAGGAAGTGGGCCCTGTAGATCTACCCAAATAGAACGGGATTTCACGTTGTAAAAATCGAGGATTCGTAGGGATATTCAGCCATTCCATTATACGTAGAGCGAAGTAGGCTAGCAACGCCTATTTTTCATACTTTTGGCGGGATGGAATTTAGCGCGAAACAACTAGCTGAACTTCTAGACGGACGTGTAGAAGGAGATGCAGAATCGACAGTGAGCAAACTGTCTAAGATTGAAGAGGGCGGAAAAGGCTCTCTTTCGTTTTTGGCCAACCCTGCTTACGAAAAGTATATCTATACCACTACAGCTAGTATAGTTATTGTTTCAGAGGACTTTAAGCCTACGGCAGATATTAGTACAACGCTACTTCGCGTCCCGGATGCATACAGTGCATTTGCCAAGTTGTTGGAGATGTACAATGCCATGCGCAATAGCAAAACTGGTATTGAAAAACCCACCTTCATTTCTGAGTCTGCCAAGATTGGAAAAGACATCTATTTAGGTGCTTTTTCGAGTATTGGTGATTTCTCTTCAGTGGGCGATGGCACACGCATTCATCAAAATGTGCAGATTGGCGACAATGTGACCATTGGTGAAAACTGCACCATTTTCCCCGGTGTAACCATCTATGCCGATTGTGAGATTGGCAACAGCGTCACCCTCCACGCCGGAGTGGTGATTGGTGCCGACGGGTTTGGATTTGCTCCGAATAGCGAGAACTCCTACGATAAGGTGGCACAAATCGGAAATGTGATTATTGAAGATCACGTGGAAATTGGAGCCAATACCACCATAGACCGTGCAACATTAGGCTCCACGATCATCCGCAAAGGCGTGAAGCTCGACAACCTCATTCAGGTGGCTCACAATGTAGAGATTGGTGAGAACACCGTAATTGCTTCTCAATCTGGAATTGCAGGTTCTACCAAAATTGGCAAGAACTGTATGATTGGGGGTCAAGTGGGAATTGTAGGACACCTCAACATTGGCGACAATGTTCGCATTGCGGCGCAAAGTGGCGTTTCTAAAAACATCAAAGAAGGCAAAGTGGTTCAAGGATCACCTGCCTATGATTATACCGAGTATACCAAGTCTTACGCCGTATTCCGTAGACTACCGGATTTGGCAAAAGACCTACACCAGTTGAAGAAAACCAACGAATCATGAACCAGCAAACCCTAAAGGCACCTGTACACATTAAAGGTGTTGGATTGCACACAGGAGTTGAGGTAGACCTCGTTCTACATCCTGCTCCAGCCGATCACGGATTCAAATTCAAACGCGTTGACCTAGATGGACAACCTGTTATTGATGCATTGGCATCTAACGTAGTTAGCACCGATCGCGGAACTACACTCACTAAAGGGGAAGCGAAGGTTTTCACTACAGAGCACGTCCTTGCGGCGCTTGTGGGTTCTAAAATCGACAATTGTCTTCTTGAGCTAAACGCACCTGAAACCCCCATCTTAGATGGTTCTTCTCGTCCGTTTATTGAAGCCATTGCCAAAGTAGGTGTTGAAGAACAAGATGCTCCTCGAAGAGAGTTTGTCATCGACGAAGTGATTCGCTACTACAACGAAGAAGAGGATATCGAAATCATTGCCTTACCTGCTGATGAGTATCAGGTAACCGTTATGGTTGACTATCAGACTCGCGTATTGGGCAGCCAAAATGCGCACATCGATCACATTGATGAGTTTGCCACTCAAATTGCCCCTGCTCGAACTTTCTCGTTTTTACACGAATTGGAATTCTTGCTAGACAATGGGTTGATTAAAGGTGGAGACCTCAACAACGCGATTGTTTATGTAGATAAAGAGGTGAATGACGAGACCATGAAGAAGCTTCGCAAGGCCTTTGACAAGGACTCTGTGAAAGTGAAGCCCAATGGCATTCTCGATAACCTCGATCTCCACTTCCCAAATGAAGCCGCTCGCCACAAGCTACTCGATGTAATTGGCGATCTCGCATTGGCAGGGAGAAACATCCGCGGTAGAATTATCGCAACCAAGCCCGGACACAAGGCTAACACCGAATTTGCAAAGATTCTTCAGAACACCATTCGGAAAGAAGATGCTCGTCCAAAGGCTCCTAAAATTGACCTCAACGCAACTCCACATTACGATGTTGTGGAGATCATGAAGCGCTTACCTCACCGTCCACCATTCTTGTTGGTAGACCGCATCCTCGAAATCTCTGAAAACCACGTTGTGGGCATGAAGGCGGTTACGATGAATGAAGCCTTCTTTGTAGGACACTTCCCAGGCGCCCCAGTTATGCCGGGCGTTCTTCAGATTGAAGCACTAGCGCAAGTGGGAGGTATTCTCGCACTAAGCACAGTACCCGATCCGGAAAACTACTTGACGTACTTCCTCAAAATAGACGGAGTAAAGTTCAAGCAAAAAGTTACCCCGGGCGATATGCTCACCTTCCGCTTGGAACTTACCGAACCGATTCGTCGCGGTATCGTTCAAATGCACGGACAAGTTTTTGTGGGCGAACAACTAATTACTGAGGCATCGCTGATGGCTCAGATCACTAAAGAGAAATAATATGAACCAACCACTCGCCTACGTACACCCCTCGGCTAAGATTGCCGATACGGTAGTGATTGAGCCATTTACTACGATTCACAAGAATGTGGAAATTGGTGAAGGCACTTGGATTGGTAGTAATGTCACCATAATGGAAGGGGCGCGTATTGGGAAGAATTGTAGAATTTTTCCCGGTGCTGTTATCTCTGCCATCCCTCAAGACTTGAAATTTGAGGGGGAAGACACGACTGCTGAAGTGGGAGATGGAACCATTATTCGAGAATGTGTGACCATCAACCGAGGAACTAAGGCAGCAGGTGCTACTATTGTTGGTAAACACTGCCTCCTACAAGCCTATTCTCACATCGCACACGATTGTGTGGTAGGAGATCATGCCATCATTGTAAATGGTTGTGCCATTGCCGGGCACGTAGAAATTGGCGAGTATGCCATCTTGGGTGGACTCTCCGCCGTTCAACAGTTCACAAAAATCGGTGCTCATGCATTTGTGGGAGGTGGGTCATTGGTTCGTAAAGATGTTCCTCCGTTCGTAAAGGCCGCTAAAGAGCCGATTTCTTACGCGGGCATCAACAGTATTGGCTTGAGAAGAAGAGGGTACGACAACGATAAGATCAACGAGATCCAGAACATCTACCGCATTCTTTTCCAAAAGAACTTCAACGTCACTCAAGCTGCCGAAATCATTGAAGCCGATTTTGAAGCAACCAAAGAGAGAGATGAGATTCTCACCTTTATCCGCACTTCACAAACCGGTATCATGAAAGGGTTCAGCCTAACGCGTAATGCAGGTTAAGCTCGAAGACATCGGTAAAAAATACGACCGACATTTCGTTTTTCGCGGAGTGTCGGTCGATCTTTTTCCAGACACCCGCGTAGCCATTCTTGGCGGTAACGGCTCTGGAAAGAGTACCCTACTGAAAGTAATTTCCGGTAGTCTTACAGCTACCACCGGAAAGCTCAGCATTATAGACGATTCTGGCGCATCTATTCCCGTGATGGATTACATGCGAAAAGTGGCCTTTACAGGTCCATATACCGAGGTTATCGAGGAATTCAACCTCAGAGAAATCGTCGATTTTCAATCTAAATTCCGCCCTTGGAGAAACAACCTGAGCAATGAGGATGTGGTGGAATTGACGGGATTGAAGAAAGTATCTGAACGCAGTATTGCCAACTTCTCTTCAGGCATGCGTCAACGCGTTCGTTTGGCTCTGGCCATTTTAGCCGATACTCCAATTCTACTCTTAGATGAACCCACCAGTAATTTGGACGCAAAGGCGATGAAGTGGTTTCACGAATTGTTGGAACAACACATTGAGAATCGAATACTTTGCGTAGGTTCAAATCATCAATCGGCGGAAATTGCCCTTTGCACAAGCGAAATCAATCTGACTAAATGAAAGTAGAAGCGAAGAAGAGAATGGACCTCATCCTTTGGGTGATTTCTACCTTCTTCATTTTTGCTACCCTACTCCTCCACTCCCCTTGGCGCGATGAAGGGCAGGCTATTATGCTGGCTCAAGATGCTACCGGATTCTGGGACCTTATTCAACGCATTCGTTGGGAAGGTCATCCTATGCTTTGGTTTCTCATTGCGAAAGCGGCTGGCCCTAGTATTACTCCTCTCATTCACGGATTAATTGCGGTATTGACCAATGCCATCATCGTATTTAAGAGCAAGTGGCCTGCGTGGATGCGTTGGACACTCCCCTTATCCTTCTACTTTGTGTTTGAATACGCTGTGATATCCAGAGATTACGCCATTGGTGTGCTTCTCCTATTTACAGCGGTCAGCCTTTGGAAAGGCAAGCACAGAAATCGAATGAATGGAGCTTTCATACTCTTGCTTCTCGCTACACAAGCCAACTTCTTTTCAGCGCTTTTAGCTGGAGTGCTCGGCTTGCTCATGCTCCTCGAAAATCCGAAAGACAAAAATTGGTACTGGCGCATTCCTCTTGCCCTGTTTGTTCTGATCTTCACAGCCTATCAACTCACTCCTCCCGAAACCGGAGGATTTGCAAGTGAACGCAGTTTTGACTTCGACAAACTACAGCATGCTACACAGATGTTCACTGGGGGAACCCCTCTTCCTGTTTACCTCACTCCATCGACTCCTGCCATCAGCATCCTTTTTTTTACGAATGGAATTAGTCTGCTAGTCGCACTCGGTCTACTCTCATTTATGACGCTCACATTGAGAAAGGTGTCGCATCAAATGGCATTCGCGATTGTTTCATTCGTCATACTTCTCTTCTGCAGCATGGTATTGGTTGGCTTTGCAAGACACCTTGGGCACATTTGGATCTTCTACCTCCTTTTGCTCTTTGTAGAAAGCAGGGAAGGCATTGAAATTCGCCCCACAATTTTATTGAAGCTATTGGTGGCCGGCCAACTTGTTGGCGGACTGACACATTTGGTGTTCGAATACATTACCCCCTATTCGGAATCCAGAGGAATGGCCGACTACTTAGAGAATAAAAACATTCCCGCACAACGCACTGCTGTATTCCCTGCCGCCTATGGAGCAGGCATCAGCCTGCTATCGGGCGAAGCCTACTACCAACCCGACATGGACACCAGCATGACTCACATTATTTGGAATCCAGATAGTCAGGCCGACTACTACCCAAAAGATGTTTTGAGGAGATTATTTGAAAGGTACCAGGAGGGTGAGGTCTATTTGATCACGCCCATCAACATGACCTATGAAAACGCTCGGAGCATAAATCCTTGGAAACCCATTCTTCAACCTGAAGAAATTAATACCCACAGCGAGTCCGGTTTTGCCGAAAGTTTTCACCTCTATAAAATCCAGTTAGACTCTCTGTCAAAACCCTAGAGTAAAAGCTCTATTTTTGCTACACAAACAGATATTATGGCAAGTACTTCAGATATCCGCAATGGGATGTGCATCACGTACAACAACGACCCATTCCAAATTGTAGAATTCCTTCATGTGAAGCCGGGAAAAGGCAATGCATTTGTTCGCACCAAGATGCGTAACCTCAACACAGGTAGAATGCTCGAGCACACCTTCCCTGCAGGTACTAAAATTGAAGAAGTACGAGTTGAAACTCGTCGCTATCAATACCTCTACAACGACCAAGACGGTTTCCATTTCATGAACATGGACACCTATGAGCAAATTACGCTTCAAAAAGACTTGATCAATGCTCCAGAGTTCTTGAAAGACGGCATGGAGACCAGCATTCTTTATCACACCGATGAAGATCGTCCGCTTTCATGCGAGCTTCCTGCCACCGTTGTTCTTGAAATCACTTACAGCGAGCCGGGCCTAAAAGGAAACACTGCAACGAACGCTACTAAACCTGCCACACTAGAAACAGGTGCCGAAGTTCGCGTTCCTCTCTTCATTGAAACTGGAGAGAAGATTGTAGTTGATACAACAACAGGAGCTTACAAAGAGCGCGCAAAAGAATAATATGAGATTTCCGGAACCAAGAACACTCGCAGATTTAGCCGAATGGTTAAACTGCACCTTTGTGGGGCACCCCGACCACGAAATTACCGGCATCAATGAAATACACGTAGTAGAAACGGGTGATCTCGTATTTGTAGATCACCCGAAATACTACGACAAGGCATTGAATTCTGCGGCAACCACTATTCTGATCAACAAAGAAGTGGAAGCGCCAGAAGGCAAAGGTCTCTTGGTTTCCGATGATCCCTTTCGCGATTTTAACCGAATCACTCGCTTTTACAAGCCCTTCCAAGCTGCATCAAAGTCCATCGCAGACGACCTCATAGTTGGGGAAGGAACCATCATTCAGCCCGGTACATTTATCGGTAAGAATGTCGTGATTGGAAAAGACTGTGTGATCCACGCGAATGTCACTATTTATGGCGATTGCACCATTGGCGATCGCGTTACCATCCACGCTGGAACCGTACTAGGAAGCTCTGCTTTCTACTACAAAAAGCGTCCAGAAGGATATGACCCATTGGTTAGTGGCGGTGATATCCGCTTAGAAGACGACGTAGAGTTGGGCGCTTCTTGCACCATTGATCGCGGCGTTTCTGGAACCACCATCATAGGCAAGGGAAGCAAGTTGGACAACAACGTCCACATTGGTCACGACACTCAAATTGGACAGAACTGTCTATTTGCCTCACAGGTTGGCGTAGCTGGCTGTGTAATTGTGGAAGACAACGTCACCTTATGGGGACAAGTCGGCGTCACCAGTGGAATTACCCTAGGTAAAGGCTGTGTTGTCCTTGCCCAGTCCGGTATTTCTAAATCCCTTGAAGGAGGCAAAACCTACTTTGGCTACCCTGCAGAAGATGCCCGCAAAAAGTACCGCGAAATGGCTTCATTACGAATTTTGCCAGAGATTATTGAAAAGCTGGGATAGGTTGGATTTTGAGGGTTAGTGAAAGCTCCTCGCAAGAGTGACCAGTTACTAGCCCCCATACTTCTACCTTACATTGATGATTTCAACCTAACCACCTAATCGTCTTTTAATCCCATTTAACGAGGCCATGTAAAGTGAATCAGTGGAGATTAGTTGGTGCTGTTCGATGAAGTACAGTGTAGCTTCAATTCCAACCAACGTATAAACCGAAGAGCTCCCTTCACTTTTAATTACTTCTACACGATACGATCCAAACGGATAATGTTCACCACCATCGATTTTGGATTCGGTGGCTAAGGTTGAATCAAAAAAAATCGCCAATTCGGTGATTGTTTCTTTCGATACCACCAAAACATCTTTGAATTCAAAGGGGTCTGTCTTTGCATCCTCATCACAAGTCAATTCAAGGGTAGGCATGGGCTTATCCATCGGACCTAAAGGACTGATGACAATCTTTTGTGTGGTACATGAACTGAAGATCAATCCCAAAAGCCACATGAATTTCAAGTTTCTAATCATCGCAAATCGGCTGACTTGAAGCATTGTGTTTTGATGTATCTCTTGGAAGATAAGTAAATTGGAGAAGTGGGTACCCGCGCGATTACACTTACTGGTTTTAGGAGAGGAAGTCGAATTGCTGGACCGTCAAAATTATTTTCGATAGACGACATCGGGAAGCCTTCACCATAAGCTCACCTATTTCAATATTGATTTCCGCAGGGTGAAGAACATTAAATAGGAAATCCCTCTAAAAACTCTACCAATACTTTCTTTTCAAAGCTGTTACAACAACTGCGATTTCATAGAATTCAGGTGAAAACTCAAAAGAGTATACGCCGAATCGAGCATAATAAGTATGCGTAGAGTAAACGACCCCATTTATACTCCTCTCCATTTTCAAGCTTTGACTAGGCTCTCCATCGCCTCCAATAAATTCAGAAGCTATGATTAAGCCTTCACATTCAACATGTGATACCAGACTATCAAGTTTTTCTATTATTTCAGGCTCAAATACACTTATTTCTTTGAAAAAAGATGTGTCTTGACTATCGAAATACCCTAACGATGTCATCCTAATAGTGTCGCCTTCCGTGTTAAAACGCAAGGTTACGCTTAATGGAATGTTTGGATGGATATACTCAATAAACAACTGTTCTTCTAAGAGTTTCTGTGCTTTGACAGAACACCCCAAAATCAACACTGCACCTATTGTTGCTAATACATTCTTCATTATAAACAGGATATCTACCGTCCGGCTCAGAGAGCAATACAGGATTGTTCGGCAAACTCCCCTTTTTCAATTCAATCTGCAATTAATGCATCTTGATTATTAAACAGTTAAGAGCTAGCACGTACGTCATACCCTATTTTATTAAATTTCCTCGTACTAATCATTTACAGAAGATGGATAAATAAAAGTGCCTGGATATTGTGAATAATTCAGAAACGCAAGTAATACAACTTCCTCTACGGGATAATCAAGTTGGTATGTGCTTGAGCCATCAATAGCATTATGGGCTATTTCCGCTTGAAGTAGCAAAGGTGAAATCTGCCTAAATACTTCTTCGAAAACAGAATTATGGAAGTCACCCGATGTGATTTCTACGTAGTACTTCTTATCAGTCTCCGCATTGTATACCTCTATCCAATCTATCGAAGGATTGACTAGATCATTGCGATCGATAGCACTAAGTGTTGAATTATTCTCAACACTATCAATAAACTCTTTCAGTACTCTTTTAATTTTTCGATTTCGTACGGAAATGAACTCATCATATTGATTACTACTCCCTCTGATTACCTTTAGCGTAAATTCATCATCAATGTCTGTTGTAATTATTTGATCAACATTGCCTTCAGAAAAGCTAATATGAACGGCACAATAGGAAGTATTCAACCTTTGAAACTCACCTATATAATGTAGAATTTTAGATTCTGCATTTATTGATGAGTTGTTTTCATTTTTGCGAAATCCACAACTCATCAAGAGGCAGATTAATACAATTTGGATTTTCATTTCAAAGCTTTTTAGTCTGCATGATGTTCTCCAACTCCTCCAAGATAATATGGATCACCCCAAGATGCACCGGATCGAAAGAGAGCTCCAAGCCATGACTAATGACCTATAGCCTATGCTTGTCTGACTCTAGTTATCTGTTGAACATAAAAACACACTATCACTCCTGACTACGAAAAACTGAATTGTTTGTATCAGAATTATACGGACTCAAACTTCTATACTCATGCGTCAACGGATCCACACTCAAACACATATTCTTCTGGTTATCATAATACCTCGCTCCGTAAGAGAATAACTCATTTGAATCACCCCCTGTCCCAGAATTTTCACTGAAACTATAAATTGATTTTTAATGGGTTAAGATCCTGAATAGTCGCCACCTCCTAGATGACCACATTACCAGCTTATGCCTCTAATCATTCTCGAGTCATTGCCTCAACCACAGTATCATTTTTAAACATAACATCAAACACCTCTACTTCACCGCCTCTTGGATGTTTTTTAACTCTTATTACATACATCAAGTTCCCTATCGAATCATCACATCCTTTGCACCTATCAGTCGTTAACATCATCACAACTTCTTCCCGACTTTTTCCGATTAACAACCTCGATTCTTCCAAATCCTCAGTCATTCTATATCGCTCACTAGGTTCTTCAGCCCATCTAGCTGTATCAAACTTCAATTGTCGAGTACAACCGAAAAGGAATGTCATCCCAAACATAAATAGGTAATGCTTCGTTCTCATGGCATAAAAGGTGCTTCTTCCGAACTTGGTTGTTGAAAGCCATGGTAATAATTATATCCTCGCGTTACAGCTTGAACTTCGCTAGTCTCATCAAGTCGTCCATTTGCAAAAAGTGAATAAATATAACCACCCAACAACATTGGTGTAAGTCCAATATTACCCTTCTTAGAATTGGCGGCCCCAAAAACAACATTGCCAAACTCATTAATATTGTATCCATACCCCATAGATCGTTCACATCATCATTAAAGAATCGAGTTCCGAATCGATCTACTGCATAACCTTCAGCAAATAGCTCCAACTGATTTCTCGCGTTATCGGCTGAGGAAGGCAAGGAAGTGGAAATCGAAATGACCCAGCTCATTCAAGCTCAACCGCAGATCCAAAAGAACTTTTCGTTTATTACTTCCATCACAGGAGTGGGGCCTATTACAGCTACAGAACTCATCTTACTAACCGAAAACTTTCAGCGTATCAATTCCGCTCGAAAAGCAGCCGCATACGCAGGTGTCTGTCCTTATACCAGCCAGAGTCCATTATCGAACCAGTCGAAATCTCAAATCGCTCCTGCACATCTGTGCCAAGACCATTTGCATTCATAACAAGGAGTTCAAGCTATATCGAGAACGTAAAACGATGGAGGGAAAACACTTTTATCTCGTAATGAACAACGTAGCCAACAAACTCCTCAGAACCATCTTTGCCATCATCGAATCTCAAAAAACTTTTGATCCCAATCACATTACTCTTGATCCGAGAAATAACCTTAAATCCTCCTGATTTTATTTGCTTTTGACAGAGTAAACATTACCCAGCTAAATCGTCAAGCATTTTATGGAAGTTGGCAAATTCGTTTGTCCATTTATATTTCATGTGACAAAGAGCTGTGTAGTAACCTCTACCAATAACTAACCTCTTATTGCTTCCCGTCTCACAAGCTCTCCAAACCTCCACATACACATCATTCTCCTTGGATCGCCGCCTACTTGTTTCAGAACTGTCAATAGTTGTCCATGGATCGATTAATAGAAACTTGCGCCACCCTGTCCTAATCGAATCATTGATTTCAGCAGCAGATGATATAGTCCAAGACACCAACCGTGGTGTTTCATCATCCACATCAGGAAATTGCAATAGCCATTCTTGATTCCAAGTAGTAATGGTTAATTCTCTTTGAAACGACTGGATTTCAACATAATGTGCACCATTCAATTTAATAAATAGACTATCACCATCTAGAATTGACACCGACTGAGCTAGAACCATGCTCGAAAGGCAAATAAAGAGAGATGAAATCAAATACTTTTTCATGCGACTAATAAAATGTATTAAGGTTGGGTATAACGATTAAAGTGATACAACCATTGTTGCACAGCTTGTGACATATCTGCGTTTGGGTATGCATCCTGAAAATATTGCATCATTCTTTTCATGGTTTCTAACCGATAGGTTGGCGTAACATTATTTCCCGTTTGGAGCATATATTCCATTTCACGCATATAAGCCCTATACTCATCACGGTCACTGCTGTTGTAATCTAGAATCTTATGTGATAAATACTCATGCGATAACACCGCATTCTTAATATTCTCGACTGTATACTCTGAAATTGACGTATTCATTGTGGCATATATTCTGTCTTTTTCAGGGTCATATGAAAACTCGTTAGAAGTTGGATCACCAGATGCATCCCAATAGATTTGGGATCCGATAGATTCATAGTCGAAAACTATTCCATTCATGATTTCTTGACCATCAAAATTGCTTACGATAGACGACATTATTTTCTGAAAGACTTCTCCTCTCATCTGGTTATTTCTAATCACTGATGTCATCGTGCTAGTATTGTTGTCTTGCAATGCTTGATCTGCAGACATCGTGCTAAAATCTATTTGAGATGTACCAGAATAAATCAACGCATCACCGACAAATCCTTCTGACGTATTTCCTATGTAGTTGCCGTCAGAATCGAATACAGGATTCGCATTCGTGCCATTAGGATCCACAAGATTTATAGGGTTATTATTAGTAAACTGGTACGACGTCATGGTCAAATTAATCCCTTCCATCGCCATCGGATCCACACTCAACCAAATACTCAACTGGTTATCATAATATCTAGCCCCGTAGTATGCTAGCCCAGTCTCCTCATCTACTTCTTTACCGTTGAACCTGTACGGACTATCAAACCCTTGCGGTTGCGCATTGTATTCGCTCATGTTCTCGCCCCAAGCATTGTAGAGGAAGAATTGATGAACTTGCCCATCTAAATCGGTTATGAGGTCGACAGAACCCAAGTAGTTCGGGTGGTACCAGTAGACTTCCGTAGTGCGATCTCCGCAATTTACTTCGTTCACTCCATCGTTGGTAGTTGGAGAGAGATCTGTAGACATCCCTTCTGCCTTTCCCGATGAAAGATCTGGATAGGATTGAATCACAGAAGCTGGTGATTCCAACTCTTCCCTCGTATAATCTTCTCCTTTATTGAGCTTGAACTCACTGAGGATTTCCTCCAGTTGATTCAACACAAGATCTTCCGAGGAATCTTGAGATTCCGACGCTGCTTTCTGTTGACTCTGATAAGTCTGCTCCGTAAAGCGTCCGCTGGCTACCCGTTGCATTCCCATGTAATAATGGAAAGTAAGGCGATCTTCCGTGTCGAAATGTTCTGCTACCACATACGGATTCACATACACTTTGTAGGCATCTAAAGTGCCGGTTTGCGTGTATACATCTCCGTTGATGTTGACCGTTGATGTGGTAAAACTCGCCTTCATGATTCGTTCTCCATTGTAGTCGTATACGTAGTGATGAATTCCACGATCATTGCTATCGGCAATCATCTGCTGTTCTTCATTCCACAATATTCGAATACTTCCCAGCGTACTCCCTGATAAGTTACGATTTATCTCTTTAATACTTCCAGAGTTGTTGTAATCGTACGTCGTATTTGCAGTATCTGATGGAGTAATTTCTGAGGAGCTCGTTAGCTTATGCTTTTTAGATCCGTCATAAACCATGGACAAACTGTAATCAAGACTTGACAAGTTCGTCATAGGATACGAGCCCTGAGGATCACTGACCTTATTTGTAATCCTACCGGAAAGGTCATAATCCATGGACACCTCGTGAACCGTCCCTGAGTAGGCACTATAAGTAACCGGTGGGGTTCCAGGATCATCTGCAGCGTCAAAGCTCACCGAACTCATGGACGTACTTGCTTCTTTAAGCCGCATTAAACCGTCATACGTATAGGTCGTTGTAAGTTTTGAAGATGTCGCCATAAACAGTCGGTGTGGAGTGATCTCAGATGCTGAAATCATACCTAAGCTGTTATAGCTGTAGCTTCTGTCCATAACTTGCTGTTGATGCGGATACCCTTTTGGCAATGCTAATACGTCACTCGACAACAAGGTACGCGTTACAGGATGGTATCCGTAGTTCATTTTTGTACCATTTCCATACTTCATGTAAACGATGTTATCGTAACCGTCATACGATATTGTGTCTATCAAGTTTGGAACCGTGATGCATGAACCATTGCTAACATCCACCCAAAGTAAATTACCTAAGTCCGTGTAATGGTAATCCAATTGCTCATTATCAGGATAGGTCATCTGAAGCATCCTTCCAAATGAGTCATAGCGGAAATTAGTGGTATATGTCTTAAAGCCTTTTTGTGGAACTTTTATCACCCTAGACTGAAAAGAGGTTTGTCCCAGTTCATCGTACTTCAAAGTTTCTACTAAGAATGGGGCCGAAGAGTCCCCTTGTTCAACGGTCACAATTCTGCCAGCTCCATTCTTTCCATCTCCGCGCTGTCCGTACGTAAACGCAACGTTGTAAAGATCTTCATTGCTAGAACCTGCGGGCATCTTCTTTCCAACCAAACGATTTAAGTCGTAATCAAAGGTAATTTGTCCATTAGTTATGGACTCCCTCGTTCCCTCTGTACTCACGGAAACCAAGTTTCCTCCTAAGTCATACGTATTGGTTGTCCGTCCTCGGTCGGGATGAACTTCTTCAATCATTCTCCCCACCCAATCATATTGATAGGTTGTCTTTTGATTTGCGGGATCAATCACTGTATCAAGCTGTCCCAGTTCATCGTAAACGAATCGAGTAATTTCCATATTCGCAGCCCAGGATACACCCTCCTGCGCAGAACCTACTTGACGCCCTTTGTGATCTTGATACGTATAAGCTCTCGACTTTCCATCGAGATTGGTAATTTCCGTGTAACGAGACTCTCCATTAAATACAGACCATGAACGGTTAACTGTCGTGGTTGACCAATCGACATTCGAACTCGCCCCTCCCGTAGGATACAAAGACATAGACTCTGTCGGTCGATTGAGGTAATCAAACTTCACCTTACCCATCGTATCCGTTAAGAGCGTTTCAAAGGCTATCGTAGAAGCAGATGTCCCTGTGATGAGCGTGTCATTGTGTTGCACATAAACCTGTCCAAACTTATCGTACACAGAGAAGCCGGAAACACGACGAGCCACTCCCATGGAATGGTCCGTTCCTGAGGAAGGATCATCCCAATCTGTTAATGTTTGGACTTGGATCGCTCTACTCAATCCGTCTGTAAATGTGATAGTTTGAGCAGCTGTTGAAATCACTGTATCAAGTGTATTCTCAGGAACTAACGCGTCACATGAGGTTGAAGCACTTCCATAACTAACCACTGTAGATGCATTTCCTGTATTGTGATAAGTGGAAGCATACGGATGTGTATCAAATGGGTGATACTCGAATGAAATGGTAGGTTCCTTTGAGGAGCTACTCAATTCTCGAGGTGCCCAAACTCTAGAAGGTCGTCGATATTGATCAAATGCAAATCGCATAACTTGACCATTGATATCTGTAGTCTGGAGCACTTGTTGATACCCGATATCATAAATGGTGCACGCAAAATCGCCATAAGGATTGTTCACACGTTCAACAAATTGAGAAACGTCTGAATCATAAACAAATGTTGTGGTTGGCCTACCTTGACCAGGAACCTGAGGAGCTTCAACCTGAGTCAAATTCCCCATCGCATCATAGGTGAAGTCAGTTAGCATTACATCACTAGGCGACAAATACTGCCCCATTTGCTGAACAGCCTTCTTATTTGTGGTAAGTGATTCTACCTTGGAGTGTCTGCGAATATTGGAAGGACTAACAGACTGAGTATACACCCAGTGCTCTTGTAACACATTGGTTCTATTATTTGCTGATGTCGGACTAAAATAATCCATGACCGCAATAATCCTGAAATCATACGTACTCTTGTCAACGAGCTTATAGATAATCGTTTCTTCAATTACCCATTTCCTATGCGTACTTGTGAATTCTGCAAGTTCATTCCCATCACATACGGCTCGTGGACCAATTCCTTCCTGATTTCCGCATCCAGAAGTGTTTTCGTAGAGACCATAAATGGTGTCTGGCTCGTATGAAGGGGAGTCGCATTCCACATAAACATAGTAGTGGTAATCATCTATCGGGACAACATCAAGGCCAGGGACCATATCCAAATCTGCACAGCTGTTTTGCTGCGTCAAATACTCATAGTGTCCTGTATAAATGGTATCTACAGGTATCGTATCTACTTGAGCTGTATTCAGCGTGCCAAAATCTTCAAACCACACCACATTGAAATACTTGTCAAATTCTAAATGATACTTCTGAAGATTGATCCCAGAACGGTCTTCTACAACTGGGAAATTAATGTTTCGCTTATCCGTGACCGCAGGAAATACAGTGATATAATCCGGGAGATTATCAGAGGTGTACACTTCATCCACTAATAGCCAATCTTTTGCACCTTGCTCAATGACCTCTCCTAGCGTACCTCCATAAGTAGACATTTTGGAAACCCCACTTTCAACGAGACGAAGTTCAAAATCTACCCCTTCGTCGGAAATGAGTTCTATGTGTTGGTGAGTCCATGAATCATAATGATGAGCCCCATATTCAACTGAAGGGTCAGAACAATCGTAACCCAAATTCAGAGTATCCACTCGAACTGAATCTCTCCACTCATGAACATGGAGTAAATAAGTATTCTCCAATATACCCTGCTCATACAAATAGCGACCCATATCTCGAGGTGAAGTACCTTTTGGAGCTCTATATTCAAGGACATTCATATTGTATTGTCCTGTTCTTCTTACTGACGTTGTATCATAATTGAGTTTGAATGGACAATCATACTCGTCTTTAATATATCTTTTCTTTTCAATTTCAAAATCATTGGATTCTGCACAAAAGTCTTCTCGTTCTCCCAATTGATTGGGTTGAATGGTAGCGACACGCGTAAACCCTGCGAATTCTCTCTCTCTTCGAATCCGAATCCCTCCGTCGTATGCGAACTTCGTTTCATATTCATCTACGCCATCTAGGTCATTTGTTCCATCTGTGATAAGATGCCCATCTGACACAACCACAGAACTCATCACCCATTTAGCCGACGGCATATCCCAATAGATTTTCTCATTCTCCAATTCACTGAGATGAGTTCGAACAACAGGCTCGTGGTATCCCTGCTTGTTTCCAACTACTTCATAGGTAATAGTGAACTTGCCCTTCAAAGGGTTGGTAACGGATTTTAATTTATTCGCATCTCCAAACGTTGCGTAATAAACCTTTAAGTCCCCATCCTCTGTTTCCACATAATCGGGAGCACCATCTCCGTTCATATCCATGAAGCTGGTTTTCAATCGATCAATCGAGAAGTTATCACTGTATCCTGCCGTTACAGGGACCTTCAACCCCCAAAGGATGGGACCTAGTGTAAAGGTGACTTGCGCTGACACACCCGTACTTCCCGATTTATTATAGTTTTCGGTTCCTTGGGTAAGATTGTAACCCGTTATATCATAAGCTTCAAATTCCGATCCCGTATTGAGCCATAGGTCATCAGCTGCAGTCAAATCTATATAATCAGTCAGACCATCTCCGTTAAAATCAAAATAGAACCTCTCGGAGTAATTACCTGCTCTATTCACGTTAAGCCCACCACTTAAAGATCGTACCCACCATGAATAGGATACGGCAATTGGAGCTAGATTACCTGAAAGTGAAATATCATAGGCATGATTGCGGATGGTTCCGATAGCATCAAAAACGTTTGCTTCAAAGCCATATCCATACCCCAATCGGAACTTCTCACTAAATAAGTCATCTTCATACGAATCTGGAATCCCATCACCATTAACGTCAATGATAGACGTTCGAGATTTCGAAGCGCGGTATCCTGCCCCAAGGTTACCAGAAAGGGTAAATTTCCTTGATTCTGTTGTGTAAGAGCCAGACCAGGCAGCATTCCCCCCTAGAGAAGTACCTTGACCGAGTATTGATATTCGTGGAACTTCCACTTGAGCTCCCAATCCTCCTTGAGGATTTGTAAACTGCCCCTTAATCACATCGTCATCCACAAGAATATCAGGATAACCATCCCCATTCAAATCTGTAAAAGATGATAATTGCTTAGAATAGAGTCCAAGTTGAGAAACACTCACAGCAAAGGCTATTGGATCCGTTCCACTACTAATTCCTAACGACCTAGAAGTGCTTCGAGTCAAAAGCCCCTGTGCAGTAAACTTAGGATCCGAAGGACCCACACTTATACTTGGGAGATTCGTCGATTGATCAAATTCATTGACGAGGATAGGAGAAAAGCCCCCCGCCAAACGAAATGCAGCGATAGCTTGACCATTTATTCCGTATCGGTCTCTATTGCGATCTGAAGTTATCAGGCTCTTCTGATAACCCCATAGATCTCCAACATTCTCACCTCTTATTGCATAAAGCGGCCAGAACTTATACTTACTCGCATCGTACTCATCTGGATGATTCTTGATGTAAGTAGTATCATACGCACTCGGATCATTCCCTAGTGGAATATGCAATTGCGCTCGTTGGATAGGGTAATTCATTGAATCCTCATGAGGTTTCCAACCGAACACTCCCCAATGCTTGTAATTCATCTGAAGGAGCTCTATTTCTCTGTGAAAAAAACCGAGGTCATAGGCAGTAATACTTCGAACTAAACCAGAAGGAGAGTACAGGCTGAATTTAGCGAGATTGTTCTGGATATAATCCAGTAAAGCTTGCGCGTAAGGACCTTTAGCGAAAAACTCAATTTGAGCTTTCTGATCAATTGAAGTTTTCGTGAAATATGCTTTTGACGCACTTGTAAAACTACTGGAGTTGAGCGTCGTTTTCCCAACAAACGCCATATCATAAGGACCAACTCCTTGGGTCATGTCAACATTCTTGTAAGTGATGGTTCCTTTCACACCATCAAAGACAATGGCTATTTTCTCTGCCATGACGCCCGAATTCTTGAGAGTCATGTATACCACGTCTTGTGAAACGTCATCGGGTTTGTCAATGACGCTACTTACACCTGCGTCATCGATAACGGGCAATAGTTGATAATCAACTCCAGATGAAAGAATTCCCAAATCAGTTTGATATCCATGTTCATCCAACTTATTGTAGGTCACATATTCGGGAGTTGGATACAGTTCTTCTACTGGATTAACACAATCATTTTTAAATTCCACAACAGGCGTCCAAAGTAATCCAGTCCAAAGAATGTTAGAAGAAGAAGTGAGACGGAATTGCAGACTTACAACATCCGAAGAAGTCAATCCTGCTACCTTGTAGTAATTAGAACCTGTTAACCCAACAAAGGGAGCAATAGAATTAGTCGGAGAGCTCGATGTACCTTCCTCTACAGTTTGATAATAGGTATTGGAAAGAACTCCGTTAACATAAACATCTATGGCCACATTAACCTCATCGGAATAGATTGGATTATTAGAATAATTCAATTGAACACGAAACTCCTGATCTCCCTGAAATGTCGCCCCTTCCCCAGAAGAAAGTAAAAAACCAGCCTGACTAGATGAAACACCCCAGTTTGTGTTTTGACCGTCCAACCGATTACCACTTGTATATCGTATCACAGGGTTCCATTTCACCAAGTCGGACTGTCCATCTTCTCCCGCTCTCATTCGAAAGAAAATTTTATCGCCTTTGGCCACATTCAAATACAAGAAATGTGCAACCGATGAGGGAGAAGTAGGGGTTATTGTTTGAAAGCCACCGTTTTGAAAGGCCTCATTGTGTTGGACTGCTACTTGAGCTGTACCTGTAGCACCAGGATACATACTGGCAAGTCCTGTGATACGAATTTGACCGGTTTCAAAAGCCTCCCAAACTCTAACAATCTCCATCGGTTGAAGATTATCTCCTTGAGGCGCCGCAACCGCATTTTGCCCCTTAACTACAGGGTTAAAAGTACTTTCACTTGATCCCCTAAAGTGATACTCTCCATTATCGCTCATCTCCCCAAACAAAACTTTAGCTGTATTGCCATCGGGGTAGATTAAGTCTGGATAACCATCGGCGTTATAGTCAATCACATCTCGAAGGACTTCAGAATTCCCATCACTGAATGACACATTCATGTGAGTGAGTTGAGCAGCCTGAGGGCCGATTACTTCAACCTGATACCCCGTAGATGAGTTTCGCGTCCTACTAATTCCATCGATATAAATACGAACCTTACTACCTATTTGAAGCGTACCATTTGCGCGTCTGGTAATTGGACGATAGTACACTTTATCTCCCTCGTCTATAACTACATCAGGGATACCATCCCCATTAAAATCGCGCATCTGAGTGATCACATCCGAAACAGAAGAGCTGCTACTAATCCCTGCACCAACCGTGTTTTCTTTTGTTAAAGTGATACCAAATGGCGACTCGTTCAATGCCAGTCCGAAACCAACTCTTCCACTCCCGCTGTACCCCTCGGTGAGCGAGGTGCGTATGGGAGACGGCTCGATATACGTATAAAGAGGATTGAGAACCGATTTGATATACCATGGTGACTCACTTAAATATCGAGTTCCATGATTCATTCGAAGAATCTTGGGGTCGCTGTCGTATTCCAAACCACGCTCGTAGTAATTCATCGTATGTCGATAAAACTCAACTCCCCCTCTTTCCTCAGCTATGTATTGAAGCAGTGTCTTGAAGTGAGTACTTTGATCATAGGCATTGTATCCAAAAACATACTTCACTAACAATTGAGAATCGTATTTAACGTCAATGCTCATCAGCTTCCTATCATCGATCACTTTGAAACCGTAATTCATCATTACGCTTCCATCTTTTCTGCCAACCGCAGTGTTGAAGATGATATGATATCTTCCCGACGTACTCCCAAATCCCGTATAAGTAATGCTGGATAAATGCATTCCTTTACCTCCACTCTTCATTTTATTGGTGGTGGTATTGAGGTAGGATGTGTAATCGTATTCTATCGTGTTTCCCCATTGATCTACCACCTTAGTCAAGTACCATTTGGCGATATTGCCGTTTGTCCCTTCTTGTAAGACAGAATTCTGATCTAGCGTAGCACCATCCTCAGTTCCATAATAACGTACTGTATTCGAAGCGTCGGTTACTTTCCAAAAGTATTTGGTTGGATCTCCACCCAGACGTTCAATTTTCTGGTAGGACGTTTGTACTCTCGGAAAGAAACGACTACCACTAGGCTGGCGCAGTTGGACAATTACATTTCCTGAAGAATCTTTAACTGCTTTATTGGGACGAAACCCACCTTCCTGAAATAGCGCTTCACCGTCGAGTACATATCCTTCACTTTCTTGAATGTCATCAAAAACAGGAACACCCCATTTCGTATCGACACTTATACTGGAACTACCAATATTCCATCCCATGCCCATCCAACCTGTTCCTCCATCTGAATTATAGGAAACGGACAATGGCGGAGTCATTCCATTTCTGCCCTGCGGAATCCAGAGCGGATAATTAATATTTGCTGAACCCTGTCGATTGACACTTGGCGGCTGCATAAGGCGCATCCCCGTAGCAGGATTTACTGGATCTATATCAGAAACACTCGTAGGTACATATGCATTCGCTTCTGGCATTTCTGGCGAAGTAATCAATCCCGCGAAATAATCCGTTTCACCGGGAACCATGGCCTCTATTCGTAGTATATCACGATCTGTTCTCAAGGTTTGAGCCGCTTTCCACGAACGCGTCACTCGGTCAAAGAATAAGACCTGAACATGGTCAATATCTGATATGGACTTCAATCGAGAGGCATCCACTCCAATAGCCACAGGATACGCGTGTTCATATTCACCATCCATGCGATAAGCCTCCGCATTTCGTGTCACGTTATTGATGTGACTAGGGATAGATGATAGTTCAGCATCAAACGATACATAACCTCGCAAATCAACGGTCGAATCAAGCACTTCAAAATCGAGCGCTCTGGCGTAATTTCTAGAAGCGGTTGAAGTAATTGACGTACGTTCTTCTTCTGGTGCAGAGAAACTGTTGGACGAACGTCTTGTAATGACTTCCGTATCCGCTTCAACAGGTTGAAAGTACGGGGTTGATACCACGGGCATCGCAGAGTATCTTTCACTTGACACCACAGGTAAACCAACCCTCAAATACATTGCGCTTGCCATCAAATCATTAGAGAGAAAAACCAAAACGGTAACAATGGCGGCTATCCTTGAGATACTATCCGTTCTCATAATACTTAACTTATAAAGAGGAGAGATGAATTATTTTGAGCGAACAACGAGCTTCACACTATAAACTGATGACCCCTGATGGAGGGTAACCGTATACGTGCCTGGAACAGAAAGTGGAGCTATAGATTGAATGATTTCTTCAGAGTAATCCACAGGAATGGATTGGTGAATCTTACCATTCATATCTGACACTGTCATGCGTAGAGATTCCGAAGAAGGCATATTCCTCACTTCTAGAGTGGACGATTGGCCCGTCTGGACTGGATCGGGATAGACTCGAATATCCAACTCCTCCAATCCGATTGAAGAACGATTAGAAGTTGATTGGATTCTCACAATCTCAGAGCTAATCATTTCACCATCTGCGTCCAAAACAGATACCACATATTGTCCTTCTCGCAAGAATCGACGAGCATGGGTGCCACTAATGTGTTCTGATATCAAAGTGCCATCACTCATGGACTGAGTTTCCAAAACCCATTCTCGATCACCAATCAACTCTGTTACGACATTCAAATCTCCGCTTTCTGGATATGTAAATATCTCAAGACAGTCTGAGTTCTGTGAGTTGGTGAAAAAATAATGTCGATAATCGGTCAATTCCGAGAGTGGAATCTTGTATAAGAAATCTGACCCCTCATAACTATCGATGGGCAGATATAGATTCCAATACCCATCAGATAAAAACAAAGAGTCACGCTTATCAACTTCGGATGAAGGAACCTTTAGCAGTAGGTATTCGGCCTGTGATTGCCAATTCTGAAGTTGAAATTTCCAATTATGTAGAATGTGTGACTCTGCGGAAGGAATTGGACAATGAATAGCGTTGGCTCCTTTCGATTTTTTCTCTGAAAAGATGATAAAGGATTCATCTGCTATTTCAACTGTTGGCATCTGCCCAATGGAATCAAAATGATCAAGAGCCACCATTACCGATGCCCCTTGAGTAGTGACGGTCTGAGACTGATAGAAAGACTGATCATCTGAGCGTCCTAGTCCAATAACTCTATTTCTATAAAGCCTATCTACCCTAGTATTCCAATACGTGTACTCATCTGGACGGAAATAATCTTGATACTCTGTTTCCGAATTATCTGTTATGGTAACCGAGTATTTCAACGCCAAGTAGGTATGTACCTTGCGCATTTCATCGCGATTGAGTCGTCCGGGAAACACAATAAACTCAGCAAGTGAAAACAAGGAAGTATCCCCTACTTGAATCTCTGAAAAACCTCTATGAGCAAACCTGCGAGATCTTTGAATTTCAAGCGACATTATCACTGGCACGTCTTCTTTGAAGTCAATTTCAGAGAAACTAACACCGTGTGCTACGCCTTCATCGCTTATCGCCACATCACCCAGCCTTAGAAACTGAGCTCCACGCTCGGTGTTAAAGCTTGGTTTTAACACCAAAAACAACGTCGAAGCCCCCGTGAGATGTAGCTGTTCGACATCTATTCGATTTTCAAAATTTAACAGATTGAATGTGTAGTAATTACCTACCGTTTTTGACAAATCCGACTCTGAATACCAAAGACTTGAGCCTTGAACTCCCCCAGGAGCTTGTTGAGAATAGACACCTAATGAAACAGATAAGAAAGCAATACATCCCCACACCCGGTACGTGCGGTAAAATCCATGCGAAAGAGAGACCATGGTTGAAAGAGTTAGGTTTTAGAGAGAATATGGAGTGGAATTTAAAAATAAAAGATGGATGAAAATGTTAAAATTGTAATTTCTATTCGAAATGTAGCAGGTTTACTCTTCTGTGAGCTAAATGCTCCTTAGTTTAGACTAACATATTCTTCAACATCTGAAACATGAAATCTCTCATCTCTTTCATTCTGCTTTCGCTTTCAATCTCAACGTTGGCACAAACCACATTGACTGTCACCAACCTAAATGACTCAGGACCGGGATCTCTTCGTCAGCAGATCTTCAACAGCAATGCTGGGGATACCGTACAATTTGACCCAGCTCTTTTGGCCAATGGCAGTGATACCTTACACTTACTTTACACCATCAGCCTAACTCACGGACTAACCATTAAGGGAGGGAATGTCAATTTAGACACACTTTACATAAGCGGTGGTGATTCTGTACAGTTGTTTTACATCGATAAGAGCACAAACCCCGGAGGAGTTTTTTACTTTGATAACCTGGCGCTCATTAACGGCAAAAGCCTATTAGAAGGAGGGGCTATTTACTGTACCGATGCGGACTCACTCATCCTTAATAATTGTGTTTTTAGAAACAATACCAGTGGCATAAACTACGGAGGTGGTGCAGTCCTCGTTAGATATGGCTATTGTGAAGTTGTCAACAACAAATTTGAAATCAATACCGCTTACAACCGAGGTGGTGGCATTCGATCCGTTTTTAATGACAGCATTTATTTAGAAGATTGTACTTTCAAGAATAACATCGCCAATGAAGGAGGGGGCGTTTTTATCGTAGGATCACCATTTCATCTAAAGGCTTGTACTTTCTCCAGAGACTCCGCTTTATCGTATGAAGGAGGCGGAATCTCCATTCAAGGTTCAGATTTTGGACGATTGGACGATTGCAACTTTATACAGAATTACACAACTTCACAGGGAGGCGGCTTGGCCTCCTACTATAGTGATAGTATCGTCATCAACAGATGTTACTTTGAATCAAACATTGCAAATTCTGCAGCAGGAGCTGTAATGTTTACCGGGACTAAGACAGACTTATCTTACTCCACATTTTCAAATAACCAAGCAGACTATGGAGGAGCACTCTATCTCATTAACGGAGGCATGCTTAATCTTTATACCTGCACATTCTCAAACAACATTGCACGTACGGAATCAAATGACGTAAGGGGAACAGGCATTAATTACAATATAGATAAGTGCACCTTTATCAATACCCGCAACACTAGACGACTCTTTCAAGCTCCCGGAAGCGGAATGAACATCACCAGTTCTGTTTTTCACTATCGAAACTCCAGCTTCGTTGGAGGCTGGTCAAACATTACCTCTGGCGGTAACAATGTCTTTTCTAAAAGTGTCCCGTTTAGCATTGCCTCAGATGTTGACAATCTCTCGGGTATTTCATTGCTGTTTGAACCGCTATCCGCTAGTCAGAACATGCCACCTGTTCGACTTCCTAAAGACTCTACAAACTACATCTTGAATGCGGGCAACCCCACAGATTTCTCAGACGCACAAAACGGCCCCATCTATGGACGTAGAGATATAGGTGCCGCCGAACGACCTGTCATTTCGTATGACACCACTTCTGCGTGTACTCCCGTAAACTGGTGGGGAAACACCTATAGCACCGCTGGCACGTATACAGATACGGCCTTTAATTCCAATTCCATTGACTCTGTGGGGGTCTTGATCCTAATGCGTCAAGATACTTCGGTGTATGATTTAAATGGGACCTTGTATGCCAGTGAACAGGATACCAATACTACCTACCAATGGGTGGATTGTACTAACAACTACGCCATCATTACAGGCGCTACAAGTCGAGGTTTTATTCCACCTGCCAATGGTTCCTACGCTGTAATTCTCACCAATCAAAATTGTGTGGATACCTCCTCTTGTATCAGCTACAATCGATTTAGCATTTCCGAAAGAAGTTCAACTGAAGATTGGTTGACGTTCTATCCTAACCCATCATCAGGAACTATTCACTATTCATTCACCGGCAATGCACCGACACAAGTAGAGGTACTTGATCTAAGCGGGCGCAATATCACGACGTTTGAACTTGATGGAGAATCAACTCTTCACCTCACTAATCTTGTGAGTGGAACGTACCTACTCCGCTGGATAAGCAATGATGGCAACGTACAAGTAGATAGGATTTGTGTGGGGTTTTAGGGGTTTCAGATGTTTAAGGGGTTTATGACGAGAGGCACTTCCCCTTTATCCGCCACCGCAAGATGTATTCGGAGTTGCGTGACGAAAGCACAATGATATACTTTCCCTTTCAAAGAAAAGATCGCGAGGAGGCCATGACACTGAAAAACGAATCTCTCCTCGAGAAAGGATACGAGGTGATTAACTCTTTACATTGAACCACGCGAAAGGATTCGCGCGGTAGTTCGGGGTCATCCGTCATCCATCACCCGACACCCGACACCCGTCACCCACCATCCCCATACCGAAAACAAAAAACCACTCCCGGGTGAGAAGTGGTTTCTGTTGGATGGCATTCGTCCTTGGACTTCTGCTCATTGGTGGAAAGTTGCCGCGAATAGTCTCCTCGATTTTCAGAGCACGACAAGTACGGTTCGCGACATTAGGTCAGCACCTCAATACTGTACATTATGCAATGATAGCACAGCGAAGCACTACGTTAAACGTCCTGCCAAGTTGGTGAGAATTAATTACAATTGCAACGAATAGTGTGCAATCCTTCACGACACCGAGGCCTCGTAAGTAATTTTGACTTCGGCGGTGCTTGAGTTAGCGCTGCTTTTGATTGGAAGGGTGCCGATAGAAAGTGTCAATCACGACGATGACTGCCGTGAAGCCCCAAACCGGCGCGGCTGCCTTGTCCATGTCCAAGAAGTTGTTCAGGAATCCATGAGTAAAGTAGGTAACCAATCCCAACATGGCCACGAGGGCTAAGTAGCCGAGTTCGTCGGACTTTGCCTTTCTATACGCCCTGATTCCATAAACCATCATGGTGGTTACAAGAACGAGTACAATTAGCAATCCAGGCCAACCTTGTTCGGCTAGCGGACCAATGTATTCACTATGCGCATTCCCCATATTCCCTGCATTCGTAGAGATAATGGTCTTTTCATATGGCTTCTGAAAAGGTGCATATTCAAACATGTATACTCCTGGTCCCCAACCCGTATGTGGGCGTTCATTAAACATCCTAAAGGCGGATGTCCATCGATTAATTCGCTCGAGATTGGATGCATCTGTGGAGACGTTAGTCATGGATTGAACGTGCTCTCCTAAATCGTCCGAACTCACTTGATCGTTCTTCGATAACTTCTGAAATATCTGGTCGCTATACCCATATACCATCCCCAAAGCGACAAACGCCGTAACGAGCAAAGCGTTAAAATTGACGCGGTATTTTACTAGCAAATACACAATACCGGCAGCAACGATACTCAACCACGCAGCACGTGTAAACGATAAGATGATGGCCGCAGTCAAAATCATTAACAATAGGAATGCAACAGCGCGAATCCAGAGGATGTTCTTCTTTAAAACGAAGTACAGCGACACGGGAAAATACATAGCCAAGACAGCTCCATACGATGTGTGTTCTTTGAAGACAGGCCACATTACCCAAACCGAAGATTCCTTGCTAAATCCATGAGCTGCGTGCTGCGACATGGTGTACAATCCAGCTATACAAAGCGGAATGAGAAACAGCCAATAGAACCAATTGATTTTCCTTTCATCTTTGAAAATCTGCGACATCAAGTAGAAGTACGGCACGATGAACCAAATGCGCGCAATGAGATACTTGATGGACACATCGGGTCTTTCACTTAGAATGGTGGTAATCCCCATCCAAATAAGCGAGAGGCCAATGGTAATGGCAATGGGATGACGAAGCACTTTCAAATCTACCTTCCCACTCTGTATAAAGCGAAAGAGAAGTAAGCCGGTAATCCCAGCTAAAATAGGCTCCGTTGGCAAACTGAGTCCAACGTTGAAATTCTTATCTGTAAGGGTTACCGAAAGCGGCGTAGCGAAAATGACAAACAGCATCAAGATGTCGAGTTTCAGCAATGCAGCTGCAACAACGATCAAACCAAATGGAATAGCCATCAGAGCAAAATTCTCCGTTACTATTGCAATGGCATTCAGGAGGATGACTAATATGCCTCCCCCGTAAATCAGTAGCTGTTCCCGTTTTCCGTTCACGACTGTGCTTTGCGAACGTCTTTGTAAGCTGTAATAGATAGAATGACAATCATGGTTGCCACAAAGGTGCCAATCATTGAAATCAACACGATTAGAGAGCGAATCGGATATGTCTTCTTCTCGGCAGGTGTCGCGCTATTCACTTTAAAGGTAGATGGAAGGTTTTGATGGTAATCCACCTTCGCCTGATCGAGCTTGGTCTTCACCTTGATTTCTTCTTCCTTAAGCAACTCGAGCTCATCTCGCATATCTACATAACGACCTCCGTATTTTGCCAAGGTATCCATCTGATTTTTAAGCTCCTTAACACGAGAATCATTCGGACCTCTTTCCACAATCGCTATCGCCAACTGTTCTGAATAAACCGCCGCTTGAGACTCGTAATCATGCACCCCGCGGAGACGCAAATCTTTCAATCCATTCTCGAGAGACTTTGCCTCACCCTTGATCTGGTCGTAGGCATTCTGAACAATACTCAAACCAATGCGAGAGCGTTCACGCTGAATTCTTCTCTTTACACGATCGAGAAGACCGCTGATATCATTGGCGATATCTGCCGCTGTCTGCGGATCTTCATCCAAAACAGAAATTTCCACAGACATGTATTCTGTTCTTCTGAAATCAACATTGTCAGAGAAAGTCTCACGAAGCTCCGTCATTTTGTACGGACTCTCTTGGTCAATCTCATAGTGCTCCATCAAGTTGTACATCTCTACAATGGAATCGCGAATCTCATCCGAGTTGAGAATTTGGAGCAACTGTTCCGCTTCTTCCTCTGCACCGAACTCAAGAATATCCTCGTCGGCATAACCTGTTTGAGGAAGGAGTGCCTTAGAGACGGAGTTAGTGGTAGATGGGTAAAGAATTACGCTCGACTGATACTTTGGAGCGATGAAGGTAGGTGCCGATAATATAGCAGCAATGACACCTGCAACAAGCGGCAAAATCAGCAAAGGCTTTCTCCATTTGTACAAGAAAGCAATCAGGTTGGTAGATTGATAATCCATAGTTGTTCTCCCTCAATTATTTTTTCCAGCGATCCAATGAAAGTCCACTAAGGCCTTCCAAACGCTGTATGTCATTCAGATAGTATTCTCTCCATCGATCTTCATCAATTTGAATAGACGCTTGGTGGTCTGTCAAATTTGATTTCAATCGGTTTTTCATTTTCTCCGGCAGCAAACGCATAGTTCCTCGCACTAAACCAGAGGACCTCAAAGCCGCATTCAATCGAGGGAATTTGGGAATTCCGCCCGAATTTTCGTGGACTTTGGATTCGAGCGCAAATATCGAAACATTCAAAAAAGAACAGAGCTCATTCCATACTTTTTGCTGATCCTCAACTAAATCCTCAAATTGAATAATGTGAATCTGATGCCTTGGGAAGTTGGCATACCATCTTTCCAATTGCTCACCGTACTTGCCCAACTCCAAAAAAAGTTCGCTCACTCCCCAGCCTTTCACCTTTCGTCCATGATCGGCTTCGATCTCAGCATCCGTAGCCGCCTTGATGAAACCACCTTGCAAGGCCATTTTCAAATGCGACTTCAATCGATCAACAGGGTTTCGCACGCACACAATGATGGATGCATCTGGATAAGCAGTCTTTACCTTCTCTGCCGCTACCTCACTGTACAGGTAACTCGTGCTACTCTCCCCTAAAAATCTAACACTCTTAGGTGCTTCTTCAAACAAGGCATCATACTGATGAGGATTGCGCACAAAATCCAGATGAACCGGAGTTAACGGTCTTTGGGAGAAGTACTCTTCTAAGTCTCTCGTGTTGTTCTCGCGGTAAAATGTGTTGAAATCTTCAACTCGAATATCAGTGGAGAAGTAATTCGGCTCTTTGATCGGACTCATGTAAATCTCTGGATGAGATCGCAACATCTGATCTACCGTTGTGGTACCACACTTCGCTGCTCCAATAATAAAAAGTCGTTTCACCGTCATTTGGGTCTCCATCTCCAAGGAATGGGTAAAGATATGATGTTAAAATATCGATACACCTTGTAACCGGCAACTAAGTTCCAAATCACCATAGAAATAGTGGTTGCAACCGCCGCTCCAGTAATCCCCATGGAAGGAATAGCAATGAAGTTCAGCAAGAGGTTCAGTCCAGCGGTCCACAACATTATTTGTTGGGTATCCTTTTCATAACCCGACATATTCAGGGTATTCATCACCGGACCACAGAGTGCATTGACAACTTGACCAATGGCTAGAATGCGAAGGGATGTAGCTCCATCCGCAAAACTTTCACCAACAGCCGTTTCCAATACCCATTCTGGAAAGAAGAAAAACACCACAAATACAGGAAAACTCAAGGTTAGGTTCAACCAAGAAATTTGATGAATGATTGCGCGGAGTCCACCCACATTCTTTTGGGTTGAAAATCCGCTAATCATAGGCGCGGCTATACTGTTGATGGCAAATTGAGCAAAGGTGATGAGCGTTGCCATCTTAAAGGCAAAGCGATACACCCCCAAACTCTCATCGCTCATATACGCACCTACCATCAAGGTATCAGTCCAACTCATCACCAAATACACGGACCCAGATACAAACATGGGAAAGGCTGTCTTGAGAACCTGCTTGAAATCAATCTTTTCTGAATCTGTCCCATTCAAATCGCGCTTGTGCGAACGGAGTAGCATCACAAAACTGACTAGCGTTAATATCACAATAGCCCCCGCATAGGCCTGAACAGCAGTAAGTCCTGTAACCGTTTCGTTCTCCATTAAAAGCCAGAGGAACAAAACCGACAACAACATGATGGTGCCATTCTGCAGAAGGCTGTAATCCCCCATTCGCTTGAGACCTCGTAAAGCCTCTGCATTCAATTGAAGCAATGCAAATACCGGTGTGAGATATCCCACCCACTCAAAACACTGAGTGAGTAAAACCACGTCTTGTTCGTCAGAAAACCACAGAGCAACGGTATCAGCAAAATAAACAAAGAGCAATCCGAGCAATGTGCTTAGCGCCAAAACGGCCAATGCGGAAATTCCGTAAATACGACGAATCTGACCGAATTTCTGTTCAATATGAAAACTCGAGATGTATTTGACAATGGCACTCTCCAGCCCTAAACGAGAAAGAACTGCAACGATCATAATCGCAGTAGTAGCCAACTCAAATACACCATAGCCACTAGGACCTGCCCATTTGGAAATCAATATGGCAAAGACGTACCCTCCAAGTGCACCTAGGATTTTAAACATCAGGACTAATCCCGATCCTTTCAGTAATTCAATAAGTCGACCATCCTCTCGCATACGCGAAAGACGACGATGCACTTTGTCAATCATGGCTGCAAAAGTACGGATAGAGGTGAAACGATGGAAGATAGGTGATGTTTTTGCAATCCTCAACCCGAAGATGGAAGGCTAAAGCCTGAAGACTCCCCTTCCTTCTATCTTTTGCTACATTTGAACAATGAAGATTGCTGTAAACACCAGATGGCTGCTGAAGGATCGACTTGAGGGAATGGGTTGGTTTACACACTCTCTGCTAAAACGCATAGTTGAGAGTCACCCTGAGCACGAGTTTCACTTCATCTTTGACCGCAAAGCGGATGAATCTTTCCGATATGGAGAGAACGTAAAATTCCACCGCGTTTCTCCTCCTGCACGACATCCCCTACTATGGAAAATATGGAATCACACTACGGTTCCCATGAGGTTGAGAAGAATCAAACCGGACGTTTATTTTTCTCCCGATGGAATGGCAGCACTGAACTGGAAAGGGCCACAGTTGCTGGCGGTTCACGATTTGAATTTTGAGCATCATCCCGAATGGATGCCAACCAAAGTGGCAACCTTCTACCAAAAATACATGGTGCAATATGCACGCATGGCTGATCGGATTGTCTGTGTAAGTGAGCACACCCTTGAAGATGCTGCTCGGACATGGGGACTATCCAAATCGAAGCTAGATGTGGTTTACAATGCTCCACAGGCGAAGTTTCACCCTATGACTGAGGCAAAGCCAGACCTTCCTTTTGATCACCTCAACTATTTCGTTTGTGTAGGCGCCCTAAATCCAAGAAAGAACCTTGCACTTGCAGCCAGAGCATTTACCAAATACAAGCTTCAAGGCGGCCGTGGAGAGTTGGTGTTTGTGGGTTCAACCATGTTTGAAGACGAAGAACTCAACCGAGTATTGGATGAATCGCCTTATACCAACTACATGCATTTCATCGGTAGAAAGCACGGAGATGAACTAAATGCAATCTTGTCTCGATCTACAGCTCTCCTCTTCCCCAGCTTCTTTGAAGGTTTTGGCATTCCCATCGTAGAAGCTATGGCCGCTGGAACACCTGTTATCTGTTCCAATGTTTCATGCATGCCTGAAATAGCGGGTGATGCAGCCATTCAGCTTTCTCCATATGAAGTGGAAGATTGGGTTGCCGCTATGAATCAATTGGAAGAGGAAGCGGAACGAAAAAAATGGGTTGAACTCGGACTAAAGCGCGCGGATGACTTTTCATGGGATCAGTCAGCCGAACGACTGTGGGACAATATTCTAAAAACAGCAAATGGGCCTACTTCCTAATATCCTTGCAGGTCGACTTGAAGCTGGTTGCGACGAAGTGGGACGTGGCTGCCTAGCCGGGCCTGTTGTTGCGGCAGCTGTTATCCTGCCAGACGATGTGGATCTACCTCATCTCAACGATTCCAAAAAACTCACGGAGAAGAAGCGTGACGAATTGCGAACCCTCATTATGGAGAAGGCTACTGCTTGGGCCATTGGTCAGTGTTCCCATGAAGAAATAGATGAGATAAACATCCTTCGAGCTTCCTTTGAGGCCATGCACAGAGCGCTCGCCCAGTTGAAGAGTGAACCGGAGTATATTTTGGTTGATGGAAACAAGTTTGTTCCCTATCGTGAGATCCCTCATGAATGTGTGATAAAAGGAGATGGCAAGTATTTATCCATCGCTGCTGCATCCATTCTGGCTAAAACCGAACGAGACCGCATTATGCGCGAAGCCCACGAAAAGTATCCCCATTACCGTTGGGATAAAAATGTGGGCTACCCCACAGTGGAGCACCGCAACGGCATCCGCCAACACGGACCAAGTCCCATTCATAGAAAGAGTTTTAAATTACTACCGGATCAGTTTTAGGCTAGGCTCTAGGCTTTAGTCAAACTTCTGCGAAGCAACCGCCACAGCCCCTGCGAAGCAACCTGCCTCAGCCCTTGCGAAGCAACCTGCCTCAGCCCTTGCGAAGCCTTTTTTATCTTACTTTTGACGGAAAATTCGCATCTATATGAGCACCAAAATCTACGTACGAAGTCTACTTGTATTCTTCTCACTATCAATGTGCTTTGGGCTTGTATCGTGCGACTTCAGCAAGAATGAAGTCAGCGATGCAGTAGATGCCCTTCCGCTGAGAAGTTCCATCATTTTCAAGGTGAACGACTTGGAAGAACTCACCTACGATATTCAGCAAAATGCGATTTACAAGGAACTAGACACTCTTCCCCTTTTTGGAGAATTTCGCGAATGGATTAGCTCTTTTCCTATTCCACAGAAACAACAAACACTATGGATTGCAGCACACGCCTCTGGTGCTGATGCCTACGACCTTCTTTTGGCGAAAACATCAGAGGGTGAAACTTCACTTCCATCCAATCTCAATTGGACGAAGAGGACCTATGACAACACCGACATTTACTCTGCAACTCGCGACGAGTACTCTTGGCACGCGGCCTCTTTCAAAGGAGTGGATTTATTAAGCAGAAGTCCACGTCTTATTGAAGAAGCCATACGTCAATTGAACTCGAAGTATTCGCTTAGCAGTAATTCTGATTTTGTGACTGCACTCCAGATTACCAATAAGAGAGATGCACTTAATATTTTGGTGAACTACGGCGAAATTGGCGGATTGCTCGAAACTTCATTCCCACATGCCCCATTGAACTTTATTGACAATCTGGGAACATGGGCAGCCTACGACTTATCATTGAACGTGGATAACTGGATGCTCTCTGGTGTAAACTTCAACCCCGATAGTGCCAACAGTTGGTTGAGTTGTTTTGATGGAAATAGTCCGGGTTCTTTCGAAGCCTCCAAATTACTTCCCAACAATACAGCTCAAGCCGTTATGGTCAGCATGAGTTACTCTCAAAGATACTTTGCGAAATACCGCGAGTATTTGCGAAGAGATGATCGCTTGCGCCTTTTTGAACCTCAAATTTCTGAACTTGGTTTTGACATCAACGAAGTCCTTTACTCTTGGGGTGGGGATGAATTCGGATTGATCAGTCTAGAGACATCTCCAGATGCAATAGCCCAACCTCGCGTAGCTTACGTTCACGCGGAGGATGTAGAATTAGCGGAAGAAATGTTGAAAATTCAAGCCGACGAAAATTTCATTGAAAATCACCGTGGGTATTTGATTCACAAATCGGTTCCGAAAAACCTCCTGCTACTCGGCTATGGTCGAATTTTCAAGGATATGATTTCTCCTTACTACACCTTCCACAATGATTATGTCATCTTTGGCAACAACCTGCTTACCCTAAAAGGGGTTATCAACGACTTGATGGATGGAAGAACCTTAACGGGGCAGGCTACCTTCAACGAGGTCATGAATGAAATTCCAGGAAAGGGACACTTGAGAGTGGTGTACAAAAACCCAGGAGCTCTTGGACTTCTTCGTCGTTTGGTGGATGATGAAGCTAAGGAGCAAATTGACGACAACTTTGAGGGATTATCTCGAATTGCTTGGGCTGCTCTGCAATACAAAGTAGACGGCGATGTGAGTTACTCCAATATTTACGCACGTCACGAAGAGGAATACGTGGCCGAAGCCAAACAACTTTGGGCCGTTCAATTGTCGGGAGAAGTTGTTGGTCAACCTCAGCTCGTTCTGAATCATTACACTCAAAAGAATGAAGTGGTTGTTCAGGATGAAAACCATCAATTCTACCTCATAGACCACAGTGGAAAGGTCTTGTGGAAAAGAGAATTAGACGGTCCAATAAAGGGCAAAGTGAGTCAAGTTGACCTCTTCCGAAATGGCAAACTTCAACTGGCTTTCAACACCGAAAAGTTCATTTACATTGTAGATAGAAACGGGCATGATGTCGCTCCGTTCCCAGTGGCACTTCCTGAAAACGCCACCGCACCAATGGCGGTATTTGACTACGACAGGGCGCGCAATTACCGCTTCGTTATTCCGTGTGGCAAACGTGTATTGAACTACGACAAAGAAGGTAAACAAGTAGATGGATGGGTATTTGAACCTACAGAATCTCCTGTCCTTCGTCAGCCGCAACACTTCACAGTAGGCACTCGCGATTTCATCGTTATTCGAGAAAAAAGTGGCGTGGTACACCTCGTTTCTCGAAGAGGAGAAACACGTATCCCAATGGAAGACCGCTTGCCAGACACACACAACGACCTGTACTTATCCGTGGGTAAAACAACCGATGAAACTCGTTTGATCACCTTCAGTGAAGGAGGACAATTGGTGAGTCTCTTCATGAATGGAACCGTGGATAGCACCGAGATCGATATGGAATCCAATCCAGGTGATTTTGTATTCCGTGACAATCGATACGTGATTACACAAAGTGGAAAACTCACGGTAAAAGACGAGCTCCATCCATTCCAAGTGGACCTCGATGAAGATCTTTCCGAACCACTTTACTTTGTGCGCAATGATGCTCCAATATATGGAGTGGTTATCCCCGATCTAGATCAGGTATGGTTGTACGGCCAAAGTGGTGATCCATTGCCAGGACTTCCACTTTATGGCTCGTCGTTCTTTACCGTTGGAGAATTTGGTCAGAGAGGTGTATTGAACCTCATTGTGGGTACTGGTGATGGAAACTTGCTGAACTACAAGCTGGAGTAAATCAAGCTTTTTGAGCTCGGACTAAGAAACTGCCAAACCCATCTTTGTGAAGCACTTCCATTTTCCATCCTAAGTCGGAGAGTTTGCTAAGAAGGGATTGCTCATCGGCAAACAACCATGGGAAAGAGACTTCGGTAGATCCGTAGCGCATCACGTAGGTCTGTTCACCGTAGTACGGCTCTAATTCAAGCGGATTAGAACCTGCCGGAAAATCGTAGATATAAGCGATGTCTGTCGATTCAAAAATTACTTGCCCACCTGGCTCTAACCAACGCTCCCATTGATCGGTGAAATCTTTCAATCCTTCTAGAGTGCCTGCTAAACCGATGCCATTCATGAGGAGAAGAATGGTTTGGAATCCAGATTCTGTAAAATCTTCCCACCTATCAGCGCGCGCATCTTTCACACCTCTGGCTTTCATCACGCGAACGGCACCTTCCGACGAATCTATCGCCACTACACTGTGACCTTTTGCCTGTAACTCCAATGCATGTGCTCCGGCACCCGCTCCCATATCCAGAACCTTCCCCTTGCAATACTCTAGAGCGATACTCTCCATTTCAGGGAACTCATCGGCCCTTCTGAAGAAATGAGAAACGGGAAGATCTTCCCAATCTACCGCCTGTGTTCGCACGCGGAGCTTTTGCAAGCCAAGGCCTGTATGATAATCGAGCATCGCTCGGCCAAAAAGATCCTCTTCGCTCATACTAATCTCTATATCCTTGTAGCGTCAAGACCTCACCTACTTTAGGCTCTTCTCCTGGCAACATGTGGTTTCGTTTGTACAGCTTGTCCAGTCTAATTCCGAACTTCTGTGAAATTGAATGCATCGTTTCACCTTCTTGAACGCGGTGCTTCTCTACCGAACCTCTTCTATACTTGCGCTCAAGGTAGATAATCATCCCCTCTTCCAACTTCGTATCCCACTTCAGATCGTTGTAGTCCAAGAGTCGATCGATGGTAACATCCACCTCCATCGACAGGCGGTTCCAATCATCATTTGCCTTGACCACAACGTATTCCAACCCCGATTCATGAACGAGTACAACGTGTCCTGAGGAAGCGATGACATCCCCATCTGGAGTGTATTCCATCTTGTCGTACTTGTACAACTCGTAATCTTCAATAATCCCAATCAACAACTCTGGGTAACGGCGATTGGTGGCATATCCACAGTCTTTGAGTCCTTCAGCCCAGGCTTCATAATCGTATGGATCTAATCGGAAAAGTCGCTCGTATCTACTGCGTTCCTTCAAGAACAAACTGTGATCGCGAAACGAGGCCTCAGCATGATCATAGACACGGAAACACTCGTCATCTTCATCATCATCCTTATACATTCTTCTGCCATTCCAATCTGAATGACATTTGATTCCGAAGTGATTATTTCCCTCCCTTGCCAAATCACTCGTACCGTCGCCCGACTCTAAAATTCCTTGGGCCAGAGTGATACTAGCAGGAATGCCGTACATCTGCATTTCACGAATGGCGATGTTCTTATACTTCTCAATATAGGCTTCGCGAAGTTCCAAACGACTCTGAGCCGACACCACCGTTGAGAACAAAACAAGGGTTCCCAATATCCAATTCTTCATCATGTGCGCAAACTACTATGTTTGGGAGGGAAACGGCACAGCAGCACAGCTATTTTATAAACGATGGAAAGTTGATAGCCTCAAACGTTCGCAGGAGCATTTAGACTCCCATCATTCCATACTTCAAAATCATTTCGAGTTGGTACCTTTGGGCACAAATTGCTATGAAGTGAAAAATCTCGATCCAGAAGATTACTATCTCAGTCCGGAGGGCTTTATTGTCTTCACGGAGAAATATCATCTGAAAAGAGGTCACTGTTGTCAGAGTGGTTGCAAGCATTGCCCCTATGGCTTTGACAAACGAACCGGAACATTTCGAAAAAAATAACCCATGGATACTGCGAGAAAATTGTCCTTCGCCGAAGAAATTGAACTCGGAATCCCTCATGATTACTTACCGGAACTCCCTGCATATGACCCGGAAGTTAATCATGCTCCTGTTCGAAAGGAGATCTTAACCGACCTAGAAAAGAAGCTCGCATTAAAGAATGCGCTTCGCTATTTTCCTGAAAAATTTCACGCGCAACTCGCTCCAGAGTTTGCAGAAGAATTGAAGAAATACGGTCGTATTTATATGTACCGATATCGTCCGAGCTACGAAGTTAAAGCGCGTCCGATTTCTGAATACCCTGCAAAATCAAAGCAGGCTGCTGCCATTATGTTGATGATTCAAAACAACTTGGATCATGCCATAGCACAGCATCCTCACGAATTGATTACCTATGGCGGCAATGGCGCTGTGTTCCAAAACTGGGCACAATACCGCCTCACCATGCAGTACTTGTCGCAAATGACCGACGAGCAAACGCTACACATGTACAGCGGTCACCCGATGGGCCTCTTCCCTTCACATCCAGGAGCTCCTCGTGTGATTGTGACCAATGGAATGATGATCCCAAATTATTCAAAACCGGATGATTGGGAGAAATTCAATGCCTTGGGCGTTACGCAATATGGTCAGATGACAGCTGGATCATACATGTACATTGGACCGCAAGGCATTGTGCATGGAACCACCATCACAGTGTTGAATGCCTGTAGAAAAATTGATACCGCTGGAACAACCGCCGGAAAACTGTTTGTCACTGCCGGATTGGGTGGTATGAGTGGTGCTCAACCCAAAGCAGGTAACATTGCTGGCGTTGTGAGCATCACAGCAGAGGTGAATCCGAAGGCCGCTTACAAGCGTCACGAGCAGGGCTGGGTAGACGAGGTGATTGAAGATGTGGATGCCGCTATTGATGCCGCTGAAGCACATCGTGCAAAAGGTGAAGCCCACAGCATTGCTTACCTCGGAAACATCGTTACGCTTTGGGAGCGCATGGTAGAGCGCAATATCAAGGTTGATTTGGGCTCCGACCAAACTTCTCTTCACAATCCATGGGCTGGAGGATACTATCCTGTAGACATGAGTTTGGAAGAAGCCAACGAAATGATGGCTCATCAACCTGAAGCATTCAAAGAGGCCATTCAAGCCACTTTGAGAAGACATGCTGCAGCCGTGAATGCCCTTACCGCAAAGGGAATGTACTTCTTCGATTACGGGAACGCGTTCTTACTAGAGGCATCACGCGCAGGCGCAGACATTATGGCTGAAAACGGCATCGACTTCAAGTACCCTAGTTATGTTCAAGACATCATGGGTCCCATGTGTTTCGATTACGGATTTGGTCCTTTCCGTTGGGTTTGTGCCAGCGGAAAACCTGAAGATTTGGAGAAAACCGACCGCATTGCTGAAAGGGTGCTAAGTGAAATCATGGAACGATCTCCAAAAGAAATTCAGCAGCAAATGGCCGACAATATTCGTTGGATTCAACAAGCGGGGCCGAACAAAATGGTGGTGGGCTCTCAAGCTCGTATTCTCTATGCCGATGCAGAAGGTAGAATTGCCATTGCACGTGCCTTTAATGAAGCAATTGCCAAAGGAGAAATTGGTCCCGTTGTTTTGGGTAGAGATCATCACGATGTAAGTGGAACCGACTCACCGTATCGCGAAACCAGCAACATTTACGATGGCTCTAGCTTCACCGCAGACATGGCCACTCACAATGTGATTGGTGACAGCTTTAGAGGCGCCACCTGGGTTAGCATCCACAATGGTGGTGGCGTAGGTTGGGGTGAAGTGATCAATGGAGGATTTGGTATGTACCTCGATGGTAGCGAAGGAGCGAAAGATCGCCTAGAGCAAATGTTGCTTTACGATGTAAACAACGGCATTGCCCGCAGGTCATGGGCTCGAAACAGCGAAGCCATTTTTGCCATTAAAAGAGAAATGGAACGCACACCTCTATTGAAGGTAACATTGCCTAACTTGGCCTCCGATGACCTAATCAATCAACAATTTTAATTACCCTTGAAGGAAAAATTCAGTTTATGAAAAACGGAAACATCATTTTCCAAGTAGTTTTAGCCATTGCCGTAGTGGTTCTTTTTGCCCTTCACTTTACCGGTGGAGACGACACCTCGGCTAAACCAAGCGCTTCCTCTACCTCTACTGAAAGTGCCGCACCCAAAGGCAACATCGTATATGTGCGCATGGATTCATTGCTCAATAACTATCAGTTGCACACGCGCTACATGACCAGTCTTTCTGCCAAAGAACAACGTCTTCGCCAGGACTTGGCTAAACGGGAGGAGAACGTTTTGATTGAAAGACAAACGCTTCAACAAGCCGCTCCAAGCCTAACTCCCACTCAACTGCGCACTGCTCAAAACGAGTATCAGCGTATTGAACAAGCCTACTTGACGTATCAACAAACCAAGATGGCAGAGCTTCAGCTAGAGAATGATTCATTGATGAAAATTGTAAAAGACGACATCGACCAGAGCATTGCAGATTTGCAAACAGAAATGGGCTTTGATTACGTTTTGCAATACCAGGGAACCCTACTTTATGGTGATTCTCTTGCGGATATTACCACTCAATTGGTACAGCGTTTGAATGCGAAAGACAACGCATCAACATCATCTGAAGAATGAAATCAGCAAAATTGAAAAGTTTAAAACGGTTAACTCGAATTCTCGGGTTATCCGTTTTTTTGTTTTTGGTAGCTTGTGAGGAAGACCCTATCAATGTGGACGATCGCACCCAATGGCTCGGAGCCTGGGTCTGCAATGAAACCTCTGGCGACTTTGCCCCACAGTCCTACACCATCACCGTATATGAAGGCGTACAGCTCGATGAAATCACCATCACCGGACTTCACAACGAAGGGACCTCATGGACCATCGACGCCAACGTGTACAACCGTCAATTGCAAATCCCTTCTCAAACCGTAGACGGGCTCACCATTAGCGGTAGCGGTAGCATTAATAGCACTGGCGAACAGGTCAACATGACTTTCACCTTTAACGATGGAACAGGCGCCGACAATGTAGTGGCATATTGGACGAGGTGATATTCGCCCTAGGTCTCCAACGATGTCCGACAATTAGAAAATCGTAACCAACGGTTTGCCTTTGCGCAGCTACTGCCGTATCAACTAACAAAAAATCCCCCACAGCATTTGCCATGGGGGATTTTCTATTCTTGCACCGAGCACTCGTACTTAGTACCAGTACTCCATACTGTCTTATTCATTCGCCAAGAAACGAGAGATAACAATCTTTTGGATCTCTGAAGTTCCTTCGTAAATCTGAGTAATCTTCGCATCGCGCATGAGACGCTCTACGTGGTACTCTTTTACGTAACCGTAACCACCGTGAATTTGAACGGCCTCAACTGAAGCCCACATTGCAGTTTCTGAAGCGAAAAGCTTAGCCATAGCGCTTTCTTTATCAAAAGGCTGACCTTGGTCTTTCAACCAAGCTGCTTTCAATACAAGGTGGCGAGCTGCTTCTACTTTCGTAGCCATTTCAGCCAACTTGAAAGCAACACCTTGGTGCTCGATAATCGGCTTACCAAAAGCAACACGCTCTTTAGCGTACTTGGTAGCCAACTCCAATGAACCACTAGCAATACCCAAAGCTTGTGCAGCAATACCAATACGGCCACCGCTCAATACCTTCATGGCGAATTTGAATCCAAATCCTTCTTCTCCTAGACGGTTTTCTTTTGGAACCTTCACGTCGGTGAACATCAAAGAGTGAGTGTCGCTACCGCGGATACCCAATTTCTCTTCTTTCTTACCTACTTGGAAACCTTCCATCTCGCGCTCAACAATAAGGCAGTTGATGCCTTTGTGACCTTTCTCAACATCAGTCTGAGCCATTACTAGGTAGATAGATGCAGAGTTACCATTGGTAATCCAGTTCTTCGTACCGTTCAATACGTAATGATCTCCCTTATCTACAGCTGTAGTGCGCTGTGACGTAGCGTCAGATCCTGCTTCTGGTTCAGAAAGACAGAATGCGCCAATCACTTCTCCTGAAGCCAATGGCTTTAGGTATTTCTCTTTTTGCTCTTCGGTACCAAATTTCTCAAGGCCCCAACAAACCAAAGAGTTGTTCACCGACATCACTACAGAAGCAGATGCGTCAATTTTAGATAACTCTTCCATGGCCAATACATAGCTCACAGTATCCATACCTGCGCCATTGTATTTAGGATCCACCATCATTCCCAAGAAGCCTAGTTCGCCCATCTTCTTGATTTGCTCGGCAGGGAATTTTTCGTGGGTGTCGCGTTCAATTACACCTGGCAACAACTCTGTTTGTGCAAAGTCGCGAGCCGTGTCGCGAATCATCTTATGTTCTTCTGATAGTTCAAAGTGCATATCGCTAGTTTTTGAGCCTTGATAATTCGAAGTCGGAATAAAATAACTTCGATTTCTACCTAAAATCTGACTAAACCGATTTTAACGGTTGCAAATGTAGGGTTTTACGTCCATTTTTGACGGGTGAAAAACAGTCTATTCCAGCAGAACAATGGTTCATGGACCGTAACCGGAACCATGTCGGGCACCTCATTAGATGGCCTCGATCTCTGTACGTCCACATTTCATTTGGAAGACGGCTCTTGGCGTTTCGAAATTCTAAAGGCAGAAACCATCCCTTATCCGCCAGAACTTCTTCAAAAAATAGAGAAAGCGTACACCATCTCATCACCGAATGAAGCGACTGAAATAGATGTTGTGCTGAGCACCTATATCGGAGAACAAGTGAGGAATCACATTTCCAACCTTGAAACGAAGGTAAATTTGCTTGGATCTCACGGACATACCGTACTTCATCAACCCGAGAAAGGCCTGACTTATCAAATTGGAAATCGACCCGAACTTCGAAGTGCCGCTGGCCTTCCTACAGTCTGTGATTTTAGGGTTGGAGATGTTGATCTTGGCGGACAAGGAGCTCCGCTCGTTCCCATCGGAGACGCTCTTCTCTTTTCAGAATACGACGTCTGTTTGAACCTCGGTGGATTTGCCAACTTATCCCTCGAGAGAGAGAACAGAAGAGTGGCTTGGGACATTTGCCCTGTAAATATTGGACTCAATCACTTCGCGGCTAAGATGGGATTGGAATACGACAAGAACGGTCACATCGCCGCCTCTAATGCCATGGATGGACCAACCTTCTATCATCTAAATCAACTTCCTTATTTCTCAGAAGATCCTCCAAAATCCTTAGGAAGAGAGTGGTTTGAGAATGCTATTCTTCCCAAACTTGACCAATTGAACCACGAGGCGTCTATCGCCACGCTGACAGGATTAGCGGCCTATCAAATTGCCAAAACCTTGCAGGAAGTAGACGCCCAAAACGTTTTATGCACGGGAGGCGGCGCGTATAACAAACACCTCATTAACATGGTAAAGCAATCCATTTCGGGCGAGCTTACCCTTCCAGAATCTACGGTCATTAATTACAAAGAGGCACTAATTTTCGGCTTCTTGGCACTTCTAAAAATGCGCGGTGAAACCAACGTATTAGCATCGGTTACCGGAGCGAGCAAAGACCACAGTTCAGGCGTGATTTACGCTTAATTGGTCACATGGAAGACAAATCCAACGCCATGGACGTTTTCAATCTCAAGATGCGTTTCGGCAAGCATCTTTCTCAATCGAGAGATAAACACATCTAAAGACCGACCGAGGAAATAATCGTCATCTCCCCAAACAGCGAGTAAGATTTCTTCTCGCTTCAGTGTCTTGTTGGCGTGTTTCCAAAGAAACTCCAACACCTCTGCCTCTCGAGCGGTGAGCTTTACGTCCTTATCAAAAAGTTGAATTCTAAATTCGGTGGGGCGAAACACCACATCTGAAGCCACATATTCTTCAATGGCTGTATTCACGGCACCCGACCGACGCAAAAAAACCTCAATCTTCAAGAGTAACTCTTCAATTCGAAACGGCTTCACCAAATAGTCATCCGCACCAATCCGCAGGGCCGTGATTCGATCTTCCACCAGTGTTCTTGCCGATAAAAAGATAATGGGTACTTCTCGATTGGCCTTCCGAATTCGTTCGGCTACTGTAAGCCCATCTATGCCTGGCAACATAATATCCAGAATGCACAGGTCAAAATGCGAAGCATTCACCTGACTCAAGGCCTCTTCCCCAGTTTCCACATGTACCACTTCATACCCTTTCAAACTCAAGTGATCGGAAGTTAGAAAGGCCAGTGTTTCATCATCCTCCAAATACAAAATGCGGATATCCGATTGTGCTCTCATGATTTTGGAATGATTATGTAAATGGCCGTTCCGCCTAAGTCGGAGTCTGCAACTTCTATTTTCCAACCGTGCGCCTTTACTACGTGACTTACATAGTAAAGACCAAGGCCAAAACCCTTCGCTTCTTCTCTGGTTGACGAGCGATAGAACTTGCCAAATACCCGTTTCCTCTCAGCCACGGGGATTCCCGTACCGTTGTCTTCTACGCGAATCACCGTGCCGTCCCTTCGAACTTCACATTGAATCCGCACCTCACCATTTCCGTACTTGGCTGCATTGTCAATTAAGTTGAAAAGGATATTCTTCAAATGGATGGGATCGGCCACCACTTCACCTGCTTTTCCCACCACATCAAACTGAACCTTTTGGTAGGATAATCGAAGCCCGTCTAATACCTCTTCGCAAAGACTAGTAAAGGACACCGACTCCATCTTCAGAGGGAGAGATCGAGCTTCAACTCTTGCCAACTCGAGGATACGCTCCACTTCTGAGTTCAAGCGATCACTGGAAGAAATGAGCGCTTTCGCGTACTTCAAGTTCCTATCGTCATTGATCACTTCTGGCTGTTCAATCAAGTAAGCAGAAGCCAATCGAATGGAAGAAAGCGGTGTTTTAAACTCGTGGGCCATGGCGTTGATAAAGTCGCGTTGCATGGAGGCATAACGATGTTGCCGACTAAATGCAAACACTGAGTAAACGTAGATGGCAAGAACCACAATGAGTAATACCGTAAGTAATATCCACTCACTTAAAGAAGACACCACAAACTTGGTTCGGCCTGGAAAACGAACTGCAAAATAGTACACATAGTCATCTAGTTTTGGGAAATACTCCGACTCACGTGGCTCTTCTCCACTTACAGAAACATAACTCCCATAGACCATTTCATTGTCGTAGCAATTGTAAATAGCATACTCAAAATCCAGATTAACCGCTCTTCTAGCCAGTTCAACTTCCAAGAAGTACTCGAGGAGAGAGGCGTCAATTTCCGCTTCGGTATTCACTGCGTAATAATCCGCAGAGATTCGTTTAACGGGGTTGTTTTGAGGAAGAGGTTGATCTCGGTACAACTGCTTGACCACTTCGAGCAAAGCAATATGAATGCTCTCGTCCAAGCGGTCTTGTTCATTCTCAAAAGTTTGATACAACCAATACGATTGCAAACCCAGAACCCCTGCTATAGCGAGGAACCCGATAACAACTACAATTTTAATACTCTTCGTATCCACGGTTCAAGGGTAGTAATTTGGCGACGTATTTCTCTCTTCCAAAAGAGGGTTAACAGGTCATTAACAAAGGTTCACAATTCGTTGTGCAAGGGGATGGATGAAGTTAATGAGCTTTGAATTCAAGAGCGATTTTGCTCCCAACTAAAATTCACTCATATGAATATTCTACAATCATCCCTCGTTAGCTTATCCCTTCTCATCGGTGCTCCGTTCTATTCGTCTAGCGATAGTGCCGCTTCTTTCAAATGGGAAAGTACCACAGTTGATCTCGGCGAGATCCCACACAACATTCCTGCCGAAATTCAATTCGAATTCACCAATGATGGTGAAGAACCTCTTATCATCAGTAATGTTCGACCAAGCTGTGGTTGCACGGTTGCCGATTTTCCGCGCACACCTATCGCCCCCGGTGAATCGGCTCTAATTAAGGCCGAATACAACGCCAAATCACTCGGTCAATTTCAGAAGAGCATCACTGTTCAATCCAATGCAGAGCAAGCCACTCAAGTCTTGACCTTTAAAGGTCGTGTGGTGGAGTAAAACCACTTCGCACTACAATTGAGCCCTCTGATGAAAATCGGAGGGCTTTTTCATTCCGTCCATCAAATATCAATTGAAACCAAAAAACAACATTCGTTTTAACTACAGAGCTTACCTTTGGGCGACTTTTAGAGAGTGTTAGACCTCTAATTCAACGGATATTCAGAAGCAATAAGAATATGAAAGATCGTCTCAAAGCATACGAGCAGAAACCAGCAGAAATTGTTTTTCACTGGCAAGATTCAGAAACAGAAGCACGTGGTTGGACCGTAATTAACAGCCTTCGCGGGGGTGCAGCCGGTGGCGGAACTCGCATGCGTGCTGGACTTACGGAACACGAAGTTCTATCTCTAGCCAAGACCATGGAAATCAAATTCACCGTTGCTGGTCCAGCTATTGGCGGTGCTAAGAGCGGTATCGATTTTGATCCAAACGATCCTCGCAAAGACGGTGTTCTTCGCCGTTGGTACAACGCGGTTCGTCCCCTTCTCAAAAACTACTACGGAACTGGCGGCGACCTCAACGTAGATCAAAAATCTGAGGTTATTCCCATCACTCGTGAATTGGGAATTCTTCACCCTCAAGAAGGTGTTCTTCAAGGACACTACAATCCATCTCCAGAAGACAAAGCGCTCAAAATTCGCCAACTTCAAGATGGAGTAAGTTTGATGGTTAAAGATGAAACCCTCACCCCAAACACCAATGGAGACGACAAAGTTGGCGATCTCATCACAGGCTATGGCGTGGCCGAAAGTGTTCGTCACTTCTATGAAATCTGGGGCGGCGACTTGAGCGACAAGCGTGTCATCATTCAAGGGTGGGGAGTGGTTGCAGCTCCGGCAGCATATTACCTATCTCAAGCAGGTGCTAAGATTGTCGGCATCATCGACAGAGTGGGCGGATTGGTAAAAGAAGAAGGCTTCACCTTTGAAGAAATCAAAGAACTTGTATTGGCCAAGACCGGAAACTTCTTGGTATCCGATAACATGATGTCGTTTGAAGAAGCGAATGAAAAAATTTGGAGCATTGGCGCTGAAGTATTCATTCCAGCTGCGGCTTCTAGATTGATCACTCGCGAACAACTCGACACAATGTCCGCCAATGGACTCGAAGTGATCAGCTCTGGGGCTAACGTTCCATTCGCCGATCGTGAAATCTTCTACGGTCCTATTGCTGAACATGCAGACAATAGCGTTGCTGTAATCCCTGACTTTATTTCAAACTGTGGAATGGCCCGTGTATTTGGCTACTTGATGCAAGACCATGCAGAAGTAACCGACGTTGCCATCTTCAAAGACACTAGCAACGTGATTCGCGAAGCCTTAGCCAAGGTACACGCAAAGAGCGATAAAAGAACGCATGTAACAGATACTGCGTACAGCATTGCACTAGATCAGCTCAACTAACCACACACAACTACTCACTAAAAGCCGTTTGTCATGTATTTAGCAATGGTCGTTGTCTTCATTTTGGGTTACGCAGCAATTGCGTTTGAACACCAAATTCACATTGATAAGGCAGCCTCTGCTCTAGTAACGGGTGTTCTTTGTTGGACACTTTACGTTCTTGGAGCTTACGAAATAGTGGACTTTAGCGGAATAGACGAAGCTGTTCTCAGCATACTGAATTCGCATTCCCACGAACCATTAACACAAGAGCTCCTAATTACAGAATACGTCACCCATCACCAGATGTTGGAGTCGCTTTCTGAAATTGCAAGCATCCTCTTCTTCCTTATTGGTGCAATGACCATTGTAGAATTGGTAGACGCTCACGAAGGATTCACTGTAATTACAGATAAAATTCGCACCACTTCCAAGGTGAAGTTGATGTGGATAATCGCCATTCTTTCCTTCTTCTTTAGTGCGGCACTCGACAACCTTACGACATCCATTGTAATGGTTTCGCTTCTCAAGAAACTCATCGACGATCAACAGACCCGCTGGCTGTTCGCTGGTTTGGTAGTTATTGCGGCAAACGCCGGGGGTGCATGGTCGCCAATTGGAGACGTAACGACCACCATGCTATGGATTTCTGGTCAGATTACGACTGGGGAAATCGTAACGGGTGTATTCTTGCCTTCATTGGTTTGTCTCATTGTTCCATTGACGATTTTATCGCTTAGAACCAAGGGCACCATCAAGCGACCTGTTCGTCAGGAAACGGCTGATCACTACCTGGATCCTACCACTCCAATGGAGAGAAACGTGGTATTCTTTGCCGGTGTAGCAGGACTTTTATTCGTCCCTGTCTTCAAGAGTATTACACACCTTCCTCCATTTATGGGAATGATGTTGAGCTTGGGTTCTCTTTGGATATTGACTGATATTCTCCACAGAAGTAAGAATCAAGCCTTCAAATCTCGTCACAGCGTTATTGGTGTGATTCGCAAAATCGACACCCCTTCTGTATTGTTTTTCTTGGGAATTCTACTTGCCGTAGGAAGTCTCCAAAATGCGGGACAACTAACGCAGATGGCCAATATGCTAGACAACTCCATCGGTACAGATACGGAAACAGGAGTGTATGGAGTAGGAATCATCATTGGACTGTTGAGTTCCATCGTAGATAACGTTCCATTGGTAGCAGCGTCTATGGGTATGTACCCAATCAATCCAACCGGCTTCTTCGCACAGGATGGTTTGTTCTGGGAATTCCTCGCTTACTGTGCTGGTACAGGAGGTTCTGCCCTTATCATTGGCTCTGCCGCTGGTGTAGCCGTAATGGGCCTCGAAAGAATGTCCTTTGGCTGGTACCTCAAGAAGATCTCTCTACTCGCTATCATCGGCTATCTCAGCGGTGCGGTAGTGTATATTTTGGAGCACGTTTTGTTTCATTGAGTTCGGAGATTTGGAGTTTCGGGTTAGGGTTCGGGGTTTCAGGTTCGGAGTTTCGAGTCCTAAGTATGGAGTTATACATTATTGAAAGCCTCGGCAGAAATCTTGGGGCTTTCTTGGTTGTCAGGCTATAGTCTATAGTAGGCGGCCTTTACCCCCCTCCCTGCGAAGCCACCTGCGTAAGCGAATTGCGAAGCTACCTGCGCAAGCCCTTGCACAGCCCTTGCGAAGCTACCTGCGCAGCCCTACACAGCCTCCACTAACCCCACATTGTTAATATCCTTTAAGAGAGGCGCAACTAAGGGGAGATGAAAACTGCTAAGTTTGGACAATATGCTAAACTCCGCGCGTTATACGTTGGAGTAAAGAGATCCGAACAAAACACTGAATAACAATGTCCATCACGGCTTTGAACTTCCTTCAAATTGACATGGCAAGCACTCCAGTAGATACTGCGGGCGCTGCAGAAACCACTGAGAAAACCCTTTCTGTCATCAGCTTGATTACAAGCGGTGGTATTGGAGGTATTGTTATCATGGGTATGCTCTTCGTGCTATCCATTATTGCAGTCTACATATTTGTGGAGCGATTTGGCGCCATCAAACGTGCGAACAAGCAAGACCCGAACTTCATGAACAACTTGAAAGACCACATTGCCAATGGCAAGATGGAATCGGCCAAGGCACTTTGTGAAAGTACCGATACACCTGTAGCTCGACTCTTGGAAAAAGGAGTAGTGCGCATTGGTAAATCAATGGGCGATATTTCTGCCTCCATTGAAAACCAAGGTAAAATCGAGGTTCAAAAACTAGAAAGTGGTTTGCCTTACTTGGCAACAATTGCCGGTGGTGCTCCTATGATTGGTTTCTTGGGAACGGTGATCGGGATGGTATTGGCCTTTAAAGAGATGGCCAATGCAGGCGGACAGATTGACGTGAGCTTGCTTGCCGAAGGTATCTATACCGCAATGACAACTACTGTAGGGGGTCTCTTTGTGGGGATTCTCGCTTACTTTGGATACAATTACCTCACTACTCGTGTAGAGAGCGTGATCTACAAAATGGAAGTTAGCGCTACCGAATTCTTGGACTTGCTTCACGAACCCGTATAACCCATCAACCTCAAACGATGAATTTCAACAGAAAAAATAAGGTCAGTGCCGATTTTGCCATGAGCTCCATGACAGACTTGGTATTCCTTTTGCTGATCTTCTTTATGTTGACATCCACGTTGGTGACTTCACGTGCATTGGATTTGAATTTGCCAAAAAGCAATGCACAAACCGTGAAGCGACAGGATGTTGATGTATCGGTAACGAAAGATTTGCGCTACTCGGTTAATGGTACGGAAATCAATGTAGGTCAACTCGAAACGGTCATTATGGACGCAGTTCGTGGAATTGAAGACCCCGTGATAATCCTCCATGCCGACCAAGACATTGCGCTTGGAGACGCTGTTCACGTAATGGATATTGCGTATCGGAATCGATTGAAGATTATCTTGGCAACGGATCCTAAATAAGTAGACATGGCTACGAAAGATGAAAGAAATGGAAGAATTGGCACCATCGTGTTTCACGCGGTGATCCTCATTCTATTCTTCTTTGTAGGCTTAAAATATCAAGACCCACCACCCGAAAACGGAATCGCCATCAACTTTGGTTACGATGCAGTGGGCGGCGGAACAACCAGTTCGGCTCCTTCGGAATCTGAGCCCCAAGTAGAAGAAACGGTAACACAACCTACTACCCAGCCTACCGAAACGAATGTGGCTACCCAAGATGTTACCGATGCACCTAGTGTAAATACTCAGGAGCAAACCACCGAACCCACTCAAGAGACACAACCCGACCCACAACCGGACAGTCGACTAACAGGAGCATTGAGCAGCGTTAGAGAAGGAACGGGAGAAGGTGAAGGCGCAACAGAAGGTGGAGGAGATCAAGGTGACCCAAATGGCGATCCAAATAGTCCAAACAGAACAGGTGTTGGCGGAACCGGAAGCGGAGGTAATTACCGCTTGGGAAATCGCAATGCACTGTCACAACCAAAACCGACGTACGATAGTCAGGATCAAGGACGTGTGGTTGTTAAAGTCTACGTAGATAGAACCGGACGTGTAGTGAGAGCTGAACCAGGAGTAGATATTCCTGGCGACGTAGCCACGAACGTCTTTTCATCCGTTCTTTTTGACCGAGCCAGAGCAGCTGCCTTGGCTACCAAATGGCAAGGTGATCCCAACGCTGTTGAAGAGCAAATTGGGTACATCATTTACTACTTCGGTAAGCAATAAATCACGTGGAATCATTTCGCGAAACCGTTGAATGGCTTTACACTCAACTACCGGTTTACCAACGCACCGGACCTGGTGCCCATTACAAGATCGACTTAGATAAAACGCACCGCCTGATGGAACTATTGGACCATCCGGAAGGTGCGTTTCCTTCTATACACGTTGCCGGAACCAATGGTAAAGGCAGTGTATCACACATGTTGGCTTCCATCCTTCAGGAGGCAGGCTACAAAGTAGGCCTCTACACCTCCCCTCACCTAGTTGATTTTCGTGAGCGCGTGAAGATCAATGGAGAACTCATGCCCGAGGAAGAAGTCATTTCCTTCGTGAATCGCTACAAAACCCATTTCCAATCCTTGCAATTGAGCTTCTTCGAAATGACCGTAGGATTAGCCTTCGATACGTTTAGAAAGCACAAGGTTGATGTTGCGGTGGTTGAAGTGGGAATGGGAGGTCGACTAGACAGTACAAATGTGATTATTCCTGAGGTGTCAGTGATCACCAACATCGGATTGGATCACACGGCATTCTTAGGAACTACCATTCCAGAAATCGCCGCAGAAAAAGGGGGAATCATCAAGCCGAATGTCCCCGTAATTATCGGACAAAAACAAAGTAGCACAACCCCAGTCTTTCGCGAAATTGCGAAGAAGAACAACAGTCCCATTTTCTTCGCAGAAGATGAAGTCTTTGAGTCCTTGGAATCCGACTTAAAAGGCTATTACCAGAAGCACAATATCCGAACTGCCGTGTGTGCGATACGGACACAAAAGAAGTTCTCCGTAACCGATGAAAATATTGAACACGGATTATTGAATGTGGTTCGAAATACCCGATTGGCTGGTAGATGGCAAACGCTTTCTGAAAATCCTTATGTCATCTGCGACACCGGGCACAATGAAGATGGAGTGAAGTACATCTTACAACAACTCAGCGATACTCCTCACAAAAAGCTGCACATGGTCTGGGGGATGGTGAACGATAAGGACATCCGAAAAGTGCTTTCTATGCTTCCAAAGAGCGCACAGTACTATTTTGCCAAACCCAGCATTCCTCGTGGACTTGACGCCAAAGAATTAGCCGACGCCGCAAAAGAAGCACACTTGGTAGGAGCCGCATACCCATCAGTAATGGATGCCATAGAAGCCGCTAAATCAAACTTTTGTGAAGGCGATTTGATCTTTGTAGGCGGTAGTACGTTCGTGGTGGCCGACGCTCTGTCTTAAGGGAGATAACCCAGCTTCTTCAAACTGACTTCTAAATGAACCCGATCTGGATAGGGGTGTAAATCCGTGAAACACTGTTCATATTCTTCGGTTAGAAGGGTTTCTTTACAATGGTTCAAAGCCGCCTTGTTCTCGCGTAGCGGAAAAACGATCTGTCTGGAAGCATTCCAACTTATCACTACAAAAAGCGCAACCACGCCTGTGGCGTAAACACTATAATACTTCCACCTAGCGGAACTCCAATAGAGCGCAAACAACACCAAGGGAGACATCGCCAAATAACGAGCAGCATGTGCATTCCCTGCACCAGAAGACCATCGAGTATAGGTATTCAAAGTCCAGTAAACCATAATCAGTGCAACTAGAATCCAACGGGGATGTATCATCTTCTTTGCCGAATCAACGGTTGGTAATATCCAGATGGTCAAACTCAAGATAAGGACCACAATCCCAACCCAAAGCTGAAACTCGTGTGCTTGCAAGAAGACGAAATTGGTAGTCAATTCGAGTCCATACATTAACATACCCAGTGCCGAAGTTGAACCTTCCAATGTGGCTGCGCTTTGATCTAAATCTGCTGTAGTAAGCAAGTACATGCCCAAAGCGAAGATGAAAATCAAGTACGCCAAATACTCTGCTCTGTTTAGGGAATCTTGAAAAACACGAATGAAGGAGAAGCCCGCAAAGGCCAATACCACCAAATTAGAGTTGAAGGTAAAAGCAGCGCAAAACAAAATCACTAAAGTGAGCACTTGCCTCAACATCCTTCTCTTCAAGTAATGCAGGGCGATAATAGCTGTCGCAAAAAACACAGTGAATCCGTGAATGTATGGCACTCGGATCGTGGCCATTAGCAATCCGGGATAGAGGAACACAATGGGAATGATTACATCAGCATACGTCCAATACCCCCTACTCTTTCTGGAAATGAAAAGTGCAAGCAAGGATGAAAATAACCACAACGCCCCTTGTGTATAGGCGTGTGCTGAAGCACTTGTAATCCCCAAGTTGAAATAGGTTGAATACAGCAGATAAGCTACCCCCATTCGATGAGGTCCATGCTGGTGAGAAAATCCATTCCAGAGGCCATGTTCATTTAGGGCCACATCTACAATGTGCCATGAATCACCTGCATACAAATCAACGGAATAATACTGTAGCTGATATCCAAAGTAAAGGCTACTCAGCAAAGTGACAATCAGCAGTACTACTCGAGCATAAGGGGCTTGCTTCTTTGGATTCTCCAAGGGTTCTCTAGAGTTTATGGGATCGAGTATAGCTATACTTTACGGTCTCTCCATTACTTTCAACATACAGCTCTAAGGTATCTCCTTCCACTTTAAAAGTACTGAACTCTCTAGGCATATTGTCTCCGTATTCCACCCATTCTACCCTTTGTCGGTGTGGATGAATACGATAGGTCCCCATATGTACTTCATCGCCATCCGTAATCTTGTAAACGTTGTCCCAACGCATAAACAGAGTGTATCGATCTCCATCATAGGCCTCCCCATTAACGGAAGAAAGCTCCCACAGACCAAGTAGCTTATCTCCTTCTGTAGGCGGAACCGATTCCACTTTCACAAGGTGAACAACTACGGTCATTCCCTCCTCTTCGCGTTCCCATGTCATGTTTCCATCTTCAGTGAACATCACTTGAAAGGCACCAAATTCATCGTCTACGCCATTGGTAGTTTCAATGGTGAGTTGTCCCTCCGTAAACTGATACGTGCCTTCGGAGTGCTTCTTCCATCCATTTCCACCTTCATGCGTTCCATCTGCGTGAAAGGTCGACCAACGCGCATCGGGCGTCATGGTGTTTTCCCCCACCTGAACTCGTACTACTAGCCATGTCCCTATCAACTCTTGCTGCGACCAAAGGGTAGTCGACAACATCAAACTTATGATTAAGACGAACTTGTGTATTCTCATTTCTATCAGTTTAAGGAATAGATCATCTCTACTACCCCCGACGAATGGACAACTACCTTCGGTTTGCCCAACATGACATTCTCTTTCATCTCTGCCGTCAAGTCAATACCCGATTGAAGAAAGATAGGCATCACAAATAAGCGAACCTCATCAACCAATCCAGCTTCAAGCATTCGAGCATTTGTTGAACCGCCTCCTTCGAGCCAGATGTCTTTGTCGGAAGTCATGCTCTTCAACTCCTCAATCTTAGTTTCAAGATCAGATTTCACAAAAATCACATGACCGTTATCCTCCGGTGTCTCCTTTCTAGTCACCACATAATTATCAAGCCCGATGTACGGAAATTCTATATCCCATGAGATCAACTGTGCGTAGGTGCTGTAACCCATGATGGTCGTATCTACCGTCTTCAAAAAATCAGCGTAGCCGTAATCCAACTGGTCTGGATTGGGTATTTGTTCCAGCCATTCAACGCCGCCATTGGCATCGGCAATTTTGCCATTAGCACTAGCAGCTATGTAGAGGATTAACTTCCGCATGCATGAAAATTTCAAAAAAGGTACGAAGTGATGGGAGATGTTCGTTCAGTGACTAGAATAATCGCACATTTTACTGCGGCATTCAAATTGCTATCTTCGGTATTATGAAACACATACTCTCCCTAATTCTCATCGGCTTTAGTGCAACCTTAATGGGTCAGCATGAAGAACTTGCTCAAAAATGTTCTGCATTCGTAGCCGATCACGACAGTCTATACGAAAAGAAATATCTGAACATCTCCAATCCTCCCATTGGCGATATTGACGACACGGATTACGAATTTGCCGAGCGCTTCATGCTGGAAAGTCGTGATCGAGTAAAATCGAATATCGACAATAACATTTATGCGAAATACTACGTAAATGTATATGGCTACGCCGATGAATACGACCGTGACTGGGCTTTAAAGCACTGGTTTTCAAACTTCATAGAAGGGGAAAGCATTCGCCCAGGAAGGGATAAAAGGAGCTATGATTACGCTCACCCTACCATCATCATCATCAACAATAAAGACGTTGCTATCCTGCACTACGAATGTCAGTTGTACGACCGCGACTCCTTTCAGAATTGGCGTGAAAAAATGCTCAGTTACTTCGGTGATGTAAACAGTATTGTTATCGAAGTTCAGTGTGATGGCCCACTCAAATGGACCAAAAACCCACCAGATCCGAGAGACAGAAGATGGAGATAATTACTCCTCCCAATAAGCGGCCACGAGCCGCTTTTGTTTTTCTAGCGTGAGGCGATAATCCTTTCGAATCACCAACCACTTCACGGCGGCTTGAACCATGGAGTTCTCTCTCGAGTTTACCAAGAACACCGAACTCTCACCAATGCGGAACCTTCTTCGCTCTGCATCTAAGAGGGTGTTGGACATGTTGTAGACTTCCTCTGCTTGCAACCATTGCTGGGCGAGGTTGTAGGATTGTGTCTGAAGACCTATCAACTCAGCTTCTGCTTCTTGAATAGCATTAAGTCGCTTTAATTCTGCTTCGTGATATTTAGCTTCTGCTGCATCGGCATTTCCCCTAGCTTTTCTCAAGAAGAGGGGAATATTCACTTGTACCCCCCATTGATAATTATCGGGAAGGTTCCATGTAGCGTCTCCTGCCCCTCCTCGAAGGAAGTTGTACTGCACACTCACGTCTGGCCAAAGTTGAGCGCGTTTCCACCTGCGTTGATTCAAGGCACGATCCACTTCTACTGTCAATGCGGCTACTTGTGGTTGATCCGCAAGCATGGCGTAGAGTTTAGTACTATCGTTCGGGATAATGAAGTCAAGGGCCGAAAGATCGGGATGAATCGAATCTGGCACTTCCAAAGGCACGCCTCCATCGGTCCACAGCATTGCACTTAAAGACGCTCTCGCTTTAGCGGCCTTTGCTGCGGCCTCCTGCGTGTTTAGCTTTCGATTGTACCACTGAATTCTACTTTCAACAGTATCCATTGCTGGACGATCTCCTGTTTCATAGGCGCGTTTCAACCATTCAAAGCGCTCTTTGGCCAGTTGCTCTACCTCCTTGTAAATCGAATATTCGGCCTCCTTCAAAGCCCATTCAAAGTAGCGAACATGGGTTTCGTACATCACATCGCTATACGCCAATCGTTGCTCTGCTTCTGTACGATCTACCACCAGTTGGGCATCGCGAAGCATAGCTCGCCTTTCATCCCAAATTAAATCGCCACCTACGGGAACACTCACCCCCACTTTCCACAACCCCTCGTTGGGCATGGTTTCTTGTGGATTGAGATAAACTCCTTCAGCAAATGCACGGTAGGCATAAACGTCCACTCCTAACCAAGTGGGGAGCTTCAAGCCAGCCTGACCATATTGAAAATACTCTGTTCCTTCAAACTGCTTTTCTGAATAATTTCCAGATAGATAAGGATCGAAAGAACCACGAGTAGCCATCACATTGGCGTTTGCACCTTCCATTCTATATTCCAAGCTGCGAACTACCGGATGGTGACGTTCTACCCACGTCAATACCGTATCCAGACTTAAGCTCACTTTTTGTGCCGAAAGCCCGAGACTAAAGAATAGCGCGATGATTCCTAGACCCCACCTCATTTGGAAGAAGAGTTAGAAGATGTAGACTTGGTACTTGAACTTGAGTTCGAGGTTGGATTCTGCGGCGCATCATACGACTCAGCTGGGAAGCCATTGATCTGTCGCCAGATCTCATACCACACTGGAACCTCATCCAACAAAATGTATGCACGAGCCCCCGTTCCGAAAGGCAATCTATCCGGCCAATCCTCCGATGGACGAAGTAATATCCTAAATGTACCGCCCGCTTCTGGAGTCTGACTCACCACCGCCACATGAGCAGAATATGTACCGAAGTTCAAATCGGGCTTTCCACTAATTGCCAATGCTGGAAAACCTTCAAATTCGATTTGAGCCAAGTGACCTTCTTCCAACAGCGGCATGTCCATAGCGCGCACATGAATCTCCACGGCTCTATCATCAGAGGTGGGAAAGAGTTCGGCGATTGGTGTTCCCGCCGAAATGTTCTCACCGATACCTCGAATGTATATTCGACTGACGACTCCTTCTTGAGGAGCACGTACGGTGTGGTACGACTGACGAACTTCCACGGTGTTTCTTCGGTTCTGTAACTTGGCAATTTCAGCCAATGCAGCCTCGCGATGAGAAATAGCCGTGTACTGTTCACTTCTGGCCTTCGCAATGTATTCCGCATAATCTGCCTCCAAGCGCTGACGAGCAGCTTTGCTTTGTCGCCACTGGTTCTCTGCACTTGTCAGTTTAGCCTGCGCCTCTTGTAGTGATTGAAGTCGTTGTTCAAGCTCATATTTGCTCTTAATTCCCTCTCGGTAAAGCGTATCGGCTCGTTTGTATTGATTCCCCGCCAACTCGTAATTCACGCGTGCAGCGGCAAAATCTGCGCTATCAGATTGAATCTTTAGGTCCAATTCACCTCGCTTAATTCGCAAGCTCAACTGCAAGGCCTCTACTTGATCTGCTTGAGCATTTGCCTTGTTCAAGTAAGCTTCAGCCGCGGCAACTTTCGCATTGAGTTCTTGATCGATACGTTCCAGCAAATTGGGATCGAGATAAGAAGCGTCTACTTCGCTTAGGTAAGCAAGGGTATCGCCCTCTTGAACAGTGTCCCCTTCGCGAACAAACCAACGTGTAATTTTTCCAGGAATAGGAGATTGGACATCTTGAGGACGAACCGCTGGATCGTAATTCGTGATCTTCCCATAGCCAGAAATGTTTTGCGTCCATGGTACAAACAACAGCAAAATCACAACAAACGTCAGCACTGCAGACCATCGCACAAATCGCTTGATCGTCTTACTAATCGAAGTCTGATCGAATGTCTTTACCACTTCTGGATCAACCTTATCTCTTATGGGATTTCTTGAAATGTTCAGCATATCAGAAAAGGAGATCAGATTGAACTTCGCTTGGCAACTGTGAAGCTGGGCCGCTGTAGATGATTTTTCGGTCTTTTAGCACCACCACTTTAGAACAGCGCATTACAACGTCTTCTCTATTGGAGGCAATCAAGGTCGTCCCCTTCTGTTCAAAGATGGAATCCAACATTTGATTGCGAAGCGTCTTTTCGCAGTGTTCTAACTTATCGTGAATCAATAGAATTTTTGGATTTCTAAGCAGTGCACGAAGGAGAATCAATCGTTGTCCCGTAAAATGAGAAATGTGAACCGACTCGTATGAAATGCGTTCATCGAATCCTTTTGGAAGACTCTTGAACCAATCGTATAATCCCACTTTCTTCAACCCATCAATAACGATATGATCCGAAGCGGTAGAATTTCCTACAATCAGATTCTCTCGCAGCGTTCCTTCAAAAATGGCCTCCTGACTCAAATTATCCCCCAATCCACATCGATAAGAGAACAGGTCAAGGTTGTCCAATTGAATACCATCAATATAAATATCACCCATCGTATCTGGATGAAGGGCAGCAACCGATCGCAATGCACTGGTTCTGCCACTTCCGGCATACCCCATCACCGCCAATTTCTCTCCCGCTTCTAGTCGAATGTTGGTCTCATCAAGAGTCACATCAAGCGGCCAGGCCTCTACATTGAAGTCCAATGTACGGCCTTCATCGCCCTCCAGTGGACGTTCGAGAACACCGGCTAATTTCTCTAAGGCCGTTACCGTATCGAAAAGAGGTTCTGCCAATTTGATCAACTTGTCTGCGTTGTTCGTGATCAAGATGAAAACAATTTCAACCGCCACAAATTGACCGATGCTCATCTGCTGTTGGAACACGAGGATTCCACCAAAAATAAGGAGCATAGCCGTTAGAATGAATCGGAATCCAACGAGTTGAGCATACTGAAGCACTAACACTTTAAAGTGTGATTTTCGAGCTCCCAACCACAATTCCGTGAGTGATTTCGTCTTCAAATTAGGCCACTTGCTATTGCCCGCCAACTTAAAGGTGTTCATGGAATTGGCCATTTGCTCTAACCAATATGCCACCTTGTATTTGTAGGTACTCTCATCCAAGCTAGTTCTCAAACCGCGCTTCCATGTTGACCGGAAGATCAAGATGACCAAAAGGACAACCACTGCACCCGCCACCACAAACAAGGAGTGATAAACAGAAAGCAATAGAAGCCCAAAGAAAATCTGTAGTGCACTCGTGGAGGCGTCAAGAAGAACCTTGGGAACTGCCTTCTGCACCGTAAGGGTGTCAAAGAAGCGGTTGACCAATTCTGGAGGGTTATCGCCCACTAGTGACTTCGGATGAAGTCGGGGTATACGATAACTAAATGCGATGGTAGATCGAACAAAGATTCGCTGTTGAAGGCTCTCCGTAATTTGCATTTGCAGGATCTGAAGTACGCCAGCAAACAAGATGGCAGCGAGAACAACCCCCACTAAAAACCACCAAGAAGCGCTGGGCCTTCCTCCCATCACCAAGTTGATAATGGCCTGAAACCCCAAAGGCAAGGCTAAGCCAATGGCACCGTTCAAAACGGCAAAAAACAGTACGTAGAAAACTTCCTTCTTATCCTGTACAAGGAGTCGATACAAGCGCTCTAAGGGTGAAATTTTGGGCATGCTCATCCAAGAGTGTTGTTATTTTACAAGCAAAGGTAACATCTCAAAAGCCTGACGGTTTAATGCTTACAGAGATTTTAAGAGAAATTTCACAAGTAATCTCACATTGTATAGAAGGTATGTCGAGAATGTTAAGGGGTTGATATGCGCTAGCCAGGCTCAATCCCCCTTAAAAACATCATTGATCTAACGTTTCAAGAAGTCGGCGTGAAGCCACAGCATCTTTGGCTTCCAACTGCTTTGACCAGCGCTCCAACAAAGGGCGCTCCAGCTTACCTTCACGGTATTCATCAGGATTCATGATGGGAATACCTTGAACGATCGGATAAAGTCGGTTGCACGATTCACAGGTAAAAAACCCTTCGAGAACTTCTCGATCTAGGGATTGAGTGACAACGGTGAGTTTCAAATCACTCTTATCAAAAGGGCAACAAAGGATTTCTATCGTTTCAGTTTTCATGTTCTTTTACTTTTTGATTGAAAATTCGAGCAGCTTCTGACGGAGAGTCGCTACTCATGATTCCAGAAACAACGGCAATTCCGTCGTATGGCAGGGTTTGAAGTTGAGGAAGTGTCTCTGGTGTAATCCCTCCTGCCAAGAAGATCAATCCAGAAAACCTTTCGCGCGCACGATGCACGGAGGCGTGATCTACCCATTCACAACTGTTGGAAGTGGAAGATGGGAACATGGAACAAAAGGAGATGTAATCAATGGAGTTCTCCTCGGCACGATCAATCACCTCCATTTCATTTGTACATGTGATACCCACAAGTACACCTTCTGGACACGCGTAATCTGTTGGCCATTCATCAAAGTGAATTCCCGAAACACTCGGACAATCTTCCACCCATTCGGGATGGTTATTGATAAACAGTGGCACGTCGAAGGTTCCACATAGCTTGCCGACTTTTTCGATCAATGCCAAAGGATTCTCAACCTGATCCCAATGGTCCCATAATTGGACCGCACAGACACCTTCCTCCAACACACTATTCAGTGCAGAAATAAGTTCAATTTCACTTTTTGAGGGATCTACCACCAGATAGAGTCCGCCCTTCATTCTCCGTCTATTCATCTCCACCCGTTTTTTAGCGCATGGCCAAATGCCTCCCAATAAGGATCCCGATCTTGGTACTCCAACTCTCCACTTTCATCGCCATTGGTCCATTGAAGGCCATGTGTTTGCTCTTTCAGCACTCCGACCATAGACGCTGAAATTCCAGCATTCTTGAGTCGTTGGATGACCGAATCACTGGTGCCAGCAGCGCAAGCAATAATCATAGATCCCGCACCTACGCATCGGAATGGATTCAATGAAAAGAGTCGACATATCGCCTCTTGCGCCTCTTCTAATGGCAAGCTTTCAAGATTGATTTGCAATCCGCATGAAGAAGCTGTTGCCAATTCAATGAGCGCACCGATCACTCCTCCTTCTGTTACATCGTGTAGGGCCTTTACTTCGGGGTGCTCTCCCTGTTGACCGACTGCTATCAGAGCATCCTTCAACGAACTCGTCTGGAAAAACGCCGATGACGCTTCTCGCTGTATTTCAGTGCCGAGTTTTTGCACCACCGTTTCAGGAAAGCTCATAGCGAGAATGGAGGTAGAAGAAAGTGCTGCCGACTTCGTCACGATTAACTCATCGTTGGGCGACCCCATATTGGAGAGGCGGATTTTATCCAAATCACCAATAGAAGTAAGCGTTCCGCCACCAGCGATGGTAGAATTAACTCCCTCAAAAAAACCGGTATGCCCACCAGTGATAGCCAACCCGATCTCCGAACTGAACTTATGGATAAAACTCCAATATGTCTTAAAATCACTCTCGCTTAGATGAGCAGGAAGATTCAAGACAAACTGCCCAAACTGGGGAGCTAGACCACTGGTTGCCATATCATTGGCCATCAAGTGTACGCTCAACCAAGCCGACTCTTCCAGCCCCAAGGAGGGAATGTAGCTGAGAGGATCGCTTGTTTGAACCAAACCACGACCATTCCCTATATCCACGAGACTCACATCCACGCCAAAGGAAGGGCCTGTTCGAACAGCGGATGGAGTGGCGCCTGTTTGCGAACAGATGATATCTGTCAACTCAGAAGAGCCCAGTTTACCTGCTTCAAGCTTCATGACTCCACGTCATTAAAGCGAACATACAGGCCAAAGAAATCACCGATAGGCACATGCCATTGTTGAACAGGGAAGCGCTTTGGCAATCCCGTACAGGTCCATTGAATGCTGTAATCTCGTCCTTCCAAAGCCTCATCAATCACTGCGATGAGTGACTTTGGAGTGTAGAAATTTGCCGTTACATAAAACGGGTTCTTGCCGAACATTTGTTGTACCCTTCTACGGATGTACTTGGTCGTATTCCGGTTCATCATACCAAAGGCAATACCGTACTTGGCAACCCTTGCCGATTCGCGTATCACGGCTACAGGATCCTTGTAGTATTCAAAAGTGGTAATGAAGGCAAGGCTATCAAAAGTATGGTCTTTGAAAGGCATGTGGTGAGAATCGGCATTCACCAAGTCACCCGAAAATAGATGACGTGCTTGAGACAGCATTAGAGGTGAAATATCACCTCCTGTAGCATCAATACCAATCTCTTTCCACCAACGGCTAAAGCGCGTTGTTCCGCAACCAAATTCCAGCAGTTTCTGAACGCGAGGATCACTTTTCACCAGTTGCTCCATCACGCGCTTCTGCCAAATTTCAGCACGCTTGTACCTACCCTCATACCATTGTTCGTAGGTATCGGTATGATCTCGATTGAAGAACCACTCCTCCCGGCCTTGCCAGGTTCTCAGTTCTGAAGGAAGAATTTCGAATTTGTTGTCCATCGAAGTGTCATGTGTTTTTCGTGATATCTGGATAGAAAAACACCAACGACGGCTAGCGTCGTGACAAACAACCATATGTGTGTACAATAGAGCATCCCTACGTTGGCATTATCCAAATCAGGTTGTACGGGTATGATCTCAGTCTATGCCTCTTTGGCATTGACACCCCGTGCAGGGGCAAAGGTAGGGAATGGTTTTTCGAAAACTCAGTCTCGATTCAAAACATCTTTACGCACCAAGAGAATTGTCTCATACTCTGAATAATCCAAGACCACTTCGTAATTTGAGGGAACATTTCCCATGATATCCTGGGGGCGTGCTAACACCAGTTCTTTGGTAAAAGAAATATCCTCCTTCCAATCGATGCTGATAGGGTAAGATCTGGAATGAACGTAGTAATTGACATTCGAGCGATAAAGCGCGGGTTTCTCGATTTCAATCTCTCGCTGGGCAATTGAGGCTATTTGACCTGCTCGAGTCATAATCTCCTCCATTTTTGCACTGTATCGCCAGTCTCTAGCATGTGAGAAATTTGAAAATAAACCAAAGTTCAACGCCCATACCAGCCCCATTGCCATCAATAAATACTGGAAGAATTTTCTCCATTTTCCAGCTTCACCTTCTAGCGCGACTCCAATGGAAAATGCCCAAAGAGAAATCAGCGGGACGTAGATAATTCCCGTACGAGTGCGCGGGAGTAGCGCATCGAAAAGCTCGTGCTCCAATACCCAGCCCAAAAGCGAAACGAACAGGAGCAGTGAACTCACGACAAATAGCGGATGAAACAGCTTCGTGCTCAGCACTCGCAAAACGCCCACCAATACAAACAAAAGCAAGGGAATTAAAGTGAGGGGTTTCATGATAGGCACGGCCGTATCGGTATACAAGAAATTAGAAATCAAGTGATCACCGAAGCTGGCATAAGAATCCGTTCCAAAGAACAATTCACCGAGGGCTCGAAGCTCTAGTAATTCCATCACCGAAAAAGAAAGACAACTCAGGGCAATGATGAGTGAAACTCCAAAGCTCACCATTACTCTGGACGTAAAGCCCTTCTTCCATTTCACCACAAAACCCGCCAAAATCATTATCCACATGACAATAGAGACATTGAGAACAGCATTGTTCGAAAGCACAGCGAGTCCCGCACCAAGCGAGGCATACACGAGATGAACCTCCCCATTCTTCGAAAACGCCTTCATGATTTGAGCAATGGCAAATGCTGAAAAGGCCATGCTGAGTCCATATCCTCTCGCCAAGGCAAAAAACTCTAGAGGAAACGGAAGGGCGAGTAAAAGAATTGCTCCTGTGAAGTAGAGCCAATTGGTCTTTGCGTAGCGAACAATTTGAGAAACCGACCATGCATACAAGAAAAACGACAACACATTGGGCAGTCGCAAGGCAAAAGCACTGCTGCCAAACACCGATTGCGACAGCTTCATTAGCTGTGTATTCAGAAAGTGATTGTTGGCAATGTTCATTTCCTCTCCCCAGAGTCCAACTACATAGTTGTACGACATCGCTTCGTCTATCGTAAACGAAAGCCAAGCACTTCTCAAAACGACATAGAGTCCGAAAAGAGAAGCTAGTAAACCATACAGAGATTGCTTAGTCAAGGCAGCGCTATTTTTACCAACGAAGATAAGTCGCTTACCAGATAAAGTCTGCATCCTAGAAATTGAGTGCCTCCTCATTGACAACTAGCTCGTCCTAACGCGCGTCCAACAATAGGGGGATTCACTCTATACTCAACACCATCAAGACCCTACAGATGCTCCAAAAATCAACTAAATACTGATGAAAACCACACATTAACCGTACAGCATCCAATGCTATGAGATTCTAGTTTTACTCCAAATCCTCAAGTGACTTTATGCCCCTCTCGACATCTAAAACTTTATAAGGAGATATCTAATCTTTCTGTGGCACTCTGGGGTGTAGGTTGAACTTGAAATGCGAATTCACCTGTCACCTTTGATTGTATAGACATGAATCTTTCCGATTACACTGCCTGTCAAATGAACTCAAGAGACTTAAAACTAGTTACAAGACAAGTTGGACTCTCGTGTATCGCGTTTATCCTCTTTGCAGTCTATGTAGGCTATGCCGCTTTTCACGGTTTAATATATTGTTTCACATTCTACAACGTATCACTTAGCTTCTTCCTCTTTTCCGCCATCCCGTACTACGTATATCAATACAAGGCACGATCCACGAATACACTGCTCATACTATTACCCTTCCTCACATTTGGCCTGTTTGTCACCAGTTTGTCCCTTTACATGGGCGGGGCATTTCTATTCACAGCTGGAATCATTGGCTACCATTGCTTGGGGATGTCGCCCGAAAATCTCGCTCAACACAACCTCAACCACCCGTTCCGGTTCATGATCAACAGCCGAAAGCGATCACCTCGATCTTTAATCCTCTGTCTGTTCGCTCTATATGCTTCGCTATGCGCGGTTGTATTGTTCTTGGTGTAAAGGGTGGAGACTGGGAGTGCAAGAGTTTTAACTCTTGCATTCCGTAAAACTTGACTTTTTTATAACTGCGTCGTTTTTAGGGCAGTTTACTGATATGCTATTAATTAAACTTTATTCTCATGAAGAGATTACTTTCTCTAACAGGAGTATGCACACTCTTAACTATCAGCGCACAAGCTACAGTTCCAGAGTATCTAGATGTTAGAAAATCTGGAGGCGGACCTGAAGGCTATGACAAAGTTCGCCAGGATTGGACTGGCGAAAACAGAGGTAAACTAACGTGTTATAACGAAGGAACATCTAGTTGTCATTGGCGTGAATTTATTGGAGCGCAAGGCTATCCAATAGACATTGATTTCATATCTACTCAAATTCTTAATGAATATGAAAATGGTAACTCAAACAGAATAGGCACAATTGTCGTCGGAGATGCGATTGTACATTACTGGATTCTAGAAAGTTTAGGAAACGGTGACGGGACTATTCGTTTCAGATTGAAGGATTAAGAGAACTACCAAAGCATAAATACCATGAAGAATGTATTCTCAATTTTAGCATTGTTTCTATGTGTGAATCTTTTTGGAACAGTGCCAGAGTATCTGGATGTAACACGCAGAAATGCGGGACCAAATGGCTACGACAAAGTCGACCAAAAGTGGACTGACAGAGAAGGAAGTAAAGGTGAGTTGAAGTGTATCAACGAAGGATCTGCGAAATGTGCCTGGCAAGAAAGCGGTGTTGGTGAATATCCAATTGACCTTGATTTATACACTGAATTAATTCTCACCGAATACGAAAATAATGAGAACGATGGTTCCGGAACTATCAACGTAAACGGGGAGATATTTTCATTTACAGTTATAGAGTCACTTGGAGAAGGAGACGGAACTGTCCGTTACTATTTCCACAATTTGTAGAACGCTAACTTAATTATCATGAAAAAAGTATTCATTTTTCTAGGACCCTTACTCTTTTCTTTTTCAATTGCTTTCGCTGGCGAAGTACCCGACAGAGTTATTTACAAAAGATCTGGAGGCGGAGAAAACGGCTATAGTTCTGTTAAACAGAAGTGGCTTGACACGACAAGCGATGAAACAGTAGGTAGTCTTAAATGTACTGGCGAAGGTCTAATTCGTTGTATTTGGCAAACAAGTGGGGTTGGTTATCCTATTGACCTTGATACATACGCAGAAGAAATTTTGACTATGTACGACTCTGAAAGTGATGATGGTAGTGGTACGATAGTAGTTGGCTCTACCACCTTTACCTATCAGGTCATTGAAAATCTTGGAAAAGGTGATGGTACAGTCATATTCACTTTCCTTTAAGACTAAATTCAAAGCCTGAACTTTACAATGTTAAAGTTCAGGCTTCTTTGTCTTCTATAATTATGAATAGACTTCTACCCTTATTATTGTTCACTGCAATAAGTTCACAAATACTTTATAGTCAACTCCCTTCTCCAATTGAATTTGGATATGACTATTCTTCCTCATTTAGCTCTTCTGAAAGTGATTCACCCCTTTTCTTCTTTTACAATGACAGATACGATGTTGTTCACGTGTACTCGAAGGAGTTTGAAGAGCTTGTGAAATTGGAGGTGACTTGTTGGTCTCACGCTACTGATCCTGTTAAATCTGGAGACAACTGGATTGGATTTGGCTCAAGCAGAGAGGGACTTATTATTTACAAATACAACTCCGACGGAAGCCTACAGGACACCCTCTTGCTTGGGGGGAAATGTGACTATGCAAGTCTCAACGAAGATGAACTGATAATTGTTCAAGACTATCCGTACTTGTTAAGCGAGACGGTCATGATGGAGAACGCAACAATTCGCCATATTGACTTAGCAACTTTTGAAGAATCATCTGTTAGCACGGTTGAAAAATCTTACTCCAATTTATCTGGAGGACTATGGACAACTAATGTTAGTTTTTCAAGAGGAGTTGTTGCTATCATTGACCCTCTCGCTTCAATGGTTCATTTGAATAGCAAAAGTTCAAATATCAGTTGGTCAATCCCCACCAATGGCGAAGGCTGGAGTGATAAGATGAAAGACCTCGGGATCAATGTTGATAGTATCATTAAAACAGGAGGAATAAAGTGGGTACTTGGCTCTATGATGTCAGAATGGCAAACGATGGACCGGGAGCACATAGAAAATGTCTTTTTTGATGAATCCATGGTTGTAGTTCTCAAAACCAAAGACTTTCAGTCAGAATTGATGTACTTCACACAGGATGGTCAACTTATCAAACAATACCACCTCGATAAAGAGGCAACACGTCCATACTTGGGACAACGAGTAATCGTTCAGGACGGACGTTTTAACACGATTCGAATTGATGAATTGGGTGATTCTATTTTTTATTCGATTGTTGAATCATCTACTCCGTTGAGTCAAGACACCCTTCAAGTATGTATTACAGATTTTATGATATGTGAATCATGTATTGACGATCAGTATACTGGGCTCTTGTTAATTCCGAATCAAGATGCAATTCATAACAAGATTGAAAGAGCACGCCTTCAAAGGAAATATCCACTTGCTACTATTCTCACCGTCAATACAAACGATGTAACAGAGTTTTCAACGAATAGAATCCTCACACTTACAGGAATTGAAGTTAAATCTCTGTTCAGTCAAATTGAGGCAGAATGAATTGCTGTACAGGTTTACTCTATTCATCAGACTATGAACTCATTCCGTCTAGTACTTGATGCGGATGAGTGTTGCTGTATTCAATTTGCCATTCAATAGACTTTGCATTTACTTCAACCAATGTCTTGAAGAGGTAGGCATCATGAACGTCTTACCTGTAAGTTCAATTGAACCTTTCGATGTAACTGTTTTATGCTATAGTGCTTCACAAACTTGCCATCCTGTCTACCAACTCTACAGAAACTCGTCGAGAATTCTGCCTCCCCTATCTAAACTTATTTGAAACTGAGTATTCTGAATTGATTATAGCTGAGAAAACACCCATTCTATTAAGTGTAATTGCCTTGCTCATTTCGATTTTCATTTCCCGCCGTTTTAGGAACAAGTATGTTCTTGTGGTATTCAATGGAGACTTAAGCCTTACTATATGATCTCCTATTTTTCTATGGACTTTTCGAAGTAATTCAATTGGAATTCGCATCTCTGCCCTGGTGGCAATGCTTGTTATATTTTGTACGATGGCGGCTACGACATTCTGATAACCAAAGTCTATTCCAATCTTCAGGGCCTTCTTATATTGTTAATTAGCACGAACTATTTGCCCGGTATAATAAAGTACAGAAGCGTAATTCATCAAGCCATAAGCTACGCCTTCCCTATCGGATGGATGCAAACTCTCCAGTGCCTTCTCATGGTAATAGAGGCACTGTCAAACATTCCCTCTTGCGCTAGAACATTACCCTTACTTCCCAAAATCATGCTTGGAAAAAGCTCTTCAAAGTGAAATTTATGAGTGAGAACTAGAGCACTATTCAGATCGCACTCAGCAGAATCCAAAAGCCCCATATCATTAAAGCGAATACTAAGACCATACTCTGGTTTTGCCACCAACTTGAAGTCCTTTCCTTTCAAAGCCTAGTCACGAGATTCGCGCAAAGCTACAGCAGAGGCTTCAACATCTACACCTTCTAGCTCCGTACTCAAGTCATAGAACTTATTCGCATTAGGGTCTGCCATATCCTTTTGAGCCAACAGGCTTGTTTGAATAACAAGAAAAACAAGAGGTCAGACGTAGCAACATCTCACAAAGGTAGGACTAGCATGCAAACGTGAGAATTCTAAGGGAAATATTGATCTGAAAATACATTCACATCACCAGATATTGGTTTCATTGAAATCTCTAGCCCACTCCTATAATTCCGCTTATAGAAATGAATTCAATCTATCTGATAATCAGAATATAAATATGTTAAAAGACTAAAAGCATCCAACGTGTCCATTTCCGACTCCGTACTCTTTATAAACACTCAATAAGACACCCATTTCATCTATTGAATTACACAATCCTATTTGCGCTTTAATGTTGATCAAATTAGACATAAAAGTGTAGTGATAATTCTCCAAATCATGTAATTACTAATCCTTTCTATATATGAAACTATCATTCATCTCAACGGCGATTCTTGGAGTTTCGCTGAGTGTTTCAGCACAGAGCTGGAGCTCAATCAACACAACCACAGAGTTGTCAACTTACACAACTGCGGGTCCACCAATTGAGTTTTGGAGCGATTATGAGATCATTCCAGACGCAATTACCACCAACGGTGAGAGCTCCAACACACAATTCCCACAGGGGACTGTTTTTTCAGCCTATTCTCTAGGAAGAGGTGCCCGCTCTGATTATGAACCGCAAGACGACGGACTTTGGTTACTCGCGTTTGATCAAAACGGAGCGCTTCAGTTGTCCAAGAAAATTACCGTCCCAAACTCGGTCAATGTGCTAAATGAAAATCTAGGAGATGGTACTTGGCCAGACGCCCCGTTAAGTTACCTGACCATTTCCAGCTTACAATATGATTCAGGTGAAAATCGTGAACTCTTGATTTTTACAGGTAGTATACGGCGACCTCATTCCGAAAACTACACCAAAACAAAGTATGAAATCATGATAGTTGGGTCATACAATTTAGCAACCGATCAAGTTCAAATTGCATATGTAAATCAACCCTATACCTTCTACATGGGAGACATCCCATATCAAGGTCAGGTTTTTTCTAATGGGACTAGCGTTAGAGAAATACGCCACAATGTATACATGGCTCTAGGTCATACAGGGAATCTCACCAACTCAGCGGACTTAGCCGATCATCCCTTGGCGGTTGTTTTCCATGTAGACGGAAATGGAGCCATAAACATCTACAACACTCAAAGTTTCGAATACAAATTCAAACCCATTTCCGCCCGAAAATCAATGCAAGATGAAATGGTAGCCGCGGGAATTCATTACAATGATCAAGGCTATCAACTCTCTACGTCAGGAGCAACCACATACATAGCACCTGCATTAATTGCTTTTAAAGCCTATGAGAATTCTGGTGTTTGGAGTATTCAAATGGACCGTGGAGTAGTTACATATCTGCCCGAGTACAGCAGCACCAATCAACGATGGGGCAACGGATATTCATACATGGATCTGTTCATTGAAAATGGCAACATCTATTTGAGTTTCAGCGAGAGACTCACCCCAACCTATCTGCACCTCACCCTAGACCGGGGTACCGGGAACCCTGTTATTGGCAAATATGATCTCAGCCTGACCTCTTCAGTCCAGTTCACAAAAGTCCAAATGGAAGACCCATTCGGTTCTGAACTACGCGGTGGGGTTCATCGTCTTATCCCTCGAGAGGGAGAAGGTGAGTTTGATGTACTTATGGTTCTGGATGATGCTCGAGACAGATGGCAAAGACCCAACAATACTTCCGTTGGAATCATTCGAATAGAGAAAAGTAATTTAGATGTGAATGTAGGCCATGGTATTGTTAGTCTTTGGTCTATGGATCAAGCAGGAGCAACCTTGCGAGAGGTGAGCCATGTGACAGGACTGGAAATTGGAAACGACTTTGACTATTACCTGGCCGATGGATACAATAGAACAACCAGCTATGTTCGCAGTCATGTTTTTGGTATATGGAACGATGAATACGAATGTGAAGACTTTTCAGAGAATATCACCAGTCAACCGATTTCAGTAGATGACGATCACAAAGATTCATTTGGATTACTTAACAACCCACCATGCATTGTTCACACCGTTGATCAAGTAGACCTTAATTTTGATGCAGCACATTGCTCTGTTATTGATGTAGTTGAATCTCAAGACAAAACAGGTAACATCTCATTACCTATCCAGAGCAACCATAAATATGAGTTGCAAAAAATTGATCGCAATCTATTCCGCATTGAGGCGGGAGATTCTCAGGTAAAACTTGTAGCGTTAATATCCATAACCGGACAAGTCATATCAGCAAACCTTCCAAGCCGCGAATTAGACCTCAATGAACTTGCACCGGCAGTTTACATCCTGCACTTTGAAATTGATGGTCAACCTCAAACCGAACGGGTCATTGTAGAATAAACTCCATCCTATCATGATTAAAGGGCGCCTTGTAGGCGCCCTTTTACTTATATGCTATTGAGAACGCATAGCACTGAACCAAGCTTTTGATTGTATCAAATTAATTCAAATTCAAATAAAACATTGCCAGTACATGCAATCCGTCAGCACCTCTGTAGTAACGGAAGTGGTTTGATCAATTCGTGAACAACACCTTTGTTCCGTAATACCCGTCTGCAGGAATATTATCCGGTACAAGCTGAACAGCTGGAGCATCTGGGTTTTCCAAATTCAAAAGAATAAGTCTATCCCTATATGGCACAGGTGTGCCTTCTGGTAATTTAAGATGCACTGGAATGAGATAGCTATTGTTCCCAATGTACTCCACACTACCGTCTTTCAATGTGAACTGGTAGTTGTAATTAATCGAGGCAGCTTTTATGGCGTCATCAGACGATCCGAAAGCCTGATCATTCACTGCTTCTGGATAAAAATGATAAACACCTGGCTCGGAATTAGCTCCGTAGTACATACCTATTATCTCGTTCCAAGGACCATCACTCAATGGCCCATAATATCTGCCAGGCACCTTGAGAAGCGTGTCAAGTATCCCCAATTCCTGAGACTGCGTATCGAATGTGAATACATAAGCTTCGCCTGTACTTGCCTTATTAATGATCCCGTATAGCAAACTGCCTTCTCCCACCAGCAACCGGGTAGAAACAATGGCCTGAGGGTCCTTGAATATTTCAATACCTTCTACTTCATTAAAGTAGAAATAGGTTGGGTTACGGGATCCTTCGGGTTTGCTTGGATCATACTCGAACACCTGATTCTGAAGGGTAGGATCAGAGGGGCAATCCGCATTTATGGCCCCATAGATTTTTCCGTTGTTACCAAATACAAAATCCATTTTGAAGCAACCATTCAGGTACTTGTAAACAGCCACAGACGATTGAATGGATTGGGTAGCTGTATCAAAAGAGAATATTTCATACGTAGGCTCCCATCCCCTTGGATCATTTGGATCTGAGTTCAGGGTAATTCCATAAATCATTCCCTGATGTAGATATCGGGGCTCAGCCCACGAATCGGCTGGCGCTCCTTCCATACAGTATTTATGAAACTTCTTGCTAGACAAGTTGTACGTGTAGTAGTACATCTTTTTCGGATCCTCTGGATTAAGCGAACAATTATCCGCGGAACAACCTACCGTTCTATCCGTATTCACATCCAGATAGTCGTTGCCCATCCAACCGATGGTATGCTTGTCTAAATAAAAAGGAGGAGTCGTATACACTCCGTTCTGTTGACAGGAAGGAAGAATAGGCTGCAGAGGAGGCTCTGCATTCGCCAAGTTTTGCGAAAGGGTATGATTAGCGTTGATAAGATAGCTATCCATGCTGCAAGGGCCAACTGCTTGATGGAACACTGGTCCATACTCCACCATAGTATCCTTTACATTGTCAATCGTTATCACGTATTTCACAAAACCTCTGAGGTAATACGTATTATCTGGAGTTACTTCCAAGATGCCGGATTGAAGACCTGCATCATTGATCAGTTGCATGACTCTAGAATTGAGATTGGGAGTTGGATTCTGCGTACTGTAACAAATTCCCCTCTGAACGACATCGAAGGATGAAGAGCCATCTATTTCCAGATTACATGAAACCATAGCTGACATACAGTTGATTGGCTCCATCTCAACCTGACCGATGTCTACCACAGGCGCACCTGCGTACAAACACCTTACGGGTAAACCCCATTTCCGATTTACAGTTGAAAAGTTGACATAGGGTTGATATCCTACTATGCTTGCGCTTCCTTCTCCATCTGACGTCCAGAGATACGAATATCTGTGACGAAGATATCCTCTAGGCCCATCTGCAGCTCCAAAAGGCTGTAAACTAAATCCGGTTTCATCATTCGGCTCTCCATCCCCTGTGATGAGCCAGCCTTCCTCGCTCATAAATTTGAACATTGAAGTACTTGTGTAGGGCCCGGGACCGTATACATTCAGATAGTCGTTCTTGGATGGCAACTTCCATCCCACTGGAACCAACCCCCGAGAATCACGAACCGCATAGTCGTTATAGTAATACACATCTTCAATGAATCCTGGAGGAATTGTAATATAAACTGCCGGCAACTGGCTATCGCCTAGCGCTTGAAATTCAGTAAGTGATGACGCTATGTTGATAGGATCCCCGTTCCTGAAGTGTTTGGTTTTAAGAATGTTTTGTGACCAGGTTACACCATTGATTTCCATCGGTACCAACCTTTGCGGATAGGATACGTTTTTTATACATCGAACTGGCATCCCCACAAAGGAATAGTCTGATGGTGGATATTGTTCATATCCTCTCAGGCTGAAACTGATGCAATATCCCCCACTCAACCATAACTTGCTGTAATATCCTATCTGGTTTAACCTCCCCTTGTAAGCAATTACACCGGTAGGATAAGCATTGAAACCCGAAGCATCGCTCGGTACTCCGTACTTGTCTGTATTGTACCACCCCTTATTACTACAAAGCTTCTGCACGGTCTGCGAGAAAGTTCCCGGACCCTGATTCACCATCAAAGAATAGTAGTCCTCCACGGTAGGAATCCGGAACCCCTCTGGCGCCAATCCACGGGGATCGTTTATAGCTTGGACATTGTAATAAATTATCGTTGTTCCGGTTATGGTATCATAATACTCAAAAGCCATGGGTTGATTGCTGGCACTCAGCCTGTGCCATTCGAGCAAAGAGGTGGCAAACTGTATCTCCGAGCCGTCATTGAACGTCCTGACCTGCAGGTTTTGTTCCGCCCACACCTGATTTCCAATTGTAACGGTGGGCACATTTGTTTGTCCTTGTGAAACAAGTGCATGAAGGAAGACTCCCCCCAGAAAGGCTAGTCTTCTTAAGTTAAAAATTGACATAATAGATTAGTAGGTTTTTGGAGTATCGAATATAGAACAAACCACCAAAACTAAAACCCTGATTTTCACGACTTAGCCAAGGGATTGTTTAGTGCAATTTCTTGAGTACATACGCATGAATGGCCAAACTGATCTATTGCGGATTATTCGTTCCCAGGCTTCTTGAGCACTCCCCTCACTCCCCCCAATCTCCCCTATCTAAACTTCTATACTGAATGGCTTCTCCTAAGTGAGCCAGACTAACGTCCACGGCTTGATCTAGATCGGCAATGGTGCGAGCAACTTTGAGAATGCGGTCGTAAGCTCGGGCGGAAAGCGACATTCTTTCCATGGCTACCTCTAGCATTTGTCGACCTTCTGCATTGAGCTTGCACACGGAGCGAAGTTGCTTGCTGCCCATTTGTGCATTGTTGTGTACGTGAGAGGTTTCGGCAAATCGCTCGAGTTGAATTCTCCGCGCTTGAAGCACCCGCTGACGAATGGCTTCACTTGACTCAGCTGGGTCGTCTTTAGAGATTTCTTCAAACTTCACAGGGGTGACTTCAACGTGCAAGTCGATGCGATCTAGAAGTGGACCAGATATCTTGTTCAAGTATCGGTCTACAGCACCTGGCGGACACGTACACTGACGGGTGGGGTGGTTGTGATAGCCACAGGGACAGGGTTGCGTGCGGTTTCTGTGAAATCACACTTACCGTTACAAAACCTATGCCTAAGGGTTATCCAGAGGAGGTAAAAACCATTGGTGACAAGATTAGGAGGGCAAGAAGGGATGCAGGCATCTCTCAGGTGAAGCTACTCAAAAGACTGGAGGGGAGGTGAAGACGTTGCGACTATAGAGTAGGTAAGAGCATTTCGAATTCATGTTATCCTTATAACCATCTTCACGCCAAGTCGAATCCGAATTGTGTTGACAGGTCACAAGTTCAAAATATTCTCTAAGATAGCGAGTGTTGTTGAAAGCGTTGTATTTCCTAATTCAACATGTTATTCTTAATCAAGAGACTAGCCTCGAGTCAATATCGAAAAATCTCGTCTAGTGAGTTCTTAGATTCTGGAGCAATTAGTTCATGCGATTATTTAAGAAGATCAGAAAGAGTTGCTAGCAGTTTCTACGAAATCGTATTCTATGCTTTGCACTAAAACTGGACATTCCCATCTGATCGAATTTGAAATAGAATGCTATTCGCATGAAATATTATGCAATCTACAAAGATGAAATGCTGGACTTCGAAATACATCAACAGAGCTAGAGAATCACTAAATTCGCTCAGCTCCCTAATTAATTCACCACTTATTGATATCAAATGCTTGTGACCTTAAACATTGAAGTTATAGTGGCAGCAAAGAATCGACGACAATACTACGGAGTAAAATTACGCATAAATGAAATTTGATTACAACCCTAGAATATTAGAGCAACTCGGCACAGAATTAATCACCTCCGATGAGGTTGCATTCACAGAATTGCTGAAAAACTCCTATGACGCCAGGGCCAAGAACGTAAACGTTCACTTTTTAGATAGTATAAAGAAAATCGCGTCATCTAGACTGCTCGTGCCTGTGAATGGTAACCTTCTTTCCGAACTGGAGAAAACTGTAGGTGAGAACCGTTTAATTATTATCGAAGATGATGGCACTGGAATGACCAAGAAGACACTGCAAAATGGATTCTTTACTGTTGGTTCTGATCTGAAAAAAACTATCAAAGTAGCAGAAGCTCAAATCAGTCGAGAGGATAAAATAACCCTCGGCGATAAAGGATTAGGAAGACTTGCGTCACAAAGGTTAGGACCTCTATTAATTGTTGAAACAGCTAGTAAGGATGAGCGAAAGATCAACTACGTTGAACTTGAATGGGCAAATTTCTTTAACGATTTAGACATGGATGCCCCTGAGAAAGAATTCGATAAAGTATCCAGTCAATCCTATACCCGGTTATGGTTTGTAGAAAACCAAGGTTTTGACAGGTTCATTGAGGACAAAAGGCCCATCCAACTAAATCTAGAGCTATACCCCAATCGAGAAGAAGAGGAAACCAAGATCGCATTACAAGAGGGGCTGCAATCATCGGTTAGTTTTTTATACTCACCGTTTGAAAAGATGGAAGAACCATTCAATGTGAACTTTTTCTTGAACGGTGAACCAGTTAAATCATCCTTCCACAATAAGAGTATCCAGATAGCCCAGACGATTCATCGGTTTCAATTACAAGAAAAGGATGGAAAAAACACATTAAGCGTCGAATTGGATTTGAAACCATGGTACGTAGAGTTGTTACATCTAAGGCTACTTGGTAAAAGCTTGTTCCAAAGAGGAAGAAAGAGCTCCAGCTTTTATGCAGGGCTTCTTGAAAAACATAAAGATAGGATATCACGGAATCTAAGAAAAGAATACAGCCTTAATGAGTTCATGCAAAAGGAAATGGATGGCAAGAAGTCCTTCTTCCAAGGTTCAGTTGAGAAAATCATGCCAATGAACGGAGAAGTTTATTCATTCCATAGAGAAGCATTCAGGCTAAACCTGTCTGTTGAAGGGGCAAAAAGACAAGGCATTATTAAGAAGGACGAAAACATTAAATCAATTAGAGATTTCTTGAATTACCACAATGGTATCAAACTATACCGGGACAAGTTTCGTATTGCCAACTTAGGCGATAAGGATAGCGATTGGTTAAACCTTCAACAGGCTCGAACTAGAGGGCAACAGTTCTTCCGCTTTGAATTAGGAAATGTGATAGGTTATGTCAAAATCAACGATTTCTATCAACAATACATTAAAGAGATAAGCTCTCGCCAGGAACTCAAACAAAATCAGTACTCTTCGGCACTCAAATGGTTCTTGCAACGGGTGTTCAATCATGATTTCTACAACCTGAGTACTACAGCATACTATTTGATTAGGGATATTCTTTATGAAGAGGAACTGGTTCCTAAAAACTCTCCCAAAGAGCTTAAAGAGCAGGTTGATGAATCGGAGAAGTTATTGAAGCAAACTTTGGCCGATCTTGAAAAGTTCAAATCAGGATTTGAAACAATAAGCGGAAATATTGCCCTGGATTCGCCAGAAAAAATCAAGACAGTGCAAGAAGTAATTTCTGAGTTAAACCCTTCTAACGCGGGACTTTCAACCAGTCTTAGCAGTAGTATTTCCACATTAAAAGCTGCTAAGGACACGCTAGTCATCATTGAGGAGCGACAGAAGGAATCCTATAACAATTACAAATTAATGGCCAATGGTCTCATTACTGAGGTAATGACACACGAACTGCATTCAATACTACTTAATACAAAGTCCGGGACTGATTATTCATCAAATGTGGAGGCATTAAAATCTTACCTCTTAGAAATGAAAGAGGTTGGCATTTACAAAGACAACTTAAAACCGGTATCAGAAAGACTTGATTTTCTTCATACAAGAATTGAAGAGCTTGACCTCTTTTACAATTTCTTGGAGAAGACTTTCATCAAACAAGGTACCGCAAATGAATTTGTACATGAGAATATTCTCGAATTCACGTCAGATTTCCATACTAGGTTCAGCAAACGGTTGAAGAAATTAAAAACTAAGCTCGAATTCAAAGGACCTAACGATTACATTTGGTTTGTGCCAAAAGGAAGCTTGACACATGTGTTCTATAATCTTATAGACAACTCGCTATATTGGATTGGCCAGAGACAGCAAAAAAGTGCCTACGATGAAACATTCAAAAGAGCTGATCAAGATACCATCACAATTGAGAAAACAGATGAATTCACACTGCATTATTATGATTCTGGAACAGGAATTTCTAGCGAAATGCAAGATGTGTTGTTCCATCCATTCCAATCCGGCAAAAAAGAAGGAAGAGGAATGGGAATGTATATAGTCAAAAAACTCCTTGAATCATTTGGTGGTAGTATTTCTCTTCTACCGGAAGAAAATGAATATGGAAACAAGTACATTTTTTCTATAACCATCGGAGACAAATTGAATGAATAAGTTCCAACAACTCATAGAAACCCTTCAAACAGAACTTATCATTCTTATTGATGATGATTTCACCCCTGTTAAGAACGCACAGGAGATTCTGACTTATATCTGCTTCATGCATCCGGTTGACCGTCAACTCATGCTGAATCGCCTAAAAACATTGGACCATTCCTTGATTGCGTCAATTATGACACTTATCGATGGTGTTGAAAAAATCACTTTAGGAGATGATGACATAGCATATATTCAAGCTGGATTATTGGCTGAATTATTGAATCAAAAGAATGAAGATGTACTACTCGATCAAGCCAATCGATTAATTGACTCTATCACTAAATCAATACATAAAGATGATATTGATGATCTGGTAATGATGTACGGCTTGCGACCTACTGCGGGAACTGAAAATTACAATGGCTTCTTTGAAGGTTTGGAAGCCTTCAATCCTAAAAAATCGATTAGGTTATATAAGGGTCTAGAAGGAGCTGAGTTTACCAGCTTTGAACAAGAGATTAAAAATGTGAATCAGGCCAGGAACAGTAAATTCCCGTTACTGATAGTTGATCGTTACTTGGCAAATGCTCAAGATGGTAATCAGATCATTCAAAATTTACGTGACAGCCCAAATGGTATTGACAGGTTCTTTAGTGTTTTGTACACATCACAAGACGCCGAGCAAATTGAAACCTCTGATTTACAAAGCTATTTCCACATCCAACTTAGAAAGGATGATGATCAGGCATTAGAGAAAGTTTCAGAAGCTCTAGCGCTTTCCGCTTTTGCTACATTCTTTAATCAAATTTACAAGTTTCGTGTGGAGGCTCTTTCTTCCGCAAATGAATTGGTTATTGCTTCTGGGACACCTAATATGGTTTACTTGGCGGGGATGGCGCATGCGGAAGGAGATTCGGTTTTCAATGTATTCAACAAATGGTTCGATTTACTTTCTGGTAAAAAAGTTCAAGATGCCTTACTAACGGATGATCCTGATGGGTTTGATATGAACTTTATGATCAGCCTTACTTCACTCATCAACAAAGACTTCATTTCGACCATTAACGGAGAGGTTTTGAATGAACAGTTCCATCAAGAGATAGAGCAATTGGCAACTTATGAAATATTCGATCTTCAAGTCAATAGCTTCTGCTCACCACCAGCATCTGGTGATGTTTTCGAAATTGATGGCCAGTTATATATGCTTGCCGGACAGGAATGTGATTTAATTGTCCGTTCAAATGGAGCAGCTGTCAGCAGAAACGAGAAACTCGCTGAGTTGGTCAAATGTTCATTCAAGCAATTAAATCAAGACTTAAAAGTGGATTCTTCCCAGGCGAGCAGAGTTGCCGTAAACCATTTTGTGCATGGAGTAAATCACGGCATATTGGAAATTCAGCTTGGTGAGAAAGACTTCTTTGATTTCAGGTTACTTGATTTGTGCTGCTTGAATGAAGATGGTGAAGCCCGGTTTTCACAAGATAGTTTTCCAGACCAGAAGGTATTGCATTTGTTACCTGTGAAATGGACCAACTATGTACTTGCTTTGAAATCTGAGTTAGAGAATAAATTAAAAGTTCAACGCTATATTTCAGATGAAGGTATTACTCCTACTTCTATCACCGGTGACTTCAGTTTTAATATTCAGTTTGAGGAAAATGAAGGGAAAATATCCTTTCCAATCAGGAGGGTCGCCAGGCTCAAAGGGCAATTCCGTGAATATGTTATGCAACGGTACTGGCAGTATAAGACCAGAAAAGGATTAAATACAATTGGTCTTTATCAAAGAAACCTAGTTCAGGTGCAGAGTATTCAAGCAGGTTTCCCTTATGACCTTCAGGAATTGGAAGGTAATCATCACGCATGGGTGCAATTGACAGGGGACAGAGCTAAAAATAGTAATAAAACTTCCCTAGATCTAATAATTATGAAGAAGGACTTATTGGATTCTGTCGGACATGTATTCAAACCATTACTTGAGAAGATCGAAAAAACTGAAATAGTAATAACTCCCAAGGATGGATTTCTGCAAGAAAAAATTAAGATCACAAGAACATGGAATCGGGATAATGTTTCATTGAAAATATTCTTTCCTCTTCTTAATGAATATTCGGATTATTCCATTGCAATGAGCGATAGTTTTATTCTCCATGATCTATTTGGTAAAGATTTTATAAAGTCTCACCCCACAGTAAAAAAGGCAATTCTCGTTAATGCTGATATGCAAAAGCCATTAATGGGCGAAGGAGGTTTAGTACATCGTTTTACATTGAATGAACTTATAGAATCTGAGATACATCTACCTGAGGAAAATATTAAACTTGGCTTTGACAAGAATAACGGAAAACTTTACAACGCTGGTCCAATAAAAAAGGAAGGTATTGATGAATAATAAAACTACTGAACATAGAAATTATAATATACTATCACTCTTCTCTGGTGGTGGATTTTTGGATATCGGTTTCATTAATCAAGGATTTCAAATATCTGAGGCGATTGAAATTAATCCGCACTTTATTGAAGCCTATAATTTTGGGATGCAATCCTATTTCAGCAAATCAGTCAATAAGTATGTAAAAAACGGGATTGTTATACATAATTCTATTCAACATCCTGTTGATGCTTCATGTAAAACAGTGCAAAAAAGACTGAAAAAGGAACACGGAGGAATTACTGGAATTATAGGAGGTCCTCCATGTCAAGATTACTCTGTAGGAGGAAAAAATGGGGGTATTGATGGTGAAAGAGGAAGATTGATTTACAGTTACCTTGACATTGTAAAAAAAATAAAACCAGGATTTTTGTTTTTTGAAAATGTAGAAGGGTTATACACCACAAAAAAACACCGAAAATCTTTTGATGAATTTGTAAAAGAAATTGAAAATGCCGGGTACTATGTTTGGCATGATCTCTTGAACGTTCTCGAATATGGTTACCCCCAAGACCGACCTAGAATAGCACTCGTAGCTTTTCAAAAAAAGATCATACAGAATCTTAAAAAAGCTGGCTTCACCGTCACATTTGATAATTATCAGTTGAAACATGCTCACAAGGATAATCTTATATTTCGCTGGCCTGAACCTGTATATAAATCCCCAAAAAAACTAGAATGGCCCAAAAGTTGGAAATTTGGAAACACCTTTAATAAATATCCATTAAATGGACACTCTAATCTTTGTGTAGAAAGTGCAATCGGAGATCTAACTGATGACTACCCAAATCAAAAAGAGTATTTCACGCCTAAATCCAAGCGATTTACCCAAATAGATGAAGGAGATACTAATAGAAAATCATTCAAGAGATTGCACAGGTTTAGGTACAGCCCTACTGTTGCCTATGGTAATAATGAGGTTCATTTACATCCTACAAAACCAAGAAGATTAACAGTACGCGAAGGATTAAGACTTCAGACAGTACCAGATGAATATGTACTTCCATCAGAAATGTCATTAACTTCAAAATTTAAACTCATAAGTAATGGAGTCCCAACTGCGAAGGCAGAGTTAATTGCCAAAGAAATCAGAAGAACGCTAGAACTACATGACATCATAATGCAGAAAGAATCCTAATTTATATTTCTAATTAAATTAAAAAAAGGTCCTTTATGGTCTCTGCCTATATTCCAATTCCTTTACTGTATTGCCTTTGCTTAATGCCTCGAACTCCTCATCACGGTGGAGTCGAAACATTCTATAATGTGTATGGATGGCCGACTCTGATAATTAGTGGACTTATTATCGTCCTTTTTGCAAGAAAGATTAATTAGCCTTGATTCATCAAACTTTCATTTTTTTACCTTTCCATAACCTCACTTCCCCCAATCCCCCCTATCCAAACTCCTGTACTGAATCGCTTCAGCGAGGTGACCTGGCGAGACGCCTTCGCTGCCCTCAAGGTCGGCAATGGTTCTGGCTACTTTCAATATGCGATCATAGGCACGAGCGGAAAGGTTGAGTCGTTCCATAGCGGATTCCAACATCTTTCTTCCTGTTGCGTCGATTTTGCAGACTGAGCGAAGTTGCTTGCTCCCCATTTGAGCGTTGTTATGGACGTGTGGCGTGTTTTGAAAGCGTTGAAGTTGAATGTCACGAGCTTTTAATACCCGGTTTCTTATCACGTTGCTGGCTTCGGCTGGGTCGTCTTTAGAGATTTCTTCAAACTTCACAGGGGTGACTTCAACGTGCAAGTCGATGCGATCTAGAAGTGGACCAGATATCTTGTTCAAGTACCGGTCTACGGCACCTGGCGGACACGTACACTGACGGGTGGGGTGGTTGTGGTAGCCACAGGGACAGGGATTCATACTGGCAAAGAGCATGAATGCCGCTGGGTAGGTAACGGCGTGACTAGCACGCGATATGGTGACTTCCCTATCTTCCATGGGTTGACGCATAACTTCTAGAACGGAGCGTTGAAATTCGGGAAGCTCGTCTAAGAAGAGTATTCCGTGATGCGCCAAACTGATTTCTCCGGGTTGTGGATAACTGCCCCCTCCTACTAAGGCTGCATTGGAAACGGAATGATGGGGCGAACGGAAAGGTCGATGGGCTACGAGGGCAGTATCTTGACTCAATAGTCCTGCAACGGAATGGATTTTTGTGGTTTCCAGAGCCTCTTCCATGGTCATGGGCGGAAGAATAGTCGCCATGCGTTTGGCCAACATGGACTTACCCGCACCCGGTGGCCCGATTAAAATGACATTGTGCCCACCGGCCGCTGCAATCTCCAATGCGCGCTTCACATTATCTTGACCTTTCACCTCGCTAAAGTCAACACCAGAAAGAGAGTAAGCACGCTCAAATGCCGATTTAGGATCGGTGACTATGAGTGGCAAGTGTTCATCGTCGTTGAAATGCCGAACCACTTGGGCAAGGTTGCTAGCCCCCAATACTTCAATCCCTTCAACAACAGCTGCTTCCTTGGCATTTTGAAGGGGAAGAATAATGGACTTAAACCCTTCCTTAACGGCTTGAAGCGCCATGGGAAGCGCGCCCGTAATAGGCATTAAACTTCCATCTAACGACAATTCTCCCATGATGATAGCAGACGCCAACCCTTCAGAATGCAACTGATCAGAGGCTGCCAGTATTCCCAAGGCAATAGGCAAGTCGTAGGCACTGCCCTCTTTCCGAATATCGGCGGGCGCCATGTTGACCGTAATTTGTTGTCGAGGCATTTTGAGTTGGGAATAAGCCAGCGCACCTCGAACGCGCTGCTGACTCTCCTTGACAGCGGAATCGGGCAATCCCACTAGAAAGAACTTAATCCCCGGATCTACACTTACCTCAACGGTAATGGTAGTCGCATCTACACCATGTATGGCGCTTGCATAAACTTTTACGAGCATGTCAAAATGTTTGGTGCTCGTAAAGTATAAAGGGAAATCTCGGCTAGGCGTTTGTAAACGTGTAAGTTCGGTTAGCGCATTACATCCATTCTTCCGCACCACTCTCACTCTTGTAGAGTAGATAATTGGCAAGCGCTGTAGCCGTGGCTTTGGGAATGAAAGGAATCTGAACCGATCCTCCAGCTGTTTCTACTACCAGCGTTGCTAGTCCTTTCCTGCGCTGATAGATACTTTCAGTGAGAATGATGGACTGCACACGTTCCAATCGCAAGACAGCGCGCTTGTCGAAAATCACCTCACGTCGCACCGATAATTTCTCATCATCGATAAAGATGCCTTGGTTGGCCCAAAGCAAATAAGAGTACACCAACTGGAATGGCAACCAAAGGAAAAAGTAGAGGTAATGTGTTTCTTGTGTGATGTAGAATATCGCGGCTGGAATGAGCATGGGAAGCACCCCTAGTCGTACGGTTCTATACCAAAACCAATGGAAGGAGGTTCCAGGGTGAACATGTTCTCCAATCTTACCAAAAACGCGTTGACGAAAACGAGCAACTTGCTCCACAGGTGAACCTGGAATGGTGAAATCCTCCTTGTTCTTCTTTTCGGCATAGGCCTGCTCAATCTTAAACTTCACAATCCCCAACCACCTAAAAACAGGTCCGTGCTCGGTTCGCATGATTTGAATTTTGGAAGGCTTTACCTGACGAGCTTTGGAGTTGATCAAACCGTACTTCGCAATGAACGCATCCCCACGTTCCACCAATCTGAAGTTGTAGAATCGAATAATGGTGAAGATGACCGAAAAGGCCACTGCGGCAAATACAACGATTACTCCCAGAAATAAGAAGACGCCAAACACTTTGGGAATGACATTGTAAACGTGCTCCAGCTCTTCGTTGATCTCTTCAGACGACAAAACATCTTGCATCTGACTGTACAAGTAGAAGGCGCCACCAAAGAAACCGGCAATCGTTCTGAAGTGGTTTCGGAAGAGACCAATTTTCGCCAATGTGGAAGTATCAACTTCCACCCATGGGGTTTCCACTTCATCTCTACTTGGAGCGGATTCGCCCACCTCTTCTATTGCTTCGTCTTGTTTGGTGTGAATGAAGGTCCGCAAGGTTTCAGCCACTTCGTAATCCAGTGCCCATATCTCTGCTTCCTTCGACTTTGACCCTGCGGTATCCACTACAAATCGAGTGGCACCTGCTATTCTAAAATACCAAGGCTGCTGCAAATCAATAGCTTGAATGCGTTCAAAGGGAATGCGAAGATTCACCTTGCGAATCACCCCGTGACGAATGACGAGGGCATCTTCATCTACCGACCAGCGATAAGTGAGGTATCGAATAATACCATTCGCTACCGTGAGAAATAGAACGGCGTAAATCGCAATAAGCACCACTTCATCACCTCTTGTTTCTTGCTCCTTGCTCACTTGGAAAAAGTAAGCCAGCGCCAAAGGCCAAAACTGCTGCAATACGGATTTCAGAATTTTACTGAATACCCGAATCAGCGCAATAGGTGCTAGTTTCTGAGGTTCTGAAAACTGATTCATTCTGCGCTGGATATTGAATCCGAAGAAGCCTCTTCACCTTCTTCAATCACGCGCTTCATAATGAACTCTCTGAGTCGCTCGGCTTCTTCCTTGGGAATGGCTGGAATACTCAAATCAGAACTCGATCCACCCGCCGTGTATAATCGCAATTTGGCCAAACCAAACTGACGATCTACTATACCTTCACTCAATTCTCCATGTTGAATACGAGAAAACGGAATAACCACAAGCTTGCGCCAAATGAGTCCGCTTTGATACAGTACATCTCGCTCACGAACGGCATACCCCTTCCATGGATACGCCAAATGGATAAAGAGGATTCGAGCAATGGCTAAGAGAACGGCCACACTCACTCCCATGAAGAGGAATAGAGTGGAAACTTCCTCTACTCCCATTGAGATTGAAATGGCTATGCCTCCCAACACAAGCGCAAACACGATGGAGTACATGTGGTGTATGCTCTTATACTTGGGACTTACATTTTGAATGTGCACTTCCTCTACTTTGGGAAGTGAATCTATGGCAATACTGATATTGCTAAAAGTGGCACTATCTACCACTTGCTTAGGTGTCGCTGAGTCCGAGTTCATCTCTTAAGTCTGGATTGATGAAAAGGTAGGAAAACACTTCTAATTGACGTTGGTCAAAAAGCTGCAATCCATCAGTTTCAAATGGAAAATGTTGAACCTGGTCCAATTGGCGAATAACAAAGCGCTTCATCCTCTGTTCCCAGAGCACCACGCCCTTGTTGTACTCACCATCTGGATCAATCTTAAATTTGATGATGTCCCATTCATAAACAGGTGTTCTGTTCTTGTCAAAATAGCCCGTCCATTCATCAATTTGTTCATAGCTAATCTCTCTACCTGTCCACCAGAAAGCATCCTTCGAAAAGAAGTAGCTGCTGGAACCAATTCGACGCATGTAGCCCACAACCTGATGGTCGCGTCGAAGTCGAAATCGTTTTTCTTCGGGGAGATTCATACCCTGAAAACTACTAAATCAATGGCTTTGTTCGGCGAGCATCCTTTTAACGGCAGAATGTACCTTTTCTGATGAAAGTGTCTCCATGCAGGCCCAATCTCCTCGATGACACGGAACATTGCCGAATACGGAACAGGGTCGGCATGAAAGCTCGTTGGCACTTATTTGTACCGCATTCTCCACTGATTGCCCATAGCCCAAAAACCCCGCATCGGGATGGGTAGCCCCCCAAATGGATACTACGGGAATATGCGCGAGAGACGCCAAATGCATATTGGCTGAATCCATCGATATCATCAACTTCAGGTTCTGCATGGATTCGATGTCGTTGGCTATTCCTGTACCGTGATGAATGTGAATATGTGGAAGATCTCCAGCAAGTTCACGAAGTGCATCGCCTTCATTGGGGCCTCCATACAGCATCACTTTTTCACCTTCCGCGCTCAGGGTTTCTAAAAGCTCGCGTGCATGATGCAAAGGCCATGCTTTTCCCCTGTGTTGTGCAAAAGGTGCGAAGCCAATTCCACTCCGGTCTTCTTTGGGGTGAAGGGTATGAGGAAGCTCAACCGTGAGGCCGAGTTTGCGAAAAACGTCCGCATACCTTTCGGTCATTGGACGAAGGGCACCGCGAACTTTATTCTCCTTCTGGGTAAGTTTCTTTTTTTCCGCGCGACCTTTATCCATGGTCGCCAATTTCACCTTGCTTCCATTCAAAAAGAAAGAGATGGTTCGTGACCGGAGGACAAAGTGCAAATCGGCAATCGCGTCGTACTTGCCAACTTTTTTCAGTTTGACTGCCAATTTCCGCAATCCCCAGAATCCGGTAAACTGCTTATCTACATCGGCACCAATGGCACGCAGGCGATCGTGATTGGGAAGCATCTTGGCCATGAAAGGCCTTGTGAGAAAGTCGATGTGAACATCCGGGTTCTGTTCTAGCACTTGAAGAATAACAGGGACCGTCATGGCCACATCCCCTAAGGCTGAAAATCGGATGACGAGAATCCTCACTTCGATTGCTTATATAGAACAGGGTTCAAGGCCGGATCGTTGTACATCTTCATTTGGCGATACACCTTCATGTACTTCTTCCCTGCTGCAAAATCCTCCAAAAGCTCTTCAATAGCCGTGGAGAGATCCGTATGCTGCTCTTCAAGAACAGCGAGTTTTGCAGACACTTTTGCATGATGCTCTGGAGAAACGTCGGTGCGTTCTACCTCTTCACGCATGTGATAAATCTTCAAGGCGAGGATGGAGAAACGGTCAATGGCCCAAGCTGGACTTTCCGTGTTGATTTTCGCATCGTCTGCTACCTCTACATCGGCGTATTTCTCGCGGAACCATGTGTCAATTTCTTCCACCATATCCGTGCGATCTTGATTGGAAGCATCAATTCTACGCTTCAATGCGAGAGCCGAAACAGGATCGATTTGAGGATCGCGAATGATGTCTTCAAAGTGCCATTGCACAGTATCAATCCAGTTCTTGTGATATAGCGTAGCCTCAATGGTTCCCTCTTCGTGTGGATTGTTCATCGGTTGATCTACGTTATCGTGAACGTGGTAATCGGCAATACTGCGGTTGAAAATCTCCCAACACTTTTCTGTAAAAGACGCGCTCATAATCCTGTTTTAGCGATTGGGGCAAAGGTAGGGAAAGGAATTGTGTTGAGGGATGGTTAACCAGAGCTAGTCCAAAATACGTGCATTGACAAACAACGCCATATTGTACTTCTTCTCTTCGTCTCCACGATTCATCAACATCTCCCAGCATTGAGGAATCAACTTCTCTGTTCCGTTGTACGTCCTACACGGATCTCCCGATTCCGAAAGTGTACAGGCCATATCGTGCAACTCCACTTCGTCATTGTCCTCTTGGGGTACCCATCCCGGTTCGGGAATCCATTCCATGGCAATTAATACATCCTGTGAAACAAGTACCTCTTGCGGTAGTTTGACCTTTTGCCAACACCTTCTGCATTCCACTTGATTGACCAAGGAAGAGTCGATAATATCATTCATCTGAATGATGGTATCGCCGTCAAATTGGACTGAAAAGATTCGAATCCGGTAATAGCTGTGTCTTTTAGTCCGTCGCGAAACGTAAAAATTAACATCGAATAGAACGGTAGGCTTATCAATGGAGATGAGCAATCCAGATTTAAACGACATTACAAACGACTTTCCAACCCGAAAGGCGAACTCATCCTCTTCACTGGGGTTTCCAAGAATGGTATCGGGGCCCTCTTCTCCTGCGTAAATGAAAACCTCCTTGATCATGGTTTTACTTGGAACAAGAAGTATCGTATCCTTTTCAAACCGGAAAACAGTATCCACATATCCTAGAGCATGAACGCTCAATTTCACATTCTCTATGGGAAAGTCGGCTCTACCATTCCAATCGGTCAACACCCAATAACCAGTGCTATCATACACTTCGGCAAGTGGAATAGGACTCTGGTCTTCAGCATCCATTACATACAAGGGATGTTGTCCAAATAAACAAGGAGACAACAGTGTAATGAGAACGAGGAGTAGGATTTTCATGGAGAGAGGGGTTTTCATCGAAGCTAATAAAAAAGGCCGGCGCAAAGCCGACCTTCATTTATCTTACTTCTGAGCTTCGTATAACCTTACCCCTTCATCAACCCAATCATTAAATTTTTGAATATCCGGATCAAATGCAGCCCATCCATTTAGAGGAGTCAACTCAGTATGATTGACAATCACATAATACGGCTGTGAATTAGACCCAAAGTTTGAAGCTTGAAAATCACTCCATTTCTCACCTACTTGGTCAACCGTTTTACCTGAATAATCAGAGACATACACATCACTTTCAGGCAAATCCTTTCGTTCGTCTACATATAGAGAAATGACTACAACCTTATTATTAAGACGTTCTATTACGGATTCATCTGACCATACCTGCTCTTCCATCTTTCTACAGTTCACACATCCGTGCCCCGTAAAATCGAACATTATAGGCAAGTCCTTATCCTTCGCATACTGAAGGCCCTCTTCATAGTCATTAAAACAATTAATACCTGGAGGGCAGTGATCTCCCCAATCATAGTCGGCATCTTTGGCAGTAACCACTCCGCCTCCGGTGTAGGCTCCGCCTGGACTTTCAGAATAGTATTGAGGAGGAGGGAACCCAGCAATAAGCTTAACAGGAGCTCCCCAAACACCTGGAAGCATATAAAATCCAAAAATGAAGAATGTAACGGCAATGAGCATTCGACTTACTCCAATTCTATCTACTGGACTATCATGAGGCATTCGGAACATCCCAAGAAGATATAATGCGATAACGAATGAAATACCAACCCAAATCGCAATAAACAACTCTCTTTCAAGCCAGTGAAGCTGAAGAACCAAATCCGCAGTAGAGAAGAATTTCATGGCAAATGCCAACTCCAAAAATCCTAGAGTCACCTTAACCGTGTTCAACCATCCACCTGATTTTGGTAGTGAATTCATCCAACCTGGGAATGCAGCAAACAACATAAATGGCAGCGCCAATGCGAGCGAGAATCCAAACATTCCCATAACTGGCCCAAGAAACTCTCCTTTACTGGAAGCATCCACTAGAAGTGTTCCGATAATCGGGCCTGTACAGCTAAAACTCACTAGTGCGAGAGTAAACGCCATAAAAAAGACTCCAATTAGCCCACCTCTATTTGAGGCATTCTCGGCCTTGTTCACCCAACTCGAAGGGAGTGTGATTTCAAATGCTCCGAAGAAACTAATAGCAAACACAACAAAAAGACCAAAGAAGGCAAAGTTCACATATGGATTCGTCGCCATAGCGTTCAAGGCGTCAGAACCAAAAATGAGTGTAATACTCATTCCAAGAACTACATAAATCCCAATAATTGAAATTCCATAAATAATGGCCTTTCTAATTCCTTCTGATTTCGTTTTGCTCTGCTTCGTAAAGAAACTGACAGTTAATGGAATCATTGGAAAGATACATGGCATGAACAAAGCCAATAATCCGCCACCAAACCCAGCAACAAAAATGAGCCAAATAGACATGCTCGGTTCCACTTTAACTGGAGCTGCGACTACCTCAGCCATTGCTTCTGCCTCTGGACTATTCTCCTCCGTAACCTCCGCGTCTGAAGCTCCACTTTCATCGGTAGATTCTTCAACCTCATCCACCACAGGGTTATCGTTATCAGGTTCGGTGGTTGCCTTGTCCTCTACTTGAGGCATGGCAGCGGTAACCTTCGACTTTCTTACATCAAACTCAAAATCTACCTGCTCGGGTGGAAGACACATCTCATCGTTGCATACCATGAAGTATACATTTCCTTTGATGATAACATCTTCTGAAATTTCTACCGTCTGAACGAACTTAACGCCATCTCCGTGATAGCGCACTTGCATGTCAAAGTTCGGATCGAATTCTTCGATAGGTGTTGGTTCCTTTATGGAACCGATCTTGGTGAATTTTGGACTCTCTTCAATAATAAACTCGGTTGGTATAGGACCTCCCTCATCGAGTTCCAACGCATAAATATGCCAGTGATCTTCAATCACGGCAACCATGCATAAATCTACCTTCCCATCTTTTCTGTACTCAACGCTAGTCTTCCAATCTACTGGATCATAGATCTGTGCGGAGGAAAACAAGGTTGTTACAAGGATGAAAAGTGCTGTCAGTGTGTAAGCGAATTTCTTCATAGCAATTTCTCATTGAGCTCGGCAAGGTAAACCATTTTCGTATTATCGTCCACTTTGAAACGGTCGTCTGGACGGAATCCCACCACCCATACAATGGATTCACCCGAGCACAGCACATAAACGTGATCTTTCTCGTGAATGGGAACCTTTTCGTCGGTTAGATAGTCGGATATTTTCTTTATTCCTTTCATTCCGAAAGGCTGAAATCTATCCCCACTTCTCCACCTCCTTAGCGTGAGTGGAAATTGAAGCTTGTCGGCATCCACACAAAGCACTTCGCGAACCTTTGGAATCTCTCCCAATGCTTCTATAGTGATGACATCCGTGAGAAGAGAAATGGGCTTCTTCAAAACCTGACTTCCCCTTTGCAATTTGAAGGCTTTATCTTCGGGTTCTTGTGGTTTATGGACGATCAAATGCTCTCTATCCACAATCAGTTCAAAGCGATCATTGGTAAAGCGCTTCCCCGGTTGTCCGTTTAGCGCTTGGAGTATTCCCACTTTATCAAACTGTCCGTAAGGCGATAAAATATAGTGAAGTAACAATCCCGCGTGTGGGTTGTTCTGCAATGCGGCTTTATCAATTCTGAGCTGAACACCATCCCACCAAACGATGTCTTCAACGGCTTCGGACAACTTCTCATCGAGGAAATCGGTGGCTTCTTGCAAGAGTTCTATAGTCTTGTACGCACCTTCTAGTCCGCGATCTGTAACGTCTTGCAACGCGGGTATCACATTGAGTCGGACTCTATTTCTGGCATATCCCGTTGAGCGATTCGAGGCGTCTTCTCGCCATGGAACAGATTTCTCCTTGGCATAAGCATACAGCTCTTCTTTGCAAACCTGCAGTAAGGGACGAATGATGTTCTCTCGTCTTTCTCTAAGCGAGGTGAGGCCTTGTATTCCAGAGCCGCGCAAGAAGTTCAGAACGGTGGTTTCCAGTTTGTCCTGCTTGTGATGAGCTGTGGCAATCCAACGCATTCCCCACTCTTTACAAACTTCGTTGAGGTCTTTGTACCGCTGAGAGCGCGCCCGAACTTGGATGGATTTGCGCTTTCCCTCTCCGAGTTTATAATGTCCTGCTTTGAAGGACACGCCCATTCCTACAGCCCATTTATCAACTAGATTTTCGTCGGCATCAGCCTCCTCTCCTCGAAGCCCCGCATTCATATGGTAGATTCCCATGCGGTAGCCCAATACATACAATACATTGGCCAACACCATGCTGTCCACTCCTCCACTACATCCTACAACAATTCCATCTTCTGGCTTAACGCCTTGTTCATCTAGGAATCCTTGAACAACCTCATGTAAATCCATACCCCAAAAATAGCGTTAAGCGGTGGGCTTTCCCACCGGATTAGCCAAGACTTCACGGAGAGCGGAGAGCTTTAACAAACACTCTTCCCATTCTGTCTCCGGCTGGGCGGAAATAGTGAGTGCACTTCCTACGGAAACACTTAAATCCTTCGTTGTGGAATCGTAAACCACCGAGCGAATCACCACATTAAAATCAAAGTTGTCCTCTGGATCAATATAGCCGATAGCCCCACTGTATACCCCTCGTCGGTGGGTTTCTATTTCTTCAATGAGTTCCATGGCTCTGTACTTTGGAGCACCAGTCATTGATCCCATTGGGAAGGATGCGCGAATGGCATCCCATAAATCGCAGTCTTCACTTAACTCAGCCTCTACCGTGCTAATCATTTGATGAACCGTTTTGAAGGAGTGAATGCCGCAAAGCTCGGTCACCTTCACGGAGTTTCTTTGGGCCACTCGGCTCAAGTCGTTTCGCACAAGGTCAACAATCATAATATTCTCCGCTCTTTCTTTCGGATTCCGGAATAGGTCGGCGGCAATCTGAGCGTCTTCCTCCACATCATGAGATCTTCTTGCGGTACCTTTGATCGGCTGACTCAACAATCGAGTGTGCTGTTTCTGAAGATATCGCTCAGGCGACATACTGAGCACCCATTCATTTCCTTCCTTTAGAAGAGCACTCATGGGAGGCGACATCTTACTGCGCAACTGGCGATAAGTAGCCAATGGGGAAATGACAGCATCCACAGCATAGAACTCTACACAGTAATTAACTTCATAAATATCGCCGCGCTGAATGTGAGCTAACAACTTGGAAGCCGAGGTCAAATACTCCTCCTTCGACGTTCCAAATTCCAGTTGAACCGGATTGGACTCCTGCGGATTGAAAGGCTGATGAGCCCATTCCATCCAACTTTCCATCGAAAAATCGGACTGGGGATGAAGCCATAAAACACATGCCCCATTTTGAGATGTAACGACCCATTCGGCCTCAAAGAAGTGAACCTCACGCCAATCAAATCGACGTGCGTTTTCCGAGCGCAAGGCCTCGATATCATTCTTGACATCATAATTCAACCTCCCAAACCACCATCCGGAATTCTGCTTCCGAGAGTCACGAAGGGATGGAAAGACCTCCTCTTTCGGAATCATCTCGGCCATGGATCCTCCTCCCGCTAGCCAATCGTATTTACCCCGGGCATCTTCTTGCTCACAGGAATCCAACAACGCAAACGAAGGCGTTCTATCGGCAAGCAATACCACCGTAGTGTGCCAATCCGAAGAAAGGGGTAAAGGATGAGAGGTGTAGGCCATAATGCAAAGTTACACAGAAGTGTATGTTCTAAAATGAAAATGCCACCTGTCAAAAGACAAGTGGCATTTTGTATCTCAAACCGACATTCGTCGGCAATGCAATCACTTAAGAATGGATGGAACGCTTTGCAGTCGCATCCATGGCCGCTTCTTTGATGGCCTCTGTGTAGGTAGGGTGACCGTGACAAATGCGGGCAATATCCTCTGCAGATGCGCGGAATTCCATCGCTACTGTAGCTTCCATAATCATATCGGCAGCACGAGCAGCACAGATGTGTACGCCGAGTACTTCATCGGTTTCAGCATCGGCCAAAATTTTCACAGAACCATCAATGTCACCAGATGCACGTGAACGTCCAAGGGCTCTCATTGGGAATGATCCCGTTTTGTACTTCGCGCCTTCTTCTTTCAACTGCTCTTCCGTTTTACCTACACCTGCTACTTCTGGCCAAGTGTAAACGATATTTGGAATCAAATTGTAATCCATGTGTGGCTTTTCACCTGCAATCCATTCAGCAACAAAAGTTCCTTCCTCTTCTGCTTTGTGAGCGAGCATAGCACCACGAACCACATCTCCAATCGCGTAAATGCCTTCTACGTTCGTTTCGAGGTGATCGTTCACTTCAATTCTTCCGCGATCGTCCACTTTCACTCCTGCATTGTCTAGTCCGAGTCCTTGTGTATACGGGCGACGACCTACAGAAACGAGACAGTAATCACCTTCAAAAGACACTTCTTCGCCCTTCTTGTTTTCTGCAACTACAGTCACTTTATCGCCATCGCGAGTTACAGAACTCACTTTGTGGTTTAGGTTGATAGACATACCCAACTTCTTAAGGGTACGCTGAAGATCCTTCCCCATAGCGCGGTCCATCGTAGGAATGATGCTATCGGCATACTCCACTACGGTAACCTCTGCACCCAAACGACGATAAACTGAACCCAATTCAAGACCAATTACACCACCACCAATAACGATGAGGTGCTTTGGAACTTCAGAAAGCTTTAACGCTTCTGTGCTTGAAATGATTCGCTCTTTATCAAACTTGGCAAAAGGCAATTCAACTGGCTTAGAACCGGTAGCAATGATGATCTTGTCACCCTTGAGTTCAGTCTCGCCATCTTCACCTTTTACTACAACGGTATTCTTGTCTTTGAAAGATCCCAAACCCGTGTGAACATCAATGTTGTTCTTCTTCATCAAGAAAGCAACACCCTCACACGTTTGATCAACTACCGATTGCTTGCGGTTAATCATCTGTTCAATGTTCACCTTTGGCGCATTGATTTCGATACCGTGATCTGCAAAAGTTGACTCTGCATTGTGGAAGTGTTCCGAAGAATCGAGAAGAGCCTTGGAAGGAATACAACCAACGTTCAAACAAGTACCACCCAAAGTGTTATACTTCTCAATAATCGCAGTTTTCTTTCCTAGTTGAGCAGCGCGAATGGCTGCAACGTAACCACCGGGACCAGAACCGATCACGATAACGTCATATGAGCTCATGATATATTGACTTAAAGCTGTTTTGTAAAAACGGGGATACAAATGTAGACAATGAACCTTGTACAACCCATTGAATTCTACATTCTTCCTATAGACTAAACAAATTCTTTAGCGCCCAGTTCGAAGTTTTACGACAATGGACAGCAATACGGCGATACTGATAAAGATGGATATTCGTCCACCAACATCGCCAGACTTTGTAAAGAGTGTGAGTTCATCATTTAAATAGACCACTGCGGCAAACGCCCCATCCGTTTCATAGGGTATTTGATGGGAAATATCTCCCCTTTGATTGATGTAGCAAGAGATTCCTGTATTCGCGCTTCGTACCACATCCCTTCTATTCTCAATCGCTCGAACACTGGCGTAGTACATATGCTGTGTCTTACCAGGTGTATCGTTCCACCATCCATCATTCGTGATGGCAAAAAGTGCCTGTGCACCATTCCGAACAAACTCTGCCGTATAGCCGGGAAAATCAGCTTCCCAACAAACCGGCGTGGCAATTACAGACGAGTCCATTTCTCTTGTGAACACCGCTCTATCAGTTTGTCCTCCTAAGGTTCCCGTTGCTCCTCCCAAGTCTATCCCACCTGCTAGAAGCGGTTCAAAGAGCCATTTGAATGGAACTTTTTCAACCCCAACTACCAATTTACTCTTGTGGTATCTCGGAATTTCCATACCCGTTGGTCCGATCTGAATGGACGTATTAAATTGATCGACATATCCGCCATTATTTCCAAGAGGTCTTGCGGTTTCTGTCTCTTTGGATCGATAGCGCAAATGACTCGAAAGCCCAATGACCGTTCTGAGTTTTGGAAGCGAATCACTTAGGTGCTGAAGTTTCTGAATGGCTCTGGTATACGAAAGTGTGGCTTCATTGAGTCGCCCTTTTCCGATCATGGTTTCTGGACCAATCAAGTAATCGGTACTATCCGATAAATACGGTTTCGCAAAAGAGATGAAACGATCTACGGTTTCCTCATCATCTAGTGTGAATTTAACCGAATAAGGATCCAAGTTGGGTTGCACCGACACCACATTTACAGGTCTTCCCACTTCTTCATAATGGGCATACATCCAATGAGAAACTCCCACCGGGATGCCGATAATAAAAATGGATTTCAACACCCAAGAAATGACTGTTGCCTTGGGCTGTGAGGGCAAGAAACTTCTAAAGAGAATGGCATTCACCCACAACACCCACAGAGTTCCACCCCAAATGCCAGAGTAGGAATACCACTGAATCCAAGAGGGACGATTGGCAAATACATATCCGAGATTCAGCCATGGGAATGACATATCCCAATCCATATGTAGATATTCTACAGGCATCCATAAGAACGGAAGCAAGATCAAGCCTTTAGCTGCCCCAAGGTTTCTGCTTACAATGTGAAAGAGCCAAAAGCAAAACGCCATTAGTCCGCCGTTGACAATAGTGGTAGCCGCTGTTCCACTCCAATGCGCATAACTCACCCACCAAGTGGTTCCCAAATTGAAAAGACCAAAGCTCAACCAAGCATAAAAAAACAATTGACGGCCTCTGTGTTTGGAATCCGATAAGCGAATGACCTTCTCCAACCAAAGCATGGGAATAAAAGCCCCAAAGACCAGGGGCGTTAAACTTCCATTCGCAGGCCAAGCGATGGCTAGTAACCCCGCGGTAGAAAGAGCGGCAAGTAGTTTACGCATGTCAATTGCATTCTGAAATAGAGGCTCAAGTTACGGCATCTCACGTTGAGGATACGGCGCTTTGTTTTAAGTTTGACCCATGAGGAAACACATTCCAAACGCAATTACCCTCGGAAATATGCTTTGCGGCATATTGGCCATTCTACTCTTCACTCAATACGAATTTGAGTGGAGCATCTATTTAATTGGCATTGCAGCATTGCTAGACTTTGCCGATGGCTTTGTTGCCCGAATGTTAAAAGTGAGTGGCGACATGGGGAAACAACTAGATTCTCTGGCCGATGTAGTCAGTTTTGGACTTGCTCCTGCCATTGGACTAACCTATGTATTGAAACGTGAGATTTGCAGCTTCGACTCTGTGTTGGCCTTTTGCGACCCTTCCATTGCTTACGTCCCTCTCGCCATCGCTCTTTTTTCGGCCTATCGCTTGGCGAAGTTTAATATTGATACTCGACAAACGGATAAATTCATCGGCTTGCCCACTCCGGCCAATAGTATTTTGATTCTTTCACTGGTTTGGGGGATAGATCACGGCACCATGGATTTGGCAGGAGCAAGCGATTACCTCGAAATAATCATCGTGGTATTCACCGCATTTTCATGTTGGGCTCTAATCGCCGAATTGCCGCTACTAGCGCTCAAATTCAAGAATTTTGGATGGGCTGACAACAAGCCGAGATACCTGTTGATTTTGAGCGCAATTGTAATATTCGCATTTTCAGGTATCACAGGTCTATCATTAGTTGTACTTTTGTACCTGATTATATCAATCATTGACAATAGAATTCACCGCCATGAAATTTCGCGCTGAGATCGACGTAATGCCGCACAAGGCACTTTTAGACCCACAGGGTAAGACGGTAACGCACAGTTTGAAAAACATTGACCTTTCCGCCATCGACAATGTTCGCATCGGAAAGCACATCACTCTTGAAGTCGAAGCCGGCAGCAAGGACGAAGCTCATGAGATGGTGGACACAGCTTGTAAAAAACTTCTAGCCAATCCTATTATGGAAGGTTATGAGTTCGAGCTATTAGAAGCATAACCCTAAGGGATTAGACATCTCTAAGCCGTCGGCCTTCGGGTTGGCGGCTTTTTTTATGGTCAATTTGAACGGAGAGAGAACAATGGCCGCTCACTTATTGTATCTTAACGTGAATGAACTTCCTTGCTCACCTTTATCTTTCATTTGACGATCGCGAAGTGGCGATTGGGAATTTTGTAGCCGACTCCGTGAAAGGAGAAGGACTTCCCCATCACAGTGCACGAATCAAAACGGGAATTGCACTACACCGAGCCATTGATGATTTTACAGATCATCACGACATTGTTCGACTGAGCAAACAAAGACTTTTTCCTAGGTATTCGCATTACAGTGCCGTGTTGGTCGACATTTTCTACGACCACTTCTTAGCTCTCAATTGGAAGAAGTGGCACAATGTTCCGCTCCGAGATTTCGCTCATTTTCACTACGAGTTTTTCCGGAGTAGGAAAGAAGACCTCCCAAAGCAAGTTCAGCACATGTTACCGTACATGATTCAATATGATTGGCTGACAAATTATGCGAAGTTTGAAGGAATGAAGAGGGTCCTTGGCGGCATGAGCCGAAGGGCATCGTTCAATTCCAAAATGGAGAAGGCCGTAGAAGAATTACACGAATTCCACGCTGAATTTCAGTCGGAGTTCAATGCCTTTTTTCCTCAACTAATAGATTTCTCGAAAAGCAAACTCGACGAGCTAAAGAACAACGAAGAATGAGTTCCGACCTAAATACTGATATGCACGTAGAGGTGCGCCACCTCGAACCTTCCGACTACAATTCACTCAAAGAGGCCATGCTCGCAGCCTATCCGGCCATTGACGATGCGTACTGGTCTAAAAAACACATTCGAGACTTGCTCGAAACCTTTCCCGATGGTCAAATTGGGGTATATGTGAATGGGAAGCTGGTTGGAGCTGCGCTTTCACTCATTGTAGATTACTCGCTATTTGGGGATAATCACACCTATGACAAAATCACAGGTGGGGAAACCTTCTCAACCCATACCGAAGATGGTGACACCTTGTATGGAATTGACATCTTCGTTCATCCCGATTTCCGAGGCCTTCGACTCGCCCGCCGACTCTATGATGCGAGAAAAGAAATCTGTGAGAACTTAAACCTTCGGGCCATCATGGCGGGCGGACGAATTCCAAATTACGCTTCCTACGCCAACGAGCTCACGCCGAAGCAGTACATCGACAAGGTGAAGATCAAGGAAATCCACGACCCAACGTTGTCGTTTCAACTTAGCAACGATTTTCACGTCAGAAAGGTGCTGAGAAACTACTTGCCAGGCGACAATGAATCGAAAGATTACGCTACACTGCTGGAGTGGATCAACATCTACTATCAACCCGAAGAAAAACTCATCAATTCCCCCAAACAGATTGTGCGATTGGGTCTGGTTCAGTGGCAAATGCGCCTCTTTCCAACTTTTGACTCCCTCGTCGAACAAATCGAATTCTTTGTGGATTCCGTTAGTGGATACGGCGCAGATTTCGCCTTATTCCCCGAATTATTCAACGCTCCACTTATGGAGAAGTACAACAATTTGGGAGAGCGAGATGCCATCCGAGAAATGGCGGGATATACCGAGCGCTTGCTGGAGATCTTCCGCGACTTCGCTGTGAGCTATAATGTGAACATCATCACAGGGTCAATGCCGCGTATTGATGAAAAAGGCCACCTCAAGAATATCGCCTACTTATGTCACAGAAACGGAAATATCGATAGTTACGAGAAAATCCATATCACCCCTGCAGAAGCTACAGCTTGGGGCATGCAAGGAGGAGACGTTCTCAAAGTATTTGAAACCGATGCGGGAAAGGTGGGAATTCTGATTTGCTACGACGTTGAGTTCCCTGAACTACCAAGACTATTGCGTGAACAAGGCATGCAATTGCTCTTTGTTCCGTTCTTAACCGACACCCAAAATGGATACATGAGGGTTCGATCATGTGCCATGGCTAGAGCCGTAGAAAACGAATGTTATGTGGCTATTGCAGGGTCGGTTGGAAACCTTCCGAGAGTAAACAACATGGACATTCAATATGCCCAGTCTGCCGTATTCACCCCTTCTGATTTCGCATTCCCGACCAATCAAATCAAAGCAGAAGCCACTCCAAATACAGAGATGACTTTGATTGCCGATGTTGATTATGATCTTTTAAAAGAACTCCACGTGCACGGAAGCGTACGAACCGTAAGTGACCGAAGAAAGGATTTGTATCAATTGAAGTGGATCGGAAAGTCTTAAATCCCTACAAATATTCCCGCCCGAACATTGCCTAATACCCCATAGCCCCCAGACAGGGAAACACCGTACTTGCGTCCATAGCGCATTGAAAGTGCATCCACTTGGTAGTGATAGTCGTACTGCGTATAGTCAAAATCTTGACGGACCTCCTTGCTGAAAACCCCGTTATCCATTCCAAAACCTACCAAAACACCACTTCCCAAATAAAAGTATTCGGTTCGGTAATAGTACCACTCTAATCCGGCAGTAACCGTCAGGTGTGTAAGGAATAGTGATGATTCATACGTGGCATTTCCACTGACCAAATCCGAGGTTGAACGCTCAAGAGATAGATTGACATTGAGGGTTACCATTCCGTCGCTCACGTCGCGACCGTAATGAAAAAGCAACACAGGTGTGGAAACTGTATTCGTCCGCAAAAAGGTAACATCGTCATCTTCATTAATGAATGCAGAAGGAACCGTTTGGTACGAGTGATAACCGACCGACAGACCTACGCGTTGAATTGGCAAAACTTCCTCTTGCCCATAGACGAAAACGGACAATAGTGATAAGACAGCAGCAATTCCAAAACTCTTCATGCGCATACATTCATTTCAACAAATATCGAGGATAAAATTAGAACGTCAATAGTACTTCCTTCGTGCCTCCAATAGCCTTCTAGCACATATACATTATCCCTCACCGAGGACGATATTTCGTTAAAAGTATTTATTCTTGCCACCAATTAACCAATCAACGTTTCCTACTAACCTGATGAAACATCTCAATCTAATTCTCCTATTCTCCATTCTACTGGGTTGTAGTCCATCAGAATCCACCTCTAACTTAGAGCCCATGGGATCTGAAAATGTAGCCTACAAATGGGGACAAATGGCTCTTGAAGCAACCGCACTAGATACCGAAAGGTTCAAACCTAGACCGACCATTACCTCCCGATATCTCGGATTGATTTTCACTTCTGTTTTTGATGCTTGGTCGCGATATGACTCAGAAGCGATCCCGGTTTACTTAGACGGCGTTAGTCGTAGACCGACAGAAGAGCAAACACTCAAAAATAAAGAAATCGCGATCAGCTATGCGGCATACAGAACCATGCTTGAGTATTATTACTCTGACTCTGCACTGTTCTCTGAGTTCATGGTTGAACTCGGCCTAGACCCTTCCAATACAAGCACAGACCCATCAACCCCAGAAGGCATTGGCAACTTGGCGGCCTTGGCAGTGATCGAAGCCCGAAAAGGAGATGGCTCCAACCAATACGGCGAAGAAGTAGACACCTTGAGTGTACCTTATTTCGACTATACTTACTATCAGCCTGTCAATTCTGTAGACACCAATGTTGATATTAACCGATGGCAACCTAAGTACTTTAGTGATGGCGCAGGTGGACAATTTGCACCAAGTTGCTTGACACCTTTCTGGCAAAATGTAAAGCCCATCAGCATGACTTCCGGCGATCAGTTCCGCCCAGGTCCTCCACCAATGGTGGGTTCGGAGCAACTCAAAGAAGAAGTGGCTCAAGTGGTTGAAATGCAAGCCAATCTTACCGATCAACAAAAGGCCTTGGTAGAGTTCATGCGCGATGGCCCTCAATCAGTACAGCAAGCGGGGCACTGGCTCAAATTTGCACAAGATGTATCCATCCGAGACAATCACACGCTTGATCAAGATGTAAAGATGTACTTCCTCAATCAAGTTGTGGCAATGGATGCCTTTATCGCTTCATGGGATTCAAAAATGTACTATGACTATGCACGACCTTTCGCATTGGTTCATGAATATTATGGCGGAAAGACCATCACCGCGTGGGGCGGAGAAGGATATGGTATGATAGAAATGGATGGAAACGACTGGCGTCCGTATTCACCATCCATCTTCTTATGTCCTCCATTCCCTAGTTACACTTCCGGACATAGCACAATTAGCGGTGCTTGTGCTGAAGCACTAAAATATTGGACAGGAAGTGATGAATTTGGCGTAGAAGTAGAATGGGTAGCTGGTTGTTTAACGGAACAAGATCGCTTGGGCGATACCGTAACATTGAGCTTCCCAACTTTCACAGACGCCGCAGAACAGGCCGGCATTTCAAGATTGTATGGAGGATATCACATCCAGGCCGACAACATTGCTGGATTGGAGCTTGGTAGAGATGTTGCTCGAAACGCGTGGAGCTTTTACATGAAGCACGTTCCAAGTGCTAGTTCTCCTTTTGAATCAAAGTAGGAATATCCCTTCTACTTTTTTCCATTCTACACCATGAATTCTCGGTAATCGTTGAAGTCCATTCAATGAATTACCGAGAATTTTTGTTTTACTCCTCTTAATATACACCTACATATCAAATAGTTAGAAGCTGAAAATAGAAGTTAAAAGTCTGCATTTGTCGTAACGCTGATTTGGTGAGGTTTTCAAAAAATTTACTTTACTTTTGACCTAACCAACTTACTCAACTACGAACTGTTTTGCGATAGACGTAGTTGGACATACCTACTAACCAACCTCCGCTATGAGCGAAAGACTATTCCCTATAGCTTTCCTTAGACAGTTTGTGGCTGTCTTTGTATTCACGACAATTTTACTTGCTCCTGAATCAGGAAAAGCTCAGTGTACAACACCCGGTCCGGGCGAAGTTGCTATTGAAATTGTTTTCGAAGCCGACGGCTTTGGTACAGAGATTTCATGGAATTTACAGGATAGTGCAACTGGAAACCTTTATGCATCTGTTGGTTCCGGCTCTTACAACTCAAACAACGTATATGGCCCAACGGCCCTTCCTCAACACCAGTTATGTCTTCCAACGAATCAAACATTGAAGCTCAATGCATTTGATTCATTTGGCGATGGTTGGAATGGAGGTACGTTCTATGCACGATACGCAGAAACCCAGGACACTGCATTTAGTTACACCTTGGCATCTGGATCAACAGGAGTAGCCTATTTCCAAGTAGAACCTGTCCTTAAAAAAGTAAGCATCTGTCAAGGGGAATCATCTCCCGCGCTTGTGATAGATGACACCATAGCACTAGACTCGGGCCAATACATCTACTCTTGGGAAGAGTCCTTTGATAGAGCGACTTGGGCAGCCGCACCTAGTTGGAATGGTGATCCATATTCATATCAGCCATTGGGCTCAAGAACAGATACCAGTTACTATCGTCGTATCGCGATTGATTCCGCAGCTAGCGATACAATTATCGATGAAATTAATCTCATTGTACCAGATTCACTATTGATTGACTCTGTACTCATCGATTCTTCCTTCTGTGCTGGAGTTGATGATGGGTCCATCACCCTCTATATCAGCGGTGGTGCTCCTCCTTATTCTTACTCCTGGAGCGACAATAGTACTGCGGGTAACCGAACAGGATTGGCTCCAGGTATTTACTCTGTAGTAGTTAGTGATCAAACAGGATGTATGGATTCTATCACCGTAGAAGTAGCCGCAGTTGCTCCGTTTGAAGCGAATATTGCCATAGACGATAGTTTATTGTGCTATTCCGATACGCTAGCCGCACTCTCTTTAACGGGCTTCACCGCCAATGCAAACATCACCTACCTGTGGAGTACAGGAGACACGACGCAATCCATTGACTCCTTGACTGCTGGCACTTATTGGGGCCGCGCTACCGACACGTCTACAGGTTGTATTGCCAGCGATACGATTACTCTAGTGCAACCTGATACGCTTGTGATTGACTCCATTGTATTGAGCAACAATGTGTCTTGTTACGGTGGAAGTGATGGTAGTGTGACCGTTTACCACACGGGCGGTACGGGTGTCGTTACGTACACCTTTACTGGACTGAACACAAGTGTGGTTCTCAATGATCCGAATGCACTTATAGCCGACGATTACACGGTCTTAGTTACTGATGAAAATGGATGTACCTCGGTCAATACCGTAAATATTACGGTTGGAAACGATCGACAAGAGCTCGACGGCGGGTCCATAGGTAATTAAGATCCTCATAAATGTTACCTATGAACTCCAGCTTGAAATATTACATTTCGGTGCTAGGGCTACTTCCCCTATTGCTATTGTCGAATGGGTGTTCTGAAAGCACGTCTTCAGATGAAGATGATCCTTCAGAAACGGAATCCCCGCTCTTTACTTCAAAGAGTCCTTCAGCAACAGGGTTATCGTTCTACAACAGGCTAGAAGAGAACATCTTCTCCCATGAGAATGTGCTCACGTTTGAGAACTATTACAACGGCAGTGGTGTAGCGGCAGGTGATCTCAATAACGATGGTTTGCCAGACATTTACTTTGGCTCAAACACCAGCCCGAATGCCCTCTACAAAAACCTGGGCAATTGGAAATTTGAAGCCGTTGAAGATCCCATTCTACAAGCTACAGATCGTTGGACAAACGGTGTGAGTATGGCGGATGTCAATCAAGATGGTCTTCTCGATATTTACATTGCTTGTGGTGGACCTTCTATCGACCCAGAAAAGCGCAGAAATAAGCTTTTCATCAACGAAGGCAACTTCAAATTTAGAGAAGCAGCTGCTGAATACGGCGTGGATGATTCCAATTGGTCTACGCACTCTTCCTTCTTTGACTATGACGGTGATGGCGACCTCGACCTCTTTGTGATGAATCACACCACATATTGGGGCGTTCGTATTCCAGAAGTGGTTGAGTTAATGAAAGACACGGCTAATATGCTTCTGGCTACCAACCACCTCTACCGGAATGATGGCGAAGCAGGCTTCACTGACGTTACCATTGAAGCGGGCATTTTGGCCTACGGATATGGCCTTGGACTCGCTACAACAGACATCAACAATGACGGGCTAACCGACATCTACGTGGCCAATGACTATTCCGTTCCAGATTTCATGTACATCAATCGCGGAGATGGAACTTTTGTAGATGAACAAAAGGAACGCACACGTCAAATCACCTACTTCGGTATGGGCGTGGATGTAGCAGATTTGAACAATGACCTGAGTCCAGAGATTTTGGTGGTAGATATGGCCATTGACGATCACTACCGCAGTAAAACGCTCATGGCTAGTATGAATACTCAGTTGTTCTACTACCTCACCGAAAACTTGAAGCTCCCTCATCAATACATGTTCAACAGCCTTCAATTCAATGATGGTACTGGACATTTTGTGAATGTGGCTCACCAAACGGGTCTTGCAAAAAGCGATTGGTCTTGGACAGCACTCATGCAGGATTTTGATGGGGATTCATACAAGGACATTTTCATCAGCAATGGCATTCGTAGATATCCTCGCGACAACGACTTCCGCATGGCTATGCAAAAGGCCAAAGACGAAAACGGAGGGTCTGTTCCAAACGAGTTGAAGGAAGAACTCTTCGCTATGATGCCAAGTATTCCACTTTCTAACGAATACTACCGCAATAGAGGCGGCGATATGAAGTTCGATAAACTCCGTTCGGCTTTTGGCAACGACTCAGCCTATACCTACGGGGTAGCTTATGCCGACTTTGACCAAGATGGCGACCTCGACTTGGTGATGAACAACATTGACGATACGGCTTTCGTCTTTGAGAACACGACGGTGAATAACTTCCTCCGACTGGATCTTAGAAAGAGTGAAAACGGTCCAAGTGACTACAATGCCAAAGCCTATATCAAAACGCCATTAGGATGGCAGTATCAAGAGTTGTCTCCTATTCACGGATACTTCTCTTCGATGGAGCCCGTTCTTTACTTTGGCGTTGAAAAAGAGAACACTGTAGAAGAAGTTTGGATTAAATGGTCAAACGGCAGTTGGAGCAAGAAGGAGAATGTGAATGTCAATCAAACGCTCACGTTAGTAGCTTCTGCTCAAAACATGACAGCGGCGGGTCCAGATGTCTTGAACAAGTCGAGTAATTCACTCATCAACGCCCTTTCTACCTCAAACGCACCTATTACCCATCGCCATTACGACGAACCCTACAATGAGTTCGCTGCAGAGATTCTGTTGCCGCATTCGCAAGGTAGACTTGGTCCATCTGCGGCTGTGGGTGATGCTAACGGCGATGGACTTGATGATTTATACCTAGGTGGAGGTAAGCACCAAGCAGGCGCGTTGTACTTCCAAAACCCAGATGGAAGTTTTGACCTAGCTCCAGTTCAACCATGGACAGAAGATTTCCGATCTGAAGACATGGGAGCACTGTTCTTTGACTTTGATAACGACGGCGACCAAGACTTGTATGTATGCTCTGGTGGTGGTTCAGAAATGCTGCAATACGATGCATCTGTTCTCACCGACCGATTGTATGAAAATACCGGAAATGGTGAGTTCACCCGCAATAGCAGCGTACTTCCGAATTGGTCGAGCAGTACCAAAGTGGTTACCGCGGCCGACATCGACAACGATGGTGATTTAGACCTCTTTGTAGGAGGACGAACGTCTCCTGCGGCATATCCAACCATTCCTGCATCTAAGCTCCTCATCAATGAGAATGGAGTTTATAAGGATAAAACCATTGAGTACTTCGGAACCTATAAACTGGGCATGATTGCCGCAGCAGAGTGGGCAGACTTTAATGGCGATGACAAACTCGACTTAGTTCTAGCCGGTGAATGGATGCCAATCAGTTTATACCTACAAGGTGAAAACACGTTTGAAGAATCTGGCGCCAGCTACGGTTTATCGAATACTGAAGGATGGTGGCACAGTTTGTTGATTGATGATTTCAACGGCGATGGCACACCTGACATCATTGCTGGAAATCTGGGAGAGAACAACAAATTCCACCCAAGTCTAGAGCATCCTCTCTTCTTGTTTGCCAATAACTTTGATGGAGAGCGAAACATTGATATCGTTCTTGCCAAAGAATACCATGACAAACTTGTACCCGTACGAGGTAGAGAGTGTTCGTCTCAACAAATGCCTTTCCTGAAAGATAAGTTTCCACAGTATGCCGATTTTGCTTCGGCTTCACTTGAAGAAATTTACGGCAAAGAAATGTTGGATGAAGCCCTTCAGTTTAGAGCAGTTACTTTCAGCTCTACGGCATTTATGAGCAGCAGTGATGGATACGAAGCCCAGAAGCTTCCATTCCAAGCTCAGCTATCACCTGTGAATGCCTTCATTGCAATGGATCTAAACGCAGATGGTCGAAAAGACTTGATGGGTGTAGGTAACCATTACATCACAGAACCAGAGACCCCTCGATACGATGCAGGATCTGGCTTCATCCTACTTCACAACGAGGATGGCAGTTGGACGTACACCCCTAGTGGATTGTACTGTCCAAATGATGCGAAAGACCTAAAACTCATTCGCAGAAAAGTTGCCCCTCCTCTATTGGTGGTTCCGAACAATGCGGACACCACCCAATTCTTCGAATTACAGTTAAGCTCAACAACCAAAGACTCCTAACCACAGACTCCTAACCTTGAGATTATGAAGACCAACTTATTAATGAATAACACGAGGACCTCCTTCGTCGGTGTATTTCTCACCGTATTCGCCCTCTTGTTCAGCTACAAGGGTGAGGCTCAGTGCACCACTCCTAGCCCCGGAGAAGTATCGATCGAAATCGTTATGCGTTCGGTGAGTTTCTCTACCGAAATGTACTGGACTATGAGTGACAGTACCACGAATACACAACTTGCATCCGTGTCTAGTGGTACATACCCAACCAATTTAACGGTCTACGACGGGAGCTACCTTCCTCAACATCTGCTTTGTGTTCCCATTGATCAAACGCTAAAACTGGATGCCTTCGATTCCTTCGGAGATGGATGGAATAATGGTGAGCTCATCGTGAGGTACAATGAGTCTAAGGACACGATCTTCCAATATAGTATGCCGAACACTGGTGGAGCTGGTAGTGGTGGACAAACAACGGTGTATTTCCCGGTTCCTGAACCCCCTACGTACATCCATATTTGTAACGGAGACGTTGCTCCTCCATTTAACAACCTCGATTCCATTTCAGGTGGTTCTGGTAATTTCATGATTACTTGGGAACAATCTATGGATAAGGTGAATTGGAGTTCAGCTCCTGGCGACAATGACAGCTTGAGTTATCAACTACCTGGTCAGCAGTTTGATACCAAATATTTTAGGAGAAAGGTTGTTGACCTCACTTGTGGAGATAGCGCATACAGTAATGTTATTACATTGTCTGTTCCTGACTCTCTCAAAATCGATTCAGCAGACGTTCAGAATGTTGCTTGTTATGGAACCCATGACGGGCAGTTGCAAGCCTACGTGAGTGGTGGCCGACCGCCATATATCTACTCTTGGAATACTGGAGACAGTACTGCTGTCATCGACTCCTTAGACGCGGGTGTTTATACCCTTACTGTTACCGATAGGACAGGATGTTCGTTTGTAGACTCCTTCGAAGTAACACAACCTGCGCCGCTGGCCATGAACATTACATTGCAAAAATCAGTGGATTGTCCAGGTTTCTCGGATGGCGAATTACTCGCGGTACCTGTTAACGGCGTACCTCCTTTCACTTACTTGTGGTCGAATGGGGATACAACCGCTGTAGCGGATAGCATCTCAGCAGGTACGTATTATGTAACTATGACCGACAGCTTGGGCTGTCAAGGATTGGATACCATTGTGGTTACCGATTTCGACACCGTTAAACCAACGGTCATTGCTCAAGACGTTACCGTATACCTCGACAACAATGGCGCTGCTTCCGTAACCAGTGCAATGGTAGACAATGGATCAAATGATCTTTGTGGTATTCTGAAAACAACTGTTACGGATTCCATTTTCGATTGTTCTCATTTGGGAGCCAATCCTAGATATTTCATTGTAGAAGACATAAATGGAAACATAGACAGCGCATCCTTTATCGTAACCGTAGTGGATACCATTACTCCGATAGCGAGAACAAAGAATACAACACTCTACTTGAATGCCAATGGTGTAGCTGTACTCAACCCAGTATCAGTAGATGCTGGAAGTTCAGACAACTGTCTGATCACATTGAGCTCTAGCCAAGACACCTTCACTTGTGTGGACAAAGGATTGCAATTGCGCAACCTTACGGTAACCGACCTAAGTGGAAATAGTGCAACAGAAAGTTTCTTTGTGGATGTAAAAGATACCATTAGTCCTACACTCGTTGCTCGTACCATTACAGTGCAATTGGGCGCAACGGGACAAGCGAGCATTTCGGCATCTCAACTAGATGGAGGAAGTACTGATAACTGTTCTAACCTCTTCTTCTACTCTGCATCTAAGACTAGCTTTAACTGTTCCGATTTGGGAGTGAACTCAGTGACACTTACCATCACCGATCAAAACTCTAATTCAACCACAGGCGTAGCTACCGTCATTGTTGAAGACAACCTAAATCCATCGGCACAAGCTCAAAACCTTACCGTTTACCTTGATGCGAATGGACTAGCTAACATTACCGCTGCTCAGGCAAACAACGGTAGTACCGACAACTGTTCAATTGACAGCATGTGGGTGTCTCAAATGGATTTCACTTGTGACGACTTGGGTTCGAATAGCGTAAGCTTCACGGTAAGTGATACGGAAGGTAACACGAACACCACAAACTTCATTGTGTCGGTTAGAGATACCATTTCGCCAATTGCCACAGCTCAAGGTCTAACGATCTATCTAGATGGAAACGGTCAGGCTAGCATTACTACTAGCATGATCAACAATGGATCAACGGACAATTGCTCAATCAGCACCATCACGTTGGATCAAATGAACTTCACTTGTGCTGATCTTGGAACGAACACTGTAAACCTTACGGTAAGTGACGCTTCAGGTAACAGTAGCAGTGCAAGCGTAACCGTAACAGTGATGGATACGGTTAGTCCAATTGCCATGGCTCAAAACCTTACCATTAGCTTAAATGCAAGTGGTCAAGCCAGTGTAACGCCAGCAATGTTGAACAACGGCTCAACGGACAACTGTACCATCAGTACAATCACCTTGAGTCAATCTGACTTTGATTGCTCAGATATCGGAGCGAATACTGTAGTAGTTACGGTAACCGACAACAGCAATAATCAGAGTACCGCTACGGCAATCGTTACCGTTCAAGACAACATTGCTCCTACTGTAGTCACTCAGAATCACACGGTGTACTTAGACGCTACGGGTTCAGCGACAGTCGCTCCATCCGACATCGATAACGGAAGCATGGACAACTGTGGGATTGAAACCTATGCCACCGATATTACCTTGCTCGATTGCGCTGACCTAGGTCAGAACCTTGTAATGTTGAGTGTGACAGACAGCTCTGGCAACACAGCAAGCGCAAGTGCAATAGTAACTGTAGTTGATACGGTGACTCCAACGTTGAATAACACCCCTGCGAATATTACTGCTTATGCAGATGCCGGTCAGTGTGGAACCATTGTACAGTGGCCAACCATCACAGCTATCGACAACTGTAACAGCACGAATATCATCAGCAGTTCTATCAATGGAAGCCTGTTCTCCTTGGGTGTAACTACAGTAACGGTTACAGCCAACGATCCAAGTGGTAACTCTACCACTGCGTCCTTCACGGTAACCGTATTGGATACTATCTCTCCAATGATTTCCAACCTACCTACTAACATTCAAGTGGTACCGAACGCTGGTACTTGTGATGCGGTAGCAACATGGTCTACACCAACGGCAACCGATAACTGTGGTACACCAACGTTGACCTCTAGCTATGCTTCAGGTGCTACCTTCCCAGTGGGTACTACAACAGTTACGTACACCGCAACAGATGCCGCTGGCAATACAAGAACACGATCATTTGTCGTAACCGTTACGGATATCGTAGCTCCGGTTATTGCCAATGTACCTGCCAACATCACAGTGGGTAGCTCTACAACTTCTTGTGGCAATGTGGTGAATTACCCTGCAGCTACAGCAACAGACAACTGTTCTTCAGCAAGCTTAGCATACTCACACCCTTCGGGAACTACCTTCCCTGTGGGAACCACCACTGTAACCATAACGGCTACAGATGGCGCGAATAACACAAGCACGGCAACATTCAACGTAACCGTTGTAGATGACGTGAAGCCAGTTCCAACGTTTGTTCCAGCATCTGACACAGTGGGTATTTGTAATGCAAACTACACCTACGCACCAATAGCGGGTACAGACAATTGTGGAAACGTAGTGGTTACACAAACCTCAGGCTTGCCAAGCGGAAGCATCTTCCCGGCGGGTATTACAGAGAACGTATTCCGCATCCGAGATAACGCAGGTAATGATACGATTGTGAGATTCACCATCGTGGTTGTTCCAGGTGGTCAGCCTTCTATCCCAGGTCTACTAGAGATTTGTGAAAACGATCCTGCGGTAGACATTACGCTCGGTCAGTCTTCACTCGTTTGGACCGGACCAGGTGTAGTGAATGGAAACACATTTGACCCTCAAGCAGCAGGAGCTGGTCGTCACCAATTGAATTACACATTCACAGACGACTACAACTGTACAGTAAGTGGAAGCATCTCGGTTACCGTTCTACCTATTCCAACAAAACCAGTTATCATTCAATTGGGAACAACCACATTGGGCGTTCAAGGAACGTATACTACCTACCAGTGGTATCGCAACGGACAGATCATTCCAGGGGCTGTAAATCCAACTTACTCTTACAACGTAGGAGGTAACTATCAAGTAATGGTAGGTAACTCTTCGGGATGTATGAACTACGGCGATGGACGAGTTGTAGGAACTTCTGGTGGTGGTATCGGTATCGAAGAACTCGACATCACAACAGTAGAGGTTTATCCTAACCCAACTGACGGCTTGGTTAACATCAAAGTGAATGCAGATCAGTCAACCGATCTACAGATTGAATTGGTTAGCCTTGGAGGTCAGGTATTGTACAACGAAAGATCTATGACAACAGCGAATGGATTGATCAGTCTCGACTTCAGTCATCTTCCAGCTGCTACCTACATCTTAAGAATCTCGAATGATGCGTCTGTATCCAATCATAGAGTCATCATCAAATAATTGCATGAACATGAAAAAGTTAGCTGTCTTTATTCTTCTTGCTATAACTGGATACACGGTAGAAGCTCAGGACATGAGAACCGACAACAATCCAGGATCTGAACTGAAGCCTCTTACACTAGGCATCCGTGGAATGCATGTATACGACCTTCCTTCGTATCGTTTTGATGGACCTTACTCTGAGGATATGTACGGTATGAATGGAGATAAAACTTCATTCGACCTTGGATTTGAACTCTACCTTGAGTACATGTTCAATCCATTTGTAGGAGTACAAATCGATCACCGCAGAGCGAATATCAGCGGTGCGAGCGATGTGGAGTACTATGAGGGAACTTTCAACCTTACAGGGGTTGATGGAATCTTCATTTGGAATAACCTCAACCCTTCGTTGCACAACCGTCGCTGGAACTTCTTGACCAAAGTAGGTTTGGGTTACGGAAGTTACTCTTCGGAACAGTTCCTCATTAAAGACGATTCTCGCGATCAATCTAGCTCTGCTGATTTTTGGTCGGGTCGCATTGGCTTGGGTGTTCAGTACGAACTGTCTACTTCATGGAGAGTTGATTTGGAAGTGATGTACAACGTGGCCTATGACGATGGTTTTGATGGATATGATGAAGCGAAAGGAAGCGACACTTACCTCACTACTGCTCTAGGTATTGCTTACACCTTTGGAAATTCAGAGAAAAAACCGACCTACCAGGTGGGTTACTTCAGTGAAGACTACCTAAACATCAACGGTAGTAAGGATGACTCTACTGCGATGGCGAATGAGAAAAAAATTGACAGTCTTCGTACTAGCATTGCACAGCAAGAAGACAAGATTACTCAGAAGTCACAGGAGTTAGATGAGCTTTCTGCTAAGATAGACTCACTTGAAGCACAAAGCGCAGCTCCGAAAGCTGTAGAAGTGAATCACATTGCTGAAGTTTATTTCAACTTTGATTCCTCTGTTCTAACGGTTGAGGCGAAGAAGAGCCTAGCGATGATTGCTCAAGAGAAACCAGACAACATTAAGTTGGTTGCTTTTGCCGATAACATCGGAGATGAGACCTACAATGCTGAATTGAGAAAACGTCGTGCAGAGGCCGTAAAAAGCTTCCTAAGTCAGTTTGGATATGAAGACGACCAGATCACCATTGAGATGGGAGAAACCATGCCTATTGACGCTGATAATCAATTCTTGAATCGCAAAGTGACGTTGCACTATTAATAATGGTGCACGTCTCTATACTCAATTAGAGATCCCCACAAACACAAAACCCTTGCTAGTCGTAAGATTAGCAAGGGTTTTTTAATGATGTGCCCCAGGCGGGACTCGAACCCGCACGAGCATTTCTGCTCAAGGGATTTTAAGTCCCTCGTGTCTACCAATTCCACCACCAGGGCGGCGGTTGTGGATGCCAAATATAATGACTTGTCATTTAGTATTTGACAAAAAAAATCCCGACTATTCGTCGGGACTAGAGCGAAAGACGGGATTCGAACCCGCGACCCCAACCTTGGCAAGGTTGTGCTCTACCAACTGAGCTACTTTCGCGTTTTCCCGTTGCTACTGGCGTAACGGGATGGCAAATGTAAGGCAAAATCCATTTCTGTCAAGTATTGAGCGAAAAAAATTATCACTCACCCAACTTCTTTTTCATCTCGTTTAAGAGCATCAATGCTTCTACTGGAGTTAGCGAATTGATATCCAAAGTTTTAATATCTGATCGCAAATCTTCCAATAAGGGATCGTCCAATTGAAAAAAACTCATCTGCATTTCGCCAGACGCTTTCTCGGTTATAGAATCTCCTCTATCTCTACTTGATTCCAGTATTCCAAGCATTTTTTCAGCCTTGTGAACGACGTATTTGGGCATTCCCGCCATTCCGGCTACGTGAATACCAAAACTGTGCGCACTGCCTCCTGGAACAAGCTTTCGTAAGAAAATCACATCATCATCTAACTCCTTTACCGAGACATTGTAATTAGCAATGCGTTCAAAGGTGTTAGCCATATCGTTCAACTCGTGATAATGCGTAGCAAACAAAGTTTTGGCCTTGGTAGGATGTTCGTGGAGGTATTCAGCAATGGCCCAAGCAATCGAAATCCCGTCGTAGGTACTCGTACCACGACCAATCTCGTCCAACAAGACCAAACTGTTCTCAGAGAGGTTATTTAGGATGCTTGCCGTTTCCGTCATCTCCACCATAAAGGTCGATTCGCCTTCTGATATGTTATCCGATGCTCCTACACGAACAAAGATTTTATCCAACAGGCCAATACTGGCGCTCTTTGCAGGAACAAATGATCCCATCTGAGCAATCAGCGCAATGAGTGCCGTTTGTCGAAGGAGCGCCGACTTACCCGACATATTCGGACCAGTAATCATGATGATCTGCTGCTCCTCGCGATCAAGGTGAACATCGTTGGCCACGTACGATTCGCCTACCTTCAATCTTTGTTCAATCACAGGGTGCCTACCATCCTCAATGTGTAAGTCGGAACCCTCCACCATCTCAGGACGAACATACTTGTGCTTTAGTGCTAAGGTTGAAAACCCAAGAAGGACATCCAATTGAGCGAGTGTATTCGCGTTGATTTTTAAACTCGGGAGATAGCTGGCCGATTCTTGAATCAGCGATTCGTAAATCTTGTATTCCAATGCCAAGCTCCGCTCTTCTGCTCCGAGAATCTTGGACTCATATTCCTTGAGTTCTTCAGTGATATAGCGTTCCGCATTCACAAGCGTTTGCTTGCGAACCCACTCTTCAGGAACTTTGTCTTTGTGTGTGTTGCGAACCTCGAGGTAATATCCAAAAACATTGTTGAAGGCAATCTTCAAGCTCGGAATTCCCGTGCGCTCTTGTTCGCGTTCACAGATCTTGGCCAGGTGATCTCTACCGTTCTTCATCAAGCCTCGAACCTCGTCCAATTCTTCATGAACGCCCTCTCGAATCACTCCGCCCTTCTGTACAGAAACACCGGGTTCATCTTGAATTACCGATGCTATTCTTTCTCGCAAGGCTTCCAGTGGATTCAACTGACTCTTGAAGACCTCTAATGGAGAATCTCCCTGTTCATCAAGTGCAGTGTGAACGGCCTTAATGGCATCCAAACCAATGCCCAGTTGATTTAATTCACGAGGAAGAATGCGTCCCGTAGAGAGTTTACTCACGAGGCGCTCCAAATCATTGACACGCGACAATTCGTCTCGTACATCGTCACTCCACTGAGGATGCTCAGTAAAGAATTCCACCGCATCGTGACGCTGCTTGATCGACTCCATATCCTTCAGCGGAAGTGCTAACCATCGCTTTAAGAGTCGTGCTCCCATAGGAGACACGGTGTGATCCAATATATCGATGAGTGACACTCCTTCTGGACTGTTGCTTTGAAACAATTCTAAGTTCCGAATGGTAAATCGATCCATCCACACATAGTGATCCTCGGCTAAGCGCCCAATGGCAGTAATATGCTCTAACCGATGATGCTCGGTTTCTCTTAAATAATGTAGAGCGGCTCCAGCGGCTACAGTTGCGTCTTCAAGATCCTCAATCCCAAAGCCCTTTAGATTAAGCGTTTGAAAATGCCTCGTAAGGGCTTCCTTCGCTGTTTTAGGCTGAAATACCCAATCTTCTAGTCCATAAGAATAATAGCGTTCACCGTATTCATCGAAGAATGCAGTACGCTTCTGACGATTGTAAAGAACTTCACTCGGAGCTAAACTCTGAAGCAACTTTGCAATGTATTCCGGTCGGCCTTGAGCCACACTAAACTCTCCGGTTGAAACATCAACGAAGGCCACACCATGGGAAGTCTTTCCCATATGAACTGCTGCGAGAAAGTTATTGCTCTTGCTCTTAAGAATCTGATCGTTGAGGGTGACGCCTGGTGTCACCAATTCCGTTACTCCCCTTTTGACGATCGTCTTGGTGGCCTTCGGATCCTCTAATTGATCGCAAATAGCTACCCTGTGGCCCGCCCGTACCAGTTTTGGTAAATACGTGTCCAGAGCGTGGTGTGGAAACCCTGCAAGCTCTATTTCAGATGCCGAACCATTCGCACGTTTGGTCAAAATGATATCCAACGTTTGCGAGGTTTTCACAGCATCCTGACCGAATGTCTCATAAAAGTCTCCTACCCGAAAGAGCAGTAATGCATCTGGATGTTTCGACTTGATTTCGTTGTACTGCCGCATCAGCGGCGTCTCGGATTTATTGCCTGCCAAGACCGATGGGATTTGGGTTACCTTTGCTTTCCTGCGAATATAACAAAAGGCTATGCGTAAGCTTCGAATGTCGGAACTAGAAAGGCTAAATGTTGAAGAATTTCAACGAGCGAACAAACTACCTGTTATAGTAATACTCGACCGTGTGCGAAGTTTACACAATGTAGGGTCAATCTTTCGCACGGCCGATGCCTTTCGGGTAGAGGAAATCCACCTCTGCGGACTAACCGCCACTCCGCCGCATCCTGAAATGGACAAAACGGCCTTAGGAGCAACCGAAAGCGTAGTCTGGAAAGAATTCTCTGAGACCTCAGAAGCAGTTGAAGAAGCTCGTCAAAAAGGGTATGCCGTATTTGCCGTAGAGCAAACCACTGATAGAGTTTGGCTCGACCACTTCGATGCCTCTCAATATTCAGGGGTAGCCATCATCATGGGGCACGAAGTAACGGGTGTTGATGCAGATCTACTTCCTCTCGTAGATGGATGTATTGAGATTCCCCAACTTGGCACGAAACACAGTCTCAACGTATCGGTCAGTGCTGGGATTGTCCTTTGGGAACTCTTCAAGGCATTAAAGAGCAAATTGAAATAAGGTCCAATTGCTGCCGTAATACACGGTTGGCAGAACTGAAATCCACCTAACACATAGGCATAAAAAAAGGGCTCCGAAATTCGGAGCCCTTCTTTGTTATAATCGTTGTGATTACTTCACACGGAATTCAACACGACGGTTTACGTTGTTGTTGCTTCCAGTCTGAGCACCTTCGCCCAAACCAGTTACTGTGAAGCGGTCAGCAGAGATACCGTAGTTGTTTACGAGTGCATCAACAACTGCTTGAGCACGACGCTCAGACAAGTTCAAGTTGTACTTCTCGCTACCTACTGGATCAGCGCGACCAATTACTTCCATTTCAACGCTTTCATCAGCCATCATGATCTTAGCAATAGTAAGGAGACGTTGCTCGTTTGCTGAAGATAGTCTTGCACTGTTGAAGTTGAAGAAGATATCTGGAAGGAATGCATTAGCAGCATCGCCACCCAAACCACCTTTGATCTCACGACCTTGGAAGTTCACCATTTTGCCTTCGGCAGTGTTAGGCTCTTCGTCACGGCTGTTTGGAACACCGTCACCATCGTCATCCAACTCACGACCAGTAGCGTCAACTTGAGCACCACGTGGAGTGAAAGGATCTTGATCGATGTCATCTGGAATACCATCGCGGTCGATATCCATAGCACGACCTGCACCATCAACAGTGTAACCTTCTGGAGTGTTGTCGTCAGCATCCAAGTAATCTGGAACACCGTCGCCGTCTGCATCAGAAGTAAGACCGTCAACTTTATCGCTCAAGTCAGCTACTTCGTTAGAAAGTTCGCTAAGTGGACGAGCGTAAACGATAGGAGCTTTTTCTTCAGTAGCACCGAAGTTGTAAGTAACCCCTACACGCAAAGAGCTAGTGTAGTCTGTTGACTGACCTGAAGTGATGTTATCACTGTTTTCAGAGAACAAGTACATCTGACCCAAGAAGCGCATATCTAGATCCCAAGCTGTATTCAATCTGTATTTTACCAATAGACCACCACGAGCAACTGCTTCATTGTGACGACGACCATCACGATCGAAAATCACATTGTCGTTAGCGTCGTAGTTCGTTGGCAAACCGCTAGTCAATCCAAGACCTGCGTAAGGAATCCAAGCCCACTTGCTTTCGCCAGTGCTCTTAGTGATAAGTGAACTGATGTTCACGTTCAAATCCATAGCGGCCATGATCTCATTCGTAGTAAAATACGTGTTGGTATTTTTACCCGAATAAGTGTTGTATCCAACGCTACCCGTTACACCCAACAAGTGGTTAAACCATTTGCTAGCGTAAAGTGAGGCGCCAAATCCTAGGTTATGTCCGTCTACGTTACTGTCTTCGTAGAAACCTCTAAGGTCACCAGAGAAGTAGTTTAGACCAACGTCAGCACCGGCAGACCAAGTGGAGAACTTGCCAGTGTAAGATTCGTCTTGTGCATTCGTGCTTAGGCTGAGTACACCCGAAGCAATGAGGAGTAAGGAGAACTTTCTCATAATAAAGAAGAGTCAATTAATTCTTCGGTCGAGTTTGATGGTATTAATATGGGCAAAAATAGCAATTAATTGATGGGAATGGCAAAAGTTAGAAAATTAACTTTTGCTTAATCCACCTCAACGACATGTCGTCCGGGTGACCAATTCCACTCAAGTAACTCATCTACAAACCGATGAAAATTGCCATCAAAAGCATAATTATCCGATTGTGGTGTAACCACTAATGTAATCAAATCTTGACGAGCTCTAAAGAAATCGAAATAACCCTTTTCAATTTCTTCGAGATACTTCCTGTCAATGGTGGTTTCATAAGCCCTTCCACGCTTCTCAATATTCAACAACAAGCGCTCGATAGGCTGATGGATGTAAATAACAAGATCTGGGTTCGGGAGGTTGGTATAGAGGAGTTGATGCATCCGCTTATACACTCCGTATTCCGCATGATCTAGCGTTCTTCCCGCAAATATCAACGACTTATATGGCGCGTAATCCGCAAGAATTCTTTCGGCAAACAACTCGGTTTGTTGCACTTCTCTGCTCAGTTGCTGAAAGCGCTCAGCCAAAAAGGACATCTCCAACGGAAATGCATATTTCTCAGGATTGGTATAAAAGGCGGGCAAAAATGGATTGTCTTCAAACTGCTCCAGAACAAGTCGAGCATCCCAACGCTTAGACAATTGCTTAGACAGCGTGGTTTTACCTGCTCCGATATTTCCTTCAATCGCAATGTACCTATACTTCATGCTTCGGCTCTCTCTACTTTAGAAGAATCCTGGCAATCCTTCAACAATTGGTTCTGAGTCAATCCCAATACAGGATGGTGAAATTCTCCCCACTTTTCACAGAGGGGGACTAAAGTAAATCTTCTTTCTGCAATCCTGGGGTGTGGAATCTCTAACGTATCCGATTTCATGACGTTCTGCCCCACGTACAAGATATCCACGTCCATTGGACGATCACTATATCCCTGTCCGCTTCTCACTCGACCCAACTCTCGTTCAATTTCCAAGCAGAATGAAAGCAAGGCATGTACATCGCGAACGGGATTTAGCTCCAAAACGGCATTTAAAAAAGGTGCGCCTTCAAACCCCCAAGCAGGCGATGAATACCAGTGCGAAGAAGCGACTACTCCAAATTCGCGGTCGAGTTCTTCTCGCACATAGGTTCCATTGGAACGAACATCTCCCTGATTCCCTCCAAGTAGAATGAGAACAGGCGAGTTTTTTACAGATGCTGTCGACAACTTTTGCTAATTTTCCGTGTTCTTCAAAACCGAAAGCAAACGCAATTATGAAAACCTTTTTCCAAGCCTACCTCGGCTCTTTAGTCGCAGGAATTACCCTGTTCTTTCTTGGCTTCTTGTTGATTCTCGCCTCCGGAATGGGCTCCAAAGATAACTTCATTCCGAGCGGATCTATCCTCAAAATTGATCTTTCCGGTGTCATGCAAGACCACGTTCCGAACAACGCATTCCCGTTTATGGACGAACTTCTAGGACGAAGCACGGTTCTTTCGATGGAAGACATCATCTTTAATATTGAAAAGGCTGGTCGCGATCCTCAGATTGAAGGGATTTACTTAAACTTCGACTTCTTCACCGCCGGCACGCCACAACTTAGGGAAATTCGCCAAGCATTAGAAGCCTTTAAAGAATCGGGTAAAACCGTTTACGCCTTCGGACAAGTCATTGATCGTCAAGCCTACTACCTCGCTTCAACTGCAGATTCACTCATCCTCTCTCCAGTTGGAGTGATGGAATGGACAGGCATCGCTTCCTCTCAACCTTATCTCAAGGGCGTTTTGGATAAGATTGGGGTAGAAATACAACTCATCCGAGGACGAGACAATGCCTACAAAAGTGCTGGAGAACCTTTTATCGCTACTGAAATGAGCGATTCCAATAGAGCTCAAATCAGTTCGTACATCAACAGCGTTTGGAATGAAATTATAAAGGATGTTGCTGGAGACGGTCGAGTTTCCGAACAAACGCTCAATGACATTGCAGCAACTGGAGGTCTACTCTTTCCTGCGGACGCATTGGATTTGGGATTAATTGATGCCATTGCACATGAAGATGAAGTTCTGGCCTTCTTTGCAGAGGATCCTTCCAATCCCGACTTTGACAATTTGAACTTTGTGTCTTTGGGCAAGTACAAAAACACCATCGTTCCTTCAGAGGGCGGATCACTTCACGAAAGAATCGCAGTGGTTTATGCAGAAGGTGATGTATCCATTGGCAAAAGCTCTTCAGGAGTTATGGGTGCCGAAACCATTATTGAAGCACTTCGAGAGGTTCGCACCAACGACGATATTGCGGCGGTTGTCCTTCGAGTGAACTCTCCAGGCGGACTTTCGCTGGCTGGCGATGCTATGTGGAGAGAGGTGCAACTCACCGCAGAGGCTAAACCTCTCGTGGTTTCCATGGGAAATGTGGCAGCTTCTGCAGGGTACTTGATCTCGGCTCCTGCCGATTACATCATGGTTCAACCACAAACTATCACAGGATCTATTGGTGTATTCGCCATGTTCCCTATTGCGGAAGGCCTTCTTCACGATAAGCTTGGAGTGAACTTTGAAACAGTAGCCACACACGAAATGGCGGGAATGGGTGTTCCCGACCGACCGCTCACGGAAGCAGAATACGCACTCCTTCAAAACAACGTAGATGTGATCTACAACCGATTTAGAGATGCCGTTGCAAGTGGACGAGATATGGACAGAGCTGCCGTAGACAAGCTGGCGAAAGGTCGTGTTTGGACAGGAGTTCAAGCCATTGAAAACGGACTGGCAGATGGCGAAGGTGGACTTGTAGATGCTATTGAAAAAGCAAAAGAGCTAGCGGGAATTGAAGGCCCTGCTCGACGTTCTACCTATCCTCAAGTTCAAGACCCATTAACGGAATGGTTAAACTCCATGCAAGCAACGAGTAAGGTGGAAACGCTCAAGGCTGAAATGGGCCCACTTTATCCACTCTACAACCAGTGGTCAGAACTTCAAAAAATGATGGGCTTTCAACAGCGCTTGGTAGACTACTCCATGCATCAACCTCTTTAATCAACTCCCTTCTATGCACGAGGCTTTAGTGCTTGACAATCAACCCAAATTGCACGCGAGGGCGCAAGGTTTATACCTTCTCCTCGCGGCACTTTTTATTAGTGCATTGATCACTTGTAACATCATTGCCAACAAGTTCATCGCGCTTGATTTATTGGGGAAAACCTTTGTCATTTCTGTAGGTGTACTTCCCTACCCCATTACTTTTCTCATTACGGATATCCTCTCAGAAGTCTACGGAAGAAAGCGAACCAATCACGTTGTTCTAGCTGGATTTGTTGTCAGTCTTTTCGTGCTGTTCATCTTATGGCTAGGTCATATTTTTCCAGCGATTGAGTCATCCCCTGTGAAAGACAGTGCCTACAACACCGTTTTTCAAAACAGCGGAAGAGTGATGATGGCATCGATGGCAGCCTATCTGTCAGCGCAATTGGTAGACATTCGTCTCTTTCATTTTTGGAAGAAAACCACCAAGGGAAAACACCTGTGGATTCGGAACAATTTTAGCACGATCTTCTCTCAGCTAATCGATACCACCCTGGTGGTGGGCATCATCTTTATTGGAACAGAAAGTCAGGCAAATATTCCAGGATACATTGGAGACGGCTGGTTATTTAAAGTAATTTGCGCTGCCTTAGACACTGTCCTGATTTATGCCATCATGTTTGTCATTCGCAAACAGTTTGGCTTGACACACGGTCAGGAAATCAAACTGTAAATGATTAAAAACCTCCTGCACAATTCTCGCTTTTGGGTAGCGGTTAAAATCGTCTTCCTGATTCTCTTTTTGTTCTATATCTACAGCAAGTGGGAGAGCATTTCTACAGAAAACTTAGAAGTCAATTTTCAGAACCTCACGAGCAATTCCTACTTCTACCTCTGGATGCTCGTCTTTGTTGTATTGTTTGGAATAAATTGGTTTACCGATACCCTACTTTGGTACAATGTCGTTCGAAACAAAACCACGATTTCATTCTATCAAGCATTTAAGATCAACCTTGTTTCTCATGCTGTAGGACTTGTTACTCCTGCCAACATTGGAGAGTACGGAATCAAAGCACTTTCATTTACAGAGTTGGGGAAATCTAGACAAAGTCTACTACTCACCTTCTCCTATCGCAGCACAAAGTCTTTTGTAAAACTTGCGGCCGGACTCCTTGCAATGTACATGATCCTTCAATCGTCCTATCCCGTCTGGAGTGTTCTTCTACTGGTTGCCCTGCTCCTTTTGTGTATCGTGTATTGGTTCATGCCCCAACTCTTGGAATGGGTCTATCACCACAAATGGGGTCGATGGATTTTTGGCGACAAAGAAGTGCGCAACTGGCATTTCAAGCGGTCTGAATTTCTAAGAGCAACCATACCCGCATCCGTGCGCTTCTTGAGTTACTCGGCCGAACTGGCCATTCTCGTTGCCCTAGGGACAAAATTGAATTTCTTCAATGCTTTGGTTCGAAGTATCTCAACGTATTCCATCTCCACTTTCATCCCAAGCTTGAGCGTGTTTGACCCAGTTGTAAAAACCTCCGTGGGCGATATGATCTTCACTGGAGAAAATGTAGGAATTGAATGGGTCGGTTTCTGCATCACAACCGTGTGGTTCGCAAATGTGGGATTTCCCTCTTTGATCGGCTACTTGCTTTGGATGAGGATGAAGCCTCAGACATCCAAACGAACGTGACGCCCTTCGTGCGAACGCACATTTAGAACCGAGCCGCTCTTAAAGAGAAGGTACTGACCTCGGATGCCCACAAGGACATCTTCCACCCCTCGATGTTTTTCTAAGTTGATACTTTTCGCCTTGATGGGATACTCTTGAACAGGATACACAATTTGGGTAAGCTCGTCGTTTGAACTCACAAATGAGCGAAACTCCTCAGGAACCCATTGAATGGCTTTTTCCTTTTCCTCTCGCAAATCAATTTCAACATCCTCCCCTTTCACCATGCGTTGCCATGGTGTTTTATCGGACATGTGTTCCTTTAGTGCGACCTCTATCATTCCGGCCTCATATCGATTCTCGGTTTCCGCCAGTACAATGGCTTCAATGGCCCCTTGATCTATCCAACGAGTGGGACGTTGAGCTAATCGAGTGACTCCCACTTTCAATCCAGCGGAATTGGCCAAATAAACCAAGTGAGGTTGAATTTGGTGCTTCTTCTCCCACTCCAAATCTCGATCCTCAACCCCCAAATGCGCCTTGCTCAATTCTGGGCGTAGAATAGAATCACCCGCTTCTGGCTTCGTAAAAAAGCAATCTCTACAAAAGTTCATTCGAAAAACTTCGTGAACGCGCTTGCCGCAAAAACAAGTGATTTCATCCGTATACTCTATCCGAATCCGCTTGCCAATCAAGTCGTTCATGAAGAGAATATCGTCTCCTAATTCCAAATAGTACTTCACCTCATCTTTGAGAGAAGTCTTCATCTTTGCCAAGGGTCCTGTGAAGCGCATAAATTGACTTACATTTACGGAAACAAAGCTAACCAGAATTGATCTTTAATCCAGTAAATAAGGCTATTGCTTGGCAGATGCGCAGAAGATATCGGCACATTGAAGACTTTATGCTTCATCCTACCGAAGTCCAATCGCAACTGCTGTCCAAACTCCTTTCTAAGGCATCCTCCACAGAATGGGGTTCGAAGTACCAATTCTCAAAGCTCAAGACCTATAACGACTTCAGGTCGTCCGTTCCCCTCCAAAACTACGAATCGCTTCAAGCTCACATTGATCGCATTCGTCAAGGAGAGCAGAACGTACTTTGGCCGACTGAAATCAAATGGTTCGCCAAATCATCGGGAACCACTAGTGCCAAAAGCAAGTTTCTACCTGTGAGTCAGGAGGCCATCGAAGAAAACCACTTTAAGGGAGGAAGAGACTTACTGTCCTTTTTCTGTAACAATGTGGATGAGACGAAGATGTTCTCAGGGTATTCCCTTCGATTAGGTGGAAGCACCACATTCAATTCCACCAATCACGAAACCTATTACGGTGATTTATCCGCGGTACTGATTGAGAACCTGCCGTTTTGGGTAGAGATGCGCTCCACTCCCAATCAGGCTATTGCCTTGATGGACGAATGGGAAACGAAGATTGAGAAGATTGTAGATAGTACGATCAAGCAAAACGTCACCAGCTTCTTTGGCGTTCCTTCTTGGATGTTGGTACTCTGTAGACGAGTACTTGAAAAGACAGGAGCAGAAAACCTACTAGAAGTTTGGCCGAATTTAGAACTCTATGCACACGGTGGTGTGAGCTTCACTCCTTATCGAAAGCAGTTTGAAGAACTCATTCCCAAGCCCGATTTCAAATATCTAGAGACCTACAATGCAAGTGAAGGTTTCTTTGCCATTCAAGATTCCTTTGATGCCGATGGAATGTTGCTCATGCTCAACAACGGCATCTTCTACGAGTTTATCCCTATGAATGAATACAAGGGATTGGAGAGTAGAGCAATTCCTATTTGGGAAGTAGAGAAGGATGTGAATTACGCCATGGTAATTACCACCAATGCCGGATTGTGGAGATACGTGATTGGCGACACTGTGAAGTTCACAAGCATTGCTCCTTACCGCATTGCCATTACGGGTAGAACCAAACTCTTCATCAATGCTTTTGGAGAGGAGCTCATCATCGATAATGCCGAAAAGGCCGTTCAAGAAGCTTGTTTGAAGACGGACGCAGAAGTGCGTGAGTTTACCGCAGCTCCATTTTACATGGCTGGCAGCGACTCTGGTGCTCACGAGTGGATTATCGAATTCTCAAGGCGACCGAAAAGCTTAGAGGATTTTGAAACGATATTGGACGATAGCTTACGCGCTTTGAATTCCGATTACGAAGCGAAGCGTCATAAAAATATGGCCCTTAAAGCGCCTATAGTACACGAAGCAAAACAAGAACTCTTCCATCATTGGTTGAAGCAAAAAGGCAAGCTAGGAGGTCAGCATAAAGTACCACGCCTTGCCAACGACCGAGATCTAATCGAAGAACTACTAGAGCTGAATAGATAAGCTCCGCTTGCGTCAAAATCCGTACTTTAGCTCGCCATTAAAATGGGTTCTAACGACTGAAATAAAGTAGGATGCACATTGCCATTGCCGGTAACATCGGCTCAGGAAAAACAACCCTCACCGGGATGCTTGCCAAGCATTACAATTGGGAAGCCCATTACGAAGACGTAGAGGAAAATCCATATTTGGACGACTTCTATACAGAGATGCAACGCTGGTCTTTCAACCTTCAGATTTACTTCCTCAACTCGAGATTTCGTCAAGTTGTTGATATCCGCAATGAGGATAAGAAGGTGGTTCAAGATAGAACGATCTACGAGGACGCATACATCTTCGCTCCCAACTTGCACGCCATGGGACTGATGACCTCCAGAGACTTCGACAACTACATGTCGCTCTTCCACTTGATGGAATCATTCCTTCAGCCACCAGATCTACTCATCTATTTGAGGGCTTCAATTCCCACATTGGTAGATCAGATTCAGAAGAGAGGTCGCCAGTACGAAAACAACATTCGCATTGACTACTTAAATCGACTCAATGAACGCTATGAGGCTTGGATTTCCAGCTACAATCGGGGAAAGTTATTAGTGATTGATATCGACAAGAACCGTTTCCCTGACAACCCAGAAGATTTGGGCGAAATCATCAACAAAATAGACGCGGAGATCAACGGCTTATTCTGATTAATCGCGATTTCACTGCATAAAAAAACCCTGACCTTTCGGCCAGGGTTTTTGCTTTATAGCGATTGGAATTACATGTCAATTCTTCCGGAGATCACTCCTTTGTCATTCACCATAAATTCCATCTTAACCGTGGTGGTTGAATTGCGCATTTCAAGCAATCCTTTAGCCTCACCTTTATTCTTGTCGAAATGATAAACATCACAAGTAACGCCATGAACGCCTGCCATCGCTGTTAATGGAGCTAGCTCTCTTTCGTCAAACATAAGGTTAACGAGCACAGGTCTGCCGTTCATCACCATCACTTCACCACCTTTAACATGGATTTCAGCGGATCCTTCTGTTCCGTGAAACATCATTACTGAAGCATCGCTGATGGTAACAGCAGTCTCTTCTTGAACCTTCTCAAACTGATAAGGAACAGCTCCCCCTATGGTAGGTAGAGATGAAGCAGAAGAATGACCACCACCATCTACATGGATGTGTGGAGCGATAATCAAAGCTACAATAGAAGTAAGCTTAATGAGGATGTTCATTGACGGTCCAGAAGTATCTTTGAATGGATCACCAACGGTATCACCGGTTACAGAAGCCTTGTGAGGGTCTGAACCTTTGTACTCCATCTTTCCTTCAATCTCTACTCCTTTTTCAAAGGACTTCTTCGCGTTATCCCATGCACCACCGGCGTTGTTCTGGAACATACCCATCAACACACCTGATACCGTGATACCGGCCAACAATCCACCAAGAGCTTCAGGACCAAAGAGGAAACCAACTAGAGCCGGAGACACAATAGCCAAAGCACCTGGGGCAATCATTTCGCGAATGGAAGCACGTGTAGAAATCTCCACACACTTCTCATATTCTGGCTTTGCCGTTCCTTCCATGATACCTGGAATTTCTTTGAACTGGCGACGAACTTCTTTCACCATATCCATGGCTGCTCTACCTACTGCGGCAATTGCCAATGATGAGAATATGAATGGAATCATTCCCCCAACAAACAACATCGCCAACACTTCGGCTTTGTAGATATCAATGCTGTTGATGCCTGCCAAACCAACATACGCTGCAAATAGAGCAAGCGCTGTAAGAGCTGCAGAAGCAATAGCGAAACCTTTACCTGTTGCAGCGGTAGTATTACCCACGGCGTCGAGGTTGTCGGTACGATCGCGAACTTCACCAGGAAGACCGCTCATTTCAGCAATACCACCTGCATTATCAGCAATAGGACCGAAGGCATCAATTGCCAACTGCATAGCTGTAGTTGCCATCATACCCGCCGCAGCGATAGCCACACCGTAAAGTCCTGCAAAAGCAAATGATCCGTAAATACCAGCTGCCAACACGAGAATTGGAAGCACCGTAGATTCCATACCAATAGCCAAACCTCCAATGATGTTTGTCGCGTGACCAGTTCCAGATTGCTTTACAATACTCATTACCGGACGACGCCCCATAGCGGTATAATATTCCGTGATGATGGACATCAAGGCACCTACTACAAGTCCTACCATAATGGCATAGAATACATCGAGGTTCGAAAACTCCAATCCTGAACGATCGAACACCATAGTTTCAGGAAGCATATAGGTCACAATAAAGTAAGAGGCGATAGCTGTAAGAATCATCGACCCCCAGTTGCCTTTGTTCAAGGCAGCTTGTACACTGTCGTTCTCACCCTTCACTTTCACGAAGAGCATTCCGATAATGGAGAATATGATTCCCAAACCGGCAATAACCATTGGAAGCAAGATGGGCGATTGACCACCAAAATCATCATGGTTAGCTGTAATTTCTCTACCCAATACCATGGTAGCAAGGATCGTTGCAACATACGAACCGAAAAGATCGGCACCCATACCTGCAACGTCACCTACGTTATCGCCCACGTTGTCTGCAATGGTTGCAGGGTTACGCGGATCATCTTCAGGAATTCCCGCTTCTACTTTACCTACAAGGTCAGCACCTACGTCGGCTGCCTTGGTGTAAATACCACCACCTACACGAGCAAAAAGCGCGATAGATTCAGCACCTAGAGAGAAACCTGCTAGAACTTCTAGAGCGGTTTCCATATCATCATACATACCTGAGAAAAGGATAAACAAAATACCCAAGCCAAGTACAGCAAGACCTGCAACGCCCAATCCCATTACCGAACCTCCTGTGAAGGAAACTTTTAGAGCTTGTGCTAAGCTCGTGCGAGCCGCTTGCGTGGTACGTACATTTGATTTTGTGGCGATGTTCATTCCAATCCAACCTGCAAATGCAGAGAAGAAAGCACCAATGATGAATGCAACGGCAATCACCCAGTCTGAGTGCTCTACCAATTCGCCAGACCATGCCAACAAAACGGCTGCCGCCGCGGCGAAGATGCTCAATACACGCCATTCCGCTTTCAGGAAGGCCAAGGCTCCTCGGGCAATATGGCCCGCCAGTTCTTGCATCGTTTCATCACCTGCATCTTGTTTATTTACCCAAATCGCTTTAACGATCATCACAACTAGGCCAATTACGCCGAGCAGTGGAACCAGGTACATCGTGGAATCTTCCATGGTAGTTTAGTTCAGTTCTTTATAGATTGATATTCCTTAAAAAAAAGAAAGCCCCGGTGTTTTCACCGGGGCCTAAATATACATTATGAATTGTTACATTCTGCAATTAACACATGGCAATCAGTCCATGTACATCACTGAACGTATGGCTTTAACCACTTTTTCTGTATTTGGTAAAAACGCCTCCAGAAGGGTTGGAGCATAAGCCGCCGGAGTATCTGCGGTATTCACACGAATAACCGGAGCATCCAAGAAATCAAATGCGCGTTTTTGAACCATGTAACTGATTTCTGTACTGATATTACCCAATGGCCAAGCTTCTTCCACAATCACCAATCGGTTTGTCTTCTTCACAGATTCAATGACAGTATCATAATCGATAGGTCGTACAGTTCTCAAGTCGATCAACTCTACTTCAACACCGTCTTTCGCCATTTCGTCAGCAGCAGATTGAGCCACTTTCAAAATCTTTCCGAAAGAAACTACAGTTACATCTGATCCGCTGCGCTTGATATCGGCAACACCCAATGGCAAAGTGTACTCCTCTTCTGGAACTTCACCTTTATCGCCATACATCTGCTCACTTTCCATGAACAAAACCGGATCATTATCGCGGATAGCTGATTTCAACAACCCCTTCGCATCGTAAGGATTAGCGGGTACCACTACTTTCAAACCCGGACAGTTTGCATACCAACTCTCAAACGCTTGAGAGTGCGTAGCGGCGAGCTGACCTGCAGAAGCCGTTGGTCCACGGAACGTAATTGGCACGTTGAACTGACCTCCGCTCATCTGGCGAATCTTCGCAGCATTGTTGATGATTTGATCAATAGCCACCATGGAGAAGTTCCAGGTCATGAACTCTACAATTGGACGCAAACCGCCCATGGCTGCACCCACACCAATTCCGGCAAAGCCCAATTCGGCAATAGGGGTATCAATCACTCGCTTTGGACCGAACTCGTCGAGCATTCCTTTGGAAGCTTTGTAAGCTCCATTGTATTCCGCCACTTCTTCACCCATCAACAGGATGTTCTCGTCTTGGCGCATCTCTTCGCTCATGGCCTCAGCCACAGCTTCGCGAAATTGAATCGTTCTCATAGTTATCTTATCTGCGGAGCGCAAATTTATATAAAAAGGCTTGATGAATCGCCTATCTGAGTAGCATCATCGTTCCCGATTTAACGACAGGCTCTTTTGGCCCCGTCCACCGCCTGTAACTCAGGACATAAGAATAGATTCCCTGTGGACAATTCTCACCATTAAAGGTACCATCCCAGCGCTCGTTGGCGTCTTCGGAATAAAACACCCGATTGCCCCATCTATCCATCACCACAAATTCGTAGTACCTAAAATAGCATCGGGTAAATACGCCCGTTTGATCGTTTACCCGATCCAGATTCGGTGTAAAGGTGTTCGGAATATCGATTCTACAATCACAATCAATAAAGTCAAAAGTGACGGTATCTGTAGCAATAAAACACTCGTTTTCAATCTGAACCCAATACGTTCCAGGCTGATTAAACACACTGTTTGATGAGCTTCTACTTCCATCCCACCACAGATAACTTCCTACAGTAGGATTAAACCTCCAGCTTCGCTCTTGTCCCAAACACAAGGTACTGTCCGGACCTAAATCGGCATTTAATCTCGGAATCACCTGAACGGCAAACTGATCGCGATGCGAGCAAATTCCATAGGTGGTTTCCAAACGGTAAATCCCCTTCTCCCAAATTTGAATCGCTCGAGTTGTATCTCCTCGCTTCCATTCGTATTTCACACCGGGAAGCGGACATTCTATAGTAATGGTATCACCCTGACAAATTGTGGTATCCGTGAATCCGAAATCGAATTCAGGAACGCTATCCAAGGTGACATAAATGGTATCGCTGCTCTTGCAACCTCGGTAATCCATCTCCACCCAATACTTCCCCGATTGATTGATAAAGCGACCATCCGCGGTAGACCCATTGTCCCATAGATAGGTTGCATCCTGCAAGAATCGAACGGACAATCGGTACTGACCATTTGCGCAAATAGCCAGTGAATCATCCATTCCAGGCAAGAATCGGAATTGGTGAATGGGATAATATTCCTCGCGCCATCTCCTCCCATTATCACTTTCATTCTGCATCTCATATCCACAGGAGGTCAATGGCTCAGTTCGGAAATAAAAGGAATCTACCTGACGATCGCGGGACATCAGAAATGTACAGTTCTGACAATCTGAAGTGGTCGGATCCAAAACGATTCTCACATCGAATCGGGCGTTGGTATCGGTAGACCAAACACCTAGAATTCCTTCCGCGTATTGAATACTATCTGGCAAACCGGCTTGAACAGCAGGGCGTCCAGTAGACATATATATATGCATCCCTTCATTGGGGGCTATATTCATATTGGTCAAGATGATGGAATCAGCCACTAATTCACCTGCCAGCTCGTTGCCGGGGAAGGAATTCGTGTACAAGTATTCACTCTTATCTCCCAATGGAGCCGTACTCAACTTATATCGCTGCGAAGTAATACTCGCTTCGTAAGGGAGTGAATGGATTCCGCACACATCGGTCAAACCGTTCGGAACCATTGAATTGAAGTTGTAATTCAACACCAAACCATTCACACACCCCACTCGAGTACACATGTTCGCTCGAATGTCATTCTCGGTTTTAGCCACACTCCAAATTCGGAATTCATCCAATTGAGCGGGCAAGTAGTAATGTTCACCCGTTCCCCAAGCACCTACAATAAATGGTTCATCCGCTCCTTCTACAGGTCCCGGCGGCAAATCCGTTCTCGGATTGGTGGAATTCTGCAAAATTCCATTGACATACATCTGCATCCCTGATTGAGGATGGAGAACAAAGGCCATGTGGTACCAGATATCCGCTTCCCAACGCGACTTATCACTGGCAATGGAATAGCCAGCTGCCGGGCCATTATAATCTCCAATAGTCCAGATCACCTGTCCATTATCCACATAAATTAAAAACCTCCCACCCCAGGTGGTACTGACGTCATACTTATCTTTTACAACAATTGGAATGGGTTGACTCAACGTAGCATCCCATGTTGAATTCGGCTTAATCCAAAAACTGAGAGTCTTGAAATTATCGGTAGCTCCACTCGGTATCTCGAAGTGGACATTTTGACCTCCGGCACGCATGTTTAATGCGTAATCTTGCCCTTCCATTTGCCAACAGAAGAGCACCCCAAATAGGACGATGGTGAGTAGTTTGAGTCGCATGCAAACGTAAATGTAAGAATATGAAGACATACCACCACACTACTTTCTGCAAGGTGTTAGGCATGAATATTAAATTGGTTTGAAAATCTGCGCGTTCATCGGGTATTTTTTAGTTATTTTTGGCAGGAAAGAAGTTTCAAGTTGAAAAAGGCTCTATATGAAGATATTAGTTTGTATTAGTCACGTTCCGGACACCACGTCCAAGATTAACTTTGTGAACGACAATACGGAATTCGACACCAATGGTGTTCAATTCATCATCAACCCATACGACGAGTTTGGTCTAACCAAGGCCATCCAGTTGAAAGAGGCAAATGGCGGCACGGTAACCGCAATCAATGTTGGCGACGCTACCACCGAACCTACACTTCGTAAAGCACTGGCTATTGGCGCAGACGATGCCATTCGCGTAAATGCCAATCCAACCGACGCATATTTCGTTGCTGAGCAGCTCGCTGCTGTGGCGAAAGATGGCGGTTACGACTTGATTATTTGTGGTCAAGAATCCATCGATTACAACGGAGGTCAAGTTGGAGGTATGCTTGCAGCCCTTCTCGATCTTCCATTTGCCAGCCCTTGTGTTGGTTTGGATATTGACGGTTCTACAGCCACTGTTCTTCGCGAAATTGATGGCGGAAAAGAGAAGAGTACTATGTCACTTCCTATCGTCCTTGGAGGTAAAAAAGGATTGGTGGAAGAAAAGGATCTCCGCATTCCAAACATGCGTGGCATCATGACGGCTCGTACAAAGCCATTGGCAACGGTTGAAGCCGTTTCTGCCGATGCGCGTACAACGGCTGTGAAATTTGAAAAGCCTGCAGCGAAGGCCGCTGTGAAATTGGTTGATTCAGCAGAAGAGCTAGTTCAACTACTACACAACGAAGCAAAAGCGATTTAATCCGTCTGGTACGGACAACATAAAATACTACGGAAATGGCAGTTATTGTATTTGCTGAATCCTGGGAAGGAAAATTTAAGAAAATCACCAACGAAGCAGTTAGCTACGCACACGGTCTAGCCGAAGCGGAAGGCACAAATGTCATCGCAGTTGCTGTAGGCGCACTTGAAAGCGACCCTGCCGAATTGGGAAAATATGGCGCAAGTGAAGTTGTTACCGTTGAAGGGGACGCATTTGCTTCATTTAATGCCTCAGTTTGGGCCACTGCAATTGCAGAAGTAGCCGAAGCTAAAGGTGCAAAACACATCGTTCTTAGCGGAACGAACAACGGCAAGATGATTGGCCCAATGTTGAGCGTTAAAGCAGGTGCATCATACATCAGCAACGCGATTGATATCCCAAGCAACTTTGCTCCTTTCACTGTTCGCAGAAATGCATTCTCCAACAAAGGCTTGGTAGATTACCAAACCAACGCAGAAAAAGTGGTTGTGAGCATTGTACCCAACGCATTGGGAGTTAAAGAAACAGGCGGAAGCGCTTCGGTTTCTTCTCACTCCAGCTCCGCTGCTGCTGACTCACGTGTTAACGTAATTGACGTAGATCGCGTGAAAGGCAAAATTCCACTTCCAGAAGCTGACCTAGTGGTAAGTGCTGGTAGAGGTATGAAAGCTCCAGAGAACTGGACCATGATTGAAGAACTCGCTGATGTTCTTGGCGCTGGTACCGCATGTTCTAAGCCAGTTAGTGATATTGGATGGCGTCCTCACAGCGAGCACGTTGGACAAACTGGTATTCAAATTAACCCTTCACTGTACATTGCAGTTGGTATTTCCGGCGCAATTCAACACCTTGCAGGTGTAAGTGGATCAAAAACAATTGTGGTAATCAACAACGACCCAGAAGCTCCTTTCTTCAAAGCAGCGGATTACGGTATTGTTGGCGACGCTTTTGAAGTTGTTCCAAAGTTGACAGAAGCACTTAAAAGCTTCAAAGCCAACCAGTAAGGAATGCACAAAATACTGTTGACGATTAAAGGTCTATCGTACAGCGAAAGACAAACAGGCGCTTACGCACTCATTCTCGCTGAAGAGAATGGCGTGCGTAAGCTACCTATCGTCATAGGTGGATTTGAAGCCCAAGCCATTGCCATTGCATTGGAAAAAATGGTTTCACCTCCTCGCCCATTGACTCATGACCTTTTCAAGAACTTCGCAGAATCGTATGGCATCGGCGTAACCGAAATTGTGATTCACAAGATCAAGGACGGGGTTTTCTATGCCAATCTTCACTGTATCAAAGACGGAAAAACAGAAATTCTAGATGCACGTCCTTCCGACGCCGTAGCCATTGCCATCCGCTTTGATTGCCCTATTTACACGACAGAAGAAGTACTCCAATCGGCCGGATTGATCCTCCAAGAGGAAGAATCCAAAACTGCAGAAGCTCAATCTACCTCTACCCCTCCACAAGAAGCGGAAAAGCCAAAGGGTGAAAATCCGCTTGAATCTGCGAGTTTGAAAAAACTCAACGAAATGATGGAGAAGGCTGTAAATAGTGAAGACTATGAATTGGCCGCTCGGATTCGAGATGAAATAGACCGACGAGAATCCAAATAACCTAATCTAGGCCTTATGCGATTTAAGTTCATCGCACTCATTGCTATTGTCTTCACCTCGGCCATTTTTGTCACTGGCATTATTGTGGGCGACAATAAAAAACTGGAGACTCCTGAGGCAGTTGCACCACCCACACTTTCCGGTAAATACGGGTTTGAAGGAATTCGAAGCACGAGTGGAAATTCTTTGCTTCCCGTAACAGAGAGTGATTCTTTAGTCATTCGCGAAGATTCTTCATTCTCCTATTTCCTCGCCTCAAAAAACAACTTGCTGGCCCAGGGTACTTGGGAAGCAAGTGAAGGTCAGTTGGTGTTTCACTACACACAACCTTCTGACACAACACGATTTTACGAAGTAACCGCACTTTCAGATAGCATTCTTGCCATTCGCGAAGGAAGTGTTCAGTTCTCGTTTCAACGCATCATCCCTAAGAAACCCTTTATCACCTCAACGAAAATTGAATTCGCATTTTCCATCAACCACATCGGGCGAGGGATGATGGGACTTATGCTCCTGGTGATCATTGGCTATATCTTCTCGAAAGACAAGCGAAATATCAAGTGGAAGCAGATTGGAATCGGATTGCTTTTTCAATTGGTCATTGCATTTGGAGTGCTTCACGTGAAAGCCGTTCAAACCGGTATTGATGCCGTTAGTAAACTGTTCGTCAAGCTACTCGGCTTCACCTATGAAGGCTCTTTGTTCCTCTTCGGATCTCTTGTTCAGAATACCGACAGCTTCGGATACATCTTTGCCTTCCAAGTCTTGCCTACCGTAATTTTCTTCTCTGCACTTACGAGCTTGTTGTATTACTATGGCATCCTCCAGAAGGTTGTTTACGCCTTTGCCTGGGTGATGCGGAGAACCATGGGACTCAGCGGTGCGGAGAGTTTGGCTGCCGCTGGTAACATCTTTTTAGGTCAAACAGAAGCTCCCTTGCTTGTTAAACCCTACATCACGGGTATGACAAAGAGCGAATTGCTTTGCTTGATGAGTGGAGGAATGGCAACCATTGCGGGTGGTGTTCTCGCGGCTTTCATCACTTTTTTAGGAGATGGAAACCCAGCACAAGAACTCTATTTCGCCAAGCACTTGTTGGCCGCCTCAGTGATGTCAGCTCCTGCCGCTATTATCTCTGCAAAACTTCTCGTACCAGAGACAAAGGAGGTGAACACTGACATGAAGATCAGCGAAAATAAGATTGGCTCCAATTGGTTAGAGGCTATTTCAAACGGAACAACCGATGGCTTGAAACTGGCGATTAACGTAGGCGCAATGCTTCTCGTCTTCACCGCTTTCATTTACATGTTTAACTCCTTCCTAGGCGATTTCTTGGGAGATGTAACGGGTTGGAACGGTAAGATTGCCGAGTTCTCAAACGGTCAGTACAAAGAGCTTTCTCTTCAATTCATTTTGGGCTACACCCTTTCGCCTCTCACTTGGTTGATGGGGGTAGATGGCGCCGACACCCTAGCAGTGGGTCAATTACTTGGAGAGAAAACCATCCTAAATGAATTTTACGCCTACACCACCATGGGCAACATGATTCACAGTGGTGCCTTCCTCGAATCTCGAAGCGCAATGATTGCCACGTACATCTTATGTGGATTTGCAAACTTCGCGAGCATCGGAATCCAAATTGGCGGTATCGGCTCACTTGCCCCAAGCAGAAGAGGCGAACTTAGCAAACTAGGACTACGCGCACTTCTCGCCGGAACCATGGCTTCGTTATTTACAGCAGCGATAGTGGGGATGTTGACGTAGTGCTCAAGACTATCACTAGGTTAATTTCGCGTGAATAACTAACCTTTTCCTAACGCGACTCACCTACCCTATTTTGTATCTTTCCTCAGTATTTCACATTGAAATTTCTAGGGAAGAACGACTATGAAGCAGTATCACGACCTCATGCAGCACGTGCTCGATAACGGAGTGAAGAAAGACGACCGTACAGGCACAGGAACCATCAGCGTATTTGGCTATCAAATGCGATTTGACTTGAACGAAGGGTTCCCGCTCATGACGACTAAAAAGCTCCATATCAAGTCCATTCTTCACGAGTTGCTTTGGTTTATTCAAGGCGACACCAACATACAGTATCTCGATCAAAACGGTGTGCGCATTTGGGACGATTGGCCATTTGCCAAGTTCCAGATGTCGGAGGCCTACAACGGCGAAACCATTCGTGAATTCGCCGAGCGCGTTGCAACTGACGATAACTTTGCCAAACAATGGGGCGACTTAGGTCCTGTTTATGGTTACCAGTGGAGGTCTTGGCCTACACCGAACGGAGAGTCCGTAGACCAACTATTGAATGTGATCGAACAAATCAAGAACACTCCAGATTCTCGAAGACTCATTGTGTCCGCATGGAACCCGGGAATGATACAAGATATGGCCCTTCCTCCTTGCCACGCTTTCTTCCAGTTTTATGTAGCCGACGGTAAGTTGAGCTGCCAACTGTACCAACGAAGTGCTGACATCTTCTTGGGAGTACCTTTCAATATTGCTAGTTATGCCATGTTGACCCACATGATTGCACAAGCGTGCAACTTAGAAGTCGGGGATTTTGTGCATACTCTTGGTGATGCTCACATTTACTTGAACCACATCGATCAAGTGAAAGAACAACTCTCTCGCGATTTCAGAACACTCCCAAAACTGGTAATCAATCCAAGCGTTAAGAATATTCTGGATTTTAAGTTCGATGATTTCGCGATTGAAGGTTACGATCCACATCCTCACATCAAAGCTCAAGTTGCCGTGTAAAATGAGGATAGGAACTGTACATCTCATTCTTGCAGTTTTAATCTTCCTGTGTAAGCCTGCGTTTTCGCAAGTAACTACAGAACGCTTCCCCAGTGGTGGACTAGCGGTGATGACTAGCGGGTTTCCCGAAATTGATGGCTATTCCAATAGTGATTCCGATTCATCCTTTAGAAGTGGCGTTATATCGTATTTGAGCGATCAGCTCTCACGTGAATTCGAGAACTTACACGTTCAGCTCGACGCAACGTGCGAAGTGCTTATTGAAGTTGAGTACAATCGCGTACAAAAAGTAGAAGTCGTTTCAACCCCATCAACCGTATATGGTGCTCTGATACAAGGACGTTTATATCAACTTCCCCTAGAGGATGATTACGCTGGACACTTCGCGATTTACATGAGTATCCCACGGTTAGCCACGTGTTGTATTGATGGTCGACTTCAACCCAAACCGACTGGATTATCAAGCCGCGCAAATTCCACCTTGGAATCTTTAGCCATTCAAGACGGCCTCTATTCAAGGGAGCAACTCAACTGGCTCGTTACTATGGATGACTTGGGCCAACCGCATTGTTTCGCTTTTAGTCCAAAGGCCGATCCCACTTGGAACGACTTCGTTCTAAAGCACCTCCTAACCATTAGCAGTGAACTTCCAGCAGGTGAAGCTCAATTCATTCTGAGCTTTCGTCCAAATGTTGTGCTTCCTGAAGCACTTCCCGAATGGAAGCGTCAGATTTCCATGGCAAGTGAGCCAGAAGGAGATTGGAAAAAATATTTAAACCTGTGGCTCACCGCCTATGGAGAATACACCTTCAACGCTGGAAAAACCGACTGGGACACGGTGCACATGGACGCCATGAGCGACTTAGTTCTGCCTGTTGAAATTGACCTAAATGAAAGAAGCATTCTCTTGATTGCCGATCCCGATTCAGGAAAAATAATAACCAGTCTGGAACTTGAAGATGGTAAAGTGAAACGCATCTGTTCCATAGAAGGCACACTCTCGCCAACTGGACTCGAAACTCCCACAATGGTAATTTTCAAACCATGACACTTACACTTATCGCCGCCATAGACGAGCGCAACGCGCTAGGTAAAGACAACGATCTCATTTGGAATCTTCCAGACGACATGAAGCACTTTGTTTCATCTACAAAGGGACACGCGGTAATTATGGGCAGAAAGACATTCGACTCCATCGGGGCAAAGCCGCTCCCCAAAAGACACAATGTGGTGATCACGAGAGACCCTCACTATTCTGCTGAAGGTGTAAGTGTTGTCAATGATCTGCAATCCGCATTGGATTTAGTGCGTGATGACGATCGCCCTTTCATTGTTGGAGGTGCCCAGATATATGCACTTGCCATGCCTCATGCTCAACAACTCGAAATCACCCACATTCATCACGACTTTGGTGATGCCGATGCTTTCTTTCCAGAGATCAATCACGAAGAATGGAAGGTGGTAAAAGAGGACTTCCACCCTGTGGATGAAAAACACGCACAGTCTTTTACGATTACGAGGTACGAAAGGGCGGCAGATTAGTTTGTAAGAGGAATGAAGGTAAGTGAGTCGTCCAATGGACGATAGACTTTAAACGAAAAAAGGCTCCCTCTCAGGAGCCTTTTCTATTTTCAACTTGCTGCTTTCAGCTTGGAGCCGCCTAGCTTTTTGTATTGTTGCTCTGCGTAGTCTCGATCCACAACCAGCACGTGTTTCTCTCCTTCATGAGAAGGAAGATCGAACATGGCGTCTGTGAAAATCGTTTCGCAAATACCGCGCAAACCACGAGCACCTAACTTCGACTCATTTGCTTTCTCTACGATAAACTCAAGTGCTGAATCTTCCACCTTAAGTTCGATATCGTCGAGCTCAAACAACTTAGCGTATTGCTTGATGAGTGCATTCTTAGGCTCCGTAAGGATTTGACGCATCGCTTCTACGTCAAGAGGATTGAGATACGTTAGAACAGGCATACGACCGATCAATTCTGGAATCAATCCAAAGGTTTTTAAATCCTGTGGAATGATGTACTTCAAGTACTCGTCGTCATTTACATGCTGACGATCTGCACTGGCTTGGAATCCAACCGTACTCGTATTCATTCGGTTCGTGATGTGACGTTTGATGCCATCAAATGCACCACCTGCCACAAAAAGAATGTTCTTGGTATCGAGTTCAATGAACTTTTGGTCAGGGTGCTTGCGTCCACCTTGTGGCGGTACATTCACCTTGGAACCTTCCAACAATTTCAGCAATGCCTGTTGAACACCTTCACCACTCACGTCGCGGGTGATGGAAGGGTTATCCGATTTACGAGCAATCTTGTCGATTTCATCGATGAAAACAATTCCTCTTTCGGCCGCTTTCGTGTCGTAGTTTGCCGCTTGAAGCAAACGAGTGAGGATGCTTTCTACGTCTTCACCCACATAACCTGCTTCCGTCAACACGGTTGCATCTACAATGGTAAAAGGCACATTCAACATCTTAGCGATGGTGCGTGCAAGAAGCGTTTTTCCCGTTCCCGTTTCCCCAACCAAAATGATGTTCGACTTCTCGAGTTCGATTTCATCTTTCTGAGCAGACACGTTCAACAAGCGCTTGTAATGATTGTAAACGGCAACAGAAAGCACCTTTTTGGCATCATCCTGACCAATTACATAGTCATCCAAGAACTTCTTGATCTCTCTTGGCTTCACCAATTTTAGGCCTTCACCAAGATCTTCAACCTCTTTTGATTCGAGTTCTTCAGAGACAATATTGTACGCTTGCAGAATACACTGGTCACAGATATGACCATTGATACCCGCGATAAGGATGTTTGTATCCTTCTTATCGCGCCCACAAAACGAACAACTCAAATTTTCTTTCTCCTTCATACACTCGATTTACGACATCTAACTCAATAGGGTTTGACAGTCGCAGTTAAATTATTTCGCTCCCTTCTTGGTTACGAGAACTTCATCAATCATTCCATAGGCTTTGGCTTCTGCCGCAGTCATCCAGTAATCGCGATCACTGTCGCGCTCTACATCCTCAAAAGGCTTACCGGAATGCTTAGAAATAATATCGTAAAGTTCGTTCTTCAGCTTGATCGTTTCCTTCAAGGTAATTTCCATATCAGAAACCTGACCTTGAGCTCCACCCATTGGCTGATGAATCATAACGCGAGAATGTGGTAGCGCCGTACGTTTTCCCTCAGCACCTGCACAAAGAAGTACAGCAGCCATAGACGCGGCCATACCTGTACAAATTGTAGCCACATCTGGAGAGACCACTTGCATGGTATCATAAATACCCAAGCCAGCGTATACGCTTCCTCCTGGGGAATTCATGTAAATCTGAATATCCTTCTTCGCATCTGCACTCTCCAAGAAGAGAAGTTGCGCTTGAACAATATTCGCAATCTGATCATTTACGCCTGTCCCTAGAAAGATGATGCGATCCATCATCAAACGAGAGAAAACGTCCATTTGAGCTACGTTGAGCTGACGCTCTTCGATGATATAAGGGGTCAGGGAAGCATCTACGTATTGATCTACGTACATGCTCTGAATCCCCTGATGCTTCGTCGCGTATTTCTTGAATTCTTTACCGAAATCCATGTTCTTGTTTTAGTGATTACGAACGCGTGATTCTCACTTTTGTTCGTTCACCAATTTAACAAATTCGTCATAGGAAACAGCCTTCTCATCCAGCTTCAAGTTTTCCTTAAAGAACGCGATCATCTTGTCGTTCAAAATACGATCAGACATGCCTTGAGCTTGCTCTTGATCTTGAATAACACTTTGAGCAATGTTCTTCACTTGCTCATCGTCGAGGTTCGCTTGACCGAATTGTGCCATTTGTTGACGAACGTATCCTGCAGCGTAGTCTTCCAACTCTTCTTTGTGAACGTGAAGGTGGTTGTCTTTAACGAGTTTGTTCTCGATCAACTGCCACTTCAAACCTTTAGCAGTGTTGTCCCACTGTGCTTCCACTTCTTCTTCAGTAATTGGAGTTTCACCAGCAGTACGCATCCACTTCTTCAAGAAGGCCACAGGAAGATCAAACTCTACCTTGTCCATTAGCATATCGCTAACCGTGTTCAAGAAGAAGTTGTCAGTTTCCTGACCGTAAGCCTTGCCCATTTCTTCTTCGAGCTTAGCGCGGAACTCCTCCTCTGAAGTAACCACACCTTCTCCAAACACCTTGTCGAACAACTCTTGGTTCAACTCAGCTGGCTCAATGCGGTAAACATTAGAAAGAGTGAACTTCACACCTTCCATGTTCTTGAGGTCGTCTGCAGAGACACCCAAAGCACCGGTTACGTTGAAATCAGCCACAAAGTCCTTAGACGGGTTGATATCGATCACATCACCCTTGGCCATTTTCATCGCCTCACCTTGCTTCTTCTTTGTCTTCAACTCTTTTACAGCGAAACGAGCTTCTTTATTGAAGCCACCTTCTACTGTATTTCCATCGGCATCAACTTGCTCAAGAATACCGTAAAGGATGTCTTCTAGCTCTGTTGATTCTGGTTCACTCATTTTGCCATAACGGCGAGCAACACCTTCAACTTCATTGTCAATGGCCTTGCTATCGAGCTTAATGGTGTGGTAAGCTACCTTCGTCTTCTTGTTGATTGGAAGCTCGAAAGATGGAGTAAGTCCCAACTCAAATTCGAAGTCGATTGGCTCAGTTGAATCCCAATCGATATCTTCCTTTTGAACAGGAAGTGGATTGCCGAGAATATCGAGCTTTTCTTCTTGAATGTATTCAAAGATGCTGTTCTGTAGCAACTTGTTCACCTCATCAATAGTAACCGCTTTACCGTACTGACGCTTCACCATTCCCGCAGGAACTTTACCTGGACGGAAACCTGGAATCTTAGCGTTACGGCGATAATCCTCAAGGATCTCTTTTACCTTATCAGCGTAGTCTTCGGGTGTAACTTGAATCGTTACAACCACATTGAGGTCATCTATTTGTCGCTTTGAGATGTTCATCTTATTTCGCTTAGCAATTTGATTTTCAATAATCTTACCCCCTAAAAAGGTGCGCAAAGGTAGGAAATATGACGCGAAATATCGCACCATTATAACTTTCAGAATATCAACTATATGTAAGGAAATCGTGGACATCTCAACGAAATGTTTATTTTCGTTTGAAACACTCACTCTATGAAGAGAATACTACACTTGCTATTTGTACCTCTCACCTTTAGTACAATGGCCACTGCGCAAAACCAAGGAGATTGGTCGGCAGTACCTTATGCTTCGAATAGTTTCATGTATGGAGACTCCGATTTCAACCACCCTACCAAGGCTTTGAGTCCGGGTGCTGGTTTTCAACTTCAGTACACGGCATATTCCAATCTTCAGGTATACGGTGACCTCACCTATGGCTCTGCCAATGGAGGAAACTCCAGCTTCTATTTTGAAACTCAATTTTTACAAGGCTCCCTCGGACTTCAATACGATGTGCTCGGTGCCATTTCGAAAGACTGGAAGCTTCAAGGTAATCTCGATTTGAGTCTGGGCTGGAGTTATCTTCAAGCGGTAGGTTTTGATGCCGCTACGAATGATTTGATTGCCAAGGTTCCGGCTGAAGGTGCTTTTTCAAGCGCTCCTGTTTTGGGGATAGGAGGAAACTTCAGCTATCCATTGAGCAATCAAGTGGACATCATGGCGGGATACCGCATGTATATGATGTACGATCACGACTGGGTAGATGCTCGCAAAGGTGGTGAACACGACGATTATATTGGTCAGGCGTTTATCGGTCTTCGATTTGCCCTGAACGGACATACGCCAATGGCAGAAGTTACGCAAGAAGATTATGACGACTTGGTAGCAGCCAAGCGCAAAGCGGAACAAGACAGAGACGAAGCTCAAGAAGAACTTGAAACTTCTCGTCGCCGTTACGACGCCCAAATTGAAGACCTCTACAATGTTCTCTCTATCATGAACAACAATATTGATAGCTTGAACGATAAAATTACGGTGCTGCGCACCAATCCAAACGCGTCTAATGAAGCGGGTGTAAGTGAGTACACCGTAAACAACCCTGCGGGCACCACCTCTGCAAATGCAGCTGATGCCATGTGGAGAATTGTTATTGGTAGCTTCCCTACAGCAGAAGGCGCACGTGAATTTGCCGATCGCAAACCGGTTCAAGGAGGAGATTACAAAGTGGTCTTTATTGAAGACTTAAAAACGTATCGAGTGGTTTACAATAGCTATGGCTCACTTGCCGCAGCAAAAGCCGACCTCACCACGGTTCGTCACGTTATTGGAGAAGCCTGGATCATTAAATTCTAAGAACTCTTTACGCTATCATTAAAGAAGCCCCTCGGCAGTTGTCGAGGGGCTTCTTTTATTCTTTTCAAATGAGCACAAAAAAATCCCGACGCATGTCGGGATTCTATGTGGTTCCAATCGGATTAGAACGGAAGATCATCTTCTTGCTCGTCAGATGGGAAATCTGAAGCAGAGTAGCTATCCATTGGAGGCTCTGAACCTCCAGCAGCTGCAGCAGGTTGTTCTGCTTGAATTTTCCAACCCTGGATGCTTACGAAATATCTCGTTTCACCTTGTGGGCTTTGCCATTCGCGACCACGGATATTGATGGAAACATTTACGCGATCTCCTTCTTTAATACGATCCAACAAATCGGTTTTGTCTTGAACAAACTCCACCATAATAGATTGTGGATACTGTTCTTCTGTGGTCAAAACCATCTCTCTTTTTTTGAAAGATGATGAGATTTGCTGTTCGTCAAATACCTTCTTTACGGTTCCGGTCAATTCCATGTCAACTTCTATTTAATTTATCTACCAAGAGAGCCTTCCAGGCTTTCTCAACTTTACCTTCTTCTAATAACTCCTTTGCATAGTAATGAAGCATTTCTCTGCGCTCCAAACCATCGGTGGTGGAATCCATAATCGACTGGATTCTGTGGTGCTTTGAAAACTCTTCAATCTCACTGTCTTTTGGCAGCGATTCTACATTTCCAAGTTTTCCCAAATCGTTGCCTGACAAGATAAAACTCTCGCGAATGCGCTTTGGAATTTGGTCTACACCAATGCCCAATCTACTCAACGGTTTCTCCACGGTAAACAAGGCATCTCCCGAGGCGCGAACATACCAGTCTTTGCCCAAACGACCAACCGTATCAATCTTGTGTTGATCAATTTTTCCATCTTCACCTAAGATACTCTTGTCGATGTGCATCAAAACCACTTCACAAACCACTAGGTTACCCGCACCACCGTGATCACCGAGTTCAATCACCTCCTTCACAATACACTCCATTTGCACCGGAGATTCTGCCACACGAGGTGCGCGAACCACCTCACTTTCCAACTCTGTAAATCCAGCTTTTACAAACTCATTTACTCCCGTTGGATATTCGGTAGAAGACAAGCTCGTCTGCTCTACCATTGCATAGTTTACAATGTTGATCACCACTTCCTTGGTAGCTTTCACATTGCTCAATGTATCCTTAGTGGTGTTGTTGCGAACGCGACGTGCTGGCGAAAAAATCGCAATCGGTGGATTTGCACTGAACACGTTAAAAAATGAGAATGGACTGAGATTTACATTCCCATCTTCATCAATTGTACTGGCTAATGCAATGGGGCGAGGGGAAATAGAACTCAGCAAATGTGAATGTAGTTCTTTTGTTTCCAACTCTTTAGGATCGATGCGCAACATATTCTACCTTTTTAGTGACGCAAAAATAACAAAGCTGAGAATGGAAGTTTCATTTTTCAAATGTGAATATCAGAATAAAGTATATATTTGCACCCCACAACAGCGGGCGTGGTGAAATTGGTAGACACGCTAGACTTAGGATCTAGTGCCGCAAGGTGTGAAGGTTCGAGTCCTTTCGCCCGCACAGAGAAACCCTTCAGCAGAAATGTTGAAGGGTTTTTTCTTGCCAAAAATCGCCGTACGCAACATCGTAAAAACAAAAAAAGGTGACCAAAAGGCCACCTTTTCCGTCCCGTCGAAACGGAACTACAGAACGGTTGAAGACAATGCCACGAAGCTATAGGCGTGACGTAAGGGGAACGTTAAGTCGATGTCAAGAAAACGTGTTCTCTCTTCAAACAACTTTAAGAATAATCGTCGTTTTCACCCTATTTGTCTTCTATTCATTAGGGAATTGCAACACGTGCTACTGAGGTGTTCCCATCGTGTGAAACGGTAAGTGTGTAAACCCCTGTGGGTTGACTTACTTGAAATCCATCTTTTCGATTCAAAAACTCTCCTGCAGCTACGGTTCTGCCCATATTGTCCACCAAACGGTACTGTCCGCCATCCGAAGGCAATTCTACTTCTACTACACCATTGGAATAAAAGGCCACAAGCTCATTGCTCGAATTTGATGCTGATGGTTCATTTTCGGTAGCATTCATTTTTGAGCTACTCGATACATCCACAACAGCGGGCGCGGTATAGGTTACATTCAAAAAGCAGTTTTGTCCACTTTGATTCGCTCTACTGTTCTTCACCCTCATGGTTAACCATCCGGCTTGAGAAGGAGTGAAAGTATTGGAATATGTCCCATCGCCTGAATCTCTATGAACCATCTGACCATTTTCGCCAAGGAAGTTCACGGTGAGCATCTTTCCAGATTCGCCATAGAGGGTGTAACTCACATTGCTCGTTCCATCTACATAAATCTTCCCTGCATAACGCCAAGAAGGTGAGTAATCAGGAATTCTACCTCCTTGCTGTAAACTGTTCGCATGACTATCTCCCAAGTCGTCACTAAATTCCCACTCTTGCGTGGTGGAAGTAGTTCCCGATGGTGTATAGGTCGGCAGAGTTCCTTGCGGACCCCAAACGGCATAACCGTAAGTACCATTGGAAGGATTGACCGCTGGAGCAGTAATTAATGCGCGTTGATCTCCTTGCACAACGGATGTACCACTCACATATCCCGCATGATCTACGAGAATTGTACCCGCAGGAAAATCGGTATCTACCCAAGCTTGTTGACTAGACGCTCCATTGTCGCTCATAGCAATGATGGCTTTAGCAGAGCGCTCTACAATGAGTAAATCTGCCGCACTGCTTCCTGAAGGGAACCATGCATTGCCGCCTGCACTAGTAGATCTCACTTTATAAGCTCCACTTTTAAAGTCGAGTTGTTGGTGCAGTTTGATGATATTAACAATGGCATCTCTTTGCGCTAGAGAAGCAGAGTTGGCAGGGTCGTGCGACCATCTATTACCGCTACCTCCAATATTAAACAGATCTTCAAAGAACACTTGCGGAGATCCATCCACCGAAAATGCGATAGCATAAGCAAGTGGTAAACGGCTGTTAAACGGATCAATGTGTGGTCCCAATTCATCTCCCGTATTCCATCCCGTATAATTACCATCCGAATCAAGTTGCGGTCGGAACGTATCATGATTATTGATGAATGGAACCGTGCGATGCACATACGTATTGGACGAAGCATAGTATGCTACTCTAGAGCTTTGTTGAGCACCTGGCAAAGACGACATATCGTAAAATCCAGATCCAGTCACCATACTGTAGATCCCACTTCTCAAACTGAAGTCAAAGGCGCCCATCATATATTCAGATCCGCCATTAGCGGTAGCAACTGAATTGACATAGCCATCCAGTCCACCAGCGTTGAAATCAACATATTCCCCCACATTGAACATGGCTTCTCCTCCTTGACTCCAAGCGGGTAATACATACTTCAAATTATAGCTGAGATCTTGCTGAACCCATACTGGAAAGTGCTTCGTTGCATCCCATCGAAATCCATCTACTCCCGTTTGTTTCTTCAACCACATCACCCAATTTCGGGCTTCATTTCTCATATAGTTGGCTGATTGAGTTGGATTGTAAGTCGCACTAGTCGCCTGCCCGTACGCCCCACTGTAGTAACAAATATCCGGACCAAACATTTGCTGACAGATGTCTCCCGAGTTGCAATTGTGGTCATTGTTTGGGTGGAAATTCTGATAATTTTTAAACCATCTCCCTGATCTGCTCAGGTAGTTGTCACTTGGTGAATACACCGCAGGTGTTGCGTATGAAGCATATCTGAAAATCTTATACGGATCATCGGGAGCATTCACATCTGAACCCAGTGAACCATTTTGATCCCCCGCACCCATGGTATGATTGAGAACCACGTCTTGGATCACCTGAATACCATTGGCGTGCATCACGGCAATCATGCGCAAAACCTCATCCTTGGTTCCTACGCGGGTATTGGTACTTCCCTTCTGAAACTTATCCCCCAAATCATACTGATCAAAAACATCATATCCTACTGACCCTTCTCCACTGTTCCCTTTGGTAATAGGCGGAATCCAAATCGCATCTATCCCCATGTCGTGCAAACGCGGAGCTAGTTCAGTTAAATAGTTGGCCCAACTTCCGGGATAATTACTGTTCCAGTAATCCCACCAAAAGCCTTGTAAGACGACAGGTTTTACCGTCGTTTGAGCATGAACGATACTCCCAAATGAAAACATCGTAATCACGAGAGAGAGCATGAGGCGTTTTCTATTCATAACAGTTATGATTGGTTAAAATGATAGTAAGTGTACTTTATACACTTTATAAAGATAAACTAATCTACCGAAAATCAAACCTTTATATCATCAACCTCGGATTATAGACCCCAAAAACACGAATCGACTCAACACATAACGTGGTTTCCCTTTTTGTTGTCACCTCCTTACCTTAGGCAAAAATTGAACGCATGCCGACTTTTGCCGAACGTTTTGAAACCGTGTTTCGAAAAACACTACCGAGTCCTCTTGCGATAGCGTTGATTCTTACCTTCATCGCATTTGGCGTTGCGCTCTTTAGCACGTGTCCGGCTGACACCTCTTATGCAGCTTACGCGGTTAACTTACTTGGCATTTGGCAAACCGGAATGTGGCAAAGCTCCTTGCTGGCTTTCACCGTTCAAATGATGCTCATCCTTGTATTGGGTCATGCACTTGCTTTGAGTCCACCTATATCAAGGTTCATCGACAAATTGTGTGGTAGAATAAAGTCTGGCAATCAAGCGGCGGTTACTGTAGGAGTTCTCACCATGTTAGTTGCATTTTTTAATTGGGGATTGGGGCTCATCTTCGGGGCGATCTTCGCTCGCAAAGTAGCCGAAATGGCTCACAGGAATAACATCCCCATCTCCTATCCGCTCATCGGTGCGGCGGGTTATTCAGGGTTAATGATATGGCACGGAGGAATTTCAGGTTCCGCACCACTCAAAGCAAACGAGACAGGTCACATTACTGAAATGGCGCCCAACGCGGCAAATGTTCCAGATCACGTCTCTCTATCTGACACCATCTTCAGTTCAATGAACGCCTATGCAACGTTAGCCATCTTACTTACAGTTGCCCTCACACTCTGGTTACTCAGCAAGTATGTTCCTACCTCCATCCCAAAGGCTTTCACTAAAAATGTTCAAATAAGCGAAGAAGCCGGACCTGCCATTGGTGCCGAAAAACTCGATCAGAAAAAGGGTATGGCTTATTTCTGGGGAGCTCTAATTATAGGATGGTCGGTATATAGTGCACTTACTTGCCACTGCGGACTTTCCTTCATCACCCCGAATTTTATCAACTTCATACTGCTGGGAGCCATTTTCATTGCCCACGGAACACTGTCCAAAGCCATGAACGCATTTGAAGAAGCCATTTCTGGAGCGGCGGGAATATTAATTCAATTCCCCCTTTACTTTGGAATTATGGCCTTGGTGAGAGACTCCGGGTTGATTCTCAGCATCACCAACGAACTCATCGCTCACAGTAATGAAACGAGCTTTCCCATCACCACTTTACTATCGGCCGGGATCATCAACGTATTCGTTCCCAGCGGAGGCGGGCAATGGGCAATCCAAGGTCCTATTCTAATCGAGGCCTCTCAAGCCTTGAATGTATCACTGGGAAAAAGCATTATGGCCTTGAGTTATGGGGATCAGCTTACCAATATGCTCCAACCGTTTTGGGCGTTGCCTCTCTTGGGCATCACCAAGTTGAAAGCGAGAGAAATCCTCCCTTACACCCTTATTTTAATGGTGATAGGATTCATAGTTTACACCTCCGCACTACTGCTCTTTTAAGGAAGATCACGAATTTCAGAGGGTATTGCATTCTGGGATGAGACGAGGCGATCCACCTGCTGAATGAAAACTTCTCGATCAATGGAAACAGCGCCAAATCTCTTCAGGTGATCTGTTTCCATTTGGCAATCTATGAGCTCAACTCCCTGCTCTTGCATCCACTGCACCCCTCTGATGAAAGCATATTTTGAAGCATTAGGCACAGAAGCAAACATCGATTCCCCGTAAAACACTTTACCGATATTCACCCCATAGAATCCCCCTACCAGCTCTTCGTCTAACCAAGCTTCGAAACTGTGCACAAAGCCTTCACGGTGCCATTGCACATATGCCGAAATGATCTCATCTAGAATCCAAGTTCCATCTTGGTCGGGCCGAGCCGTTTCAGCACACTTGCGTATCACGTCTTCAAATGCAGCATTTAGCGTAATTCTAAATGCCTTTTTATGGAGTAGAGGCCGCATACTTTTGGGGATGTGCAACTCTTCCGGAAAGAGCACCATTCTAGGATCTGGACTCCACCAAAGGATAGGACTTTCTTCATCATACCACGGGTAAATGCCCTTGCTATACGCTTCTTTCAAACGAACGGAAGTCAGCTTCCCTCCAATAGCCACCAATCCTTCGGCATCTGCCTGACTGGCGAGAGGAAGAGGTTGTGCTTCATTTTGTAGGATCACCCAATTCATGCAGATCGAACATCCAAGGCATCTCGCAACGTATTCCCCAGTACCATAAAACTCAATACGAGCAACATAATGCAGAGTCCAGGTAATACGGAGAGATGTGCTTCTCCAGTAATGATATATGCGTAATGATCTCGGATAATTCCACCCCAACTTGGGATGGGAGGTTGAGCGCCAATTCCCAAAAAGCTCAATCCGCTTTCCATCAATATCGCTGAGGCAAAATTGGCTGCGCTAATCACAATAACCGGTGCCCAAGCATTGGGTAAAATGTGTTTCCAGATAATTCGCGAAGATGAAAAGCCCAAGACTTTGGCCGCTTCCACAAACTCCATTTTGCGTAGGCCCATCACTTGCCCTCGGACCACACGGGCAACCTCTACCCACATCGTGAGTCCAACGGCCACAAACACTTGCCAAAACCCCTTTCCCAGAACAAAAGTGAGCGCAATGACCATTAAGAGAGTAGGAATAGACCATACCACGTTGACAAGCCACATGACACTCTTATCTACCCAGCCTCCAAAATAACCAGCGGCTGCACCCAAAGGCACTCCAATCAATAGAGAAATGAAAACACTGATAAATCCGACCGCGATAGAAACTCGTCCGCCTAAAATGAGACGACTCAACAAATCTCTACCATACTTATCGGCTCCTAGCAGGTAGGTGTATTCCTGAATGTACTGTCCTTCGACAATCTCTGTCCATTCTCCTTGCTCTTCGCCCGGCCCCAAATACTCGCGATACATCCCTCCATCCGAACTAACTTCCGCAACAGGCGTAATACGAGTGGGACATGCGTCACCAAAGAACCACATTTCCAGGGCCGATGACTCACTGCAAGACTCGGACTGAGAATACAGCATGAGAACCTCCGTTCCCATGGGAGCATTCGCCATCGCCAAGTTCATCGTATTTGAACTAGGGGATGAGTCGGGTGTGATGATGTACCCAAGAATGGAAATCACCACAAACAAAACGATTAATCCAATGGATACAGCCCCAAGGGGATTTTTAAGAATCTTCCAAAAGGCGGATGATTTCATCGTACGTCTTCCATCACATGCACTGCTTCTCGCAAATACAAATCACGACTTAACCCCTTAAACCAGCGGCTGTAATCTTCGGCTTTGCTTGAATCTGATTCGAAAAGTTCAATCTGACTAGGCAAAGCAGAAACCGACATACTATCATTCAATCGAGTGAGTTTGTCCCATTGCTTAGCACTCTCTTCACGTGCTTTGGTTTCAGCCACGTATGCATCATACTGAAGGTTCACTTCTGTATCTTCTTGTTGCGCGGCCAACCAGGTTGCATAGGCAGTGATTCGGGCAAACTTCGTACTGGTATCTACTCGAGCTACACTGTTTAGAACTGCATTCTTCAACTTCTCAGGTTCGTAACCTGGCCAGATGTCGTAGTACGCGCCAGAAATCTCATCCACGCTCAAAGCGGTTGGATATTCCTTCTCGCCCCAATCGATATCTTGCCAAGAGAAAGGCAGAATGATATCCGGCTCAACACCTTGCAACTGCGTGGTATGTCCATTAATTCTGTAGAATTTTTGTGTGGTGATTTTCAACGCCCCAAGTGGTTTTACAGAGTTGAACTGAGAACCCACAACATTGTCGATTTCAATTACATTCTGAACCGTTCCCTTACCGTGAGTATGACTAGAACCAACCACTACACCGCGATGATAATCTTGAATGGCAGCAGCCACAATCTCGCTGGCAGATGCCGAACCTTCGTTTACCATCACCACTAGAGGACCATCGTACGAAGTACCTCCGTTTCTATCGGAATAAGTCTGGGCACCACGACGTCTTTCTTTCACTTGAACCACAGGTCCTTTATCAATAAAGAGACCTACAATATCAATAGCCGCTTGAAGCGATCCTCCGCCGTTATTACGCAAGTCGAAGATGATCCCTTCAACATTTTGCTCCTTGAGTTTCTCAATCTCAAGGCGAACATCTTCCGCACAGTTTCTATTCTCACTATCGTAAAAATTCACGTAGAACTTAGGAAGTCGGATATACCCAACTTTGTGCTCATCGCCTAAAACAGCGCTGCGTGCAAACGTTGCTTCGAGTTCCACGATATCGCGCTCAATGGCAATTTCCATGGTCGTCCCATCTTTCTTCTTCACAGTGAGAATCACCACGGTTCCCTTTGGACCGCGAATCATGCTTACCACCTTGTTAATGCCCATACCAACGACATCAACAGGTTCCTCTCCTTCTTGTGCTACACGGGTAATCTTGTCGCCTTCTTCCAAATCACCCTGACGCCAAGAGGCGCTTCCTGTAACCACTTTCTCTACGGTAACATAATCACCACGAACGCGAAGTTGAGCGCCAATTCCCTCCAATTGACCCGTCATGGAAATCTCGAAATTCTCTTGCTGACGTGGAGGATAATACTCCGTGTGCGGATCAAACTGCGTTGTAAATGCGTTCATGTAAGCGCCAAACCATTCAGCGCGCTCCATATCCTCTAAATTCTCAAACCACTCTTCATGAACTTCGAGTTCACGTTCACGAGCTTTCGCTTCAGAAGTGGCAAAATCAAACGGCTCCTCATCGGTAGCCGCTTCCATATCGTCATAAATCCGACTGAGAACGCGCAACTTCAATTGCTTTCTCCAACGGTCCTTTAGCTCCTTCTCATCCTCAGCCCAGTCGTCTTTTTCTAGGTCGGTGTTGATGGATTCTTCCACATCAAAATCAAAAGGCTGCGCCAACAATTCAGTGTAGTACACCTTCGCCTCGCCAAAGCGCTTCTGCATGGTCGCATACGCCATATCGAAGAAGGCAGCATCTCCCGCCAAGAACTGATCGTCGAGTTGTGTTCTGAACTTGCCCAAGGCTTTCACATCTGCCTGGGTTAGAAAACGCTTACCTACATCCACTTGATCTAGGAAGCTCACAAATACGTGATCGGATAAATCGTCATTTATATCTACCGGTTGAAAATGGGATGATTGCAATGCCTCTTTGAGAATTTGCATCACCACTTGATCTTTCGAGTAGCCGTTGCCCCATTGTTGGAAACCAAGTACAGCTAAAGCTCCTGCTCCAACTACTATTGATACTCCCCAACGAATGGTGCTCTTTTTCATTTGTTCCAAATTCATATGCCGTGAAGGTAAGAACTATCTCCCATCAGTCCGAATATTCTATAAAGCAAGCCGTGGAAGAAAAATTCATGCTAAAACAAAACAACGACTTCATGTATTCGTTTGTTGAAGCAATTGTAATAATGAAATGTTAAATGCTCTTATTACTTTTACACCCCCTTTTGCTGCTGAACGCTAGATAGAAACCACCAACCTAACTTCTGGTAAATGAAGCATCTACTTCTCATGTCAGTATTGACATTGAGTCCCCTATTCCTCTTTTCACAAGCCTACTCGATCAGTGGGACTGTAGAGGACGCCACAACTGGCGAAAGTCTCATTGGAGCCTATGTGAAAGACCTTGACGGCAACGGCGTTGCAGCCACCAACCCTTATGGATTCTACTCCATGAATGTGGACGCCGGCCGACATCGCATTTCAGTTTCTATTCTCGGCTATAAAACCGATACGCTCACCGTCAATGTTTCCAGCAATGTGAAACTAAACTTCCAAATGCGTCCAGCCACTGAAGAAATTGGAGAAGTAGTTGTTACCGGCGAAAGAGCCAATGAGAACATCAAAAGTGTAGAGATGTCGGTTACGACCCTCTCAACCAAGGAAATTCAGAAAATACCTCAATTGTTGGGTGAAACCGACATTGTTCGTTCCCTTACCCTACTTCCCGGCGTAACCACCGTAGGCGAAGGAGCCAGCGGGTTCAATGTACGAGGAGGTAACGTGGATCAAAACCTGATCCTTTTGGATGAAGCTCCAGTCTTCAACAGTTCACACCTGTTTGGATTCTTCAGTGTATTCAATGCGGATGCAGTAAAAGATGTCAAGCTCTTTAAAGGTGGAATTCCTTCCATGTATGGCGGTCGACTTTCATCGGTTCTAGACGTTCGACAGAAAGAGGGTAACTCCAAAGAGTTTGCGGGTAATGGAGGTATTGGCCTTCTATCCAGCCGACTCACATTGGAAGGGCCCATCATTGAAGACAAAATGTCGTTTATGGTGGCGGGCAGAAGATCGTACATGGACATCTTCCTACCTCTTTTTAATGATGATGATCTGGACGGAACCACGCTCTACTTCTACGATTTAAACGCAAAGTTGAACTACCGCTTCAGCGACCGAAGTCGCCTCTTTGCATCTGCTTACTTTGGGCGAGATGTCTTGGGATTCAACGACCTTTTCTCTTTTGGCTGGGGTAACGTAACCACCACACTTCGATGGAACTATCTGATCAACGACAAGTTGTTCATGAACTTAACGGGAGTCTATTCGGATTACACCTATAACATCGGAACTCCTGAAGATCAAGTGAACAACTTCAATTTAGATTCCCGTATTCAGAACTACATCCAAAATGGAAACTTCACTTGGTATGCTTCTAACCATCACAAGGTTGACTTCGGCTACAACGTAACCAACTACGTATTTAGTCCAGGTGAGATTACGGGGTTCATCAACACAAGTATGCAAAGGGAGTTCGCGATTGAAAGTGCGGTGTACATTTCAGACGAATGGAACATCACCGACCAATGGACACTTCTAGCAGGCTTGCGTTATTCGGGCATCACCAACTATGGTCCACGGGAAATTGTGAATTATGATCCAAACGCTCCCACCAGAGAAAACTCCGCTATTGTAGACACCACCTTCTATCCTAAGAACGGCATCATTGCTTCCTACTATGGTTTGGATGGGTTTGAACCGCGTTTGGCCTTAAACTACACCATTGATGAAACGCAGTCTCTCAAATTGAGTTACAACCGTACTCGTCAGTACATTCATCTCATCAGCAATACAACAAGTCCTACTCCAGTAGATGTTTGGCGTCCTTCGGGCAAGTACATCCAACCTGCTACGGCCGACCAAATTGCCATCGGATATTTCAAAAACTTGTTCGACAACTCCATTAAGGTGAGTGTAGAAGCTTACTACAAATACTTTGATAACCTAGTGGACTACAAAGATGGGGCTGATCTCATCTTCCAGGACAATATCGAAACCGAGCTCCTTACAGGTGTAGGTAGAGCTTACGGTTTAGAGTTGATGATTGAGAAGAAATCCGGCTGGCTAACGGGGTGGATTAGTTATACCCTTGCCCGTTCAGAAAGACAGGTAGCTGGTGAGATTCGCGAGACAACCATCAACAACGGCGATTGGTACAAGGCCAACTTCGACAAACCGCACGACTTCTCCTTAGTGGCAAATGCCCGCTTGTCTGACACCTGGGATATCGGTTTGAACTTCGCCTATCAAACCGGGAGACCTGTGACTTATCCAGATGGATTAGCCAACTATCAAGGTGTTCCATACCCCATTTACACCAATCGAAATGGTGCGCGTATTCCAGACTACCATCGACTAGACATCAGTGCTACCTATGTAATGAAGAAAACGGAAAAATGGGAACACAGCTTGACCTTTGGCGTCTACAATGTGTATGGACGTAGGAATCCATACAGCATCTTCTTTCAACAAGATCTAGACACAGGCAAACCTCAAGCGATGCAATTGAGCATCTTCGCTGCCCCTATCCCATTCATCACGTACAATTTCAACTTCTAAGCCATGAAAAAGTTACTTGCAATTTTCTTTGTGGCGATCAGCCTCACTTCATGTCGAGACATCATTGAACTTGACATCCCAGACACTGCACCACTACTGATTGTAAACGGTGTAATTACCGACACCGTTCCGGTACAGGTTCAGGTACTCACCAGTGCTCCATATTTCTCTGGAGCAAATCCAGGTGTATCAAACGCTTCCGTTTTCGTCTTCGAAAATGGAGTGCGCATCGACTCCTTGATTGAATCAGACACTGCTTCTGGTTTCTATTATGGAAGTGCTGTTGGATATGTTGGCGGCACCTACTCTATCGAAGTTCAAATTGGTTCCAACAATCCCCAATTCGAAAGCGGTACTTGGGTTTCTTCAGACGAGGAACTAAAGAGATGTCCACCGATTGATTCATTCTACAGTGAGTACCGTGAAAAGTCTTTATTCCAGCCAGAAGGTTATTATGTAGCTGCGCATTTTCACGAGGCAGAAGGCAAAGGCGATTACTATCGAATCAGAGCTTGGAGAAACGACTCCCTTCTAAACACTCCATTCGATCTGCAATACTTCAGTGACGAATTTGCTGATGGTCTCAATTACAACAATGATCCACTTCCGGCCTTTACGCTAGATGGGCCCAAACCGGTTGGAACAACGTATAAAATTGAATTGGGAAGTATCACACCACAATTCTTCGACTTCTTAGACATCCTTCGACAGCAAACCGCACAAGTAGGTGGAACATTTGACCCTCCACCTGCCGCGATCATTGGGAACATCTACAGAAAAGGAGATCCTACCGACTACGCCTTGGGCTATTTTAATGCATCGAAAGTGAACTTCGCCGAAACGGTGATTGTTCAATAAGCTTACTTTTGCATCATGCTACCAACAGTTCCTCCTGACACAGCGAATAGTCTTCAAACCGACGTGAGCAATACCGAGCTTGCCGAGCAAAGTGAAACTCTACTAGAGTCTTTCAACCTTTCGCACTGGGCTCATGATTGGCTTGTGAAGCAAGAACTATCCGACTTTTGGATTACTGCTTTCACATTGGTCTTGGATTTAGCAACATTGCTAGTCATTGCCTTTATCGCCGACTATCTCACCCGAAAAATTCTGCTCACGATAGCTCATCGACTGGTGAAGCGAACGAAAGCCAAGTGGGATGACTACTTTTTGGAGCAACGTGTATTTAGAAATTTAGCCCACATTATTCCGGCAACCATTTCGCTCTACGCACTTCCGATTCTTTTTAGGGATGTGGAGGTTGCATTGAATCCTGCGCAAATTGTACTCAAGGCCTACATCACCATTCTTGTTGCCATCGCCTTGAACAAAGCTTTCAAGGCCCTGCAGAACTATACGGAAGACAACAACACTTTCCGCGGAAAGCCCGTTAAAACGGTCCTCCAAGTCATGCAGGTAATGAACGTGTTCATTGCATTGGTCATCATCTTTGGAATTTTCACCGGAACAAAGATTACGACCGTTTTGGGAGCAATGGCTGGTACCACGGCCATTCTGATTTTGATCTTTCAAGACACCATCAATGGTCTTCTGGCGAACTTTCAAATCACCATGTACGACCTTCTTGAAAAGGGAGATTGGATTTCATTTGACAAGTACGGAGTAGATGGTGATGTGGTGAGTATTGATTTGACCACCGTAAAAGTTCGAAACTGGGATAACACCATCAGCTCTATCCCTGCTAAAGCATTCGTCTCGGATTCCTTTATCAATTGGCGAGGGATGAAGAAGGTGAACATGCGTCGAATCAAGCGGAATATTCTCATCGACATCAACAGTATCGCACTTTGTAATGATGAGATGTTGAATCGCTATGGAAAAATAGCGCTTGTTAAAGACTACATCGAAGCGCGTCAAGTAGAGATTGATAAATACAACGACGAGCACGGTTTCGACAAAGGTGCGGCAAGCATCAACGGAAGACACCAAACCAATGTTGGAATCTACCGAGCGTACATCAAGGCTTACTTGGACAAACATCCAAAAGTTGCCAAGAAGGACGGCGCTATGGTAATGGTTCGCCAGCTGCAACCTACCTCAAAGGGAATTCCGTTGGAGGTGTACTGTTTTAGCGCCGATATCGTGTGGGAGAACTACGAAGGCATTCAAAGCGACATCTTCGACCACCTCTATGCTGCCACGGCATTCTTCGACTTGCGTTTGTTCCAAGAAATGTCCGGTTACGATTTGAGTCATTCGCTACAATCGTCATCCAGCACAGAGACCAGTTCAGAGCAATAATCTGATTCAACCTTTTTATAGCCGTTTGCAAATGATAGTTTTCGTTTGTAAACGGCTATTATTTTGATGGAGGTATGGAAATCGCTAGCTTAATGCTAAGGGGAGGCGGGTTTAATTTTTACCCACTACATTATATTCTAACATGATAAGCGTAATGCTAAGGATGGAAACAGCTCACAAATCAAAAAGAAGTGATCAAGCTGCAATCTTCCTTCCCTTCCACTCCACTTTTACGAAAAACGATAGGACGACTATAACGGCTGTATAAAACGGATAAACCAAACTCTGGACTACCATCCCGCCAAAGGGCAGTTCGTACTTGTATGCCCTTGAAAATCGCTTCAGGAGAACGACATCAACCATAGCCTTACCCAACCACAATATGAGAACGGGCACCAACATAGATGAAATGAAGAATGACCCTACCAAACCGACCACGGTAGATAGGCTGAGGAAGGCAATTAAACCTGCTACAGCCTTAGCTTTCGCAGACGTATAAGAGGAGCTTTTGCCCGCCCATCGGATTCTCTGACGAAATACAGCCTTCCAAGATTGTTGTGGATAAGTATAAACTCCCGAGAGCTCTTGGATATCCGCGAACAGTACACCATCGGGATAATGAGCCATCATGCGCTGCAAGGTAAATACATCATCACCACTGGAGATGTGTGCATGTTGTCCGAACCCTCCGATCTTTTCAAATGCCATTTTCCGATAGGCCAAGTTCGCGCCATTACACATCACCGCCCATCCATTCTGGGTGAGGCCACGCGCGCTTCCCACAAGGCTCAATGTATCAATCCCCTCGAAGGAAGACTGAACACCACCATCTTGAAGTACAAAGACATCTCCACAAACCATTTGTGTTGACTTATCTGAAAATGGATTAATCATTCCTTTAGGCCAACCAGCTTGAGGAATGACATCTGCATCAATGGTTAAAATTACAGGATGAGAAGATGTGCAGTATCCTATTTCTATGGCTGCCTTCTTACCCACACCCGAAGTGTTCGATAGTCTAAAACGATTATCATTCTTGGGTAGATTTGCCCTTACTAAGTCTACACTCTGATCTTCGGAGCCGTCATTGATCCAAATAACTTCAAACTCATATGGAGAACTTATGAGTCGCTCGATAATAGCTTTTGATGTTTTGGCAATCACTTCCCCTTCATTGCGAAATGGAATCAGAACGGTGAACGCCTCTCCCGTTCCATTCACAACGGTTTTCCGCCTCTTGAAACCAACAAGTAGGAAAGCGGCGAAGGCAAAATATAAGATGAGGAGGAATGGTAAAAGCACGGCGAAAAATAGCTAAAAAAGCCTAGGTTTGTGATATGCAGGAGAAGATCATCATGGGAATTGACCCGGGAACAACAGTGATGGGATATGGCGTCATAAAAGTAATTGGCAAGAAAGCAGAGCTACTGGCATTTGACGTTTTGAAATTCCGAGCAAAAGACGATCACTATCTAAGACTCGAACAAATCTTCAAGAACACTAGCGAAATTGTAGAACAATACATGCCAGATGAAATGGCGCTCGAAGCTCCTTTCTTTGGGAAGAACATTCAATCGATGTTGAAACTTGGGAGGGCGCAAGGCGTTGTTATGGCCGCAGCGTTGTCAAGAGGGATTCCCGTTGTTGAATATTCTCCCAAGCGCGTAAAGCAATCCATCACGGGAGATGGTAATGCGAGTAAGGAAAAAGTAGCGGGAATGCTAAAGAGTATATATGGATTTAAAGAAATCCCCAAGCTCTTAGACGCAACGGACGGACTTGCTGTTGCTACCTGCCACCACTACCAAAATAACACCATCCTAGGAAACCAAAAGAGCTATGGAAGTTGGGATGCATTCCTGAAGAACAATCCCGATCGATTAAAATAGACTTACTTCAGCGCTGCTTTAATGGCCTGAGCTGTACTCACCCACTCTTCTTCTTCAAAAGACAATCTTTCATTCGAAAAGTTTAGGTCCTTCTCAGTGTCAATGGGAATGAGATGAACATGAGCGTGTGGAACTTCCAAGCCCAACACCGCAACACCTACGCGTACGCAAGGAATCGCATCTCCTACTGCAGCGCCCACTCGATAGGCCAAGTCCATCACGCCATCGTAATCGGATTTAGGAAGGTCGAATAGCTTATCAACCTCCTTCTTGGGAACAATCAAAGTATGGCCTCTTTTTAAAGGTCTCACATCCAAAAACGCTATGGCGCTTTCCGTCTCTGCTACTTTATAACACGGAATCTCACCTGCGATGATCTTTGAGAAAATAGAAGCCATACACTGAATTTATCGAGAGATTTCAATCACTTCAAACTGAATCTTGCCATTTGGCACTTCAATTTCAGCAACGTCTCCTACGCTTTTACCAAGGAGTCCCTTGCCGATAGGTGAAGTTACCGAAATCTTACCAAGTTTAAGATCTGCTTCTTTCTCACTCACCAAAGTGTAATTCATCTCCATGCCATTAGCAAGGTTCTTGATTTTCACTTTAGACAAGACGAGAACTTTAGAAGTATCCAACTGCGATTCATCAATAATACGCGCATTAGAAAGTTCAGTCTCTAGCTTGGCAATTTTCATTTCAAGCAGGCCTTGAGCTTCTTTAGCTGCATCGTATTCAGCGTTCTCAGATAAGTCACCCTTATCACGAGCCTCAGCAATCTGTTGAGAGATGCGAGGTCGCTCAATACTCTTCATGTGATCGAGTTCTTCCTTCAGCTTTTTAAGGCCTTCTGGGGTATAATATGATAACTGAGCCATAGGTATATAATCAAAAGAAAATGAGACCGATATGGTCTCATTTCCTGCAAATATACAATTTCGTTGAATCCGCAAACCACTTTAGCAATTTACGACTCTGAAATCTTTTTAGAATGCTACTGCTACGCCGATAGTGTGGATACCACTAAAGTTTTGTGCAGCACGGTATGCGTAGTCAAAACGAAAGTTTGCTTTGCCCATTGGAGCGTTAAACATAACGCCTGCACTCGGACCGCTAAGAGCCGTCGTATTTCTTCCGTCTACGCGATTGTCGTTCACACGGTAACCCGCGCGGACTGCCAACCACTTCTTGAATCCATACTCTAGACCGAATACGTAGTTATCCTTTTCGAAAGAGTTTGCCACGAAGGCCGCATTGATCGTAAGACGGTGAATGTTCTTAGCAATGTTCCAGTCGTATGCACCACCCAATGTTAACTGAGTTGGCAATTCGAAATCAGCAGAACGTGAGTTAAAGGCTTGTGAGTAACCACCCTGTGGAACAGGAAGGTTGATAGAAAGTCCGTCACCACCGTAGCTGAAAGATGGTCCAACGTTCTTCAATGTAATACCCAAGCGCACGTTTCTCTCGTTCTTCTTCGTTTCTGTAATGTACTGAACCCCTGCGTCAACAGCGATACCCGTAGCACTCAAGTTGGAGATCGTAGAGTTGTAAACCTTGATGTTTACACCACCGTAGATATTGGTGGTAAATCGCTGAGCATAGCCCAATCCAATCACAATTGAAGTTGGAGAAATGGTACCTGCACCACCTTCCGGCTGGTCTTCAGTAGTAATATCCCACTCCCCATAATCAAAGGACTGAATAGAAAGAGCTAGGTTTCCGTTCTCACCTACCTGCTGAGCGATACCCGCAGCGTTCACAGAAATTCCAGAACCAACTAGCCATTGCGTATTCGCAAAACCTACTTCTGTTCCTTCGTTATGTGCCAAACCTGCGATGTTCATAAAGGATCCTTCCAACCCCATTACGCTCGCAACGTTTGAGTTGGCCAAACCTGCGCTACCAGCCCAAGGGTTGATAAGCAATTCACTTGCACCAGCTGACCCGGCACGTTGAGGGTTGCCTCCGAAGGCTGCTGTGCTAAGCACAGTTGCAGCCATCAAAGTAGTATATAAAGATTTTCTCATAGTCAAAGCGTCAATGCGTTGTTCCCTATTAGAATGCGTTCAAGTCAACCGGACGAAGAGCACCATACCATTTCAGCACAGTTTCTCCAATATCACCAGCGTCTACGTGAATAATGTAAACACCGGATGCAATTGGCACGTTGTAGTCATTTGTCAAGTCCCAACTCACCCATGTAGATGCGTTGTTCTTATTGATCTGACGAATCAATGTACCATTGGTGCTAAAGATGCTAATTGTACAAACTTCTGGAAGGTTGGTAAACTTAACTTGGTTGTCCAACTGCGAAGTTTCGTATGCACTTCTAGCATAGTATGGGTTTGGTACTACACGAATGTTGTCCAAAGCACTTGTAGCCGTAGCCATCTGTCTTCTCTTCGTGGCGAAGTCAGTCGTACTGAATTCGTACAATGGATTTCCACCATTCACTGAAGTGGTTCCAGCAGGTTGGTAGGTACCATAAGGACGATTCACTCGAATGCTTGTACGAACCTCACTTGGCATTTCAGTATAAGGGTCAACATCCGTGTACTTCACAGTAGTTAGAGGGATGTTAGCATAAAGACATGATGAAAAGATTCTGCGCTTGTTAATTGCACTGCTAATATTCTCAAATCTGTTATACATAGGGTTGGCTGTTTGATCAGCTCCCTTATACGAGTTGTCTACTGGTGTAATACCTTCAATTGCTTCTGGAGCGAAAACATAGAGGTAATGTTGACCACCGAAGCGGTAACCACCTGTAATGTTATCACCAGGACTCACTGCCACAGTTGAAGTTGGGTTCCAAAGCATATCGTTACCGCGCTCTGCAACCATGAAGCTGTTCTCACCAAAGGCCATATTCAAACGCTGACCCGTTTCAAGGTCAATTGCGTAACCTGGGAAGTAAGACCATCCACGACCAGCCGCAGAATTGTCACGAACAAGTTGATCACCTTGAAGGATCCAACCGTTAGCTTCACGAAGGTCAAACTTGTTGGCATTACCTTGAGTCAATGCAGGATCTTCACCCATCTCTAGAACAGGAACACGAGTCCACTTGCTCTTGTCATTGGTGTAAACGATATCCACACTGTGGAGGTTCGCCGGCTTAAGACGAGCACCAATATTACCTACAATAGAATCCGATGGCCCCATACCGAAGATAGAATATCCACTTGCCGTACCACGACCTAGGAAACTCACATAGTAGAAAGGAGCCCAAGTACCGTCAACCATCTTCTCGAAGTACTGCTTAGGGTCACCATTGAAGTCAGGGTACAATTCAGCTGGTGCTTCTGTTGCGGTAGTGTTTGTACCTGCAAAGATCCAGTTGAACGGAGTATACGAGTCATCATCAACAACCCCTGTCAACCATTGTGCGGTTGCATCACTAAAGGTTTGTGAAGTTGAAATAATACCACCGTTGAATACGCCGTTTGTATCGTTTCCTGGCTGACGAACATTCTCAACCGTTACAGAAATACCCAATTCTGGAATAATCTGTTCGTTCAAGAATCCAATGTTTCTACGTGAGTATACTGTATCACCTTCTGTGATAAGCATCCAGTTTGCATCGTTATCTACACCGTCGAAAATCATTGTTGAAGTTCCTGCAGGAACATTCTTAGGGTCAACAATCTTCACGTCAACTGGACCACGACCTGGAACGTAAAGTGCACGTTCAGCATTGTAATCATTAACGATCTCTTCTTCTGTTTCAGTTTGGAAGGCCAAATCATTACCAGAGTTACCCATACCTTCAATACGAGTGATCTCAATACCATCACCGTAGTCTCCGTTTAGGTCAAGACCACCTTCTTCAGATTCAGTCTTGTGAGGAATACCTGTGTAAGTCTGGATATTGTTACGACCTGGCAAGAAAGGCTTGCGCTGACCGTCAGGACTTGCTGCTGGATCGAATGGCTCGTATTCGTTATAAGCGTAAGCAATTACAGTGAAGTAATACTCTCTATGGTTTACAAGTGTACGAGTTGAAGTAGCAAATACATCCTCTTTGATGCTAAATGACATTTGAATACCCTCGTTGTTAGTCACAAGAGTCATGTCTTTTGGAATCAACTGGTTGATGTTTGGATCCAACTCCCAGTTAACCAACTGCTCAACCGAGTTACGAACGTCAGTTTGAGCAATCAAACGAGACTGTGATGGATCGTAACGGTCGGCAATAGAAACTTCCTTGTTCGCGAATTGGAAGATTTGGAAACCTTCAAATACGTAATTAAAGTAGTTCGGACTATTAGCAATTACTTCCGCCTCTGTTTTACCACCTGGAACAGGAATCAATGGATCCTTTTCAGAGTAATCCAAATTCTGGTTGTTAGAAGCGTTGCTATAAGAAAGAGTAATGATCAACTCTTGATCGAGTTCGATGATCTCAACATCTGGAGCATCAGGACCATTCAATACTTGGAAACAGTTGTCGAACAATTGCTGTGCTTTATCATCAGCAATGATCACTTCCTCAACGGAAGCAAAGAGGTCTTGAGTTTGGAAGTTTCTCTCCCAAACCACACCTGTAGTGATAAAGTTCAATGCGCCTGGAGCCAAAGAGAAAGGACCAGCGTTGTGAAGACCACGCTTATCTTCCTTGTTAGAAGGAGACTCAAACCAGTTCTGGTCTGAAGTAGGAGCCGTTACACCTGTAGTATCAAATGTGTTACCCGGGTAAGCAAACAAAGTTGCCAAACCAGAACCATCAGCAGTGTAACCATCACCGTTTGCCGTGTTACCTTGACCAGATGGATTCTCAACCACCAACGGGTTACCGTTCTTCCAACGGCTACGCATGTAGTTATAGAATTCAGCAGCTGAATTCGGGTTACCAGAAGCTGGGTTAGCGGTGTTGTTAAAATACATGAAGCCAGACATGATGATACGCTCGTTGCGTCCCACTGTCTCATCTTCTGCCACACAGTTACCATTTTCGTCACGCACACCATCCACACAACCATCGCGGTCATTATCACGACCATCATAGTAGTCAGCAAATGGGCCTTGGAAGAAGTCAAAACCTACCGCAGGTGGGTAGAAACCGTAACCCAACGGACCTTCATCTTCAAGGTCTGCATTGTAACAGTAACCCAAACCACGAGGAATATCACAACCAATCAAGTCATCATCTGGCTTACCCAAATCTGGGTCAAACCAAGTGGTGAAGTATGTATCAGTCAATCGGAAAGTCGACTTGTTGATAATACGGTAGTTGTTGAAAGTCATGTTGTTGATTTCGTCGTTCGTAGTGAACGCGAAAGCTTGAGCGCGGATTTCGAAACCAAGAGCTCCAGCTTGAGTCTCGGTGTGAACGTTACCACGGTCATTATATACCCACCAGATCGTTTGGTCACCATAAAGGAGATCCACCTCTTTCAACTGACAGTCGTATGAACGATCTAGATCGTATGCTGGGTAATCCACCATTGGGTCGTACGTATCATCGCCATCGCGGTCGATGAATGGAGCCAAACGGTATGGAAGTTCGTTCTCCACACCGTGAGCTGGCCAGTTCATGATGATATCAGGAATGTTTCCTTCGTATCCAGGGAACTCAGCTGCTGCATCACAGTCTGGATCAGACTGACAATCCAACCACGCTTTGTGGATGTCTACTTGTTCGCGATAAATAATCCAGTGACGGTCATACTTATCACAAACTTCTTTGGTTACAGTAGCCAAACCGTCGGTTGACAACGGGCCAGGCCAGTAGTCATTACCTTTTTGACGGTAAGTCATTGCTGCAAGTTTAAGCTGGTTACCTTCATCCACACCACCGAGCCAAAGCGCACCGGCAAACATAGAGTGAAGGTTACTTCCCTTCGGAACCTCATAACGTGCTTGGTTCAAATCCCACCACATATCACCACCACCTAGGATGGTCGTACGAACATTATTAATGTTAAGGTCGGACTGAGCCTGTGCAGGTTGACAGAGTTCAGCAACTGTTTTATTTGAATTGGCCGACTTATTCGTGCTAAGTGGAAGGCCAGGGATTTCACGTCCACTTGCAGAAACTACTGCAAAGACGCTGAAAAGCCACGGTAAGATGCGAAGACCTTTAATCATGATTCTATCGCTTTTAATTTTTACCAATTAGAAGTTGTAACGAACACCTAGACGAATACGACGTGGAAGTGCGTAGTTGAAAGGTGAGTTAACTCTGATGTTATACAAATCTGCGTAAGATTGTGCGTCAGCACGGAATGCGATTGAAGTTTGACCCTGAGGGGACGACAACCAACCGTCATCATCTGCAGCACCGGTGTAGGCGTATACGTTGGTAACGTTTCTAGTGTTGAGAAGGTTGAGGACAGATACATACACTTCAAAGGATTGAGTATTTGTCATTCTAAACACCTTATTCACTGTCAAGTTCATGTTGAACGTCCAAGGCATACGTGAACCGTTGATCTGACCGGTCAATGGTACATTCGATCCAGCAGTGGTCAATTCGAATGCACGAACACGCGCAGTGTATGGGTTACCAGAGTTAGCACTTGTCAACAAGTTGACACCAAATCCTTCTAAAATGTTCTTGTCCCACATCTTCGGACCATCATAACGATCTCCAAATCCATAACGGTAATCGACATTCAATGTCACCTGATGACGAGTATCGAAGTCCAATGGAAGGATGTAACGCAAGTTAGGTTGACCTGAACGTGCTAGGTTAGCACCCGTGTTCGGACCAGAACCTGAACCATCTGCGAAAAGAAGCGTGTAGTTTGCGGTCACACGTACATTCTTAACTCGGCGTAATTCGTAACCGATGATGAAACCTTTTGTAGTAGAGAAGTCACGGTTACCGTAAGTCAAGTATGTGATTGGGTAAGCTTCGTTCACACTAACAATCTGAATCAAATCTCTTTGCTCTTTGTAGAATGCAGATAGGCGAATCTTAGAGTCATCACTTACCTTCTGTTCGAAACCGATCTCATAGTCGGTAGTTCTTTGAGGCTTCAAGTTCGGGTTACCGATAGTTGAGCTAGTCAAGTTATCGAGCAACAAGTAATCGAATGGATTGAAACGACCCAAACCTGGAGTAGGGCGCTGAACCAAAACATCATAGTGTGCAAAGAAGGCGGCGTCCTCATTGATAGGGAACTGGAAAGAGATACGTGGAGAGAAGGTTACTTGTGGAGTGTAATCCTCAAAACCATCTGTACTCAATACGAAGTCACCGTTATCATCAGTTGGACCATATACATAAGGTTGAGCAATACCACCAGAGATATCTGCAATATCCTTAGGGTTAGAAATCTGGTCACCTTGAGCATCGTACCACTGATCACCATTACGATAACCGGTAATCGCAGTTGGGTTATCTACGTCGTTTACGTAAACCACGTAATCATCACCAACCGAACCTGGGATCTCGCTACCCAAAGCCATGGTGCGAACATCGCCAGCAGAGTAAGCTGGGTAAAGTGAATACGGATCCTTCAAGACAGACTGGTTCGCATCATAGCGATCTACACGAACACCTACGTTAAAGTAGATATCGTTGTATTTAAATTGATCTTGAATGTAACCAGCGATATAAAGCGGTTGGAAAGCAGCTACCGGACGAGTCAAGTTTCCGTTGTCGTCGGTTGCAGTAAAGAAGTCATTCAATGTTGGGTTTCCGGTTTGGATGTTACCCAAGTAATCGTAACCGTAGTATCCTACATATTGTGTACCCCCTACGTTCACCAATTCTGACGCACTGAACATGTCGAGGCTAAAGAAATCAGGATCGTAAGAATCAATATCCACGAAATCAGTTCCGTTCGGATTCAAACCTAACTTCTCACGCACATTGCGATCAAATGTACGAGGTACATTCGCATCGTATGCACGGTTGTACATGATCGTATCTTGGAACACACCATTCTCATCGTACACAAGAATTGGGTTATCCAAATCCAACTGAAGAATCGCTTGGTTTTGAAGGAGACGCATTTGAGTCCAAAGACCGTTTGCATTCAAATTGTAGTTACGGTCGATGCGTTGCTCAAATTCCAAACCAGCAATAAGTGAATGGCCTTTGATATCGAACGTAGTTTGTGCAGTTACACGGAACTGTGAGTTGCGAGTGGTACCGTAGCCTGCTTGCTGCGTACCTACTGCTTGGAACAAACCGTAAATACTTTCAGGGTTATCACCGTTAATCAAACCACCACCTTGACGAATGTTAGTCAAGTTGAATGTGTTGTTGGTGATGCTTCCATCTTCTACGAAATCGTAGTATGAAGAAGTGTAGTTGGCACGAATCTCATTGTACTCACTTGGATCAAACAATACAGCTGTATCTTGGAACAATTGCTGAACCCAAGCAGTGATACCTGTAGTTTCATCCTCTGTGTACGTATAGAAACGTTGCTGATAAGTAGTAAAGTTACCAATGTGTCCGTAACGGAAGAAGTTGTCCTGATGAACCGCATCCCATGTCTTACGATTGTTACGGGTGTAATCTACTTGAATGCTGTAGAACACATTACTTACAAGGGAAGAATCCGTCCCAGGGAAAGACTGACGGAAGCGAACGAAACCGGAGTAATCACTGTTGATTGACTCTGAGTTTGAACTCCAGTTCATCAATGAACTCGCAAATGAACCATTCTTTCCGCGGAAGTAAGTCAGACGACCACCCACAGTTAGGTTCATGGTTTTGCTAAGTGCAAAATTAATACTACCTGTAGCACGCACAGTTGTTTGATCTACATTCAATCGATTATCGATTTCAGTAAAATCTGAAGCGCGAAGGAAGTTACCCTCATTCAGCACCCCTTGACCTACAGTTGATGGTCGAAGTGGAGTAGCTTCAATCTGAGCAAGCTTGCTTTCACTTACGCGCACAGGTGAGATAATATATGGGCGTGGCTCCTCTTGGTATTCGAACTCACCTGACAACAAGAAACTAGCAATAGTCTTACCTTCATTCTTAACTAATGGACCACCAGCAGTAAGACCTAAGAGATTGTAGTTCTGATTATCCAACATATAAGAAGAAAGAAGCTCTACCGTACCAAAGTATTCGGTGAAGTTTCCTTTTGTAGTAAGGTTGGTTACGGCACCTAAGGCGTCACCGTACTGCGCACCTAATCCCCCAGTGATAATCTCAACAGATTGAATCGCTTGTTGCGGAATATTCGCTGAACCACGAACCTTTACACCGTCGATAAAGACTTGGTTACCTTCGGAACGAGTACCACGAGCATTAAAAGAGCCATCCTCATTCTGAGTCACACCCGGTGCCAATGCTGCAACACTTCCAATGTCACGTGTAGCAAGCGAAGTCACTTGTTCAGACTCAAAGGTCTCTATTACTGTAGGATTACCCTTGTCAATTAGCTCTCGTTCAGCCTTAATTACAACTTCACCTAATTCCTGAGCTGAAGCAGGTGGTGCTGATATATTCAACACCGTTGCACCACTAGGTTTAATAACTTGCCCAGTGAGTCTCATGCCTCCATTCTCCAGACCTTCAACAACAACAATGTCATAGGTGCCAGGATCAATCGGTGCAAAGTTGTATTTACCGTCAAAATCAGTCAATCCAGCGTAAACAACTGTTTCACCGTTCATGACTTTAATTTGAACCTGGAACAACGGTTCTCCAGTCTCTTTGTTTTTCACTTGTCCGGTGAGTCGGCCAACATTGGACTGTGCCCAAATTCCGGCTGATAACACCACAAGAAGTAGCGTGAGTATTCGTTTCATCATATAGCCAAGTAGTTAAATCAACGTACCCTAGTCAATTAGAAAGGGGTAAATATAACAAGAAATTCACCTGTCACACCAAACGCTAATAGGTTCAAACTGTTGAGATTTGGCCTTTTGGCAGTCTAGGGAACTCAAAATAATAAACGCAACGATGCGCTAACAGGTTGGCTCTGTGTGAACAAAATGTTAACAGAGCTACTTTGTACCTTTGTAAAATGCTGAAGAAACTTTTTTTTCTGACCCCACTTTTTTTTCTCGGATGCGGGAAAGACTTGCCTCAACAAATACCAAATGTATTTGTGAGCGAGTATGTTTACCTCAATAACCCTTCTTCTCAAGCCATCAATTTTATTGGTGGGTCCATTTACCATACAGGCGGCTACCGCGGATTGGTTATTTACAGAAGGTATATGAACGGAGATTCCAACGACTGGGTTGTCTATGATCGCGCTTGCCCCGATCATTATTCCAGAGATTGTGGACTTCTAAAAGTTGAAGAAGATATCTACCTGGGTTGTGGATGTGACGACACTCAATTCTTGATGTTCGACGGTTCTTTGGTGAAAGGATCCGCAGAATACCCTCTCCTCACCTATCACGTAAATTGGCAGGGCGATAAACTCCACATCACGAATAATTAAGACTTCCCTATATATAGTGGTATAAAAAAAGGGCGTCCAATTTTGGACGCCCTTTTCTATGAGACAAAAACACAGCTTAGTATCTGTAGTATTCTGGCTTGTACGGACCTTCAACGGTAACTCCGATGTAATCCGCTTGCTCTTTTGAAAGTGTCTCCAACTCTACACCAATTGCATCCAAATGGAAAGCTGCTACTTTCTCATCCAAATGCTTCGGCAAAGTATACACCTCATTCTTATATTGATCGGCCTTGGTGTACAATTCAATCTGTGCCAACACTTGGTTGGTGAATGAATTCGACATCACAAAGCTAGGGTGCCCTGTAGCACAACCCAAGTTCACCAAGCGACCTTCAGCAAGTAGAAGAATGTCTTTACCATCAATAGTATACTTGTCAACTTGTGGTTTGATTTCAACATGTGTACTGCCGTAATTGGCTTTCAACCAAGCAACGTCAATCTCATTGTCGAAGTGGCCAATATTACATACAATGGCCTTATCATTCATCAATTTGAAGTGCTCTCCACGGATGATGTCTTTGTTTCCTGTAGCTGTAACAATAATGTTCGCACGAGGAATAGCATTCTCCATACGCTTCACTTCGTAGCCGTCCATTGCAGCCTGCAAAGCACAGATTGGATCAATTTCGGTTACGATTACACGTGCACCCGCACCTCGTAGCGAAGCCGCTGTACCTTTACCCACATCACCATATCCAGCAACAACCGCAACTTTACCTGCAATCATTACATCTGTAGCACGGCGAATTGCATCAACAGCACTTTCTTTACAACCGTACTTGTTGTCGAACTTCGACTTGGTTACGGAGTCGTTAACATTGATCGCTGGCATTGGAAGAGTTCCTTTGGCCATACGCTCGTACAAACGGTGCACACCAGTAGTGGTCTCTTCAGAAATACCACCAATACCATCTACCAAGTGTGGATAGCGATCCAAGACCATGTTGGTCAGGTCACCACCATCATCCAAAATCATATTGAGTGGCTGACGATCTTCTCCGAAGAAAAGAGTCTGCTCAATACACCAATCAAATTCCTCATCGGTCATGCCCTTCCAAGCATAAACTGGAATTCCAGCGGCTGCAATTGCGGCAGCAGCATGATCTTGAGTTGAGAAGATGTTGCAGGAAGACCAAGTTACATCTGCACCCAATTCAACCAATGTTTCAATCAAAACAGCGGTTTGAATGGTCATGTGCAAACAACCTGCAATTCTAGCGCCTTTCAATGGCTTACTCGGTCCGTATTCTTTACGAATGGACATCAAACCTGGCATTTCTGCCTCGGCCAATTCGATTTCTTTGCGACCCCAGTCTGCTAAAGAAATATCTTTTACCTTATATGGAACGTAGTTCGTGATCGTCTCGCTCATTCTATCTAATTTGCATGATTTACGGCTGACAAAGATACAATTCTAACAACGAAAACACAGTCAGGTTCACAGTGGAGTCCCCCGAACATTACTTATATCACCCTGAAAGCGACGTATCTATCAATCTGGTTAGCATTGATTGGGTTGATGAAAAAGACGCAGAATGGCTTCATCCGAATGATATCGCGCGTTTAGATGAGAAGATTCACCACGCGATGAAGCGAAGAGAATTCATTGCAGCCCGAACCGCTTTGCGAATTTTGGTGCCCAATTATATGCTTCACTACGAAGGACGATGTCCGATCTTAGATGGAAAAGGGTTCATTTCCCTTGCACACAGTCCCCAATTTGGAGCGGCCATTCATCACCCAACGCGGCGGGTAGGAATTGACGTTGAACCAGAGCGACCCAAACTTAAATCCCTGGCAAGGAAATTTTTAAACGCAGCCGAATTAGATGATATCGCTCGTGGTAATGAGCAATTTAAACTTCAGATAATGTGGGGAGCCAAAGAAGCGTTATTCAAATTACACCGAATGGGTGGAATAGAATTTAAGAAGCACTTATTTTTAGACCCTATTCCGAGTACTAAGTCGGGAACCTTCAAAGCTAAAATTGTAACAGAAACTGAAAACACACCCTGTAAAATCGGATACTTCTTTCACGAAAATCAATACGTAGTTTACGCCGTAAGTGAAATAGCGCTTTAAACTCGATTTTGTAGGTTTGCAAAAACCATCCAATGGACCAATCCATACGGACATATCTCCAGAATCTTCGCTCCAACGGGGAAAAACGGTTAGCAGTTCTTATCGATCCAGATAAGGCAGGAACCGAATATCTCCACCGTGTGGTTGATGTTGTTAATCGATGTGGCATCGAGCTTATCTTCTTTGGGGGAAGTTTGCTCACTCGTTACGAACTCGACGAACACATTCGAACCATTAAATCCATCACCGACGCAAAAGTTATTCTCTTTCCTGGAAGTTCACTCCAAGTGAGTTCGGAAGCGGATGCATTACTTTTCTTGTCGCTCATTTCAGGTAGAAATCCCGAATTGTTAATTGGACAGCACGTTCTCGCCGCTCCCATGATTCGGCAGTATAACTTGGAAGCACTTTCCACCGGCTATATGTTGGTAGATGGTGGTAAACCAACCACCGCTTCTTACATTTCTGGCACCCTTCCACTTCCTGCTGACAAGCCCGATATTGCAAGTGTAACGGCTATGGCCGGTGAACTTCTCGGACTTCAACACCTTTACTTAGACGCAGGTAGCGGTGCCATGAATCCTGTATCCGCAGAGATCATTGCCGCTGTTCGAAAAGTCACTTCCACCCCATTGATTGTAGGTGGAGGAATGCGTACGGTTGATCAAGCTGTGGCTGCTGCAAATGCTGGCGCCGACATTGTTGTGGTTGGCAATGCCGCAGAGAAAAACCCTGAACTCCTGGAAGATATTGCACACAACGTGCACGCTATAAAGGTTAAGACCCAAGCATGATTTTCACCGTCGAAATTTCCTGCTATCCACTCTCTGAGAACTATCTTGAAATTGTGGACAGCTTCATTGTTGCAATGAATCAGTATCCTGATTTAAAAGTGGTAACCCATCACAGTTCTACCTTGGTAATCGGACCGAGCTCTAGCGTTTTTCCCGCACTTGAAAAAGAGATTCAAAACTCATTTGAAACATACGGAAAAGCCTCATTTGTGATGAAAGTTCTAGGAGGAGACTTGACGCAATCGGTGGACATTTCACCTTATGCCCAATAAGATCGTCGTCACCGGACCTGAATCTACCGGTAAATCATCCATTTCTTCTTTGCTGGCCGAGGAACTGAACGCTGTTCATGTCCCGGAAATGGCACGCGGGTATTTAGAGCAACTCGATTCTCCTTATTCAGAAGAAGACATGCATGCCATGGCAAATCTTCAGTTTGAAAAGGAGCTAGATGCTGCAAACTCAGATGTCAACACAGTAGTGTGTGATACCGATTTGCTCACGTTCATCATTTGGTGGGAGGTGAAGTTTGGAAGATGTCCAGATACATGGAAGAACCTGTGGATGAACAACCTACCGGATTTCTACCTAATCATGGATATTGATCTTCCATGGGAAGACGATCCACTGCGTGAGCATCCTCACCGCAGGGCTGAACTCATGGAGCGGTACACGTTGAAAATCGAGGAGTGTAAAATCCCCTATTCCATTATTTCAGGAAGCGGCGAGGAGCGGTTTCATCAAGCCCTTGCTGCCATTCACACAATCTACTAGGAAAGAGGTCTCTAGCGATTCTTCTGTCATTGTCTTTGTGATGTAAGAAATTGGTGCCTACCTTCGCGGCCAATCTCACAGGGGTGTCCTTACTTTACGGTTTGGACTGAGATTATACCCTTTGAACCTGGGCAGGTAATGCTGCCAAGGGAACTTTTTTACTTACAAACAAACCCAAGCGAGTAATTGCCCCTGTTATTCGTGATAATGCACATTATCATGAAGCAATTTTCTATGCTTGGCATTTTGTTCCTACTCAGCACGGTCGTCTACGGCCAAGCGAGTTTTAGGGGCAAGGTGCTAGACGATCAATCCGGTGAAAAAATCACTTTTGCCGTGATCAAATCCACTTCCGAAAGAGTGATGACCAATAATTTAGGTCAGTTCGAAATCACTGTAAACCCGGGAGAAACACTCACTATCTCGGCCATTGGCTACGAAGAGCAGTCGGTTACGACCTCTTCGAACATGAGGGAAATCGTTATCCGCCTCATACCAGCCGTCGAAAAACTCGGCACGATTGAAGTTCTCGCGTTGCGAGCGGGTGAAGAGACGCCCATTGCAAAAACGAACCTCGATGAAAAAGACATCGAGAGTCAGGATTTTGCGAAAGACATGCCGTACATCCTAGAAAACACGCCTTCTGTGGTTTCTACTTCAGATGGAGGTACGGGTGTGGGTTACACCGGACTGCGAATTCGCGGTAGCGATCAATCGAGAATCAATGTAACCATCAACGGTGTTCCTGTAAATGACGCTGAATCTCAAGGGGTATTTTGGGTAAACACGCCCGACCTCGCTTCAAGCGTGAGTCAACTACAGATTCAGCGTGGCGTAGGTACATCCACAAATGGAGGCGGTGCCTTTGGAGGTTCCATCAACATGGAAACCAAGAGCTTATCCAAAGAAGCATACGGTAGTCTAAACGTGGGTGGAGGTTCATTCAACACGCAGCGTTACACTCTGGCTTTTGGAACGGGACTGATTAACGGACATTGGACCTTAGACGCCCGCGCATCGCGAATTAAGAGTGACGGCTGGGTAGAACGCGCCAGCAGCGATTTAAAGAGCTACTACCTTGCCTTAGGATATATTCAAGGGAACACTACCGTTAAAGCACTCGTGTTTGGGGGCCGTGAGCGAACGTACCAAGCTTGGTATGGAACCGACTCGGCTAACTATGCTGTCAATCCAAGGTTCAACTATGCCGGGGCTATTTATGATGACAATGGGGACATTGTAGATTACTACGATGACCAAGTAGACAACTACGGTCAAGATTATTATCAACTCCACGTCAACCACAAGTTCAACGACAACTGGAGTGGTGGAGTTTCTGGATTCTACACCAGAGGCAAGGGATATTATGAGGAATATCAGCAAGGTCAAGCGTTTGCAGATTATGGTATGAACCCGATTTACACGGCTACAGATACCATCAATACCACGGACCTTACTCGCCGACTTTGGCTGGACAACCATTACTACGGTGCCATGGCGAACCTACGTGGAGAGTGGGAAAACCTCACTTTGACCATCGGTGCTGCATGGAATCAATACGATGGCGATCACTACGGGACATTCCTATGGGCGGAATACGCGAGCAATCGCAAACCGGGTGATCGTTTCTACGACAACAACAGCATTAAAACCGCTTGGAACGTTTACGGCAAGGCCGAATACCGCATAAATAACAAGTGGGGCGCTTACCTCGACTTGCAGGTACGCGGGGTAGACTATTCAGGTGCAGGACTTGAAGAAGAACAAACACCCATTTCATTTAGTGATAACCTCACTTTCTTCAATCCAAAAGCGGGGGTTACATATACGGTGAACGATCATTCTCGACTTTATCTTTCCTATGCCATGGCGAACCGCGAACCAAATCGCAAGGACTACCTGTTCGCCCCCAACAACGAGAACCCACGTCCAGAGCAATTGCAAGATATTGAAGTAGGATATGAAGGTGGAACCGAACTCGTTCAGTGGAGCATCAATGGCTATTATATGCACTACACCGACCAATTGGTGCTAACAGGTGCATTGGACAATGTGGGCACGCCAATCCGCAAAAACGTTGGAACGAGCTATCGCCAAGGGATCGAGGTTTCATCAAAGTGGAAAATCAACGAACCTCTCACCATCAGTCAGAACTTCACATTTAGCAACAACAGGAATGTGAACTACATCCAGAGTATTGGAGATACCACAACTCAAAACTTGGGCTCTACGCCTATCTCATACTCACCACAAATCATTGCGAACATCACTGCGACTCTCCATCTTCCACTCAATTTGGATTTGGATATCATCCCGCGCTATGTTTCCAAGCAATACCTGACCAATGAAGGCGATGAGCGCTATGTTTTGCCAGAGTACTTCATCACCGACTTGCGTCTTAGTGGTAGCTGGAGCTTTGACGGTGTTAGTAGATTGAGAGCCTATGCCATGGCCAGCAACGTCTTCAGTGAAGAATACGCCTCCAATGGATACGCCTCCGGCGGATATATGGGATTCTATCCTCAAGCGCCAATCAACTATATGTTTGGGATCGAATTGAGCTTCTAAAGCTATTGTAGATTGAATGCATGAAAGGGACTCGAAAGGGTCCCTTTTTAATGCCCTTTCTTGCCGCAGTCGCATCCATACGTTAGATGCACCTCTACATTCTCAATCCCTTCTGGATATCGGCGATAAAAGTCCTGTTCCGACAAATAGGTTTGGCGTAAATCCAACTCTCGAAGGGCTGGCATTTGCGTGATGGTACTTGGAAGAGTTGACACATCGGTATGCCACATGTCTAAATGTCGAAGGGCGCTCAAACGATGGATGCTATCGGGGAGCATCTCAATTCGATTGTCTGCCAAATACAACTCTTCTAAGGATGCTAGCTCCAATATGGCTAAAGGGAAGGAAGTGAGTTCGTTCTTTTCCAGAATTAAAATGCGCAAATGAGAGAGTGTGGACAAGGAGTCCGAGATAGAGGTTATGTCGTTCTTGCCTAAATCGAGGATTTCGAGGTTCGTAAAACGCCAAACTTCCGAAGGAATAGATGTCAAGTCATCTTTGCGAAGTTCCAAATGGATCACTTCTTTGGGAGTGCGAAGTGCATCTTCCAAATCGGTGTACACCTTCCCCTCCTGACTCCAAAGATCAGTGCTGCAAACGATTGTTAACAAGGCACTAAGCCAAAGTACGCCGTGCGTCTTCTTCATCGCGTTTCAATTGCTGCTTCAAGTCGTCTACCGATTCAAATTTTTGCTCCGAACGAATTCGGCTCACAAACTCAATAACGAGTTTCTCCCCGTATAAATTTCCATCAAAATCTAGGATATTCACTTCAATACGACGCTCGGTCCCGTGCACCGTTGGTCGATGGCCAATGTTACACATTCCCTTTGCAACGGCATCTGGACGCTGTGGGAAATTGACTTTTACGGCATACACTCCATCGGCTGGAATCAGTTTATTGGGATCATTGATCTCCAAATTAGCCGTTGGGAATCCAATGGTTTGCCCAATCTGATCTCCCTTCACCACTCTACCTGTCAGCAAGAACGGACATGTGAGATAAGCCGCGGCAGATTCTACATCTCCTTCACTCAATGCCGCACGAATCTTGGTTGAGCTCACTTTTACATCGTCAACATCTTGGGCGGGAATTTCTTCCACATCAAATCCGTAAACCGGTCCAAATTCCACCAAGTGCTCAAAGCTCCCTTCCCTATTTCTGCCAAAGTGATGGTCGTAACCAATCACTAGGTGCTTCGCTCCAATTTTATTCACAATCAAATTTCGAACAAACTCCAAAGAGCTCGTTCTGCTAAAATCCAGAGTGAAAGGATGGATGATCAAGTGATCGAGTCCTGTTGCTTCGAGGAGACGAATTTTCTCGTCCAAGTTGGTAAGAAGCTTCAACTCCATATCGGGTTGAAGTACCGTACGAGGATGAGGATGAAAGGTCAAAAGAACGGATTCGCCATTCACTTGTTTGGCCACTTCCACCAATCGCTGTAGAATACGTCTATGTCCCACATGAACCCCGTCAAACGTCCCAGTCGTAACTACCGCATTCGCACGGGTTTCGAACTCATCGATGGAGTGGTAAACTTTCATTTGTATTGCCTATTTGAATTCAAAGGTAAAAATCCAGTAGATTTACGGGTACAGACACTTAACTTATCAAACACATGAGCAACAAAGTATCCTTCGGAAAAACCTATTCCATGGGTTTCCGCATTTTCGGTAAAACCTTGGGTTGGCAAATCCTCTATTTAATCGTCTTTTTCATCGCCGCTATGGTGATTTCACTTCTCACAAGTGTGATTACTGGCGTTCTCTCAGGTCTATTAGGAGTGATAGGTACCATAGCCATCAACCAGTTGCTCTCTTCCTTTGCAACAACACCTTTGACGTACGGCTTTGCGGTCATCAGCGATCATGCCTATCAAGGTAAGAATGTAGAATTCGGTTCTGCCTTCTCTACTTACAAGAAAATTGTCCCTTTGTTCTTGTTGTATTTAATTTCAGCTGTAGTAACTGGTGGTGTATTTCTTGGATTGACCTATGCACTGATGGGACAGGACGTGATAGAACTCGTCAATCTCTTCAGTGAAGTCATGTCATCTGCGCAATCGGGAATGACCAATTCAGGCGACATGCAGATGTATGGTGAAGAAATTGTAGCCTTGATAATGGGAAACATTGGTGTTCTCACTATCGTTGGTCTGATTACATTGGCAGTGGGTGTCATCTTCTTCTTCCCTCCTTACTATGTGGTCTTTAAAAATGACTCCGTAGGCGATGCGTTGAGCAAGGGAATCAATTCCAGCTTGAAGAACCTACCAGTTATTATCCTCATCATGATCTCGCTTTACATTGTCATTGCAATCATGGCAGTCATTATGATTATCCCTATCCTCGGTGCATTGATTTGGTTCCTTGTGATCTTGCCGCTTGTATTTAGTTTCATGCAGGCGATTTTCCGTCAGATGGAACCAGAAATCAGCGAGACGCAAACCTCTGATTTAGACGAAATACTGGACTTAGAGTAGGCTCAAACAGAGTCTTTTAAATTTTTCCATGCAATAGGGTGAGTGCGACCGAATAAGTCGTATTTTTGCGCCCGAAATAGAGAGTCCCGTAATAACGGGATCGAGAATAACGCTTAATCAGAAGAATAATGTCTCAGGTAGTAGGTAAAATCGCCCAGGTGATCGGTCCGGTCGTCGACGTTTACTTCGCAGATGCCGAGAACTTGCCGAAGATCTACGACGCGTTGGTTGTCAAGCGCGCGAACGGTCAGGAAGTTGTTTTGGAAACACAACAACACATTGGTGAGGACACAGTACGTGCCATCTCAATGGACTCTACTGACGGTTTCACACGTGGTCAAGAGGTTGTCGCACAAGGTGCCCCAATCACAATGCCAACAGGTGACCAAATTCGTGGTCGTGTATTCAACGTAGTAGGTGAAGACATCGACGGAATTGGGAACATTAAAGAGAGCGCTGGATTGCCAATCCACCGTGAAGCTCCAAAATTCGAAGATCTATCTACAGCATCTGAGATTCTATTTACTGGTATCAAGGTTATCGACTTGATCGAGCCTTATGCAAAAGGGGGTAAAATTGGTTTGTTCGGTGGTGCCGGTGTAGGTAAAACCGTATTGATCCAAGAATTGATCAACAACATTGCAAAAGGTCACGGTGGTCTTTCTGTATTTGCTGGTGTAGGTGAGCGTACTCGTGAGGGTAACGACCTTCTTCGTGAAATGCTTGAATCAGGCATTATCAAGTACGGAGACGAATTCATGCACAGCATGGAGAACGGCGGATGGGATTTGACTAAAGTTGATACCGAAGCCCTTAAGGAATCTAAAGCAACCTTCGTATTCGGTCAGATGAACGAACCTCCGGGTGCACGTGCTCGTGTTGCCCTTTCAGGATTGACTCTTGCTGAGTACTACCGCGACGGCGAAGGAAGCGGCCAAGGTCGTGACATCCTTTTCTTCGTCGATAATATCTTCCGTTTTACACAGGCAGGTTCCGAAGTGTCAGCACTTCTTGGACGTATGCCTTCTGCCGTAGGTTACCAACCAACTTTGGCAACAGAGATGGGTGCCATGCAGGAGCGTATTACCTCAACTAAAAACGGTTCCATTACTTCTGTTCAGGCGGTTTACGTACCTGCGGATGACCTTACTGACCCTGCTCCAGCAACTACGTTTGCTCACTTGGATGCAACTACAGTATTGTCTCGTAAGCTTGCAGCGCTTGGTATTTACCCAGCAGTAGATCCATTGGATTCTACTTCACGTATCCTTGCTCCAGAAATCATCGGTAACGAGCATTACGACTGTGCTCAACGCGTGAAGAATATCCTTCAGCGTTACAAGGAACTTCAGGACATCATCGCCATTCTTGGTATGGAAGAGCTTTCTGAAGAAGATAAGTTGATCGTACACCGCGCTCGTCGTGTTCAACGATTCTTGTCTCAACCGTTCCACGTTGCTGAGCAGTTTACAGGTATCCCAGGGGTATTCGTAGACATCAAGGAAACGATCAAAGGCTTCAACATGATTATGGATGGAGAATTGGATAAGTATCCTGAAGCAGCCTTCAACTTGAAGGGTTCTATTGAAGAAGCTATCGAAGCAGGCGAGAAAATGCTTGCTGAAGCTGAAGCAGCTTGATAAATTAGAATAGAGAGGAGCAGGCCTTTGGTCTGCTCCATCTTTCAAAAGCATACGCATGTATCTCGAGATTATCACACCGGAAAAACAAATCTTTCAAGGAGAAGTAGACGCAGTTCAACTTCCTGGAACGGATGGTCTTTTCCAAATCTTGAAAAATCACGCACCTATCATCGCTACACTTACTAGCGGTAAGGTGAAAGTGAATTTGGCAGACAACCACAAAACACTTGACCATATGTCGGGTGAAATCATCCCTGACACAGAAGATGACACGGTGATTTTTATCGATATCACTGGCGGTGTTGTGGAAATGATGAACAACAACATCATCGTTCTAGCCAACTAATACGACTCACGGATTTATCCGATAAACCCTGACCTGTGGTCAGGGTTTTTTTATGCCTTATTCTCGCGTTCCAAAGGAGCATTTCAACACATCCCCCCTTTGGTCCACAAGTGTGTAAACCCCAGCATGAAATTCCATCATTTGCTCTTCCCCAGGCATCCAAACCTTATCTAACAACAACTTCCCGCTCAAATCGTAAAAGGAAGCACGCATGGGCTTCTCTCCATTCCAACGCACTTTTCTTCCTGTAACTTCAAAGGCTCCACGGTGGATTTGATTTTGATGAACTGAAACTCTGCTCGCATCCCATTTCAAATAAACCGCACCATTGCCATTCAGTAGAACGTTGGATTGATAAAGTGGGTAATCCATTCCATTCTTACTCCATTTGACGGACATTCCACGAGGTAGTTCTGCCGTAATTCCCACACTGTCTATTCCAGCTATCCCGGCGTTCCAAAGCAATTGGCAACTATCCGATGCAGACCACGGAAAAACACCCATCACACAGTCCATATCCTCTATCCTCCACCTGCACTCAGGCCTACTTGCATCATTCAATGGTTTACGAAGCATATCCTCGCCAAAGCGAAAGGACCTCGAAGAATTTCCGTCCCATCGCAAGAAAACCTCATCATACGACCCTGAAGAGAGGTACCATTTTATTCGAACAAAATAGTTCATCTTGTTAACGTCGGGATTCGCTGTTAGCACGGCATCTGACGAATCGATGGCGAGTAGTCCAGTAGATCCCGATGGACAATAAAGCCAGAACGACTGCCCTCGAGGAATGTATCGACCTCCTCCTTTTGTGTGACTCATTCCATTGGATGAAGCGTAATCTCCCAAATTGCTGTCCCACGTGTAATACGTTCCATCGGTACCTGACCAATCTATGCTCTGCCCGTCTAGAGGAGCAGTGGTGAAATTGGAAACCAAATTCCAACCTTCATCGCTATTGCTTGGATCGGTGTCGCTATCTACAGTAAGCGTATACGATTGCGTTCGGGGCATCAGTTCGCCCGTGATGTATTTGGACAGCGGAAGAGGACTGAACTGTCCATGATTATTGGTCCCCATGTAGGAAACTACACCTCCATGTTCGTGAAGCGAATCGCTTTCACTCAGCGCTACCCAAGACGCAGTAGCCGCATTCCAACCGTAAATGGAAGGGGATGAATGACCATTAAAATGAACGCGATTCATATCCGCTTCCCAATCTGCTCCGTTCGCTCTTACGGGAACGCCGAAATATCGAAAGCCCGCCGTACCCTCTATATAAAAATGCACCCGAACATCGCCACTCACCTTACCCTTCATAATCGCCATTCCCGAAGCGTCAGCCTCCAGATGAACCTGACTCATCACAGAAAGTGTGTTCCCTTCGGCTATGCGAAGCTTGCCATTGGGCACCACACGAAGTTGTCCCACGCTAACATCCGCTGAAACTAAAGCAATGGTAGAAGTGTCCTTCACCGTAACCAGTACTCCTGATCTCCAGGTATTCGGAGCGGCCGACCACCCCCCTGCTTCGAACGTAACTCCTCCTGCATCGCTGATTAATAGCGAATACTGCTGCGGACTGGCCACTGTTCCCTTATGGGAAACCCTCACCGTATACCAACCAGCGGAAAGCGAAGCGGAACTCACGTCCACACGCTCCACATTATCCACCGAGTTATTTCCTTGGGTGGCCGCAGACCCCGGTGAAGAAACATCCAACTTCCAAGCTGCACCTACCATACTTGGCCCAGAAGTATTCCAAAGCTTCATGTCCAAGTCATTCACTAGAATATGAGTGGTATCATCCAAGTCGGTCGAATCATACTCCAAAGTCGGTGTAATCCCAGCAGGATCCGTCCATGCCAATGTGGCTCGAAAATCCGTTGTACCATCTAAGTACACGCTGTACTCGTGGGTTTCTCCATTCGCTAACTCTCCTTCAATAAGTTGCTGACGATCATCTGAATTCTTCAGAAACGCTCCCGCCGAATGGGCATTGACTAAACCGTATCCAGAGCTCGCATTGGGACTCCCATTCGCGGTGGCTGCATCAGCAGTATGAATGAGCAGAGCTTTCACGGAAGAGGCTAGCATATATCGCCCGTGTAAATCGTGGTAATACTCTTGTAGCATGGCCGCTATCCCCGTTACCACAGGTGTGGAAAACGATGAATACGCAGTTCCTCCACTCAAATCACCCGGGGAAACTACATCTGGCTTTATTCGACCATCATCCGTTGGCCCCCATTGTGATTGGGAAGATGAATAATCGATATCTGTATACGTCGAATAGCCTCCCGAAATATTGGAAACAGCTCCTACAACCAAAGCGTTCTTGCTAGTCGCATCTGGCGATAATCCATCGTAGCCATCGGTGCCTCCATCCGCTTCAGGATAAGGTGAAGACCTCGTAACCAAATCCCACGAACTTCCATTCTTTGTATAGGATGAAAAGCTGCCTCCTGGCCCCACCACTCCTCTATCATTAAAAACAGATTTCACAATTAGATGATGCGGATGGGCGTACATGATCGAATCGTACTTGCGTGCCAAATACCCATAATACCCAAACTTGTAATCCTCCGTTTCTGAAATGTTGTTCACTCCAAACCAAAAGGTGTCTAGTTGCCATCCCGCATTGTCGTCATAACTGTGATTAGACAAGAGAAGATCGTATTCATCAATGGCATCTGCCAATTCAGCGATCATATTGGAATAGGGGAAATCTACGTCAAACACATAGAAAGTGGCATTGGGAACCACCCCAATCTCTGAAGCATTGGTTGCACCTTTGGAACCCATAATCTTGGCTACGGTAGTTGCATGGCCACTCGTGCCCGAAGTGTCCAGATTGGTAAAGTGGGCCAAATCCGAAAGACTGGAATTTACCTCAGCATTACTACCGCTAAAGGATTCCCACTGTCCAATGGCGATTCCATCCCCCTCCAGATTCACAGCCAACGAAGATCCAGCCTTAAGTGAATCAACACGAACGGTTTCACGCTGACTCACCGTTTTATTTTGAGCGGAAAGAGGTGAAAAAGAAATAACCAGTAGGAGAACTAGTAAGGTTAGTTTGGTCATGCACCGAAATTAAATAAAATCACCTAAAAGTGAACCCTTTACACACTCAGCTCAACCGAAGGACAAATGGTGACGTTTATCACGTAGACCCCACCATTCACCTACTATATTTGTAGAAGTCCAACCTTATGGACTAACACGAGCATGCGAAAATTAGCCGCATACATATTGACTCTCATATTCACGCTTCCCTCCCTTTTCAATCTGGGTGTAATGGTGGATTATGGCGTTCGCTATCAGTACTATGCTGAAGTGTTGTGTGAGAATAAAGACAAGCCAGCACTCCAGTGTAACGGTCAATGTCACTTGGTGTTGGCCTCCGAATCTACATCGGACTCATCGCCTCAAAAACTTGAAGTCCGCATGCCCGAGATTCAAATCATTTCTCCGGTTGCTGAATTCTCACTAGCTACACAATTCCAAGACACATTTGATCACTTTACGCCGTACGTTGAACACGCTACGGAATCTCGAATAACCTCGCCAAACAAACCGCCAGAAGTAAGTGAATGGTCCTAATCCAAACCACAACATTCACATATAAAATTACTTCTATGAAACGCTTTTCGCTTCTCGTAGCGGCATTGGCCGTTGCATTAACGCTGTCGTCTTGTAAAAAGGAAGACGTTAACAACAATGACGATAATTCATCTGGAACAGCTACCCTTGTAGTTGACTTCAATTACGTTTGGGCAATGTCTAGTCAGCCCTTCGAAATGAACCGTGCGCTCTACCATCCCATCAGTGGAGACTCGCTCACCTTTACCACTTTCAAGCACTACATCAGCAATGTAAAATTGGTAAAGAGCGACAACAGTACGTGGGATGCAACGGAGAGCTATCACCTCTTAGACCTTTCAAATGATGCTTCCACGGCAGTAACCTTCACAGATGTTCCAACAGGAGACTACACCGGCATTGAAATCACCTTTGGCGTAGACAGTCTCCGCAATGTGAGTGGGGCACAAACGGGTGCGTTAGACCCTGCAAACGGCATGTTCTGGAGCTGGAATTCTGGATACATCATGATCAAGGCAGAAGGCACAAGTCCTCAATCGGCATCAGGACCGTTTGGCTACCACATTGGCGGCTTTCAGGGGGCTAACAACGTAGTGGTTACACGCTCGTTTAACTTCCCAAATAGCGAGACATACGCTTTGGGCAAGGATGAAACAATGACCGTTGTGATGTTGGCGAATCCCGCTCGTTTATGGCACACTTACGGAAGTGTTTCCAACGGTGAAACCATCCATATGCCAGGAACAGAGGCTACACAAATGGCCGAAGACTTCAATGTCTGGACTCAATTAGATGAAGTATTTTAATACTTCCCCATGAGAATTCTACGAAGATATTTTTACGCACTCCTCATCGCGGTGGGGAGTGCTCTCTTTGCCTTCTCTTGCAGCTATGAAGAGCCCGTAGATCGATTCTCATTCTCGCCTCCATCTTCCTTTCCTCCATTCGCCTATAACAATTCTGACAACCCCATTACGGAAGCAGGTGTCCAATTGGGAAGAATGCTCTTTTATGAGAACGCTCTCAGCTTAGATAGCTCTATCAACTGCTCCAGCTGTCACATTCAATCCCATGCATTCTCTGATCCAGGAGAAACATTCAGTACAGGTGTGAACGGAAAGATAGGCAAGCGAAATGCCCCAGCTCTTTTCAATGTTGGATGGTCGCCTACATTTATGTGGGATGGAGGAATTGTTCACTTGGATGTAATGCCGCTTGCCCCCATCACAGATTCGCTCGAAATGAATCTGAATATGATGGTCGCCATTCATCGAATCCAAGCGAATAAGAGATATCGCATGGCTTTCCAACAAGCATTTGGTTCAGACACTGTGACGAGCCAAAGACTATTCTATGCCCTTTCACAGTTCATGATGACAATGGTGAGCAATCGCTCAAAATACGATGAACACCTCATCAGCCACACAGAACTTAACGGTTCCGAGGAAAGGGGCTACCAACTCTTTCAAACACATTGCTCTTCATGCCATGCTGAACCGTTGCTTTCCGACTTTAGCTATGCGAACAATGGTCTAGATTCTGTTTATTCCGATTTGGGAAGAGGTCGAATTACACTGAACCCGGCAGACAACGGAAAATTCAAGGTTCCCAGCTTGCGGAACATTGAACTCACTTACCCGTATATGCATGACGGTAGATTCAACACCTTGCAAGAGGTTGTGGAGCATTACAGTCATGGTGTTCAAACAACCAATGCCGACCCTAGATTGGAAGATCCGCTGAATTTATCGATAAAAGAAAAGGAAGACCTGTTGGCCTTCCTTTACACGTTGACGGATCACAAATTTATCCAAGACTCAAAGTTCAGTGCACCTTAAATCACTTCAACTTCTCATTGTTTTGATGACGGTCGTGATCTCTTTTCGTCTTCACATCCATCTTCTTGTCAAAAGCCTCTTGTAAATCCGTATCTGTCTGGTTCGCCAGGCACAAAAGCACGAAGAGCACATCAGAAAGTTCTTCACCAAGATCCTTGGCTTTATCGCTTTCCTTCTCGCTTTGTTCGCCGTATCGCCTGGCGATAATTCGCGCTACTTCGCCCACCTCTTCGGTGAGTTGAGCCATGTTGGTCAATTCGTTGAAATAGCGAACGCCGTGGTTCTGAATCCAAGCGTCTACTGTAGCTTGAAGAGATTCTAGTGGTTTCATTATTCTTTGTTCTTGCTGTCCATCCATATGGTAACAGGACCATCATTGATCAAGCTCACCTTCATATCAGCTCCAAATACACCCGACTTTACAGGTCGATCCGTATCGTGCCATAGGCGGTCTAAGAAATACTCGTACAAGGCCGTTGCTTTCTCAGGGCGAGCTGCTCGTATGTAACTGGGACGATTTCCCTTCTTGTAAGAGGCGTGCAGCGTGAACTGGCTCACCACCAGAAAATCTCCACCTACCTCAACAATGGATCGGTTCATTACCCCTTCCGAATCGGGATAAATCCGAAGCTTTGCCAGCTTAGAACAGAGCCAATTGGCATCTTCTTCGGTATCGTCCTCTTCAACTCCCAAAAGAATCAGCATACCCTTTTCGATGGAAGAGTGAACATTCCCATCAATGGTAACACTGGCCTCGTTTACGCGCTGAAGAAGAACTCGCATTATTCGCCTTCTTCTGTAGAAAGTTGTTCGATAAGAGATGCCTTTTTATTGGCCTCCTCTTCTGAATCGCCAGCTGCGTATGGAACTTCCCATTGACCGTACATTGGGTTCGGGAAAAGAATGTAACGCTCAAACATTTCGGTAGATAGCTGAGTGGTCAGATCCTTCCCGAAATCGGCTCTTCTCTCCACAAAATCCTCTCTGAAATCTCTAAGGTTATCGCCCAAATACAGAAGAACATTGTAGGTACTTTCTACGCGCTCTCTTCTAAATGACTTATCGGATTCATCGCCTACCTTCAAGTAAACGTGATCTTCATCGGCAAACGGAAATCCCAAATTCTTCAAGTTCGCCAGTGTAGGAATCAAAAGTTCCTCAGAGCGATTGCTGATGTAAAAAATCTCCACGCCTCTATTCTGGCAATGAAGGGCGAATTCCAGTGCGCCTGGCAATGCTTTAGCACTTGCTGAGTTCACCCACTCGTTCCAAGAACCTTCGGAATATCCCTCCCCTTCTACAATGCGTCGAAGTTGATATGGAGAGTTGTCGAGTACCGTTTCATCCAGGTCAACGATAATAGCGGTTGGTTTTCCATCCGCTGATTTCGTCACCGCCATATTAAGTCTCTCTGTGGCGTAATTGTACGTTTGAAGGAAGATATAATGTGCTTCCGCCGATGTATTGAACCACATGGTGGCGTCTACATTCTGTTGAGTGATTCGCGCCTTGAAATTGTCAGCCGACTCTTTAACGGTTTGCGGTTGAGTTTTACACGCAGCCAATGTGATAGCTGCCAATGCGATTACTGAATAACGCTTCAAAGTGTTATGCATAATTGTCTTGTCTGTAAGGATTGTCATCTTCATTTCCAGTCACCATCCAAAAGTAACTTTGATACCTGGTTGGCGCCAATTTACCATTATCTAGGGCTTCTTTCACCGCACATCCCGGTTCTTCTAGATGGAGGCAATTGTGAAACTTACATTCCCCTTTCAATTCAAAGATTTCAGGAAAGTAATCCCCTATTTCCTCCTTCTCCATATCGATTAGGCCAAACCCACGGATGCCCGGTGTGTCGATAATATCTCCGCCAATGGAAAGCGGAAACATCTCGGCAAATGTAGTGGTGTGCTGACCCTGACCGTGAGCATCGGATATGCGATTAGTTCGCAAATCCAAATCAGGTTCTACTCGGTTAATCAAGGTACTCTTCCCAACCCCAGAATGACCTGCAATCAAAGAAGTTTTCCCTTTCAAAAGCTCTTCGAAAGCATCAATATTAAAGCCTTCAATTGCGCTGGTCTCCAGAGTTTCATACCCCGCTCTACCGTACGCCGCTTCCATATAATCGAGCTCGGCCATTTGGTCTTCGTCGTAAATATCAACCTTATTGAAAACCATTACGGCAGGAACGTCATACGCCTCACAAGTGGCTAAAAAACGATCAATGAAACCGTAAAGAGTTTTGGGCTGAGCAACGGTTACCACTAGAATGGCCTGATCCAAATTCGCAGCAAGAATGTGCGTTTTCTTGGAGAGGTTAACCGACCTTCTCACGATGTAATTTCGGCGATCGTGAATCTCGGTAATCACCCCTCTTTCTTCTTCGGGCTCTACCTCAACCACATCACCTACGGCTACAGGATTCGTACTGCGAATACCCTGTATTCTAAACTTGCCTTTAATACGGCAATCCATGGTAGATCCGTCTTCAAAACGAACCACATACCAACTTCCCGTACTGCGAACTACTGTACCCGTCATATCGACAAAGATAGATAAAGGAGTACAGTCTGCCGACTGGAGTCTGGTGCCTGTTGTCTCTTGCCTAACCACCTTTTCCTATCTTAGCGCCAAACAACAAACACATGTCTATTCGCGTATCCAACGTAACCAAACTATACGGAGAACAAAAGGCCCTTAACAACGTGAGTTTTGAAGTGAACTCAGGTGAAGTTATCGGATTTTTGGGGCCCAATGGTGCCGGGAAATCTACGATGATGAAGATTATCACGGGGTACATCCCTCAAAGCGAGGGTGAAGTTGAAGTATGTGGGATTGATGTTCGTACCGACTCCCTTGAGGTTCGAAAAAAAGTGGGCTACTTGCCCGAGCATAATCCACTCTACACCGATATGTATGTGAGAGAGTATCTGTTGTTTGTAGCTGGTCTTCACAAGGCACCAAAATCTCGAGTGGATGAGATGATTGTAATAACTGGTCTCACTCCTGAACAGCACAAGAAAATAGGTCAGCTTTCTAAGGGATATCGCCAACGTGTGGGTCTTGCCCAAGCCATGATTCACGATCCGGAGGTACTCATCCTAGACGAACCAACTACAGGGTTAGACCCCAACCAATTGGTGGATATTCGCAAACTGATCCGAGAAATCGGAAAGGAGAAAACGGTGATGCTTTCTACCCACATCATGCAAGAGGTTGAAGCCGTTTGTGACCGCGTGATCATCATCAACAAAGGAGTGATTGCAGCAGATCAAAAGACTTCTGAAATGCAGAACGCTAGCGGTACGGTAATCCTCAACATTGAATTTGATGCCGAAGTGAGCCTCTCTGGTTTGAAGAAAATCGCTGGCGTTCGCCGCGTACAACATGTAGAAGGTGGTCAGTACTTGATCGAGTGCTCAGAAGCCAAAGATGTGAGAAGCGATGTGTTCAAGTTTGCCGTTCAGCAAAACCGCACCATCCTTCAAAGTCAGCAGCAAAAGGCGAAGTTAGAAGACATCTTCCGCACACTAACTGGCAACGCGGAATAACCTACTCTGCCCGGTCTTTTTCGATGGCTTCACGAATGAGTTCGTTCAGGTTTTCACCTCGTAGCCCTGTGGCAATTACGACACCTTCTGGATTGACCAATATCGTGGTTGGATAGCCGTTCACATTGAGCAATTCAGTGATGTTATTCTCATCTGAATTCAAGATGTTCGGCCAAGTAATGCCGTATTTCTCAATGGCATTTTGCAGGTTTTGAGGCACGTCGTAGGCTACACCGATCATATCTACGGTCGACTTATCCATCGCAGCATACGACATGACCAAATTAGGCAGGTCAATCACGCAACCGGCACACCAGCTGCCCCAAATGTCGATGTAGAGGTATTTCCCTTTGTAATCTTCGGTGTAAACGGAATCGCCCGTCAATACATTGACCCCGCCAAAAGACGGCAGGTAAAATCCAACCTTGGCCGACACGGGCTTTTCCCCTTCCACCAACTCTCGCAATTGAATGCGAGCAGGATGGTTGAGCACCTTCGAAAACTGAAGAATACGTCCTCCTACTCGGACAAAATCACCAACGTAAGCGTTCTCCTGATAGCCTAGATTTGGTGCTACAAACAAGCTCGCATAGGATACGAGGGAATTTCCAGCAATATTAGACCGAACGTAAACGGTGTCATCCTCAAACTTGAATTCACCGTAGCCATAAGTGGCATTGAGTAGTCCGAGTAAAGATGTATTAGGCCCGATTCTGGCCGAGTCTACGGTGAGCACAACGGTCAATGAGTCTTCATAAACCTGCCCCTCTTGCACGTACTCATAGCGGTAATCCAACTCCACATATTCCCTTTCTGCTTCTGGATTCAAATGTCGATTAGGAGCACATCCTTTGTGTATCTCATCATCCGAAAAATCCAAATTCGCATTGGCATCCAGAGCAAACTCAATACAACTGCCATCTAGGCGATAGGCGATGTACATCATGCTCGCCACATCTTTATCCACTACATCATCAAAGCGGAGGCTCTCATGACGCTGCTTCATAAACTCGAAAAGGGAGTCGTTGAACTCGCCCAACACGTGTTTTTGATACACATGCTGATTGAAGTCTAAAATCTGATGTGCAAAGAAAGTCTCTTCTTTTGTCCAGCCTTTAGGAAGCGCCTTAAACGCACGTTCATAGCGGAAATCCGTATCCTGTCGTTGCGGAAGTGCCACGCCCATTCCATCCGAAAAAGGAGCCTTCGACTTATGGAAAGTGACAGGAATTTCGTGATAAACCGTATCCGGTTGGGCCAGGGCAAAAACTGAGCTAATACTCAACAAGAAGAGAGCGTAGAACTTCATAACAAGCGGGTTAGATTCGCAATGATACGGTTATCAACGAAACTATTCCCTAAATCTTGCAACGAAAAGCTTTTACGAAGGGTTCTTACTTCTTTCGGAAGAAGATCTGAATAGGCACCCCGCTCAAGTCGTACAATTTGCGCATTTGATTCTCCACAAAGCGCTTGTAAGGCTCCTTGATGTACTGCGGCAAGTTCGCATAAAATGCAAACGTTGGCGCGTGGGTTGGAAGCATGGTAGCAAACTTGATCTTGATCTCCTTGCCCTTGGTCATTGGAGGAGGATTGTCCTTCAAAATGGGAACAATGGTATCATTCAACTTGCTTGTAGAAATCTTGGTGATTCTGCGCTTATAAACTTCCATTGCCTCTTCAACAGCCTTGAGTACACGCTGACGTGTAAGCGCAGATGTAAAGAAGATAGGAATATCCACGAATGGAGCACAACGCTTGCGAACCAATGCCTCAAAATCACGCATGGTATTGGTGTCCTTATTGATCAAGTCCCACTTGTTCACGAGAATCACCACACCCTTTCTGTTCTTTTGAATGAGGTTGAAGATGGCCAAATCCTGACTCTCAATTCCCAATGTTGCATCGAGAACGAGCATACATACATCGGCATTTTCAATGGTTCTTACCGAACGCATTACTGAGTAGAACTCTAGATCTTCATGTACCTTGGTTTTCTTTCGAACCCCTGCTGTATCGAGCAAAAGGAAGTCCATTCCGAATTTGGTGAAACGCGTGTTCACCGTATCGCGAGTGGTTCCAGAAATCTCTGTAACAATGTTGCGATCTTCTTCAAACATGGCGTTTACAAGAGAAGATTTCCCAACATTTGGTCGACCAACAATGGCCAATTTTGGAAGTTCTTCTTCCTCACCCAAATCTTGATCTGGAGGAAGTAGCTCCACGACTTTATCGAGAAGTTCACCGGTACCAGAACCGTTGATAGAACTAATTCCATAAGGCTCTCCCATACCCAATCGGTAGAAGTCGGCTGCCTCGGCAAAACGCTGTGGATTGTCCACTTTGTTTGCCACCAAAATCATGGGTTTTTTATATCGACGAAGGATGTCCGCAATTTCTTTATCGAAATCCGTCATTCCCGTTTCAACGTCAACAACAAAGAGAATCAAATTCGCCTCATCAATGGCCAAACGCACTTGGCGACGAATTTCGCCTTCAAAGATGTCATCTGAACCATCTACATAACCACCGGTGTCAATGATGGAAAACTCACGTCCCACCCAATCAACGCGACCGTAGTGACGATCACGAGTTACACCGGCTACACTATCGGTAATCGCATCTCTGCGTTGAACCAAACGGTTGAATAATGTAGACTTACCGACATTAGGTCGGCCAACAATGGCTACGATATTGGACATGAGTCTGAATTTGCGGCAAAGGTACGTGTTATTTTTGGTCATTAGACGTCTGACTCTGGACGCCAAGCAACGGCCGCAAATCTAGAGACCTTGGGCCGTAGATATTGAGGAGTAAGCCTGCAGGGTGGCTTCTGAAAACAAGTTCTAAAAATTGAGAATAATTCTTGCTCCTATCATAAGTGGCATCTTTACGCTAATGACATCAAATCCATAGCGCCCAACTCTCACCTGTGGAATAGTAGTTGAGTTCCATTAGGAGCCTAGAGCCCATCTCTGTGAGCTTAATACCCAAACTGCTTCAGCTTCCGTTGGTCATCTCGCCAGTCCTTGTTCACCTTTACGAAGGTTTCTAGGAAGACTTTCTTTTGGAAAAACTTTTCCATTTCAAGACGAGATTCACTGCCTACTTTTTTGAGCATGGCTCCTTTGTGACCAATGATAATCCCCTTCTGCGACTCACGAGCAACGAGAATTACCGCACGGATGCGAATGATATCCTCTTCCTCTTTGAACTCATCGATGTTGACTTCTACTGAGTAAGGAACCTCCTTTTTATAGTTCATGAGGATCTTCTCACGAATGATTTCAGAAGCAAAGAAACGCTCCGAACGATCGGTTAATTGATCCTTTGCGAAATACGGCGGTGATTCCGGCAAAAGCGCGATCATTCTAGAAAGGAGGTGATCGGTATTGAATTTTTTCAAGGCAGAAAGTGGAATGATCTCCGCGTTGGGAAACTCGCCTTTCCAATAAGCCACTTCCTCTTCTAGCTTGTCTTGATCTACGGTGTCAATCTTGTTTAACCCCAATAACAATGGAGTTTTGGTATTCTTGAGTTGATTGTAGAAATTCTCGTCTTTCAAGGCTCGTTCGCCCACTTCAACCAAGTAAAGGAAGACATCTGCATCTTCAAAAGCAGAAGAGACAAACTGCATCATTGACTCTTGCAAGGCATACGCCGGACGAATCACGCCGGGAGTATCTGAAAACACCACCTGATAATCCTCGCCATTCAAAATCCCGAAAATACGGTGACGAGTAGTTTGTGCTTTTGGAGTAATGATGGACAACCTTTCGCCCAACATGGCATTCATGGTAGTCGATTTACCCACATTGGGGTTACCGATAATATTAACGAAGCCTGCTTTGTGCGCCATGATTGAATATTTTGGCAAAGGTAGGGAATTGGCACGTTGGTCTTAGAATTTAGACTGCAGTCCGAAGTCGAAAGTCTATCCCCCAATTACGAGAGCCCGTGCACCTGCACTTCGAATCACGATAATGGAAACAAAAAAAGCCAGAGCGTTAACTCAGGCTTTTCTTAGTAGCGGGGGCAGGATCCAACTAAACTAATAGCCGCTCAAGAACGCGTTAATCAAGCCACTTCCAACAACCCTTACCATTTTGAGTTCATAAAAAACCAGTGATATGGAACTTGAACCAAGAACACTCTACAAAGAACACAGAGACAATATCGTTCATAACCCATAAAGGAGAAACTTTCTACAGATTTCATGAGCGATTTCAAATGATTGGACCTAACCAGTCAGACAAGAAAGATTCATATTTCTATGGGTTGTCAAGAGATGTACGTCATGCGAAGAAAATGGACGATAAAATCATTTTGCATTAATACCAAGCCTAACATGGGAGTAATCAACAGAATAAACTCAAAGAGAGATAACTAAAGATGGACAGAAGGAGTCCCCAAAAAAGCAGTGTAGAATGATAGACATTTAGGTTAGGTTGGTTGCAAATCTTGGCGATCTGCTTCTGAGTGTTTTCAACTTGAATCTACCTTCGATAGAAAACAATAGATTAAAAAGATTGGAAAATGCCCCCCGAAAGAAAAGACACTCCTCAAATCTACATTTTAGAACAATCAAATTATTAGTTCCGCGCAGTACGATATTGTTGATCTCTTAAATATCTACTAACGTTATTAAGAAACTGTTTTACATACCTCGACACATATACCTTGATGTCAATAAGCTGTTCGAAAGTATATGACCTACCACACTCAGAAAATGATATGTTACCGTGGGCCAAGCTGTTACGTTGTTGCTTGACAATATGAAGTTGGCTTCCATCACCAGCTGTATGATGTACCCTCTTTGGAAATCCATACAAATCACAGAACTCGTTGATCTTACGAGAATCTATATTCCCAGATATACCAGAAGAAGTGTACTCAAGATTGAAAACTTCATTCTCCAAGTTCCTCAGAGTTTCGACAATGATAGAGTTCGCCATATCCCGAAATTTATTGTGCTCTTCTTTTATCCAAATCAATCGAATCTCATCTATCACCTCTCTATATGTCAGTCTTTCGTTTGAAACATGGTCATGAACATGGGTTATTGCCAGCCTTACAGAAGATTCAACCAAATTGTAGATTAATAGAAAGCAATTAGCCTTGAGCACCTTTTGAAGAGTGGGGTCAGGAGTTTTATATTTATGAGTTTGCTTGTTAGGGAAATAGACCTGTGCATCATCCTCCAAGAATGCCTCAAGGTGCTTGAAATACACATCAATCTCATCCACCCTTTTCTCAAACTCTTGAATTACTGCATTCATTGAGAAAGCAGTTTATCTCTGACGTACTCGATTCTAGCAATAACGTTAGACTGAACATTGTGACTTCCGCCGGTAGTTAGTCCAACAAACTCATCATTTTCTATGAATGACATGTCAATCTGACTATTGATCAGATCCGGCTTCTCCCTTAAAGCCAAGTTGATTCCAACCGAAAGAGCCTCAAATCGAACACGAGGAGTTTTCTTAGAACCTTCCTTTTTGAGAAACCCATGATCAAGAAACTTGTCAACGAACTCAAGCATCCGTTCAAACTCACTTAACAACCTGTCTTTCTCCAGTTTTTTATTTGAATCATCTGTATAGTCATTGAGAAAGTCGTTTACACCACTTTTAAAGACTCTATATCTATCTGAAAAAGCAAAGAATCGAATGATGAGTTCTTCATCCTCACCTCGTGAAAGCATGGTTTCTGTAAATTCCGTATGCCGCTTGTAAAGAGGATGGGTAGCACACTTGTTCTTTACAAATTGTATAAACTTTCCGCCGAAAATGCCTTGTCGCTTCTCCATGTCCTTTAGAATCATGCTACCAGTGTTGATTCGTTCGAACATCATAAACCTAATCTCATCATCGCTTTTCTCCGAAAGGGATATCATTCGAATTGTTGAGTTCTTGAATCTTCTTTGTCTTGCAACAGTTAAGTCGTTAAAGCTAAACCCATTCAGCTTAGTCAAAACATCAAGATTCTTTATCACTAATCTGTTCTCTAAGAAGTTATTTATTGTCCTTAACCTTTGCGATCCGTCAACAACTTCTAATCTTCCATTATCAATGTCAGCCGTAAATATGTAGGGAATTGGAAGACCTAACAAAATTGACTCAATAAACTTGGCCTGTCTTTCTTGATCCCAAACAAATTTTCTCTGGTAGCTCGGTATAAAGATCTCGTTAGTGTCGTCTTGAAGTCCCGTTATGTACTTATGGTTTAGTAGTTCAAGTGTGAACTCTTTGACATCATAGTCAACGACCTTCTGTTTCTCAATAATTTGACCCTCAGCCGCTTCTCTGAATTTCTGATCCATAATAAAGATTTATAATTGCGCACAAGTGACTCATGATTCATTCGGCTATGCTTGATTGCATTTTAGATCGAGAATGAGTACGTCGTGTGAGTTATCAATCAATTTATCCAAAGTTCGACAAATTATCTATCATTAGTCATATCCGGTTGTATAAGCCCAACTTTAACTGTACTCATTATTTGTAGTGATCTAGAACATAAATCCTATAATCAAATACAAGAAGATTTTTACAGACGGAAGCATTAAGCATTTGCAAAAGTGCGAAGCGGAAATCTCTGATATATCTTGTTTGACATTCCGCAAAAATCTAGAAATTTTTCATGCTTTAACGCAAATAGCTTCATGGAGGTCAACTATTAATTAATCTGAATCTGTACTTCCATTAAAGTGACTTTTCTTCATCATAGAAATAAAAGAATGTACTAGATGCCAGCTTGTTAGCTTCACAGTTTTGTGATTCAATCGAGCATTGAATCAAGTCGAAACAAATTCTGAAGATTATAGCCCAAGTGGTGAAAAACGGCCATGCCGTGAAGCCTCTTCAATCGAAGCAAATCATAATGCCAGCAAACATTGCCCAAGTAATGTAGCAGCTAGTAACGACCTGAGGTAAGAACTACCACTGAAGAGATTTCTCAACTCAGTGGGGGTGGGCAACACTTGTCAAGCCCTTGCAATACAAAACCCATTCGGATAAATCCTGAGCTTCACATTGGACAATTCCGGTAGTAGCGCAGCGAAGGACCACGTGATTTTCGATGCCCTAGGAATGGTCGCGGAGCTCAAGGGAGGCACTTTGAATGACCTTGACGGTACTTTTGACCAAAGCTATGTAGTAGTGAAATCGTCTATTCAGACCATTCCGCTCATCTTGAAAGGATTCAACAAGATCCGAAGGGTTCACTTGGCTTTTTAAAGTACGTCTTCGTACTGCACTTTCCACAGGTGTAGGACCAGTAATTACTGTTAAAAACTCCAAGATCGAAGGAGACTTGAGCGTGACTTCATATGGGGCAAATACTGGACTATTTTCTACAAAGACCGTTCAGTAAACACAACCACTGGATTTAATTACAATGTAGGCGCTGATTTAACTATAAGCCCAAATTAAATCCTCATTCGTTGCTGTGACACCGGAACATTCGAGTCAGTAAAAATCATCGGCTTGGTAAAGCTCACCTACTATCCTTACATCAACGCATAGCGATTACAAGTATTTCAGAGAAAGGGATTTCAAAGAGAGCTAAGTGATTCTTGTTTCATGCTCTTTAATGGGTAATCGTGAATCAACACTTAGAGGATTTGATCGTGCGAAAAAGAATCAGGTGTGTGCTTTGTGGCGGAAGAACATTCCAGCATGAACTTGCTCAAGGGCGCAGTGGTAATTCCTCAAATTATTATAACCGTGAGAAGATTATCAAATCAAAGGCCTTAAATTATAAGGTCTCTTCATTATAAGATCTATATCTAATTTTCAAAGGCTTGATTAAAGCAGGATTTACCCGAATAGAGCTTCAGACCGAGGAAGCTGCTATCTAGCTCGTTCAAGCCTGTTTTGTGTGCAAGCGTCTGCTTGCAGAAAATCGGGAAACAGCCTAGATGAATGAGCTGCCTGAGAATTTCGTTATTTCAGCCATGCATTACGCCTAATTCAGATGAGGAATACACTTCGGATAGCCCTTATATATCCACCTTCAATTATTCTGTAGAATATGAATTGTACAAGCTCAATATTGCACCACGATTCATTCATAATGGAGCTAGTGCGCCTCGATTATTATGGACATCGAGTGGAATCCATCTGGATAGGTTCTTGCGAGCCTCAAGCCTCATGCATGACTATATTTACATCAAAATGGGGCATTTGTCACAAACAGATATGAAGCTTTGATGGATGAACTAATCGAGGCGAGGCAAGAATTTCAATTTAACCCGACGTCGTAGCGACCGCATCATCCATCACATTATGAAAGAGTCCGGCATGAAAAAAACACACAACCATGATACCCTATGCAGCTGCCCGTTCTGCCAGTTGGGTATTGTGGAATCGCAAGTCAAAGGAAATGAAACGACAAAGCATGCAAGTTTGATTCTATCAGTTCATTCAGCCAGTTTTGAGTACGCTGAGCGCTGCCGTAGTCATTGTAACTGCTACTTCTTTGTTTCGGATGAATACTGAATTAGAAGTACTCAAGTCCAATACGCCGGATGTGAAGACTCAAATTCAACAAATCAAAGAATAACCTGTAAAAAGTATTGAATTTGTTTCATTCAAGAGCCTGATCAACTATCGCTTCAACAGGCATCAAAATGGAATACAGTATTTAAAAGAGTAAAGGCGATTTATTCGCCTTATTTTATATATTGCACAGTGTAACCTTGTATAACCTTGTGTAAGGATATGAATGAATACCTCACCGTTAAAGAAGCCTCTGATTTTCTAGGTGTAAGCGCTGAAACTCTTCGCAGATGGGATAACTCTGGTCGTTTTGTCAGCAAGCGTCATCCCATGAATAACTATCGAGTGTATGCTCGGGAAGAGCTTGAATCTCTTGCGTCGACACTGACTAACCCCAATGTTGCCACCATTAAAATTGATTCACCTTTTTTTCAAACTGAGCTTGGCGAATTGTACAACGTTGATGCGATCCTATTTCTTAAATCGCTTGAGCCGCAATCTGTCGATCTGATATTCGCAGACCCTCCATACAATATTAAAAAGGCCCAATGGGACTCTTTCAAGTCGCAACGTGAATATGTTGAATGGAGTATGACTTGGATTAAAGAAGCTGCCAGGGTTCTTAGGCCCACAGGCTCTTTGTATATATGTGGATTTTCAGAAATACTTGCTGATGTGAAATGGGCTGCCTCCCACCTATTTGAAGGTTGTAAATGGCTCGTATGGTTCTACAGAAACAAGGCGAATTTATCAAATGACTGGGGACGATCGCACGAGAGCATTCTACACTTCAGAAAGTCTAAGAAGTTCACATTTAACGTCGACGAAGTCCGGATCCCGTATAATGACCACACATTAAAATACCCAAAGCGGGCCCAAGGTGAATCTTCCCAATATTCTAATGGAAAGAAGCACGAATGGGAGCCAAACCCCTTAGGCGCTAAACCAAAAGATGTACTCGAGATTCCGACTCTTTCAAATGGCACATGGGAACGTCATAGTCATGAAACTCAGAAACCGGTAGAACTACTAAGTCGTATTATTCGATCATCTTCAAATCCTGGCGACCTTGTGATCGATCCATTTGGTGGATCTGGAACTACTTACGCAGTGGCAGAAGCTTTTGACCGAAAATGGAAAGGCTCTGAACTCGAAAGCACCTATTGCGAACTAATTCAAGAGCGCTTATCTGACTTTCGACACTTGAATCGAATCAAAGACGGGACTGATGCTCGAAAAGCAGCCTCGAGAAGGAGGTCTCTCCGAAATGCCGAATGACGTCACTTGAGAAGCCTGAATAAGTCATCTAACAATAAATTGGAAACCTTTTTCATGTGTTGATTCCAAGGACGTCTCAGAGCGCTGGAAGGCGGATCCAAATAGTACACTCCTTCAAGTTGTGTGAGGAATTTAGAGTACACCATAAACTGCTTAGAAACAAGCGTATAGCTGACCTTGTTTACTCCTTTACGCTGCACATCATTGAGAAATATGCCTATCACCTTTACAGGATGTTCAACGAATCTCTCAAGCAGCATTTTATCAATGAACATTTTACCCATTCTATCTTTAGAAGAAGTTTTGATGGAGACCACCACTTCATCAGGGTGTATAGTACTATTCGTAGAACGAACTGAAGAAGCCGAAGATATAATCGCATCGTTCTCACAGCTATATTCTTCACTCTTCGATGCACCATAGGGAATTTTAAGTACCGTGTGGCTATTCGAAATCCTAACTTCATCAAATACACAACGCATCAATTCTTCAAATCGGTTGCCAACATGCTTCCGTGCAGCATTTGGGTTGATAAGCAAATCCATCCCAACCCCTAGCGATTGCTGAATTGTATATAAAGTTCTGTTAACCACTTTATGATCGTGAGCAGTAAATGTTCCAATTGTGCTTCGGTCTAATCTGTCTAGCGTGATTAGAAAATCTGAGAACAGAAGCTTGAACTCAGTCGGGTCTTGCTCAAATAGCGAGACATTCACAGGTCTAATGTAGGTCGTTGTATTTGTGACAACTTGTGTCCAAATTTCATAATTACCGTCGGCAATTCTACCGGATACGACATTGGGTAAATGTCCCAAGACTCGTACTGTTAGATCTGCAAAATCCTGCAAACTACCTTGCGGAGTCGTGAGCTGTTGATTGAGAGTGGGCATGGGTTGAGAATATTACTTCATATTTACTACAATTTATCCTTACAAGCGTTGGAATAGATAGATATTATAGGTCGTGTATCGTTTCGATACGTACCAATTCCCTACTGTTACGATAGTTATGTAAGCGGCTACTATCTTTTAGAATGCATCTTTTATTATTCCCCTGCCGCCTTTACAAGGAATAACGGAGAGCTTGTTGATTGTCAAGATCTGGGACGCTCTTCACGCACGCTTCAAAGGAGTTGTGGTAAGTTTCGGCTGAAGTATTTGGCATGCATAATATTGATTATCAATTTTTTACGATATTTCACCTCGTACCTCAACAACTTGTGTTTCGTAATACTCTATTCATTTTTACCATATTAATATTCTCTATAAAGCCTCGTAATCTTACGATAAGAAGTAGTAGAAATACGGTTGTTTACCCTGATATAAAATTCGATCTTATCGCGCAATTAATCAATTTCAATCATGCCATATTATAGATTAAACCATAACGCCCAAAACAATGGCGATCACGAAGTTCACACTACAACGTGTAATTGGGTTCCAACTTCTAACTTTGAAGATCTTGGGTTTCACTTAAACTGCCAGTCAGCAGTTCAACAAGCAAGGCTGCGATATCCAAGAGCAAAAATTGATGGGTGCAAGCACTGCTCATACCCATGTCACACGAACTAATATGAGTAAACTAGACACTGTTGCTGTTGAAGTTCATAAGGCAGGCGAAAACATCACTCTTGCTGAACTTCAAGATGTTTATTATGTTATCGATACGGGACAACTTGTTATTGGTTTAGGGGTTAGTTTATTGACCATCATAGCTCTTGCCGTAGGCGTTACAGCCTATCTGCATAACCACGTTGATAAGAAAATAAATTCAGCCAAACCTGATTGGGAAAAGGTGGACGATAAGCAAGACACTCAGATAACCTCACTTCGAAATGACCTAAATTCGCTCCGGAATGAGTTGTCTAAACATGAACAACTACTCAGCCCTCTCAGAAAAATGGTTGATGCTCAGACGGAGAAGATATTCCAAGCTATGGACAATGATTCTCATGAAAAGAAAAGTGATGGTAAATAGATCTGAACGTATGGACCCAAAGGAGTTTGCCTTAATACGGGGAAAGCTCGAAAGGAATCTTCCCGTCACTTCATCTGAAGTACGCCGCTATCTCTATGCATTGCAAGATCAAGGTGCGGAAGCCGAAAAAGAGATAAGTCGATTGATGATGATCAATAATGCCTCTAGCATTGACGAGCTGTCCGTCAAGCTTGCCAAACAGCCGTCAAATAACTGGGCCGAAGGGCTTATAACTATAGGTCTTGGAGCGCTACTTGCATGGGCAATCATGAAACTTCTGGACAAGGACTAGTCATAACCCCTGCGAGTAATTCAAAAGCTCAGGGATAGCATTCTGATCCTCCTTAGGTGTGTAACGATCAGTAACTGAGATGCCATAAGGCCGAGCTTGATCACGTATAACGATGGTCGTAACTCCTTGACGAAACATATTCGTTTTCCCGGTGTCTTTAAGGCTACAAAACTGGTAGTAACTAGGTAGGTCCAGTTCTCTTTTCATATGAGCCCTTAGGTCTGAGACTTACTTTGGCGACAACTCTTGGGGCCCAAGCTTACAATTTCGAAGTGAGAAAAGATAGTGGCCTGCAACTACTCCCTTCGTGTGTTTTCTTAAAGCCTTTGCCAAGTCATCTGGTACCATCACGACTTGATTTTTTCTATTCTTGGAATATTCCTCAGGAATGAAAAGCGTATGTAAGTCGAGGTTAAGATGCTTCACCTTTATGCTACAAAACTCCTTTCTTCGGACGAACGTGTAATATCTAGTCAGGCAAAGTGTCCGATAACCTGGATCTGCTCCAAATGCTTGAGTATATCAACTAGCACGGTTCGTGGAATAATCTTCCTTCTTTTAGTTGACTCAGGGAGTTTGGGTATGGCTTCGATCGGATCGGAAGGTAAATAGCGCTTCTACACCACCCACGTACAGATTCGATGGAAGAAGGACAACTAGTTATTTCTGGTGCGGGCCGAACGCCCACGCTCTTTCATGATGTGAACTAAAAACTGATCAATTATTGGAAGGTCAGTCGAATAGCCCTTTGACCAAGCCCTTTTAGTCCATACCATTTCTCAAAATTCTTTAGGTGTGAGGTTTAGGATCGGATAGTGTCCGCCCTAATACCTCCTTCCTCAGCAAGTTTCGCTTTCTCGCGCATAAACTCCTCGAAAGCCACTTTTAAAGGAACAAATGCTTAGTTCACTCTGGCTTTCAACAAAAGGATTCCAGCCTGCTGCCAATTTTATAGTCAAATCCTTGCAAAGCTTGATACCTTCTTGCCTTCGCTTCTCGAGATTTCGAATGCGGTTGAATTTGTAGCAGACCTCTCGGAGTTGTCCTGTTTCTGGATGGCGCGCTTCGAATGAGATGTACCACGTGGACTTGCCTTCGTGAAGTTGTTCCGGAGTGAAGTCCACCATGGGTGTGATGGGAGAATAGCGGTCTTTCATACCGATAAAAACTATCTACTCCTCGCAAAATTGTCTGGCTTAGTGCCGTTTAGAACAATAAAAAGCCCGAAAGGCCAGTGTTTACAGGCTTTTCGGGCTTTTCCTAGTAGCGGGGGCAGGACTCGAACCTACGACCTTCGGGTTATGAGCCCGACGAGCTACCAACTGCTCCACCCCGCGATATATGTTTGAGTGCTGTAATCAGCGTCTCTTCGTTGTTGGGAGTGCAAATGTAAGACAGGTTTTTAAACTGACAAGGGAATCATGTGAAGAATTTCAAATTATCTGAATACACACAGGAAGAAGGACCGCTCAGTCTTGCTAATGCTTCAAGAGTTCCAACGTTTTAGCGTATTCCACATGCTCTTCGGTGTGCTCCAACTTCCACTGAAGAGGAATCTGATAGTTCTGAAAGATCAATTTCCGATTGGCTTCGTTGGAATATGTTGGATATTCCATGGTCATTCGACTCCATTCGAATTGCTTTTCCCACAACTCGGCATTTCGCAAACGCACATGGTCTTCGCTTCCATTGAGCAAGTAAGTGAGTCCAACAGCGGAAAGTCTATCCTCAAACCCACTGTACCACTCATCAGATACGGTCATGGCAATGTGTACAGGGCGCCCCTTTGGAGGGTTGGCCAACAGATGCTGTACAACATTCGTCCAGTTCTCTCGGTATTCATCCACATCAATTTCATTCAACGCTAAAGGAGGAATCCCGAGAGAGTCGAAAACCATATCGCGATACGACTCCATCAGCAAGAAATCAATATTGATTACCCAAACATCTGACCTATACCCCTTCACATCTTGAAGCATCCATGCGGGATACGAATCGTTGTCGTGTTGAGTTAAGAGTATTCCATGGGGTTCAACGGAGGCGAGCACATCTTCCGCATACGCCAATAAACCGGGGTTCATCTCATCGGCTGCGTTCCAGTTGGCGTTCACCACCTTTCGCAAATCACCATCATCCGTACCTACCGCATACGTCACCATGGGGCCGTGTATGGGCGTGAAATCTGGATTGAGTTCGTAAGCCTTTAAGAGGTTCTCATTGGCATCCACTCCGCCCGTAGAACCACTCACAAAGTAGTAGATGAAACTGTTGGGGATAGCCCGCTCCATCAGTGGAACGATATCTCTACCCAGGCGCAATGCAGGAGATTCGAGAACAAAGTCCTCCTTCCAATCTGCCGTTCCTTGAGCATTTCTACAAGCGCGATAATAATGGTACCAAGCCATTTCAGACGTTGTATCCCTCTGCACCTCTTCCCACCAAAGTTCGGCTTGCTCCACATAGTAAGCATGTGGTCTCACCTCTTTGGCAAAAGATATCTGCGGTTCTGCTACGGACGTATCCGTCTCTTGGCAACTGGAAAGTACAAGGGCAAAAAGGAGGTAGCAAAGAGATCGCAAGGTTGATGATTTTAACCGAAATGTAGCACACCTTGGACTTAGAGAATTCATTTCATTACCACTTTATCCAGAATTTAACACGGGCAGATGTTTGGTGATTTTAAGTATATTTCAATCCCAAATTAAAACACTCTCATGAAAATCAGCTACTCTCTGCTCCTCGCCTTTGGCCTTTCCACAAGTTTGTTCGCTCAAAAAGAGAATCCCGTTGATGCCCTAATTTCAGAAGGCATTAATCTCCATGATGCGGGTGACTACGAAGGTGCCATAGAAAAGTATTCAGACGCACTTGAAATCGACGAAGACAATTCCAGCGCACTTTACGAAAGAGCCTTCTCTTACGCAGCCATAGGCAAATGTGATCAAGCTATCTCCGATTACAAAGCAATCCTTGAACAACAATCCTTGCTTAACCCGAAATTCTCTGCTCAAGTGTATCAAGGTTATGCCAACTGCCTAGACGACTTGGGAAAGTCCAATGAAGCCATTTCTGTCTTCCGAGAGGCCATTGATAACCATCCAGAAAACTTCCTTTTGCACTATAATCTAGGCATCACTCTACTTCGGATAAATCAATTAGAGGAAGCTGAAAATGAAATGATGTCCAGTTTGAACATAAACCCTGGCCATGCCAGTTCAAACTACTTCTTAGCAGTGTTGCTAGAGAACAGAAACGGCAGCATGACACGTTCGTTAACCTCTGAAGTATGGTTCTTATTGCTAGAGAACAGCGGCGAACGATCAGACAACACTTTTGACAGTTTTCTCCAGAGATGGCAACGGACTGTTAAAATTGAAGATGAAAAAACAAGCACCATCAGCTTGAGCATGTTTGGAAGCGACTCACCTCAGTCGGATGAAGCATTTACCTCCTCCGACCTTATGATTGGACTGTCAGCCTCGATGGATATTCGCAAGCCTTTGGATTCCCTATTGGGTGATAAAGCCAATCGCTTTGAAGACGATATGAGTGAAGAGTTTAAGAACTTCGTCGTGTACACTTACTCTTCTATGACGGCAGGCAAATACCTCTCTGAAAACGAACATCTTCCAGAGTATTACCAATTCGTCCTCCCACTTTTAAACGAATTAGCCGAGTCTGAACATTTTCCTGCTGCATGCTACCTCCTTGCCAATGGTAGAATGGAAGAAGCTACCTCTTGGGTGAAGAAGAATGAAGCTAAAATTCACAATATGGCTACTTGGGTTGGACAGGCTGCGGAAAAATACCTGAAAGCGGTTGGAACGAACTAGAAGTTAGGAATGAGATGCGAGAGTAAGTGAACCTATTTCTAGTTCACTACACGAAGTTTCTCTACCCAAACAACGTGGTTGTATTCAATCTGAATGATGAATAACCCGTTCCTTAAGTTCGATACCGAAATGCGTTGTTGTTCTGACGTGAGCTCACCGCTCGCAAGCAATTGTCCTGACAGATTTACAATGCAGTAAGTCGCATTTTCTGGCGCCCCTTTTATGGAGATAAAATCTGTAGATGGATTAGGATAAACTTCTAATGTCAACGCTGAATGCTCAGGTACGTCTAATGCCGTGGAAACTACATAGCCACAGGTGTCCCCGTCTTTTACAAAGCCAGTCATTCCCCAATTATGGTAAGGATTGCCACTGTACGACGGGTTAGTTCCATCCACATAATTGGAGGTTACACACCCAAGACCCAAACCATAGGCATATTCGAAATGATAACCTTCAAAAAAACTTGTACTGTAGTAGTATCCCTGAACGGTTGAATCACAAGCCCATTGCTCTATATCCGAAAAGGGAGTCGTACTCATTCCGTACCCCGTCGTATCGAAGTAAGGGTTGAATAGCGTATCATACTCCGCTAAAGTCAAGTCTAGCCCGTCAATCAGATCCGTCAACGTATCGGTGTAATAACTGGTACTCCAATTGTAATTGTTATCTAACCACGAGTCCTTGGTTTCTACAAACCAGGTGTATTCTACTACCGTTGAATCAGCGTTGTATGAAACGCCAATGACTCTATGACTATGCTTTGCACTGTTGTAACCAAAAGCTCCCACGCCTCTGGATTCGCGGTATTGAAATTCATCACCCACATCAAACTGAAAGACATCAAATCTCAAGTATGTGCCTTGCGAGAAAAGCATCGCGCTTGTGAGGAGAGCTAGAATTGTAATGGAATACTTCATGAGAGCAGAGATGTTATACGGTTAAATTTAGTCAATTATGGATACTAAAGCACATAATATCAGAAGCGTAACTTCTATGCACTTTTCACAAAATGCGAGTATCTTTGCCACATGACACTAGAAGAACGCATTACAGCAGATATGAAAACGGCCATGAAGGCCAAAGATCGCGACGCGCTAGAGGCCATTCGCTCTATCCGCGCAGCAATTATCAATGCCAAAACAGAAGTAGGTTCTGGCGGTACTTTCAAAGATGAAGATGGCATGAAGCTCCTTCAGAAATTGAAAAAACAACGCGACGATGCAGCGGCCATTTACCGCGAACAGAATCGTGCGGATCTTGCCGAAGTGGAAGAAATGCAAGCCAAAGTTATTGAAGGATACTTGCCAGAAATGATGTCGGCCGAAGAGCTAGAAGCAGCGGTGAAAGACATTATCACATCCTCTGGCGCCACTGGAATGGGCGACATGGGCAAAGTGATGGGCATGGCCTCTTCTACACTTGCAGGAAAAGCCGAAGGCAAAGCCATTGCAGGCGAAGTTCGAAAACAACTTCAATCACTATAATTTAAACCCCGGCAATCGTCGGGGTTTTCTTTTGCTATTTCTTCGCGAAGGAGAAACGGCTTACTGTAAAGGATACAAACGCCACCACAGATATACTGCTCAACGGCATCAAGATAGCCGATAGCAGCGGACTAAGCATTCCGGTAATCGCAAAGGACAATCCTACAATGTTGTATGCGAAGCTCATCGCAAAGCTCCAGTACACCACTTTCCTGGTGTAACGAGCTAGTCGGAAGAACTGTGGCAATGACTCGAACACAGACGCTTGCAAAATGGCATCGCTTGCTGGTGTGAAGTTGTTGATGTCTTCTGCAATGCTAATGCCCACTTCCGCTTGATTTAGCGCCCCTGCATCGTTTAGGCCATCGCCAATCATAGCCACTCGGTAAGATTGATCTTGAAGTGCAGCCACCACCTTCAACTTATCAGAAGGTTTCTGCTTAAATCGCAAATCAACCTCATCTCCAAAGAGCTGGCGAAGTGCACCTTCTTCACCGGAATCATCACCAGTAACCACGGTTTGCTTTGCGTAAGGAGCCAGAGATTCCACCACTTCAGAAACTCCCTCTCGCCAGGCATGCGTTAGGGCAAAGTGACCAATAGCCTCTCCATTCTTTTCAATCCAAACCACGGATTTATTCGGAAGCGATTCTCCATCCTCCCCAATCCATTGTGTAGAACCCACTCTCCATTTTACGCCGTTCACTTCACCAATCACTCCGGACCCCACTACTTCTTCAAAGGAATCCACAGGTTCAAAAGCCACTTGAAGAAAGGCCACTATTCGAGTGCTCAATGGATGTCGAGATGAGGCCATCAATCCCGCCAAAGCGCGTTTATCACTGGCACTCAGCTCCTCTCCCTTCCACTTTACCTCACTACTCGCCACGCTAGTGAGCGTACCGGTTTTATCCCACACCACTCGGTTGATTTCACCCAGAGCTTCAATCACATCAGCTTTCTTTAGGTACAGTCCATTTCGACCCATAATCCGCATGGCGTGTCCATTGGCAAAAGGAGCCGCTAAAGCAAGCGCACACGGACAAGCCACAATGAGCACTGCGGTAAACACATGAACGGCCATTCCCAAACTTCCCTGAAGAGTCCAATAGGCGAAAGCTCCCGTTGAGAGAATGAGAATGACAGAAATGAAGTAGGCCGAAACGCGATCGGTTAGGGTGTGAAAGCGATCCGACTTATTTCCATGAAAATTCTGATCATTCCAAAGCTGCGTGAGATAACTCTGATCCATCGGTCGCTCCACTTCAACAGTAATGGCACCACCGCACTGCTTTCCTCCTGCAAAAATCTTATCGCCAACGGCTTTCCGAACAGGTGTGGATTCGCCCGTCACAAACGCATTATCAATAATGGGCTCACCACTTAATATGGTTCCATCCACCGGGATAATCTCCTCGTTTCGAACATAGAGCACCTGCCCTTTTTCTACCGATTGAACCGGAATGATTTCGTGCTTTCCGTCTTCCCTTATCACCGTAATTCCCAAGGGGAAATAACTCTTGTAGTCTCGTTCAAATGAAAGCGATTCATACGTCTTTCGCTGGAAGAGTCGCCCCATCAACAGAAAGAACACCAGCCCCGCCAAACTGTCCAAATACCCAGATCCTACTTCAAATAGAATCTCGTACATGCTTTGTGCAAATAAGGCTGTAATCCCAAGAGCTATTGGTTGATCAATATTCACCTTGCGGATGGTCAATCCTTTATAGGCGTTGATGAAGTAATCACTGGCTGAATAAAACAACACGGGCAAGATCAGAGCTACACTCAACCATCGGAAGAAAGTGGAGTACTCCTGTAGACTGTTGTCTTCTGGATATAGGTACTCTGGCAATGCCATTAACATGATATTCCCAAAGGCGAAAGCCGCAATTCCAAACTGGTAAATCAAGCGGCGGTCTTTGGTACTCTTCACTTCCTCCTCACCATCTGCCAAACGGATATGCGGCGGATAACCAATCTTGTCCAGCAATTCTGCCAACTGACGAAGGTTCATTACTTCCTCATTAAAGCGGATGTGCGCCATGCGCTTGGAGAACTCCACGCGGACAGAAACCACGCCGGGGTTCAACTTGTGCAATCGTTCCAACAACCACAAACAAGCGCTGCAATGAATGGCAGGCAAAAAGAGTCGGACCACCCCAATTCTACCATCGGAGAAGTCCATCACCTGACTGCGAATTTCCTCATTGTCTAAAAAGGCAAATTCACCTCCAGACTCCACGGGTTTCCCGTCGGCATCGAGGTGATTGTAGAACGACTCCATTCCATTCGCCCACAGTAAAGAGTAAACAGATTTACATCCTTCGCAACAGAACACCTTGTCATCCAGATGAATTTCATCGGTGCAAGCGGTTCCGCAGTGGTCACATTTGTGCGATTTCGCCATAGTTCAAAAGAATGAGTCAAAAGTGCTAGAAAGCGCTAAGTTAAACCATGATATTCGTCACATACCTGATCCAATTTCTATTCTCATTCAGAGAAGTATTTACTAAATTTGGATGTATGCCAGTTAAGACCACACAAACCCCCATACCATTCGATTGTGCGAATTGTGGGAAACGACATCTTTCTCTTTTCAAGGACCTTAGCGAAGAGGAACTGAATGAGCTGAACAACGTCAAGGCCTGCACTTCTTTCCGAAAAGGGCAGATCATCATGGGCGAAGGGAATCGTCCGAACGGAGTTTATTGCATTCATTCGGGTAAAGCGAAACTCATTCGCATGGGTCAGAATGGAAAAGATCAAATTATCCGTTTTGCCGTTCAAGGTGATCTCATCGGATATCGCTCACTTTTGAGCAACGAACCTCTATCTGCCAGTGTGGAAGCATTGGAAGATGTGCACGCTTGTTACATTCCAAAGCAAGTGCTTTTTGGATTTCTAGAAACCAATCCAAAGTTTTCTCTAAACCTCTTGCGCACAGCTTGTCATGAACTTGGCGAAGCTGGCAAACTCATCACAGATATTGCACAAAAATCTGTTCGTGAGCGTTTAGCTGAAGTTCTCCTGATGTTGAAATCACAGTTTGGCACCAATGAAGAAACTGGAGCCATTGACATTTCCCTCACCAGAGAAGAAATTGCCAATATGGTAGGTACGGCCACAGAGTCTGTTATTCGTCTCATTTCAGAGTTTAAACAAGACGGTGTAATAGAAGTAAAAGGCCGGCACATCTTGGTATTAGACGAACCGGCCTTGTTGCGTATCGGTAAGGTATTCGATTAAATCGACTTCCCTTATTTAGTGATTTTCTGAGCGTGTTTGAGCGTCGACAACAGCCATTGCTACAATGTTGACGATTTCTCTCACACTTGCTCCCATTTGCAATACATGTGCTGCTTTATCCAAGCCGATAAGGATTGGACCAATAGCCTCTGCGGCACCTAGGGATTGCAATAACTTGTAGGAAATATTTCCCGCAGCTAGATCTGGGAAGATGAAGATATTCGGCTTGTGATTCACCAAGTCAGAGAACGGGAATACTTCTTCTAAAAGTTCGTTGTTCACTGCAAAGTTGGCTTGCATTTCTCCATCCACAATCAAATCTGGGTGTGACTGTTTCAAGAGTTCAACCGCCTTGTTCATCTTGGTAGGCACCTTTCCGTGATGCGACCCAAAGTTACTGTAGCTGAGTAGAGCAACCTTTGGCTTCAAGTTGATTCGGGAAACCGTTCTTGCTACGCTCAATACGATATCTACAATACCCTCCGCATCTGGTTCCTCATTTATGGTGGTATCTGCAAAGAAGATCGGGCCACGCTTGGTGAGCATGATGTACATGCCTGCAACGCGCTTCTTGTGATCTTTCGGACCCAATATTTCTAGAAGAGGACGTACCGCACGTGGATACTTGATGGTCAATCCAGTGATAAATGCATCGGCATCACCGTGCTTCACCATCATCGGACCGAAGTAATCGCGGTTCTTCATGAGGCGACGAGCTTCGAACTCAGTTACCCCTTTGCGCTTGCGCTCTTCGTAGAATTGCTGTGCATAAACTTCAGCCGCATCTGGCATGCTTCGCGGATCCACAATTTCCATGGTTCCTGCAATGCCTAGATCGTACTGCTTATCGATTTGCTTAATGCGCTTCTCATCTCCCAAAAGGATAGGGATAGCAATTCCCTCATCGTAGGCAATTTGAGCTGCCTTAAGCATCTTAAAGTTGTCGGCTTCGCTGAACACCACGCGTTGAGGATTGGCTCTCGCCTTCTCCATAGCCAGACGGATAAACTTGTCGTCTCTTCCCAATCTGGTAATGAGCTCCTCTTTGTATCGCGCCCAATTCGTGATTGGATTCTTGGCTACACCTGAGTCCATCGCAGCTTTGGCCACCGCCATTGCAACGGTGTAAATCAACCTTGGATCAAAAGGCTTTGGAATGATATAATCCTTACCGAAGCTCATGTTCTTCTGACCATAGGCAAGGTTCACGATTTCTGGAACCGCTTCTTTCGCCAAATTGGCAATGGCATAGGTTGCCGCCAACTTCATCTCTTCGTTAATCTTGCTAGCGCGCACGTCTAAGGCCCCGCGGAAAATGAATGGGAACCCAAGTACGTTGTTCACTTGATTCGGATTGTCACTTCTCCCGGTAGCCATCACCACATCCTTACGGGCTGCAACAGCTTCCTCGTACGTAATTTCCGGATCGGGGTTGGCGAGGGCGAATACAATGGGATCTGCCGCCATCGACTTCACCATTTTCTTCGAAAGCACTCCTCCGCGTGAAAGGCCAACAAACACATCGGCTCCTTCTACCGCCTCCTCCAATGTGTTCAACTTTGTATCTCGAGCGAATCGCTTCTTCTCGGGCGTCAAGTTCTCGCGATCTGTTGTAATGACTCCCTTACTATCTAGCATGAGAAGGTTCTCCGCTTTAACGCCGAGCGACAAATAGAGAGAAGCACAACTCACGGCACTAGCACCAGCACCGTTGAACACCACTCTAACTTTATCAATATCCTTCTCAACAATGGTCAACGCATTCAACAAGCCCGCACCCGAAATGATGGCGGTACCGTGCTGATCGTCGTGCATGATAGGAATATCCAACTCCTCTTTGAGTCGTTGCTCAATTTCAAAGCATTCAGGGGCTTTGATATCTTCTAGGTTGATACCTCCAAAGGTAGGAGCAAGCGCCTTTACCGTTTGAATAAAAAGCTCTGGATCGTTTGCATCCAACTCGAGGTCGAATGTATCGATATCAGCAAAAATCTTGAAAAGCACGCCTTTGCCTTCCATCACTGGCTTAGATGCCAATGGTCCTATATCCCCAAGTCCAAGTACGGCTGTACCGTTAGAAATAACGGCAACAAGGTTGCCCTTTGCAGTGTACTTATAGGCCGTTTCAGGATCCTTTTCGATTTCCTTACAAGGTTCCGCAACCCCCGGTGAATACGCAATGGATAAATCGCGTTGTGAGTTGGACGGTTTAGAAGGAATCACTTCAATTTTTCCGGGACGACCGCCTTCGTGATACTCCAGCACGTCTTCTCTCCGGATCTGGTTCTTCTTCTTAGCCATGATCTGTGGATTGTACTACAAATGTATCAATTGAATGACCCGAAAGGTATCGGTCAGTCGATTAATACAGAAAGTTTTCAAATGGAAAGCGCTTGGAATGAATCTCAGAAACAACCTTGTAGATGGTTTTTCGCAGCTCGTCCATATTGGTCTTATTCTCCGCAGAGATAAACACCGCATTTCCGTTCATGCGAGACATCCACGTGCGCTCCCAGTCTTCCAACGTCCAATAGCGCTCCTCTAATTCCTCTTCTGGATCTATTACCTCTGGCTCTTCGTGTTTGTACAAATCAATCTTGTTAAACACCATGATCGTAGGTTTCTCCTGACCATCAATTTCGCCAATGGTTTCGTTTACGGATTCAATGTGTTCCATAAAATTGGAGTGCGAAATATCCACCACGTGGATCAACACATCCGCTTCTCGAACCTCATCCAAGGTACTCTTAAAACTCTCTACCAATTGCGTAGGAAGTTTTCGAATGAACCCTACCGTATCTGAAAGAAGGAATGGCAAATTGTCGATTACCACCTTTCGAACTGTGGTGTCCAAAGTTGCAAAGAGCTTGTTCTCAGCCAGCACTTCGCTCTTGGCCATACGGTTCATCAAAGTACTCTTCCCAACGTTGGTATACCCCACCAATGCTACGCGTACCAAGCTTCCACGGTTCCCGCGCTGGGTGGCCATCTGCTTGTCAATTTTGGTGAGTTTTTCCTTCAGAAGACTAATCTTCTGTTGAATAATACGGCGGTCGGTTTCAATTTGAGTTTCCCCCGGACCGCGCATACCAATACCCCCTTTCTGGCGCTCGAGGTGAGTCCACATTCGGGTCAATCGCGGCAAGAGGTACTCATATTGAGCCAACTCTACCTGTGTTCTCGCGTAACTCGTTTGGGCACGAGCCGCAAAGATGTCGAGAATGAGATTGGTACGATCCAGCACCTTGCACTTCAACATTTGCTCAATGTTCTTGAGCTGTGAAGGTGTGAGTTCATCATCAAAAATAGCCATGTCAATGTCGTGTTCTTTGACATAGCTTTGGATTTCATCCATCTTCCCAGAACCCAAGAAGGTTTTAGGATGAGGAACGTCTAATTTCTGAGTGAATCTTTTGGCGACATCCGAACCGGCAGTATCTGCCAAAAATTCGAGTTCGTCAAGATATTCCGCGCTCTTCTCTTCATCTTGCCATCGGTTGATAATACCAACCAAAACAGCAGTTTCTCTTTCTGAAGATCTGGGCTTTATTTCAATCATGCACCTGGCAATTCAAATAGTCTTTCCCAAGGGACGCGGGTTAACAACAGTAGGAAGCCCACTGTAAAATACATCAACACATGACGAAACTTCGCTGCATCGGTAGTCTTGCGCTTGATACCCGCTCTACCAATTGTAATAACTACGATCGCGATAATATTGATTGCAATATGCTCTACACTGTAAAATCTCAATGCGGCATTTGACATTGCTTCGCCTGTTTCAAAAGCTTTGAATCCCAATGGAGATACAAAGTAGAGTACCAAGCCTACTACGAGTTGAAGGTGAGCGAAAATCAATCCGAACAAACTCAACTTATCGTCTAACTTTCCAAAGCTCTTCTTTCCAAAGTATCCACTGGCAAATTTCAAGACGCCAACAGCAATGGTTAGCAAAACCAAGATGGCCAATAGCCAGTGTGTATGTAGTAGTGGTGTGTACATATTTTCCAATTTTTTGAACAGCAAATGTACAAAGGGCGAGCGTGACCTCCACTCCAATTTTTAGGGGATTCATTCCTTTTGATATTTCACGCCCTTTTGGATTAGCGTACTTTCGAATTATGTCATTCTTACGAAAAGGCGATTACTACGCCATAGCCTTCATTAGCCTGTTCCCCATTCTCTTTTTTATGGGGATGGATTTGCTGTACGACGGCAAAATGAGTCAGGATGTTTCTCAAGGTTTTCTCAACTTAATATACTCCCTCTTGGTAACCGTTGGTCTCTATGTGATCAACTCTCTCATTCTGCGCTGGCTTCAGCTACACTTTCCGTGGCAGAAAAGCGTATCCAAACGGATTGTGCTCGAACTGGTTCTTTGCTTTGTATTGAGTACCGCATGGCAGGCTTTCATTATCACTCTGAGCTTAGAGGTCTTTGAGGGAATTCGCAACATCCGAGCTCACTACATCTCCAACATCACCTTTGGACTAACGATCACGCTGATCGTACTCCTCATCATGGAAGGAATTGAGTTCTTTAAACTGTGGAGAGATAGTCTTACCCGTGTTCAACGCTTGGAGAAACAACAAATACAGGCCGAATTGGATCAGTTGCGCGCACAGGTCCAACCCCACTTCCTATTTAACAGTCTGAACACGCTTTCGGCCATGTTAGAAGTAGATCGGGATATTCCTAGAGCAGTAAATTTCATCGATGAATTTTCGCTACTCTATCGTCGACTCTTGGAAAAGAAGGAAGATGAACTGATCACGCTAAAGGAGGAGCTCCGCTTTGTGGAGGCCTATCTCACCTTACAGAAGGAGCGCTTTGCCTCTGCGTTGCAAATTGAATATGACATTCCCGAAGAAGAAAAGAGCAAGTACTTATTGCCACTGGCCTTGCAAGAATTGCTCGAAAATGCCATCAAGCACAATCAAATGAGTCGATCCAATCCATTGGTGATTCGCCTTTATACCGAGCACTCTCACCTTTGTGTGAGTCATGCATATCGCCCCAAAAACAATCCCACACCTGGAACGGGAACAGGCTTAGAAAACCTACAAATGCGATTGCGTCTCATTGGGGCTCCAAGCATCAGGGTGCAAAAATCAGATCCCTATCGAGTGTGCATTCCACTGATTCCAGAAGACACCGCTGAAGCTCGTGTTCCATTAAAAAATAGTGCTGTATGAAAATTTGGATTCTAGAAGACGAAGAATTGGCAGGCAAGAAATTGCAAGCCCTCGTTCGCCAACTTCAACCCGATGCCGAGATAGCGAACCCCATCGACAGCGTGAGTAATGCGATTGCACACTTTCGTGAAGATCACCCCGATTTACTTTTGGCCGATATCCACTTGAGTGATGGACTTTCCTTTGAACTCTTCCAGCAAATTGAAGTAAAATGTCCTGTAATTTTTACCACCGCTTACGACGAATACGCGCTAAAGGCCTTTGAAATCACCAGCGTAGACTACCTGCTGAAACCCATCTCCAAAGACAACTTACAACGCGCTTTCGGAAAGCTCGAAAGGTTCCGAAATTCCTCTTCTTCCTCCTCTGAAATATTGAGCGCGTTAGAGAAATTCAAAAGCGGTAATAGAGCCTATCAAGAACGATTCCTCGTACCCGAAGGTCAACACTTCAAAATGATACCCGCTTCAGATGTAGCTCACTTTATGGGCGATGGAAAGTTCACTTTCTTGATTGACAAAAAAGGTATAGAATATCTTGTGGAGAGTAATTTGAGTCAGTTGGAAGAGCGATTAAACCCCGATTACTTCTTTCGTCTGAACCGAGCGATCATTACTCACATCGACAGTGTGGAGCGCGTCCATCCCTACGGACAAAGTCGCCTTCTTGTAGACCTCAACCCCGCTTCAAAAAAGGAAGCGAGCGTGAGTTCAGATCGAAGCAGAGCTTTCAAAGAATGGCTTGGTAACTGAAATGGGGTTCTTCCATTCTTACCAAGAAGAATTTCACTCAGTATAAAAAGGCATTCACTCCAAATAGTCAGGAAGAAGCGACTCAACAGGCGGAGATTGTATGGGTAAAATGAACCGATATGAAAAAGCTTGTAGTTCTCGCTATGTTCACCATGAGCTTGTCAGCTCTTGCTCAACCGCTCCAACAAACCGTGAGGGGAAAAGAGTTTGTATTGACTAAAAACACAACGGCCTCAACTAGACATAGCATTACCCTCGATGGAAGTTTCATCGGTTCCGGTGGTCAGCGCTACACACCCATTGACTTTCTAAAAAGTCAGCAAGAAGGAAGAACTGTTTATGATGAAACTCAAGTTTACGGACTTCAACTACCAATGTACATGCGGCTTGATGTAAGGGTAGCCTATCGTATGCAGGGTCGAAAAGTCACGCAAGAATGGGCGATCGACATACAAAATGCCACCAATCGTAACAACATTCAAAATGTAATGTATGATCCAGCAGCACAAGAAGAAGTAAAGGTTTATTCCATCGGATTACTTCCTATGTTTCAGTACAGAATTTATTTCTAGGTGAATAGGATTCTCGCATGACATTGCCTAACTTCAATGTCCAATGCGAACGACCGCACCCAACATATTAGAGAAGCTCGGAATGCGCAAAGCAAATGTGGAAGGTCCACTTTGTTTATGGCGTCCAGAAAACAACCGCTTGATCTCAGGATACAAGAAGGTGAAGAGCATGGTGCGCAAGTCTGAATCCGAATGAAAAAATTTCTTGGCCTCGTTGTGGGGATGATTGTCATTTTAGTGGGCATCATCCTCGTGAAAACCTATTCTGTACCCGACATTCAACCGGCAGCAGAAGCTGTTGAATCTTCCCATCAACCACTCGATTCGGCCGCCGAACACCTCGCTCAAGCCATCTCATTTGCCACCATTAGTCATCATCCTGCTATGATGGACACAGAGACCTTTGATCACTTTCACAACTGGCTTGGCAAGACCTATCCCACCGTTTTTTCCACTCTAGAGGTAGATACCTTTGGCACCCACAGCCTACTCCTCAAGTGGAATGGAAAAAGTGCCAATCAGCCTATACTCTTTATGGCTCATCAAGATGTGGTTCCCATTGATCAAAATGCCAATTGGGAATACCCTGCCTTCGGCGATCTTGTGCAGGGCGATTACATTTATGGCCGTGGTGCGCTTGACGACAAAGGCGCATTGATTTCCATTTTTGAAGCAATGGAAGCGCTCGCTAAGAACAAGTTTATTCCAGAGCACGACGTGTATTTTGCCTTTGGTCAGGATGAAGAAATTGGCGGCAAAAATGGCGCACAATTGATCGCTCAACATTTTGAGAAACTCGGACTTCGATTTCGGTTGGTATTGGATGAAGGTGGAATCATCTCCGAGGGAATCATTCCGGGCCTAGAGCAATCTGTCGCTTTGATTGGAACCGCTGAAAAAGGCTATATCAGTCTAGATGTAGAAACGCACTTTGAAGGAGGACATAGCTCCATGCCACAAGACACTAACGCCATCACATTGGCTGCTGATGTTATCAACGCCCTGAGGAATCATCCGTTTGAATCTAGACTTTGCGGTTCCATGGAAGGGTTCCTAGAATACTTAGGTCCACATTTCTCCTTCACCACCCGCATGGCCGCTGCCAATAGATGGGCGTTTGAAGGCGTCATTATCAATGCCTATAGCGCCAAGCCAAGTGGAGCAGCATTGGTTCACACCACGTGCACACCTACCATAACAAGAGCTGGCATTAAAGATAATGTGATTCCCATGCGCGCCTTGGTCACTTTCAATTCTCGAATTCTTCCTGGCGAAACAGAGGAGACTGTCATAGCCCATTACGAAAAAGCCCTGAGTGGTCTTCCTGTAAAAATCACCGTTCACGACGATTTTTCCGAGAACCCATCTCCTATTTCCGATCACAAGGCTCCAGAATTTTTGGAATTTGCCAATGTGGTAAAACGCAATTACCCCGATTGTCTCATTGCCCCTTACTTGGTTCTCGGTGCAACCGATGGACGATATATGACGGACGTATCAGACCACGTTTATCGATTCCTCCCATTCCGCTTTAAAGGTGATGACCTAGCGAGGCTGCATGGCGTGAACGAGCGCGTGAGCGTGAACGATTTTGAGAACGCCATTGTTTTCTACATGGATGCCATATCCAGTCTTTCGAACTGATATACAGTCTATTCGTTCTTTTTGTACATTCAGTGAAACCAATAACCACATGGTATGAGCCAAAAGGAATACACAAGCTTACGAGCTTTTTACCCGTACTACTTGAGTGAGCACCAAAAGAGATCAACGAGGATATTGCACTTCATTGGAACCGGACTGGTGATCCTCTCTTTTATCGTTTTCGTAATCACCTTGAACTGGAAATTCTTCGCCGTTATTCCCCTGTTGGGCTATGGTTTTGCCTGGGTAGGACACTTCTTTTTTGAGAAGAACAAACCGGCGACTTTTAAATACCCCGGGTATTCTTTAGCCAGTGATTTCATCATGTTTTGGCAATTGCTCACCCGACAGATTCAATTTGGATAAAACAAAAAAAGCCGCTCGGATTGAGCGGCTTTCTCTTTTATAGAAGAATGCTATTTACTTAAAGGCATTCTCACCTGTGATGTCCATACCGGTAATCAACAAGTGAATATCGTGGGTTCCTTCGTAGGTAATAACCGACTCAAGGTTCATCATGTGTCGCATGATACTGTACTCTCCGGTAATCCCCATGCCGCCCAACATTTGACGTGCTTCACGAGCGATGTTAATCGCCATGTCAACGTTGTTGCGCTTAGCCATGGAGATTTGAGCAGAAGTTGCTCTTCCCTCATTTTTAAGCACACCCAATCTCCAAGCGAGAAGCTGTGCTTTGGTGATTTCGGTAATCATTTCAGCCAACTTCTTTTGTTGAAGCTGGAAGGCAGCGATTGGCTTACCAAATTGAATGCGCTCTTTCGAATAACGAAGTGCGGTATCATAACAATCCATGGCTGCACCGATGGCACCCCATGCAATACCGTAACGCGCGCTGTCCAAACAACCAAGCGGTGCCCCAAGGCCCGACTTATTAGGAAGCAAGTTCTCTTTTGGAACTTTTACGTTATCAAATACCAACTCCCCTGTTGCACTGGCGCGAAGGCTCCACTTATTGTGCGTTTCTGGAGTAGTGAATCCCTCCATACCGCGCTCTACAATCAAGCCGTGAATTCTGCCTTCTTCGTTTTTCGCCCAAACTACGGCGATATCACAGAAAGGGGCATTGGAAATCCACATCTTTGCTCCGTTCAACAAGTAATGGTCGCCCATATCCTTGAAATTGGTCACCATCCCCCCTGGGTTAGACCCAAAGTTAGGCTCCGTTAGACCGAAGCTTCCCAAAAACTCGCCAGAGGCCAATTTCGGAAGGTACTTGCGGCGCTGCTCCTCGTTACCGTACGCGTAAATTGGGTACATCACCAATGAACTTTGAACGGAACAGGTAGAACGAACACCTGAATCGCCGCGCTCAATTTCTTGCATCATCAAACCATAGCTGATTTGATCGAGGCCAGGTCCACCATATTCTTCTGGAATGTAAGGACCAAATGCACCTACCTCAGCAAGGCCAGCAACTAACTGCTTAGGAAATTCAGCGCGTTGAGCGTAATCTTCAATTATTGGGGAAACATCGCGTTTTACCCAATCTCTCGTCGCCTGACGAACGAGCTTGTGCTCTTCGGATAGTAGGTCATCTATACCGTAATAGTCAGGAGATTGGAATAAGTCTTGAGCCATTGTGTTACATTTTGAACGACAAATGTAAGGGTTAGTTAAGCATAAGCAACCAAAAATATGACCTTTACGTACGGAGAGAATGAAATCGAATTAACAAATCAAGAGAATGAAAAGAACACTATCCATTATAACCCTAGCAGCCGTTGGTGTAGTTGGATTATCCCTACCCGGTTTTACAAATAACGGAGGAGCACCCACCGGAAGATCAGGGAGTCCGGGCTCCAACAACAACACATGTGCAACTGGTGGATGCCATGGAGGCGGACCATCTATTTCAGCTCAAACTATTGATATCACATCCAACATTCCAGCAACTGGTTTCGTAGAAAACACCGATTACACTATTACCATCACCGCAAATGCGAATGGTAGTGTGGGAACCAAGATAGGATTTGAAGCCAGTGTTGAAAATGCCAGTGGTTCCCATCAAGGCACCATCACAGCAACAGATATTCTCACTCAAAAAACAGGAGCCAATTTCATTACCCACCGAGCATCTGGCACCACGCCAACCGCAGGAAGTAGTTCGTGGAGCTTCAATTGGAACTCTGGAACTGCAGAAGATCAATCTGCTGTGTACGTTGCCGTGAACTTTGCCAATGGAAACGGTACTACTTCTGGTGATGCCATTGGAACAGCCATGTTGACATTGGATAAAGCTAGTGGTATTGGAATGGAAGAAAATGCAATCGCTGATGTGAGCGTATATCCTAACCCAACCGCTGATTACTTGAACATTTCTATGGAGACCTCGTCGTCTGTAGACTACACCATCTTGGATTTGAATGGTCGTGTTCTTGAAAACGGAACTTCAGAAAGCAGTGAATTCCGCATTGGAGTGAATCGTCTTTCCAAAGGGAATTACATCCTTCATCTCGTTTCTGGATCAATGGCTACCACTGAGCGCTTCACAGTAAAATAAGCCTCGCCCAAACCCTATCACCCCACCTGTATGTTTAAATATGGGTGGGGTTTTATTTTGCCCTATTTTTGGCAAATGCAAGAAAGTCCACTTATACCTCAACTCGCCTCCACTTGGTTGTTTTGGCTCCTCGTTGGCGGTACATTGTGCATCGGACTTTTGCGCTATCAATACGCCCACAGATTCACTCGACTCTTGCGCCTGCCCTTTAGGAACTACAACTTCGATTCCAGCGAATTGAGAATGGATCTCTTCAATGGATCGCTTGAATTTTGGTCCATTGCCGCCATGGCCTTGGCCATCACGCTCGTTTCAAAAAGTGAACTGCAATTTTCAGATTGGACACTCACCGTTCGATACGCCTTGATTATTGGAGTATTCCTCACGTTTCAAGGTCTCCTTTATCAACTAGCGGGTTATATCTTTCAAGACCAAGAAGCTTACAGTTCTGCATGGCATGAAAAATCCATGTTTTTGAGATGGGCAGCCATCTGGATTACCCCTCTCTTATGGTGGCTCAGCTTCGGGATTGGTCCACGAGAATTACTTGCAATTGCAGGCGGAATCTTTCTTATTCTACTCTACCTTTGGGCATTAGGCAGAACCGCTCTCGTTTTGCTGAGAAAATCTTCCCTCCGACCGTATCACAATCTTTTGTACCTTTGCGCCTTGGAAATAAGCCCTGTGCTCATTTTCATTTTTCTGGTTAGTTAAACGCTACACACATCAACAGAAACGCTGTACAAAAGATGACGAAAGTAAAGACGATCTTGGTTTCTCAGCCTGAACCGAAAACCGAGAATTCACCTTTCCACATGCTTGCTTCTAAGCAAAAGGTCAAGGTGGATTTCCGCTCTTTCATTCACGTGGAAGGGGTAGAGGCCGCAGATGTTCGCAAGGAGAAGATCAATCCAGCAGATCACAAGGCCATTATCTTCACTTCCAAAAATGCTGTAGATCACTTCTTCCGCATTTGTGAAGAAATGCGTGTAGCCGTTAGCAACGACTTGAAGTACTACTGTATCTCTGAAGCAATTGCTTACTATTTACAGAAGTACGTGGTTTATCGCAAGCGCAAGATTTACTACGGTAATGGCACCATCGAAGACTTGATTCCAATGTTGAAGAAGAACAAAGGAGAGAACTTCTTCCTTCCATCTTCTGACATCCTTAAGCCTGAGATTCCAGCAACCCTAGAAAAGAATAAAATCAACTACACTAGAGCTATTCTCTATCGCACAGTTGCTAGCGATTTGAGCGACTTAGCCGATGTGTACTACGACATTCTCGTGTTCTTCTCGCCGGAAGGAATTCGTTCCCTGTACAAGAACTTCCCTGATTTCGAGCAAAAGAACACCCGAATCGCAGCATTTGGTACTTCTACCGCAAAGGCTGTGAGTGAAGCAGGTCTCAACCTCGATATCCCAGCTCCTACTCCAGAAGCTCCATCCATGACGAAAGCGATTGAAGAATACATCAAGAAGGTGAACAAATAATCACCCGACTGATCACAATACAAAGGGCTCCCATTCGGAGCCCTTTTTTGTTTACCCCCTTCAGGCGTGTAACTTGGTTGAGCTATCTTCGCGCCATGGACAAGCGCTTTCCAAAATCTGAACACCTCTGCAGCAAACCCCTGTTCGCCGATCTCATGGAGAATGGGAGTGGCTTCACGGCGTTTCCACTCAGATTGGTTTGGAAAGAGGTTAAGCTTTCTCATGAAGGTCCTTACCAAATCGCCTTTTCGGTCAGCAAGCGACGTTTTAAAAGAGCAGTCGACCGAAACCGGATGAAGCGTGTCCTCCGCGAAGCATGGCGACATCAAAAGTCGGAAGTCATTCGCGAAATTGACGGTGTACAATACGCCTTCCTCATCGTATATGTGTCTAGCGAGATGCTCGATTTCAACGAACTTCTACCTGTAATGGAAAAAGCCATTGACAAGTGGAAATCTAAAAAGTGAGACGTATACGCAATTAGGGTCATTTGCGTTAATATCGTATCTTCCGCATTACTGCTCTTGAACCTATAAAATTCCCGATAAGCATGATGTTTAGACAGAAAATCACCCGCCGACTTTTGGGTGTTATGGGCATTGCAGTGCTCCTCATCGGACTTTCTGCTTGGAAGTTAGATTACTTCGAAATCAACAAGCAACTGGATATCTTCACCAACCTCTTCCGCGAAGTGAACCTTTACTACGTGGATGAAACGGAGCCAGACGCACTGATGGAAGATGCGATCAATGACATGTTGAAGGAGCTAGATCCATACACCGTTTACATTCCCGAAGATGACGTTGAAAATTTCCGCATCCAACAAACAGGGCAATACGGAGGCATTGGCTCTACCATTCGCACCATTGGAGATTATGTGGCCATCGATCAACCTTACAAAGGGTATGCAGCGGATAAAGCCGGATTAAAATCGGGCGACCTCATCATTTCTGTAGATGGAAAAAGCATGAAGGGCGCCACTCCATCGGACATGAGCAACCTGCTAAAAGGCTCTCCTGGAAGTGTGGTTAAACTGGAAATTGAACGCTACGGAGAGCGCCAGATGGTAGAATTGAAACGAGAAGAAATTCAAGTAAAATCGGTTCCGTACTATGGAATGATCGACGATGTAACGGGTTACGTTGTATTGCGCAGTTTCACCGACAAAGCAAGTCCAGAAATAAAGGCAGCCATTACCGACCTCAAGAGAAATCACGGAATGAAATCACTTGTTCTTGATCTTCGAGGCAACCCTGGAGGACTTTTAAGCGAAGCTATAAACGTGGCTAACTTATTCATCCCTAAAAATACCGAAGTGGTAAGCACCCGTGGTCGTCTGCCTGAATTGGATCAAGTGTACCGCACATTGAACGATCCATTTGACACAGAAATGCCACTTACCGTTCTCATCGATAGAGGCTCCGCTTCCGCCTCTGAAATTGTAGCCGGCACCATTCAAGATCTCGATCGTGGGATTGTGATTGGTCAGCGTTCTTTCGGCAAGGGGCTGGTTCAACAAAGCCGTCCACTCAGCTATGGCGCTCAAGTGAAGATCACTATTGCAAAGTATTACACCCCTTCGGGCAGATGTATTCAGGCCATCAACTACGCAGAAAGGAATGAAGATGGTTCGGTTGCTCGTATTCCAGACAGTCTGAGAACAGCCTTCGAAACGGCTAATGGAAGAACCGTACTCGACGGAGGTGGTATTGATCCAGATGTAGCGGTTGACCCAGACAAAGTGAGCGGTGTTCTCTATTCACTTGTAGTAAAAGGCCTTTTGTTCGAGTACGCCACCAAGTACGTCCAATCTCACCCGCAATTGCCTTCCCCTTCTGAATTCGCACTTACCAAAGGAGAGTACGACGACTTTCTCCACTTCTTGAGCGATAAGGAGTATCACTATGTAACGGAAACGGAAAAAGTGATAGAGCGACTAGAAAAAGCTGCTGAAAGAGAGGGATACAACGAGGCATTGAATAGCGAAATCGCTTCGCTAAAGGCCGCCTATGAAGACCGCAAGGAAGACGACATTGAAGTGTACAAAACACAGATCAGACAGCTTCTTGAGCGCGAAATTATCGGTAGATATTACTACGAAGAAGGCGAAATTGAATTCATGCTGAGAAATGATCCAGAGATCGAAGAAGCATTGATGGTATTACGTGATAGAGCAAAATATGACCAACTCCTTTCTCCACAGAATTAAGAGTTGGCGCACAAACACAAAGCTGCGAGAACGTTCTACGGAATTCGTTCTCTCAGCTTTTGTCGTTTTGCTTCCCTTCCAATGGAAGTTCCCCCCTATCTCCTTGATGATTATGCTACTAGGCGTAGTCTTCCTGTTTTTCATAGATAGGGATTACCTCAAAAACATTCGTTCAAACCTCTACTTCAAGCTCATCCTCGCTTACTACGCATGGGTGGCCATCGGACTCACCTACACCGATTTCCCAAAAGAAGGTGGCGCCGATCTTCAAGTCCAAATCTCACTTTTAGCTTGGCCACTTGGACTGGCTGCTCTCAATGTAGTGAACCAGAAAATGATCGATCGATTGACTATGCTCTTTGTAAGAGCTATGGGTGTATCGGTTGTACTCTGCCTCATGCTTGCCACTTTTGCTTATTTGGAAGATGGCAACTCTTCTCATTTCTTTTACAAAAACTTGTCGGCATGGCCCTTGGTTCCCCAACACTACATGGGCATGTATGTAAGTTTTGCAATCATCATCCTCATCTTCCGTTGGTTCTTCAAACGAAAATCCTTCAGAACCATAGAACACATTGAGCTCTACATTCTGATCGCATTATTCCTGCTCACGCAAGGGCTTCTTTCGGTTCGAAATCAGTTTATCGCTTTTCCTCTAGCCATTTTACCTTTACTGCTCACCGCAAAGCGGAAACACCTCCTCACCAGAAGGGGCATTCTCAAAGGATTGGGAATTGGAGCGGTTCTTTTGGCCGTCATTGCCATTCTTCCGGGTACGCAAAGACGGATCATTGAGACGTATCACGAATTGCGCAGCATCAACCATGTGGTGGATAAAAAGCAAACCAATCACCGCATTTACCTATGGAAATATGCCAGCGAAACCATCGGCGAAAACTGGCTATTGGGAACGGGAACAGGCGGAGGCAATGCAGCCCTTCGAGAAAACCTGAAAGACTGTGACGCCAAGTATTGGGATGGAAGCAACGTCTACTACCTCTATCAAAAGGAATACAATGCCCACAATGTATTCCTACAGGCTTGGATGACACATGGCATCATTGGGTTCCTTCTAATTGTGGCTATTCTATTTATTCCACTGGTTCGCGCCACAAAACGCGGAGACATCTTAACGTCGGGATTTATTATACTGGCTACCGTAAGTTTCTTGACGGAATCTATGCTAGAAAGACAGGCTGGCGTAATGTGGTTTGCCGTATTCTATGCCCTCTTAGTGGTTGCCCAAAGAAATGAGGTAACACTGGCGAATAAGAACACACCGGCAAACCTGTCGAAGTAAGATTCGCTCATCATCACCACTCCAAAATAGAGGAGCCAAAGCACCAGCAGCATATCCACAGACTTCCACGCCTTCCACAAGGGACGTACAAAGAGGAGCAACAATAGCAGTAATCCTATCGGTCCCAATGTCATCAGTGTTTGGATGTAATCGTTATGCGTGTTGTAGTTACGCTCTAGTCCGAACGTATATCCCGTTTCTTCGAAATAGGCATTTAACTCTTGGTGCATATCACCCGATCCAACGCCCAAAATGGGATTTCGTTTGTAAACTTCAATTCCACTCAGCCATACATACGTTCTGGCTACGCTGGTTGGAGCGGCATCGTCTTCAGGAAGCGCCAACTCGCTTTCAATTCCATCCGGATTAAAACGATTGGGAACTGCATTGGTAATCAACATCAGGAGAGGAATCGCGATACCAACCACAGAACCGAACAAAACTCTGTTCTGCTTTTTCAAGATGGCGTACAATAATGCTAGGGCGTAAACTCCCATCATTGCAACGATATTCATGCGCCCTTGAAGCGTCCAGAACACAGCAATCACAAAACTGTAAAACAGCCATGAATACCACTTGGGCATCTCTTTGTATACAAACAACCACCCCAGAAGAACCACCATCAGGTAATTCATAAAGTAAGCTCTATGGGCATAAGGCAAACACAGCTGACTCCCGTCGATGCTATCCCGAAATGATTCACCGTCCAACACATGAGAAACCACATCTACCCCCATAAACACCATAGAAACGAGGAACCCCAAGGCCGTTGCACTCCATAAACCTCTTCGTGAAATTCCAACGTGAACAGCAGCCATGGCAATGAGCGGTAAAACGATCATCCCCAAACGCACGCGAACAGCAGCGATCCCCAAATCCACATTGTCTGACCAAAGAATTCCAAAGGCGTAAATAGCGATATAAGCCACAAATGGCATCCACAATTTCCAATCGAAAGCCGATCGGTTTTGAATAAGGATGTACACACTCAAAAGACCCGACAAAATCATAAAGAACGAAGCTCCTGGTCCCCAAATGGGAAATACCACAAGCATCAATCCACACAAAATCTCTAAGGCCTTCTTCATTATTCTTGAAAATAGATTCGCTTGACGCGCGAAGATACAGATGTCAGAACTTCATAAGGTATGGTTCCTGTGCGTTCGGCATATTCATAGATCGAGATGTGATCCCCGAAAATCTCTACTTCATCACCTTCTTGACAATCAATAGTAGTGACATCTACCATAATCATGTCCATGCACACCTTTCCAATGATAGGCGCTCGTTGGCCATTCAACCAAACTTCGCCTGCACCATTGCTCAATCTTCGGTCAATCCCATCAGCATAACCTATGGGTAAAGTTGCTGATTTCATAGAGCGTTCGGCCTTGAAGGATCGGCCATATCCCACTGATTCACCTGGAGAAATACTCTTGATCTGCGATATTCGGGTAATCAATCGGCTCACTCTCTTCAAGTGATGGCGCTCCCACGACACGGAGGAAATACCGTACAAACCAATCCCCAAACGGACCATATCAAACTGGGCTTCAGGGTAATTGTGAATGCCGGATGAATTCAGAATGTGTTTGATAACAACATAACCCAATCCACTTTCCAAGCGAGCAGCTGCGTCTCTGAAAGTTGAAATCTGAGCCTCTGTAAAGGCAGATTCTGAAGGATCGTCGCTTGCTGCAAGGTGTGAAAAAACGGAAGCCACGCGAATACCCGGCATTGCCAAAATCTCATCGGCTACCCTTTCCATTTGCTCGGGTTCAAAACCCAAACGACGCATTCCAGTGTCAACTTTTACGTGAACAGGAACGGCCAAATCTTGCATTTCCCCTGAATAATGCTGCACCGAACGATGGAAGGAATACAACTCTGAAAGCGAGTAAATCTCAGGCTCGAGCTTGTATTCCAATATTTGTTCATAGCTCTCTTCACTTGGATTCATCACCATTATACGGGCGGTAATCCCTGCCTGACGCAGCGCCACACCTTCATCGGCATACGCCACCGCCAAAAAATCAATGTTGTGATATTCTAGCACATTCGCCAATTCGTAGTTCCCCGCACCATAGCCAAAGGCCTTAACCATGGCCATTATTTTGGTTTCGGGTCGGATGAGCTTGCGGAAATAGTTCAAATTGTGGGCAACTGCACTGAGATTGATTTCTAAAACAGTTTGATGAACGCGCTCTTCCAAATGATGGGCGATGGTCTCGAAGGCAAATCGACGGGCGCCTTTCAACAAGATGATGGAATCCCCTAAATCGAAAAGGGGAAGTTCCGCGACGAATGCGGAAGTGCTGGGGTAGAAGTGCGCGGGAATCTGGAATGAGCTCCTAAATTCAGAGATTCGATCACCAATTCCTATCAACAAATCTATCTTTCTATGCTCTAGCATTTCTGCCAACATCGGATAGAGCTCCGCATCATCCACACCACTCTGCTCTAGATCCGAAAGGATGACAACCTTTTTGGAGTATTGCGCCTGTTGGCCCGTAAAATCGAGTGCGATACGAATGGATTGAGGGTCGGAGTTATACGAATCATTAATGACCGCCGAATCATTCCTAGCCTTCTTAAGTTCCAGGCGCATGGCAATGGAGGAGAGTCGCTTCACTCCATCCAACAAAACTTTCGGCCCTACGCCAAAAGCCAAGGAGAACGCCAAGGCGTGCATTGCATTTTCTAAGGACGCATCATCGGTAAAAGGCAAATGGACATCCAGCGCTTTTGATTTCCAGTGCACCTTCAACTTGGTTCCAGCTCCTTTGGTACGTTGTTTCTCTATCCAAATATCCGAGTGCTCCTTTTGATGCCCCCAAGAGAGCAACTGTACTTTAGAGTCTTGAAATTTATGGAGAATGGCATTCCGAACCATTTCTACATCACTGCAATAAATCAAGTGTTCAGCATGCTCAAACAACTTCAGCTTTTCCTGTAACTTGATTTCTTTATTGGCAAAGTGCTCTTGATGAGCATCTCCCAAATTGGTAAAAATTCCCCAGGTAGGTCGGATGAGCTTTTCCAGCTTTTCCATTTCTCCAATCTGAGAAATGCCTGCTTCAAAAATACCTAGCTCATGCCCGCTTCTCATGTGAAAAAGCGAAAGCGGAACACCAACTTGGCTATTGTAGCTTCTCGGACTGCGGACAATTCTGAATTGGTGATGGAGAAGTTGATGAACCCATTCTTTCACCACTGTTTTTCCATTGCTGCCCGTAATGCCCAAAACGGCGAAATGGAATGCGCTTCTCCAGGCAGATGCTGCATCGTGGAGTGCGTCCATGGTATCTTTCACAAGGAGAAACACCGCTTCACTGCGATGTACTTGAGGAATATTATCCACCACAAACACACGCACTCCTTTTGCAAACAATTCGGGAATATATCGATGTCCGTCGTTCTTGAAGGAACGCAGAGCAAAAAACACCGTATCGGTGGGAAAGCTCAAACGCCGAGAGTCGGTGAGAACTTGATGAATGTGAATATCAGAGCTACCGTAAAGCTCGGCATTGAGAACCTTGGCTAATTCTCCGGTAGTCCAACCTTCTTTATTCATTTGTGCTTTTTGTCTTTGAGCTCACAAAATGTTGCTCTACTAACGGGTTCGTATTCATTCTGTTCACCCAGAAGAACTTTGGAGGTGTCTTCTACTTTTCGATGGGAATAGTGGGCTAAGTTTCCCGTCTTCACGCAAACCGCATGGACTTTAGTTACATACTCTGCAACCGCCATCAGGTAAGGCATCGGACCAAATGGTCTGCCTTCAAAGTCCATATCTAGTCCAGCCACAACCACCCGAACGCCACGGTTCGCTAGCGAATTGCAAACGTCGATAATGGCCTCGTCAAAAAACTGTGCCTCATCAATACCCACCACATCTACATCTTTACTGACATGAAGCAGAATGTGTTCGGCACTTTCTACGGGTGTAGATGAAATCGACTTTTTATCATGCGACACTACCGAAGTGTCGTGATAGCGCTTATCTACAGCCGGCTTAAAGATCTCAACCTTCTGACGTGCAATAACTGAGCGATTTAAACGACGCAATAGTTCTTCCGTCTTTCCGGAGAACATCGACCCGCAGATCACTTCTATCCAGCCACTGTGTTGCTGGTGATTAACTGTGTTTTCGAGAAACATTTTGTACTTTCCAACCGCTTTTTCGAACGAAAGCAAAGCTAAGAAAAGCCATTTGCAAAAAGCCCTTTAGATGTCCAACATGCACAATGAAACCCTTAAAGCGATCTGTAACCGAATATTACAAGCGGATGGGGGAATGAATGACGACCTTATTCAACAGATAGAACGACTCTACGAAGAGGCTCTTTTGGAGCAATTTCTGCAAATCCGACAACAAAAAATGTCGGCTATTCACCAAAACGTTCGAGATCGAGCCGCGAATATTCCAACACCAGAAGCACCTGCTCCAGCATCCACTCCTCAACCGGATCAGAGTACCGCCGCTAAGTATGGTGACGAAGTAAAAGTGTTGCCACATCCGGAAGGTCCGCCAAAGCCAACCCCAAGGGAAGAGCAAACCGCTCCCGCTCAAGAGGTGAAGCCTACAACAACTCCTGAACCAGAACCAACCCCTCAACCGACTCCTGTAAAAGAACCGGTTTCACATACAGAAGAACTTCGTAGAGTATTGGAAGAACGCACCGTTCCGTCCCAACCTGCGCAGAGTTCATCCAACTCGAGATTGACCAAGTTGAACATCGGACTAAACGATCGCATAGCGTTCGTCAAGCAGCTATTCATGGGGTCTCAAGAAGATTACCAACGAGTAATAAGCCAGATTAACACCATGGATGAATACGGTGAAACCATCGATTTCATCAAAAATGTGGTGAAGCCTGATTACGATTGGAGCAGCGTAGAAGAGACCGAACAACGCCTCTTAGACCTAGTCGCCAATCGCTTTAATCGATAAAAATTGAAAACCACGGGGCACTCCATAATGAGGTTTGAATTTCACCATTGTACCTTTGCCCCATGCTTTTTGTAGTTCCCACCCCTGTTGGCAATCTGGAAGACATGACTTTCAGAAGCATTCGCGTCTTGAAAGAAGCTGAATTGATTTTGGCTGAAGACACGCGAACAACGGGCTTCTTGCTCAAGCACTATGGAATTGAAACGCCAATGCGTTCATACCACATGCACAATGAGCACAAGATTGTAGAAGGATTGGCAAATGAGCTCGCTAGCGGCAGAACCATGGCCCTGGTAACCGATGCAGGAACTCCAGGTATTTCAGACCCAGGATTTTTATTGATCCGGGAAGCAGTGAAGCAAGGCGTTGAAATTCAGTGCCTACCAGGTGCAACTGCCTTTGTCCCAGCCTTAGTGAACAGCGGATTGCCAAGCGATCGATTCACCTTTGAAGGATTTCTTCCTCCCAAGAAAGGCCGACAAACCAAGCTCCTTTCATTAGTAGAGGAGAAACGCACCATGATCTTCTACGAAAGTCCGCACAAACTCGTAAAGACACTTGGGGATTTTGCCGAACACTACGGAGCCGACCGCCCATGTAGCGTGAGCAGAGAGATCAGTAAAAAATTCGAAGAGACCATTCGCGGAAGTGTGGGAGAAGTTCTCGAGCACTTTCAAAACACAGCACCCAAGGGAGAATTCGTTCTCATCTTAGGCGGCGCCTAAACCAATTCTCCACGGAGGTGTTGTACCTTCAAATACCGATATGACTGCAGCATTGAAATTGAAAGCGATTCGCGATTGGTTTGACGTTCGAAGAGAACCTTTAGTCATTGCCGGCCCTTGTTCAGCCGAAAGCGAGGAACAACTCTTTGAGACCTCTAAACAACTGGTGGAAAGCGGCGCAGTGAGTGCGATACGTGCGGGTATTTGGAAACCTCGAACTCGCCCAAATTCATTTGAAGGAATCGGTCCTCACGCCCTCCCATGGCTCACTCGAGTAAAGGAAGAACTGCAAATCCCTGTCGCCACCGAAGTGGCCAATGCCCAACACGTTGAACATTGCCTTAGAGCGGGAATAGACATTTTATGGATTGGCGCTCGAACCACGGTCAACCCATTCTACGTTCAAGAAATAGCCGAAGCACTTAAGGGAACCGATATTCCCGTCCTCGTCAAGAACCCCATCCATTCGGATCTCGGATTATGGGTAGGTGCATTAGAGCGATTGGAAAAGGTGGGTATTCAGAAACTCGCTGCCGTTCATCGCGGATTTTACACCGACTCTGACGCGCCTTTTAGAAACGAACCCAAATGGGAAATGAGTTTTGCCTTGCGCGCTAAGGCTCCAGACATCCCAATCATTTGCGACCCAAGTCATATAGCCGGGAAGCGAAACCTAGTAGAACAAGTGAGTCAAACCGCACTGGATATCAATCTAGATGGCTTGATGATTGAAAGCCACATCACGCCTGAAAAGGCCTTAAGCGATGCCGCTCAACAACTCACTCCTGCTGATCTCGTTTCCATGATCAATCGTCTTATTCTGCGCTCTAGTGAACCGAGGAATGAGAATGCTCACCTTGAGCTCGATCAATTGCGCACAAAAATCGACGGGCTCGATCAGCAAATAGTGAACTTACTCAAAGATCGCATGGACTTAGTTCGTGAAATCGGCCAAATCAAAGTGGACAACGACATCTCCATTTTTCAAATGGACCGATGGTTTGAAATTTTGGCCAAGCGCGGACTCCAAGGGAAAGAACTCGAGTTGAACACAGCACTCATTCAAGAGCTTTTCCAAACCATCCACAAATACAGCGTGGAGCGTCAGAACGAAGTCTTCCAAAATAAAAACCGTTCATAAACGGCTGCACTCATATACACACGTTTGCAAACGATTCTTCAGGAAAGCATTTCCTAACATTGCACTATGTTGAACGACAAGAAGAATTGGATCACTCGCACCTGTGAAGTAAATGCCGAATTTACCGCACTTCAAGAGGCATTGGGATTTGACGAAACCCTAACCGCACTTTTGTGGACACGAGGGATTCGCGACTTCGAAGCGGCAAGAAGATTCTTCCGACCGAGTTGGAGCTACCTCCACAACCCTCTTTTGATGAAGGATATGGACATCGTCGTTCCACGCATCATGAGGGCCATTAACGAAGGAGAAACCCTCATGATTTATGGAGATTACGACGTAGACGGCACAACAGCGGTGGCTCTCGTTTCTTCTTATCTCAGCAACTTCACCGATCGTATTATCACCTATACTCCAGACAGATACAAGGAAGGCTATGGACTTTCCATGGATGGAATTCAGTTTGCATCCGACCATGGCTGTACCGTTCTCATCGCATTGGATTGCGGCATCAAAGCGGTAGAACAGGCGAAGTTTGCATCGGAAAACGGCATCGATCTCATTATTGGCGACCATCATACACCTGGACCGAAGCTTCCCGAGGCCTTTGCCATTCTCGATCCAAAGCGAAGCGATTGCTCCTACCCGTACGACGAGCTCTCAGGTTGTGGAATCGGGTTTAAAATCTGCCAAGCGCTTAATGAGCGATTCGGGCGACCAGAATCCGAGCTGGAACCACTGCTCGACTTATTGGTGGTAAGCATTGGAGCCGACATCGTTCCCATTACCGGTGAAAACCGAATCTTGGCACAGTTGGGATTAGAACGACTGAATAGAAATCCACGCCCTGGTTTTCGCCTCATCATGCAACAGGCAAAGAAGTCGGTATTTGACATTACCGACGTAGTTTTCACCATCGCTCCGCGCATCAATGCTGCAGGCCGAATAGATCACGCAAATGCTGCGGTCCAGCTACTCAACTCCCAAAACACGCACGAAGCACAGTCCATTCTCAAAGAGATTAACGAATTCAACCAAACCAGAAAAGACCTCGATAAAGAGACCGCTGCCAGTGCTTTGGCCATGCTAGAAAAGGATGCGGATTGCACCTACAGCAGCGTCGTATTCGACAGTAGTTGGCACAAAGGTGTGATTGGAATTGCCGCCTCTCGACTCATTGAAACGTATTACCGTCCCACCGTTGTGTTTACAGAAAACAAGGGCATTTTGGCGGGAAGCGCTAGAAGCGTGAAGGGCTTTAACGTGTACGACGCACTGGACGCCTGCTCCGAACACCTCATTCAATTTGGCGGACATAAATATGCGGCTGGAATGACCATGGCACCCGAAAAGTACCACGATTTCAAATCGGCTTTTGAGAACTATGTTCGCGAAAACATCTCCGAGGAGCAGAAAGTAGAAGACCTGTTGATTGATGCGTCCTTCGACGTTGAGGACCTAAATGATCAATGGATGAGGCGCCTGATGTTCTTCCACCCACACGGACCACAGAACGATCTACCAACCTTCATTGGAATTCCTAAAGGGATCGAGGAAGTCAAGGTAATTGGGGCAGATAAATCACATCTCAAATTCAAATGGAAAGGGGTTGATTGCATTGCATTTGGATGTGCGAATTGGTTAGAAGACCTTGTGAACGAGCGCGTTAAGATCGCCTACCATTTGGAATACAATGAATTCCGAAACGTCAAGTTTGAACAAGTTCGGGTCATTGATATTAAGCCATTAGACTCACCTACAGTCGGCTAGGACCATCTTCGTAGAAATGCGAATCAAACGTCCATTCTGATGGCCGCTCATTTCTGAGAATAACATAGACCATACGGATCACTGCAATGGGAATAGCGAGTCCTAGGAAGAGTGATACTCTTTCCGCCTCAGGTAGCGGAACAAAGAAGCTCACCATATATACAGCGACACATGTTGAAAGGGCATATACCCACCGTTGAAGTCGTTTTGAAAGTTCCATACACATATAACAACAGAAAACGTATATCGTTCATTATCTGATGGTTTAATAAAAATCCTTATCCCAAACGCGAGAGGTTCACTCAATAAATCCCACAGAAGTTGGCCTTGAGAGAAGAGCGCATCACGTACTATGGGTAAGCACAAGATTATGACCGACTTAGATCCCATAGGCGTGTTGGCACTGATCACTGGAATCATAACCATGAAAGTGGCCATTGACAATTTGAAGAAATTGAAGCGAAGTAGTAAGCGCTAGACTCGTCAAAGCCCGACGCATATTCTACCTTTGCAGCATGATTCAGATCGGGAAAACACTTATATCAGAAGACATCATAGAAAAGGAGTTCGTCTGCAACCTCAACGCATGCAAGGGTGCATGTTGTGTTGAAGGCGACTCAGGCGCACCACTTTCTGAAAGTGAGACAGCTATCCTCGAGTCCATTCGAGAGGCTGTAGACCCGTACCTGCGTCCAGAAGGCAGGGCTGCCATAGCCGAGCAGGGCACGTGGACGGCAGATTCTGATGGAGATTTGGTTACCCCACTGGTCAACAATGCCGAATGCGCCTATGTGGTATTCGACGAGAAAGGCACCACTTTGTGCGGCATTGAAAAAGCATGGCGAGATGGTGTGGTTGATTTCCGAAAACCCGTCTCTTGTCACCTCTACCCCATCCGCATCAAGAGCTATCCATCCTTTGATGCGGTCAACTATGACAAATGGGACATCTGTTCCGACGCCTGCACCTTAGGTCAAGAACTCAAGGTGCCAACCTATCAATTTGCACGCGAGGCACTTGAGCGGAAATACGGCGAAGAATGGTACAAAGAGCTGGATGAAGTAGCACAAGCCTGGCTCAATCGGTAAAAGGAGGTCTCTCCGCTCATGGTTTTCAACAATCAGTGTTGATTTCTTTGAGTCGTTTTTTGTCAAATCCGTTTGCATTTTTTCTAACTCAGAATACACAGGGCTTTACGTCGTAGGGGCAATTCAACACATGTTGAAAAGTCCTACAAATTGTGAATAACCCCTCCTTGGATTGAGGAGATCCATTTTCCAGATTTGTAATAGAACATGACGCAGACCCTACAAACGAGTCGCATGTTTCAAAAGACCTAACGTCTTTATAATCAGCATCATAAACACTACTAATCGGCGTTGCAGAGCGTAGCGCCCTTATATATTTGACGACATGAGTAACGTAGAACCTATTCTCAGAGAGAACAAAGATCGGTTCGTACTATTCCCGATTGAGCACCACGACATTTGGGAATGGTATAAGAAATCAGAAGCGAGTTTTTGGACAGCCGAAGAAATCGACCTTCATTCAGATCTTTCAGATTGGGAGAACAAACTCAACGACGACGAGCGCTACTTCATCAAGCACGTGTTGGCATTCTTTGCTGCAAGTGATGGTATCGTGAACGAAAACCTAGCGGAGAACTTCGTAAATGAGGTTCAATACACCGAGGCCAAGTTTTTCTATGGATTCCAAATCATGATGGAAAACATCCACAGTGAGACGTACTCATTGTTGATTGACACCTACATCAAAGATCCTGCGGATAGAGATCACCTCTTCCACGCGATTGACACCTTTGATGCAATCAAAGAGAAAGCAGAATGGGCATTGCGTTGGATTGAATCTCCATCTTTTGCCGAGCGTCTCATCGCATTCGCAGCAGTGGAAGGGATCTTCTTCTCTGGTTCATTCTGTTCCATCTTCTGGTTGAAGAAACGCGGTTTGATGCCTGGACTTACTTTCTCAAACGAGTTGATATCTCGAGATGAAGGTATGCACTGTGATTTCGCTTGCCACCTTCACAACAATCACTTGGTGAACAAGGTGCCAAAAGAGCGCATTGTTCAAATCATCACGGAAGCCCTCGATATAGAGCGCAAGTTTATCACCGAATCTCTTCCAGTGGATTTGATTGGTATGAACAGTAAGCTCATGATTCAATACCTCGAGTTTGTAGCAGACCGTCTGCTTGTTGAACTAGAGTGTGATAAGATCTACAACGTTAGCAATCCATTCGACTTTATGGAAATGATCTCTTTAGAAGGAAAGACCAACTTCTTTGAAAAGAGAGTATCAGACTACCGCAAAGCTGGAGTTGGAACTGGAAAAGCCGACGAAGAAAAAGAGGAGAACTCGTTCAGCTTCGACGACGATTTTTAAAGAACACCCACCACTGAGTATAGAACGCCACCTAAATCCCTGTTTATCATGCACGTATTAAAAAGAGACGGACGGAAAGAAGCCGTTAAATTTGACAAAATCACAGCGAGAATCCAGAAGCTTTGCTACGGATTGAGTCCGCTTACGGACCCTACCGCTGTTGCAATGCGTGTTATTGAGGGCTTGTACGACGGAGTGACCACTTCGGAGTTAGATAGCCTAGCTGCTGAGATTGCAGCTTCAATGACCATCAAGCACCCTGATTATGCGAAACTAGCTGCGCGTATCGCGGTTTCTAACCTTCATAAAAACACGACCAAATCGTTCTCTGAAACCATGAACGATTTGCACGAGTACGTGAACCCAAAAACCGGTCTTCACTCTCCGTTAATTGCTGATGATGTGCATGAGATCATCCAGAAGAACGCAGAGTTCCTAGATTCAGCATTGATCTACGACCGCGATTTCAGTTATGACTACTTCGGGTTTAAAACACTTGAACGTTCATACCTTCTTCGCGTAAACGGTCAGATTGCCGAACGTCCACAACACATGTTGATGCGCGTTTCTATCGGTATTCACAAAGAAGACTTGGAAGCTGCTGTTGAAACGTACGAGTTGATGTCGAAGAAATACTTCACACATGCAACTCCAACCCTTTTCAATTCAGGTACTCCAAAACCTCAAATGTCATCTTGTTTCCTTCTTCAAATGAAGGACGATAGCATTGATGGTATTTACGACACGTTGAAGCAATGTGCTAAGATTTCACAAAGTGCAGGTGGGATTGGTCTTAGCGCTCACAACATTCGTGCAACAGGTTCTTACATCCGCGGAACAAACGGCACCTCAAACGGTCTCGTTCCAATGCTTCGCGTATTCAACGATACAGCTCGTTACGTTGACCAAGGTGGTGGTAAACGCAAGGGTTCATTCGCCGTATATCTTGAGCCATGGCACGCTGACATCTTCGAATTCCTCGATTTGAAGAAGAACCACGGTAAGGAAGAAATGCGTGCACGCGACCTCTTCTACGCAATGTGGTTGAACGATCTTTTCATGAAGCGCGTTGAAGAAGATGGACAGTGGACATTGATGGATCCAAACGAGTGTGGGGATCTATGTGATACCTATGGCGAAGAATTTGATGCACTTTACACCAAATACGAAGCTGAAGGCAAAGGTCGCAAGACCATCAAAGCACGTGAGCTTTGGCAAAAAATCATGGAGTCTCAAATTGAAACGGGAACTCCATACATGCTCTACAAAGACGCGGCTAACTCCAAGAGTAACCAAAAGAACCTCGGTACCATCCGCAGTTCTAACCTTTGTACAGAGATCATTGAGTACACTGCACCAGACGAAGTTGCAGTATGTAACCTCGCGTCTATCGCATTGCCTATGTTCATTGAAGATGGTGAATTCAACCACCAACTTCTTTACGATGTAACCTATAAGGTGACGCGTAACTTGAACGTGATCATTGATCGCAACTACTACCCAGTTCCAGAAGCGCGCAATAGCAACATGCGCCACCGTCCAATTGGGATCGGTGTTCAAGGTTTGGCCGATGCATTCATCATGATGCGTTATCCATTCACTTCGGATGAAGCGAAGCAGTTGAACAAAGACATCTTTGAAACGATTTACTTCGCTGCATTGAAGTCGTCAATGGATCTCGCTCAAGAAGAAGGTGCTTATGAAACTTGGGCCGGTTCTCCGATCTCTAAAGGCGAATTCCAATTCGATATGTGGGGAATCTCTGCAAGCGAATTGAGCGGACGCTGGGATTGGGAAAACCTTCGCAAAGAAGTGGTGAAAACAGGTGTGAGAAACTCACTTCTACTCGCTCCAATGCCAACCGCTTCTACCTCACAAATCTTGGGTAACAACGAGTGTTTTGAGCCTTACACCTCAAACATTTACACACGTCGAGTTCTTTCGGGTGAGTTCATCGTTGTGAACAAACACCTCCTTCTAGACCTCGTAAACCTCGGTTTGTGGAACGAAGACATCAAGAATGAAATCATGCGTGCCAATGGTTCTATTCAGCACATCGATGTCATTCCTGAAAACATCAAAGAATTGTACAAAACCGTTTGGGAATTGTCCATGAGAGATATCATCGATATGTCTGCAGATCGCGGTGCATTTATCGACCAATCTCAGAGCCTCAACTTGTTTATCGAGGCACCGAACATGGGTAAACTTACTTCTATGCACTTCTACGCATGGAAGAAAGGTCTCAAAACCGGTATGTACTACCTCAGAACAAAAGCAGCATCAGCTGCTATCAAATTCACCGTTGCTAAACAAGCAAAGTCTGAAGTTGAGCCTGTAACAGAAGGTAAAATCAATACAACTGCACCATCGGCAGCAGAAGCCCAAGTAGCCTCTCAAGCAGCAGCAAATGCTCAGAAGCTCGCTGAAGCTCAGAAGTCGATGACGATGGAAAACCAAGTAGTTATGCCTGTTCAAGGTAAGTCGTACACCGACGAAGAAATGATTACTTGTTCCATTGACAATCCAGATGAATGTGAAGCTTGTGGCTCATAAATCATCTTAAACGTTCATAGCGCGCCGGTTTCCGGTAAGTCATGCCCTGCATCTCCATAGTGCGGGGCATTTCTTTTTACCTTAGTACATATGAAAGTGGAAAAGATTCTCACTGCGATGGCCCTTATGCTATTCAGTATTTACGAACTCATTTGGGCGCTTTACCGACTGCATGTGCCTTCCTTTGGCATTGGAGTAGGTGCAGGGCTCATTGCTGCGTTGTGGCTCCTCTTTCCATCTCCAAATCGCATCTTTTTCCCCATGCATATTAAGCTGATTCCGGATCGAATTCGCTTCATAGGAGAATTCGTACTCTATCTGTGGACTTTCTTCTACACCCTACACTATCAAAACTTTTACTTAGCCCTGCTCTTTGGAACACTCTGTGCAATGAGTGCGTTTGACAATCAAAGACTGATCAAAGCCCTATGGCAAAAATAATCCACCTTCTATCCTTCCTAATCCTAGGCACAACTGCCATGGCCCAAACGCAGATAGATCCCGATAGCGTGATGACCGTCGTTCTCAACGCACTAACTACGGAAGAGCATACGGCCCATGGAAATATCGATTCGCTCTTGGCAGCGGGTTCGTGGGAAGCGCTTGCCTACTGGGACATGACGACTCCCAAAACGGTAGAATCGCTACAAGAAGCTGTAGGAGATCGATATTCCTTTGGAGAAAGTGAGTTTCAAATTGATCTCATCGACCCCAACAATCCGCGCCAGGTGGGCATCTCAGTAAAAGGTCAGTACCGCAGAAGTGACTACACCTTATCCCTATTCACTGAAGCCAATGGCCCAAAACAGCAATTGGACATCTGGTACATTGATGAAAAATACCTGGTCATCGAATTGGATAAATTGAGGATATTCCTCACCCACGAAAAGAGCTATTACCTACTTGACTAATGTGAATCGGTTTATAAAAGGAGTATTTATCCACAAAAGCGTAAGAACTCACTCTCTTTGGTAATCCCTTTCAGGTCAATTGTGTATATTCAAACAGAACAACAACCTGAACGAACATGAGTGATCCACGTGACCGACGAAGCTACCGGCAACGACAGGCAATTCGTCAACGCGCTAAAAAAATTCAGAAAACCCAAAGTCGAAAGCTGACGAAGGCTGAATGGACCCAAATTTTCTTTGTGATCCTAGTGATTGGCGCCATCGTAGCCGCCGCAATTTGGATGGCCGACCAATTGTAAGAATTTGGTTACAATTGTAATTAATTGTATTTTCATAGTCGAACAATCCCAACTTACTGATTATGAAAGCCTTTAATCTACAAATTGCAGGGGTCCTTTTAATCATCGCATTAATTGTCGGCTTCGCAATATCTGCAGCAGGTGCGTAACCCCCGAGATTGAAACGTATCTTTGCGCTGTGAAAACGGCTGTAAAAATTGTTTCAGGACTTGTCGCACTCCTCTTGTTAGTAGGAATTCTACCCACAGGAGAAGACAACTTTACTAGCCATGCATTCCCAGCGGGAATGCTGGCTTTTGCTTTTTTATGGGTACCTCTGTTCTTGTTCTATCGATACGATTCCAAGAATACCATTCATCGTGAGGAATTGGAAAAATCGAAACGAACGGAAGAGGAATAGCGCTAGGCGTTCCTTCTAAAGATGATGTGCTTGGGTCCCTCTTTCCAAGCATGAAGCTCACCCTCTAACCGCACAATGGTTTCTGAAGATGGTTCCGGTGGCCAACTGATCCAATTCCACCTTCCTTTAAAGGGGTGCTCGTCGCCATCAGGTGTATCAAATGTCCACTCTCCTCGCTCAGAATCTGGGTGAATCAATGGATCTTCACAATGCTTTCCTCCTCGTTCTTCAAAGAGTCGGCCTTTCGACAAAATTCTACTTTCCACCCTATCGTTTGGATAGTGCTCTTGGGTATACTTCATTCCTTCTCGCAATTGTCGATCAAACTTCATCAAGCGCTCATCGATCACATCCTTCCCGTCTGATCCTGAAATTTGATACATCCCATTTACAGAGATATAGAGATAGAATTTTACCGATACCTCAAGGTGAAGTATTCCACCGTCTGGCTTTCGAATGATGAAGTCCAATTCCGTCAACTGGCGCTTCCCTTCAAAAATATCAATGCTGCGCTCCAATACTTCGTATTCTGAATGGGCTTCAAATGCGGCAAGAACTAATCGCTCAAAGAGTCGACCTAAGCGAACTTTACTCGTGGCCAACCACTCTGAAATCTGCTCCAACTCGGAATCGAGCACCTCTGAAACAATTCCATCAGAAAAATCGTTTGGAAAATTCCATGTTGCGTCTAACACCAGTAAATTAGGCGAGTGAATAATCCATTCTATGGCGGTTTTCAATTCCTTGTGGCTGGGGAGCGTCAACATGAATCTAAGATAAGAGAATAGTGAAGAAAATTTGGAGTGTAATTGGCGGAGTGAGCGGTTGGCTCATGGGTGGTCCAATCGGTGGTCTCATTGGATTTGCCCTAGCTGAATTGCTTACAACCGATCAAAGTGGTCCAAAACGAAGAGCGGCTGATGCCTTCCGTACTGGAGGAAGATCAGCCAAAGATCAACATGTACAACCCGGCGATTTCCATGTGAGTTTACTTGTGCTTTCTGCAATTGTCATTAAAGCAGATGGCGTAGTTGATCAAAGAGAGTTGGACTATGTACGCCAGCGTTTCGTGCAGATGTTTGGAAAGCAAAAGGCCAATGAGAGTTTTGAGATTTTTAAAACCATCGTCAATAAAGACATTAAGGTAACACCGATCTGCGAACAGATTCGTCGCAATATGGCTCACAGTAGCCGTTTGCAACTCATTTACTTCCTATTTGGAGTAGCTGGTGCAGATGGAACAACAGATTTTTCCGAAGTTGATGTGATCCGCAGAATTGCGCGAAATCTCTACATCAGCGATGCCGACTTTGAATCGATTAAGGCCATTTTCCAGCCAGCCAACAACCTCGCAGCTGCATACGTGATTTTGGAGATATCAGAAGATGCATCAGAAGCCGAAATCAAAAAGGCCTACCGTAAAATGGCGGTTAAATATCACCCCGACAAGCTTCAACATTTGGGAGAAGACGTGCAAAAAGCCGCACAGGAAAAATTCATCAAGGTTCAAGAAGCCTACGATGCGATTTGTAAAGCAAAAGGCATCAGCTAGTCGGCCGGGATTTCAACAGGTTCCCCCAAATGACGTGGATCCGTTCCTAAAATATAGAGGTCGAGCATCATTTTACATCGTGCAAAGTACTCGCGAGTTCTCGTTTTGAAGCCCATTTTGGCTGAAACGTCTTTGGCATTGTAGCCCCACGCTTTAATTCCGTTTTCACGAGCGAGATAAATGGCCCTTTCATTATGGAAAGCCTGACTAATCACTACGATACTGTCTTGGCCGAACACCTCCTTAGATCTCACCATAGAATCTAAGGTTCGTAGACCAGCAAAATCCAAGTGAATATGATCTTTGGGAATCCCTGCCTCAATAAGGGCCTTTTGCATTTCCACAGGCTCATTGTAATAAACCGTCCGATTATCTCCACTCACCAATATTCGGTCAACTACCCCAGCAAAATAGAGCTCCGTTGCCGCTTTAATTCTATACTTGAAATAGAAATTATCCTGACCATTTGAGAGCTTTGGACTTGTCCCCAAAACAACTCCAACGTGTACATGTGGCATATCCGAGAGCGAGGATGAACAGAAAGGAGACGAATATGACGCTACGTGATGATCCACCCAAAACACGGATGCGATGAGTAGAATCAAGGTCGCGATTATTCGCTTTAACCACTTCTTGGAGGGACGCCATTTCATACTTGTGAAAAAACGAAAAAGAACAGACTCTCTTGCATTCTCAAGGGGGTGAAATTCGAAAGTTTTCAAAAAGACGAAATAACCATCCACAAAAGCGCACGGATTGCTACCTTTGATCCCGATCCATGGCCAGCATCGACCACATCAAAAAACCTATCGCCAGTGAAATGGCCGCCTTTGAACCTAAGTTCAAAGAGGCGATGAAGAGTCGTGTTGCTCTACTCGATAGAATCACCCATTACATTGTACGTAGAAAAGGCAAGCAATTGCGTCCCATGCTCGTATTCCTAACAGCGAATATGCACGGGAAAGTAAATGAATCTACCTACCGAGGTGCCAGTTTGATAGAGTTGATGCACACCGCCACCTTGGTACACGACGATGTGGTAGACGACTCCAATATGCGTCGTGGCTTCTTCAGCATCAACGCACTTTGGAAAAATAAAATCGCCATTCTCGTTGGTGATTACTTACTATCAAAAGTATTGCTCCTCGCCGTTGAACATGAAGAGCATCAATTACTGCAGATCGTTTCTACTGCTGTTCGCGAAATGTCTGAAGGCGAATTGCTCCAAATCGAAAAGGCGCGTCGCCTGGACATCGATGAATCAATTTACTTCGAAATCATCCGTCAAAAAACAGCATCGCTCATTGCGTCATGTTGTGGAGTAGGTACTGCCAGTGTTGGAGCCGACGCGGAAACCGTAGCAAAAATGCGCCTATTCGGAGAATGGCTCGGCATCGCTTTCCAAATTAAAGACGACCTATTCGACTACGAAGCGACGAACAAAACGGGTAAACCAACGGGTATCGACATCAAGGAGCAAAAGATGACCTTGCCTTTGATTTACGCCTTGAACACTGCTACTCCTGCCGATAAAAAGCGTGTGATTCGAATTGTGAAGAAACATCACAATAACCCAAAGAAGGTCGCTGAGGTCATCGACTTCGTCCACAAAAGCGGCGGAATTGAATATGCCCACTCCCGAATGGTGGAATATCAAAACAAGGCCCTAGAAGTTCTCGAATCCTACCCCGAATCCGATTACAAAACCGCTCTTCTCGAGTTGGTGGCGTATGTGATTGATAGGAAGAAGTAGGGTTGTTGGCTAGTAGCCGGAACCTGGAGCCGTGTCCCAGCTTCTCAAACTCATTGTGATATGTCGACAAAACACTACCGATTATATCAGGAGAAAGTAAAAGACAACCGCTTAGTGGATTCAGAGGAATCAGAGGTCCTTCTAACGCTTGGTGAAGGACTATACGCTCCCGCCTTACCCCTTTTGCTCTACTACGCACTAGAATCCACGGATTACTACTGTTGTATGCATGCGGTTCAGGGGCTTCATTCATGGGATCTGTCAGAACATCGCGAGAGAATTAAATCTGCGCTTCATGTCGTAAACCGCGACAATTCATTTAACGAATGGCTACCCGGAATGCTTCCGCACATTCATCCGACCACCGAAAAGCTTCAAGAGTATTACGAAATTGGGACATGGATTTCCAACGATAGATCAGCGGGCATTCTCTTTGGAATGAGCCTTTCTCAAGGTGGAAAGCCCTTCTTTGAACGAGCCCTCAATGATCCCGAATGGGAGATAGACGACCGCGGCGTAAGCCTCTGGAGAGTGGCTGAACTCATCCAACAAAAGATGAAATGAGGAGCTGAGCACTAGTCGCCAGTCTTAGCCTAACCACTAAAACTCACCTCCTTTAACCTCTTAAACCCCTTTAACCCATAAAACTTCTTAAACCCCTTAAACCTCTAAACCCATAAAACCCCATAAACCTCTCTCCCCCTTCCCATAACCCAACAATCTCTTACCTTAGCCACATGGGTAGAATTTCTCAAGAAACCGTTGAAAAAGTATTTGATGCTGCGCGCATCGAAGAAGTAATCGGTGAGTTTGTAAACTTGAAACGAGCCGGCGCCAGCCTGAAGGGCTTGAGCCCGTTTACGGATGAGAAAACACCGAGCTTTATCGTTTCTCCAGCGAAGCAGATCTACAAAGATTTCTCTTCCGGAAAAGGGGGAACGGTTGTCACTTTTTTGATGGAACACGAGCATTTCACCTACCCAGAAGCGCTCCGTTACCTAGCTCGCAAATACAACATTGAAATTGAAGAAGACGAACTTTCTACAGAGCAGCAAGAAGCGGCTACAGAAAGGGAGAGTCTCCACATCATCAGTGAATATGCACAGAAGTATTTCGAGGACCAGCTTTGGAATAGTGATGAAGGAAGAAGCATTGGCCTGAGCTATTTTAAGGAGAGGGGATTTACCGAAGAAACCATCAAGAGTTTCCACTTGGGATATTCTCCCAACGGCAGAGGTGTCTTTAGCAAAGAAGCCCTCAGCAAAGGCTATGTAGAGGAATTCCTCGTTAAGAGTGGCGTAAGTATTAAGCGAGATAATGGTGAGTTGGTCGATCGCTTTTGGGGACGTGTCATGTTCCCTATCCATAGCCTTTCGGGTAGAACTCTGGGCTTTGGAGGCCGCGTTCTTCGCAGCGATGCCAAAACGGCCAAATACCTCAACTCTCCAGAGAGCGAAATTTACCACAAGAGTAAAATCTTGTACGGCCTTTATCAAGCTAAAACTCACGTAGTAAAGGCCGATAAATGTCTTCTTGTTGAAGGGTATACCGACGTAATCTCCCTGTCACAAGCCGGAATTAAGAACGTCGTTTCCAGTTCGGGTACTGCGCTTACGGTTGAGCAAATTCGACTGGTACGTCGACTTACCAATAATATCACCATTCTTTACGATGGCGATGCCGCAGGTATTAAAGCATCTTTCCGAGGGATAGATCTCATTTTAGAGGAGGGTTTGAACGTTCGCGTTTTGCTCTTCCCCGATGGAGAAGACCCCGATAGTTTTGCCCGAAAGCACCCCGCACATGAGTTGGAAGATTTTATCAATGAAGAAGAAACCGACTTCATTCGATTTAAGGCCAAACTCCTCATGGCTGATGCCAAAAATGACCCTATTGGGAAGGCCAATGTGATTCGAGATATCGTTCAGAGCATCGCTCTAATTCCTGACGATATCTCCAGAGATGTGTACTTACGCGAATGTGCGAGCATCATGGATATGGAGGAGAAAGTGCTCTATTCTGAGCTCGCTCAACTCCGCAAGAAACACATAGACGATAAATCCAAGCGCACCCGTTCTGACGAACGCAGAATGGAAGTGGTACGAGACAATACTCCTCCACCTGAAGTGCTGGCTCAAATGTATCCCGAGGCTTTTCTCTCAGATGCACAAGACAGCCTTCATTACAAGCAAGAAGAAGCCATCATTTGGATCTTACTCAACCACGCTGCCGACGAGATTCGCTACGATGCGGAACCCGACAATCCGGAAAACAAGGAAAAGATCGAAGAACCCGCAGGTGTGTTTGTAATGGAAGAACTCTTTCACGACGGGTTCGCCTTTGAAAACGCCATTTTTCAAAAGGTCTACAACATCATCGCAAAGCAATACGACGAAGACGAAACTATTCCTTCGGGACAAGAGTTTGCCAGATCTGAAGATCAAGCCATTGCTTCGATGGCTACCGACTTAATGACGGAACGCCATGCCTTAAGCGATTGGAAACGGAAGGAAGTATTTGTAACCGATAAAATCGTTCACCTCTCTCGATACACCATGGAGAGTGTCCTTCGCTTCAAGGCGTGCAAAGTTGAAAAACTCATCGCTGATGCCAAGGAGAAACTTCGCGATCATACGGTAGAAGATAAAACGGAGTTGCTGGTTCAAATTTCGAAATACACAGCGATGCGCAATAAAATCAATCACCAACTAAACAGGGTACTATGAACCCCTTGGTATTGATACATGGCGCTTTGGGATGTGGAGCCCAGTTAGAAGCTCTCAAATCCGAATTGGCAGCTCTCACCGATCGAGAAATCTGGATATATAATTGTCCGGGTCACGGAAAGGATTCTTCCAACATTCCCGAAAACGGATTTGAAATGGGAGAACTCGCGATCAACTTTGGAAAATTCCTGCGAAAAAATAACTTACTGGGAGCCGACATCTTTGGATACAGCATGGGAGGATACATTGCCCTACTTGCCGTTCGAAATCACCCTGAACGCATTCGGCACATTCTCACCTTGGGAACTAAATTTCACTGGGCAGCAGAATCGGCTAAAGCAGAGGTAAGTCAGATTATTCCTGAGAAAATACGTGAAAAGGTTCCAAAGTTCGCTACTTATCTGGAGTCGTTACACGGTGGAAACTGGGAGAACGTGCTGAGAGCTACGGCCAAGCTCATGCACAAGCTTGGTGACAATCCACTACTGGACGACTATACTGCAAACTTCATTCAGCATCCTGTTGTACTAGCCCGAGGTAGTAGAGATGTCATGGTGAGTGCAGAAGAAACTCAGACCATGGCGACTTCCTTAACGGATGCAACGTATGAAGAGATTGAAGGTTGGCCGCATCCCATTCAGCTTTTGCCTACGGAAGAATTAGCGGCCTATATTCTTAAGAAGTTAGGATAGCCCATTATGTATGCATTCACGGATATACTGGAAATGGCTTTCTACATCACAGACCGCTTCATTCGTACGGTTCTTTCGGGTGCCTTCTTCTGGAATGTGATTGCGCTACTTGGGAGGTCAAAACCGAGAATTCAAAAATTAGACAAAGGCTTCTCCAAAGTGATTATTACTTCTGGAATTGCCTACGCCTCGCTTGTTCTCATATCCGTCATCTACCTCAATTTGGTGAGAGAATTGGCCTATCACGGGCACGCTGGTTACTTCTCTAGTGACTTTCTTTATTACTGGGGAATCGTCTTCACAACCGTGGTTCTAGGCAGACAGCTATTTCGCGTGAAAGCCCTAAAGCAATCTGTGTTCTACCGATTCATGTACTCCTTCGCGGTGCTCTTCCTTTTGAACATCGACCGTTTCATCATTTCCTTCTCCTCCTTTCATCGGGATTTTATTGGCCCTGACTACACTTGGATTATTCTAGGGCCAATAGCATTCATACTATTATCCACTATATCGTTTATTGCAACACTTTGGATAGTTCGCCTGATGAAAAGCAATGATCTAGAAATGGAGACTCTGGATTAGAGAAGTTTCTTGATAATCTTCAAACTCCAGTTGGAATACGGTGCATACTTGAACTTTGGATCAAACCAAGTTGAACTGAGCAACATGGACTTGGAATGTGAGAAGGCTTCAAAACCCTTGCTGGAGTGATAACTCCCTAACCCGCTGTTTCGAATGCCTCCAAACGGCAAGTGAGTGTTCGCAATGTGTAGTAGAGCGTTGTTTACGCAGCCCCCACCAAAGGGAATATCTCGGATAATTCGCTTTGCAAATCGTCGATTGGAAGTAAACACATATAAAGCCAACGGGTCTGGATTCTCCTGAACGATATCGTAGACTTCCTCCTCTTTATCATACGTGAGTATGGGCAGAATTGGGCCGAAGATTTCCTCCTGCATCAGAGCAGAGGACATACTCGTCTTGGTCACCAGTGTTGGTTCTATTCTCAAAGACGTTCTATCACTTTTACCTCCCCATTCGATATTCGCTCCCTCCATCAGCTTTAACTGGCGATCAAAGGCACGCTCATGAATGATAGCGGCGAAGTCATCAGACTCCAAAGGATTGTCGCCATAACTGCGCTGGAGCTCCTCTTTAAATATTTTTAAAAAGGAGTCAACGGCACTCTTGTGAACAATGGCGTAATCCGGTGCAATACACGTCTGTCCAGCATTCACAAATTTAGCGAACAGAACTCGGCGAACAGTCACCCGCATATTTACGGAACCGTCAATAATCACCGGACTCTTCCCTCCCAATTCAAGTACGCAAGGAATGAGGCGTTCGGCTGCTTGCTTCGCGATAATCTTCCCCACCGTTGGTGATCCTGTGAAGAACACATGTTGAGGCACATACTCTTCCATCACTCGGGGAACAACCTCTTCTCCACTTCCCTGTACCACAGCTACATATTCCTGAGAGAAAACACTGGCTAAAACTTTCTTTATAATAGCCGATGTTGCTGGCGTCAGTTCTGAAGGTTTGATGAGAGCCGTATTCCCAGCAGCAAGGGATGCTATCAAGGGAGCCATAACCAATTGAAAAGGGTAGTTCCAGGGAGCAATGATGAAACTCCTCCCAACGGGCTCTTTATACACCCTACTTGAAGAGGGCAATAGCGCTAAGGGCGTTCTAACGCGTTCTGGTTTGGCCCATTTCTTTAAATGGGAAAGGGTGTGGTCAATTTCTGCATACACCACTCCAATTTCCGAAACCCATCCTTCCCAAGCTGGCTTCTTAAAATCGCGGTGAAGTGCATCCGTAATCTCAGATTCATGTTTCTGGATAGCCTGTTTTAGCAATCGCAGTTGTTCTTTCCTGAAGGAAATGGGGCGGGTGACCCGAGTTTTGTAATACGCGGTTTGCTGGGCGCTGATGTCCTTGAGATCCATAAAATGCAGAATTCGATCGGTGTTGGAAAGGGATAAACGTATACCCTTTCATCTCCTTTCACCAAGATAGTCAAACTCTATCCTTGGCCGTCATCCAATGTTGCCTTTCTTCGGCATCCAATTTCTCTATGGAATACCGAAGTGCTGTTCTTGGCATGTGATGGGCGTGATGCTTCAAAAATTGCCTGAGTAAATCTTCATTCTTATTCCCCATTTCGCGCAACATCCACCCTACCGCTTTGTGAATGAGATCGTGCTTGTGGAAAAGCAGGATTTCCGCCAACTCTAGAGTGTCATTGTACTCCCCTTTCTTGATGAACCAGTAAGTCGTCACCATAGCGATCCGTTGTTTCCAAAGATTCCCCGAAGTGGCAAAATCTCGCAGCAATTGACGGTCTTTATCCATCAACCAATCTCCCAACAAATAAGGAGCCGAAGAATCCACTAAATCCCAGTTGTTCACTCCCTCTAAGTTATTCAAGTAGATCTGAATGATCTCCTCTCTGCGAACGGGGTCTTTCTTGGCTTTTTTGTACTGGATAATCATCATGAACAGCACGGTGAGGCGCAGCTCATGCCATTCGGAATGCAGGCCTTGTACAAAGCCTGCATCGGTCATCTTGGGAGCAAAATCCTTGGCAACGGTTCGCATATCGGGCACCTTGTTTCCGATGAATTTATCGCCCTCGGCGTACTCTCCTTTGCCCGCTTTAAAGAACTTGGGATTGTGCTCTTTCCGCTTGGGAATTGAGAGTGCTTCAAGAGCAACCAGTAGCTCATCTACAACCATGGCCAAATTATTTGGGGTTGATGATTTCAAAATTGCGGAAAGCAAACATGGCCTTTCCTCCACGAAGGTTATTCTCCACCCAAGATATCATTCTGTACTTCAATTTCTCGTGTTTGTGAGGCTTCCTTTCGGGATCTGGCTTACCTGAATATTGCAACTGATCAGCCCAATCAAAGCGAGCAATCCAGTCTTTCATCACCGCAGGATGGGTTCCTTTGAATACCGGAATTCGATCCAGTGGACCGTAATCGTAATCGGGCTTCATGGCCTCTGCCTCCTTCACACTTTCATCCGTGCCTCTAAAGGTTACGTGCGTTTGCTTCCGCTTCCCCGCCATAATGTAAGGCGGACGAGCGTATCCGTAGTGATAGATGTCTGCATTCAGTGCTACGGCGTTCAACTTGTGCGTCCCTTCTGTACGGAGATATTCTCTGTAATCTCCCTCTCGGAAGGAATCGTAAATACGGAAGCTTTGCGCATCCTTGTAGCTATGGATATCTGGACGGTTTCGAATGATACGCATCTCCTGACGGTACCACCCATGGGAACGATGCACATGGTTGAAATCTCCCCAAAAATGATTGTAGTTAAAAACAAACCCATCAACCGTTTCATCATCCACATACTTTTCTAAGGCAGATTGAATCTCCGCGTGATCCTTTTCGTGAACCGCTTCATCACTTTGGATGTAGAACAGCCAGTCTCCGGTACAATGCTCTTTGGCGATGTCCGTTTGGCGGGCGTACTCCGTATTCTTCAAATACTTCGAGCTATCCCAAATCGTGCGGACAATCTTGATCTTGTCAGAGCCAATGCTGTGGATGAACTCCTCTGTCCTATCGTCCTCATCGTTGTTGCCCAGTGCGATGACAAACTCATCGCACAAGGGCAAAACGGATAGGATACTCTCTTTAACGGGGATAAAGAGCTTATCGGCATTTCTCACAAAGGTGAAGCCGGATACTTTCATAGTGTTCTAGTTACTCTGCCATTTGATAGTCAAGCAGGTCATCCATGGTTTCGCGGGCTACAGCGTGATAATTCGGACGGGCTTTTTGATACACTTCTTTTGCCCATTCTGACTTATCACTCTCCAACATGGCCTTATACGTAGGGGTGAGGAATTTTCTTCTACCAACGTGAATAAGGAAGTCTTCTACAACCGGACGAACAGGCTCATATCCCGCACGAATAGTCGGTTGGAACCACGCAGCCAAGATTTCAGAGTTGCCACTCTTAGAGAAGTGGAATGCATTGTCTAGCGCAGTTAGTTGATCGACCGATAGCTCACCGAGTTCTTGGATAAATCTCATCCATTCATGAGACGACCAAGCGGCAGCTTCTTCTGACGTTGGCAACGTTCCTTCGGTTTTGAAAAGCGATGCAGCTGCATCCACCTTCTCAAAGCGTACCGCATTGGGAACCGGACAGTTTTCAGGAAGTCCTGTGCCGTAAATCCACTCTTGAACACCAATCTCCTTTACTTCTTCTGGAGTGAGAAGATCAGACTCTAATAAGTTCACAAACTCTTCCGTCGTCATCACTTGGAAGGCATGGGAAGTGAAGTAATTCTTCAAGAAGGCATCAAATCGATCTCTACCCACCGTTTGTTCGATCAATCTCAAGAAGTGATAACCTTTGTCGTAAGCGATGGTCGTCACCCCATCGTCTGGATTGCGATCGGTCAAGTCGATGGCCAATTTGGTGTCCTCTGCATGTCCGTGCATGAACTCTGCCACCTCATCTTTCAAACCTTCATGAGCGAGGCTGGCTAGCATTTCTGAGTATTCACGTCCATAAACCGATTCCATGATTCGCTGCTCGAAATACACCGTGAAACCTTCGTTCAGCCAGAAGTCGTTCCAAGTTGCATTGGTCACCAAGTTACCACTCCAGCTATGCGCTAACTCGTGGGCTACGAGGCTCACCAAACTGCGATCGCCCGCCAAGATGGTTGGTGTAGCAAAGGTGATTCTAGGATTCTCCATACCACCAAAAGGGAAGCTAGCTGGAAGGACAATGATGTCGTAACGACCCCACGCATAAGGACCATACAGATCCTCTGCCGCAGAAATCATCGCATCGATATCGGCAAATTCCCAAGCCGCTGTATCTACTATTGTTGGCTCAGCATAAACGCCCGTATTCTCACCAATGGCTCTGAATTCAATATCGCCAACAGCCAAGGCCATCAAGTAGCTAGGAATGGCTTGAGGCATTTCAAAGTTGTACGAACCATCTGGATGCAATTCGGTAGGATTACCTCCTGCACTCATCACTGGCATCAAGTTCTCTGGAACTTTCACCTCAGCCTTGTAGGTGAAGCGAATACCTGGGCCATCCTGACAAGGGAGCCAAGTTCGGGCTAGGATCGCCTGACTTTGAGTGAGCAAGAATGGAGCGGTTTTGCTCGAAGTCTGTTCAGGATCTAACCACTGAAGCGCTTTGGCATCGCTCGATGTTTCGTAGTTGATGACTACGTGTTTTGTTTCGTTCGTGATCGGAATGTGTAGTGCAGAACCCAAGATTTCATCTTCATCCGACATGGAAAAATCAACTTGACCGCCATCGTCGGTTGAAACCGATTCAATCCCCAAGTGGTACGTATCGAAGATGATTTCCGTAGCCCCTTCTGCACTTTCAATGGTCCAGTCAGCCACACCCGTAATAATCTTCGTGTCGAAATTGACATCTAAAAAAATATCCAAATGCTTCACAGCAGCCTCATTTGGCTTGCTAAAACTGTGAATATCGTTTGCGTATTTCATGGTAGTTTCTTCAGATTCTGAAGGTTGAGATTCATTGGACTGACATCCAACCAAGGCAACCGCAGCAAGGATCGCTAACTTTTTCATGGGTTTTCACTTTAGAGGGCTCAAGGTAAAAATTGTCGTAGATTCGAGCTATGGAAATTCGATATGAGTCAGGTCGACCCCGCAGTATTTTAATTTCATTGGTGGTAAATGTACTTAGCATTTTTGCTGCATCTTACCTCCTAGACGGTGTTATTGTAGATTCTGTAACTACCGCCATTTGGGTAGCCATTACCCTTTCCATCCTCAATGTAACCATTAAGCCGTTGTTGATTCTATTGACACTACCGCTTACTGTGTTCTCCTTTGGACTGTTCCTTCTGGTCATCAATGCCATTGTCATCTACATTGCAGCCGATTGGATCAGTGGATTCACCGTCCATGGATTTTGGTGGGCCGTTCTATTCAGCCTTCTAATCTCACTCATTAACAGCGTCCTGTACCGATTGGGCGATCGTTCAGCAGAATAATTTTAGTACTTTCATGGAGCTAAATCTCTCTCTATGAAAAGTCTACTTACCCTATTCCTCTTTGGCTTCTCACTTTTTACATTGGGGCAAACCACGTGTATTCCGTTAGATAATGCCACTTGGATCAACGCAAACGAGTGCATAGACAACGAATGGAGTCCACCTCAGTTTCGCTTTTCCTACTATTCAACCGGAACAGCAGACACGGCCATTGGAGGGGTCACCTATAGAATGTTATTCGGCGACATTCACCACAGTCAATTTGTGGGTGGCATACGAGCGGACTCGCTTCGGGCGTGGATATATCCGGCCAATGACACATCAGAATACATTTTCCTAGATTTCTCTTTAGAAATAGGAGACACCATTCGAAATGTCTATTCCTCCAAATTTGGAAGCTCCAATTATTTGAGAGATTACGTCGTATTAGACACTACCGATAATGGCACCTTCTGGAATCTCTCTTCAGATTCACTCATCCTCGGACTCAACGAATTTCAAGACTCTTCCGTTTACTCCCGACAATATTGGGTCTATGGCATTGGCAACCTGCGAGGATTCCTAGAGCATAACTACCAAGGAATCGACTGCTTAGACTATTTGGATTGCGCGAGTGTGAATGATACCTCTTACTTTCCAACAGTGGGCGAATATCAATGTGGATATAGCAACTTCTCTACTTCCGAAAACCAGAAGAACACGAGGACAATCTACCCTAATCCGACCTCAGGAATGGTTTATTTCTCCAGCCCTCTTCAGGATGGATTTGTAGAAATAATCAATGTTAATGGACAGGTAGTAGAAAGAAAAAAGGCAGATGCCGAACTCTCTGTTCAGCATCTGCCTTCTGGATTATATACGGTGCTCCTGTTTGAAGGAGATCAACTTGTTCACCGCGAAAAACTAGCGATTAATCACTAATTTTTTGGTGATGGTTCCGTGGTCGGTTGTGTAGCGTAACACGTACATTCCCACTGCTTCCGAACTGAGATCGATCATTGTGCGAACGTCTATTTCTCCATGTGATTGAGCAATGACTCTGCCCTGAAGATCGGTAACAACCCATGCTTGGGGAGATGCATCTCCTGAGTACAGCATTTCGAAAATTCCGTTACTCGGATTCGGAGCTACATCGAGAAATTCATCGAGGTTGTGTTCACTAACGGAAAGCTCACCATCAATGGTGAACATGTGGCGAATCTCTGTCCCGAAATCTGCCTGAAGTTTTAGGAACAATGGAGTTGTACCTCCGTTGTTGCGGAGTTGCACATATCCAGCTCCATCATTGTTAGCCCACCAAGAAAGTCCGTCTTTGCCACGGTCCATAACACGCAATTCGTAACAACCACTCGGCAAGTCGAGCGTATCATAAAAGAACTGGTTACTGCTCAAGCCATCGCGTGAAGCTACGATCTGACCTGCGTCGTTGAAAAGCTCCCAATGTGTTTCATTGCCAGCCGCATTGGTGCGCGTCACAATCACCATGTTGCTAGGGTGAACTGTAGGGATATCAAACTGACTGAACTTGTCATTGTTGTAGGCCACCTGATCTCCCGCTACATCGATGTGTGCTTCAAACTCACCGCTCTGAGCATTAGCCCAAGGCCAAGGTCCAACCATTGGCATGGTAACCACTTCAGATTCGCCATAAGCCAATGAACCCGACCAAGTATAATGCTGAATCCATGAACCTGGAATGCCGTAACGAATCACAGCGCTTGTGAGTGTATCGCCTCCACGGTTTGTAATGCGAACCATGGCTTGGCGACAGGCGGGATTGTATCTGCGGAATTCCACATTGTTGTTTGGAGCGATGATATCTGTTATCTCCCCATCTACATCAATCTGGAAATCGTCGTATTGAACCAAAACACCCTCCAGTTCGTATCCTGCAGGAGTTTCACCTGAAGGCACAGTATACGAGTATGCTTCCACGTCTACGTTCATTTCTACTTGAGAAAGCCCCGAAAGGCTTCCAATCTCATCTTGGAAAATGATGGCATCATCGCCCGGACACCAGTTGGCACGATCGTACAACCATGTTCCTCCTTGTGGGTAGATAGGGTTCATACCACAATCGTCTCTCCACATATCGTGACGAGCCACTTGAGCACCGTCTTTGTAGAGGGTGAAGTGTTTATTACAGAATTCCGCACAGTTCAATGCATTCACAAAACCGTGACCAGTTGGCGTAAAGCGGAAAACACCATCAACGGCATTCGGATTTACTGGAACTGTTACTGGAGGCAATACATTGCTTTCAAATGTTGCTGTTTGGATATACTGCCCATAGCGAGAATAGACCTGATTCATTTGAACGACAGGTCGGGCTGGAGTTCCTTCAATAAAAATGAAATCAACGGTAGCACTAAAGCCCGAACTCCATCCTTTGTAGGCAGCTGCAATCGCTACGGTATCGTGAAGCAGGTGTGCAAAATCGGTGACATCAAACACAAATGGATGCTCCCACGAATTGTTGTAACCCGCCGATCCCTGACGCATGTAACCACCGTACGGAGTAATTACTCTACCCAATTCCCACGTCCTATTCACCTCGAAAACATTCCAAGTGGTATCAATAACTAGTGGGTTGGTGGAGATGGTATCTAACGATGCAACTGATGAGTCCATCATTCCAGTTGGTTCATACAGGTTGATTTGGGTGGTATAATCCCAATCGCTACAACCACCAGAAGCACAGCCCATGGTATAAACCATAAGTATCTTGTTATAGGAAGTTGCTTGGCTAGGAAGGGTGGCCGTATCTGAATACGAACCGTACCAGGTGAGATCCATATGATCCATTGCGCGAACCACCGTGGAATCACCCGGCCCCGCAAAAGACAGATAGGAGCTAAGTAGCAGTGCTCCTGACATGAGTGTAGATATCTTCATGGGTTTAATTTTTGTGCCCATGCAAGGTAGCACAGAAAATCCAATACCCTTGTAAGACCTTAACCCAAGAAAAGCAGTTATCCAAGTAACGTATTACTCCTCACCCTTTTCATTTCCGACGTCTGTAATCCCCCCAGCGAGAATATACTTCATCACATCTGCTGAATTCTCACTAATTGGAGTGACATAGCGAGGTGGCACCAAGAACAATTGGCCTGAAATAGCGAAAGAGTGTGGAACGTAAACAGTAATCAAAGCGTTCTCATCATCCTTCATCAAGTCCAATGATTCATCAGTGACAAAACCCAATCTGCGGATTTCGGAATTCTCATAGAGCTTGATGACAACCGGCTTCTTAAATCCCTGTTTTTGCCCGGTAAAATTCTTGATCACGTCTTTGATAGACGAGTACACCAAATTGAAAAGTGGTACGCGTTCAAATCGACTCTCAAACCAATTGAACAGCGGAAAGCGCAAGAGATAATTCCCCAAAAATCCGGCGAGCGTTATCCCCATAAAAATAATCAGGATACCAATTCCTGGAATGCCTTTAACGGCTTGGAAGAAGGTAGCAAGAGGACCAAATACCGAATCCTCTGATTCCAACTCCTCTGTTGGAATCAAGTGGTCTAAATAGTAGAAAATCTCGTAAAAGAAGTAGAAGGTAATGGCTACGGGTGCCGTGTACAGCAAGCCTTGTAGGAAGTACTTAAATATCTTTTTCATAATTCACTGAGTTCGCGCTGAAGTTTCTTCGTCAAGCTGGATACGATCAAGTCGTAACTGTGGTCGATGAGTTCACGCACCAAATCTGCCGGCACCTGTTCGGCATTCACACTATTCCAATGAACCTTGTTCAAATGCCAGCCGGGTTGGATTCCCTCGTATTCCTCTCTGAGTTCAATAGCTCTCTCTGGATTGCATTTAAGTGAAATAGAGGCATGAGGGCTTTCCAGTGGAATGATTGCAAACATTTTTTGCTCCATCACTTTGAGAACCAAAGTCTCTTCATCAAATGGAAACGACTCCGTTGCTCCCTTTAACTGTATGCAATACGAACGCAATTCTTCTACATTCATTCCTTCGTGTTTAGCGTTTCATCGAGACCAAGTTCCGAAATAGGATCCCAAAAATGCTGCGAAAAATTTTGAATCTGATCATCCACCACCTTCACCCCTTCATTTTCTAATAGTTGCTGCATAAGTCGCGTACCTTCAAAGTGGTGTTTGCCCGTTAATAAGCCATTGCGGTTAACCACTCGGTGCGCCGGAATCTCTGGATTATTATGTGAGGCATTCATGGCATATCCAACGGTCCGCGCACTCCCAGGCGCACCAATAGCGCGGGCAATAGCACCGTAGCTGGTGACTCTTCCCTCGGGAATTTGGACCACCACGGCATATACTCTTTCGAAGAAATCAGACATGGGATTACGCTGTATTACAGTGTTTCAGAATGAATACCCTATTGAGTATGTCGGCAAAATAGGGGGGATGAAATCATTGTTCTTTGTGTAGAGCATCATCCCCAATTTAAGGTGAAGACCTCCTCTGCTCGTATATCGATACCCGAAGAATGGCAATACTTCCGGCAAATCCGATTCGCGTGTAAAGTCGAAAATCCGCAAAAGTGAAACTTCTACCATATGACGATTTGTTCCTGCTAAAATACCCAATCGGACGGCGGGCCAAAGTCGATTTACATCTACCGCAGGAACCACTCCTCCTCCCACGTTAAAGGCCACTTGATCTCCTACTGGAAATGCACGCTCATAATACACCGCTGGCCACACTAGTATCCCTTCAGCGAGTACAGTATTTCGTCTCATTTGGAACATCGACTCATCGCCGCCATCCGTTACAACTTGACTGGAAGCTCCCCATGAAATGAGCACGCAGAAGGCGATGAAAAGAGAGAAGCGGTTCATGGGATGGTAAATTCGGAGGTAAGGATTGAGAATGTTTGCTTTCTCAATTTACAACTCTTCTGGCACAGAATTGACAGGTGACCAGGCTATTCGGCCCCGACTTATTGAAACCGGAATCGCAGGTAATTAATGGCCTTCCCTTGTTCGCGCCACATTTGCTCGTAATACGTTTGAATGGCAAACAAGATGTGATCGGGTTCTTGTTCTCTCAATTGAAAATCGATATCGTGATACGCCTCCTCTACCACATAACCGTAGGCTTGAACGATACCATGGGTATATCCGTGCAAGAATTCACTGTCGCACTTCAAGTGAACCACGCCGCTATCGGAAAGGACCGTTTTGTATTTCTCAAGAAACTCCGGATTGGTCATTCGGTGTTTCATTCGCTTGTACTTGATTTGAGGGTCTGGGAAAGTGATCCAAATCTCGTCGAGTTCTCCTTCGGCAAAGGCATTGGTGATGAGCTCAATTTTGGTGCGTAAAAAGGCGATGTTGGTAAGGCCTTCCTCCTGTGCCCACTTCGCTCCATTCCACATTCGGTTTCCCTTAATATCTACACCGATATAATTCACGTTGGGGTTTCGCTTTGCCAATCCGAAGGTATACTCCCCTCTACCACAGCCGAGCTCCACAACAATGGGATTATCATTCTGAAAAAAGTCCCTCTTCCAGTTCCCCTTTAGCGGAAAATTTCCCGCATTTACATCCGCCCAATTGGGCTCAATTACGTGACGCATTTCAGCGTTCTCCGCGAATTTTTTGAGCTTGTTCTTTGCCATGGCGCAAAGATACACTGCCAGAGGACAACATGCGCAAAGCACCTGCAGAGCGAATTGTTAACGGCCCTCTTCCATCCCTCCTAAATATTTACCTTTGCCGCTGATTTTAGTACGAATCCATCCAATTATACACGTCATTCATGGCTGCACAACCGGAAGACCAGTTTAAGAATGTAATTAGTCACGCCAAAGAATACGGCTTTGTATTCCAAAGTAGTGAGATCTATGACGGCCTTAGTGCTGTATACGACTACGGTCAAAATGGTGCTCTCCTCAAGAACAATCTCAAAGAGTATTGGTGGAGAAGCATGGTTCAGCTTCACGAAAACATCGTGGGAATCGACTCGGCTATTTTCATGCACCCTTCTGTGTGGAAAGCATCAGGTCACGTAGATGCATTTAACGATCCGATGATTGACAACAAAGACAGCAAGAAGCGTTACCGCGCAGATGTCTTGATTGAAGATCACATGGAGAAGATCAATCAAAAAGCCGACAAAGAGGTTGCAAAAGCAGCAAAGCGCTTTGGAGAGTCTTTTGATGAAGCCATGTTCCGCAAGACCAATCCTCGCGTATTGAAGTATGTGGATCAAGTAGATGCTATCCGCACTCGCTTTGTGAAGGCATTGGAAGAGAACGACTTGGCAGACCTCAAGCAATTAATTGAAGACGAAGGGATTACTTGCCCTATTTCAGGTTCAAAAAACTGGACTGAAGTTCGTCAGTTCAACTTGATGTTCGGAACTAAATTGGGTTCTGTTGCTGAAGATGCCAGCGACCTTTACCTCCGTCCGGAAACCGCACAAGGTATCTTCGTGAACTTCTTGAACGTTCAGAAAACAGGCCGAATGAAGATTCCATTTGGAATTGCCCAAATCGGTAAGGCATTCAGAAACGAAATCGTGGCTCGCCAGTTTATTTTCCGCATGCGCGAATTCGAACAAATGGAGATGCAATTCTTCGTTCGTCCGGGTGAAGAAATGAAGTGGTACGAGTACTGGAAGGAGCACCGCATGAAGTGGCATAAATTGTTGGGCTTGGGCGAAGACAACTACCGCTTCCACGACCATGACAAACTAGCGCATTACGCCAATGCGGCGGCTGATATCGAATTCAACTTCCCATTTGGCTTCAAAGAGCTAGAGGGAATTCACTCACGCACCGACTTCGACTTGGGCCGTCACCAAGAAATGAGCGGTAAGAAGTTACAGTACTTCGATCCAGAAATCAACAAGAACTACGTGCCTTATGTGGTGGAAACTTCGGTAGGTCTAGACCGTCTCTTCTTAGGGACCCTAGCCACGGCCTACACGGAAGAAACCTTAGAAGATGGAAGCACACGTACGGTACTTCGCCTACCTCTTCCCCTTGCACCAATCAAAGCTGCAATTCTGCCTTTGTTGAGAAAAGATGGCTTGCCTGAATTGGCTCGTGAGATTTTCAACGATCTCAAGTTTGATTTCCAAGTCCAATATGACGAGAAAGATGCGATTGGAAAACGATACCGCCGACAAGATGCAGTGGGTACACCATTGTGTATAACTGTAGACCACGACAGCCTTGAGGATAAAACGGTAACGATCCGTCACCGTGATTCTATGGAGCAAGAAAGGGTGAGTATAGACTCTCTTAACCAAAGACTAAGAGAGCTAGTAAGCATGGAAACACTCTTGAAAAAGTTGTAAAAAAGGCTTTAATCCCTGTAAGAATCTACTGTCGAGACTTGCGTAGGTCATAAATAATTTTACTTTTGCGCCCGTTTCCTGAGCTTAACTCACTAATTCAACGAGACATGAAAAAAGTAAGTCTTTTCGCTGCCGCTCTTGCTATGACTGCAATGGTAGCTTGTAACAATGGAGAATCTACAGGTGAAGCAGTTGATACTGCTATCGAGAATGTAGAAGAAGGAGCTGAGAATGCTGCTGAAGCAACTGAAGAAGCAGTTGAAGAAGTAGCTGACGAAGCTGAAGCAGCTATGGATTCAGTAGAAGAAGCTACTGATGAGGCTGTTGACGATCATGAAGGTCACGACCACATGTAATTCTTCTCCAGAAGAAAAAATGAACCCCGACAATGCCGATGCATGTCGGGGTTTTTTATTGATGCTCTTTCCCTTTTAAGGAAGCTCTGGTCTCGGAATCGTATCGCTGTAAGCACCTACCGACAGCAAAGCCGATTTGATCACTGGGTCTGTTTGGAATACCACTGGATAGTAACCATCCTTACCCCACACTGTTTCGGCAATCACCGCTTTTAATCGAAGTTCAATAAAGGCGCGCATTTCGTCGTCAATTCGCTCTTCGTACTTCAGCACATCGAGCTTCTCCAACAACTCCAAGTACAAATCTTGCGGCACATTCCACGAATCGATAAAGTCACGGCGATTGACACCTCCGAATTCGGCTCTTCGTGAATCCACGTAATCAAAGGCGAAATCCGAAAGACGCGAATACCCGAACTGATGGTAGAGCATGCCATAGGTAAATATGGAGCTGTCTATTGGCACAAAGATATCTGGCATAATTCCGCCTCCCCCATATACTACCTTTCCACCTTCGGTTACAAAGCGCTCATCGTGATCAAACTTAGAGCTATCTGGACGGAAGAGCTCTCCATCTTCAATTCTCTGAATATTGTCCATTTGATAGGCATCGTATCCATTGTCATACGGTTTCTGAATACTTCTTCCCGTTGGAGTATAGTATTTGGATGTGGTTAGGCGCATGCGAGATCCATCGTTCAAGGACATTTCTTGCTGAACCAGCCCTTTGCCAAAAGTGCGTCGACCAACAATGATCGCTCTATCATTGTCTTGCAGCGCTCCCGCTACCACTTCAGATGCACTCGCAGAAGATTCGTTCACCAACACCACCACTTCACCGTATTCAAAGATTCCTCTATTGGTAGCAGTTGACGTGTGCTTCTCTCCATCTCTGTCCACCGTATACACTATGGTTTTACCTTCAGAAAGGAATGCATCGGCCATGTCTTTTGCACTTTCCAACAAGCCTCCAGGATTATCTCTCAAATCCAAAATGAGGGTATTCATCCCCTGGCGTTCCAAACTTCGAATGGCGAAGTTGAATTCATCCATGGTGTTATCCGCAAATCGATTCACCTTAACCAGCCCCACGGAGTCGTTTAACATGTAGCTCACATCTACAGAGTGAATCGGAATTGGTCCTCGGGTAATCGCGATGGAGCGCGAAAGCGTCTCACCTCTTCCCATCACTTCCACATAAACCTCTTCTCCAGAAGGTCCGCGCAGCGTTTCCACCAAAGGAGCCGTCGTTTCATAATCGCCAATCACACTTAGATCATCAATGGCGATAATTCGATCTCCCGCTTTCAAGCCAGCCCGCATTGCTGGTCCTTCGGGAATGACGCGAATCACAGTTACGGTGTCTTTACGAACGCGGAATTCAATTCCAACCCCATCAAAACTCCCTTGGATAGATTCCTCTTGTGCTTGAACATCTCTTTGAGAGATATAAGAGCTATGAGGGTCCAACTTGTGAAGCATATCGCGAATGGTGAGATCCAAGAGACTATCTGTATTCACATCCACCACATACTTGTAGTCGATATAATCAATAATCTGACGGATCTTCTGCTGCTTCGACTCCTCGTTGGGTCGAGCTGGATAATTATATCTAGACCCCACGAACATTCCCACAACAACAGCTGCGGCAATAATCATAGGTAAGTAAATCTGTCTTGCTTTCATTCGTCATCTGGGTTGAGCTGACACACCTCTACTCCCGCCTTTTCTAGAAACTCTAATCCGGAAGTATCCTTGTAACGTTCGATGTACACCAATCGTTTTATACCCGCTTGGTGAATCAACTTGCTACAATCCTTGCATGGGGACATGGTGAGATATAGTGTAGCGCCATCGCAGGAGTGATTAGACGATGCAACCTTGGTAATTGCATTAGCCTCCGCATGAAGCACATACCACTTCGTGTACCCTTCTTCATCTTCACAGATGTTCTCAAAACCCGAAGGTGTTCCATTGTACCCATCGCTGATAATCATGCGATCCCTCACCAAGAGTGAACCCACTTGGCGACGGTTACAGTAAGAAAGTTTGGCCCATTCCTGCGCCATTCTGAGATAGGCGAAATCGTACTTGCGTTGTTTTTGGCTCACCATGAAACGAAAGAGGATGTAATTGTTGTCAGCTCAAATAGAGATAAGACTTCAAAGGTAGCATTTTGAAACACCTCCTGTTAAATAGAGGAAAATGTCATTCTCAAAGAGACAAAATCTGAGGGAAAAAGTTCTTTCTCTATGAAAAGTACGCCACGAAGATCTGAAAGAACAGCGCATTTCGAAGATTAGAGAAAAGTGCGAATATGTGTAGACAAGTGTTGATTGTAGAGGTGAGCTCACGTCAAAATACGCATGGAACCCCGTGACATTCCATCAGAAGAAAAGGCCAAAGACCATTTACAAACCGCTGACATATTGTATTTTAGCACCTACGAAAGAGAGGGGATGAGGTAGAAATAAAAAAGCCTCCCGAAAGATTCGAGAGGCTTTTGTGCCCAGGGCGGGAGTCGAACCCGCACACCAGTGGTACACGAGTTTGAGTCGTGCGCGTCTACCAATTCCGCCACCTGGGCTCCTGATGAGCGGGCAAAACTACAACATAGAAATGTGGTTATGCAAGTGTCTGACGAAAAAATTTATCGAATAGTTTACCAGGCACCCATCTTTCTGCTAAAGTTTATTACATTTGCAGCCCTTTTGGATGAATGTGAAAGCATAACAGTTTCAAAGGTTTAAAGATCATTAAAGATCCAGCCACGAAAAATCGAATATGATACCATCGGCGAAGATTTTTGCAGGACGCGGAACAAAGGCATTAGCAGAGCGCATTGCTGAAGCGTATGGACAACCCTTAGGTGAGGTTGCGATTACGGAATTCAGTGATGGAGAGTTCCAGCCGTCGTTTGAAGAAACGGTAAGAGGCGGACGAGTATTTCTCGTTCAATCTACCAACCCACCAGCAGAGAACTTGTTGGAGCTTCTTCAGATGATTGATGCAGCAAAACGTGCATCTGCAAAACACATCACCGCGGTTATTCCTTATTTCGGACTTGCACGTCAGGACCGCAAGGACAAGCCACGTGTACCGATTGGGGCGAAATTGGTGGCTAATCTTTTGACCGCAGCAGGTGCCACTCGAATCATGACCATGGATCTACACGCAGATCAGATTCAAGGTTTCTTCGAAGTACCAGTAGATCACTTGTTCTCAAGCAGCCTTTTCCTTCCAGATATCGAGGCCTTGAAATTGGACAACTTGACGATTGCATCTCCAGATATGGGAGGTTCGAAGCGTGCAAACGCTTACGGCAATCAGTTGGGTGCAGAAGTAGTGATTTGCTACAAGCAGCGTAAGAAAGCGAATGTGATTGATAAGATGACCGTAATTGGTGATGTTAAAGATCGCAACATCGTATTGCTCGACGATATGGTAGACACAGCCGGAACATTGACGAAGGCTGCCGATATGTTGTTGGAAAAAGGCGCGAAGAGCGTTCGTGCATATTGTACGCACGGAGTTCTTTCTGGAAACGCCATTGAAAGAATTGAAAACTCGGCTTTGGAAGAATTGGTAATTACCGATACCCTACCAGGCAGTCGAGAGAGCGATAAAATCCGCGTTCTCAGCGTGGCTGAAATCTTTGCTTCAGTAATGAAGAAAGTTCACCACCATGAGTCTATTAGCGGACACTTTGTAATGTAATCAGGGAATCTTAATCGATAGTAGTAATGAATTCAATCGCTATCAAGGGTACGGTTCGCACCGATCTCGGAACTAAATACGCAAAAAACCTTCGCAAAGAAGGTCAAGTTCCATGCGTTGTTTACGGTGGTGAAGAAACCATCCACTTCTCAGCTCCAATCCTCGCTTTCCGCGACCTTGTGTACACCTCTATGGTACACAAAGCAGAAATCGAGCTTGACGGAAAGAAGGTTGAAGCCGTAGTTCAAGACATGCAATTTGATCCATTGACCGACGAGCTCGTTCACATGGACCTAGTTGAACTTGTAGAAGGTAAAGAAGTAACAGTACAAGCCCCAGTACGTTTGAACGGTAATGCCCGTGGTGTACGTAATGGTGGTAAGTTGAAGCACTTCTTGCGCTACCTTAAAGTGAAGGCTCTTCCACAAGATATCCCAGCTTCTATTGAGCTTGATATCACAGACCTTCGCATCGGCCAAGCAATCCGCGTAGGCGCAGTTAAGACTGACAAATACGCTGTATTGAACGCTGAGTCAGCTGTCATCGTAACTATCAAAACAGCTCGTAACGCTGTTGAAGATACAGACGAAGAAGAAGGTGACGATGCTGCTGAAGGCGCTGAAGCTCCAGCTGCTGAAGCAACTGCAGAATAATAATCTACAAAGAAGGTCGGCTTGAAGAAGTTCTTGATCTTCGGACTAGGGAATCCGGGAGCGGAATACAACCGCACCCGACACAACATTGGATTTGAGGTGTTGGATGCTTTGGCGTCCGACACCTCTTCTTTTTCTTCAGAACGCTACGCAGATGTGGCGCGAGTTCGTGTGAAAGGACGTGAGCTTATTCTGGTGAAACCCAATACCTACATGAACCTTAGCGGCAAAGCAGTCCGCTATTGGATGGAAACAGAAAAGGTCCCACTCGAGAATATCCTCGTTGTGGTGGACGAACTCGCCCTACCCTTGGGCGCCATCCGAATGAAACTCAAAGGTTCAGACGGAGGTCACAACGGCCTCAAAAGCATCCAACAACTCTTGGGCAGATCCGACTATCCTCGACTTCGCTTTGGCATTGGAAACGAATTTTCCAAAGGTCAACAAGTAGATTTCGTCCTGGGTAAATGGACCGAAGAGGAATGGAAAAACCTCCAACCCCGCATCAAAAAAGCCACAGAAGCCATTCAAAGCTTTGCATTGGCCGGGCCACAGATTACGATGAATCAGTTTAATGGGTAGTGAGTATTTTGTACAGGATCCCTAGTTGACCTGTACGAAACAACACATTATTATCCAGGCTTGTTGTTCCTCAGAAGGTGTTTTCTTTCCCCACAACTCCCTATCTCTAAGAAACAGCCTTGCTCCATACAGACGGTCATCCGCTTCCATCCAGTACTCCTAACACGGAACACCGAACTTAGGACGATCAACCAAACAAATCCCTCACCACATCCTCAACCTTACCCACTTTGGCAACGGCGATTCCGTTTGGAACTTTTTCGAGTTGGGCCGATTTGGAGATAAGCATGCGTTCGAAGCCCAATTTTGCCGCTTCGTTAACCCGGTGATCTATTCGGCTAGATGGACGGATTTCTCCTGCTAAGCCAACCTCTCCGGCAAAGCAAATGGAATGATGAATGGGCATGTCTTGATCGGAAGAGAGGATAGCCGCAACTACAGCAAGATCGATAGCAGGATCATCTACCTTAATACCTCCAGTAACGTTGAGGAAGACATCTTTGGCTCCCAAGCGGAAGCCACATCGCTTCTCTAAAACCGCTAAGAGCATGTTTAAGCGCTTAACGTCAAATCCAGTAGAAGAACGTTGTGGAGTTCCATAGACAGCGGTTGAAACAAGCGCTTGAATTTCTACGAGCATGGGTCGAACACCTTCCACCATGACGGCGATAGCCGTTCCGCTCAGATGTTCATTGCCGTTGGACAAAAGAACTTCAGATGGATTCGGAACCTCGCGAAGCCCCTCTCCTCTCATCTCATAAATACCCAACTCAGAAGTAGAACCAAAACGGTTCTTTTGTCCGCGCAAGAGGCGATAAATATGATGACGATCTCCTTCAAACTGAAGGACTACATCTACCATGTGTTCGAGCACTTTTGGCCCGGCAAGACTACCCTCTTTTGTGATGTGCCCTATCAATACCACAGGAATTCCCGTGGTTTTAGCAAAGTGCAAAAACTCAGCTGCACACTCACGAATTTGAGAAACACTACCCGGACTTGCATCCAAGGCTTCCGAGTGCAAGGTTTGAATGGAATCTACCACAACCAAGGTCGGCTGCATATTATCAGCGTGCTGAAAGATGTGTTGTGTGCGAGTCTCTGTTAGAATGAAACATTCGTCATTCTGAATGCCGATTCTCTCCGCTCGCATACGAACCTGATGATCCGACTCCTCACCTGAAACATACAAAACACTGGAGTTGTAGCGCAATGCCATTTGGAGCATCAAAGTCGATTTTCCAATACCAGGCTCACCTCCCAAAAGGATGAGCGACCCCGGAACAATTCCGCCTCCTAATACCCGATCAAGTTCATTGTCGTTTGTACCACTCCTCACCGTTTGATCGTAGGCAATGCTTCGGATGGGCGTTGGACTCTTTCTCTCTGGCAGAGCAGAGCGACCACTTTGTACAGCTTTTGAATCAGGCTTAGAGAGAACCTCTTCAACAAGCGTATTCCATTCGTGGCAACGAGAACATTGTCCCATCCACTGACTATGCTGAGCGCCGCAGTTCTGACAGAACCACGCCTTTTTAACTTTGGCCATGCCGAAAGGTGAGTGTTTAGAAGTGAATTAAGCCTTCTTCTTGAGGCGTCGTTCAAGGTACAAAATGAACATTGCTAAAGCACCTGTTCCAAGCAACATTAGTGTTTGTCCGCTGTGAACGATAGTGGCAAAAGTTAGCCCTACTTCAGAAGTAAACCCTAGAACCACCATAGCAGACATTACCAAGTAATGGTAAGCGCCAATTCCACCAGGTACGGGAATAACGATACCCAAACTTGCCGCTACCATGATGAACAGTCCATCTGCAATGGTCAGGTGTGCGGTTTCATCAATAGCGAAGAAACAGATATACACCATAAAGAAATAACACAACCAAATGAAAACGCTGTGAAACCAGAAGGCTGCTTGACGCTTCATCTTGAAAACCGCCTTAAAACCTTCCTTCAGTCCTTCATAGAAATCGCGCACCTTAACAAAGAGCGGAGAAGCTTGAATGCGTTCGCGGAAGGCAAAGAAAAGCAACACCGCCGCGGCGACTAACCCCAGAAGGATATAGAGAATATAGGAACTTCCACCCTCTTCACCTGAGCCAGAAGCTGTTATGTTAAACAGTTGCTCGATGTAATCAAAATTGACCACTACTGCGCCGCCAAACACAAGGATGAGAAAAACCATATCGATTGTTCTCTCTAGCAAAACGGTTCCAAAGAGCTTATTGACCGGAATGTCCTCCACTTGATTTAGCGAGGTACAACGGGCTAACTCTCCTGCTCTTGGCAGGGCTAAGTTCACAAAGTAAAGGGTAGAAACAGAGTGAATACTATTCCATGATTTTGGATGATACCCTAGAGGTTCCAAAAGGAGTTTCCAACGCAAGCCGCGAGAAACAATGGCCGCATAGCCAATAATCATAGAAGCCAAAACATATCCGTAGTGCGCCTGCTTTAAATCTGTCCAAAGCTCTTGCGGATCTACATTCTTGAACGCCAATCCGAGCAATGCCGCGGCAATTACTGCGAAAAGGGTGTACTTCAGGATATTTTTGGTTAGAGGATTCAAAGGCTCGATTTAAGAGAGAGAATTGTTCTCCTCATTTGGGAAAACAATAGATGGTTTAAAGGTCTTCGCCTCTTCTGGAGTCATTGTGGCGTATGAAATGATGATGATAATATCCCCTGCTTGAACTCTTCGTGCTGCAGGACCATTCAACGTAATCTCACCTGAACCGCGTTGTCCGGTGATTACATACGTATCCAAACGCTCACCATTGTTCACGTTTACGATAGACACCTTCTCCCCTTCCATGATGCCACTAGCATCCATAAGGTCGCGATCAACCGTGATACTACCCACGTAGTTCAGGTCGGCCCCCGTGACTTTTACACGGTGGATTTTGCTCTTGACAACTTCAATAAACATGGCGCAAAAGTAGTTAATTCAAAGACAAATTGTCGATTAATCTGACCTCACCAGCATAGGCTGCCACGAAAACGCGTGGCCTTTCCGAATTCTCCCATTTCTCAAGGGGTTCAAGGGAATCTTCATCCGCAATTACGATGTATTCTGGACGCAAACCTGCAGCCGATATAGCTTCATTAGCCATGGTAACAGAATCAGAGACAGATCGTTCATCCTTAGTGGCACGAATGGCATTCATTGCCTGATAAATGGCAACGGCTGCTTCTTTAAACACAGGCTCTAAGAGCATGTTTCGGGAAGACATTGCAAGGCCTGAAGACTCTCTTTTGGTAGGAGAAACTACAATCTCAACCGGGTGGTTTTTAAGAGACGTCATTCGTTTGATGACAGCTACCTGTTGGTAATCCTTCTCGCCAAAAATGGCCACGTCTGGATTCACCGATTGAAACAATCTGTCCACAATGGTTGCCACACCTTGAAAGTGCCCCGGTCGGAATTCACCTTCCATGACATCTTCCAAATGTCCCAAATCGTAGAAATCGCTTTCCACCTCATCGGGATAGAGTTCGTCTACTTTTGGAAACCAAACCACGTCACATCCCGCCGATTCCAACTTCTTAGAATCCCCTTCTTCATCGCGTGGATATCGCTCTAAATCTCTGGGATTATTGAACTGTGTTGGGTTGACAAACACACTCACGACAACGATGTCCGATATCGCCTTAGCCTGCGCTACAAGCTGAAGATGGCCATCGTGCAAAGCCCCCATGGTTGGTACAAAACCAACGCGTCCGTCCTGCGACTCAATGTAATTTGAGAGCTCTTCTCTCGTTCTAAAAATGTGCATTTGATACGTGCTATCGTGCTGCAAAGCTAACGGTTAGCTTGAAACATCGCTAGAAAAGACGTACCTTTGCACGCTACATTATTGTTGAAAAGGCCTTTTGCAGATGGAATCGAAGCGTATACTTTATATCTCTCAGGAAATTCGTCCATACTTACCGGAATCTCCAATTTCTAAACCGAGCTTGGAACTCCCTAAGAAAATGAATGAAGCAGGACACGAAGTTCGTGTGTTCATGCCTCGTTATGGAGTGATCAATGAGAGACGGCACCAATTGCACGAAGTGATTCGCCTCAGTGGTATGAACATCGTTATCAACGATATGGACCAACCCTTGATCATCAAGGTTGCTTCTGTACCACAAGCCCGACTACAAGTTTACTTTATTGATAACGAAGAGTACTTCAAGCGCAAGTCAACCCTTATCAACGACAAGAAAGAACTTCATCCAGATAACGACGAACGCGCTTTGTTCTTCGCGAAGAGCGTGATCGAAACCGTTCGCAAACTCGGATGGAAACCAGACATCATCCACGTAAACGGATGGTTCTGTTCTGCGGTTCCAATGTATTTGAAAAAATTCAATGCAGACGACCCACACTTTTCTGATGCCAAGATCGTTTACTCGCTATACAACGAGTCGTTTGACGGTCAGCTAGGGCCAAACCTTGCCGCGGGAATGAAGTTTGACGGTGTAGAATATCCTGGATTCTTCAATGAGCCGACTTTCGAAAACTTGCACAAGGGCGCACTTGAATACTGTGATGCAGTGGTTAAAGCCCACGACGAAGTACCGGAATCTCTCTTGGAATTTGCCAAGGAAAAAGATCTTCCGATCTTCGAATGCATTGGCGAGGTAGACAAACCAGCATTAAAATCGTTTTACGAAAACGTTGTTTTAGAAGACGTCACCGCCTAAATCAGGCTTTCTGAATGAAACGAAATACACTTTACTCACTCACTACTAAGGCCATTGTTTCAATGGCTTTAGTTGTTTTTGTAGGCTGCGAACGAGGCGAAGCAGAATTGGGACTCCCTTACGTGGATGGAGACCAACTGAACTTCGGTCAAATGGAGCGAACGCCCATCATTACATACACGGCACCGTTCGACTCTGTACGCTCTAATTCCCCCACTTCTGGCATTGGCTTAGTGGGTGGATATGACGACAATGTCTTTGGTAGAACCGATGCCAAACTGGTCACCCATTTGGTGCCTAGTGGGGTTCCTACTTTTGGAACGAACCCTATTTGCGACAGTGTTGTTCTCTTTATTCCATATACCGTATCCGACGCTGGTTACTATGGTGACACCACAGTACCTTTTAACATGTCGGTTAAAACGTTGAAGAATTACCTCGACCCCGACAGCAGTTATTACAGCAACCGAAGTTTTGCAACCGATGTTGAGATCGGTAATGCAACCATCGCTGTTCGCCCAAGAACACCACGAGATTGGGACCACCTCAGCGCTAGTCGCCCGGTGCTTCGAGTTCCATTGAACACTTCCTTTGGTCAGAATGTGATTTTCCCACTGGAAGGCTCCAATGCATTTGACAATACCGACAATTTCATTTCAACCATTTACGGAATTGAATTGAGCGGTGATGCCTCTACTCAAGCGATTCTCGGATTGCTTGTACCTTCCACAGATTCGAAAGTGCGCTTCTACTTCCGAAACGACGAAATGGACACCTCACACTACGATTTGCGCATGAGCACATCTACGGAGTTTGTGAGCACTTTTACCCATGACTACAGTACGGCTGCATTCGATATTGACAATCAAGACTCTACGAATGGGGAGGTAGCTTGTTATTCTCAAGCCATGGCAGGTGTCGTTACCATGGTTAAAATTCCAAATCTGCGTCACTACCAAGATTCTGCTTGGATATTGACTCGAGCAGAGTTGAATATTCCCGTAAAAGAGGGATCTGCTGTTAGGCATCGTTTACCGGATCAAATGCAAATCGTTGTAAACGACACTGCTGGTAGAACCGTTGTTTCCGATTACATTTCCGAAGGAGCTTCGGCAGTTGGCGGAACTTTGGTTACGGGAGAATTGCGTGATCACAGCTATAAATTTGTCATCACCCGACAAATGCAGCGCTTCTTGGACGATAAGGATTTCCTTGGGGAATTTATCATTGTTCCAAATAATTCATCATCCGATCAATCCAGAGCAGTTCTGAACGGAAATGGTAGTACCTTAGAACCAGCAGAATTGAAGCTCTATTATTCTCGAACTAACTAAACCTTAACCTATGTGCGGAATCGTAGGATATCTTGGGGAAAGAGATGCCTATCCCATCCTCATTAAAGGATTGCAACGCTTGGAATACCGCGGTTACGACAGTGCTGGCGTTGCCTTGCTAGACCACTCTACCCTTCACCTATACAAGAAAAAAGGAAAGGTTTCTGACCTAGAAGCTGAAGCTGCGGGAAAGAACCAAAGTGGCCACTTGGGAATTGGTCATACGCGTTGGGCTACACACGGACCACCGAACGACAACAACTCTCATCCACACGTTTCGAATAATGGCAAGATTGCCCTTATCCACAACGGTATTATCGAAAACTACTCATCCCTCAAGGAAGCATTGATCTCTAGAGGTTTCGTGTTCCACAGCGACACAGATACCGAGGTTCTTGTGAACTTGATCGAAGATGTAATGAACAGTGAAGACCTCGACTTAGAGAATGCTGTTCGCGTTGCCCTTAACCAAGTGATTGGCGCTTATGCCATTTGTGTATTCTCACTAGAAAACGACAGAACCATTGTTACGGCCAAGATGGGAAGCCCTCTTGTTATTGGCATTGGAAACGATGAGTTCTTTGTGGCTTCTGATGCTACTCCATTCCTAGAGTACACCAAAAAAGCGGTTTACTTGGAAGATGGAGAAATGGCCACCATCAATCTAGATCACGGCTTGCGTGTACGTTCTATTAAGGACAATCGCACCATTGACCCATACGTTCAACAGCTTCAAATGGACTTGGCTTCTATCGAAAAAGGAGGCTACGAACATTTTATGTTGAAGGAGATTTACGAACAACCAAAGGCGATTTACGACACTTTCCGCGGTCGTCTTCTTCCAGATCAGAACATGATCAAAATGGGTGGTTTGTTTGAATACAAAGAGAAATTCCTCAACGCCAACCGCATTATCATTGTAGGTTGTGGAACTTCTTGGCATGCTGGATTGGTAGGTGAGTATCTCTTTGAAGATTTAGCTCGAATCCCGGTAGAAGTAGAATACGCTTCTGAATTCCGTTATAGAAATCCTGTTATCACCGATCAAGATGTGGTGATTGCCATTTCTCAATCTGGAGAAACAGCTGATACACTTGCCGCTATCAAGTTGGCCAAAGAACACGGAGCGACCATTTTTGGTATTTGTAACGTAGTAGGTAGTTCGATTGCACGTGAAACACATGCAGGCGCTTACACGCACGCAGGACCAGAAATTGGCGTGGCTTCTACCAAGGCATTCACAGCTCAGGTTACCGTTCTTTCTCTTTTGGCTATTGAGATTGCCAAGATGAAAGGCACGTTGTCGGAAACGCGCTATCACGAACTACTGGAAGAACTCAACGGAATTCCAAAGAAAATGGAAGCCATGTTGCAGTCTGATTCAAAAGTGCGTGAGATTTCTGAACGATTCAAAGACGCTACTAACTGTTTGTACTTGGGCAGAGGCTACAACTTCCCAGTGGCACTAGAGGGCGCCTTGAAACTCAAAGAAATTAGCTACATCCACGCTGAAGGTTACCCTGCTGCAGAAATGAAGCACGGTCCCATCGCATTGATTGACGAAAACATGCCGGTATTCGTTATTGCTCCAAGAAATGGACAGTACGATAAGATTGTGAGCAACATCCAAGAAGTAAAGGCTCGCAATGGTAAAATCGTTGCAATTGTTAGCGAAGGAGATACAGAAATCGCAAAAATGTCGGACTTCACCCTTGAAATCCCAGACAGCAGCGAGGCCTTCTCTCCCCTTCTAACAACGGTTCCTCTTCAACTCCTTTCTTACCACATTGCGGTAATGAGAGGCTGTAATGTGGATCAGCCTAGAAACCTAGCAAAGTCAGTTACCGTAGAATAACCCGACTTTTGTTCTATACAAACCCCGGCCAATGGTCGGGGTTTTTTGTTTGCTCTAAGTTCCAATACTCCCTAAGGGAAGTACTTATTCTCAAGATATGACCTCTTTTGAGGCACAAGCCAGTTTGCGCTACTGAGCTACAGATCATCTGGAATAGGAGTAGAAAACGGAGCAATCGCCAAACAGGGAATATTTGGAAGCATCTCCTACCGATTCTCAACTAAAAAAAGGGGAAGATGCTAATGCACCCTCCCCTTTTCACGTAATCAGGAAATCTATTATTTCATCGATCCAACCAACTCCATCAGTTCGGAGAGGTCTGGAGTAAGAATCACTTCAATGCGGCGGTTCTTCGCCTTGCCCTCAGCGGTTTCATTACTTGCAAGTGGCAAGTATTCGCCTCTACCAGCAGCCGTAATCCGCTGTGGAGCAATTCCCTCATTGTTCAATAGAATCTTTACCACACTTGTTGAACGCATTACAGAAAGATCCCAGTTGTCTCGCACCTGACCATTGCCACGGTAAGCGTCATCATCTGTATGACCTTCTACCATAATCTTGATATCTGGATTGTCGGCAAGTACAGAGGCCAATTGATTCAATGCATTCTGTCCTTCTTGCTGTACCGTCCAAGAACCCGAAGCGAACAACAATCGGTTCTCCAAGGAAACGTACACTTGACCATTCTTCATCTCCACGGTTAATCCTTTGCCTTCAAAACCGAGAAGAGCATCCGACACGCGTTGTTGAACGTAATTCACTATAGAATCCTGACGAGCAATCACGCCCTCCAGTTCATTCACTCGTGCCTCTCTCGCTTCTAGCATAGATCGAAGCGTAGACAAACTCTCTTGTTCAATACGCAAGCTGTCTTCCTTATCTTCCAATTGATCTTGAAGCGCTTCCAATCGATCCAATAGCGCGCGGTTCTCACGAGCATTATTCGCCAACATCGTGTTGTTGTTGTCTAGCAAAAACTCGTAATTCTTATTCAAATCTTCATAGCTCCTGCGCAATTTGCGAATGGCCATATTCTGATTTACCGTGTCTTGGATCAACTCATCGCGAGCGTCCACACAACGGTCTAAAAGGGCGCGTGCCTCGGTCAAATCCGCACTGCACTCTTCATTCTCCTGTAATAAATTCTCATTGGCGGCAGCCAGCGCGTCGTATTTATCTTGAAGTTCTTGATGAACCTTTGAAGAAACACAACTACTCAAGATTAATGAGCCAGCCGCTACGGCCAATAGACTCTTTGTAATTCTCATGTTGTTATGGTGTTTATCTACCAACGAACGAAGTTAGTATCTCGCATGACTGACCTCGTGCCTCGGTCTAATTTTCTCTTAACCGTCCATTGTTAATACCTGCGGGCATAAAAAAACCCCAACCATGGGCTGGGGTTCTATATATCTCTACTGGGATTTCTTAGTCCAATACAAAGCGTGCTTCTTGCACTTTCGCATCACCAATGTAAATCTCTACGGTGTATGTTCCTTTCACCCAGTCTTCTTTGTCGTACGACAAACAAACATTCTGATCGGTGTTTTCATACCATACACTCTTGCTAGCGGTAAAGAACAATTCATTGCCTTGAACCATGAACTTGTTGGTTGCAAGACTGTCGTTTTGGTTTACAACTACCTTCAATTCTGGAGTAAGAACGCGCATGTACACTTGACGCTCACCCTTTTCGGCAATCGCATTTGCTCCGATAGTGAAACACGCTTTCACGCGCTCTGCTCTGCGGGCACGCTCTGTTTCATCTTCTTCACCACTACTGTATACTTTGTAAGCACCAGCATTGATGGAAGTGAGTTGCAATTGAGAACCTACTTCCACTTCGTTTTGAAGCTCACGAGCTTGGTTAGTCAACTCTTCTGAACGAATGCGCTCTGCATCAAGATTCACTACCAAGGAGTCCTTCACATCTTCAAGCTTGGCATAGGCTTTATTCACGCTATCAACAACAGCAGTGAGGCGATCCACTTCTTTACGCTTGCTTACCGCTTCATTTCTCCAACGGCTCAACTGGCGATCAGACACTTCTTTGGCATTCGACACACTATCGATCATGCTAAGCAATCGAGCCTCTCTCTCAACAATGTAGGCATCCATACTGTCGTTGTTGGATTCCAAACCGCGAATATCAGCCAAAGACTGCTCGAGGTTAGATTGAATAAGCTCAAGTTCTGCAGAAGCATCCTTTACTTCTTTATCCTTTTCCATCAACATGTAACCCAAACCACCAACGGCGAGAAGGAGAATAATGATAATGGCGATTAAACCTTTGTTGCTTTTTTTCTTTTGAGATGTCGGTTCGCTCATAATGACTGTTTTAAATTGGAGTCAGAACAAAGTAAATGCTTTTTCTATAACAGCGTACAAATCAATCTATCAGAATGTGCTGACAATTTGGATGGACGCCATATTCCCTAAGCGATGTTTGGTCTGCTTTTCCGTACTGAGCCCTGCGGAAAACGCATGTTGCCATACCTGTTTAGATGCCCTTCCTCTTTGGCCTAGCGAACAAGATCCTGAAGAATTTGCCAATCAACTCTTTGGAGGTAGGGTGAAAATTGAAGGTCTACAGGTTCACTATCCCTTTCATTCTCCCTCTGCCATTCAGCACTTGTTACACGCGGTGAAGTACGATGGAAACACAACATTGGCAAAAGAGCTGGGCGTCCGTTTAGGACGACGATGGACGGGTCTACTACCCAGCGAAACGATCATCACCCCAGTACCACTTCATCCTTTCAAAATGAAAAACAGAGGGTACAATCAAAGTTGGCACATTGCTCGTGGAATAGGGAATTCAACTCACCTCAACTGCGAAATACTCCTTCGTCGAACTGTTCACACCCCTTCTCAAACCGCGCTGTCTAGAGAAGAACGATGGAAGAATATGGAGGGTATTTTTGAAATCGCAGATGGAGTAAACCTTGTTGGAAGTACGGTTTTGTTGGTGGATGATACTTTGACTACGGGTGCGACGTTGGAGAGCTGTGCCCACACCTTGTTGAAGGCCGGAGTATCGAAGGTTTATGCTACTGCCATTGCCTATGCTTCATAATCCGAAACTTCCTCAATATTCCCGTAATTTGCGGCCATAAACACGAACAATGATTCGAGGACTCATTCGACTAATCGCCATTTTTCTATTCGTTACCGGCTGCGCGGTACAGTCGACCCCAGATGGAGGTGCCAAAGATGAAACCCCTCCAGCAATTGTAGGTTCTTATCCGGCAAACCGAAGTACCAACTTTACAGGCAATACCATCGAAATTGAGTTTGATGAATATGTCAAAGTGGACGGATTCTCCTCTCAATTCATCTCTTCGCCTCCACTGAAATACAAGGTGGAACACAAGCTGAGAAAGAAGACACTTACTCTCACTATTACCGACACTCTCCGAGAAAACACCACGTATACCTTCTCGTTCGGTAACGCCATCAAAGACATTACGGAGAACAATGCGCAAACGGAATTCAAATACGTCTTTTCTACAGGCGCTATTCTCGATTCGCAAATTGTAGCTGGACAAGTCATTGACGCCTACTCCACTTTAGATCAAAAAGGAGTAATGGTGGCACTTTACGAAGGCGATGCCGAAGATTCTGTATTCATGAAAGCGCCGCCATTGTACTACGGCCTTACCGATGAACACGGACATTTCTCTATTGAAAACGTAGCGCCAGGAGCGTACCGCCTGATGGCAATGAAGGATCTTGATTTTAACTACCAATGGACAGGGGCTGCGGAGGCTTTGGGGTATATTGACACTTTACTTCAATCTAGCTACAACCCAGTTGTTACCATCCCTCTTTTCAAAGCGGAAACTCCATATAAATTTTACCGCGCCAAGTATGCTGATTTCGGAAAGATAGAGATGTACTTCTCCAAACCTCCCGGAGCCCTTCAAATTGAGCGCTTAGACACCGTTACTTCAGAGTACGTGATTGAGAGACCTGAAAACGGCGACACCCTCATCTTTTGGACCAACATCTGGAAAAGTGGAAGCACAGGAGAATGGCTCATTACCCATTTAGAAACGGGAACACAAGATACCATGTCGGTTCGTTTCACAGATAAAGACACGACTAAATTCCGATTGGACTGGGGAACCAAACCGCCGTTTTCACCCACCGACTCCATTTGTTTTTCGGCCAAAACACCCATTGTTCAATTCGATCCTTCCAAGATTCACTTGATTCTCGACACCCTCCACACTCCTTTTTCAATAGATTATTCGGGCGTGAGAAGTCTTGCTCTCTCCACACGTTTGGAATATGGTCAAACATTAAAATGGATTGTAGACTCCGGCGCTGTAACCGATATGTTTGGTCGGGTAAACGATAGTTTTGCTCAGGGATTTAAGGTCTTAAACGACAATGAACTCTCCATTTTTCACATGAGTGTTCGTTCCGATTCAACCTTTCCCAAAGTCATTGAGATCTTCAACAATGATGAGGCAATCTTGTACCGAAATACGTTTACAGACGACATTAATATCAGTCTGTACGACATTCATCCACAGGAACTCAAGGCACGTGTGATCTACGATGTCAATGAAAATGGTAGATGGGACACTGGTAACTACTTCGAAAATCGTCAGCCTGAAAAAGTCATCTACCTCACCAAGACCGTTGAATTAAGGGCCAATTGGGAGATTGAAGAAGTTTGGAACATCCGTTAATCCAAAGTAAAGGTATCCCTGTCGTTTAAGAAGCGAAATCGCTCACGTGTAGCACTCAAATCTGACTTGGACAAGGTTGCCTTTACCACTTCTGTAGTGTTGGGCTGTGCGGCTGAAACCGTTTCTCCCAAGGGATTCAATACTACGCTATCCCCAGAGTGATCAATCCCGTTGCCATCCTCGCCCACTCTATTCAAACCAACCACATACGACATGTTCTCAATGGCTCGAGCTACTAAAAGTGACTTCCAAGGGTAACTGCGACGAGCGGGCCAGTTGGCCACATAGAACAGCAAATCGTAATCGTCGTCATTTCTGGCCCAAACAGGGAATCTCAAATCATAGCAAATCTGTGGTCGGATTCTCCAGCCCTTGTATTCCCAAGTAGATCGAGTCTGGCCTGCCGAATACTCTTCGTGTTCGCCAGCGTAAGAAAACCGATGACGCTTGTCGTAGTGTTTGATTTCTCCTGAAGGTTCCGCCCAAATCAAGCGGTTGTAGAATTTCCCATTCTCTGTAATGACCACACTTCCGGTCACAACCGCATTCAGGGCTTTGGCCTTTTCTTTCATCCATGTTACCGTCTCGCCCGACATCGGTTCGGCTACTTCGGATGGACGCATAGAAAACCCAGTAGAGAACATCTCGGGTAGAAAGATGACATCGGTCTTTTGAATCTCTGACAAGTGTTCATCGAACATCTGACGATTCAATTTAGCATCCTCCCAATGGAGTGATGTTTGTACCAAAGACACATGTAATTCGTTCATAACTCCGAAGGTACTACTTCATCACACCAATGCCCATATATTTGCGTATGCGAATACTCATTCTCACTTTTTTGGCTCTACTTCATACGGCGGCATCTGCCCAAAGTATCCAACGATTATGGAACCAGAAGAACTACGAAGCTATTTACGAGCAACGCGATAGAATCCATCGGATGAGTGGTCCAGACATGCTCCGCGTAGCACAAGCAGCTCAGCATTTTGATGAAGACTCTATCGCCATTTACATTCTGAATACCGCCATCGAAAAAGGGTATGAGGATGATCAAACGTATTATGTGAGGGGACTCAGTTTCGCCAAGCAGCGACATTTCATCTCTGCCGCGGAATCATTCCATCAAGCTTTGGCATTAAACCAACATCGATTGCCTTACATGCTTGCAAAGGCGGATGCCTACTATCGGGGACAGAAGCCGGATTCTGCCTTGGCGGTGTTCAATCGCATACACTTGCTCTACCCCAATAAGGATGTCGCCACTTTTATGAGCTGTAAAATCTTGGAAGAACAAGGATATATGCAAGCGGCTATAGAGTGCTTTGAAGGAAACATTAGAGACATGGTTGCCAAAGAATACCGAGTGGAGGCAAGTGAGATATTGGCGAGTTTATACTGGCATGAAGGCGAGGATTCTGCAAGAGCGGCTGCCATCTACCGAGAATTGATAGACAATAATCCCAACAAAGTCAATTACCGCTTAAACCTCTTGCAACTAACGGCAGAAATGGGAGAATGGGACATGGTTGCACAGCAGCAGGAAGCCATTCACCAGCTTCGCGACTCAGACCAGCTCCCCTCCATTTACACCCGTAAAAACGCACTTCCTATACTGAGCTTGATGGGCGTAAACTTCAGGATTGAGATCTATGAAATCATTCGTCCTGATCTAAAAGACAATGCCATTTACGAAGCCTTTTTAATTACACCTCTGCACGCCAGACCCGTTGGAAAATGGAGCTATATTGTAGAAAACGGTGAGCAGAAAATAGTTGGTGAAGGAAGAGGTGCAGAAGAATTTACAATTGAAACTGAACTTAACTTAATGGAATTCAGCATCTTTATGAGGAGTATAGAACGGAAATTGTAACGCACCCTTGCAGATTTCAACAATTGCGTTTATATTCGTTCAGGAAGAGCTTTTGTAGTTTTTTCATTTTTGTGTTTTAGTTTTTGTTGATTATTTTGAAGGTGGCCGCTCGTACCCTCGAGCGGCTTTCTTTTTTCCAAATATTCTCAAAAAACCAAACACCTCAGCAGACGGTCTATTGCTGCGGATATTCTTTCAGCAACAACTCGATTCCGTACATCATCAAATCGATTTCCTCATCATTGGTTCCGTCATAAATCCCGCGAATTCTACCCAATGGATCCACGAGCACAATGTTCTCGGTGTGAATAAAACTGTGCTCATCAAACGACTCACCCTGTTCAACCACAGCAAAATAGCTCGCTCTTGCCAGTTTATTGATTTCCAATCTTTCGCCCGTAAGCAACCACCATTTGTCGTAACTCACCCCATTGGCCTGACCATAAGATTGCAGAACGGGAACCGTATCATACTCGGGATTTACCGTGTGAGATAAAATCATCACTTGATCATCGTCCATAAATCGCTCTTGTACTCGTCTCAAATTGCGAGTCATGTCGATGCAGATACTCGGACAAGTAGTAAAGAAGAAATCGGCGATCACAATCTTGCCTTTGATATCGGCGCGGGTTCTTTCATGTCCTCGCTGATCAATCAACTTAAAATCAGCAATGACGTGATTCATGCCCTTTCCTTCAAGGCTATCTGCCACCAATGCCGGATTAATATCCGCTGGGTTAATTATCCCCAAACGCTCTTCCGGTTTTTGAATTTGATAGGCCGTAATAACGCCTACCACAAAGATGAATAGAAGGACTCCTATCTTCCAGTAGTCTGCCTTCGCGATGAATTTTCCTGCCATGATTCGGCAAAATTCCACATTCTCGACTGAATGGCCTACAAAAGTGCCCACGACTTTTGTAGAAGCAACACCCCTATCACAAACTAATCCACTCAACATCAAATCTTTGGATATCGAATGATTGATTGCATACAGACCACTCAAGAACTCTACTTTCCCTCTATCTTCGCGGTATGAATATCCTATCGGTAGAGCAACTCAAGAAGAGTTTTGGCGAGCGTGTCTTGTTTGAGAACCTCACATTCGGAATGGCTGAACGCGAAAAAGTCGCGCTTGTCGCTAGAAATGGCACAGGTAAGACGTCCCTCCTTCGCATTTTGGCCAATGAAGAGATGCCCGATGATGGACGAGTAGTAACTCGAAAAGATCTACGTGTAGGCTACCTCAAGCAAGAGCCCGAATTTCCTGCGGGAATTGAAATCATGCAGTGGCTTCTCACGCTTGAACACCCATTGTTGAAAGCCGTCATCCGATACAAGGAGTCTCTAGAGAATCCTGCCAAAGCAGGTGACATGACCGATAGTTTAAGTGAAATGGAGCGTCTCAATGCTTGGGATACCGAATCTCGACTAACGGCCATTCTCGACAAGCTGAACTTAAAGGACATTCACGCCAAGGTAGACTTGCTAAGTGGTGGACAGAAGAAGCGACTCGCCTTAGCTGGATTGCTTTTGACCGAGCCGGATTTCCTCATTCTCGACGAGCCGACCAACCACCTCGACCTTGATATGATTGAGTGGTTAGAAGGTTGGCTGTCTGATGCTCCTTTTGCCTTGTTGATGGTTACGCACGACCGTTATTTTTTAGAGGCTATTTGTACTACCATCTACGAGCTTGAAGATGGAGAACTTTACAAGTACGATGGTAACTACAGCTACTACCTCGAGAAAAAGGAAGAGCGCGCCCAAACCCAGCAATCCAATATCGAGAAGGCGAAAAACATCTACAGAAGGGAGCTCGAATGGATTCGTTCCACCCCTCAAGCCCGAACCGGAAAGAGCAAAAGCCGAATCGACAGCTTCAAGAAAGTAAAGCAAGATGCCCACAAGCAAGTTCAAAACAAGCAGGTGGAAATCGATGTAAAAATGGAGCGTCTAGGCAGTAAAATCTTAGAGCTTCACAAGGTAAAAAAGGCCTACGGCAACTTGCCTATTCTCAACGGCTTCTCCTACACCTTTAAAAGAGGAGATTGCATTGGTATGGTTGGAAAAAATGGAGTTGGTAAATCCACCTTCCTTCGACTTATCACCGATTCTGAAGAAGCAGATGGCGGAAAAATCATCACAGGTGAAACCGTTCGTTTTGGGTTCTATCGCCAGGATGGAATGCAATTGAACAATGACAAGCGCGTCATTGAGGTCATTAAAGAAATAGCCGAAGTCATTCCACTTGCCAAGGGGAGGAGTATGACGGCTAGTCAGCTACTAGAGCGCTTCCTATTCGAGGGAGATCAGCAATACACCTTTGTGAGCAAACTAAGCGGTGGTGAAAAAAGACGATTGTACCTCCTCACCCTATTGATGGCTAATCCCAACTTCCTCATTCTGGATGAGCCGACCAATGATCTCGACATATTAACCCTCAATGTCCTTGAAGACTTTCTGTTGGATTTTGAAGGCTGTTTGGTCATTGTGAGTCACGATAGGTACTTCCTGGATAAACTCACCAATCACCTCTTCATTTTTAAGGGGAATGGCGAGGTTAAAGATTTCAATGGGAGTTATTTAGAGTATCGCGAAGAGCTTGCGATTGAACAAGAAAAGAAGCGAGAAGCTCAGAAACTCTATACCGCTCCTAAGAAAGAGGTAAGCAGGCCGAAACGCGAAAAGACCAAGCTCAGCTACAAGGAAGAGCGTGAGTTCGAAGAGCTTACTGCAGAAATAGAAAAGCTCGAAGCTCGAAAAGTAGAGATTGCGAAAATCTTTGAATCACCCGATGTAGAAGCTGGAGAAATTGAACAGCTGTCTATTGAGATGAATCAATTGACAGAACGCCTTGACGAAGCTGAAATGAGATGGCTGGAACTCAGTGAATTCACAGAGGAGTAGCTCTATTTTTTACGGGAATCCAGATTTCTTCTTCCGAGTTTGGATCATGGTTCGAATACCTCTCTCCCATTACTGCAAAATGAGGGCGATGATCGAGTTGATATCCTGAAGCAGGCAACCAGGTTTCAAAAATATAGCCATAAGTCTTAGGCCCTTCTTCAGGCGTACCCTTGTGCAAAAACACCGCATACATGCCGGCTGGGGACGTGAGCTTCGCCATCCCATTCGGAATAGATGTAGACTCCACAACCTCCACTGCTGCCCACTTTTCAAATTCGCGAGTAGGATCGAAGGATTGAAAGAAGTCATTGGGATACCGCTCTATGGAGAAAAGCAAGTCATTCTTAGGCTGTAACTCACCTTTCTTCGGCATAAATCTCTGCCAGAGTTCGCGCGTTTGATTCGTAGCAAAGGACATGTGCATCTTCATTCCAACCCATTCGCGCTGGGCACACTCTTCCATTCGTAAATACATGGAGTCAAGATAAGCAGAAGTGACTTCGTAATAAAAATCCTATCCCTTAACTTATACTGCTCAAACAAACATGTACATGACAACAGTTAATGCCTATCTGACGTTCAACGGCAATTGTGAAGAAGCATTTGAATTCTACCGATCGGTGTTTGGGGGTGAGTTTCCCTACGTTGGCCGATATGGCGACATGCCCATTCTTGAAGGTCAGCCTCCACTGCCAGAACACCTTAAAAACAAGATCATGCACATCAGTCTTCCCATCAGTGCGGAAACGAGTATCATGGGAAGTGATGCGGGAGGTGCATGGGCAGAGAAGGCGACTATTGGAGACAATATCACTCTATCTATCAACACAAAAGATCCTGATGAAGCCAAGAGGTATTTTGACCAGCTATCTGCAGGAGGAAAAGTGAAAATGCCGTTTGAGCTCACCTTCTGGCATGCGTACTATGGGTTGTTCACAGACAAATTTGGAATCAATTGGATGGTGAATTGTGAAACAAGCGATCACGAAGCGTACGAGAAAGGTCAGAAATAACAAATCCTCCCAACGAACAAGAATGTGAACGATGGGAGGAAATGTAATCTTCCGAGTAACCTGCATCAAGTAATACTCGGATGGAGGATGGAGAGACCTATTTTCCATCCAGGGATTGACGGGACTGAGATAGTCCCAATCAAGAAAACGGAGGGTGAATCATGCGAGAGGGATTCCTTCTCTCCGCTTCCCAACTACTAACCTTACTACGACACTTGAAGGGATATTAACTCTATTTCTCGCATAAGCACAGAGACTGTACTTCCGTTCTTCAAGATCATGTCAAAGAAACCCCTTCCAAATCTTCTATTTGTCAGTATTTTACTTAAATGTCCATCACGAAATCTCTATTCTTTTGTCAGTCTTTCACTGAATTGATACTCATTCCCTCCAACCATGAAGCATTACGGAATTCTTTTGACCCTTGTTTTTACTTCCTGCGCCCTTTTTAAGTCGCCCATAACCGATCCCATGCCCACGTTTCTACCCGATGTAAAATGGGAAATGGCCTCTTGGGAATTGGAAGAAACCCATCGACTTAGATTGATTCATTCCCGAGACTTCCGAGAAGTATACCAAGAGAGCAATCACAAACTATCATCCTTTGGCGTAGATAACATCATCTTCTATTTTGCCGTGATTGAAGGCAGGGGTGATCGTCCGCTTTATGAAGTCATTGTAGATTTCACCTCAGAAGAAGCGAGAGATAACTACGCGCATGATCACTTAGGCGAACCGAATACAGAAAATGGGGAATGGGATTTCACGACAGAAGGTGCTCATTATCGAGCATGGAAATTCCAAAAGAAGCTCGTAGTCGTCAAGGTAATTCCCGGATGTGAATGGGACGAATAAATTCTACCTTTAGAGGAATATCAGTTTCCAGTGCTCTTTAGTACATTAGTCGACCAACAAGAATCGAATACACCTATGTCCAAGCCCATCATACAACTCGAAGGAATCAAGCGGAATTTTGAATTGGGCAAGGTGACCGTAAAAGTTCTGATGGGCATTGATCTCGTCATTGAAGAAAACGAATACGTCGCTTTGATGGGACCGTCGGGTAGTGGCAAATCCACATTGATGAACTTGTTGGGTTGTTTAGATACCCCCACTTCGGGCAAATACCTGTTGAATGGAACGGATGTGAGTGGATTGAGCGACAACGAATTAGCCGATATCAGAAACAGAAATATCGGTTTCGTATTCCAAACCTTCAACCTTCTGCCTCGCCAAACGGCATTGGACAACACCGCTCTTCCCCTTGTCTATTCCGGGGTTGGAAAAACAGCTCGAAGGGCAGAAGCAGCTAGCGTACTCCATCAGGTTGGACTAGGCGACCGAATGGACCATCAGCCCAACCAGCTCTCTGGAGGACAACGCCAACGCGTAGCGATTGCCCGTGCTTTAGTAAACAAACCCGCACTCATTTTGGCCGATGAACCAACTGGTAACCTCGACTCCAAGACTTCTGTGGAAATCATGCAATTGTTTGATGAGATCCACAAAAAGGGCAACACCATTGTACTGGTCACACACGAGGAGGAGATTGCCCAGCACGCCAACCGAATCATACGCCTCCGTGACGGTCAGATTGAAAGTGACGAGAGAAAATAACCCATTAATAGACCGTCTCTATATCTCCGTCTACACTAGTCTCAATTCACGGCTCATCCCTTATAAACACTAGCATTTAGGGTATACGCCCAAATCCTAGGGGTTCCCCTTTTATTTCATACTTTTGCAGTCAGAATTAGACTGATTCCAAACAAGGTATGATAAACGTATCCGACACAGCAGTAAACAAGCTCATCGGCTTGATGGCAGAAGAGGGCAAGACGCTCGAGACTGCCTACATCCGCGTTGGTGTCACTAGCGGCGGATGCTCTGGCCTTTCTTACAAGATGGAAATCGTCGGCGAGGAACAGGCAGAAGGAGATAAACTCTTTGAAGATAAGGGTGTTAGAATATTAGTCGATAAGAAGAGCCTACTCTACCTCTTGGGTACCACCCTTGAGTACAGCGGAGGTTTGAATGGAAAAGGATTTGCGTTCAACAACCCGAACGCTTCACGCACTTGTGGCTGCGGCGAAAGTTTTGCCGTATAACGACAGATAGCGCAGGATTTCATGAGCAATAGCGATCAAATTTTAGATGATGTAACTCGGAGTGAGTACAAGTACGGTTTTTACACCAACGTAGAATCCGACAAGGCTCCAATTGGCCTAAATGAGGACATCATTCGATTTATTTCAGCAAAGAAGAACGAGCCAGAATGGATGACGGAATGGCGATTAGACGCCTACCGCAAATGGCTAGAAATGAAAGAGCCAAATTGGGCCAAGGTGAAATACACCAAACCCAACTTTCAGGACATCACGTACTTCTCTGCACCCAAGAAGAAAAAAGGTCCAGACAGCCTAGAGGAAGTAGACCCAGAGCTTCTCAAAACATTTGAGAAACTCGGTATTTCCATCGATGAGCAAAAGCGTCTAACTGGTGTGGCAATGGACGTTGTGGTAGACTCCGTATCGGTGGCCACTACCTTCAAGAAAACGTTGGGAGAATTGGGAATCATTTTCTGCTCCATGAGTGATGCCATTCAAGAGCATCCAGAACTGGTGAAGAAATACCTCGGTACCGTGGTTCCCAAAACGGACAATTTCTACGCTGCATTGAATTCTGCGGTATTCACCGACGGTTCTTTCTGTTATATCCCCAAGGGCGTTCGTTGTCCTATGGAACTTTCCACCTATTTCCGCATCAACGAAGCAGGTACTGGACAGTTCGAGAGAACTTTGGTTATTGCCGATGAGAGCAGTTATGTGAGCTACCTCGAAGGCTGTACAGCACCTCAGCGGGATGAGAACCAACTCCATGCTGCAGTTGTAGAACTCGTTGCTTTAGACGATGCTGAGATCAAATACAGCACCGTGCAAAACTGGTATCCCGGTGATTCCAAAGGCAAGGGTGGAGTATACAACTTCGTGACAAAGCGAGGCATTTGCGAACGCAATGCTAAGATCAGCTGGACGCAAGTAGAAACCGGTTCTGCCGTTACTTGGAAGTATCCGAGCTGTATCTTGAAAGGAGACAACTCCATTGGTGAGTTTTACTCCGTTGCAGTAACGAACAACTTCCAGCAAGCCGACACAGGCACCAAGATGATTCACTTGGGGAAGAACACGAAGAGCACCATCATCTCGAAAGGTATATGTGCGGGTTCATCAGACGGTAGCTACCGTGGATTGGTGAAAATTGGACCACGTGCTCACAATGCTAGAAACTTCTCTCAATGTGATTCACTCTTGATGGGTGACGGATGTGGTAGTCATACTTTCCCTTACATCGAAGTAGGAAACAAGACGGCTAAGGTTGAGCACGAAGCAACGACCTCAAAAATTGGTGAAGATCAAATCTTCTACTGTAACCAGAGGGGCATTGCCACAGAAGAGGCCATTGCCCTCATTGTTAACGGTTACTGTAAAGACGTTTTGAATCAACTTCCAATGGAATTTGCCGTAGAAGCTCAGAAGCTTTTGGCTATTTCTCTAGAAGGCTCAGTAGGATAATCAATAGAACAATCGCCACAACGGCAAAAACGATAGCACAGGAATGCTACAGATAAAAAATCTCAAAGCACAGATTGAAGATAACGCGATTCTCAAGGGACTTAACCTAGAAGTTAAGCCTGGAGAAGTTCACGCTATTATGGGACCCAACGGCGCTGGAAAGAGCACATTATCCAGCGTTATCGCTGGCCGTGAAGACTACGACGTTACCGAAGGTACCATTGAGTTTCTAGGTGAAAACGTGTTGGATCTCAGTCCAGAAGAACGCGCTCAACTTGGCATCTTCTTGTCTTTCCAATATCCCATTGAAATCCCTGGTGTGAGCGTTTCCAATTTCTTGAAAACCGCCATAAACGAAATTCGTAAAGCTCGTGGTGAAGAACCAATGGGCGCTGCTGAACTCCTCAAGAAGATGAGAGAGAAGTTGGGCGTTCTAGAAATGGACAAATCTTTCCTCAGTCGTTCATTGAACGAAGGATTCTCTGGTGGTGAAAAGAAGAGAAACGAGATTTTCCAAATGGCTATGCTTGAACCAAAACTGGCCATCTTGGACGAAACCGATTCTGGCTTGGATATCGACGCATTGCGCATTGTAGCCAACGGTGTAAACAAGTTTCGCAGCAAGGACAACGCAGTAGTCGTTATCACGCACTACCAGCGTCTATTAGACTACATCATTCCTGACGTAGTACATGTATTGATGGACGGTAAAATTGTGAAGACAGGCGACAAGTCTCTTGCCCTAGAATTGGAAGAGAAAGGATACGACTGGATCAAGAAAGAAGTGGCCGCTCTTTAATCACCCCCAAAGAAGAAACTCCGTGGAGGAATTGAAAGATAAATTGGAATCGAGCTACATCGTTTTTGAGAACGAACTGAATGGTGAAGCGAACTCTGCCGTACACAGCATGCGTCGCGAGGCCTTCCAAAATTTTGAAAAACTTGGTTTCCCTACCAAGCGAAACGAAGAGTGGAAGTACACCAACCTCAAGCCTATTCTCAAAGGGGATTACAAACTCTTTCCCAAAACTGAAGAGGATATCGAGTTTAAGGATGTAAAGAAGTACTTCCTCAACGAAATCGATAGTTACAAAGTAGTATTCATCAACGGCGTATATTCAAGCTGGTTAAGTGAAACTACGCATCGCGGATACGACATTTGTACGTTTGGAAATGCACTGAATAAATACCCAGACGCGATTGAAGGATACTTCAACAAAATCGCCAAAGGGGAGAATCAAGCCATGGTAAGCTTGAACACAGCCTTCGCCAAAGAAGGTGCTTTTATTCGCGTTCCAAAGAACACTGCTGTTGATAAGCCTATTCAAATCATCTTCTTCAACACGACCAACGATCGTGAGATGATGGTTCAACCACGAAACTTGGTGATCCTAGAAGAAGGAGCTAAAGCAGAAATCATTGAAAGGCACCAGAGCTTAGTAGAACTTCCTATCCTCACAAATGTGGTAACCGAAGTTTCTGTTGGAGCCAACGCCCAATTGCAATACTACAAGCTTCAAAACGATCACCATGCCGCTTCCCTCATTGACAACACTTGGGTGAATCAACACAGAGACAGCATTGCGCGCTTTAGCACGTTTAGTTTTGGTGGCCGACTCACTCGAAACAACCTTCACTTTGCACTGAAAGAGTCAGGTAGCTTTGCTTACATGAACGGTGTAACGATTATTGAAGAAGGTCAGCATGTAGATCATCACACTCTTGCGGATCACCTCGTTCCTCATTGTGAGAGCCACGAATTGTATAAAGGCATATACGGCGGCAATGCTCACGGTGTCTTCAATGGCAAAATTGTAGTTCACAAGGATGCTCAGAAAACCAATGCCTTTCAGCAAAACGACAACATTTTGGTCAGCGATAGAGCGAATGTGGATACCAAGCCACAACTAGAAATCTATGCAGACGATGTGAAATGTAGTCACGGCTGTACCATTGGCCAGCTAGATGAGGAAGCTCTATTCTACTTGAAGAGTAGAGGAATTGGCGACAAAGAGGCCAAAGCTCTATTGATGTATGCTTTTGCCAGTGATGCATTGAGCGAAGTTGGCATTCGTCAATTGAAAGAGAAAGTAAACATGCTCATTGCGAAAAAGCTAGGTGTCAATCTAGATTTCGAGCTGTAACAGCATTGCACTTGATATAGAAAAAGCCCCGCACATAGCGGGGCTTTTTATTTGGTCCAAAAGTGTAAATTACAGCATGAAATCCATCTATTTCCTCCTCCTATTCCCGCTCATTGCCGCCTTCTCAACGAGTGAAACACCAGAACAAAGTGTGAATCGTATGCTGAACAAATGGCACGTTGCGGCATCCGAAGCCGATTTCCAATCTTACTTCAGTTATTTCACTGGAGATGATGCAATCTTCATGGGAACCGATGCCACGGAAAAATGGACCATCTCTGAATTCAAACCATGGGCAAAACCCTACTTTGACAGAGGATCTGCTTGGACCTTCATCCCGGAAAATAGATCGGTTTATTTCAATGAAAACAATACAATTGCTTGGTTTGATGAAGTGCTTTCATCTTCTCACATGGGTGAATGCCGGGGCACAGGTGTACTAATACTAACCGATGGAGAATGGAAGATTGCTCATTACAACCTCTCGGTTCCCATTCCGAATGATCTCTTGGGAGATTTTGTAGAGATGATCGCTAATAGTGAAGACGGACAAGATGACTAGTATCCGCGTACGTCCACGGTTTCGGCATCAAGTAGAAGGAACCGCCAAAGACATCAATACCAAATTGGTAGAGGGGTTTAAAAAGCATGAAGATGAGATTCACATGATTTTTCTCCCCCACTATCTCGTCGTAGAATACAACCCTGACCTCCGCCACTATTGGTCACCTCAACTTCAATTGAGCTTAGAAGAAAATGAGGAAGGAGTGCTAGTTCGAGGACTGTATGGTCCTCATCCCAATGTGTGGTCTATTTTCTTTTACGGTTATGCTTCAATGGGTGTACTTTCCACCTTCTTGTGCATAATAGGGATATCTCAAGCCATGGTACAAGGCCAATACTGGGCGTTTTGGGCTATGGGAGCATGCCTACTCATTGCGACAGTTCTATACCTCATTGCACAATTTGGACAAAAGATAGGAGCCGAACAAACGTTCGAAATCCACCATATTTACACCGATATCATGGGACATCCTGAACCCATCCATTAACTACAATGCGCCCGTCGCCATCCAGTACGAGATAACCAGAAGACGAACAAAAACAGGAAAGAGTCGAACGGCCGCATGGTTGATAAAATATGCCGGGATCAACAGAGCCGTAACCCCTACTCTCATCCATGTGAAATGCGGTTCCACTCCTAGAATATAATCGGAAAAGAATCCCGAAAGGCTGAACAGGAACAGCATACCGATGAACGATTTTCGCTTGCTCAAAAAGTACTCCTTGTAACCTTGTCCATCTGGCGGTGTGAAAATCCGTATGGTTAGAAAATAGAAGATCACGGGTAACATCATCACCAAAAAGTGAGCGTAGTTGTAGGCAATAGCGTCCATCTTGTCAAACGTGCTATACCAGCTTTGAGCTCCAATTTCAAAGAGTGCAATTGCCCAAATGATGTATTCCCAATACGACTTTGTAAAGATATCGTGTGTATGACTTACCAAATCCACGATAGCCATGCTGAAGATGACACCGTGAAACACCATTAGAAACTCAACTTGACTCATGTTAGGTAGTTTGGATTTTTCTTTTCTGCCTTAACAAGTTCGAATAAAAACTCGAATTATGAGTCCTTTCTGGCATTACTCCCAAACATCCACAAAGGCGTTTTATTGAAAACCGCCTTGGCCTCTGCCTCCAAAACACCCCCAATTACATTGGGAACGGCTCCAAAAAAGGGAGGGAATTTCTCCAACTCTTCATCCTCCATAATATTCCACTTGGAATGTCCGCCCATGTAAGGAGAAGGAAGAGCATACACCACTTCGCTCACTTTGTACTCCCTAGCCATGAAAGAACACATGGGACAAGGTTCACAATTGGAATATAAAATTGCTCCTGACAAATCAGAAGTACCTAATTTCTCATGTGCCATGTGCAAAGCCACTACTTCCGCGTGATCAGAAACTCTGTTGGCCGCAAAATTGAGCGACTCCGCTATGATTTGGCCATCCTTCACAATGATAGATCCAAATGGCGCATCACCTCTATCAATACTCTCTTGAGATAAGTCGATGCATCGTTGAACAAATGGCTTATGGTGTTCCATGGATTTGAGTTTATCGCAAAGGTAAGGAATGGAGGTGGTAGGTAGTTGGTGGCTATTGGCTGCAAGCGACATGCGACAAGCTGCTGGCCACTGATTCGAGCTTGACGTCTAGCGTCGCGCCTAACCCCAGGGGCCGCTCCCGCTTGCCCCACAATCAAGTTCGCAACTTTCCATGCATATAGTCGTATGATAAACGTTTACTATCGGCTAGTTTTAAAAACTATCCTTTGAACGTTCGGACCCAGAGTAGATCTGAGTAGTTGAGAGGTTATTGAAAGTTGCTTCATAATCATTTCTCACCCCTCCCCCCTTCTCCAATCATGACTTTCATCAGTGTTTTCCTCCTAAATAGGCGTACCTTTGCACCCTGAAATTCAGAAGGTCATGCAGGAAGAAAATACAGAAGGCACTCCAAAAAAGGCTAAACGCTTTTTGTACAATCGGTACAGTAGAGAAGATTTGCAAAAGCGTCTGGACGCCGAAGAATTTAATCGTCGAACGGTATCGTTTTATCGCTATGTGATTATTGAAGATCCAGAGGCGATGCGTCATCGTCTATATGCAATGTGGGACGACCTAGGTTGTTTAGGTAGAATTTACATTGCTAGAGAAGGCATCAATGCGCAAATGAACGTCCCAGAGCACAATTGGGATCAATTCGTTCAGCAGCTATATGCGATGGATGAATTCGCCAATGTACCCTTTAAGATTGCTGTTGAAGACGACGGAAAATCATTCTTGAAGTTAACCGTTAAAGTCCGCAATCAAATTGTAGCCGACGGTCTTGCTGAGGATGAATACGACGTTACCAATGTTGGCAGACACCTCACTGCTCGCGAATGGAATGAATTGATGGATTCTGGTGAAGCTATTGTGGTAGACATGCGCAATCACTACGAAACTGAAATTGGCCATTTTGAAAATGCCATTTTGCCAGATGCGGAAACCTTCCGCGACGAGCTTCCAGAAGTACTCGATAAACTTCAAGGAGTTAAAGACAAGCCAATCCTGCTTTACTGCACTGGCGGCATCCGCTGCGAAAAAACCAGCGCTTACTTGAAGCACCACGGATTTGAAAATGTGAACCAATTACACGGCGGCATCATCGACTACGCTCGTCAGTTGAAAGAAGAGGAACTTCCAAACAAATTCCACGGCAAGAACTTCGTGTTCGACGATCGCTTGGGAGAATCCATCTCACATGAAGTCATTTCGAATTGCCACCAATGTGGTCGCCCGTGCGACACTCACGTAAACTGTGCCAATCAAGCTTGTAACCTGCTCTTCATTCAATGTGAAGAGTGTGCAGAAAAGTTCGAGCATACTTGTGGAGATGAATGTCAGGAAATCATTCACCTTCCAGAAGAAGATCAAGAAGTGATTCGCAAAAAATGGGCTGCGGAAGGTCGCACCAAAAAGCGCTATCATAAGTCGGACTGCTAACGCGGATTTCGACACCACCTACAACAACCCCGGCTCATGAGTCGGGGTTTTTTAATTCCACTTCTCGTAGTTTTCTTTAACTTCCCTTCCTCTCAAACTCTCTCAATATGAATATTCAATTCACCACCTTTCTAGGACATCGTCTAGTCTCTCCAGATATCTGGCATTGATATGCCGCACCAACTCGCACTGCTTGTACTGCGTTATTTCATTAAAACCAACGCTCTTTTAAATGAAGAACCTTACTCTACTCGCGCTACTCACATTGGTGAGCACATTCCTATTTGGTCAAGGCTGGGTGCCAGACACCATCACTTTTGGAGACTCTTATTACATCATTGAACCCGACGGAACGCTTTTGTTGTTCGGTTCAAAAAACTCAACTTACGTTTATACAGAATCGCTTCACTTAGGTGGAATTGATGCAGGCGGAAATTTGCATGTTTCTGCACAAACATATAAGCAAGACCGCGTCAATTTCTTTGCGGGCCCTATTTCCGGCGACCCTACATCCATGCTTCACTACGGAAGAACATGGACAGTAACTCAAAACATGATTGACAGCCTACGTCAAGGTTTGTACACCGTAGTTCCAGAAGCCATAGCCAACTGGCCGGCACACGGGAGACAACAATATGGAGAACCCTTCTACCTCGCTCCTTTTGTAGACATGGACAATAATGGATACTACAACACAGGTGGTGGAGACTATCCATTTATCAAAGGTGACATCACCACACTTACACTCTTTAATGATCAAAGTGTGATAGATAGCAGCAATGGTGACGTTGTTGGAGCCGATGGATACTTTATGTTCTACATGTACGACGAACCTGGGATTTCTGGTAGAACACTTTACCGAAGCGTTGTAGTGACCAACCGCTCCAACCACACTTATTCCGAAGCTTACTTGAGCATCTTTAATGATGCAGATGCAGGTGGACCTCAAGACGACCTCACTGGGACAGACATTGAAAGACACGCTATTTATTCGTACAACGCAGATGATCACGACTTGATGACGGCTCCCAAAGTTCCATACTGCGGAACAGTGCTTCTAGAAGGTCCAACAGCAGATGCTGGTGATGGAGTTGACAATAACTGGGATGGTTGTATTGATGGTTTTGACCAAAGCGGGAACTGTATTCCTGAAAACGCTTCCGCTGGACTATTGGAACGATTGACAATGACCAATAGCATGTATTACAATAACACAGGTGATCCAGTAAGCGGTAATTCCAGCATAAGAAATACCGACATCTACAACTACATGCGAAGTCTTTGGAGAACCGGAGATTCACTAAGGGCAGAGACTCCAAGCGGATTGTTCAATGTAAACAATGGAGATGGTTACGAGCCCACTCCAAGTAGTCAGGCAGTTCGCTATGCGTATCCGGGGAATTCCCATTCTCCATCTTCTATTTGGGCACCCGACCAACCTATCAACTGGTTTGAATCTCCGAGCAACCATGAAGACAAACGCGTACTTGCATCCATGGGACCCTTCACTTGGGAAGCGGGTGAAACCATCAACATTACTTCAGCTACTTTCTGGGGAAATGTAGATTCCGTTCAACACATCAATATCATTGATTCATTGACTAGTGATATTGACTCTATCCTTTACTCCTTGGTTTCAAAACCACTTTCAGGTGCAGAATTTGAACGAGAACCTGTAGAGATGGAACTTCGTCAGGCGAGTGGACATTTGACTGTTCTTAATCCAAGTGATTTCGCCTATGAATTGCAAGTCCTAAATGTTTCAGGTCAAATTTTGATGCGAAGCAATATCAGTGCTCATTCCGAAGCATTCTTGAATTGTGCTCACTTACCAATTGGCGTTTACCTCATTCGCACTAGCGATGGAGAGTGGACGGAAAAATGGATTAGATAAAAAGAAGGAGGCCTTTTACATGTGTGAAAAGCCTCCTCAACGTCCAGCAGGTAGTGGAACGTGTAGGATGATCTCATTGTGAGGGGAGAGTAATGAGAAGACACTTTTCAGCTTCTTCAAGCATTCCCTGCTAAAATTACGCTCCATCGACAAAAAGAGTTGGAAAAGCCCCAAATAATCAACTAGTTATGGACAGCCTGTGCATGCAATTCGTGCAGGATGATACATTACATCTCGAAGCATAGACCTTTCCCTGAGATGTAGATTTTGACGTGATGGGATTTGATAGGACGAGAAATTGCACATGACATTCGTCATTTTCCGCCTTATGCAATTCGCTAACTTTGCATCCACAATTGAATCTCTATCCCATGCTTTACCATAAACTCGGAAAGATTCCTCACAAACGTCATACGGTTTTTGAAAAACCCAACGGCGGATTGTATTACGAACAACTCTTCGGAACGGAGGGCTTCAGTGGGGTTTCTTCCTTACTCTACCACGTTCATCGTCCAACGATGATCAAACAAATTGGAGAAGCGGTTGACGTCACTCCTACTGCAGCTGTTGAGAAGAACATCACTTCGCACATGTTGCGCGGTTGGGATGTGGCTCCAGCAAACGACTACCTAGAAAGTAGAAAGGTTGTTCTCTTCAACAACGACCTCAATATTACACTCGCTGCACCGAAGAGTGGTACTGGCGATTACTTCTATAAAAATGCAGATGCCGACGAGGTGATTTTTGTCCATAAAGGCAAGGGAAAACTTCGTACCATGGTAGGTAATCTAGAGTTCGGTTACGCAGATTACATCGTGATTCCACGAGGAATGATCTACCAAATCGAATTCGAAACTGAAGATAACCGCTTGTTGATCACCGAGAGCTTTTCTCCTATCGTCACACCAAAGCGTTACCGCAACAATTTTGGACAATTGCTCGAGCACAGCCCATTCTGCGAACGCGATTTCCGACTTCCAGAAGAGTTGGAAACCCACGACGAACTTGGAGAATTCAAGATGTACATCCGCAAGGAAAACACCATGCACACTGTGATTTACGGTTCGCATCCGTTTGACGTAGTGGGGTGGGATGGTTACAACTTCCCGTACATTTTCTCTGCTCTCGACTTTGAACCGATTACAGGCCGCGTTCATCAACCACCTCCGGTTCACCAAACATTTGAAGGATGGAACTTTGTAATCTGCACATTCGCACCGCGTTTGTACGACTACCATCCGCAAGCCATCCCTGCACCGTACAACCACAGCAACATTGACAGTGATGAAGTGTTGTATTATGTAGATGGTGACTTCATGTCGAGAAACCACGTAGAAAAAGGATTTATCTCCCTTCACCCAGGTGGAATTCCTCACGGACCTCATCCTGGAGCTTACGAAAGAAGTATTGGACAGAAGGGCACTGAAGAGCTCGCTGTCATGATCGACACTTTCAAACCGCTTAAGATTACACAGGAAGCTCTAAACATTGGCGAGAAAGATTACTGGAAGTCTTGGATCGAATAATTTTCCGTCCAACCACATCTTCTTACCTTTGAATCTTCTTTATTAATAAGGCTCAAGACTTTATACATATGGCAACAGATACTACAAGTCTACAGTTGGAAAAAATCTTCACAGATGCTGAAGATTTCCTTCCATTGAACGGAACGGATTACGTAGAACTTTATGTGGGTAACGCTAAGCAAGCGGCTCACTTCTATAAAACAGCTTTCGGTTTTCAAGGTGTGGCTTACGCCGGACTTGAAACTGGAGTGAAAGACCGTACTAGCTACGTTCTTCAACAAGGAAAAATTCGCCTTGTACTTACTTCTCCTTTGGGTGAAGGTGGTGAAATCAATGCGCACATCAACAAGCATGGCGACGGTGTTAAGAACGTTGCTCTTTGGGTTGATGATGCAGTGAAGAGTTTTAACGAAACCACTAGCCGAGGTGCTGAAGTTGCTTTTGAACCAAAAGTGATGGAAGACGCTAACGGTAAGGTTACTCTTTCAGCTATCAAAACATACGGAGAAACCGTTCACGTTTTTGTAGATCGCAGTCAATACGACGGTCCATTCCTTCCTGGATTCAAAAAGTGGGAAAGTCACTACCAGCCTACCGACGTAGGTTTGAAATACGTTGACCACATGGTAGGCAATGTAGACTGGGGCGAGATGAACAAGTGGGTTGAATTCTACGCGAAAGTAATGGGATTTGCTCAGTTGGTATCGTTTGACGACAAAGACATTTCTACCGAGTACACTGCCTTGATGTCTAAGGTAATGACCAACGGTAATGGTCGCATTAAATTCCCTATCAACGAACCAGCTGAAGGGAAAAAGAAAAGTCAGATTGAGGAGTACATCGACTTCTACAGTGGCGCAGGTGTTCAGCACATTGCTGTTGCTACGGATGACATCGTGAAAACGGTTTCAGCTATGAAAGATCGCGGTGTTGAATTCCTTTATGTACCTGACACGTATTATGATGATTTGTTGGATCGCGTAGGTGACATTGATGAAGACGTTGCCATCCTTCGTGAGCACGGCATCTTGGTAGACCGCGACGATGAAGGTTACCTTCTACAGTTGTTCACTAAGCCAGTTTCTGACCGTCCAACTCTATTCTTCGAAATCATTCAAAGAAAAGGAGCACAAAGCTTCGGTAAAGGAAACTTCAAAGCCCTTTTCGAATCTATCGAAAGAGAACAAGAAAGCAGAGGAACGCTTTAATCCTTAAGCTTCTATTGAATAGAAACCCTCAGATCGAAAGGTCTGGGGGTTTTGTTTTTGTGAGTCTTTGGAGTCAGTGGAGTTCGTGAAGTCAAAGAACTTGTAGAGATAAATTGACAAAGGAGATATACCCTCATGAATTCAGAACTATCACGTCATTTCCCCCATAAATTTCTAATACTTAAACTAATTCAAAGAAGATAAACGATAGTATCGTCAAGGACCATATTACGTTTATTATTAGTGGGATCACAGTCCATCTGACTCTCTGCTTTCGACCAAGTTCAACGAGCCCATTTTCTAATTCCTGTAAATGGTCATAAACATGTCCATCACTCTGTCGGATAATCGGTTTATCAAAAATTCCCCAACTTCTCAAGAGAATATCCAATGCAGCAAAACCGTAATCAACATATTCACCCCCTCGGAATTCCGAATTGGAGACTTTGTATGGATTTCACAAGGGGTGCAAGACTAGATTTCAAAGAGTAAATCGTCCCGTATTTACTGATAAGGTTTCAGAGCGAGTAGGCGCAACCTTTAGGCTGACGAAAGGACTGAATTCGGATATTTCACCTCGCGTCTTCACCCCACAGGAATTCGTTTGCTTATAACATGGGACTATCTATTCCGATCGGCGTGAAAGCTGATTTCTAGAAATCAACAAATATCTCTTCGCTTTCTACAATACCGGAACGATGACCCGCATCATCGATAAGTTCAAATTCCAGCATGACCGTATCGGTTGTGGCATCAGCTAAACCCACTTTGTAGGTGATGTATCCTTCAAGCACTTTGTTCTGTTGACCTTCATCGGCAAGGTCTTTCAGGATACCCGACCAATCATACGCATACGCATAACCCGTATCGTATTTCTCAAATACTGAAACTTGAAAATTGAATTCTCCTGGATCCAAATCATCTAAGCCTATATCTCCATCTCCATCGGTGAAATAAAGGCGAACAGCCGCATGCTCTAGAGGAAAATCGGGGTCTACTTCAGAACCTACAAGCTCGTAAGACTCATAGCGCAAAAACGGCTCGTCCGGAAAGTTCTTTCCGTCTTTACATGCGGTAGTACTCAACAGTACCCCCATGCTCAATATTCCGAGTATCTTTGCTTTCATAGTTCAGATAACGCATCACTAGGCCAAATCGTTTGTGATTCAACCCGACACTTTCAAAGATACACTTTTCAATAGGGCTACCGTAGATTTTAACGGCACTGCCCTCGAGCTCTTCACGTATCAGGCCAAGTATTGTGAACCCTATGCGACCTTCCTTTCTGCGCTAAACATCGATCCAAAATCTATTCAAAATTGGAGGGATATCCCCTGCCTGCCAATCGAGGCCTTCAAGAAACACGAAGTGAAATCGGGATCTTTTGAACCAGAAGTGATCTTTACAAGCAGCGGAACTACGGGCTCGCAAACGAGCAAACACTATGTGAAGTCGATGCAATGGTACCATCGTGTTTTTAAGGAGGCATTCCGCCTAACCTACGGCCCAGCTAAGGATTTTAGATGGCTTTGCCTACTCCCTTCTTATTTGGAAAGAGAAGGATCTTCACTCATTGAAATGGCGAAGACTTTTATCGATGAAAGCCCGTTTTCTGACAGTGACTTTTTTCTTAGAAACCATGATGAACTTCGCACTATTCTCAGTTCAGAGGATGCTGAAGAGATTCCAACCATACTTCTAGGTGTCAGTTTTGGATTGCTAGATTTTGCCGAAGAACGCAGCTTTCAACTTCCCAAGAGCGTCATTCTTATGGAAACAGGCGGAATGAAAGGGCGACGAGTTGAGATGATACGTTCCGAACTTCATGACGAGTTGTCGAAACGATTGGGAGTAGCATTCGTCCATAGTGAATACGGAATGACAGAGATGATGAGTCAGGCATACAGCACAGGACTCGGAGAATACACCACTCCGCCATGGATGAGGGTGAGTTTACGCGATCCGGCCGACCCGCTCAGCAAATCTGCTCCGGGTAAAACTGGGGGAATCAACGTCATCGACTTGGCCAATGTAGACAGTTGTGCATTCATCGCCACGCAAGACCTTGGCAAGACGGAAAATGGAACAACATTCCATGTAATGGGTCGTTTTGACGATAGTGATATCCGAGGCTGTAACCTTATGGTGCAGTAAGATTATCCCCGTCTTATCAAGCTTCTCGAAGAGTTTTATTACTTTTCCATAAATGTCAATCTACACCAAGTTGAGCTCCAAATACACACTCCTCTTCCTCCTTACTACATTCTGTTTCACTGCACAGGCCCAGTTCATTAAAAACACTGGTGAAATCAAGGATGCTGTGGATGGAAAGACGCTTTTCACTCTTGAAGACAAAACCTTTATCTACGCTGAAGTGAGTGAACCACTCTGGTATGAAATCAGCAAGCGCGTTGTGTTTGACGTAGCTGGTTTAACTGCCGACAGTACGCTTTCTAAAGGAACGGTTTTGTACAACGACGATCTCGAACCCATTGGTGAAGTTCAAGCAGAAGTAGAAGTGATCCAGATTACACCTTATGACGGATTCCGAAAAGATGAATATCGAATTGGTATTGTTAAGGGATTCTGCTCCACTTTTGACACTTACACCAACAGTCTGCCTGAAAGCGCCATTTCAGATGCCCTCGAAGGAAGAGGTCAACAAGCCCAATTGCTCAGTGAAGTGATGAGCCAATTTGATTGGGAGGAAGAAACCTATGGACAGTATACTGCCTCTATCCTGAGAAATTATGATGAGAACAACTACGTTCGAAATGTTCCATTTAGAATCATCATTATTTGGCGGGGTTCGAACATCATGGCAATACTTTCCCAAAAAGATTACATCGACGGAAATAAGTCGAAAGATCAAACTCGAATCATAGAAGAATCCGTTTACTGTACTTGGTTTCAGCGACCAAATGCACGGTTGTTGGAAGAGATCGAAAACATCGCTTTCGACTACATCAACTTTGATGAACCTGGAATCTCGGCACAGTAATTGGCTGCAAGCACATATCTAATCTAAATCTAGCATAATGAAGTCCACGATTTTATCTGCACTAGCCCTCCTCAGCGTTTCGACGGCGTTTGGACAAGTGACTACTGAAAACGGATCACTCTCATCCGATGACCTAAAGAGAGAAAACACGTATTACTACGATGTTCATACGATTGAAGTAAAGAAGCCGCGTATCATTAAGGTGGCACTGAATTCAGACGAATTTGACACCTACCTCATCGTTAAAACTCCTTCGGGAACGCAACTTGACAACGATGATTCTGAAGGAAGTAATAGCTATCTAGAAATCTTTGCTGAAGAACCGGGAACGTATACCATCTGGGCAAGCACCTACAATGAAGGCGCTGAAGGAAGCTATGAATTGGTCATCAACAAAAGTGGTGCAATTGAAATCGAGCGCACAGAAGGACGAATTGACCCTCGCGACGAACAACTTCCGAAAGGAGAATATGTGGACACTTACAATCGTACAATCGACGTAGATAAGATGTTCAGTGTTCGTCTGAAATGCTATGGTTTTGATGGATACTTAGTGGTAACCTCACCATCTGGACAGATCTGGAGAAATGACGATGAAGGTGACGACTACCACGTTTCTTTGGTAAGCGATCTATCTCCTGAAGCGGGTGAATGGAAAATTCAAGTAACAACTGTAGAAGAAGGTGAAGTAGGTGCCTATGATTTAGAAATCATCACTGAAGAATAATCTTCACACCACCGCAGATAAAAAAGGGCAGGCCTATGGGTTCTGCCTTTTTTTATTCCACCTTTCCCAACTTCAAATCTCTCTCGTACAACTCGCAGTATTCAGGAATGATCTCATCCATATTGTGGAACTCCATTCCTAATTCTTCCACTGCTCGGCGGTTGCTATAAGTATAGGTACTCATCGCCGATCGCGTGGTCTCTTTGGTCACCAAGGGCGTAGCATTGGTGAGGACAGAGCGCAGCCACTCCACTCTCCACAATATTCCAGTTAACCAACTTGGGGGCTGAATACTTGGAGCAGGCACACCGTATGCAGATGTGATGGCATGGAATAAATCGCGATAGATGACGTTTTCGCCAACGGCAAGATATCGCTTCCCAAAGTGCCCATTGCGTTCAATTCGAACCAGCATTTCCACCACATCTCGAACATCAACAAAGCCAGTCTTTCCCGTCGTGTAATATTTAAACCCCTTATGGAAAGTGTGGAAGAACTTACTCGAACCCGATTTCCAAGGTCCAGGACCTAAAATGATTGTCGGGTTCACCACCCCAACCTGCAAGCCCTCTTCCATTCCCCGCCAAACATGGAGTTCGGAAGTGTACTTACTTCGGGCGTAAACCGAATTATTGGGAGATTCTTTCCATTCTGTTGATTCATCAATATCGGTTCCTTTCTCGGCTCTTCCCAATGCCGCTACAGAACTCACATGCATAAAGGTGGAAACTCCAAATTCTACAGAGGCATTGATTAGAAGCTCGGTCATTAGAGGATTTCCCTTCAACAACAAATCCTTGTCGCTAGGCTGAAAACTCACAAAAGCCGCGCAATGAAACACAACGTCCACACCTTTCACCACCGCTTCAACATCAAAGAGGTCAAACAGATCCGCTTTGACCCATTCGATTTTCGCCATGTGCGCATCCACGTCGTTTAACGTGTATCCAAAAATCGTCCTTGTCATTTCAAGAGACGCCTCCGACCTATACGTAGCTCGAATCGGCCGACTCTCATGTTCAACCAGATGACGAAGCAAATGCGCTCCCACCAATCCAGTGCCTCCAGTTACTAGAATCATAAAACGAAAATACACTATAGAAATGGCTGTTTAGGATAGATTTCAATTAAAACGAGCCGTTCTCCATCAGTTGACTTATTTTTGCCCGCGTATTGAAACTCAAATCACTGTCATGACCAATTTTATCGAAGAACTCCGCTGGAGACGCATGTTACACGATGCCATGCCGGGCACCGAAGAACTGTTGAATTCAGAAATGGTTCGTGGTTATATTGGCTTTGATCCAACGGCTGATTCATTAGGTGTGGGTAACCTCGTTCAAGTCATGACGCTTACGCACTTTCAGAGATGCGGTCACCAACCTGTTGCATTGGTTGGAGGCGCTACGGGCATGGTAGGTGATCCAAGTTTTAAGGCAGCCGAAAGAAATTTACTCGATCGCGATCAACTCCAACACAACCTTGAATCTCAAAAGAAACAGCTTGAGAAATTTCTAGATTTTGATCGCAAAGACAACCCTGCCGTTATGGTAAACAACTATGACTGGTTTAAGGATTGGACTTTCCTAGATTTTATCCGCGATGTAGGTAAGCACATCACCGTGAACTACATGCTGGCAAAAGACAGCGTAAAATCGAGAATGGAGACAGGAATCTCGTTCACCGAATTCAGTTACCAATTGATTCAGGGCTACGACTTCTTCCACCTTTGGAAAAACGAAGGCTTGAAACTTCAAATGGGCGGTTCTGACCAATGGGGAAATATCACAACGGGTACCGAACTCATTCGCCGTATGGGTGGTGGTGAAGCCTTTGCGCTAACTACACCACTCATTAAAAAGGCAGATGGAACTAAGTTTGGTAAATCGGAAGGCGGAAATATTTGGCTAGACCCAGAACGCACCTCTCCGTACGCTTTCTACCAATTCTGGTTGAATTCTGCCGATGCCGACGTGAGCAACTACATACGCATTTTTAGTACCAAAGGCAGAGAGGAAATAGAGGCTCTCGAAGCAAAGCACAACGAAGCTCCGCACATGCGTACTCTTCAAAAAGCATTAGCTGAAGAAGTAACAGAACGCGTTCACAGCAAGGCCGATTTGGAAAATGCCATCCGTGCAAGCGAAATACTCTTTGGAAAGGCAACGGAAGATGAACTCAAGTCACTCGACCACAAAACACTGATGCAAGTATTTGAAGGAGTACCGCAGCACGTGATTTCGAAGAGTGCCGTAGAGGCTGGAATTGATATCGTTGACTTCCTCGCCGACATGACCGGAATCTTCCCATCGAGAGGCGAAGCAAGAAAGATGGTACAAGCTAACGGACTCTCTGTCAACAAATCAAAGGTTGATGTAGAGAAATCCATCACAGCAAGCGACCTTCTCAACAACTCTCTGATCCTAGTTCAAAAAGGAAAGAAAAACTACTTCTTAGTAGTTGTAGAATAAAAAAAGGGCCGTCAATGACGGCCCTTTACTTTATATACTCCAACTTATCTCTGTTGTCTTTTCTCTTCTTCGGCAATCTTCATTTCCATTAAGTTAAATGAATCGATGACCACATCGTACATCGCCATCATCTTTCTTGGGTAATGGCTGTAGTACTGAAAACTGGTATCAAATTGTCCTTGAGTCACGTCGTATTTCTTGAATAGACCTTGATAATACACGTCCACATTTGCACTATCTCCCAACACTCGAACGCCAGAGCGCGCACCCTCGATAAGGTGCACATCAAGCAACATACTCGTCATTTTCTTTTCAGAAATGAGGTTGTCAGGCTTATCGGGCCGGTGACTTGCATCTGTCGGATTACACGCTGCAAAGATCCCAGCAAGAGCAAATGCGTAATATGTGTTCAGGATTCTCAATCTCTATCAAAGTACAAACGTTCTCCGCGAACGGAGTCATCAAACTGACCGTTCTTGTAAACGACTTTACCGTTCACAAACGTATGAGACACTCTCGCTTTAAAGGTACTTCCTTCAAATGGAGACCATCCACATTTGGAAAGAACATTCTCATCGGTTACTGTCCACGGACGAGAAGCTTCAACCAACACTAAATCTGCGTGGTATCCTTCGCGAATAAATCCGCGCTCTTTGATGTTAAATAGAATAGCCGGATTGTGACACATTTTCTCCACGAGTTTTTCCATTGTAATGGTCTCGTCGGTCACAAATTCCATCATGGCCACCAATGCATGTTGAACCAAAGGTCCGCCGCTAGGTGCTGATGTATACAGACTGTCCTTTTCCTCGCGTGTATGAGGAGCGTGATCTGTGGCAATCACATCAATCCTATCATCTAAGAGTGCCGTCCAAATAGTCTTGCGATCTTCCTCTGTTTTAACCGCTGGATTCCACTTGATCAGAGATCCTTTAGCATCGTAATCTTCATCATTAAACCACAAGTGATGGACACAGGCCTCTGCGGTGATTTTCTTCTCCCCCAACGGAAGCTTGTTGTCAAACAACTCAGTTTCGATTCCAGTAGAAATATGGTAAACATGTAGTCTAGAATCGTGCTTCTTGGCGAGGTCTACAGCAGTAGAAGAACTCAAGTAACACGCTTCTGCAGAACGAATAATTGGGTGATACTTCATTGGAATATCATCCCCGAATTCCGCCTTGTATTTTTCAAGATTAGCCTTGATGGTCGCCTCGTCCTCACAGTGCGTAATCAACTGATTATCCACTTCAGAGAAAATGCGTTCCAACGATTTTAAATCGTCTACCAACATGTTACCAGTGCTTGAACCCATAAAGATCTTTACACCTGGAATTCTCGTCTTGTCTACTTTGAGTAGCTCCTCAACATTGTCGTTGGTTGCACCGATGTTGAAAGCGTAATTTGCAGCACTTACTTCTGCTGCTCGCTCGTACTTCTTCTCAACCAGTTCAACCGTTGTGGCCTGAGGAACAGTATTGGGCTGCTCTATGAAAGAAGTAATTCCTCCGGCTACCGCAGCACGAGATTCAGTTGCAATATCAGCCTTATGAGTGAGACCAGGCTCGCGGAAGTGAACTTGATCATCGATAACACCTGGGATGAGATACATTCCATGCGCATCGATGATCTTTACATTACCGTTCTTCGGAGAAATATGACGATCCACGTGCGCAATGCGCCCGTTTTCAATTAGCAAGTCGCCTTCTTGAGTAATACCCTCGTTGACGATTCTTGCATTTTTGATGAGTATAGTATCGGCCATGATAGATGCACCATTTTTAGGGGATGCAAAGGTCAGAAAAACTACTTAGAATTAGTAGTTTCTATTGAAGATGCTGTCGAGTTTTAACCGAATAACGCCAAAAATCGCTTCCTTAATGATACCATTGCTCATTTTGGATTGTCCGGCTGTGCGATCTGTAAAAATCACAGGTACCTCTCGAACGGTAAATCCGTGTTTCCAAGCCTTGAACTTCATTTCAATCTGGAAGGCGTAACCCACGAATTTGATTTTGTCCAACTTGATTCTCTCCAAAACGCTTCGTCGGTAGCAAATAAACCCAGCCGTGGTATCATGCACCGGAATTCCCGTTACAAAACGAACGTACTTGGAGGCGAAGAAGGATAGCAACACCCTGCTCATTGGCCAGTTTACCACGTTCACACCTCGAACGTATCTTGAACCAATGGAGAGATCAGCCCCATCTGTACATGCATTTTTCAAGTTGATCAAATCGTTGGGATCATGAGAAAAATCCGCATCCATTTCGAACACGAATTCATACTCTCTCTCTAGTGCCCATCTAAAACCGTGAATATAAGCCGTTCCCAACCCTTGCTTACCAGAGCGCTCTTCAATGTGAAGGCGATCGGGATAGGACTTTTGAATCGATTTCACGATATCCGCGGTACCATCTGGCGAAGCATCATCAACAATCAGCACGTGAAAATCGTACTGCTGGTCCAACACGGCATGAAGAATATTCTCAATATTCTCGCGCTCGTTGTAGGTGGGGATAATGACAACTGATTCAGCCAAAGTAGTTCTTGAGGTAAATGATGTTTGGCAAAAATAGCATTTCGCGAAGAGTGACAAAGCTAAAAGAATGTGAAGGACCAATCTTCCACAATTGGTATCTTGCCCGCAAAGTATTTCCCATGAGTGAGACAGACAACAAACTCTTCCTTCTTGACGCCTACGCGCTCATCTTCAGAGCCTACTTCGCCTTTGCGAAAAACCCGCGCGTAACCAGCGAAGGGTTGGACACTTCAGCCATCTTTGGCTTTACTACCACCTTGCTCGAAGTGCTCGAAAAGGAAAATCCCACTCATATTGCCGTGGTGTTCGACACCAAAGCCAAAACCGTTCGACACGAGAAATTTGAAGCCTACAAGGCGAACAGGGACGAAACTCCCGAAGCCATTAAAATCTCCGTCCCCTACATTCAAAAAATCCTTGACGCTTTCCGTATTCCATACGTAGGTGTTGATGGTTATGAAGCAGATGACGTGATTGGTACTTTGGCTAAACAAGCAGAAAAGGAAGGGTATACAACCTATATGATGACGCCCGACAAAGACTTTGGTCAGTTGGTAAGCGACAAAATCTTCATGTACAAACCAGCAAGAGGCGGTGCTCCTGCCGAAGTGTTGGGGCCAAAAGAAGTTTGCGAGAAATGGGACATTGAAGATGTGAGTCAGGTGATTGACATCTTGGGAATGATGGGGGATGCAGTTGACAATATCCCAGGACTTCCAGGTGTAGGTGAAAAAACCGCCGTTAAGCTTCTCAAGCAGTATGGCACCATGGAGAACACACTTGAGCATGCCGATGAAATCAAAGGAAAACTGGGAGAAAAAGTTCGCGCAAACAAGGAATTGGGAATTCTGAGCAAGGAGTTGGCCACCATCCTAGTGGATGCCCCCATCCAACTTTCTGAAACGGATATCACCCGCGATCCTATTGATGAAGAGAAACTCAAAGCTGTATTTGAGGAACTGGAGTTCCGCACTTTGGCAAAGCGAGTACTCGATGTAGAAATCCAACAAAAATCGGGTGCCTCTGTCATTAAACACACGGGAGACCAAATGGATCTCTTTGGTGGGGGTGATTCAGGAGAAGCTGAACCCACCAATGGAGGCATGAAAACCATCGAAAACACCGATCATCACTATCAAAAAGTTGATGATGAGATGGGTATTGAAATGCTCGTGAAAAAGATGCGCAAAAACGAGGCAGTCTGTTTCGATACGGAAACTACATCTCTGAATGCACTAGAAGCGGAACTCGTGGGCGTTGCCTTCAGTTGGGCTGGAGGAAAGGCTCATTATATCCCCGTACCGGAGAACCGAGAAGAAGCTCAAGCCATTGTCGATCTTCTCAAGCCGTTCTTCGAGGACGAAAACGTGATGAAAATCGCTCAAAACTTGAAATACGACATGACCGTGCTTCAAGGATACGGGGTTGAGATCAAAGGAAAAATGTTCGACACTATGTTAGCGCATTACCTGATGCAGCCTGACATGCGTCACAACATGGATCTATTGGCCGAAACCTATCTCGGATATCGCCCGGTTTCCATCGAATCACTGATTGGAAAGAAAGGAAAGAATCAAGGGAACATGCGCGATGTTGACATTGATAAGGTGGTGGAATATGCGGGTGAAGACGCCGACATCACCTATCAACTTTATGAAAAATTCAATCCATCTCTTGATGAAGGTGGGGTTCGCAGTGTTTTTGAAACCATTGAGGCTCCATTAGTTCCCGTTCTCGCCAGCATGGAATACGAAGGAATTAAGGTTGATGTTGAAGCGCTAAACACCTATTCCAAGCAACTAGAAACCGAATTGGCAGACCTTGAAAAGAGCATTATTGAAGATGCCGGGGAGCCTTTCAACATCGGTAGTCCACGCCAATTGGGCGACATCCTCTTTGGCAAAATGCAATTGCTCGAAAAGCCGAAGAAAACCAAGAGTGGTCAATTCGCCACTTCAGAAGATATTCTACAAGGCATTGTAGACAAGCATCCCATTGTTTCCAAAATCCTCGACTATCGTCAAATTGGAAAACTGAAGAGCACTTACGTGGATGCCCTACCACAACTTGTAAGCAAATCTACCGGGAAGATTCACACCACATACAATCAAACCGTTGCAGCGACTGGACGATTGAGCAGTGTTAATCCCAATTTGCAAAACATCCCCATTCGAACAGAACGAGGAAAGAAAGTCAGAGCCATGTTCATCCCTAGAGATGAAAACCATGTTCTCATGGCCGCTGATTACAGTCAGATAGAACTTCGCATCATAGCAGCGCTCAGCAAAGATCAATCCATGATCTCTGCCTTCATAAACGGGGAAGACATCCACGCAGCAACGGCAGCCAAGGTTTTTGACATTCCGCTAGAGGAAGTTACACGTGAACAGCGAAGCCACGCCAAAACAGTCAACTTTGGAATTATCTATGGAGTTTCTGCCTTTGGATTGAGTCAGCAAACCAACTTGAGTAGAAGCGAAGCAAAAGAAGTGATTGAAGCTTATTTCAGAACTTATCCGGGTATTCGCGATTACATCGACACTCAAGTAGAACTCGCTAGAAAACAGGGTTATGTTGAAACCATTACCGGTAGAAGGCGCTACTTGAAAGACATCAATAGCCGAAATGCGGTAGTTCGTGGACATTCAGAACGAAATGCAGTAAATGCTCCTATTCAAGGTTCAGCTGCTGATATCATCAAGCTAGCCATGATTAAAATCCACAAGCGCATGAAAGAAGAAGGATTTAAAAGTGCCATGGTTCTTCAAGTACACGATGAATTGGTGTTTGATGCAGAAAAATCTGAATTGGATAAGCTAAAAGAATTAGTTGTTGATGAAATGCAGAATGCCTTTGAACTGGAAGTCCCATTAATTGTAGAAACCGGAGAGGGAAACGATTGGCTTGAGGCACATTAAATTCATTTGCAACCATTTTTGACTTAATCTTACTAAATTCGTCACATAAAATTTAAACACAACAACCATGAAGAAGCTTTACACGCTTATCGCAGCAGTTGCGATTTCTGGTACGGCAATGGCTCAAGAAGCCTACTTGTATCGCACATACGAATCAGCTCCTGCGGTTCCTACTGCAACTGAAACGATTACGGACACTCTTATCGCACCTCCTCAGTGTGCCAGCCCTGATTTGGCACTTTACGGAGCGACTACTGGTGGTTACCTTTCAGGTACTAACGGTTACGGCGACAAAGAAAAAGGTATGCTCATTTTCCCTTCTCAAGCATACAAAATTGAGAACGTATATGCATTAATCGCTGCCAAAGAGCATGTTGTTTCTGGTAACATTCACGCTTACATTTACCCTGTTGATACTGCTGCAGGTACCATTGGTGCAGTTGCTGGTACTTCAGCTCCAGTTGCAGTAACATCTATTGACACTGCAAACTTGGGATGGACTGCATTCAACTTCACGAATGGACCAATTGTTTCAGGTGCTTTTATCATGACCATTCAAGTGGACAATGGTGGTGACACTATTGGTATCGTAACTTCTTCCGTAGCCGCTGCTTGTGGCGGTGGTCAGATGTTTGATAAATTGGCTGATGATTCATGGGCTAACACAGCAACTCGTTGGGGTGGCGCTGATGTTTGGATGTGGATGATGGCTGATGTTGACAACAACATCTCTACTGAAGAGAACATTCTTGATCGTCAATCAGCACGTGCCTTCCCTAACCCAGCAAACGACAACATTAACATTACTTACCACATCAATGGTAACAGCGAAGTTGTTATTAGCGTTATGGACATCCAAGGTCGTGTGATCATGACTCAAACTGAGAACCAAGTTGAAGGACGTCAGTTTGTAGAAATGAACACTTCTGCATTGAGCGCAGGTACTTACTTCTACAGTGTACAAAGCGGATCTGATGTAATGAGCGGCAAATTTGTTGTTCGTCACTAATCAGTTTCCCTGATTTATATGGAATCCCCACTGTCGCAAGATGGTGGGGATTTTTTTGTGATCGATTTATAGTCGACCTACCGGCCATAAATTACTATCTTCCAAAAAACTTCATCCATGCGCTCTCTACTACTCTCTCTATTCCTTGTTGTCATTTCGCCTTTGTACGGACAAGAAGATGAGTCTCCTTTCGCTCCCGATTCTATTCAAGAACTCTTACGCCCCAAGCTAGATTCCATTCTGGAAGAGGCCAACCATATCTATCAATTGGATCAAGTTGCATGGCATTCCAGCGATATCTTCATGGCATTGGACCGAGAAATCACTTCTAAAGCAGGCGGATATGTCATCATGGAATCGAGAAGGAATATCACCTGCATTTGGTACGATAGAGAAGTTCAACATTCACTTTGCGAACTCGTTTTCCGAAAAAGCGATGTATCGACTCCGAAAGACACCAAGATTGAAGAACGAGAACTTACAGATGATGAGTTGGAGTTCATTGATGCTAAAAACCAATTACTTGAGGCAGCTTTTAAAGCTTACGGAGATCAAATCACCATTGCTGAAGGAGTGCAATTCAATCCAGTTTTCTTTGAAATAGAAGAAGGATGGCGACTATACCTAATGCCTGGTTATAGTGGCGATTATATAATCCCTATCGGCAACGACTACATGATAGAGCTGAATGAAGACCTCCTACCTACCCGCTTTATCAAATATCACACGAGATTATTACCGCAAACCATAGAACCTCAAGAAGGAAAAGAGATTGAGTCGTTGATGCATTCTCATATCAAGACCAGTCCTCTCATTTCACCGGTTGAAATCTGCATTTTTAGAGAGTACACAGCAGTCTATAATCTCGACATCTCTTTGCATGTGTACTCCACATACTACGGCGTAATTTTCATGTACAACGACTCATTGGATAGAATACTCATCCTAAATTGATGATAATGCGGAGATGGATTGTTGAGCTTTGACGACATTTAGAGACGTGAACTGTTATTAGCAAAGCCTTCCGAACTAACCTCGCATGCTTCAGCTACATAGTGCCTAGTACTTAGAACTCTACAACCGATTACAACCTCGAAATAAATTAATCTGGCAACGCATTTCCACCTCGTTGAAAACCACTACTTTTGCGGCCTTAATTATAGGGTATGACCGCAATTCGCAACATAGCTATTATCGCACACGTTGACCACGGTAAGACAACCTTGGTTGATAAAATCTTGCACTTCTGTCAATTGTTCCGTGAGAACCAACAGACGGGAGAACTTATTCTCGACAACAACGACCTCGAGAGAGAACGCGGGATTACCATTCTTTCTAAGAACGTTTCTGTTACTTACAAAGGCACCAAGATCAACATTATTGACACTCCTGGCCACGCCGACTTTGGTGGAGAGGTAGAGCGTGTATTGAACATGGCTGATGGTGTTCTCTTGTTGGTTGACGCCTTTGAAGGCCCGATGCCACAAACTCGTTTCGTGCTTCAAAAAGCATTGGAGCTCGGTTTGAAGCCAATCGTAGTGGTGAACAAAGTAGACAAGCCAAACTGTGATCCAGATGCGGCTCACGAAGCGGTATTCGACTTGATGTTCAACCTCGACGCTTCCGAAGATCAGCTTGACTTCCCTACTGTATACGGTTCGGCGAAAGAAAACTGGATGAGTCCAGATTGGAACGAAAAGACCGATTCCATTGCTCCGCTATTGGACATGGTACTCGAGTACGTTCCTGCTCCAACCGTAGAAGAAGGAACAACTCAAATGTTGATCACTTCCCTTGACTACAGCAAGTATACCGGTCGTATTGCCATTGGTCGTTTGAAGAGAGGAACTCTTGCAGAAAACATGCAAATCACCCTTGTGAAACGCGATGGAACCCCTGTGAAATCAAAAGTAAAAGAGCTTTACAAGTTTGATGGCATGGGAAAGGCCAAGGTAGAGACTGTGGAAGCAGGCGATATCTGTGCAGTAACTGGCATCGAAGGGTTTGAAATTGGAGACACTATTTGTGACTTCGAAAATCCTGAAGCCCTTCCTAGCATTTCTATCGACGAGCCTACGATGAGTATGCTCTTCACGATTAACGATTCACCATTCTTTGGTAAAGAAGGAAAGTATGTGACTTCACGTCACATCAAAGACCGCTTGGACAAAGAGATGGAGAAAAACCTCGCACTTAAGGTTGAAGAAACTGAAAGAGCAGATGCATTCCGAGTATACGGTAGAGGTGTATTGCACCTTTCTGTATTGATCGAAACCATGCGTCGTGAGGGATATGAACTTCAAATTGGTCAGCCTCAAGTTATCTTGAAGGAAATTGACGGTGTGAAGTCTGAGCCAATTGAGGAATTGATTGTTGACCTTCCTGAAGACAAGAGCGGTACTGCGGTTGAAATGGTTACACTTCGCAAAGGTGAAATGCTGAACATGCAACCAAAAGGCGACCGTATGATTGTCACGTTCAACATTCCTTCTAGAGGATTGATTGGTTTACGTAACGGTCTACTCACGGCTACGGCTGGTGAGGCGATTATGAACCACCGATTCAAGGAGTTCCAACCGTATAAAGGTGAAATTCCAGGTCGTCAAAACGGTTCATTGATCAACATGGAAAAAGGAACTGCAATTCCTTACTCCATCAACCGTCTTCAAGATCGCGGTAAGTTCTTCGTTGATCCAGGTGTAGACATCTACGGTGGTCAAGTTATCGGTGAGAACTCACGTGCGGGAGATATGGTGGTGAACATCACTAAAACAAAACACCTCACCAACATCCGTTCATCGGGTGCAGATGATAAAATGCGAATTGCTCCAGCGATTATATTCAGTTTGGAAGAAGCATTGGAATACATCCAAGGTGATGAGTATGTAGAAGTTACTCCTTCAAATATTCGCTTGCGTAAGATCCTTTTGAACGAAAGTGATCGCAAGCGCTCAGGCGGAGCTTAATTTACCTGAACAACTCGATTGAAAGCCGGTTAGCAATTCTGTTAACCGGCTTTTTTTTCATGTCTATTTCTTCATCGTCTCCTTCAAAAGCCACTCCTCTAGGAATGAACCTATTCTTGAGTCAAAAGACCTTTTCTTTCCTCCTCGAGCAAGCCATCATTCACCCATAGTCGGAGATCAAAACTAACGGTTTGTCTAACCATTCCATGATCTCTTGAGTACCCTTGTTTGGTCACAAGACCTGCTTTTTTGGAATAAATGTATCCTTCTGATGATAATTGTAACCGAAAGAATGCAACGCTTATTCCATCCTATCCTCAGCACCCCTCCCCTCCCGTTTTCTATCGCAATGCCGTTTCAATCTTTCCAATGCCTCTCTTAAGCCTTTGAGGGAATACAGAATAACATAGGTGATGTTGTTGTCATCCTCTTACACCTTGAGGTATTCTTTGTCATATTGGACATGAAACTCTTGAAGAGTGGCGAATCTAGACGCTTCAAAATCTGTCAAAAGGACGTACAACTAATTCTCCCATCTTTCATGGGATTTGCTCGTAAAGCCCTATTTTGGATTCATGGATTTTACGTCTTCATTAGATTACTTGATAGCGCTGGCTCTAATCGTCATTCTATCTTACTTCTTTAATATCATATCACGCCTCACGCGCATTCCATCAGTATTGATGCTGATTGGAACCGGAGTAGGTATAGCTTATGGTATGAAGGCATTGAACACTCCGACCATCGACCTTACCCCGATTCTGGAAATCTTGGGTACAGTTGGATTGATTATGATTGTCTTAGAGGCCGCATTGGATTTGGAATTGACCAAGGATAAACGGCATATGATCTATTCAAGTTTAACCTTATCCATAGTAGAATTAGCTAGTACCGCAGCTCTTTTGGCCGCGCTCATTCACTATACCATGGATGCCAATTGGCAATCGTCCATCATCTATGCCATCCCACTGTCTATCCTGAGTTCCGCCATTGTGATCCCTTCCGTTGGGAGCCTGGGTCACAACAAGCGCGAGTTCATGATTTACCAAAGTACTTTCTCAGACATCCTGGGAATTATGATGTTCTATTTCATCCTAGAAGGCTTCAAAGCCGAAGGTGGTGGAGAACTGGCACTCATGTTCAGTTGGACGTTCATCTTCTCTTTTGTGATCTCTATCATAACTAGTTACTTACTGGTATTTATCCTTCAGAACATCAAGACAGAAGTGAAGCTGTTTCTCCTTATTGCAGTCCTTATCTTGATCTATGCGATTGGGAAAAAATTCCACTTGAGTTCGCTCCTCATCATCCTAATTTTTGGATTGATATTAAACAATTCGAAACTCTTCTTCCGAGGAAAACTCGCGAAATGGCTCAAGTATTCTATCATGGAAGGTCTCTTAAAGGACTTCCGCCTCATCACTTTAGAGTCTTCTTTCATCATCCGAACCTTCTTCTTTATCGTGTTCGGTATGTACATTGATTTGCCTTCCCTACTCTCTCCAATGGTCTTTACCTTTTCCACCATCGCCCTATTGGGAATGTATGTATTGAGAGATTTGTGGATGAATGTGTTCATCGGGCGAGATACAAAGCCAGAGTTGTTTATTGCTCCACGAGGGCTGATCACCATTCTCCTCTTCTTCAATATTCCTGCTGAAATGGAGATTGAAGCCTTTGATAATGGCATCCTACTCTACATCATCATCGCGACAAGTTTGGTGATGACATGGAGTTTGATTTCGTATGAACCTAAATCGGGGAAGGTGAAAAAGTCGGGGAAACTCTCTGAAGAGACCTAATCAGTACCTGACTTCGAACTTGTATTCAGAACCCAGAACGGCAATTTCAGATTGATCAACACCGATCACCACGGCCATCGGTGGACCTTCACTCAGCCAATTCACGAAGGCAGTTAAAGGCGAATCATCCCCTTCAACTTCTAGGAGAACCGATCCATCGGGTTCATTCTTAACCCACCCCACAAGGCCTAATGCTGTAGCCTTTTCTGCGGTAGACACGCGGTAGAAAACACCCTGTACTTTTCCTCGCACTTTAATGCGCCATCTCTTCGTCATCCGGATCTGGATTTTTGGAACTGTAGTGTCGCTTCAACCACATAGACAACCCATCGAGTCCTGGGAATAATACACGTTCTGTAATATTGGCCTGATCGAGTTTATCTCTAATCTCCCATTTTAATTCTTTGGGAATAACAATTCGATACACAAAGGAATCGTGATCTTCCAACCACTCGTCCATAGAAGCCGTGCTAGAGCTCAAAAGTGAGAAAAGGGCAAACTGGTTGATAATACGCTCATCGAGTGAAGGAGGCTCTAAGAAGAGTAAAAATTCCTCCTCGTCCAAGCGCTTCAGACTGTCGAGATCCTTACACACAGAATCCAGCATTTCTGCGGTGAATGTATTCGATTGTTCGCGATTGATAACATCTTTCAACCGATCGGGTAGAAATTGATTGAGCTTCACGTAATTAGTAGCCCAAATAATTCCATCTCGGTCGTATTTCTGAATATCATTTGTCGCAAAATGAAGGGCAACATAAGGTGAATACGTCCAGTCCAACAAACGTGTTGGAAGTCCGTGGTGCTGCGCCAAGGCCAGAATATTCCAAACTGAATTTTCAGTGATAGCCGATTTCAAAGCATACTTGCGGAAATTGCGCAATAGGTGACGTTCCAACCTATCGTATGGGCCGCCCAATCGTGCAAGGGACGTTTTGAGAGTATGATCAGAATCATTCATTCCCCGGTAGATATACGGCGATCGGTATCGACCAATTCCCGGGTCAAATGAATCTTGGAATAACAATTCTTGGAGCTCCTTCCAGCTCTGTGCTACGGTAGTTTGCATGGGAGCTTGAAGGTATGAAAGGATGTGCAATTTTAGGTCTTCAGACCCATCAAACTCACAAAACTATTTTCTCTAATTCTGCTAGGCACTACAGCGCGTCGGGCGAGTCGAATGAACTGTGTTTTGCTCGGGTAACACGGCATTGACTTCTCCGTTGCCTGTGACACTTCAGCTACATCCAAATACGGCAGGTTCAATTCTCGACAAGCCTTTGTGTCTACAGATCCATCTCCCACGTAGGTCACTTTCTCAAAATCAGAAACGCCATACCAACGCTTAGAAGATTCTATAGCCTTGTTCACTAAGTCCACTTTTGTGAGGATTCCTTCTCCCGTAACAATGTGAAATCTTCGCGTGTAGAACCCCGAACCTCGCAAGCTCATGTGTGCTAAATCGTGCCACGAGGTAGTGGCAATAGCAAAGCCCCAAGATTTTGAAGACTGCAAGTGTCTCAATAACTCTGGGGCTCCCAAAACTGCTTTGAAGCGATCGCTTTCGAGCAGATATGTTTCTGTCAGTATTCGCTGATAAACGGCATAAATCTCATCCCACTCTTCCCGAGTTGGTTCACTCCCTCTCACAAAGCTCCACACTTTTCTTACAAAGGCGGTCTCTGTCTCTTCAGGGCGAAATTCGCACACCGATTTCATCGGTATAGAAAGAACTTGAGTAAGCGTCTTCCAAAGCACTTTATTTTCAAAAGCACTTGAATGCACCAAAGTTCCCGATACGTCAAAGAGTATGAGGTTCATTGTCTTATTTTCAGTTGGCGGTCGATAGGTCTCTCTTGCGCAGGCTTAAAAGCATTCTGCTTCAGCAATTTATACAATTGTTTACACTAGTAACAAACTTATTGTATAGAAAATGTTGAAAAATTTACATCCTGTAAAAGTTTTCTTTCATTATCGAATCAATTTGTAAGAATTCTCTGAACCCTTGGGCAAGTAGCTCCCCTTTTGATCCATGTACATAAATCAATGAGGGAAAAGAGCGCACTCCTAATTGATGGGCATAGATGTATTGTTGCCGAACCAAATTAACGGTCTCAGGCGAATAGAAAACCGCCTTAAACGGTTCGAAATTCAACCCCAAACCTTCAACTAATTCTCTGTAGCTATACGCATCAGATAACGATAAACCCTCTTCAAAAAAGAGCTTTTGAATCCCATGTGCGATCTCCACTTGCCGTTCAGGAACATGCTGCTTTAGCCAAGCAAAGGCCGCTCCTGAGTGCTCTGAATTCATTTCAAATTCATCCAAACGTGAAAGAACATTCTCTTTAAACGCGTCAGAAAATTCATACCCCGCATGTGCCTCTATTTCAGCAATTGCCTGTGGATAATTCGCAGCGATACTTCCTAACAGTCCTACTCTATCCCCTACGTATAATCCACCCGCAAATATGTCAATCTGAGCAAAGTCACCATAAGCTTCTTGAAGTGGGGCAATCACCTTCTCTCCAAAAACATGGCACCATGCACAAAGGGGGTCAAAAACATAGATAAACTTGCGCGTCTCTCTCATTTATTACCTGCATCAAAGTTGAGAAAGCACTACTAACCCAATGTTCGCTAAATGTTATATCGAAGTTGCATGACATAGCTGCGAGGGGCGCCAACCAAAGCGGGACGAGGGTAGTACTCTCGGTTCAAAAGATTATTCACCACCAAGGTAATGGATACATCGCTGCTAGCCATGTATTTTAAACGAACATCTACTTGCCAATCTCCATTCGATTGATGGGTACGCGCTTCTTCAACACCGGGAATAAACTGACTAAAGAGAGGGTCCACAAAAATCTGATCGATGTTCTGCATGAAATCGTTGTAGCGAACACTCGTACCGGCCGACCATCGATACCAATCCCATTGTAGATCCGACTTGAACAACACTTGATACCGATATTTCAAGACGTTGCTCTCGGGGTTTGAAGACGTAGATTGATAAGACATCTCGGTGTCTGGCTGACCAGGTAATAGACCAGGATAAGTAGCATACACATAATCGGGATCATCTGGACTCGGATTCATCCAAGTGAAGCCACCCATCCATTTAAGAGAAGAAGACTCTGAAAAAGCCCATTCCACAAACGTTGAGAGCTCAACCCCTTCTACCTTAGTGTCTCCAATATTGATACTTCTGAATCCGTAGTTTTCAAACACTGTAGCCCCTCCTGACCCCCATCTTCCAAAGGAAAACTCCATCATGTTTTGATAGTTCATTTGGAATACAGCCACATCTGCGTAGCCTTGAAAACCTCCAAACTTGAACAGTTGACGCAAGCCAAATTCAACACTAGATCCACTTTCAGGCTCCAGATTGTAGTTGGGAAAAACTTGAAGCGCTCCGACATTCGTTCTTGTGAACATCTCTGCCATCGTAGGAAAGCGGAAGCCCTCACCGTAGGAAGCTCTAAATCGAGTTGACTGAGATCCTCCATTGAGTCCAAATCGCATGACAGGTCGGCTCCAAGATTTATCATCTAATGTCAGCGCCTCGTAACGCACTCCAGCCGTGGCCTTCCACCAGTTCATATTATATTCGGCCTGAACATAAGCGGCACCATTTCCCAATTGGTGAACCCCGTCAAAGACCTCTGAATTACTGGCTCCCAGTTGACCAGAAGCGCCAGAAATCAATAAAATGTCTCCCAATTGAACTTGCCAGAGATATTCAGCAAAACCCATTTGACTATAATTCTCATAACTCGTTGTCTCCGTCCTCGCATTGTTGTTTATGCCCATAAATCGACCTCTCAACACATGCGTTCCAAGCCCTCCGTGATAAGTAACTTTTGGATCGATGAAAAAATCGAAACCGGTTGTTCGCGTTGCAAGACTATCCAATGGGATATAAGCTTCATTGAATCCATTCCAAAGAAGAGCATCACCTGTCTCCGACCAAAGTCCGGTGGCCATGACTTCATAATCCCATTCCGGAGCCTCTGGATTCGCATATTTAAACTTGGTAAGGAACCTTGCACGATGATCTGGAACATCGAATTGATATCCCGCATCATGCTCTGCCTGGCCGGCGATAACCCACCCGTATTGTTTATTTGCCCCTCGGGAAAAAGTATGACTAAACTGAGTTCCCGTCCATCCGCGAATGCCGTCCCACCATTTATTCTCTGCACGTCGCGGTTGGTCGTAAAAACCTTGATACAATTGAATATCAGTATGGTCAGTATATGTGGGCTCTAGCGTTCTCACATTCATGATTCCGTTCATTGCCGAAGTACCATACAACGAAGACGCTGCTCCCTTAACTACCTCAATCTGACTCACAGCCTCCGTGGGAATGAGGCTCCATTGCGCTTGTCCTGCATCAGGACTAATGAGCGGCATTTCATCGAGAAGCATTAATACGCGCGTCCCAGCTCCGTAACTCCACCCACTTCCGCTTCGAATATTGATTTGACCATCTGTCACGTTTACCCCAGAGGCTTGCTGTACGGTTTGTTCCAATTCGGTTTGTGCCCTCTCCTTAATCAGATATGGTTTCAAAACGTCAATACTAATGGGAGATTCCTCGGTCTTTTGTTCAAATCGTCCCGCAGTAATCACCACATCACTCAAGACTTGGGTTGATTTCCGCATCACTACATCAAGAGGCTGTTTGCGGTTGTCCTCAGTAAAATACTCGACTCCTACGCGCAGTTCCTCGTATCCTAATCCGTGAAAAACCAATTCACGGGTAGGATCAATAGCCACTCTAAACTGACCAATATTATTGGTCATCCCAAGCTGAACTCCATCTTGGAAGATGAAAACAGAGGGTACTGGACCCGATTCATCGCGAACCGTCCCCATCACAGTAATCTGCGCAAATGATGCGACCGATGTGAAAAGAACGAGAAAGAGTAGTAGTTTTCTCATAGCTTTGAATGAATTAGAAAAGTACGAAGAATCATGGCAGGCATTGCACTTGTTACAGGCGCAACTTCAGGAATAGGTGAGGCAACAGCTCTTCGCTTAGCGGATGAAGGATACGACATCATTGCAACAGGAAGACGGGAGAACCGATTAAACACCCTTCGAGAAAAAATCGAAACCAAGGGAAGAAAATGTATGGTATACCCATTGGATGTACGTGTTCAATCTGATGTTCAGAATTTTGCAAATAGACTTCCGGATGAGTGGAAAAAAATTGATGTACTTGTAAATAATGCCGGATTAGCTGCTGGAAAAGGGCCCATTCAAGAAGGCAACCTAGACCATTGGGAACGAATGATTGACACCAATGTTAAAGGGCTCTTGTACGTCAGCAAAGCCATTATTCCATTCATGACCTCACGTAAAAAAGGTCACATCATCAACATTGGCTCTATTGCAGGTAAAGAAGTTTATCCTGGCGGAAATGTCTACAACGGCACAAAGCACGCTGTTGACGCATTAACTCGTGGAATGCGCATTGACTTGATTGAGTATGGTATTCGCGTTTCACAAATCGCTCCAGGTATGGTTGAGACCGAATTTTCCCTCGTCCGTTTTGATGGCGACCAACAAAAAGCTGATGAAACATACCATGGATTTGATCCACTTCTCGCTGAAGACATCGCCGATGCCGTCGCCTACCAAGTTACTCGACCACCTCATGTGAACGTAGCAGACATGCTCATTCTTCCGACTGCACAAGCTTCTGCCATAGTGGTAAAGAAGGAAGAATAGTGGTGGCTGTTGGCATTGAGAGGTGAGAGATGGGCTTTGAGGGATGTATGATGTCTGAAGTTTGGTGACTGGTGACGGAGGTTTGGTGTATGTGGCCTGGTGACAGGTGACAGAAGCTCGAGGCCTGGTGTATCAAGGCCTAAAGTCTGGCGCATGGTTCCTAGCAGCTAACCCACGCCCCAAGGGGCTGCGTACCCGCAAGCCCCAGTCTCAAGTTCGGAAGAATATTGACTACACACCAAAGGATAGACGGATACAAACGATTGCAAATGGAATGAGGGTCTTCCTAAAATCATAGACTCAACCTTATTCCATATCCCTGGTAAATTTTGCGCTCTGAGATTGGACACTTTCCAAAATGAGTCCTCGATTTTTGTGATAACCCAAACCTCACAAAAATGGAAGTTCATTACCAACTGGCCCTGTGCTTTGTGGATAAAATAGGTCCGGTCATTGCCAGGGCTCTTGTTGACTTCTGCGGTAGCGCAGAGGCTGTTTTCAACGAGAAAAAACACCTATTAGAGAAGGTTCCAGGACTTGGAAATGAACGTGTCCAAGCCATATTCAAATCCGATCCGCGGGTAAAGGCAGATTTGGAATTGAAGTATGCCATTGACCATGGAATTGAAATTCTATTCTACAAAGACGAAGCTTTTCCAAGGCGCCTTCTCCGATGTGCTGATAGCCCCGTTCTGCTCTTCAAGAAGGGCCAAGCCAACCTCAATCCAAATCACACAGTTGCCGTAGTAGGTACACGGAATCAAACGAGTCATGGTGCGAGCATCACAACCGAAATGATTCGAGAATGGAGCGCCATCTCACCTACTATCATTTCAGGTCTAGCACTTGGCATAGACGCAACCGCTCATCGAGCAGCATTGAAATACGGCTGTACCACCATCGCTGTTTTGGGACATGGATTCGAATACCGATATCCCTATCAAAACAGAAAGCTCTATACGGAAATTGAAGAAAATGGTGCCTTGCTTACCGAATTCCCATCCACTTCAAAGCCCGATGCGGCAAATTTCCCCAAACGAAATCGGATTGTGGCCGGCATGAGCGATGCGACTGTGGTGGTAGAAGCCGCCATAAAAGGAGGCGCCCTTATAACAGGACAACTAGCAGCGAGCTATAACCGAGACGTTTTCGCCGTACCAGGTAGGGTATCTGACACACTCAGTGCAGGTTGTCTTAATTTGATAAAGAAGAATGAAGCATGCGTGCTTTCATCCCCAAGTGATTTACTGGAAACAATGGGGTGGGAAACTGAGAGCAACACGAAACCCAAACAGATATCACTACCCATTGATCTGAGTACAGAGGAGGCCTCCATAATCAGTGCGCTGCAGTATGGACCGATGCAAGTGGATAAGATAGGGAGTGCAACAGGGAGACCTATTTCTCAGGTTTTCGCCCTGATCACCACATTAGAATTGCGTGGACTTGTGAAGAGTTTACCGGGCAAACAGTACACTCTATTATAGTACGATACTCAAGCCTACGGACATCATTCGAAACTTGGTGATTTCAAAATCACCCGGAACATTAGGAGGAGGATTCTGATCCTGAAGCATAGGAATCAGGTCGTAACCGGCATACAAGGTCACTTTACCCGCACCTACCCTAGCATATACTTTTGCTCGGTAAGGCGAAGTAGTAAATACTCGGTACTGTCGAATGGCATGATCATCTGCTCGATGATACGCTGATCCGGTTAAGCGATACCCTAAACGGACTCCAGCCGACATGCGGAAAAACCATCCTTTCTGAGTGCTGCGTCCACGGTAGCGAATCTCCAACGGAATGTCGAAGTAACTCAAATTTTGCTTGTTGATGTTGAAAAGACTGTCGCTGAGGAGAGTCATCGATACTGAAGTGGGATCAACTTCAACATACGCCAAGTTGTTGTGGAGATTATGGATGCTAAAACCGAAACCATAGCCAAAACCGAAGCCCTCCACAAAGCTTCTTTCACCCATAAAAGAAAAACTGTGCCCATTGCTATACCACTCTTGCTGAAGTCCATCAACTGATTGAGAAGGAACGAGTAAATCGTAGGTCAAATCATAAATGAACTTACCTTCTGGACCGGACATATTTTGTCCAAATACAGTAAGTGGCAACAGCAATGAGAACAGTAATTTCTTCATAAATCAAATTTAGTCTTCGTCGGACTCATCTGCTACATCAGGAACAGAATCTTCCGAAGACTCAGATTCGTCATCTTCATCCATATCGTCGATGTACGCTTCGACCTTCTTCTTCAATTCAGAAGAGATTTTGAAGAGATACTTTGTATCATCCGTTTCCAATGGAATAGCCTTCACGGTTTCGCCGGCCGCATTCTTGTACGTAATGATGTCATCTTCATAATCTTCATAACCGCCAGGATAAATGTCGGTTAGAACCTCCATCAACGCAGGGTTGATGTTCTTGTAATCAACTATGATTCGCTTCTTTTCCATCCGAAATCAAAATAGAATTTACCACTCAAGCAACCAAGCAAAAATCAATGGTGCTACAATCGTTGCGTCAGATTCGACAATAAATTTAGGTGTGTCAATATCGAGTTTTCCCCAAGTGATTTTCTCATTGGGTACTGCCCCTGAGTACGAGCCATAGCTCGTAGTAGAGTCGCTAATTTGGCAAAAATAGCTCCAGAAAGGAATGTCTTCCATTTCCATGTCTTGATAGAGCATTGGAACTACACAAATAGGAAAATCACCAGCAATACCTCCGCCAATTTGGAAGAATCCAACGCCTTTTCCACTGCTGTTTTCGGTGTACCACTTAGCCAACCAGGTCATGTATTCAATTCCACTCTTTACGGTAGAAGGCTGAAGTTCTCCTTTGATGCAGTAGCTAGCAAAAATGTTCCCCATAGTGGAATCTTCCCAACCTGGGACCACAATTGGCAAGTTCTTCTCTGCCGCAGCTAACATCCAAGAGTTCTTCGGATCGATTTCATAGTATTGCTCTAGATCACCACCCAACAACATCTGATACATGTATTCATGTGGGAAATAGCGCTCACCAGCCGCTTCTGCATCCTTCCAACGCTTTTCAATGTGTTGTTGAAGACGACGGAAAGCTTCTTCTTCTGGAATACAAGTATCGGTTACTCGATTCAATCCACGATCTAGCAAATCACGCTCTTCCTTTGGTGTCAAATCACGATAATGCGGTACACGTTCGTAATGAGTGTGAGCAACAAGATTCATCAAATCTTCCTCTAGGTTTGCACCAGTACATGAAATGATTGCAATCTTATCCTGACGGATCATCTCGGCCAAGGAACGTCCCAATTCTGCCGTACTCATGGCTCCCGCAAGGGTTACCATCATCTTTCCACCTTCTTCAAGGTGAGTCTCATACCCTTTAGCAGCATCCATCAAAGCAGCCGCGTTAAAGTGCTTGTAATGATGATCGATAAACTGCGATATAGGTCCTCTTTCTTTACTCATCTCGTATGTTCTTTCAGTCGGGTCAAATTAGACAAAAATCAATATCCCAAGATCTTCATCATGGATTTATAACTCTGTTCTTTTGCAAAGAGCTTTGTGCGGATTTCACCGTTTTCATCTCTATCAATTACAACGTGTTTTGGTGCAGGAAGTAAGCAGTGTTGAATACCTCCATAACCTCCCACCGATTCTTGGTAAGCACCGGTATTGAAGAATCCCACATAGAGAGGTTCTTCTTTCGTGTACTTTGGCAAAAAGATGGCGTTGGAATGCTGCTCACTGTTGTAGTAATCGTCACTGTCACAGGTAAGCCCTCCCAACAATACACGTTCGTAAGGATCGCTCCATTTGTTGATGGCCAACAAGACAAACTTCTTGTTAATCGCCCATGCATCGGGAAGTGTCGTCATGAAAGAGGAATCAATCATGTACCATTTCTCCCGGTCGTTCTGCTGTTTTTGTCCGATAATATTGTAGAATGCTGCTCCACTTTCTCCTACAGTGTAGGATCCAAATTCAGTGAATATGTGCGGTTCAGGAATCCCTGCTTGATCACACGTTCTCTTGATTTGGGCAATGATTTCCTCCGCCATGTACGCGTAATCGTAATCGAAATTGAGGCTGTTCTTGATTGGGAAACCGCCACCAATATTCAAGGAGTCTACAGTTGGGCAAATCTTCTTAAGTGCGATATACACGTTTACACACTTGAGCAATTCGTTCCAGTAGTAAGCGGTATCGTTGATCCCGGTATTAATGAAGAAGTGAAGCATCTTCAATTCAACCATGTCGTTCTTCGCCACATGATTCTCATAGAACGGTACAATGTCCTTGTAGCCAATTCCCAATCGAGAGGTGTAGAATTCAAACTTTGGCTCTTCTTCTGAGGCAATGCGAAGACCGATCTTCGTCTTGGTGTTCAGCTGAGAGCTCAGATCGCTTACCTCGAGCTTGTTATCCATTACCGGAATCACATTCTTCCACCCGTCATTGATGAGGCGTGCGATGTTCTCCACGTACTGAGGACGCTTGAAGCCATTGCAAACAATGTAGTTCTCCTTAGTAATCTTGCCTTGCTGGGCTAGATCTTCAACGATGTTGATATCGAAAGCGCTAGAGGTCTCAATATGAATATCATTTTTTAAAGCTTCATCAAGGATAAAGCTGAAGTGTGAACTCTTTGTACAATAGCAATAATTGTAGGACCCTTGATAATCCACCTTTGCCATAGCCACATTGAACATACGCTTCGCCTTCTGAATATTCTCAGAGATCTTGGGAAGGTAGGTTACTTTCAATGGGGTTCCATACTGTTTGATGATATCCATCAAGTTGATATCGTGCCAGGACAACTGGTCATCTTCAACATAGAACTCCTCTTGAGGCCAGTAAAAGGTTTGCTCGATTAGGTCGGTATACTTGTTCTTCATCTTTCTAAAATTGGCGGGCAAATATAAATCCAACTTAATTACATGCAACACTTTTCTTGCATCTAACTAAGTTAAATTACAATGGAGGGATGAAAACACAGCATTAAAGCTGTGTTAAGTTGATCGCCTACCAATCAGCAAGCCCTTTAAGCACTGATTACTAAAGAGATACAGCGCAGATGATTTAAGTGAGTTAAACAGTGTGAATGACCCTACTTTAAGTGAGTTACATCCTACCGTCTCATAGAAGCTTTACTTTCTCTTACGCCTCACTGCTGAAAAAGAAAGCACGCCCTGGCTACAGACCTAAAAAAAAAGCGACTCCCAAAGGAAGTCGCTTTCAATATCTAAAGAAGGATACGCTTACTTGCCAGTCAAGCTAGCTGCAAGGTATTCACGGTTCATACGAGCGATGTTCTCAAGAGAAATTCCCTTAGGACATTCAACCTCACATGCGCCAGTATTGGTACAGTTACCAAAGCCCTCTAAGTCCATTTGACGAACCATGTTCAATACACGATCGGTTGCTTCAACGCGACCTTGTGGAAGTAGTGCCAATTGCGACACTTTAGCAGATACGAACAACATTGCGGAAGAGTTCTTACACGTTGCTACACAAGCACCACATCCAATACAAGTAGCGGCATCAAATGCTGCGTCTGCCTTCTCCTTTTCAATAGGAAGAGCATTCGCATCTTGTGTATTACCCGAGGTGTTCACAGAAACGTAACCACCTGCTTGGATAATCGCATCAAAAGATGAACGGTCAACCATCAAGTCTTTGATAACCGGGAATGCTTTTGCCTTCCACGGCTCAATAAAGATGGTATCTCCGTCTTTAAATTCACGCATGTGAAGCTGGCAAGTAGTAACTCCCCTACCTGGACCGTGGGCCTCACCATTAATATAGAGTGAACACATACCGCAAATTCCTTCACGACAATCGTGATCAAATGCGATAGGGTCACCACCATCAGCGATGATTTGCTCGTTAAGAACGTCCATCATTTCGAGGAAGGACATATCCTCCGATACATTGGAGATTGGATAGGTTACCAAACCACCTTTATCATTCTCTCCGTTCTGGCGCCAAACTTTAAGCGTAAGGTTCATAGTTTCTCGGATTTATGATGGTCAGCTTACTTGTAGCTGCGCGTCTTAAGTTCAACATTCTCGAATTTCAACTCCTCTTTGTGAAGGTTTGGCGTACTCGGATCTTCGTTGAATTCCCAAGCAGCTACATAGGTGTAGTCCGCATCATTGCGAAGTGCTTCACCTTCTTCTGTTTGGTATTCCTCACGGAAATGACCACCACAAGATTCGTTGCGGTTCAACGCATCCATACACATCAGCTCACCCAACTCGAGGAAGTCGGCCACACGACCCGCTTTCTCTAATTCTGGGTTCATGCAATTGGCAGTGCCAGGAACTTTCACATCCTTCCAGAACTCTTCACGCAAAGCGCGAATCTCTTGGATGGCTTCTTTCAATCCCTGCTCGTTTCTAGCCATACCACACTTGTTCCACATAATGTGACCCAACTTCTTGTGGAATGTATCAACAGATTGAGAACCATTATTGTTGATCAACTTCTCGATGCAACCCGTCACTTCGCTCTCAACTGCGTCAAACTCTGGAGAGTTTGTGTCGATTGCTCCAGTACGGATATCATCTGCTAAGTACTCACCTACAGTATAAGGAGCAACAAAGTATCCGTCAGCCAAACCTTGCATCAAAGCAGATGCTCCCAAACGGTTTGCACCGTGATCTGAGAAGTTCGCCTCTCCTAGCGCAAATAGACCAGGAACGGTTGTCATCAAGTTGTAATCTACCCAAATGCCACCCATGGTGTAGTGCACCGCTGGGTAAATCATCATTGGAGTTTTGTATGGATTATCAGCTGTAATCTTCTCGTACATCTGGAACAAGTTACCGTACTTGTTCTCTACCACCTTTGTACCCAATTCTTTAATCTTGGATTCAGATGGATTTTCAATACCCTGAACATTTGCCTCTTCTTTACCGTAGCGAATAATCGCGCTAGAGAAGTCGAGGTAAACAGCCTGCCCCGTTTTATTTACACCAAATCCGGCATCACAACGCTCTTTAGCTGCACGAGAGGCAACGTCACGAGGAACGAGGTTACCGAAGGATGGATATCTTCTTTCGAGATAATAATCTCTTTCTTCTTCCGAAAGATCAGTTGGCTTCTTCTTGCCTTCGCGAATAGCGATGGCATCATCCATATTCTTTGGCACCCAAATTCTACCGTCGTTACGGAGAGATTCAGACATCAAAGTCAATTTAGATTGATAGTCGCCCGACACCGGAATACACGTAGGGTGAATCTGCGTGAAACATGGGTTTGCCATGTACGCTCCGCGCTTGTGTGCTTTCCAAGCGGCGGTTACGTTCGATCCCATTGCATTGGTAGACAAGAAGAAAACGTTGCCATAACCACCCGTACAAAGTAGTACCGCGTGAGCACCGTGTCTTTCAATCTCACCTGTCACCAAGTTACGAGCGATGATACCGCGTGCCTTGCCATCAATGGTTACAAGATCAAGCATTTCGTGACGGTTGTACATCTTCACACGACCTTTCGCGATTTGACGAGAAAGTGCGGAATAGGCACCGAGGAGAAGCTGCTGACCTGTTTGACCTTTCGCATAGAACGTACGGCTCACCTGCACACCACCGAATGAACGGTTGTCGAGAAGTCCACCGTAATCGCGTGCAAAAGGAACACCTTGAGCTACACACTGGTCGATGATGTTTGCCGAAACCTCTGCCAAACGATAAACGTTTGCTTCGCGAGAACGGTAGTCACCACCTTTAATAGTATCATAGAACAAACGGTAGGTAGAGTCACCGTCGTTTTGATAATTCTTAGCTGCGTTAATCCCCCCTTGTGCTGCAATAGAGTGCGCACGACGTGGAGAATCTTGGAAAGCGAATGCTTTAACGTTATAGCCCAACTCTGCAAGAGAAGCAGCAGCGGAGCTACCTGCCAAACCCGTACCTACAACAATCACATCAATGCGACGCTTGTTTGCAGGGCTCACCAATCTCACATTACTCTTGTGCTGGGTCCACTTGTCTTTAAGTGCTCCACCAGGTATTTGTGCATCTAAACTCATAGAAGTAGATCTTATTTGGTAAAGTAGATTGCTAATGGAATGATGGCAAACAAGCCCGGTACTACAACCGCGAAGATCTTACCTACAATCTTAACCGCTGGAGTGTACTTAGGGTGATTCCAACCCATAGATTGGAACGCACTCTGGAAGCCGTGCCACAAGTGGAAACCGATAGCCGTCATCGACACAACATAAAGAGCTACATACCACAACTCGTGGAATGCGGCTACCGTAATTGTGTAGAGATCTTTGATTTCCTCTCCATCAATCATGGTAGAAGAAACACTACCAAAGTGCATTTCGTACCAGAACGACTTCATGTGGATGATGATGAACACCAAGGTGATCAAGCCCAAAAGAGCCATGTTGCGTGAAGCCCAGCCAGAATTGGCCGAAGCGTTGTTCTTCGCATATTTTACAGGACGTGCAGCAGCGTTCTGACGCGCCAATACAATTCCATCAATAGCATGTAGAACAATACTTGCGTACAATACATAAGACACAATCTTGATCAACGGGAAGGTTGTCATGAAGTGTGAATACGCATTGAAATCTGCGGAAGCAGCATCACCTTTTAAGAGGACTAAATTGCCCGCAAGGTGAACCACAAGGAATGTGCATAGAAACAGGCCCGTCAGCGCCATCCAGTACTTTCTGGCGAGGGACGTTCCGAATAAACCTTTACCGGTTGCCATAAAATTGGAAATTAGGAACAGTTTTTCAAGTCGAACAAAAATAGTCCATAACCGCCCTGTAGCCAAGTTTCCCTACTATTTGGAATCTGTCTAAATGACGCTTTCAGATAGATCATCCAAACTCATCACCCAGCACTTCTTGTAAACTCTTTGGTTTTAGAGGTTTCACTAGAAAACCCTTGACCAAATCGTACTTGTGGGCCAGGTCACGGTCCGCTTTATTCACACTTGAAGTCACAATATATACGCTCAAAACAGATTTCAGCTCCTTCTTGTTCATGAGTGCGTTGAGTACATCAAACCCGGTTAAGACAGGCATGTTCAAGTCTAGCAACATCACAATCTTATCATAAGTCTCCCCAGAAGAGCTAAAGAACTCCAAGGATTCCTTACCGGAAAAAAATTTGTGCACATCCACATCTGATGGCAAGTTTGGAGCAGAATCTAATAGTTGAGTAATCAGAAAGTGGTAGATTTTATCATCGTCTACAACCACTAGAGCAGGTCTCTTGTCCATATTCCCAAAGATACACGGCTTTGCGAAACAGCAAATAGAAGTGACCATAATAATTGGCATATCCTTATGCCCCTCGTACCTTTGAACTTCTATTGTTCCATTAGAATTCTATTCCATGAGATACACACCTCTTAACAAACAGATCTTCATCGATAACAGAGACCGCTTCCGCCAACATCTCCCCGCTGGTGCGCTTGCCGTTTTCAACTCGAATGACATCTATCCTACCAGTGCAGATGGCACCCTTCCATTTATGCAACACAAGGATATCTTCCACCTATCAGGTGTAGATCAAGAGGAGTCCATCTTGGTAATTTTCCCAGACGCTTACAAGGAAGAACACCGCGAGGTTCTCTTCCTTCGAGAAACCAATGAGCACATCGCCATTTGGGAAGGTGCTAAACTAGATGCGGTTAAAGCCGAAGAAGTTTCTGGCATTAAAAGCGTTTTCTGGCTACAAGATTTCGAGCGCGTATTTAACGAAATGATGACTCAAGCAGAAATCGTATTCCTTAACACAAACGAACATCTGCGCAATTCTTCACCAGTTCAAACTCGCGAAGACCGCTTTATTGAATGGTGCAAGAACAAATATCCTGCACATAACTACGACCGCTCAGCTCCAATCATGCACCGCATCCGCTCGGTGAAAAGCAGCTTGGAAATTGAGGTGATGCAAAAGGCCGCCGACATCACTACCGCAGGATATTTGCGTGTATTGAAAGCCATTAAGCCCGGTGTTATGGAGTACGAACTCGAGGCTGAATTCATGCATGAGTTCCTTCGCAATCGCTCCAGAGGTTTTGCCTATACACCTATCATCGCATCGGGCTACAACGCCTGCGTTTTACACTACATTGAAAACAACGCAGAGTGTAAAGATGGCGACACCATTTTGTTTGACGTAGGTGCAGAATATGGCAACTACGCTTGTGATGTAACGCGTGTTTTCCCCGTTAATGGAAAGTTCTCCAATCGTCAAAAGGAGATTTACAACGCAGTGCTTCGCGTTCAAAAAGAATCCATCTCCATGCTCAAGCCGGGAAACAACCTGAATGACTACCATGTGGAAGTGGGTAAAATCATGACAAGTGAATTGCTCGGATTAGGACTGTTGGACAAAACAGACGTGAAGAATGAAGATCCAAAATGGCCGGCTTACAAAAAGTACTTCATGCACGGTACTTCGCACTATATTGGTTTGGACACCCACGACGTTGGACTTTGGACAGATGACATGCGCGTTGGGAATGTCTTCACTAGCGAACCAGGCATTTACATTCCTGGAGAAAACCTCGGTATTCGCATTGAAGACGACCTTGTGATCACGGAAGATGGTCACATCAACCTCACTCGCGGTATTCCAAAAGAGGTTGAAGAAATTGAAGATTTCATGAACAGTTGAGCATCATGAGCTCCTATCTATCTCATAGAGGAACCCCTATTCACTATACAGAGTGCGGTAGGGGTTCTGTCGTAATTTTGCTTCACGGTTTCTTGGAATCCACTCAGATGTGGAACGATTACGCCCAAGAGCTATCGAATAAGTACCGAGTAATTTGCATTGATCTGCCAGGCCATGGCAAAAGTGGATGCTTTGGATATGTACATTCCATGGAAGAGATGGCTGAAACGGTAAAGGTCGTAGCCGATCACCTCCGCCTAAAGCGGTACCACATGGTAGGTCATAGCATGGGTGGATATGTGGCCTTGGCCTTTGGAGAACTCTATCCAGACATCCCGAAGAGCATCACCCTATTCCACTCTACAACCTATCCCGATTCGGAGGCAAAAAAGGTGGATCGTGACCGAGCGATTCAAGTGGTGAAAAAATCTCCCGATGCACTCATCAAGGTATCTATCCCGAACCTGTTCCGAGCAAAATCGCGCAAACTCTATAAAGCCCAAATTGCGAACATGATTGCCGAGGCCAGAAAAATGCCCGTTCAAGGCATTATCGCAGCCTTAGAGGGGATGAAGGAACGTCCAGATAGGGAAGCACTTCTCCATTTATCGCCTATTCCATTCTGCATCATCGCCGGAAAAAAAGATACGGTTCTCCCCATTGAAAAAATGGAGGAACAAATGCGTGCACCTCGCGTGTTAGACCGACTGATTACAGAAAACGGTCACATGGGTTTCATCGAGGATCGCGACCTTTGCCTTGAAACCCTGAGTTATTTTATTGAAGACATCGAAAGACATTAGAATATGAACCTTGACTTAAACGGAAAGACGGCCCTCGTTGGAGGATCAACACAAGGAATCGGTTGGGCATCTGCCTGCGAGCTTGCCTCCATGGGTGCACGTGTGGTACTCATTGCTAGAAATGAAGAAAAGCTTCGCGCACGAGTGAGTGAGCTTCCGCAGGTTTCTGGCGTTTCTCATGATTACATCGTTGCGGATTACACGGAACCACAAGTGGTAGCTAAGAATGTACAGTCTTGGCTAGAGGCTAACGGCCCTATTCAAATTCTCATTAACAATACTGGCGGACCTGCAGCCGGCCCGGCTCACCTTGCCGATGCTCAAGACTATGTTGCGGCATTCAACTTGCATTTGGTGAATAATCAAAACCTCGTTCAGCTCCTCCTACCAGGGATGAAAGAAAGTGGTTATGGCCGAGTTGTGAATGTCATTTCTACATCTGTGAAAATTCCATTGAACGGCCTTGGTGTTTCCAATACCATTCGCGGAGCGGTAGCCAACTGGAGCAAGACGCTTGCCAACGAGCTAGGTGCATTTGGCATCACCGTCAACAACGTACTCCCTGGAGCCACAGAAACAGAGAGACTCACAAGTATCATCTCCAACAAATCCGCCAAAACGGGTAAAAGTGAAGCCGAAGTTGTGGCTGCAATGACGGGCGAAGTTCCCATGAAACGATTTGCAAAACCGGGCGAAGTTGCCAATGCTGTGGCCTTCCTCGCGTCTCCCGCCGCATCCTACATCAACGGGATCAATATCCCTGTAGACGGCGGAAGAACAGGCAGTTTATAAGATAATTTAGTTTGTATATTGAGAGAGTATAACTACACTTACTCTCTCATGTACATCCTACGTTGCACCTTCCTCGCAGCCATTCTCGCTACCAGTATTCGCGCTCCCGCTCAAATTCGTCCGTTCAACGAGTTCAATGTTGAATTGCTTGGTCATAGTCTCGGTTTAGGCGTCAATTACAGACGCACACTAGACATGGATCACTTCAATGAAATTCATGGATTGTTCTCCGCAGGAATCACCAACGGAATGGTATCTTCCTATGTTGGGTTTGGCTACCGCCGGGGAATGGATTGGTTTGCCGAATTCGAGATCATTGGTGGATACAATTCTCTATATGGCCTCCGACTAGAAAAAGACAATCCTGATTTGATTCGCTCTGGACTGTCCTTTGGTGCACATATCAATTGGGGAGCTATATCCTTTGGAGATTACAGTGCTCGCCTCACTACTGGATGGCACGTGTATCAAAGCAATTATCACCAATTCATTCTAGGAATGACTGTAGGGAAGTTCTTCTGAATGGAGTTCATTTTCTACTTTTGGAGGACGAAGCGCACAATGTGTGACGCTCCTTTCCCAAAGTTCGAAGAATGGATATCCAAAACTTCATAAACGGCAAGTACCAAGATCCTATCGGTGATGCTTGGCTCGAGAACATCAACCCAGCAACGGGTGAGGTTTACGGAAGAATACCCGACAGTGATGAACGCGATGTAGAGCTCGCAGTACAAGCAGCCCAAGCCGCCTTCCCTATCTGGTCTTCCATGAGCATTCAAGAGCGCTCTGCCATCCTTATGAAGGTGTCTGAAGGCATTGAAAAACGCCTTCCAGAATTGGCTGCAGCAGAATCGAAAGACAACGGTAAGCCCTTAAAGTTGGCTACTCGAGTGGACATCCCAAGAGCGCGTGACAATTTCGCCTTCTTCGCGACGGCTATTTTACACGACTCTGCAGAAACCCACGATATGGGCGAAAGCGGCTTCAACTACACCACTCGCAAACCGATTGGTGTTGCGGCCTGTATTTCTCCTTGGAACTTACCTCTATACTTATTCACCTGGAAGATTGCACCAGCGCTTGCTTCTGGAAACACAGTAGTGGCAAAACCCAGCGAAGTAACTCCGGTTACAGCAGCACTTCTAGGAGAAATCTGTAACGAAGCAGGAATGCCTGCAGGTGTTCTCAATATCATTCACGGATTGGGCGGACGAGTAGGAACACCTCTTACCGAACATCCTAATGTGCCTGTGATTTCATTTACAGGAGGAACACAAACCGGCGCTGCCATTGCACGAATCGCCGCACCAAAGTTCAAGAAATTGTCGTTGGAGCTTGGAGGTAAGAACCCGAACATCATTTTTGCCGACTGCGATTTTGATGACATGTTGAAGACGACTGTTCAAAGCAGCTTTGCCAATCAAGGTCAAATTTGCCTTTGCGGATCTAGAATCTTTATCGAACGTCCGATCTATGAAAAGTTCAAACAGGCCTTTATTGAAAAAGTGAGTAAATTGAAGGTAGGACCGCCTAGTGAAGACTCTTCACAAATTGGCGCGTTAGTATCAGAACCTCACCTGAACAAAGTGATGAGCTACATCAAACTTGCGGAAGAAGAAGGTGGAACCATACTTACGGGTGGAGAGCGAGTTAAACTCGATGGTGAACACGCGAATGGCTATTACTTGAGACCAACTGTAATTGAAGGACTAGAATACACATGCCGAACCAATCAAGAAGAAATTTTTGGTCCGGTTGTAACCCTAACTCCCTTTGATTCAGAAGAAGAAGTTTTAACCATGGCTAACAGCACGACCTATGGGCTTGCTGCTACCATTTGGACTTCGAACCTTAAGCGAGCTCATCGTGTTGCTTCTCGTGTTGAATCTGGAATTATCTGGGTCAACTGCTGGCTCGTACGTGATTTGCGAACTCCGTTTGGCGGAATGAAAAATTCCGGCGTAGGTAGAGAAGGGGGATTTGAAGCCCTTCATTTCTTTACGGAGACCAGAAACGTATGCGTTAAATTATGACACGTACAACTAAAACAGGGGCGCGCATCCTACCCCAAGAAAGATGGATAAACTCGATATCAGACCTATTCCGGTAGAATCGAATATTTCACCGGAAGAATTTAAGGAAAAGTACCTTCTACCTCAACGACCCGTTGTGCTCCAAAACTTTACAGACGGCTGGAGCGCCAAAGAAAACTGGACGTACGAGAACCTCAAGAAGATGGCAGGTGAGCATCCCGTGAAGCTCTACGGGAAGTGGCTCGACAATGAGCCTACGCGAATAGAAATGCCCCCTGTAAAGGAAGTTCCCTTCCGAGAGTACCTCGAGATGCTGGAACGAGATGAGAAAAGTGATCTTCGGATTTTTCTTTTCAACCTGTTTAAACATTGTCCAGAGTTGTTAAAGGACTTCTCTTTCCCCAACTTCTCTGATCACTTTTTGGAAGATTTCCCATACCTGTTCTTTGGAGCAGCAGGTAGTGATGTAAGGCTGCACTACGACATCGACCTATCTCACGTTTTCATCACCCAATTTGGAGGCACTAAACGAATCACGCTCTTTGAGCAGTCGGAATCCAAATACCTCTACAAACTTCCCTTCACTACACACAGTGCGGTAGATATGTCGAATATCGATTACGATAAATACCCTGCTGTAAAGTATGCAAAAGGTTATCAAACGGACTTGAAGCCAGGGGAAACCCTCTTTATGCCTAGCGGAATTTGGCATTACATTCAATACATCGACGGTAGTTTTTCACTGAGCCTGAGAGCCCTTGCTGACTCAAGCATCGACAAACTAAAAGGTGCTTACAACGTTTTTGTAGTTCGCAAGCTTGATGAATACCTCAACAAGTACTATGGAAATAAGTGGAGTGACTACAAGCTGAAGAAGGCGATGGAAAGAGCAAGTGAGATTCTTCAAGAACGAGAAGACGAGCGATTGAGAACCTCGTAAAACAAAAGTCCCCATGGCTTACACCACGGGGACTTTCTCTTTATACTCAGTGCGTTCTATTTATAGCAGGATACCAACAGACATCAACAGTTCTCCTCTGTTCTGAGAGAGTGGAATTCCGTTCCAATCTCCACGGTTGTCTTTGAAAGATGCATTGTATCCGATATCGAATGTAAGTGGACCTAGATCTACTCCTACTCCTAACTGATATCCCAATTCAAAACGTCCAAAGGTGTCGGCATAAGCATCATCTAACCATATGTTGCCGTTTAATCCAACTTGTACGCGCAAGAAGTGGAACATCTTGATACCCGGAGTCAAATTGGTTTGTATGCTCTGTTGCATCAGTTCAGTTTGAATAGGGTTCCCATTGGCGTCAGTTCCACTAAGGGTAAACTTGGATTGATTGTACAATCCATCTAACTGAACGTAGAAGTTCTTTGTGAATTCATCGCGAACGGCTAACCCTAAGTGCCATCCGTTATTGCTTCTCTCACCGGAGAAAACTTCACCGCTGGTATTCACGGCCGACTTCAATCCGAGGTCGGTCATATTATAAGTGAGGCCTCCTTTAACACCCCATTCAACTTCCTGTGCGTGTAGTCCCATCCCGGCAACTACCATCGCCATCATCAATAGGATCTTTTTCATGGTCTTGTGAATTAGTTCACATCCTCTAAGACAAGGATGGTGCCAAAAGAGTCGGAGTTTATTTTCGAATAGGAGGCATGAGGTTAAAATCTGCTGGTCGCTTGTGCTTCCATCGGCGGTGGGACCACAGCCAGTAAGGGGGATCTTCTCGGATCCAATCTTCAAGAAGCGCTGCATACTTGCGCATCACCTCTCCAAATTCAATTTCAGACGGATTAGGCTCTAGGGCTTCAAAGTGAACCGAGTAATATCCGCGCTTCACTCGTTTCAAGAACATGATCACGATGGGATAATCATACCGCTTGGCGTATACTTCGCCTCCTGGCGTGAATCCCGTTTCTCTGTTCAAGAATGAAATCCAAAATGAACTTTTGGGATTGGAAGGGTTCTGATCGGCCAATAGGGTATAGGCAACGGGATGTCCTCTGTCTTCAACAAAAGCGGGCTTAGCAACTTGTGTTGGCACCAACCACATTCCATCCTTACTTCTATGCTTCGCCATATAGGCTTCAATGCGCGTATTCGAGAGAGGACGATATACCCCAGCCACTTCATGAGGCATTATACTCGGCATACAACGCGTCATGAACTCCCAATTTCCATAATGACTTCCCATGATAATCACATTCTTGGAAGCGTAAGGCTCTTCGTATAAGATGGAATTTGAGGTAGAAACAAAGCGCTTTTTCAGATCTTCAATGGGGATATGCATCGCTTTAATCGACTCAATGAAGATATCCGCGAGATAGCGATAGTATGTTTTGGTCATTTGATTCACCCATTCGTCATCCTTCTCAGGAAAGCAGAGGCGAAAATTCTCCTTCACTAAATCCACCCGGTACTTGATCACTCGGAACAAGACGAAATAGGCAAAATCCGCTACGGCATACACACCACGCCATGGCAGAATAATCAGGAAAGCATCAAAAATTCGGAAGAAGAAATAGGCAATCATGACAGCTCTTTCACAACCTGAAGCACAACATTTTTAACTCTTTGAATCAGAGCTGGTAATTGATCGTCGTCCCGATCTTCCTTACCGCAACCCTCAATGAAGAGCAAATCTTCGTGAATACTGTCTATACCAAACATTTGGGCATTTGGCTTCAAGCTGTGAGCCTGACGACCTGTGGTTTCTAGATCTCCATCGTTATACGCCGACTCCATTGACTCGACAATTCCTGGAGCTTCGTTCACAAAAGTGGTGATCAATATCGCTTCAAACTCTGCATCGCCTTCCGTAACTGTTTGGAGAGCAGCAAGATTATGATATGTTCCTTCTCTTAGCATAAGCGACTCAAGGTACTGGGAAAATCGAAACAAAGGTACAGCCTCCGCTTGAATTGCGCTCCACATAGATATCCCCGTTGTATCGACTCATCATATCCTTAACAAACATCAACCCCAATCCTGTACCTACTTCCCCCTTGGTTCCCTTAGTGCTCTTCTGAACTCCACCAGCAAACATGTTCGCCATTTCCTCATCGGTCATTCCCACTCCTTGGTCAATGACTTCAAGATGAAGGGCGTTGTTTTCCATGAATGACCTTATCTCAATCATGGTATTCGGCTTGGAATACTTTACGGCATTCGCTACCAAGTTTCGCAGGACCAATCGGAATACGTTCACGTCCAACAGCACGGTAAGCGCCTCATCTGAGGTGTCTTTCACTTTCACTTTCTTCATCTTCGCTTGACCTGCCGTTAGCTCACATACATCTTCAATAATATCGTGAACAGGAACTTCGCTGTAATTGAAGAGTTCTTCAAACCCAATTGCCTTCCCCCATTCAAGAATGTTCTGAAGTAGGTCGTCCGTTTGCGTAAGTACATCCGACATCATTTGAGCAAACTCAACACGCTCCTCTACAGATAAGTCACCATCCACCAATAAATCCATGACCATGCGCATGGATGAAATTGGCCCTCGAATATCATGAGCCAACACATTAATCAGCCTTGTTCGAAGCGCATTGATGTTAGATAGGGTATCAAAGTTACTCTGGAGTTCTCGTTTGGTTCGCCCCAACTCGAGACGCTTGATCACTTGTTCCGCCAAAATTCGAAGAGCCTCCACCTGATCCTTCGTCAGCTTTTTGGGTTCTCGATCAATGACACACAAGGCACCCAAGCGTTCTCCATCGCTTGTTTCAAGTGGGAACCCTGCGTAGAAGCGGATATTAGGATCGCCCGTTACCAGTGGATTGTGCTGAAAGCGTTCATCGTCAAAGGCGTCTTCTACCTGAAAAAGCGAACTGCTCTTAATGGTATTCGCACAAAACGCAACCTCGCGCTTTGTGCTTTCTAAATCAATACCCTTAGCCCCGCGAACCAATTGCTCATGCTCGGTAATAAAGGTGACCAATGAGATCGGAACCTTGCAAATCAGACTAGCTAAATTGGCTACGTCATCCAAGGCATCTCGCTCATCCCTACTGAGTTTTTCATACTCTTCTACGGCAGCTAATCTGCTGCTTTCCTGATCGGTCATTGGTGATATCATGGGGAGTAAATTCACTTTCAATATAAGGAAGTTTTACAGGGAAACCCTCGCACTTTCTGCCGTGCTAAAAAAGTTCAACACCATGACTTGCGCAATACTAATATCGACCTTACTTTTGCCACTGTTTAGAATTAGTCTAAATCATAATACCATGCGCTACACACTCCCAGTTCTCGCTGTACTAACACTTGCAGCCTGCTCTAAGGAAGAAGATCCAAAGAGCAAAACAGCCGTTCCATCTACCTATTCTTTTGAAAGAAATGGCGAATCAACCGTAAGCTTCAATGGTCAAATCCAACGTCAAGCTATGCTCGGCGAATTGAGCAATGCGGTGAAAGCAGGAACAGAAGGCACTATCAACTACCAAGACTTGGTAGATATGTACGAGAACGCCAACAATCCGTTCTCAGATGCAGAATTGAACGCTTCTGGAAAATCACTTTCCACAAAGACTTCTGCTTCTGCTACTCATGTTTTTGATCAGGGAACTTCCATCAACTTCTTTAAGACCATTCTTCAAGCAGCCGCTGACGCAAGTGCCGCTGGTTCTCAGGCATCAGATGGTGTGGCAGGTGTGATTAGCAATGGCGATGGTTCTCGCAAATACTTAGTAGCGGAGAACGGCCTTGAATACGCACAAATTCTCCAAAAGGGAATGATGGGTGCTGTATTTATGGATCAAATGGTAAATAACTACCTCACTCCTCTTAAACTCAATGTAGACAATGATGCTTCTGCTGTAGAAAGCTACACCGCAATGGAACACCACTGGGATGAAGCCTATGGATACTTTAGCATCGTTCAAGACTACAACGTAGATCCAAGCGTATCGCAAAGTCGCGGTTATTGGGGCGGATACCTTCTCGAATTGGAAGAAAGCTTCAACTTGGCCTCTGATGTTTACTTGGCCTTCCGTACAGGTCGCCAGGCAATTGTAGAAAAGAACTATTCGGTTCGCGATGCTCAAGCTGACATCATTGCTGAAAAGATGGAAATGGCTTGTTATATCAAAGCACTGAGCTACTTAAATAAAGGTGCTGCACGACTCAACACGGGTGAAGCCGCTGTTGGTTTCCACGCTCTTTCAGAAGGTGTAGGATTCATCTACTCACTCCGCTTCATTGCCAGTGAATCAGTTACGGCAGCACAAAGTGATGCATGGATTGCAACCCTTACCGATGGAAGTGGATTCTGGTCAGGCGATATTCAAACACGTATCGAATCAGTGAAGACCTCTATGGGCAATACCTTGGGTCTTTCTGAAGACATCGTTAACGGCACATATTAATACCTTTGTCCCACTGGATAAACCAGTGGGACTTTTTCTATTCTTATGCGAATTTCACGAATCATTCTCCTTTCAATTGGCCTTGCTCTTTTCACTGCTTGTGGAAAAGATGGTGGACAATCGAACCCCGACAACTTTGATCGTTCAGCAGTGATTGAAAACACGGTGGACCATCTCATCTTGCCTTCCTATGGAGATTTGATAGATGAAATGATGGCGCTTGAAAGTGCCTTTTCTACGTATAAAGATGAAACCACAGCGTCCAACAAGGATGCCTTGAAAACCGCTTGGCTCAATGCCTACCTCGCTTGGCAAGACGCCGCACTTTGGAATTTTGGTCCGGCGGAATCTCAAGGTCTCATGACGGCCATGAACATCTACCCGACTGATACCGCACAAATTGTGAGCAATATCAACGGAACATACGATCTCAACAGTATTGCACAAATTGATGCTCAAGGTTTTCCCGCTTTGGAGTACATGTTGTTTGGCAACTTCGACCTAACGCAAGCAAATGCCCTTCTCTATTTTGAAGCGGTGGTTATGAGAATGAAGGATAAAGCTCTCAACACCGCCAACCAATGGGCATCGGTTAAGAATGATTTTATCAACTCTACAGGAACCGATCAAGGCTCTGCATTGGGTCAGCTTTTTAACAGCACATTCTTACCTTATTTAGAAGTTCACCAACGCGAAGCCAAGTTTGGCATTCCAGGCGGACAAAGAACGGGACAACCCGACCCTTCAAAAGTGGAGTGTAGATATGCTCGAGTGTACAGCAAGCAACTAGCGCTGAGAGCTTTCCAAGCTTATCGAAGAGCTTGGTTAGGCATGTCTCATACCGATCATAACGCTGGACCTTCGGTAATGGATTACGTGGCCTACATGGATAATCGCAACGGTACTTCTCTGGAAACCAAGCTACAAGATCAACTAGACGGAATTGAACTTGCCATTGATGGATTAGATGACGACTTTTACGTTATTGCTCAATCTAACCCACAATTATTGAATGACGTCTGGGCTCAGTATCAATTGATGGTATTCACGATCAAAACAGAGATCTCTTCTGCCTTGAATGTGACCATTAGTTATGTAGATTCCGACGGCGATTAATCGCCATGCCAAAATCCCCCCGCTACACCCATTTGGCGCCACTGGCTCTTCTTCGCTTCTCCTTTGGAGTGCTGATGTTCATTGCCCTATTACGTAGTCTTTTGAACGGCTGGGTGTACGAGCTCTTCATTGAACCTGAATTCCACTTTTCCTTTTATGGTTTTGAATGGGTAAAACCCTTTGGTCAATGGACCTACCTCCTCTGGGGGTTGGCTATGATCTCTGCGGTTGGTGTTGCCTTGGGATACTTCTATCGGCTGTGCATCATCCTCTTCACCCTTTCATTCACGTACATCGAATTGATGGACGTGGCCTATTACTTGAACCACTATTACTTCGTTTCGGTACTCGCCTTTGCCCTTTGCTGGCTTCCTGCGGAGCGGTACGGCAGTATGGACGCCTGGCTTGGAAGAGTGAAGTCGTCTGATTTTGCCCCTCGATGGACGCTAACCCTGCCTCGAATCTTAGTGAGCATTCTGTACTTCTATGCAGGAATTGCCAAAATGAATTCAGATTGGTTACTGAATGGTCAACCGCTTAAAATGTGGTTGCCATCGAGCTACGACCTTCCGATCTTAGGCGCTTTTGCGGATGAACCATGGTTGCCATTTGTCTTTGCTTGGGCCGGCATGCTGTACGATACCACAATTTGGATATTCTTGTGGTGGAAGAAAACTCGCAAGTACGCATACATCACTGTTATCTTATTCCACTTACTCACGGCTGCTTTCTTTCCTGCCATTGGTGTTTTTCCATATGTGATGATCGTGATTACACTCGTGTTCTTTGATGCTCCTTTCCAATTAATCATGGGAAAGATATTTCCTTCCGCACCTGGAAAAAATCGCGCTTATCGCCCTTGGAATCCACCACTCGCAAAACTCATTCTCCCCCTCTTCTTAGCCTTTCAAATCTTATTTCCCCTCCGGTTCTTACTTTATCCAGGAGAGTTATTCTGGACAGAAGAGGGATATCGCTTTTCTTGGAGGGTCATGTTGATGGAAAAATCAGGAGCCGCCGAATTTAAAGTTGTCGATCCAAAGACGAATCGATACGTATGGATTGACCCCTCCTATCATCTCAACAGGACGCAAGAGAAACAAATGGTCTTTCAACCCGACCTCATCTTGCAATTTGCACACTATTTAGGCGAAAAATATCGCGAAGCCGGAGTGGAATCACCCGAGGTATATGTTCATTCTGCCGTAACTTTGAACGCTCGTCCAGCACAACCCATCATTGCAGAAAACATCGACTTGATGAAGGTTGAAGATGGCTGGAATTCAAAGACATGGATTACTCCATGGGAAGGTGTGATATATGGTTGGTAGATTTCTACTTTTCTTCTTTTTGATCTCCGCTTCAGCGCAAGCGCAATCGCGCTTTACCGTTGAGATTTTAGGCGCGGGAAATGCACCAATAAGCGACGCTCGCGTTGACCTTCCCCATTCTGGAATTGCCGTTTATACAAATGCTTTTGGAAAAGCTACCTTTCCAGTTCCATTGGGTGCACAGACCGTTCGTGTGTTTGTATTGGCCGACTTCCATCAAAGTCTAGACACCTTACTTCCCATTGAACAAGGTGGGAGCGCCACGCTTCAGCTCAAACTCAACAGTGGGAATTTGACGGAAGTTACCGTTACCGCCGAAAGAGAGCAGGAAGACTTCACTCAACTTCGAAAGATTGAAGGTGTAAATATCTATGCAGGGAAGAAATCGGAAGTCATTCGTCCTGATGAACAGCCCGTCAATACCGCTTTGAACAACGCTAGAGAAGTCTTCTCTAAGGTGTCTGGAATGAATGTTTGGGAAGGGGATGAGAGTGGGGTTCAACTCAATATTGGCGGACGAGGACTCAACCCGAACCGGGCGTCGAACTTCAATGTTCGCCAAAATGGATACGACATCAGCCCAGATGCACTGGGATATCCCGAAAGCTACTACACCCCTCCAGCGGAAGCCGTAGAGCGCATCGAAATCGTTAAAGGGGCAGCATCGCTTCAATTTGGAACTCAGTTTGGCGGGCTCATCAATTTCAAGATGAAAGGAGCACCTGAAAGGGAAGGGTATCAAATACTGAATCGCACCACGGGTGGATCCTTCGGTCTATTCAATCAATTCACCAGTGTGGGATGGCGAAAAAATCGCGTGGGCGTCTACGCCTATGGCAACTATCGGAGAGGCGATGGTTGGAGACCTAATTCGCAATTTGAAAGTGGAAATCTCTTTGCCCAAGTTGCATTCGACATCAGTGATGTATCCTCTGTTAAAGTGGAATACACCTACTTAAACTACCTCGCTCAACAGCCCGGTGGACTGGATGACAACATGTTCAACAGCAATCCTCGTCAGTCTAACAGAGATAGAAATTGGTTTGGCTTGAATTGGAATATCCTTGCGGTACACTTTGATCACCGATTCAAAAACGGACATTTCAATCTGCGTTTGTATGGACTAAATGCGGATAGGAAAGCTCTTGGATTCCGAAACTACCGTCCAGCCTCCGTAGACCCCGGAACCGAACGAGAGTTGATTACTGGCGATTTCCGCAATGCTGGATTAGAGGCTCGATATTTACAGCGCTACTCCACCGCTATGGGACCTTGGGCAACACTCATTGGAGCTCGTGCGTACGCCGCGAGAAACACCAGTCAGCAAGGACTTGGCAGCACAGGTTCTGACGCCGATTTCACTTTCATTGAAAGTGAAGAAAATTTACAATCGGACTATAAATATCCAAATGACAACGTTGCGTTCTTCCTTGAACAGCTGATGAGTCTTGGAGAAAAATGGACGGTGACACCTGGAGTTCGTTTCGAGTATATCAACAGTAGATCCGATGGCTATTATCGTGAAATTCAACGTGACTTAGCGGGTAACATCATCTTCAACCAAACCTACTCTGGTGGTCTCTCAAGAGAACGAGCTTTTGTCATTGCCGGGGTGGGAACGGAATACCAAGTAACGCCCAAAGCGCAGATTTACTTCAATGCCACTCAAAACTTTAGGGCCATCACTTATTCCGACATTCACATCGTAAATCCGAGCTTCAAAATAGATGAGAAGATAGAAGATGAGAAGGGCTACTCCATTGACCTAGGAATTCGTCAGCATGGAGCCAGTTACTGGAAATACGACATTTCCCTTTTCCTTCTCAACTACAACAACAGGATTGGCGAAGTCGCTCAGTTTGACACCTCCACCTTCCGCATAGTCAGTTATCGAACCAACATTGGTCAGGCGCTCATTTACGGACTAGAAAGTTATGTGAGTTATGCCTTTTGGCATCCAGACGCTGTGAATCGCGGAGCCTCTATCTTCGTGAACACCTCTTTTGTAAACTCCACCTACCTCAAAAGTGCCCTTCCGGAAGTCGTGGGCAATCAGGTTGAATTTGCTCCACACATCAACCTGAAGAGTGGACTGGAAGCCACCTATGACAGTTGGCGGGGACGCATTCAATGCACCTATTTAAGCGAGCAATTCACTGATGCCAAGAACGATATCAACGGAGGCGCAGCAGCAGTTACAGGTGTCATTCCTTCCTTCATGGTATTCGATTTTGGCGCTTCTTATTCCACGGGAAGATGGCAATTCGAAGGAGGAATCAACAACTTCACCAACGAAGCCTACTTCACACGAAGAGCAACCGGCTACCCCGGCCCGGGCATCATTTCCTCCCCCGGAAGAAGTTTCTACTTGGGAATTCAAGTTAGGATTTAAGGAGGGGTGAGTAGAATGTCGTGAGAGGTGAGAGGTGAGTCATGTGAGATGAGAGATGACAAAACCCATTAACTCATTAACACCTCAAACCCCACAAACATCTAAAACGCCTCAAACTCCTAAAACCCATTAACCCCTCAAACCCCTATCTTTATCAAAACCCTTCCCATGAACATTCGTCCGTACACCGCCACCGATCACGACACTTGCATGGAGGCGATGCGTAGCAATACCCCAGCTTATTTTGCTGAAGATGAATTAGTCATGTTTGACCGATGGTTGGAGGCACAAGAAATAGGTCGTTTGGAACACCCTGTCTCTGAAAAAGAGGTGTATTTTATTTTAGAAGAAGACGGTCGTGTTTGGGGTTGCGGCGGTTATCTCTTGGTGAAAGACACCGATGAAATCTTTTTAGCTTGGGGCATGATACACAGTAGCAAGCACAAAAAGGGTTGGGGAAAAGCTCTGCTGAATTTCCGCATTCAGCACATTTCTGAGAATCATCCCGACCGAAAAATTGCACTCTCCACCACACAGGACATCGTTCCCTTTTTTGAGAAATACGGCTTTGTGATTACACAAGTGAAGCCTCGATATTACTCAAGTACGTTAGATAGAGTTGAAATGGAAAAACGGACTTAGAAAAGAGGCTATAGAGATCTTTAATCTGGCTCCTTTTCCCAAAAAATGCACAAATGATCAACGTCGCCATCCTTATTCTTCACAGCCTTCTTGCGGTTCTTATATCAAATTCCACAGAACCATCCACCACTATTCATTGTGATGAAAATGGCTGTAGGGGCGAATATGTAGGGCCTGAATTCATAGAAGGATCGGACATTGCCCATCAGTTTTCCAACAGCATGTCCGTTGCCGTAGGCGATGAGCTCAAAGAGCAATACAACAATGGCCATTATGTAAAGGTGGATTTTTCCAAATTGAAGATGTCAACCAAAGGCATGGGCTCCGGAAATGTCACCTATGCTTTGGTAATTCCATTCATAGAAGTCCCGACAAAATGCGAGGCATATACCTCTTTTGATCATTGTGGAGGTTGGAATCACTCACCTGCCCTTGAGCGCAGAAAACGCGAATTGAGCAGCGTTACTCTTCCAGATGAATCGCTAGACATTAGCGACCTTAAAACCACACCTGAAGGCTTAGAAGAATATTGGATTCAATGGAAGAACAAAGCACTTCAAGGCGATTGTCAGTGAGCCAGAAAACACTTTTAATGTATGGCGGATGGATACTGGTTTGCTTCATCCTGAGCTTTCTACTTTGGGATGATTTCAAGAGCCTTTCATTCCACACTTTTCAAAAGAGAGGTTTCGATCTTGCGGTGCCTAAATTGAGCTTCGATTTCGATCAAAATCTCATCTTCTCTGGCGCGCTATGCAGTATTCCATTGCTTCACGCCGTCGCCATGAAATTCACACAAAACCGAACGTTCAAGGGAAAGTCTCAAGCAATTTTGACCCTCATCATTGGCTTTGCCATTCTAGGCTGGTGGCTGTATTTGGAATACCTCATCAACACCTCCATTTACACTCAAACGGAAGGCTCTTCAAGAATCCGAGTTCATTTGAACGATATAAATTTTTCCAAAGGCTTGATCATTGGGATACTATCAGGGAGTGTGTTTTCAGCGCTTCTCTTTTACAAGAAGAAAAAGAAGGGGGAAATGATGGAGATTTTAGATTTGTAGTTAGGCGAACGACACAAGACGGAAGAAAATAGCGCAAAATACGGCCACATGTAGCTCCACCTCGCATTTAAGAAAGGACACCTCAAGCATTTTGCTCAAGATGTCCTTCTTAGTATCAAAAGAATTATTTGGCTAAAACTATCTGCTGTGTTTCAGACTTTCCATCAGAAATTATAGAGAGAAGGTAGATGCCTGGATCTAGTTTGCTTAGATCAACTGAGGTTGAACGAAGGTTTGACCATTCTCCAGACTTGATCACTTTTCCATTAAGATCATGTAATTGAAAAGTAACATGGTCTATTTCCTCCGTAAACTCTAAAACTACTCGACCTGTAGTTGGGTTCGGGAAAAGACTCTTCACCAAGAGCTGACCTGCCATCGACTCAATGAGTGACGATTTAGGTGAGTACTCTTGAGACATCATCTTCATTCCATTTTCCAGCAACATCTGGCAGTTGCCTTGTTGCACAGCAAACATGGTTTGGTCAATCTCCCCTTTAAGTAATTCATCTTCTGCCTCACATGGTAAACTTTCCCAAAAATGAAATCTTCCCCTTTTGGGGAAGTATACCGAATGAGTCCATAGTCTTATAAACAGAGTAAATATGCTCAAGAAATGGAATTTAAATTGATAGTATAGAGCTGTCTCATATCAGGGAAGTCTTCACTACACTATTAAATTCAACTTAACATTCTCCATCAATGTAGACGAGTTAAACTGAAAATCCGAGATATTGAAATCTTTATAGAGAAGTCTTAACTCTTGCCCGTAAATTATAGTCCATTAGAAACCCAAACTTATCTATCCTTATTCGTTAATGCACCACTATTTACAATTGAGTTACAATTAGCGGGACTTTAAGTTTTACGATTTGCACAGACAATATTTCTGAGTTGGCTAGTTTGAGCAATTAAATTCGACTTCTTTATATAGCTGCTTATCGTTCTCCCAAACACTTACAATTAGCTCGGTTCCTTTCCCAGCTTTAGTTATAGTTTCTCCAATATTATAATGTTTTCCCAATTCGATTAAAGATGGGTCAAATCTTCCGAAATAGGCAGAATACATGCTATCTGATGTTAATACAAACAAGTAGTTAGATTCAATAGTATCTAATTTGACTACGACACCTGAAAAAACAGGATAAACATTAGACAACTTGTCTACCGTAAATAAAAATGATTCACTAGGGTCAGCTATTAAGAAAGGATGAATTGGTGAGTTCATACTAATAGATCCATGCTCCAAAGGGCACATAAACTCAATCTTATCCCTCTCTGAATCAATAGAGTATGATGTTAAAGCAATAGCTAGTAGTGTTCTGAGCATCTTTATTCTTCTTTATATTCCGATTCAATTGTATTTACAACATCTTTTGCCTCTATTTCGTGCCTTCGTCCTCATATGGTTTAGTACCCTACATGGAGCTTGATTCAACATGTTCTCCCGTATTTGGATTTATCTAACAATCGGCAAAGTCGGCGTAGTCTTGCAAAGAATGAGCAGCTTCCTCACCTCCCATTCTAATCATCCAGACATCCAATGCTTTTTGCTTATCACCCATAATTCCACCCAGAATAGCCGCATTCATTTCAAGATCAGTACCACTAATTAAAATGTAACTGTCATCAAAAGCTGCTGTTTTATTATATTCTCCTGTTTCACTATTGAATTCAAACAAAGATTAGAAGGCTTCATTTTTAGGGAAGTCTACAGTTCCTATGAACTAAAAATGGTCTAAATAGTAATTACAATCTAAATCATTCCTCTCTAGCGCAGAAGACCAGTTCATCTCCTATCAAGATAGGCAACCTGCAATTTCAATATGGTAAGTTGTACGTCTTCAAAGAATTCGGACACAAGCGAGGACGCTTGCGCCAGCTAGGTATAAATAATAAGCCCCACATTTCTGTGAGGACTTTAATTCATTACGGTGAGATTCTCCTTATTATCGTTTCAAATATTTCTATATCAGGATCAGGAGCTTTTTGTTTCTTAAGATGACTAATCAAACAATCCAAATAAATCTTCGTATCTGAAGCATTCAGAATTAATTTCTCACTTCCTATATTAATCTCGAAGGTTCCAAAATCAATTTGTTCGGTTTCTTTACACTCTTTCTGAGAGCAGGATATTAGCTGCTTAAAATACGAATTTGAATAAATAAGATTATAGTCATAATTGGTCATTTTACAACTACTATCCGTAATAATTACCACTGAAGAAATAGGTTTGTCAGACCAACCAATATGCTTTATTGAAATGAATTTCTCACAATTAGTTTGTGCACTTGTACACCCAATAAGAAACAACGAATAAAATAACATTAGATATACTTTCATATTCAATCTTATTTTGGGATTTGTGTTTTTTGAAATGCCGATTCTTGTTGAATAGTCACACTCTGTAGTGTTACTGTTCCAGCAGCATCTACAGAAAAGCCGTAAGACGATGTCAATATTGGTTAATAAGCTGTTGTTGTTCCGACTTTCCCAACCAATGTTAATTCAGCTGTCCAAGTTGTACCAGCAGCTCGAATAGGACGTTGTGGTGTGTCGGAAAAGAACCTTGTATAACCTGCTTTTGTTCCTCTTGTTGGTATCTCTGCATTTGTCCAGTAAAATGGTAATCGAACTCCTGGATCATCATTCCTTGCAGGGTCATTATAGGGAACGCTTGTAGCTGCTGGATGTGGATAATCTGTATCAACTGCTTGAATCCATCTAAACGCTGTATATCCAGTCCCTTTATCTACATAACCCACTTCAATATCCAAACCTCTTCCTCCTCCAGCTGGTGAATAATCTGTATATACATCTACACTAAGCTCTCCTGTTTCATTAGTAGCATTTACAACTTTTATTTTATCACCTGCTCCATATTCTGGTGAGGATAATTCTATATGACTACCTATTTGAAGCTTTTTATCTGGGTGCTGTGTCCAATCCCTGAGATTATCTACGCTTACACCTGTTCTTCCACTAACACCTGAATACGTGTCACCAGATTCTACTTCCCATTTCCAAACACCTCCTACTTTCACAGAATCAGCACCATTAGGGTCAATAATCCAAATTGGGCTATTTGCAAAACAAGCGTAAGGCGATTCATGATATTTAACTACTGGATCAGTATTCCATCTCCTACCTAAACGGCTATCGTATTGCCAATACATTGCTGTATAAGAGTTTCCGCTTCCTGATATCTCGTCATCTTTTTCTTGACCTTGAAACCCGTAGCCATACCCCTCACTACCATCAATCGCAATGGTCATCCCAAACGGATAGTACGCTTGTGCATGTACCACATCCGCTGCCAATTGAACATTAGTTGACACAAAAGTTGCAGGTATAGCTCCCTTATTCACAATTGCTCCCCCTGAAAGTTTTCCCGTAGCATCTTTTAAAAGATACGAATAATCGTCTAACTTAAAATAGTACTCCAAGTCAAGTGTGGTGGTGGGATTTGGGATCCCTGTATTGTAAATCGATTGAACTTCCGTTAAAGGTAGAACTTTTGTCCACAAACTAACATTGTCCATTTCTCCTGTATAAAAAATACCCAAATTACCACCCGTTGTGCTGTAAACCGAAGCCAGCCGTACGCGGTTAGATAGTAATTCATTTTCACAGTACCTCCAACCTGTCGAATTCTACGATCTGAGCGTTCAATATTACCAGAGGAAGGAGTGATGTAAACGGGATCATTGAATACATCGTCATCATTTAGGGTGAGGTAGTATTCAAGGTCTTCATAGAGGTTATGACTTAAGCGAAAGTTGCCATTGTCATCGCTCCAAACTTGTGCTACAACATGATACCGAGTACCACAACCGAAGCAACCTGTAGCTTGGCGTTCCACAATTTGAACTCGTACGGGGCCTCTTCTTATCGCTTCTTCCGTTCCAAAGGTTCGAACTTGGCCTTTTATGGTGGTAGGTTTAGACGCTTTGTTACAAGAAGTAAGAGCGAGAAGTGCTAGGATATAAAGTGAGAGTAAATTTTTCATGGGTGCTGAAATAGGGTATGTGATTCATTCCATGGTGAAAGGTTCTCTGTTAGAAGGTTACTTCGTAATCGAGTGTGTCAAAAGCTGTTGGTGTAACCTTGGATTCAAAGTTGATGTACTGTCCATTTCGCTTATAGCCATAGTAAATGGTGTATTCAATGTTTCCTCCAAAATCCCAGATTCGATACGCATCAACTGCATTAGGAAATTCTTCGTATCCCCCTCCTCCTACACTATACCAATAAATATCCCCTGGCTGAGGATTTGGACTATAGAAATGAAACTTCACCCAGCCGTACGCGGTTAGGTAGTAATTCATTTTCACAGCACCTCCAATCTGCCGGATTCTTCGTTCCGAGCGTTCAATACTGCTATGACTTGGAGCGATGTACTTCTTATCATTTAGAAGCTCTTCATCATTCACCGCTAAGTAATATTCAAGGTCTTCATAGAGGTTGTGACTCAAGCGAAAGTTGCCATTGTCATCGCTCCAAACTTGTGCAACGACATGATACCGAGTACCACAACCGAAGCAACCTGTAGCTTGGCGTTCCACAATTTGAACTCGTACGGGGCCTCTTCTTATCGCTTCTTCCGTTCCAAAGGTTCTAACTTGGCCTTTTATGGTGGTAGGTTTAGACGCTTTGTTACAAGAAGTAAGAGCGAGAAGTGCTAGGATATAAAGTGAGAGTAAATTTTTCATGGGTGCTGAAATAGGGTGTGAGATTCATTCCATGGTGAAAGGTTCTCTGTTAGAAGGTTACTTCATAATCAAGCGTGTCAAAAGCGGGAACCAATATGGGCTCCTGCCAATTCGTCCATTCTCCATTTTGAAACTTATTCAATGCAATTTCATGAGTACGGTTTCCTCCAAAGTCCCATATCCGGTATTCGTCAACTTGGCCATAAAATATCTCAGATGCACCACTGCCTAAATTGTAGCCATAAATTTCGTTGGGCTGAGGATTTGGACTATAGAAATGAAACTTCACCCAGCCGTACGCGGTTAGGTAGTAATTCATTTTCACAGTACCTCCAATCTGCCGGATTCTTCGTTCCGAGCGTTCAATACTGCTATGACTTGGAGCGATGTACTTCTTATCATTTAGAAGCTCTTCATCATTCACCGCTCAGTAATATTCAAGGTCTTCGTAGAGGTTGTGACTCAAGCGAAAGTTGCCATTGTCATCGCTCCAAACTTGTGCTACAACATGATACCGAGTACCACAACCGAAGCAACCTGTAGCTTGGCGTTCAACAATTTGGACTCGCACGGGTCCTCTTCTTACTGCTTCTTCTGTTCCGTAGGTTCTAACTTGGCCCATTATTGTGGTGGGTTTAGACGCTTTGTTACATGATACAACCACTATGAAGAGAGCAACTAAATAAATTGGTATTAATCTTTTCGTGATAACTAGGTATAGGTACTAAAGCTTCAACAACTATTGTTTATCAATACCAAATGTATCGAGAATGACCCAACTCAATTTGCGAATAACTCAAGTGTAAAAAGCGAATTTTGCAATATTCGCAATTATCACCCCCGTTCATCTTAGGAACGGTGCATTTGTACGGATTTACGCAAATGCTATTTCGTTTTATGCGAAATATGAAAAATAAAGTTTCCGCAATCTCACCTGATGCGAATACTTTATTGCACTGAATGAACAGTTTCCAACGGCAAATGACAAAATCAGGCATCCTTAATGTCGTATCATTTCATTAAGTTGACAACCTCTCGAGCTAATGCTCCACATGTGCTTGGAGACAGTTCTATACTTGAGAATGAGATTCCATTTCTCGCACAGATTTACTCTATTTGTAAGACCACGGAATCATTCCATTGAGAAATTGATGTGGATGATTCTTGTTGTCAAAACTTATTTATCTCATTGAAGTTAACTTAGGTCCATTCTCCACTACAACCACTCTTGGACTTCTTCCCTCCTCAATGAGGATAGACAACATCTGTGTCACACTTTTGATTGGAATCGAGTAGCAGGCTTCATTGAGCGATAGAATCGTAGAAACCTTTACGGTTCCAGACTAGTCCTTCGTTGGGTATCCTTGAATAGCAGTTATCGAAGCCTCTTCCAGACTCAACAAGATCACTGGAGTCTTTGGTGCCCGTTGAGTCCTGCCACGCCCATCCAATTGCTAAGTGCTAAAAACCAAAATACTCCCTTAAATATCCCGTTCTAAACCTCATGAGACACATTTTCCTCTTACTCGGCCTTGTTTTTAGCATAACACTGTGGGCACAATCGCCGTTGCACGAGGTGGGTTCCATCAGTATTGAGGACTATTACTCGCAAAACAAAGGAAACAAAGAAGAGAGTATTTCTAACGGATCGGTGGGTAACGGTTCTTTGACGAATGGTAAACTTTTCCCTTTTACAGGTGCCAACTATCAGTACTTCGACACGCTGAGTTACATCAATGGTCGAGCTTTCTTGCACAACCGCATTCTCGCCACCGTTTTAGAGACCTATGATAGTCTAGCTGTGCGACAACCAGACAGACAGTTCAGAGTGATGGAATGTTCCAATGAACACGGCGGAGAGTTGTACCCGCATCGCACGCATCAAAATGGACTAAGTGTGGATTTCATGATGCCCCTCATCAAAAACGGTGAACCTTATTACGAATTAGACGACTTGGGGAAAGAACATTACCTTCTTCACTTCAACAACAAGGGAGAATACGCAGAGGATACAGAGATTGCCATCGACTTTGACCTAGTTGCTCTTCACCTGCTAATCCTCGATCAACAAGCTAAAACACATGGATTCCGAATCACCAAAGTTATCATCAACACCCATCTTAAAGATGAGTCATTTAGCACACCCTTTGGTCAACAACTCCAATCTAGCAACATCTATGTAGTTCATCGCCTCTCTCACCTCATCAACGCCTTACACGACGATCATTACCATGTGGATTTTGGGGAGAGATGATTAATGTTACGAGAGCTACTTCCAACCACCTCGTTGTTGACCTCAAATTGATTATTTTCGCCGTCTCAAAATGAAGACGCGCTCTCCACTCATATTCACCCTATTCTTTTCCCTCATTTGCTTGAATGGATTTGGTCAACTCGCCAATGGGCTCGTAGGTGAATATTTGTTCAATGGAGATCTAACCGACTCTAGTCCATCCAACATTACTGGAATGGGTAACAACCTGCAATTGGTTAACGGGCACGATGGTTCACCCAATAGTGCATATCATTTTGACGGGAATCTATCTTATATAGATCTGGGCACCTCTATGCGCGGAATTCTAGATGAATTCACCGTATCCATGTACGTTCGAAGTGTGGATTCAGGGGGGTCTATGCCGCTTGGCGATAAAGCGGTGTATCAATTCAATCCTGGATTTAAAATTGGCATTTCAAGTCAGTACAATACCAATCCAACTGGACATGTATTCTTGGCAATCTATAGGTCGTTGAACACTGGAACTATGATTGCAGGGGACCAACCACCCACCGTAGTTGACGGCCTTTGGCATTGTGTAGTAGTGGTCAAAGAAAAATGGAAAGCCCGCATTTACGTGGATGGAATACTCGCCGACTCTACCCATTTTCTATTCAATCCCAGTCTAGTCAGCCCAGAACCTTGGCTGATTGGAATGACCGACACCGTTGTTGGTAGTGGAGACTACTTCTATAAGGGCGACTTAGATAATTACCGAATATGGAATCGACCACTCACTCAAGTGGAGGTAGATTCACTTTGCGCTTGTCCTTCTACTGCTATATTGGGATCCAACCAGCGAGAACAATGTAGAGCTGAAGGGAGTGTGGTCATCAAGAGTAGTTTGATGAATGGATCTTCGTATCAATGGAGTCCTACCGGAGCTACTTCTGATTCTATCGTTGTCCCCTATCCCGATTCAGGCTGGTTCGTGTTGAACGTAGTTACAACGGATGGTTGTTCAGTTGTAGATAGTACGTTTGTCCGCTGGATAGAACCTCCTTCCCTAGCACTTCCCAGCTCCTTTGTGGGATGCGCATCTTCTGGAACACCCATCACAATTAATGCGGGTATTCAAGCGGATTCTTACCAATGGTCAACGGGTGGAACTAGCGCCACTGAAAATGTCTCTTATCCCGACTCCGGCTGGGTGACTTTAGAAGCCACCTCAGACGGCTGTACCTCACGAGATTCAACCTTTATCCGGTGGACCTCAAACCCTCCCACTCCTGATTTAGGAGCAGATCGTTTGGTGTGCAGTGGAGATTATGTGTACTTAAGAGTCGACAATACTTCAGGAACAATTACTTGGAGTAACGGAAGTTCTGGATCTTCCCTTTTGGTCAACTCTTTTGGAACCTATTGGGTGAGCGTTTCTAATGATTGTGGCATGGGAACCGATACCATACACATTGCAGAAGACTCTACTTGTATCTTCCAAAACGAAGAGGATCTTGCGCCGTTCTTCATCCCCAGCTCATTCTCACCCAATGCCGATCGGATCAACGATGCTTTTCACATTGTTCCCAATAAGGCATTTGATCAGTTTGCGTTCCAAATATTCGACCGCTGGGGCAATCTCATCTTTGAAAGTTCAGATCCTAATTTCAAGTGGTACGGGAACATGCCTTCAGGAGAACCTGCCATCCAAGGTGCCTATGCCTTTGTGGTGCATTACAAAGTATCAGGCAGTGCAGAAGCAGAGATTCAAAGAGGCTGGCTTACGCTTTTGAGGTAGTGATTCTTTCAGCTCAAAATGTCAACGTGTATGTTCAATCCACTCCTCTCAGCATAAGAAACACTCTCTTCCAATAACACGCTTGACTCCATCAATTTTTAATTTACATTTGTCGTCCGCTTGGGGGTATAGCTCAGTTGGCTAGAGCACTTGCATGGCATGCAAGGGGTCGTCGGTTCGAATCCGACTATCTCCACTATCAAAAATCGCAGAAATGCGCAAAGTCCTGAAAGTCTGAGAACTTACAGGACTTTTTTGTTTTTCAGGGGAGCAGGTTTGAGCAAGTTCTTGCAAAGTTGCGGTGGCTTATTCGTAACCCCACCCTATTTTGGGGTTACGATTTTCCTACAAGCTTCCCCTTCGCAGACTTGCTCAAGGATGCAGCACTTTGCGCAGTGCTTTTTTCAATGCGCATTTTATGTTTGTTTCAAAGTGAGGACAGAATCAATTGCGAGTGTTTGTAAACGGTGCTCGCAAGTCAAAACAGTTGATCTATGTCTAATAGAAACAGTTTTCGATTACTCTACCTTCTGAACAAATCAAAAGCGAACCAAGAAGGTGCTCCCATCCTTTTGCGTATTACCATCAATGGATCTCAAGCATCCATGAATTTGGGTAGACGTATTCCCGTCAATTTATGGAACGACAAAACCCGAATGCCTAAAAACAAGGACGCATTCACGGATGACTTATCCGAATACATGGAGTCCATGCGTAACAAGGCTTACCAGTGCTACACTCAATTGAGTAAAGAATACGATGATGTTACTCCAGAAATGGTCAGAGCTTCACTTCAAGGGGTGCAATCTGGAAGTTCTAGAATGCTGATGGATGTCTGGAATGAGCATAACGATGAAATTGAAAAGCGAATTGGTCGAGGAGTATCAAAGGTACTTTGGCAGAAAAACCGCACGGCTAAAAGACACTTTGAGCGATTTCTGAAGATTGAATTCAGATGCGATGATATTCCGCTGCGGAGACTTAATGCTGCCCTTGTCCGCAAGTTCTATTCATACCTCACAGTAGACAAGAACCTCGTTCACAACTCCGCTGTAAAGATTCTTCAATTTCTAAAGAAAATTACCCGCAGGTCACTCTATGAAGGGTGGATAGCCAAAGATCCATTCATGGGCTTCTCTCTGAGCTTTGAGGAGGTAGATCGACCTTACTTGACGGAAGAGGAGCTCGAATTGATTATCAACAAAGAATTCGAAATTGATAGACTCAATTTAATCAAGGATATCTTCTTGTTTGCGTGTTATACAGGACTCGCTTATGTTGATGTACACAAGCTTCGAGGCGATGAAATTGAGCGCACGTCCGATGGGGTTTGGTGGATCAAGACCAGAAGACAAAAGACCAATCAAAAGAGTCAGATACCTCTGCTAGCTCCAGCGAAAGCCATCTTGGACAAGTATGTAAACATGACTCAATTGAAGCCCGATGAACGTTTGCTCCCGGTCTATTCCAATCAGAAGGTCAATTCATACCTGAAGGAAATTGCGGACTTCTGTGGTATCCGGAAAAAGCTGACATTCCACGTGGCCAGACACACTTTTGCCACCACGGTCACATTGCAGAATGGAGTGTCAATTGAGTCTGTAAGTCGGATGCTCGGTCATTCAAATATTAAGACGACCCAGCACTACGCTAGAGTAGTTGATAAGAAGCTTGTGGAAGACATGAGTCGGCTTGCGTCTAACGGAAAGTTCAATTTGGCGAGGTAGAGTCAATTGGCAACAGGATGCATCTCGGTTGATTCCGAGGTGCTGATTTGGCTCTCCTGACACCTCGGGGAGATATTACGAAGTGAGTTGTACTTCTCGCCGTTGCCCACTTATGCACGAATTTGCGCTTTGCTTTAATCTAAGACCTCCCTAAAATTGCTATAGTCAATTGAGCGTAACGATTGACAAGACTAGAACGAAGCAATGCCTTTCATGGCAGAAAGTGCACCGAGAGAAGTCCCGGCTCTGAGGATCAATTGACACTATCTTATCACTAGTTCATCCTCGAGTCGGACTTCCTTTATTGAATGATAATCAAAACCAAATCTTGGAATGGAAACCACATCGAAACCGTCAATTATCTCCATAATGTCCCCATCCGTCAGCGACTTCATCATGAAAGATTATGGCTCTCTCAATAGCCTCGAAGGAGGTATCCAAACAACCTTATTCGACCCATTTTTTTTGACCTCTCATTGCGGAAAAAATTTCCGAAGTCCATTTTTAGATTAGCAACGAAAACATGGGCGTTTCAGAAGGGATTCCGGTAAAAACGACAACCATACCAGTATATTCTAACTATTTAAATAAAAGATTAAAGCAAGAAGGAGCGTCTGAGCAGGGCTCATCCGCGCACTCAATTGAAATGAGAAAGAACACACCAAGAGAAGTCAAAATGAAGACAAATCGGCCTGCGCTAAATTCCTTAGCAAGGGTTATAGACAACTGCTAATGATCAAAACACTAAACAATGAGGCGATAGGCCAGAAGTCAAAGCGGAGTACAATCACTTCAAGAAACGCGAAAGCTGGCAACAGGGATACCTTAGGCCCGTCAATTGACGGCTCACACAGAAGTGCAGGTGTAAAGTTACTAGAGGGCCAAGGAGAGATTGCTTTACGATTTTGAAGAGAATTAAAATGTCCTCTCAAAGTGAGAACAATGATGAACGACCGCAACTTTTTACTTCGCAATATTGCGAAGTAACACCTCGGAATCGACAGAGATTCCGAAGTCCTATGAATATTGAGTTAACGTAAATCGATGGTATGCTATCTTTGGATAGGTACCGGGGGTTCGAGTCCCCCTCTCTCCGCCTCAGCTTCTTCCTCATCAAAATACCGGATGTCTGCATCGGTAAAAGGTTTCATGATATCTGTCATGAGTTCGTGCCACTTCTTTTGGCCAACAATGGCTACTTTTTTAAGATGCTCCTTATTTTTAAGATCAAACTTCGCATCGCGCCAAAGAGCGCTTGCTGACCAGCCTTCAAAATCCTGCATCTCAAAGTACCAGCTAATTTGTTCGTGCTGCTCAATTTTCTGCCACAGTAGTGGTAACATTTTATCGTAATCGGTATCATCAAGTTTGCCTGTAGCAACCATGTAAATTTTGTCTATATTTTCTTCTATCTGTATCATGTCGTTACTATTTAGAAAGTTTCAAAATGCGAATAGCGCCCCGCATCACAAAGGCGAACACGATTCCACCAATTAACAGGTCAGGCCATTTGCTGTTTAGAAAATAAACCATTACACCGGCCAGGATCACTCCGCCATTAACAATAATGTCGTTGGAAGTGAATATGGCGCTGGCCTGCATGTGCGCTTCATCGCTTTTGGCTTTATTGATCAACCATAGGGAAACCAAGTTGCCGATAAGGGCCAGAATTGCTATAACTATCATCCATTGAAACAGCGGTGTTTCGCTTTCGCTGAAAAATCTGCGCAAAACTTCTGAGAATCCTAAGAACGCCAATCCCATTTGAAAATAACCGCTGAATTTAGCGACTTTCTTCTTTCTGGAAACAGCACCACCAACTGCAAACAGGCTTAGTGCATAAACGATGGAATCTGCCAGCATATCCAATGAGTCGGCTATCAGGCCCATAGAGTTGGAAATCCATCCAGTAGTCAGCTCTATCACAAAGAAGCCGAAATTGATGCCCAGCACCCACCAAAGTATTTTTCGCTGTTGGGAGTCGTCAGTAGCCAACGGCAACTCAGCTTCATATTCCGTACTTTCCAAGTGGTCATTGAGCTTAAGTTCACGAATGGCCTGATGGATCTTGTCTACTTCTTCCGTGTGATATACCTCCAGTTTACGATTGGGAATATCAAATGAAAGTTGCTTTACCTCACTATAAGGCTCCAGCTTCATGCGGATCATCTGCTCCTCTGATGGGCAGTCCATTTTTGTTATTATGAATGTGCTTTTTTTCAAGTGTTTTTTTATTTACCCGTTAGTTTAGTTGGCAAAAAATAGTTGGCAAAAGCAGTTGGCAGTTTGCAAAAGGTACCGTCATTTATTTCTTGGTTTATATTTTTCGGGGTTTTCAATCATATGGTTGAGCATTCGACCTACCTCTTCTGATTTAACGACAAGTTCATTTCGCTCTCCTTCCGATATATATTGGCAGGCCAAAGCAAAATCAAGAGAAATCTGAGTTTCAGAGTTTTCCATATCTGCATCACTCATTTTACTTGAGAAGTGCTTTGGATATTGACGTTTTCTATATCCTTCGCCAATAGCCCGACACACTGATCGTGAAGATCTTCTTAATTGATCAGTCAGCGCATACTTCTCTTCGGATGGAAATTTCTTAGTAACCTCAAACACCTCCATCGCCAGCGAAAATGCTTTCTTGAAAACAGTCAAATCACGAAAACTACCTGCCATAACCACCTGCCTTTACTTTCTTTGGTCTGATAAATGTCTTGATCTCTTTCATATTGTTAGTTGTTTTATTTCTTTCCATCTTTTTAAGTTGGCAATAGGCAAATAGCAATTGGCAAAAGTTGTCGCGGTTAAGCTTCCTTGCCAACTGTTTTTTTTCTCTTTGCCAACTGCCCAGTGCCAACTTTTAAAAATTCTATTTCTTATAAGCCAACAATCTCAAAGCATTAAACACCACTACCAGAGTTGACCCTTCATGAATGAGTACCGCAACACCGATATTAGCAAAGCCGAAAACCGTGGCAGGTATTAACAATGCTACTATTCCCAAACTAACCCAGAGGTTTTGTTTGATAATAGCTTTGGCCTTCCTACTTAAACCGATTGCAAAAGGCAAGGTCTCCAGCTTATCAGCCATCAGGGCAATATCAGCTGTTTCCAGGGCTACATCACTGCCAGCTGCTCCCATGGCAATGCCTACTGTGCTATTTGCCATGGCCGGGGCATCATTCACGCCATCACCTACCATCGCTACTTTGGATTCTTTCTCCTTAAGTTCTTTAATGGCTTCAACCTTTTCTTCTGGTAACAAACTGCCCCAGGCATCTGTAAGGCCAATCTCTTTGGCTACTGCATCGGCTACTTTCTGGTTATCACCCGTTAGCATGATCATACGCTTGATACCAATCTTTTTGAGCTGCTCCAGGGTATTTTTTGCTTCCTTTCTGGGCGTATCCATCAGGGCAATAATGCCAATGTAGTGGTCATTCTGACGGATCAGCATGGTGGTATTTCCATCCGATTCCAGTGACTTCACTTTTTCTTCTATTTCCTTCTCTGGCTTATTATCATCCAGGGATTCAAACAGGTCCAGGTTGCCGATGTACACTTTATTATTTCCCAGTGAAGCTTTTATCCCTTTACCAAGCACCGCTTCCAGATCTTTCGCTTCAAGCACATCAGCACCATTTAATCGCTCTTTCCCATCCCGCACTACAGCTTTGGCCAGAGGATGGTCGCTGAGGTTTTCTACAGCTACTGCTATTTTCAACAGCTCGTCCTCGTTTACATCACCTAAAGCAATTACTTCGGTGAGCTTGGGTTTACCTTCTGTTAGCGTTCCGGTTTTATCAAATGCCAGGGCAGTGAGTACACCCAGGTCTTCCAGCGGACGACCACCTTTAATAAGCACTCCGCTTTTGGCTGCCCGGGCTACTCCACTTAGCACTGCACTTGGGGTGGCAATGGCCAAAGCACAAGGGCTGGCAGCCACCAATACGGCCATTGCTCGGTAGAAGCTTACACTAAAAGGCTCATCTATGACCAGAAAAGCGAAATTGAGCAACACGACCAGTACCAATACGGACGGGACAAAATACTTCTCAAATTTGTCGGTGAGCCGTTGTGTAGGTGATTTCTGGGTTTGAGCTTCATTCACCAATTTTACCAAACGGGAGAGCGTAGAGTCCTTTGCTACTTTAATCACTTTGATTTCCAGCGTATTGTTGCCATTTATGGTACCCGAAAATGCACGGTTCTCATCTTTGATATCATCTTCCTGTGACCAGTCTTTATCGGGATTATCCACCGGTTCTTTATCTACCGGCACACTTTCCCCGGTGATAGGCGCCTGATTCACGCTACTTGATCCGCTGACAACCACACCATCGGCTGAGATTTTGCTATTGGGCTTCACCACGATGATGTCACCGATGCTCAATTCCTCAATACCGACTTCTTCGGTCTTACCATTTCTCTTAAGCAATGCCGTTTTAGGAGCGAGCTCTGCCAAAGCAGCAATGGACTTACGAGCTTTGTTCATGGCGAAGTGTTCCAGTGCATGGCCCATGCTGAACAGGAATAACAATAAGGCGCCTTCCGCCCATTCGCTAAGAATAGCCGCTCCAATGGCTGCTACCAGCATCAGGAAATCAATTTCAAAGCCGCCTTTGGCCACTGTTTGAATGGCTTCTTTGGCTGTAAAAAAGCCTCCAAAGAAATAAGCTCCGATATAAAGTGAAAGACTTACCCATGAAGGCACAGCTTCGATATAAGTAAGCCCAAAGCCAATACCTAATAATGCTCCGCAGATAATGGAAAAGATCAACTCTGTATTTTTACCGAAAATACCGCCATGCGAATGTTTATCATCTTCACCTTCCTCATGGTCATGTCCCTTGTCAGCTTCTTTTTTTTGCTCTTCGCCTTTTTTTGTTTCTTTTACTTTATCAAGAAAACGTTCGGCACTCACCTGTGTATCGGGTATATCAAGTCCCTCTTTTCTCAGGGCTTTCAGGATTTCCGCCTCATCCACCTTGGCCGTATCATACTCTACCCGCACCATGCCGGATGCCGATACGGAGGCCTCCAAAATACCGGCTATCCCCCGAAGGTCACGCTCAATATGACGGGCGTGGCGGGTATGGCGAATGCCTTCTACTTCTATGAGTTTATGTCCGAATTTCTGAGTGATTTCCGCCCCGGTTTGCTCTGCCAGCGACTGGATACGGTCTATAGAGATCAACTCCGGGTCGTAGTGAAAACAAAGTTGAGGTATGCCATTGTCTGTTTCGTCTGCTACATGCACTTTTTCAAGGCCTTCTTTATCTTCAAGACGTTGAATGAGTTTTTGCACACATCGATCCTTATCGTCCGGTACTTCGGGCAGTATAAGGGGTATTTTTATTTGTAGTTTTTTCATGATTGAATTTGTATAGTCTGTTTAGAAATTCTTGCATTTTAATCTCTATAATTCAATTAAATGTTGAATATACCGGAGTATTTCCATGGATTGGTATAGTGGGACATTGAAAACATCGGGATTATTCATTTTCAGAATGATTATAACTTTCAGTCTCCTTATAGTTATTCTGCTTCGTGCCGATTACCAAAGTAATGACACCACCTATAGCAGCAATCAGAGAAGCCATTAAAATACTGATTTTGGATACCTTGATAATCTCAGGATTGTCAAATGCCAGGTTGGTAATAAACAGTGACATAGTGAACCCTATACCGGCTATCATGCCCATACCAATAATATGCCGCCATTTCAATGAAGGATGCAGTTCTGCAATACCTATTTTCTGACCTATAAATGCAAACAATCCAATACCGGCAACTTTACCCACGGCAAGCCCTAATAAAATACCAAGTCCAAGAGAGCCCGAAACCACTTCCATAAACCCGACATCCAGTTTTACACCTGCATTGGCAATGGCAAAAATTGGGATAATGAAAAAGGCATTAAAATCAATTAATCTGTTTTCTAACCGGAGCAACGGTGGTCTGGCGTTTTCCGTGTCTTTTTTAATGGTTTTCAGTATTTGTCCTTGACGCTTATCCTGCATGGGGTCAAGGTTTTCAATATCTGTTTCTTCTAATTCTTTGATATTATGAGCGGTACGCTCCTTTAATACCTTACTGTCCAATTTGGGTTTTATAGGTATGGTAACCGCGAAAAGCACCCCTGCTATGGTCGGGTGAATGCCTGAATTCAGGAAGCAATACCATAAAGCGACTCCTCCCACAATGTACCAGAAGAGGTTTTTTACCCCAAAACGGTTTAACAGTAACAATAGGATGAATACACCTCCACCAGCGCTTAAGTACAGCCCACTAAGCTCATTGCTGTAAAAGAGTGCAATAACGAGTATTGCCCCCAAATCATCCGCTATGGCCAGCGCCACCAGAAAGATTTTAAGCTGTGCCGGCACCCGCTTCCCCAACAGGCCAATGATGCCCAAAGAATAGGCTATATCGGTAGCCATAGGGATTCCCCAGCCATTGATATTTTCGGTACCGTAGTTAAAACTTACGAAAATCAGTGCGGGTAAAACCATTCCTCCGATTGCTCCCATGAGCGGCATAGAAGCTTTTTTGAAGGACGACAATTCGCCCACCATTATTTCCCGCTTCAGTTCCATGCCGGCCACCAGAAAGAATATGGCCATCAGCCCGTCATTGATCCATTCCTTGATGGTCAGACCAAAAGAAAAATGTTCGGATAGTTCAAAGAGAAATTCATCTTTAAGATAGTGGTGGTAAGCATCTGCCCAAGGGGAATTGCCCAGCACCAGGGCAATAATGGTTGCGCCAATCAGAAGCAATCCTCCGGTGGTCTCCCTGTCCAGAAACTTACGGGCAGTCTCTCTGATATATGCTAATTGGGAGTTACTATTTTCTACTGACTGATCCATTCTTTTGCCTTTTTCTTCTCCTGAAGGTGAAAAAATCTGACTTCTGAATCCGTAAAAAAATCAGTGGCTTTGGCCGCCCACTCCTGCCATTTTTTATCTCCAACAAATGCCATTTTTCCATAATCTGATAGATGTGTGGTATCTACTTTTAAATCTTCCCATAAACCTTCCAACTCGTAGCCGTCAAAGTCTTCCAGTTCAAAGTAGAAATCTACCTTTTGGCCTTTTTCAATAGTGTTGTGGATGAGCGGGTGGAATCTTTCCACGTCTTTTTTGGAGATTTTACCGCTGATTTTAGCGGCAATCAAGTTTTCCTCTTTTGTTTCCATTATCTGCATCATCTTACTAATTGTTCATGGGTTTCTAAGTCTGTTTATGTTCAAATCATTGTTGTTTGCAGCATGTCCCTCCTCCACATACCGGTGTTTCATTTCAACTGGACGCATTAACATCTTAAAATCGCTTTAGACCTGTTTTCGGATCGACTCACCCGTTTTTATCCGAAACGCATCCTCAATTTCCGAAACGTATATAATCCCATCTCCCGGCTCAGGTGTTTTGGCCTTGCCAATTATCAACTGTACCGCTTTATCCATTTCTTCATTCTGGCAGACCAGCTCCAGCTTTACCACCGGGCTATCGGTAACATGAAAATCAAGAGAGGGTGAGGCGCCCTTTGCTTTGTGGGCTCCTGTACCCTCTGCCTGTGAGATAGTCATGCTTTGAAAACCAGCCTCGCTCAAGGCTTCAATGACTACCTGTGCCCGCTTGGGCTTGATAAATGCTTTTATTTCTTTCATAATTCCTTTATTTTTATTGATTGTAGCGCATTGGCAAAAAACCGGTATTGGCCTGCTGCCAATGCGCTGCTAAATTCATTTCAAGAGGCTTTCTCAATGGTCGTGGCCTTCATGGTTTTCTTCTGACTCCCCATGCTCCTCGCTATTTTCGTGCTGGTGTGTGCCTTCCTGTTGCTTCGAGTTACAGCCGGTAGCCATAAAGCCTCCGGCTATTATGAAAGAAGCAATCCACAGTTTTAAAAAACTCGTCTTCATAATGGTATGTATTTAATTTTAAGATAATTAATGACTATGCGATGTCTGGCTTTTCTTCATCTCTGAGATCAGGTAATAGGCATTGTTCCAGGCTACTTTAGCTCCTTTGGGCAGTGGTTCCAACAGGTTTATTTCCACCCAACCCTCATCGGCAATACCGGTTCGTATTTCCACCGGTTTAAAGGCCCATTCCGTCTCACCGTCTTCATTGTGCTGTTCGGCAATGAAGATATAGGGTTTGCCTTCTTCCTCGATAATAGCACTTTCCGGCAGGGCTTTTACAGCTTCACTTTCTGTGTGGATTTTACCGTTGATGTACATCCCTGGGATCAGGAATTCTTTCTTTTGCTCAATTTCTGCGTGGACGTGAACCGCCTTTGGGTTTTGTTCAAATTGTTTACCCACCGAATAAATTTTGGCAGTAAGGCGGGAACCGGGCACGGACTCCACAGTAAAAGAAACTTTCTGCCCTTCTTTCACTTTGTACACATCTTTTTCGAATACCATTAGGTCAGCATGAATATGTTTGGTATTGACAATTGTGAACATTCCCGTTTGCGGCTGAATGTACTGACCTACCTGAATCAGAACGTTCTCGATATAACCATCTATGGGGCTTACCACAGGCACCTGCTCATATACATCGCCATTCCTGATTTTCTCTACATTCAGGTTCAACTGGCGCAGTTGGGCTTCGTAGCCCTTTACTTCTCCTTTCATGGATTGATAGTCAGACTTGGTCTCCTGAAAGGTTTTGCCTGAACCTACCTCTTCCTCGTACAGCTTCTTTTGCCGGTTGTATTCCTGCTCCAGGTATTCGCTGCGGTTGTAGGCCGTGATGTATTTGGTTTGAATTTCAATAAGGTCAGGATGAGACAGGTATGCCAGCACCTGGCCTTTGTTGACTTTGTCCCCTTCGATCACCTTGATGGAGGTAATGTTACCTCCAACTATCGCTGTAACTGTGGCCTCGTGCTGGGGTGGCACTTCCAACTGGCCATTGGCTTCTACCACGCCCGATATGGGGCGAGTGGGCATAGTGTCCACTTTCATTCCCAGGCTCTTAAATTTCAGGTTGGACAAATGAACTTCGCCCATTCCTTCTTCACCGTGGCCTTCGTACGGTTCGTGTTGCTCACCTTCCTCGTGATTGTGCCCATCACCATTTCCTTCGTTGCCACAGGCCGAAACAAAACCTGCTATAAATAGCAGTACAAATAATTTTATGATCTGATTTTTCATGTCTTTTATTTTTATCCGTTGCCGGTTTTAGTTTGTTGTTTGTAAATAGTATTCGAGTTCATAGCGGCTGTCCAGGTAATTGCCCAAAGCATTCCATGAATCCACTTCTATGCGGATAGCGTCCCTTATGTTTTGCAAAAAACTTACATAGTCTATTGCGCCTTCTCGGTAAGCCGTTATCGAACCTTGTCTTTGCTCGCGTGCCAGCGGCAATGCCTGGTCACGATAGTAAATCCATGAGTTACGCCATTTCAGGTATTCTTCCCGCATGGATTGGTACTCGGCATTGAGTTGAAGCTGGTTCTGCCTGAGATTTTCCGTGGCAATTTCGCGCTGGATTTTAGCCTCTTGCGTACGGCCCAGCTCGGGCCCAAAAAACAAGGGGATTTGTATGCCTATTTGGTAGGTGTAAAACCCGGTTTGCCCCCCAACTTCTTGCCAGCCATACTGTCCTTGTAACTTGGGCAAAAACTCCGATCTTCTTTCCTTTATTCGAGCATCGGCCACTTTTATTTGCTGTTGATACACATTAAGCAAAGGGTGAGTACTTAGGGAATCCAAGTCATAATTAAGGATCCCGGTCAATTGCTCACTGGGCACATCCGGTACTGTATAAAGGGTATCGCTGACCAGCCATAAGTTGAGCCGCTGCAAAGCGCCCAGGTAATCGCGATAGGCCTGTTCCTTTTGGATGCGCACTTCATTGGCCTGGTTTTTAGTGGCCAAATAGGCCAGTTTAGAAGTTTCTTCTACTTCCAACCTCACATCTGCCGCTCGTTCTATATCGGTAAAGAGCGAATCCAAACGGTTGTACACCTGGTAGGTGTTTTTAGCGGTGTAAACCTGGCCCCAGGCCAACTTCACTTCTCGTTTAAGCTCTGTTAATGACAGGTCGAGAGCGCTTTCGGCAAGGGCGACCCGTTCCTTTTGCAAGCGCAGTCGTGGAGCAATTCCAAAAACATCAATATTTTGTTGTTGAACCCCTATCCGCGTATAAACTCCATCAGTATTGCTGCTTGCTTCTTCCGCTCCCGTGAAAATTTGGGTGTTCCCAAAATCCCATGCGGTTTTCTTCAAGGCTTCCTCACTTTCTATTTGCAGCCTTTTGGCCTTCACTTGCGGGAAATACTCAACAGCCCGATTTTGGGCACCTTCAAGGGAAATGCTTTGCAAGGTATCCGGGTTTATTCCCTGTGCGTGTGCAGATTGGGAAAAGCCAAGAAAACTACCTAAACCAATGAGTAGAACGATGGTGTTCAGAGCTGTTTTATGCCCCTGGTTTCCGATTTTCTTTTCCCTGCGTTTCTCAACGAAGGTATAGAGTACAGGCAGTACAACCAGCGTAAGAAGTGTAGCCGACAGCATTCCACCAATTACTACGGTGGCCAAAGGCCGTTGCACTTCCGCTCCGGCAGATGCCGAGAAAGCCATAGGCAGGAAACCGAATATATCCGTGGTTGCAGTAAGCATGATGGGGCGAATCCTTTCTTTGGTACCGGTCAAAATTCGATCCTTTAAGCTGGTCACCCCTTCTTCTTTGAGGGAATTGAAGCGGTTGATCAGAACCAAACCATTCAATACAGCTACACCAAACAGCACGATAAATCCAACACCGGCTGAAATACTAAATGGCATATCTCTCATCCACAAGGCAAAAACGCCCCCTATGGCTGCCAGGGGAATGGCCATGTAGATCATAATGGATTGCGAAAATGACTTTAGTGCAAAATAGAGCAGCACGAAAATCAAAAAGAGTGCAATGGGCACTACAATAGTGAGCCGTTTTTTGGCACTCTGTAAATTCTCAAATTCGCCACCATACGTAATATAATAGCCAGATGGTAAATCCAATTGATCATCCAATTTAGCCTGTATGTCATTTACTACCGACTCCACATCCCTGCCTCGCACGTTTACACCTACGTAAGTCCTACGGTAGGTATTGTCGCGGCTAATCTGCATCGGGCCTGGTTGGTAACTTATGTCAGCTATTTCTTTGATGGGAATTTGTGTTCCGTTCTCAAGGTCGATATACAGGGTGCGCAGATCGTCTATACCTTGGCGGTGGGCCTCATCAAAACGGATGACCAGATCAAAGCGTTTTTCGCCTTCAAAAATCACCCCTGCCTTTCCACCTGCAAAAGCAGAACTGATGTAGGCGTTCACCTTTTCAATGTCCAACCCGTATTGTGCCATTTTCTTGCGGTTATAGCGCACGGTCATTTGAGGCAAACCCGAAGTTCGTTCGGCATTCACATCACCTGCACCCGGCACGGTCTCAATAATATCGGCCATTTCCTGAACTTTGGTAGCCAATACATCCAGGTCTTCACCATAGAGCTTGACAGCAATGTCTTCGCGCACTCCCTCCAAAAGTTCATTGAATCGAAGTTCCACAGGTTGTGTGAACACAAGGTTGACACCAGTCAACCGCTCTTCAAGCAGTTCCTTGATTTCGTCAATAAGCCCTTCCTTCGTTTCTGCCGTAGTCCACTTATCCCGGTCTTTTTCCAGAATGAGGTACATATCGGCAATATCCATTGGCATAGGGTCGGTAGGAATGTCGGCCACACCTATGCGAGCTGTTACGGTTTTGATTTCCGGGAAATTCTCCAGTAAGAGGTTTTCAATTTTATAGGATAATTCTGTAGATTCACTGAGCGAACTTCCTGGCCTTATCAATGCCTGCATGGCGATATCACCTTCATCCAGTTGGGGCACAAATTCTCCTCCCATTCGGGAAAAGGTATAGCCTGCTATGCCGAGCAGAACAACAGCAACGATAATTACCATTGTTTTAAACCGGAGTGCACTTTTGAGTAAGGGCAGATAGGCCCAATGAATGCCACCAATGACTTTATCACTGATTTTTTCCAGCCAGCGTTCAAATCGCCCAAACCAGTTCTTTCTGTTTTGGATGGGTTTCATGAAAAGGGCAGACATCATGGGAACGTAAGTGAGGCACAAGACTATAGCACCTATCATGGCAAATCCAAAGGTATAGGCCATGGGCTGGAACATTTTACCTTCCACACCTGTGAGGAAAAGAATAGGGGCAAATACAATCAGGATGATAATCTGTCCGAAAAAGGCTGAACCCATCATTGTGCTGCCGGACTCATAAGCTACCTCATCCATTACACTCTGGTTGAACTTGATTTTCCCTGACCGAATACGTTTCTGGATTTCGTAAACTGTTCCTTCAATGATAATCACTGCCCCATCAATGATAATCCCGAAGTCAATAGCGCCCAGGCTCATCAGGTTGGCCCAAACGTTAAACTGCTTCATCAAAATGAAGGCAAAGAGCAGAGAAAGCGGAATGGTAGTGGCCGTAATGAGACCCCCGCGCAAACTTCCCAGGAGGATTACCAAGGCGAAGATTACGATCAGTGCGCCTTCAATCAGGTTGTTCTTTACCGTATCAGTGGTTCTCCCTATAAGTGCGCTACGGTCGATAAAAGCATCAATCGTGAGCCCTTCGGGAAGCGATTTTTCTACTTCCTCCATGCGCTCTTTCACGTTTTGGATAACGGCATTAGGGTTGGATCCTCTCAGCATCATTATTATGCCTCCTACGGCTTCTTTACCATCACGGGTGAAAGCCCCGTAGCGCACCTGGTGGCCAAAATGAACTTTCTCGGCCACGTCATCAATGGTGATGGGAATACCATTTTCGTTTCGGATTACAATACTCCGTATGTCGTCCAGAGAGCGCACCAGTCCTTCCCCGCGAATGAAATTGGACATCCGGTTTTTTTCGATGTAAGCACCGCCAGTATTTACGTTATTTCGGGCAAGGGCACCGTAAACCTCTGAAATGCTCACATCCATGGCGTTGAGCTTTTCAGGATTAATAGCCACTTCGTATTGTTTGATGTAACCACCAAATGAGTTGACCTCCACCACACCATCAAGCAAGGTGAGTTGTCTTTTTACGATCCAATCCTGAATGGTTCGCAGTTCCATCGGGCTGTAGACTGTGTCATAACCCGGTTTCGGTTGGATGGTATATTCATAGATCTGGCCCAAGCCTGTAGAAATAGGGCCCATAGTTGGGTCGCCAAACTTTTCAGGGATGGTCTCCTGTAATTCATTCAGTTTTTCCTGTACCAATTGGCGGGGCAGGTAGGTGCCCATATCGTCTTCAAAAACGATGGTGACGACCGACAGGCCAAACCTTGAAACGGAACGGATTTCTTCCACTCCGGGAAGATTTCCCATGGCCAACTCCACAGGATAAGTGACAAACTGCTCGATATCTTCGGTAGCCAGGTTTTCTGATACGGTCATTACCTGTACTTGGTTGTTGGTGATATCCGGCACCGAACCGAGGTTAACCGTGGACATGGAGTAGATACCTACTCCTATGAGGGCCAGCGTGAGCAGGCCCACAATAAATTTATTCCTTATGGAAAAGGAAATGATTTTGTCTATCATAATGCTTTGATGTTATTTTAAATGGACAGTGAAGTAATGATGTATCCGTTCGATAGTGGCTAAGAGCAGGATTATACAAGCAATGGCAATTAAGAACCACTTTAGCACTTTTTGCCAGGTAACTTTCTCGCTGCCTTTTTTCTTTTTACTCAACTGCCCTTTTCTTGAATTAAAAATTCTTGCTACAGATAATGCCGTTTTCCGGCCTGATACAAAAAAGGCTTATGAAATCAGGATTATTGAAATAGCTGCTCTATCAGCTCCTCTGAGGAGATGAAAAGGCATAACTATCCTGAAATTGCCCGGGTTTAGGCCCTTGGAGGAATAAAAAGCTCGAAGAGGTCGAGGCTTTTGAAATTTTGATGATAAAAAGGGTAATGCGATGGATTGCCAAGTGGATTGGCTTCGCTCATTGCATTGGGGAAGATAACATGGATATGGCAACAATGGCAGGAGCATATTGGATTACATAAGTCATTGGAAGATGACCCGTTATCGTGCCCGGAATGGGAATCACTGCTCATCACAACCTGCTGATTTTCAGTAGAGGAATTATTGCTAAGATCATCCGCGCAGGTTATGAACGAAAGACCCAGAAAATAAACTGCCAATATGTAGCATAGCCATTTCACAGTCGGCAAAAATAAGGAAAGGTCTTGAGATTTCAAAAAGTAGCTGCTGGAGGCCCGAAAGTCTCAGAATGAGGTTTCTTCAACTTTTAGAGACGCTTTTATTTCTTCGCGAATATCCTTTCTCAAGTGATACCAAAATCCTTTCTTGACCGGGTTGCCTAAGGTGGCTAAGCGTTTGTGACAATAGGAAGCCTCTGTATCGGACAATTCCAACCTTCTTTCAATGAGGTATTCCCGGTATTTGTAAACGGCTGAGATCAACTTATGATCCTTGCTCTTGGCAAAGCTGATAAAGCTTTCAAAAATAAGGAGCCGCGGAGAGGGAGGGACTCGAACTCTCGGAGGTTTTTCTTTAAATATACTTAAATAATATTACGAACCCAGTGTTTCTGGCACCTCGGAATCTCTGTCGATTCCGAGGTGTTACTTCGCAATATTGCGAAGTAACATATTTGAATATTCTCCTTCTTCTTGGACAATTAGTCTTCCGATTTGCATTCGCACTTGGTGCATGAGCATGTTTGGTTAGTTGCTAGTCTCTTTTTGATGCTTTCTGCAAGTGTTTCTTTCAGATCCATCCAATTATTATTGCCCTGGAGGACTTCTGCAGGCGTGTATATACCATGCTCACTATGCGGTCGATTGTTGTAATCGTTTATGATCGACCCCAAAACATGCTCTAACTCTTCGTGATTCTCAGCTTGGAATATCTTGTCAAACTCCCCTTTTATAGTTTTGAACACTCGCTCTATCATTGAGTTGGTGTGATGGATGTCCTTCATCGCAATCAGGTGTTTGATATGCTTCTCCTCCTTTGCTAAGTACTCCTTCATCTCAATACTTCGGTTTTCGGGGCCACCGTCAGTAACGTATTTTGAGTTTGCAGGCGAATGTGTACGTACAGCATTTTTCAGAACCTCAAGAGAATATTCTGCCTTGATTTTACGCTTTACGGCATAGCTCAATATGGCTCGGGAGTAATTATCGATGATGACGTAGATGTAGCTCTTGCAACCGTCTAAGGTCTTCACCTGGGTGATGTCTGCATGCCATATTTGATGTAGTTTTTTCGCTCTGAATTTCGACTTTTTGGGCTTCCTTCTTTTTCGTTTAGGCTCACTCAATCCCAATACATGAACATACTTGTAAAATGTCGATTTGGATATAGCAAGTTGTTTTTCTCTTACCGCTATAGCCCAGCTCGCGCCTATATTCCACTTGACCTCCTTAACTGCCCTTTTAATACTCCGCGCTTCAGCTAATGTGATCTGCTGTGACGATTGTTTTGCACATTGATTCAATGGGCTAGAATCACAATGATAAAGTGAAATGGCTTGCCAGTAGTTGAAGGTCGCAGCGGAAACGCCCAAAATTTCAATAAGGCTTTTCTTAGTTATGTGTTCATGGTTTTGAAAAACCCAACCTACGACGCTCTCCCGATTGTCCTTAAGAATATCCTGAAAAGCATTATCTCCTCCCAGTGCTTCTTGCATTAGGTCAACGAAAGACCGCAACGCCTTTTCAAATGCAGCATCTATTTGCATGCGCTCATCCAGTTTAGAATAAATGTGCTGCATAAGTGCGTTACTCTTAGGGTCTTCATGACCCAGAATCTCCAGCGGATTCAATTGACGCCATCTGTTAGATGTGGAGTAGGGTATGGTTTTGCGAATATCTTCTTCTAGCAATTCTTTTTCTGCTCCCAATGCATAGGCAAGTTTGTACTCGTTGGGATACCTAGAGTTTCCATGTGCCATCTTCTTTGATTTAGTTTTTAACCTATTAGAAGATAGCCCATCTGTAAATTGATTCTCAGTTTATATAAAAGGCATTACTTTTGACATGGTGTGAATCCGAGCAATTCTGAGAAGCCAAGTCCTCTACTTCTCCGATAGCTTATTCGTAACCCTTCTGAGAAGCACCAAGTCTTTTCAACTGACTTTCAGAACGATATGCGAGATAGTTCAAGACCGACTATCTCCACAAAAAGAAGGCAATCCGAAAGGGTTGCCTTTTTCGTTTTGATACGCTCCGGCTAGAGCATCCCGATAGCAACGTGAGGAGAGTGAACTAGCTTTCGAAATGCTTCTAAAACTGTCTTCCTACTCCTTCACCTCCACCGGCTCCAAGGCCATTCTTAGCGATATAAAGGCAAGCAATAGAGTTGCTATGGCAAAGAACTTCTCAAAGCTAGATTCCGCTAGTAAGTTTCCTAGAGTATTTAGAGCAAAGATGACGGTGAGCACCCAGAGTAACACTCTGCTTACTTTCATGAGTTTGGGAAGACGAAGAATTTTGGTGCGAATAAGAACAACAAGCAAACAAATGGTCATGATGATGAGCGATATGAACTCAAAAACAAGTAACTCTTCTGCTGTTTTCATTTTGCCTCCCCATAGATATTCAACTGGAGCAAAATCAAACAACACTATTCCTAATATGATGCTCAAATGAAACACCTCTAACAAGCTAAAGAGTAGAAGGGCTAATTGAGATGCACGTTGAAAGGATAGAATGGTTTTCATGGGAGGGGATTCAAACGTTTAAGGGGTTTTGGGGGTTTTAGGGGTTTTAGGAGTCTCAGATGTTTTGAGAGTTGGACATTGAAACCAATGCAAAAATAAAGAAGCTGGATTAATACGTACTGAGACTCGCACGAGGTATCGCTACTCCATTTATCTTTTAAGAAAAGAGCCCCAGGAGTTGAGTCTCAACATAGAGCTCAATTCCCAGGGCACAATTATCCCCGTCTAACTAAATACTTAACAATTAATGCTTTGCATCAAACGCTTCGACAATCTCACTCCAACTCACAATCTTAAAATTCTGTGGAACGTCTATTCCGTCTTTCGTGTTGAATCCGTCTTGTGCAATGAAAATACCTTTTGGAAACTGTGCACCCAGACTTTTTGCAATCACGTCAATGCCATCGGTTTCTTTTACGCCGTCAATGGCATCCCCCGCAACTACTTCAAAGAAGCCTAAGTATGCGTAGGTATGACGATCGTACATAGCAAAACGGTTGTTCCCCTGACTCGATGATATCAAGTAACCACTTCCATCTTCGTTGATGTACAGCGCCAATCCTTCAATGTCGTACTGCAAATCAGGGTTCTCTTCACCAGAATGGTCAATCCGAGTTCTGGGTTTATCACTTCCAATAGTGTACACGTATATTCCGCCATCTTCTTCACCCACGTAAAGAAGGCCGCGTTCTTCATCGGTTACCATTCCTTCAACCTGACCTTCCGCATGGTACTTATGGAGAAGTTGGAAAGTAACCGTCGAGTCGTTCTCTACTAACTGATATTGCTCTACAACGCCCTCTTTTCCATTCACAAATACATGAATGGAATTGTCACTCACTTGCGAATACATACACAAGCCGTACACTTCTTCAAGTGGAGATACAAAGGTAGTATCCGACACCAATTCAAACTGGGTTCCGCTCGGATCAATCACCCAAACATCAAGTCCATTTCTGGTGCGATTGCTAGCTGCTACTACATCCACTAATTGTCCGCGGAAACGGAAACCCCGACGCACATCTACGTTATTCAATCGTCCAGTTGGATATGTCGCTAAGCGCTTCCCTTCCAAGTTGTACACTTCTAATCCCAACTTCTTATTGGTTCCCAAAATCAAGCTCTTTTCAGGTTGAGCTTCATTGTACCAGATGGCAGGATCATCGGCTGCATCATCTCCTTCTACGGAGTTGCTCTCTTCGGTTTCTACCACTGCTTTTACTTGAAACCCATTTGAGGATGGGGTAGTATTCGGGTTACAAGCGGCCATTTGAATGCAAACAGCAGCTATCATTAATTTCTTCAACATTCGTATTAAAATTTAAGTCGAACGCCTACTCGTGCCCAAAACGAGTAAAATTCTTTTTGTCTAACTCTTTGATTTGCTGGAGACCCTAAGTAGTATCTCAAGGGTTGATTGGTGATGTTTCGCACATCGGCGAACACTTGAAAGTGCTCTGTAAATTGGTAGTATGCATTAGCGTCCAGTCGCCATGCCTCACCGTAATACTCATCTAAATCTTTGTCTACCCCAAGCTCATTCAAGAAGGCGTCGTGGTAATTTGCTGACAGTTTGATGTAGAACTTCTCATTGTCGTAAAACAAGGCCAAATTCAAAGTGTGTTTTGCCTGACCTGGAAGGGTGATATGCTCTACTCCTTCGCCTTCAAACAACACGTCGTAATCTCCACCAAAAATGATATTCTCCGAGAAGTCGTTTGCCGATCTACGTTGACGCATTTCTGCATCCGAATCTGTAAACGTATAGTTTGCAAACACCCCCAAATTGCGCATCCAACTGGTGGTCACTTTTCGCGCCATCCATTGGGTTTGAATCTCTGCCCCTCGCACATGAGCCGCAATACCATTCAATGGAATTTTGATGAGATATCGACTGTAATTGGATTGGGTAGGATCCCCTTCATAGCCGAAGAATTGGTTGTTGAAAATAAAGTTGTCGATCTTCTTGTAAAACACGCCTCCCGACACCATATTCTGTCCTTCCCAGTAATGCTCTGCTAGAAGGTCAACATTGGTAGCGGTTGGATATTTCAAGTTCGGATTTCCATATGCCAACTCCTTGCTTTCAACGGTTTCGCGATAGGGAATCACTTCGTTGAAGTTGGGGCGGGCATAGTTATACGTCAGTGCCGCACGCAAGTTGAAGCCCGGACTGAGGGTGTATTTCAATTGCAGGTTGGGCAACCAAAAATCTCGGGTTTGTGTGGCCGAAATGGTATCCAAACCCTCAAAATATCCGGAACTGGTTTTTGTGATGGCATATCCTTCATAGCTGATATCCGTGCGCTCATATCGTACTCCACCCATAATCATCAACTTCTTCCACTGATGCTGTGCCATGGCGTAAAAGGCATAGATATCCTCTGTCGCCAAATAATCTTCACCAAAAGTGAGCTCTCTGGTCTCCGTGATTCCCGAACTTCCGTACACGAAAAGACTTCGATATTCCTCAAAGAATCGACGCATATTCTCCCCATTCGGCATGGCTTCCAACACATATCCCCTGTTCAAAAAGTTGACATCTTGAAAGTCATCAGACACCGTTGCGAGCGTGAGGGGTGGCCCCGGAAGTGGGTACGTATTGGACCGCTCAAAATAGGCCGCATACGATTGAGCGGTAATATCCCTGTTCTTATCCTTGTTTCGAACCAGTCCCCCAAACTTCACGAATCCGCCGTTCTCGGAGTTTCCATAAGGAAGCTTCACATTTAAGCGGTAGTTCAGATTGACATCTTCCGAATAGTAGTCCTCGAGGGTCAGTTGATCAAACTCAAAATTCGCATAATCTGTGGCATTTCCGTTATTGCCGGGAAATGTCGCCACAGGATATTCCGGATCATTCATGTTGAATCGAATGCGAATGGCCTCCCCTACATTGCTGAAAGACACTTCTAAACGATCGGGTTGTTCTTCAATGGCACGAGCATATGAAACTTCGTAATCCACAATAACATCGCTGTACTCATGCTCAGCCCCTAAACTTACAACCGACAATTCCTGTATCCGCTTTCTGTCTCGCAGCTCATGATGGATACTCCCGTACAAGTAATTCCTCTCTGATGTTGCATCATCGAGTCCGTATACTTTCCGGCGACGCTGTTCATCCTCGACATAACGGTTGTACATCCCCGTTAAGATCAACGTGGTGTGCTCATCAACCTGATAATCTAAAGTTGTGCTCAATCCCGCTCTTTGACGAACGACATCATAATGGCGCAACTGAACATCATTGTACTGAATGTGGTAGTTATTTCGCCCCGTATCTCCGAAGAAAACGCCCTTCTCATAATTGAATTCAATGTTATCTGCACCTTGATGCGTATACATGTAATTCGCATTGATGAGGAAACCGAAACGCTCTTTTCTGGCTCCGTAGCTAAACTGCAATTCACCATTGCCAGTCTTGCGCAGATTGTTGAATCCTCCTGCTGCAACAGCATTAATTTGAGGCGTGGTCGTTTCAGCTCTTTTGGTCACGATGTTCACACTTCCCCCAATGGCATCGCCGTTCATGTCTGGCGTGAGCACTTTGGACACTTCAAGGGTTTGAATTTGGCTCGAATTGATGATATCCATACCCACTGTTCGCATTCCCGTTTCTGGAGATGGAAGCTGAATACCATTGACATTAAAGTTGGTAAAACTCGGAGGCGTACCGCGCAATTGCACGTACTTCCCTTCACCTTGATCACGAGAAACCGTGATGCCAGATACCCGTGAAATCGCATCGGCCGCATTCAAATCGGGAAAAGATTGAATTTGCTCCAACTCAACTATGTTCACAATATTAGGAGCTTCTTCTTGTCGCTTTAGGGCTAAAACGGTGCCCTGGGCACGTGCTCGAACTTCTACTGTACCCAGCTCAGCGTGACTTTGCTCCAATGAAAACTGAACTTCAACTACCTGATCTTCAGATTCAACCACAATGGTAAAACGCTGAGAGACATAACCAAAGAACGAAACTTCAAACTCGTAGGTTCCGGGCTGAATACGGCGGACTTCAAACGATCCGTCGGTTGCTGCTACCACATCCCCCAAAGAAGTATGTGTGGAGATCAAAGCTCCGGGCAGCGGTTCACCGTATTCAACATCCATCACCTTGCCTCGAATGATGGCTGCATGAACAGCAGTAACACCAATAAAAAGAAAAACCGCAAGTAGGAATAGGCGAAGTGAATGCAAACTGTTCATCAGAGGATTTTCAGCAGATACCGAAATGCAATGGGCAACTGAACATCACCCATTGCAAGTCTTTGAAAAATGGACGGTAATTGATAATTACTTGAGAATTACGCGCTCGGTGTAAACGCGCTCGCCTTGAGCAACGCGAAGGACGTACACACCATTAGCCACATCGGCTACGTTGAAGTGAATCACGTCTCCACCCATATGGTTGTGCGACTTCACAACTTGACCATTGATGTTGAGCAGTTCAACAGAGGCCGCAGCATCTGAAGGGAGCTCTACATTCAATTTACCTTCGGTCGTTGGGTTCGGGTATACGTTCAATGCATTGAAAACAACTTCTTCGGTTCCCAATGGGCCGTTCACGTACACCAACAACATCGGGCGACGCTCTGGGTGATTCGCACCATCCCCTGGATTTCCTTGTGGATCTTGGTCATCTGGATCAGCAATATTCTCGTAAGATGTAAACTCACGCGCATTCTCTACTGTGCTTGCTCCTTGATCTTCACCCAAAAGAATAAATGCCATGGCGTTGCCAGAAGCCCAACCCGGACGACCTACAATTTCCTCTACAATGCTTCCGATATTCGGAGACTTGTAGGGTTGCCAGATCACCCATTCTTCAGCAACTACCCATGAAACTTGTGCTGTTGTCTGCGGACGATCGGTTAGAAGATAAGTATCGTTGAAGTTGGTTTCATCGAATGTAAGCGCGTCATCGGTGGCTTCACCCACAATGGTGATATTGGCCACATCTGCGGCTGATTTTCCCTCATGTGCGTGAACCACTATAAAGGCAGAATCAATAGAAGCTCCCTGAGGAATCCACAAATCCACAAATCGGAATCCGAGGTGAAGTACATTTTGATCCGCTGGATCTCCTTCCCATCCCAAGTCCAAGTCGTCATCGTAACGACCATCCACTTCATCGTTCTCTTGTTCTACGTCATCCGTAGAAAGATCCAAAGTGACAACGGTTCCGTTATCTAGTGTGTCGGTAATTTGACCGCCCGTTCCTTCAATGTGGCGAATCAAAACACTCTGCTGAGCCATCCCGAAGAGAGAGGCCGTAACCAATGCAGTAGTAAGGAGTAATCTCTGTCTCATTTTGTAACGATTTTAGACGTTTAGATTTTCCGTGGACGAAGAGACTTTCGCTTCGTTCAACAGGGACAAAACTAGAGGCATCACGATCCGAAACTACTGGATGAACCGTTACAAAAAGGCAGTAAACACAAAGGATAACGTTACAATCAGGATACTTTAACGGGGGGTGCACCTTGACGTAATATTCGGATAACACGAGGGTCGTTTCATTGCAAAGCGACCTTTCAAACGCAATAACAATTGTTCGAAAAAAGGAGGTCGGATGAAAAACTCCCACTGAAATGCCACTTTCCCTACCTACACATTTTCAAAAGATTACACCTCTACTGACTTTATTCGTCCTGAGTCTTTCGGTCTATTCACAATCCGATTATAGAGAGGTGGAAAGGGAAGGATTTTCCGAAGCTATGGACAGCCTAATCGTGGAATCCATTGAACAATTGACGGACAGCATCTCCATAACAGACCCCCAAGTAGCACCGTTACAGCAGCTCCGCTTGTACAAGAAGTTAAGCGAGCTCTATTTTGAAAATGAACTCTTCAGCGAAGCACTAAAAATGGTGAATCTCGCTCTAGATTTCCAAAAAGGAGAATTGAAAACTCATCCCATTTTTATCGATTTCTACCTCTTGGCTGGTAAAATTGAACTGATCAGTCGGAATCTAGATGCCGTTATCTCCAATGCCGACAAAGCCATTGAACTATCAATTGCCACGAAACAACCCTCTCTTCATGCGGCAGGGTTAGCACTAAAGGGAGAAGCTTTTGAAAAGACAGGTGATGCGGAAAAGTCGCTTCAACTTCAAAACAAAAGTTTGGCGATCTATTTGGAGCTCAATGACACCCTCGGCATAGCCACCGTTTATAGTCATTTGGGAAGTGTTTATGAAGACCTCAGAGAGGAGGAATCAGCCTTGAAGTACTTCCTTAAATCGTATGAACTCATTGCCCACACTGAAAACGAATTGGTTCCCAACGTTCTCAACAACCTAGGGGATGGATATGGACGTACCAAGCAGTATGCAGAATCCATTGCCCATTATCAGGCGGCCCTCCAAGTGGCCGAACAAACCCACAATTTGCGCGAACTCAATGCGTCTCACGAAGACATTTCTGAGATACTCTACGAAAGTGGAGATTATGAAGGCGCATATAAACACTTGGAACTTGCCTATTTGCTAGAAGGTCAAATCAATGAACTACAGAACAGGCGACAAATCAACGTCCTGAACGCAGTTCACGACACCAAAGAGCGGGATAGCCAGATTAAACTCCTCCAAAAGAAAGACGACCTCAACTCCATTCGTCAACGTACGCTTTTGATCTCCATTGGAGCTCTCATTCTCCTCGTTGTCCTGTATTTCCTATATCTCAAAAAGCAGCAACGCACTCAGATAGAATTGCGGGAATACCGAGAAAAATTGCTGAGCTCAGAGATAGAAAAACAGAAAATTGAAGAGTCAAACTTGCGACTCAACATCCGAAGTAAAACGAAGGCCCTATCGAGCTATAGTCTGCACCTTTCCCAAAAGAACAACCTGCTGTCCGACATTTCTCACACCCTCACAGAACTGATGCGCAAACTGAGTGTTGAAAATCGGCCACACATAAAAACGCTCATCAAGAAAATAGACCACAACATTAAAAGCGACAGTGAATGGGATGATTTCAAAGTCTATTTTGAGCAGATTCATCCTGAATTCATCCAAAACTTAGGAAAAGTGGCTAGTCAACCCCTCACTCCGGCAGACATCCGCATTGCCATGCTCATCCGACTCAATCTTACATCCAAAGAAATCGCTTCCATTCTTCGTGTTTCGCCTGATAGCGTGCGTGTATCTCGCCATCGCCTTCGCAAAAAGCTAGCGATTGATCACGAAAGCAGCTTGGTTGGCTTCTTAGCAGAAATTTGAAAGCCTCACCTCGTTCCCAGAATTCCAGATTACCAATTCCGAGGACTCGTACTTAGTACCCGTACCTCGTACCGCTCTAAACTTTCCACTCTCCCTCTTGTTACTTCCTCTTTGGCCCCTTCAACAATCAACATGAAGTCAACACTATTGGCAGGACTAAGCGTTGCAATTGCGACCCTGCCTTCTTGCAGCTCAACGGAAACCACAACGGCACAAGTTGCTCCGGAAACGGAAAAAACTCAAGCTCAAGCATTGGATGAGCGAAAGGCTAATTTTGCCCAAAGTGCTGATGAACGAACGCAAGAAATCTACAGAGAAGGTTTAACACAAGTCAGTGAAAGTGGTATTTTGGAAAAAGCCTTGAACGTAGGCGATACCGCTCCAAACTTCACCTTACAAAATGCACTAGGTGGAGAAACCAGCTTGGCAGAAAACCTAGAAAATGGCCCTGTAGTCCTAGTTTGGTACAGAGGCGGATGGTGTCCTTATTGCAACATCAACCTACACTATTTACAGGAAGAGCTTCCCAATTTCAAAGCGGAAGGCGCAAGTTTAATCGCCATCTCTCCTGAACTCCCAGATCAATCCATTTCTACTGCAGAAAAACACGAATTGGAGTTCGAAGTACTAAGCGACATCGGAAATCGTGTAGCCAAGCAATACCACGTTGTCTTCAAATTGACTGATGAAGTTGCCGAGATCTACAACAACAAATTTGGGCTAAATGAGCACAATGGCGACACTTCAAACGAACTCCCATTGGCCGCAACCTACATCATCAACACCAATGGCGTTATTGAATACGCCTTCCTGGATATTGATTACCGAAACCGCGCAGAACCTTCTGAAATCACGGAGTTCTTGAGGGGGATGTAGGGGCAAACGTTTTAGGGGTTTCAGGGGTTATCTAGTAGTGTAGTAAGCTAGCAAAGGGGTTCAAGGCAATCGGGACTCTTCGTGCTTGTCTGCCTAGACGGTTCAGGGAATTGGTTAACTAAAGTCTATCCGGTCAAATAGCCTCTCAATACACAGAAAAGTTCAATACCGTCAATTATCTTGAATGGGAACCAACCAGCAAATTCTCCCAAAACCAAGTCAACAGGTATAAACACGCCTCAACTAGAGGTGCACTTCCAAAACTCAAAATCAACTCTAGTAACCTGACCTGAGTTGATCCTCACCGATGAAGTTGGATCAAATACGAATGGTGAGGTGGGAAAAACCATGTACTCTCCTTCCTCTATTGATGCGGACAATATTCCGCCTACGACCCTAACCTTTGTAGATGCTCTGATAATGAAAAGTACTTCATGATATTATCAGATTCTTCATGAAGATAACGAATGACTACCTTAAAGGATGGTACGAAACGAATACTCAATACACCCCGCCAACCTTTCTCGCATTCCACTCTGGACGGCCATCCATCTTTGGAAGAGATTCTGGTGCAGTTCCGTTTTCGGGCAAATCCGTTAGCGCTTCCATAAACTCAATAATGTCCGCCAACTCAGCGTCGTTCAAACTCAAACTATCAAATGGCAGTGTTTGGTTCGGAACTTCAAAGCCCTTGCCGGCACCACCTCCATTGTTATAGAACTCCATCACTTGATCTAGGGAAGTAAATACTCCGTTGTGCATGTATGGCGCCGTTAGTTTGATATTGCGTACCGTTAGCGTTTTAAAGCTATTATTGTAAATCTCTGAGCGCTCTTTCATGATTCCTTCTGAGCGACCCATATCAGGGTCCATTGCTGAATACATCGTATCAACAGGTACTCCCAGCACTTCCGTTTCTATATCTTGGAACAATGGAGGAACCAATCCGGCAAAGGTTGGAGCAAAGTGACAGGTGCCACATGCCGCCTTCCCCATAAACAGATTGTACCCGCGCTTCACACCTTCAGAAACCTCCGCTTCACCGCGTAACCAGCGATCTACAGGCGAATCAAAAGCCGAGAGCGAAACCACAAAAGACGCGATGGCGGTTTCCACATTGCGCTTGTTAATTTGCGCTCCTTCTCCGTAGGCATTCTCAAACAACTCGCGGTACTCTTTACTGTCGCTCAACCGCTCAACAATAGCAGAATAAGTCATGTTGAATTCCTTCGGATTGAAGATCACATGATCAAATTGCGTCTCCAAGCGCTCTGTGCGCAAATCGTAAAAGAAGCGAGGAGAGAGAGCGGCATTGACTAAAGTTGGAGCATTTCGTTCAACCGTCCCATCAAAATGGAGTGAAATACTCTTTGGAAGTCCATCGGTAAACGCCAATTCTGGTCGGTGACAACTCGCACAACTACGCTGCACATTTTGGGATAAGATAGGATCAAAAAACAATTGCTTACCCAATGCAATCTTCTCGGGAGAGTACTCACCTTCTCGCATTTGGGTAAAGAAAAATGGATTGATCAAATCCGCCGAAAAGATGTGCTTGCTTCGGGTATTAACCGATTCAACACCTGCACTCGTTTCATCTGAAAACTCAATGTAGAGGATGCTCTGTGCAGTTAATGTCATCTGAAAAAGCGGCTCAATATAATCCACTGTAAAAGTGGCTCTATCAAAAGAATCGAAATCGGGATTATCCTCTAGAAAAGAAACCGCCCCATTCCATTTCTCTACAAATTCCGATGCAAACGCTGCATCCTTCTTCTCCAACTGATCATCATACAGCAGGATGGCATCTCGAGCAGCGCCGAGAGCTATTGCGCTTTCCGCAATCGCCAAATCAGACCCAGGAGTATCAAAACCGGTCACGCCTTGTGCTAAGGTCCGAATCAACTCAAGTCGAACAGCCTCAAAAATCTTACGATCATCAAAATTGTGATGACGAGCAAAAGTTTTGAGTTGAGCGGTTTGATCGCGCAGAACCTTGGACTTTTCCAATAGAACACTCCATTCCATCTCATCGGTATACACCAACTCTTCCATGCGTTGTAACCCTTCGGGTTCAAGGACTACAATACCAGAAGTTTTAGGCTCCAAATGAGGCAAAGGTGCACCGTTGATAAAGTTGGCGTGCCATTCTGGATCAGCATAAGCCAAAAGGTATTCCACACGTTTAAACGCATTCCTAAGCTCAACAAAATCCGATTGCAATGAAACCGAATCTTTCATTCGAACCACTTCAGTAAACGAAGCGGCTTTACTCGCAAAATCATCAATACCCAATTCGTAGGAAGAAGCAACCCATTCCACTGGATTCTTTTCCATATTCTGAAATGCTGGAGTGATGCTAAGAACACTAGCCACACCCAAATACGCAATCCATTTCCCTTTCATAGTACCTGTTTTTAGTAACGGCACAAGGGGCCCAAATAGGCCCCTTGCTCCGTAGAGTGGTTGGTTTTTAGTAGGTAGTTAATCCTTACTGGATTACAAGGCGTTGAACGTCACCTTCAGCGTTTTTCACAAAGTATACGCCCGGAGTAAGGTGAGTTACATCGATGCGCTCAACATTGCGGAATACGTTCACACGGCGACCGTTTACGTCGTAGATAGCAACATCCGTAGTTTCATTGAAGAAAAGCTCACGAGTTGCTGGGTTTGGATAGATTTGGAAACCGTTACCCTCAAAAGATGGCTGCTCGAATAGACCAATTCCTCCAGTCTCAAATCCGCTGATAGCGAAAGTAAGTGAGTTGTTGAAAGGGAATGGGTTAGAGCTGCTTGGGTGCTGACAATCCACCAACAAAGTATTTCCGTCAATGGCACGTGCACCTGTGATTTCTGCACCTGCAGGAACACCTGTAATGCGCATCAACTTATTAAGTGCAGGGTTCGGATCGCTCATGTCGTACATGTACAATTCACAGAAGCTGTTATTCACTCCATCTGGAACACGACCATAAGAACGACCGTTCAAGTCTTCTTGGATCACCATGTAGCTCGTACCGTTAATGGTCATGAAAGTAAGACCGTCAGGGTTAGAGAGGTGGTTGGTTGGGTACGATTGTGGATCAGCTACTGGAAGGTAAGGACCACCTTCTAGGAAAGAAGTCAACACTTCAGTGGATGGATCATACTGAATCACACGACCGTAGTAATCCCAGTAAGCAGAGCTATCTGGATGAGTGTTTTGCGCAGTAGCACGTGCCATGTGGTGGTTAGCGTGAACCGCACCTGCAGCGTGCTCATCCGCCCAACGACCCGCTGGGTTGTCACGACCAGTTTCAGTGAAGTAAACGATACCCGTAGCTGGATCGATCGCGAACCACTCGATACGGTTGAACATAGTAGCTTCTGCTGCGATGGCTTGAGCTTTAACGCTCAATGCATCACTCATAGAAGAGTTGTTAATTTGGATCCACTTTGAACCTGTGGCGTCTTGCTTGTAAACATAAAGATTACCAGAGGTAAAGTCGCCTGCTGTAGTAGCTACGAACTTAGAGAAGAAGCCTGGAGTGTCATCCTGACCCAAGTAAACCGTTTTGTTGTCTGCTGCAATTGCACCACCTTCAAACGGCTGACGACCCCAGTTGTACTGCTTGCGAATAGCAACCGCATTGATCGGATCAATCTCTGTCATGTAGTTAACGTTATCCACTTTGCGAACCGTTTGACCTTCTGCGAAAGAGATACCGCTACCTGAAATGGTGTAATCTGAAGTATCGCGGATACCAGCACCACCAGCGTAGATTGCAGAGTTAGAGCCTTGCCACCACTCTTCAGCTGTCCAGATACGTCCAGTTGGACCCACAATTCCACCACAGTTCATACCCGTTTCACCAGTGGCAGAAAAATCCACGTTGAAGAAGCGACCTGAACGACCGTCTGTCAACGTTTGAGGAACGATAACGATAGAATCGCCAACACGAGCAATCTTGAAAGAGGTCATACCTCCACCGTCACCAATCTTGTCATTGGCTTCAATCATTTCGTGGTTAACCGTAACCCAACCCAAATCATTGCTGTTTGGATCTTCAGTAAACCCGATGAAGTCATGCCATTGCTTGGCAAGAACAGAATCACCTTGACCCACTTGTACATAGTCGTGTCCACCTACGAACAAAACTTGCATCTTTAGAGGGCTAGTAGGCATTACTACTGTAGGAGGAGCAAAATCCGACACCTGAATAGAAGGGTCAAACTTAATTTGAGCTTGTGCAGCTGCTGAAAGTGCAACACCAGCGATGAGTAAACTTTTTTTCATCTTCTTTGAAATTAGATAGTGAGATGGTTTTCAAAAGTCTCTTCATCAGGTTACCCCTTTCTTAGTGGAGCGCTAACCCTTCGTACATTTTATGTTACCCATGTTGAGCAAAGGTTAAGGATAAATTCCTCCTTAAACAGCGCATTAACACTGCGGTAAAATGCCATTTCGCAGATTCTTTGAAAATGAAGACTTTCCGCTTTACCCCAAGGTTACTATTCACAATTGACTGCGCTTATCTGGATTCCGTTCAAATAAGAGAATCCACCTATACCTTGCTCGTCAACCCGCATCAAACCTAACTTTAACGACCCTTTAACCGTCATTCCGTACAGTAGCTGTTTACTTTGTGCACATTCAATTGAAACATTATGGAATCTAGTACCACGGACACCCGAACGCTATCCGAAAGCATTGCGGAGGAAAGTGCATTTGTAGATGATATCAATAAAGAGTTAAGCAAGGTCATTGTTGGGCAACAACACATGGTGAACTCGCTCCTCACTGGACTTCTCACCAATGGTCACATCCTGTTGGAAGGCGTTCCTGGCTTGGCGAAAACGCTAGCCATTAAGAGTTTAGCGGAGGCTTTAGACGGCACCTACTCCCGACTCCAATTTACCCCCGACCTTCTGCCTTCTGATTTGATTGGGACGCAAGTTTACAATGTACAAGACCACAGCTTCTCTACGCGAAAAGGGCCTGTATTTGCCAATTTCGTTTTGGCAGATGAAATCAACCGCGCACCTGCAAAAGTGCAATCTGCACTTCTGGAAGCGATGCAAGAGAAGCAGGTTACCATTGCCGACGAAACCTTCGCCCTTCCAAAGCCGTTCCTTGTAATGGCCACACAGAACCCAGTGGAACAAGAAGGTACTTATCCTCTTCCCGAAGCTCAAGTGGATCGCTTTATGCTGAAGGTACTGATCGATTATCCAGAGTTGGAAGATGAACGCCTCATCATTCGCCAAAACTTGAGCAAGGAACGAGCGAAGATCAACCCTGTAGTGAGTCTGGATCAGATTCAAAATGCCAGAGAGCGAGTTCAAAATGTTCAGTTGAGTGAAAAGATGGAAGAGTATGTACTCAACCTGATTTTTGCCACTCGTGAACCCGATAACTTCAAGCTTCGCAAACTAAAGCCTCTCATTCGCTTTGGCGCCTCTCCGCGTGGATCCATCAATCTAGCTTCTGCCGCTAAGGCTCACGCATTCCTCAGCAAACGCGCTTACGTAACTCCAGAAGATGTTCGCGCCATGGCCTTGCCTGTACTGCGTCACAGAATTGGTCTTAGTTACGAAGCAGAAGCGGAAGGCTATCGTCCAGATGATGTTGTGGTTGAATTGATCAACGGAATAGCCATTCCATAGTGGATACAACGGAACTCATACAACGCGTTCGACGAATTGAAATAAAAACTCGTCGCCTGAGCAGCAACGTGCTTTCTGGAGAATATCATTCCTCCTTCAAAGGGCGTGGTATGGCGTTTAGTGAGGTTCGTCAATATCAAATTGGAGACGACATCCGCAGTATTGACTGGAATGTGACCGCTCGGAAACGCGAACCTTTTATCAAGGTGTTTGAGGAAGAACGCGAACGGACACTCATGCTTTTGGTAGATGTTTCGGCTTCGGAAAGTTTCGGAACCACCGTTCAACGCAAATCCGACTTGGCTACAGAAGTGGCCGCTTCGCTGGCGTTTTCGGCCATTCAAAACAACGACATGGTTGGCGTAATCTTTTTTACCGATCGCGTAGAGAAGTTTATTCCACCTAGAAAGGGTCGACAACACATTCTAACCATCATTCGGGAATTGATTGAATTAAAGCCCGAAGGAAAAGGAACCAACATCGCCGCAGCCCTAGAATTCCTCAGCGGTATTCAGAAAAAGAGAGCCATCGCCATGATCTTGTCGGATTTTGAAGACAACAACTATGAGCACAGCTTTAAAATTGCAGCACGTCGACATGACTTAACTGCTATTCACCTTTCCGATCCAGCGGAATGGGACTTGCCTTCATTGGGTATGATTCCCCTTCGCAATCCTGAATCAGGAGAGGTGGAATGGACCAATACCTCTTCTCGAAAGGCCAAGAAATACCACAGAGACAGAAGAGAATTGAGCTTTAGAAGATTCACACAAGCCTGCACCCAAGCCGGTGTTGGTAAAGTGGTACTTCGCACCGACCAAGACTATGTGAAGCCATTGATCACTTACTTCAGAAGCACACACGGATGAGAGTACAGTGGATCACATACTTATTGTTGCTCATCGGCTTTGGAGCACACAGTCAAACGGAATTGAAGGCGTCCCCCTCAACTCAGAGGATTCTCATTGGAGACCAGTTTACCCTTTCACTGAGCGCCGAGGTAAGCGCTTTGGACGAAATCACCTGGCCCGCAACTGAGGAAATAGGATCTGGACTCCTCCTCAATCGCTCCGGCATAGACACCACCGAACGCGGAGATATCCTCTTGCTGCAAGAAGAATGGGTCATCACTTCGTTCGACAGTGGATTTGTGGTGATTCCACCTCTCACGCTAAGTGTAAATGGTGAACCTGTACAATCTGACCCCGTTTTGGTTCAGGTTGATATGCCAAGAACACAAGAGGAATACCTAGATATCGTAGACCCACTTTCCATTCAACGCCCATGGTGGTACTACGCTTTGATGGGATTGGGCGCCCTAGTTGTCGTTTCCCTATTCGCACTTGTGATGTCCAAATGGACCAAGAATAAATCGGTACAAAGCCGTGCAGTAGACAAGCGTACATTCCGCGAAAAAGCGATAGATGCCGCTAATGGACTAGTTGAAGAAACCCAATGGGACAACAACGCCGAAACCGATGCGGCATATTCCAAGGGCATCCGACTTCTCTATGCCTATATCACCCGTGAATTGGGAGCAAATACCGCCGCTGGGGATTTCACTATGTGGAGTGCTGTGATGGAGAAGAATCCACACTATTCCGGCGATACCCAAAAGCTCCGCCAATTGATAGAACGTTCAAATGAGGTTCGCTTTGGAGGGCTTCCTTCCACCGCTGAAGAAAATAAAGAGTGGGCTCTCCAATTGTCCGATTGGATTCGCTCTGCCACTGTAGTTCAACCCGTAAACACCGAAGAGAATGTTGACGTGGCTGACTAATATGGAATTTGCAGATCCTCTGTGGTTATGGGCACTGCTGCTGCTGCCTCTTACCGCCGTGATCAAAATTGTGCGTTGGAAAAAGCAATCGGGTGTAATGACCTATTCCAACGTTTCTGGCGCTGGAGGATTTTCGTGGGCGCAGTTGCGACCTCACTTGTTCTGGCTGGGCTGGGCTGCCATGGGCTGTTGGATTGTGGCTTTTGCTCGTCCGCATACGCGGGATGTCAACGCTGAACGCAAGGGCATGGATGGCATTGATATCGTGCTGGCCACAGATATCAGCGCGAGTATGCTAGCCAAAGACTTAAAGCCAAGCAGGCTAGAAGCCCTGAAAAAAGTAGCTATAGATTTCATCGACAATCGTGAATCCGATAGAATTGGATTGGTGGCCTATGCTGGAGAGGCCTTTACCGCCACCCCTCTAACCACCGATTACGAAGTGGTGAAAAGTTCTCTAAACGACTTGAATTACGATTTGCTAAAAGGAGGTACAGCCATTGGAACTGGCTTGGCAACTGCCGTAAATCGACTCAAAGATTCTAAAGCCAAGAGCAAGGTGATCATTCTAATGACCGACGGTGAAAACAACGCTGGAAACATCACTCCCACCGCTGCCACACAGATGGCGAGAGAGACGGGAATTCGAGTGTACACCATCGGTCTAGGCACCAAAGGTTTCGCCCCCACTCCCGTTAACATCGTTGGAAATCGAATCATCTACAGAAATGTTCAAGTGAACATTGACGAAGACCTACTCAAGGATATTGCAAATAAAACCAATGGCGAGTATTTCCGAGCCAAAGACGAGGAAGAACTTCAAGCCATTTACGAGAAGATCGATCAACTGGAAAAGTCAAAAATCGAAGAGATCAAGTTCGTGAATTACAACGAGCACTTCTATCCATGGGCTTTAGCAGGACTCCTGCTCTTAGCGGCTGAACACCTATTCAAGAACACCTTATTCCGATCTGTGATATGATGATGATCTGGGCACATCCGGAATGGCTACACGCCTTATGGGCTATCCCTCTCTTGGGTGGGGTTTGGCTATGGCATGAGCTCTGGGTGATCCGCGCCTTGAACAAACTCGGCGAACCTCAACTCCGCAGCAACTTGATGCAAAATCGCTCCATATGGCGTCGACTAGCACGAAATGGAGCCGCTATTCTCGCCTTGACCTGTGGAATAATCGCTTTGGCGAATCCTCAAAAATCGCTGGGAGAAGTTGAGGTTGAAACGTCGGGGATTGACATCATATTCGCGATGGACATGAGTAGAAGTATGCTGGCGAAAGATGTAAAGCCCTCTCGATTAGACGTAGCCAAGCAAATCGTTAAAAACACTATTGAGAAATCGGCAGGCGACCGCTTCGGCATCATTGCGTTTAGCAGCTCTGCCTATCCTCAGCTTCCCATTACCACAGATGTTGCCGCTGCAGAAATGACACTAACCGACATGGACCCAGATTACCTTCCCTCTAGCGGTAGTGATGTAAGCAGTGCCATCGTATTGGGAACGAAAAAATTCGATCCCGAACTTCCTCAAGACAAAGCCCTCATTATTCTAAGTGATGGCGAAGACCACCAAGGAGAATGGGAAACAGCAGTGGCCAACGCCGTCGATTCTGGTGTGTTTGTATTCACCATTGGATTGGGAACCGAGGAAGGTGGTCCCATCCCAACCAAGACTTATGGAGAATACCACCGTGACAACAGCGGAGAAGTAGTGATTTCAAAGCGAAACAGCGGTGTACTTCGCTCTATCGCAGATGCCGGTAACGGTCGTTATTTTGATGGCAACCGATTGCGTGTAGCCGATGAAATCCTCTCTTCTTTGGATGAACTGCAAAAAGCTCAGATGGGCGTCAAAAAGCAGTCGCAAATGGAAGACCAATTTCAATTCCCATTGGGGCTTGGGCTTCTACTCTTATTAGCGAGAACCTTATTGGGTGAACGAAGTTCCGACACCCTTAAAAAATGGCTGAAGAACGCATGAAAAAGTGGATGAACATAGGACTCTTCCTCTGTGCTCTTGGTGGCTCAGCGCAAACGTACAAGGAGAACATTGATTTGGGCAACGAGCTTTACAAGGACGGTGAATACGCTTCTGCCGAAGCGGCTTATCGAACGGCCATGTACGAGGAATCCGAGAGATATGAATCGAGATTCAACCTGGGCAATGCCCTCTTCCGACAAGAACAATACGATGCGGCCATCAATGCCTATCGGGAAGCTTCCTTTCGCACCACCAATCCGATGGAACAAGCCAACGCCTTTTTCAACATGGGTGATGCATACCTGAAAAAAGGCGACAAAAACAAGGCGCTTGAGGCCTTCAAACAAGCATTACTTCGAAATCCGAAGCACTTGGCTGCACGTCACAACTTGGCCAAACTCGTTCGCGAACTTAATCGCGAAGAGCAAAACCAAAATGACGAAAATCAGCAAGGACAACAAGATCAGGATCAGCAGCAAAATCAGGAGAATCAAGATCAAAACGGCGAGCAGCAAAACCAACAGCAGCAAGGCGGACAAAACGACGATTCTCAAAACGAACAAAGCCAATCGCAAGACCGCGGCGAGAGTCAGTCCAATGAACACGGAGATCAACAAGGAGAGAGCTCCGGAAATGGGGAACGTGATCAACGCGAAGAAAACGACCGACCGCAGGGCGACAATCCAGATGACACCCCACGCGATCAACCCATGCAAGAAACGCAGGGTTCCAATGCAAAGAAAAACGAGAATCAAGAGCGAAGAGGTGAAGATCAAATGGGAGAGCGCGACAATAGTGCCGATACAGAGAACCGAGAAGAACCGGGTTCTACTCCACAAGTTGGTGAAATCAATCCCGACCAAAATGGAAACGAAGAAACCAACGGTGCAGGCACGGGCATGGTACGTGTTCAACTCACCCCAGAAGAACTTCAAAACTTGTTAGATCAAGCGTCCAAACAAGAAGCAGACACGCGCAGACGGGTGATGAAAAAAACAGCACCGAGTCAGGAAACGGAATCAGAAAAAGATTGGTAATGAAAAAGTGGTATTACATCAGCTTACTTGCCATTGCCTCGCTTATTACTCGAGGTCAAGAAGTGGCCATGGCGATCGATCAAAACCCCATGGGAGAAACCCAAACGGTAACACTTACGGTCTCCATCAATCGCATGAATGGACAGCTCCTCCTTCCAGACAACCTGGAAGAGCATTTCCATGTGTTGTCGCAAATTGGAACCAGTCGGCAACAATACATTACCAACAACGGTATTTCAACCACCATGGAGTGGACCATCCGCTTGCGACCGAAGCGAAAGGGCAACTTTACGTTGAACCCTGCTGCGGTAACAATTGGAGACGACAATTTCATTTCGAATTCAATTGACGTTAAAGTCATCCCCGATTCGGAACGCCCAAAAGACCCCAATTCACCTGAGGAAATTGCCAAGGTTTTAACCTTCGGTGAAGTGGAGGTCTCCGATAGAAAAGTCTACGTTGGCGAACCATTGAACATCAAGTACAACCTCTTTGGATTGGTGAATCCAGCCAATGAAATCGACATCAGGAAAAAGCCAGAATGGGATGGTTTCATTCGCGAAAACATCGACATTCAACCTGGTAGAACTCAACAAACCGTTATGCGCAATGGTCGTCGCTATGCGCGATGGACACTCGAGTCATTTGTACTCGTTCCGCAGAGAGCTGGAGAATTCTCCTTTGAACCCATGGAGATGATTATTCCTACTCCAGTAGCCAATAACCGCATGATGTGGGGAAGGCAAATCGTAAATAATCTCGACATCTCCCCCATTCCGAGCATCACCGTCCTTCCACTGCCGGAAGCGTCTAAGCCGGAATCGTTTGATGGTGCCGTGGGATCTTTTGATCTCAATGTGACACTTTCGAGAGACAGTCTCAAAACCAATGAGAGTGTCACCCTCAACATTGAAGTGTCGGGCAGAGGAAATATCAATACCGTGCGCCTTCCTCAAATCACGTTGCCTTCTCAAATTAAAATCTTTGGCCCTACCCCTCACCACACCACCCAAGCCAGTAGCAATGGGCTTCGTGGAGAGGTGAATGACGAATATGTGCTCGTTCCCCACTTTGCCGGAACGTACAAGATTCCTGCCATTGAGTTTTCGTACTTCGACCCCAATTCTGAAGAATACATCACACTAAAAAGTGAAGAACTCGAATTTGTAGTAGAGGGTGAGAACAATGCGGTAGCGGTTCAAAATCCTGAAACGGGAAGTAAAGACCTCAGCAGCGGAGAAAGCTCAGAAAAGCTAGATGTTGAAGTGCTAAACAAGGATATTCGCTGGATTCACGAAGCTGACGAGCACACGGCCGTTAGAACCGGGGCCTTCTGGAAATCGGTGTGGTTTATAGGTGGAGTCTCCTCTTCCTTCTTACTCGCAGCATGGGTACTCTTTGCTGGAAGAATCTCCGATTGGAGAAAGAACCGTACCGATGCCTTGAGCGCAGCTCGAAAAGAAGCCCTCAAGAGTTTGAGCAAAACACAATCTTGGAAAGAGCTTCACTCCGCCTTAAGTGAATATTTGAAAAAAGCCTATCACATTCCTTATGCCGACCAAGTTCGGGAGAGGTTGCCAAAGGCAATGAGCGAACACGGATTCAGCGAAGAAACAGGCACAAAGGTTCACCAACTTCTTACGGAATGTGAGGCGGGACAATATGGCTCTCCTCTGAGATCCATGCAAGATGTTCAAGCCGATATCACCGAATGGATTAAAGCACCTCAGTCATGAAAATCACAGCCTATCTAATTGCATTCGCGTTGGCGATACCTGGATTTTCGAGCCAATCCGACAGCACCAACCTTTGGAATTCTGCACGTGCCGCCTACGAAAACGGCAACTACGAAGAAGCCTACAATCATTGGCAGGAATGGAATGAAACAAATTCAGAGGCCAACCCCGACTTGTTCTACAACTTGGGCAATGCTGCCTTTAAATCCGACAAAATTGGACAGGCCATCTTGAACTGGAACAAGGCCTTAAAACTGAATCCAGAAATGGAAGATGCGCAGGTAAACTTGGCACAGGCCAAAATGCGCGTCGTAGACAATATCGTTCCGGCAAAAGTTTCCCCCATCACCGAATTTAGTCGCACCCTATGGCTGTACTACTCACCACTCACTTGGGGAATTCTAGCCTGTTTATCCTTTGCATTAATGGCACTTTCCTTCGCCATATTCAAGTTTAGCAATCGATCGATTTCTGGCTTGTTTATGCCATTAGCTTTTGTGCTCATGGTAGGCGGACTCCTTCTTACAGCCGCAGGAGTGCGCCATCAATACCACTTAGATCACAACTTAACCGCAGTGGTTGTTCAACCGAACATTTACGTGAAGTCGGCGCCTATGACAAGCGGAGCAGACGCCTTTATCCTTCATGAAGGAACCGAAATGAAAGTGGTGAAGAGCGTGGGAGATTGGTACGAAATCAAACTTGCTGACGGTAAAGTAGGTTGGGTACAAGATGGACAAGTAGGCGTGTATTGATACTCCTCCAAATGCGACCATTGTGTATCTTTCGGTCGTGAAGAAATCCCTCGAAAACCTACTCGTACTCCTTCTCCTTCTTCCACTCCTTTGGATTTACACCCCTGCAACGCAAGACTGGGGAGGTGATTTTGCGGCCTATATTCATCAGGCACAAAACATACTCCAAGGTGAGGAAATTGGAGATATTGGCTACCTCTACAATCCCGATTATTATCGCCTAGCACCTCCTTCTTACCCACCCGGCTTTTCCATTCTATTGGCGGGATGGATTGCCGTTTTTGGAAGTGAGATTGGAGGATTGGTTCTTCTCATGAGCTTGTTGATGGTGGTCTTTGGATTGGGATTCTATCGCGTACTGCGCTTGCAGTTCAAACCGGTTGTGAGTATGGTGGCCCTCCTGCTCACGTTTTACAACCCCTGGATGATCCGCTTCAAAATTGAAGTGATTGCCGATATGCCTTTTGCCTTGCTTGTTGTATGGAGCACATTAGCCTACTTCAAAGCCGCAACAGCTAAAGAAAAGCAGTTTAGAAAATGGTTGATCTGTGCCATACTTGTTGCATTGACCATTCTCACCAAAACACTAGGATGGGTGGTGTTAATCGCCTTTGTTCTGGATGGTGTTGTTCGCTTTATTCGCAGCAAATGTGCTGAATCACTCTTGGGCGTGGGAATCTTATCAGGTGTAACCTTCGGACTCGTTTACATCACTCAGCACTTTTGGCTTCCTGCTCCGGCCGACCATCTTGAACACTTTACTTCCATCGCTGCCAATAGCCCTTCCACGTGGGATACTCTTGTAGCCAATGTGCCACTCTACTTCGATATTTACAAAGCCTTCTTTATTAAAGACTTGGGAAGCTGGGGGTGGATAGGCACAACCACTTCTTCCATACTCCTACTGTTTGCGCTTATTGGTGCTGTTGTGAGTTGGATAAAGAAGGGAATGCATGTAACGGATTGGGTATTCCTAGGCCTAATGGGCGGACTCGTTCTCTTCCCAATCACCAACGGCTTTCGCTACCTCCTACCAGCCTACGTGTTCTTCTTTAGTTATTCCATTTACGGACTTGGACTCCTTCCTTGGCATTGGTTGATACGCGGATGGCTCCCTTTCCTTTCTCTGATGTTCTTAGGAGGACAGTATGTGAATGGCTGGACAAAGATTGCCGATTTACCCCATCAATCCGAAGGCCCATACCTACTGGAATACGCTGAACTTCATCAGAGAATTGACGATATTTCTGAACGATATCCAGATGCACTGTTTGCAGCGGCTAAACCAAGGGTTTTCGCATTCATGCACGACATCGAAGCGTTTTCCGTTCGACCAGACTTGGGTGTGAAAGCCACAGAAAAGCAATTCTATGAACTCGCCGCGGGCCGAAGAGTATATGTCATTCACGTCAAGGCAACCCCGCATGCTAGCTTGGATTCCCTGAGCAGAAACACACCATTACCGGACGACTCCCAACCGCGGGCCTACGTTGTGGGGCCTTGGAGAGAACCCGTTCAATCTACACCTGACAGTTCGGATATCAGCTTGCATTACGACTTCCCGTATTCCTATATGCTGACGTACTTCCAACTTCCCTCGAGATGGCAGTACAGCGAATCTCCACTCTTTCGCTACTTTACGAGTGGTTTAACGCATTCTTACTTCGCCATTGAAAAGCGGGATACCACCTACCACTGGCAATACAATTCTAACCTTCCTGAATCTGATATTTCGGAGGGAACACTGACAGAAGAGTTATGGTCACAACTCGACGCTACCCTCAGAGCGTATGACTTTTACCAACGCCCCATCTACCATGGATACTTGTTCAGCTCTTTGGACGGTGGGCCAACAACCATAGAAGCCGCGTCAGGGGGACAATACAATCTCATTTCTCGTAGAAGTAGAAGTTTTGACCGTTTCCCCGGAACCCATGAAGACAGCCTGTTCTTGTCGCTAGATACCGCTGTCCTTCATTTCATCAATGAGTCAATAGTGAAATTAGAGCCATGAAATTATTCTCCACTTGTCCCCATTGCAAGCACGAAAATAGCTTTCGCACTTTTGCGTCCGACCGCAAGGATGTGGCTATGGAAAAGGGAGAGATTGCCAACCTAAACTGTGATGAATGCCGACAGGAATATCAATTCCCGATAGATGAACTCATCCCAGAAATAGACTATAGAACTCTCATTATTAGTTCGGTTGTTCTCTACTTTACAGCCCTTGGTTTGAACTATGTATTCTTCCTACTTACTCAAACCTCAGGTATACTTCGTCCAGTTGCCCTACTTATTCTGCCAATGGGCTTTGCTTACTTTTTTCATAAGACAGAACTCATTCGCGTAGAAAAATTCAACCGCTCCCGTCGAGAGCGTAAAGAGCGCAAGAAGGCGCACAAATAATAAGACACCGGCCTGTAGGTAAGTTCGTTCAGAGAGGAAATCTAGAATTGCGACCTTTGTCTTCAAACCTACCCTCACATGAATCGCATTATAGCTTCATCGATTCTGGCACTTGTCCTTCTTTCGTGTTCCAATTCCACGCACGATGAAGCAGGCATTCTCCGCAGTAAACTAGCGCCAGACACGGTCATTGCTATCGACACTCCAGCAGTAATAAAAGCAGAGGAAGAAAGGGTTCCCGAAAGTGTGGTTAATGAACCCGACTCCATGATCCCCTTCCAATTGCAAAACGGAAGTGACACATTGATCGCCTTTCGAGATTTGAACATCGAAAACTTCGATATGGATCGGATTCACCTTCCCAAACTCAAGGTATATGTAGAGGGAGATTTAGTAGTGATCGAACATCCAGAATACGAATTCAAGTTGAGAGAAATTCCTTTCGACACCACCATGAGTGAATTGACATTCACCAATGAAGGTGAGAATCTAGCTTACATCAACGACAACAACTTTTACGGAACGGACGGCGGCATTCCCAAAACACAGTTTGGACGATTCACCTTCAAGAAAAAGGAAGGCGATGTTCAAATTGTAGACCCTAAGTATTACGACGATTTGTACAATGTAGGCTTCATCAACCGCAGGGGAAAAACGAATGTAAAAGCGTTTAAAGTAGACGAAAACAAAGCGCTCATCACGTTTACAGGCTCCGATGGGGCTGGGGGATACATTGCCGTTTTCCTCATGAACGGCGAAGGAGAAGTTACAGATAGAACCATCATTATCCCGTAAGTTTTACCTTGCGGCATGATTCAGTTTCACGACGAAAAAGAGTTTGAAAAGATAACCGCTGAGGACCTCCCTACTGGTACTTTTGAATACTGCACCTTCCTACAATGCGATTTCAGAAACGGGGATTTATCGGGCAGAATTTTCGTCGATTGCACCTTTATAGAGTGCGATTTATCCAATGCCAAAATTCTGGAATGCTCTTTCCAGACCACTCGCTTTGACGGATGCAAATTGATGGGACTCCGCTTTGAAACCTGCAAGTCGATGATGTTCTCCCTTCACTTGGAAAACACTCGCCTTGAACTCTGCACCTTTACGGGTATGAATCTTCGCAATCTCAGCGCGAACTCCTGTGAATTGTACGATGTGGATTTTTCAGGAGCCGATTTGAAAGGAGCTTCCCTCAGTGGATGCGATTTGCGCAGATCTGTCTTTGTAGGATGTAACCTTGGCGGAACCGATTTCAGAAACACGGAGAATTTGGTTCTCAACCCAGAAGAGAACACACTAACTGGAGCCTACTTTTCCAAGGATGGATTGGAAGGCTTACTCACTCGCTATCAGCTAAAAATTCAGGACTAGAAGTCGCGAAGAATTAAGCGTCCTTCTCCTTTGGTAATGGTCTTAGAAATTGAACCATCTGCAGATTTCATGATGCCCGAGAAAGTGATGTCGATATAGCCCGGCGATGCTCCTTTGGTTTCACGGAAGAACTTCACACGGAGCTCGCCTTCGGTAGAATACAGAGGATTCAAAACATCTTCTTGAAGAATCAAGGTTGGAGAATCAAAATCGTCTTCATCAATGGTATAGTAACCAGGACCAACGAAATCAGGAATAGTCCCACCAAACTGAAGGTATGAGCCATCGCACGGAACCGCTTGAAACAGTACGAAAGGAGTAGAATCCGACTGAAAAACATTGGCATGAGGATCTGGACATGTAAACGTACCGGTAGTTGTTCGCGGTGAACCGTTCAATTTGAAATCCAGATAAAACTGACTGTTGGTCACATTGAGCTCATCAACGGTCTCTTTCTTACAAGCCGCCAAAGCGAGGATCCCAACAAAAAGCGGAAGAATATATTTCATTCTCATGAGAGCAAGGGTTCTGTTTTCGTGTCACAATTTACTACAATCACTTTGAAGTGTAACTCATTGCACTGAATACTGCGCAAAATGCAATAATTTGGAGGCATATTATACCCACACAAGTGATATTCATCAAGACCATCATCTCCTTTTTGCGCGATAAAGACTATCGTGATCTACTTCTTACTACGGTATTTATACTGGGAATAGGGACGGTGGTCTACCATTTTGTGGAAGGTTGGCGTTGGCTCGATTCGCTATACTTCTCTGTGATAACCCTCACCACCATTGGTTACGGCGACTTCTCTCCTCAAACCGATGCGGGTAAAATCTTCACCTTGATTTACATCGTTGTAGGCTTGGGAATCATCTTGGCCTTCATCAATACCATCTTCAAGCATTTCGACTACGTTCGGAAATCGGAAAAGAAGAAGAACGCCAAAGGATAATCTATACAACGACTCCTTTCTCACTGAGGTTGTTATCTTTGCCGCCCGTTAACACAAACAGCCGGCTATGTCACGCATTTTCAACAACTTCACGTTCAATCCTAAGGATGACATTCTCTCGGGATTAACCGTTGCCCTTGCCCTCGTTCCAGAAGCAGTAGCCTTTGCATTTGTAGCAGGCGTTCCACCTATGGTGGGTTTGTACGGCGCGTTTATGATGGGTTTGATTACTTCCCTGTTTGGGGGTAGGCCTGGCATGATTTCCGGGGCTACTGGAGCCATGGCCGTAGTGATGGTCCACCTTCTGATGGTGGGAAATGAAGTGGGTGAGAGTTTGGAGACACCTATTGAAAACCTCGGGCTCCAATGGTTGTTTATCACCCTTCTCATCACGGGGTTCATTCAGATGTCAGCCGGCATTTTGAAGTTGGGAAAATTCGTTCGACTCATCCCACATCCTGTAATGATGGGCTTTGTGAATGGTTTGGCCATTGTGATTTTCCTTTCTCAATTGGGATTATTCAAAGAGAAAGTGGGAGGAGAAATGCAGTGGATCTCGGGTTCTACACTGTACATCATGTTGGCCTTGGTAGGTGCTACGATGTTAATTATGTGGCTCCTTCCCAAGGTAACCAAGAAGGTGCCCGCTGCCCTAACGGGAATTATCGTTGTAGCTGGGGTGACCATTCTTGGTGGCATCGATGTCAGCACGGTAGGTTCCTTTATCAAAGATGGCGGCGGTGATGGACTTGCTGGTGGTCTTCCTACCTTTCAGGTTCAAATATTTGGGTTGATAGATACCATGAGTGGACATTGGGGAACCATCCTTTCCACGGCGGCGTTACTTGCAGCTGTAGGTTTGATTGAGTCTCTCATGACCCTTAATCTCGTTGATGATCTAACCGAAACACGTGGTAGCGGCAATCGCGAATGTCTTGCTCAAGGAGGTGCCAACATTGTAAATGGCCTCTTTGGAGGCATGGGAGGTTGCGCCATGATTGGTCAGTCGATTATCAACGTGAATTCAGGTGGTAGAGGTCGACTTTCGGGTTTGGTTGCTGCCGTAGCTCTTCTCATGTTCATACTCTTCGGTGCTCCTCTCATTGAGCAAATCCCCATTGCCGCATTAGTAGGAGTGATGTTCATGGTCGTTATTGGAACCTTCGCCTGGAGCAGCTTCCGCATCATCAACAAAATTCCAGTGGCCGATGCCATAGTACTGATTGCTGTTTCTGCCATTACTGTTTGGAAAGACCTGGCTATCGCTGTTATTGCGGGTGTAATTATGTCCGCTTTGGTCTTTGCATGGAAGAATGCCACCATGATTCGCGCTCGCAAGCGTATGAAGGATGACAACACCAAAGTCTACGAAATATGGGGTCCTCTCTTCTTTGGTTCTGTTCAAGGATTCAACGGGAAGTTTGATCCGAAAAACGACCCCCAGAAAATTGAAATTGACTTCATCGAATCACGTGTGAGTGACCATTCTGGAGTAGAAGCTATCCGCAATATCACCAACAAGTACATGGAGTTGGGTAAAGAGGTGGTCTTGACACACCTCAGTCCAGAGTGCAAGGATCTCCTACTGCGAAGAAATCCAGAATTTGAATCGCACATCGAGACTTCTATTGAAGATCCGCGCTACCATGTGGTAACCGATATGCTGGATAAAGAAGTGTAAGACAATAATTTGGGGAGAATTTCTTTTCTTTAAGTAGAAAACCTCTCCATGAAAAAGTCTGAGCTCCCTCTTCAGATAGAGTCGCCCTGTAACGAACCCATCGAAAAGATGCATCCCAATGCTGAGGGGTGGCATTGTGATCGATGTGACAAGCAGGTTTTCGATTTATCCAATCACTCCGATCAACAGGTAGAAGCGCTGCTGGGAAACGGCGGACTCTGTACTCGCATTCAGAGTAACAGGGTTCACTTTCCTTCGGCATTAACAGCCATGGCAGCCAGTATACTTGCCACATTGTCGTCAACTCCCGCTTATGCACAGGGGAAGACCTACCTTACACAAGGCGATGACACGTGTCATGAAATATCCGACACCACTGAATTGAGCATTTTTGGAACCGTTCAATATCCAGGGGGAACTCCCATGCCCATAGCGGAAATCCGCATAGGCAATGCATCGGCCACAACCGACAATCAAGGGAATTTCAACCTAAAAGTAAAAGCTAATTCGGACAGCCTCATTTTCCACATTTCACCTTTAAGCGACGACCCTCCCTTTACAGCAACCCTCGCAAACCCTTGTCCTCCTTCTGGAAGGATTCGAGTTCAACTCACTTACAAGGGAAAGCGAAAAGATCATGAAATAACTGAAGAAGCGGATTACATGGTTTTTGGTTTCACCACCCAAAGACACATGAAAGATTCGGAGAACCACCCTACCCCTCCAGATCTTTCTCCCTCTCCAGAAGAGCGCAGAGAAGAGGATCATTAATGAATGCTCAAGATAGGCACCAACCTTAACGCGTGTTGAGGTCGTTACATTAGTAACAGTGACAATGGCCTAGAATGCTCTCTAACCCAAAGGCAATCTATCTGAGTTTCGCTGACTAGTAAGATCAACTCTCAATCCTTAGAAGCATGAAGAAGATTGCACGACCTCATTTAACTTTTGAATGCAGTGAAGACCTCAACAAGATGAAAACTGTTGAGAATGGATGGCATTGCAATTCATGTGACAAGGAAGTTATTGATCTTACCCACTTATCCGACCGTGAATTTCGAGAGTTGCTACATGAAAAAGGCCAGTTTTGTGGTCGAGTTCAGGCAAATCGAGTATCTAGACCGCTTAAAGGTGTGCTAGCCGCTTCCCTTGGAATACTTGCAAGTTTGAATGTTCAAGGCTCCAATGCCCTGCCTCCTTTTAGTGCTGCACCAGATTCCCTCGACCCCAATAGTGTTCTACCCGACAAACAAGTTACTCGTATTAAGGGGACGATAAGGAATTCTAAAAACGGAGAACCCGTATTCCAATGCCAAGTGAAAATCTATGATCAGAGCGGAATAGTAGCAAATGGACTAACCGATTTTGATGGCAACTTCAATTACACATTTGAGTCGGCCTTCGATGAATTTCAATTGGAAGTTGTTGAGGGCATGTTTAACCGTGACACCCTGTTTACAGTACACCTCCCGAGTAGTGATAACAGAACTGCTACGGTAGACCTTTCACTGCAAGCCCCCGAAGAAGACCTGATTGAAGTGATTGTGATGGGTCTAATGGTTCCTCCAGTTCACGAAGACTCCACTGTCGTGAACATTTGGGCTTATAAACCCGAGAGTGGGTGGAATGAAGGCAAACTAACGCTGTATTCCTCAACAGGTGAATTTATTGCGGAATCAGACAACAGAGGAGAATTCTGGATGACCTTACCTCGACAAAAAGAATGGAACTTTATTGTAAAGTGTGAAGGCTATGAGGATCGTGAAATTCAGGTAGTAGCAGAAGAACACAACCCTGGTCGCGCCTACAAGCGATTGAAATACGAAATTCTCGAGGATTAAAGCGCCTTCAAAATCTTTGAACCCGCTTGAAGCGTTTCTGAATTTTTAGCGAAACAGAAACGCAACACCTTGTTGTGCGTTGGCACATTGTAGAATACCGAAACGGGAATGGACGCCACCCCGTGTTCAATAGTGAGTCGGCGAGCAAAGTCTACATCGTGTTCATCTGAAATAGCGGAGTAATCCATCAAAACAAAGTAGGAGCCGTGAGTAGGCAGAGCTTCAAAGCGGCTACCTTTCATCAATTCTAAAAACTCGTCGCGCTTGGCTTGGTACATCGAGCCCACATCCCATTTGGAGTCGGAATCTAGGTATTCAGCCAAGGCTACTTGCTGCGGACGATGGACGCTAAAGACGTTGAACTGGTGCACTTTTCTAAACTCTGTCATCAGGTTCTCAGGTGCCAACACATATCCAAGTTTCCACCCTGTAACGTGAAACGTTTTGCCAAAACTGTACACCGCTAGGGTACGTTCCGCCAAAGCCGGTCGTGACGTTAAACTCTGATGAGAAATCCCATCAAAAGTGATGTGTTCATACACTTCATCAGCTAGGAGCAGAATGTTCGAATTATTGACAATCTTCTCCAATCGATCTAGATCTTCAGCCTTTAGAACGGCACCTGTAGGATTATGTGGGTTGTTCAACACAATCATGCGCGTCTTATGACTAATCATGTGCTGTAACTGATCCCAATCAATGTGGTAATCCGGATAATTCAACTTCACATACACAGGGGTGCCTCCAAAGAGCTCAATGAGTGGAGCGTAAGCGTCATAAGCCGGCGTAAAGACAATCACCTCATCGCCTTCGCGAACGGTAGCCGCTATGGCTGTGCAAAGCGCTTGGGTAGCACCAGCTGTAATCGTAATTTCCGTATCTGGATTATAAGCCACACCGTAGCGAAGCTTCATTTTATCGGCAATACGTTCTCGCAAGGGCATCCACCCTGGCATGGGAGCATATTGATTGTGCCCATCGCGCATGGCCTTAGCCACTGCCTCTATCAGTGCTGGATCTGGCTCGAAGTCGGGGAAACCCTGTGACAAATTCACGGCACCATGTTGTTGTGCCAATGCCGACATCTCGGTAAAGATGGTGGTTCCTACTTGAGGTAATTTAGAAGAAATACGTCCTGGGTACTGCATAGAATGAAATGTACGAATAATCCATTGTGGCGTCTTCGCACAACGTCAAGATCTACCCGAAATTTTAGTGAAATAGATAAACCGTTCTTTCTTGATCGTCGGGTCTACCAATGATGTTATTTAAATAGTCGCCTTGAGGCTTCATGGTTCCCTCTTTGCGAATATACCCTTCTGCCAACGGCATACAAACGCCCCAAGAACCACTTTGTGCACAATCGTCAAAATCAACAATTCGAACAGCCGTGTGGTTTTCGGTTACCACTAAACAAGAGGAATACTCTTTGGCCTGCGAGAACACTTCCTCAGCATTCTCTCCTGTGAGTTTAATCACCTTGTCGGCATTCTCAGAGGCATCTAATTTGAGCTCGTCAATCGGGTTACCCTCTGTATTCAAAACAACACTTGGATTCTCAAGAAAAGCTACGGCCATGGATTCTGCTTTATCCGAAGATGGCGTTTCTGAATCATTCGAAGAACAAGCAACTCCGAGTGTAGCTATCAATAAAAAGGAAAAGTACTTCTTCATGAGAGAGGATTTTTTGGTTGCCCGAATATACAAATCCACTCTCGATGGGCGCGATATCCACCCTAATCTGGAAATAGTACAGATAACAGAAGAGCAATTCCGAAACAGATCGCTCCAATTACGGCTACCCAAGGAATGGCCGTTTCATAGCTGATGGAAAAGGCAATCCAAACTAAACAGAACACTAGCATGTACAGGAGTGCTCTCTTTGAATTGCGCTGAACAAAGTTCATCAAGAAGTTTCTCGGACCAAAGAAAATGGGGTCTCTGCGACGGTCTGCATTCCGTTCTTCTTGAATCTTGCGCAAGTGTCGTACTGTAAAATCAGCTTGAATCTCTTGGGGCCTAAAATCCGGGCAACTGTCCGTAAATGTTGGCTTGGCATGCGAAATGGAACAGCGGACGCCTTCCACTTTATCAAATTCTCGCAATTGGCAAGTCATGCACAATTGGAGGCGGGATTTCACATCGGGATACGCACTCATGCACGAGCCGCCTTTCTCTTTTCGCCTAAGGCCAGCCACAAATAGAGGAGTCCGGGCAATATCAAGATTCTGAAGGGAGTCGCTTCCAGCAAATCTGGACGAAGAATCCAAAGGGCAATCATAGCTAAGGTGGAGATAATTCCTCCCAAGAGTTCATTCTTTAGACCCAAGAGGAGTCCCACCGTTACTGCCACTGGAAAGATCATAAACTCCAAAATATCTTTCCAATCCGATTCCATCAATCCCAATCCATCTCCAAACACATCAGAGAGTAAAAAGAAGGCGATAAATGCCGCATAGAGCAGCGACATAGAGCGGGCTACAAAGCGAATAACGTTGGTGATGACTTCAGAATTCATACTCAAAGATATCCATTATGAACAACCCGCTTGCAAAAGTTCTGTAAAAGCAAAGAGGTCCACTTCAAGCAGACCTCCTTGAAGGGAGTGGGTAGTTCACAGGTTGATTACACGAGTGGCAAGCCGCATGGCTCCAGACTCGTAAAGCGTATGCATGAAAACATTCGATGTATAGGCTTTATCAATCCTTCTTCTTTCTGTAGATTCCATAACCAGCAGCAGCGGCGAGTAGAATAGCCAGCCCTCCTATAGGTGCAGGCGTAGATGGATTACCCGGTTGAGCAAGTGCAGGGAGGCTCAGCAAAAGGAGACTCAATACCATGACGAGTGTTGCAAGTCGTGTCATGTCAAATCACTTAAATGAATATCGCGAGGAGTGAGACATTCTAAATATACGTTAAAGATCACTACCTCAGACTCTCCACTTTTCTCTCTTCCCATCCATTTAACTTTTAGCTGAGAAGACGTACCGCCAACCACCTCAAAGAATCATTACCTTTGCTCAAATTCTATATCTATGGTCCAGTCGCGCATCCAAGAGATTATTGAACGCGAAGTAGAAGCAATCCGCAACATTCCCATTGATGGCGTTATTGAGGATGCCATTGATATCATTTACCGTCAGGTTCATGAGAAAGGCGGAAAGGTGGTTGTAAGTGGAATGGGAAAAGCCGGTCAAATTGGTGTGAACATCGCTACCACTTTGAGTTCTACAGGTACACCTGCAATCTTCCTTCACCCTGCTGAATCTCAGCATGGCGATTTGGGAATGGTTCAACCCAATGACGTGATGTTCCTGATCTCCAACTCAGGCAAAACGCGCGAGATCATTGAAATGGAATACTTGGTGAAGCAGCTTCACCCGGGAATTGAGATCATCGGACTCACGGGTTCCTTAGACGGCGATCTCGCCAAGTTTAGCGATGTACTGCTTTACACGGGCGGCCCCAAAGAGGTTTGTCCACTTGGACTTGCACCTACAACATCCACAACCGTGATGACGGTGGTTGGAGATGTATTGGTCGTTCTGCTCGAAGAGCGAATCGGCTTCACCAAAGAACAGTATGCAAAACGCCACCACAGTGGTTACCTGGGAGATTTAGCCCGCAAAAAATAACAACACATGTCGTTTACACTCATTGCTGGCCCTTGTGCCATCGAGAACGAAGAAACTCCAAGACTCATCGCGAAAGAGGTAAAGGCCATTTGCGACGACTTGGGAATACGCTACATTTTTAAGGGCAGCTACCGCAAGGCCAACCGCTCTCGCCTCGACTCCTTCACTGGAATTGGCGACGAAAAGGCACTTGGTATTCTCAAGAGCATTGGTGAAGAATTCGGTATTGACACCATTACGGATATTCACGAATCTCACGAAGCGGAATTGGCAGCCAAGTACGTAGACCACCTCCAGATTCCAGCCTTCCTTTGCCGACAAACAGAATTGTTGATCGCTGCAGGAAACACAGGCAAAGGGGTAAACATCAAGAAAGGACAATTCCTTTCGCCTGAAGCCATGTCATTTCCCGTTGAGAAAGTTCAATCTACCGGAAACAAGAACGTATGGGTTTGCGAAAGAGGTGTAAGCTTCGGCTACAGCGATCTGATTGTTGACGCCACGTCCATTCACCGATTGAAGTCCCACGGAGTACCCGTAATTATGGATTGCACCCACTCGGTTCAAAAGCCGAACAAAACAGAAGGTGTAACGGGGGGTGATCCAAGTATGATTGAAACCATTGCCCTTTCTGCGGCAGCAACAGGCGCCGACGGATTCTTCATCGAAACACACCCTGATCCTAAAACGGCGAAGAGCGATCCGCACACCATGCTGCAACTCGACAAGCTTCGCGGCATTCTAGAAAAAACAATGGCGATCCGTAAAGCCCTCAACCTATGACCACAGCAGAAAATCTCAAGAGCAACCTCGAGTATTTTAGCGGTCGCGATATTGACCTCAGCCAAATTAGCATCACTGCCGTTTTGGACCTTGCTGCGCAATTGAACATTCCGGCAGAAGATCTCCTTCACTGTGATTTGAAGAAGAAAGAAAAGGCGGCCAATATCAAGATGGTCATTATGGATTGCGACGGTGTACTAACCGATGGAAGCATGACCTTCACGGCAAATGGTGATGAACTGAAAACCTTCAATGCGAAGGATGGAATGGGCATCCAACAATTGCACAAAAACGGCATCTTTACTGGAATTCTCTCGGCCGGTGTAGAACCTCGCCCCATTGAAAAAAGAGCAGAAATGCTCGGAATGAAAAAGGTCTACGTGGGCAAGCGCCCAAAGGTTGAAGTCCTCAATGAATGGCTTCACGAATTGGACATCCTTCCAGAAAATGTAGCCTACATTGGTGATGACATCAGCGACCTAGCCGTTATGGAAATCGTTGGATTCACCGCTTGTCCTGCAGATGCAGTCACCAAAGTTCGCGAAGCCGTTGATATCATTCTTCCTCTCAAAGGAGGTGAAGGCGTAGTTCGCGAATGGATTGATCGTTATCTACTCTAATACCCGTGTCACTGCCTAGGTTAAGATATGCACCATCTCCTACGGGACATCTTCACCTGGGCAATTTTGCCACGGCTCTCCTCACTTATCTACGCGCAAAATCCACACAAGGCGCTTTCCTCATTCGCATGGAAGATGTGGACGAGCAGCGTAGCAAGCGCGAATTCGCCGATGGTATTCTGCGCGATCTAGAATGGCTTGGACTCACTTGGGATGAAAGCCCCGTGTTTCAATCAGAACGCTACCACCTGTACGAAGCTGCAATGGAGCAACTGAGAGGTCACACCTATCCTTGTTTCTGTAGCCGAAACGACCTTCAATCACTCGCCTCGGCCCCACATGGCATTTCATCTGAAGGTCCAGATTACCCCGGCTTTTGCAGAGATCTTTCCCCCGAAGAAGTCCTTGCAAACTCCCGTGAAAAGGATCCTTCCATTCGCTTCCGCATCCCTCATCGTTCCTATTCCTACACCGATTTGATTCGAGGTGAAATGGAGTTTGTACCCGGTTGGGGTGGCGATTTCATCATTCGAAGATCCGATGGAATGTGGGCCTATCAATTGGCGTGTACCGTAGACGATCTAGAAATGGGAATAACCCAAGTGATTCGCGGTGCTGATCTAATCGACAGTACTCCACGACAACTTGCATTAATGGACGTCTTACAAGGGAAGGCTCCCGAATATGCACACACACCGCTTTGGATGGGCAGCGATGGGCATAGACTCTCCAAGCGACATGGAGATATCAGTTTGCGAGATTATCGAGAAAGTGGATTTTCAGCGGAACAACTCATCGGATGGATGGCTTACTACTCGGGTTTAACCCCCTCCCTACAATCCATCTCCCTCCCTGAATTACTGGACGTCTTCCGCTGGGAGAATATCCGCAAAAGCGATGTGAGCGTTCAGGTTACATTCGATCGAGCGTAAAGGTCTGTACACCCAAGCTTGGAATATCTTGCGACATCGACATTCGGTAATTGGAAATGAATTCAATGCCAAAGGTCGCCGTATCGCCACCTCTACCCATCAAATAAAGAGTTGAATCATTCGGCATGGAATACGTCCCTTGAATTTGAAGAGAACCATCTTCCAAACGATCCACCAAATCTCCATTTTGAGCGAGCGACTCCGGGTAAGAAATCGAAACCGTACCATCGCTATCAAACTTGTACTTATACTGGATGGCCATTGACTTCGCGTTTTCCAACCAATCGTCTTCCATCTTCATCGAAACGGAAAAATCAATCACTTGCCAAGCCCCTTCTATGGAGTTCGAAGAAGTGCAAGAGGTAATCCAAAAAGAAGCGACAAAAAGAGCAATAAAGGCAGCCTTTCTCATGTATGATTGCTTTTCAAGTTTCGAATAGACAGGGCGAATTTACGTTAAGTAGGGACGATTTGGAAGCATAAACACTATGGATGTGAACGGCACTCGAGACAATATTTAACATTACTCACGGCCATTTTTAAGAAAAAACTGACCCTGTTCACAACTAAAATGAATAAAATTGCGTCATCATTTTGTTGCGTATGTTCACATTGAAAGACTTTCAGTACTGACATGCCTGCAAATTGTTACTCGTGAACGATCTTAAATTCTCTCTAATAATGTGGCTCTCAAGTAAGCTCTCTCTGTTCCTACCATTATTTGTCTTTACTATACTTTCTTCGTCTTCCAGCTTGGCTCAACAAGCCCCTGGAGGGGTTGGTCATCCCAAAATTTGGCATGCCCCGGAAAACGACACCACCTTGATTGCCAACCGCAAATCTTTTGATTTACATCAACTTGATGTACTTCTCCAAAACAACCCCGAGTTATTGGAGAACGCGGTTACCTATTTCTTTGTGCTACAACCTGCTTTTAGTCAAAGTACCGGAGCTGAGTTCATCCGATTCGGAAATGTTGCGATTTATGACGATAGAATAGAGTATGGACATTCCTCAGAAGCTTTGAATTTCTCCAATGGTGAAGCATTGATCATCTCAATCATCGCACCACGGACGGTGAGCTATGCGCGCCGGATTCCGATGAACGCAGAAATTATGGATTCCTCCCTTTTCTCCATTGCCGAAGTGATTGTTTACGACAAAAGACTAAATCGACCCAATATCCACCTTGTAAACAGCCACTTAGCACTCAAGTACAGCATTACGATAACTCAAAATTCTGAACGCAAGTACCGAGATTACACCCAAGCTGATTCAAGTTTGTATTGGAGTTCTGTGATTGATCGCATGTTTGACCAAAGGGTTATAGGTGTAGGAAGATCTCAAGATGAAAGATTCAATCAAACTCAAACAAGGACTAGTTACGGGGATTGGGTTCAGGTTTCTCTTGATACGGCGAAAAGCCAGGGAGAGATGCCAGCAGTAGCTGTGGATGAAGATGCGTTCTTGATATTCTCTGAAAGAGCTTCTACTACGGCTTCTTATTTCGAATGTCCCAATGCGCCCACATTAAATCATCCTCTTAAAAACTGGAAGTTCAGGTTATATGATTGGTCTTCAACCGCCACCTATTTACTGGTTCAAATACAAAAACCAAAAGGTCAAATTGAAGATTCATTGTACTTATATGACGGCTACCAATATTGGCATCTCCCCGTGCTGAACTTAGGAGATCGACTACAGTACACCATTTACTTCGACATGCTTCAAGAAGGAAGACACTACTTCTTTACGACTCCTCAATCCATGGACTGTGATCCACCTTATAGCGTAATCATATCTGGCAATACACTCGATGCTTCATACCTGGATGGGACTTGGACTTTAGAAACTCAATCCTTGAACACCGGCGTTGTTACAGCTTCGAAGGTCTCAGGCGCTTCCTACACGAAGAGCCTAGATGCTGGACAGCATATTGTCACGATTCGCAACAGTGAAGGTGAAGAAATTCTAACGAAGGTGGTTCTCGTCACGGATGAAAACGCTCCTGCGAACCGAACCGAGCCGTCGATCAAGGTTTACCCAAATCCAGTTCGTGCGACCCTACCTACTACGCTAGACGTAACGAATCTTTCAGACGCAATAACTGAAATTACAGTGTTGATTACCGACAATAATGGGCGTGTTCTCTCTTCTGAATCCATGACATATCAGAAAGGTCTCAACACTTCCCTTCACTTCCCTACCGTGGGATTGTACCATGTCACTCTTCTTCACGGCAATACTAGCTACACTCTCAAAGTAGTAGTTGGTCAATAATATTCTTTGTCAATCTTCTCAATTTCTCTCACATGAGAACGGATATCTTCTCCCGCCTGTCAGCCTTTATTTTGTGCTTTGCTCTGATCTCTAATGATGTCATCAGCGCCACACAAATTCTCTATGGTGGCATTCCTCCAAGAAGGGACTATGTTGCCCCTGTTCAAAAGGATTCCGATGACGAATCTAGTTCATCATCTGTTTCCCACAACCTTTCACAGCCCGTTCGTTCTGGTACGATTCGTTCTGAACGGTTCTTTGAGGAAGTAAAACCTTTGAGCATTACCGAATCGACTGTTTTGGTTGGAAAGAGTATGCGAGACCCAATGAGCAATCCTCGCGATGACTTCTTCTCTTTCGAAATAGATCCTGAAGACTATACGCACTACTCCCATGCCCGTATATCTTACAGTGTATTAGGAGTGTCAGATCCAAACTCCCTTCCAAAATCTATTAATGACAATCCAACTTTTGGAACTTTAGATATAGAAGCTGGAGACCAATGGAAGAAAACTGAGATGGTGATCTCATTGGAAGAGTTGGCACCTGGCAAAAACCTCATGCGCTTCGGACTTCCCATCGCTACTATGATGCAAGTGGAAGTGAAAGACTTTCAGGTTGCGTTATTCACATCGGAAGAATCTACAAATCCATTGAATTTTGTAGAAGAAACAGAAGTAGAAGACGACAATTTATTTAGCTATGAAGCAGGAGGAAGCGAATTGGTAAAAAGATACCAGCTTCGTGACATTCAGGTTCCTAGCATTCCGACCGACATTACTAACGTAACCCGCGGTGCATATGCATATCGATTCCGTTCCAGCGTAGGAATGGGTGGCGGTCTAGTTGGCATTGCCATTGACATGGACAAATTACCTGCGGGTAAAACTCCGAAAGATGTATCCACATTCTATTTTAACTACCAAAGTAGATCGTGGGTCCCTGTTTCTTCAGACAGTGTCCATGTAGACGAAGAGAACGGATATGTGATCAATTATGTTCCACTTCAACCGGGTTCTCAGTACTTCAATGGAGTGATTCAGACTCCAAACATGCCTGAATCATCGGCTAATTTGCAAACATCACTCGGTGGAATTCAACCGGCCAATCCTGGAACAGGAATTACAACCGTTGCAACACCTTCTATCTCAAGAACAGGTGAAGCCTCAACGTCATTCCCGATCAAACTACCTGCGGGTAGAAATGGAATGTCACCCTCCCTTGCAATTACATACAACAGTGACGCAGGAACCGGCTGGTTAGGCGTTGGTTGGAATATCGCAGTTCCGAAAATTAGCGTTGACACCCGATGGGGAGTGCCAACTTTCCCAGAAAGCTACCAAGAAGAGGTCTATTTATTCAATGGGGAACCTCTCTCTCAAGAAGGTGGACTTAAAGGAAATAGAGTAGACATAAGTGGAAATGAAACCGAAATTGCCGAGCGTTCTGCCCAAGCCATTGTTGAGTTTTTCCCTAGACGTAGATCCTCTTGGAGTAAGATTGAGAGACATGGCACTAGCCCAGATACTTACTATTGGATTGTAACCTCGGCAGATCAGACAAAATCTTATTATGGAACTCGAAATGCACTTTCGTCTGATAACAATTCAACTCTCTTTGACCCATCCGCTGCAGATCAAAACATCGTTGAATGGTACCTCACCAAAGTAATTGATAAATGGGGGAACACCATTGAATATTTTTATGATGATAATCCGCTAACTGGAACAGGTTACGCGGAGATCATTAGAAACTCTCAACAGAGGACACTGCGTAAAATTGTATATGCCGGTCACGAACCAAGTTCCCTTGCAGGTTCGTACGTTGTTTTCTTTAATAGCTCTTCTCCAAAAGCCGACGCAACCGTCAACTTGAGATATGGGTTTAAAGTATCCAATGCTCATCGCTTGGAATCTATCATCGTGCAACATGGGGGAGTTTCGCTTTCCACCCCAGGAGGTTCAGGCTCCACTAGGATTCGTAAATACGAACTCACCTATGAAAACTCGTCAGCCTCTGCCTTTAAAGATCAACTTACCTCAATCACTGAAAAAGTAGGTGCAACAGAAAGTGAATTTTACACCAACACCTTTAGCTACTTCCCTTCTGAGTACAGTTTCGAAGCTTCGCCTTACACCGTTTCATACCCAGGAAACACGTCGGCCATTGGGTCAACTACGTCCAAAGCTAACATTTTTGGAGGTGGCTTAGGTTATGGCTACCTCCCTAATTTTAGGACGAATAATGTAGGGCTTGACTTGTCATATCAATCTTCCAAAGAAACGGCTTATCGATCCTTTAAGGATGTTACTGGAGATGGACTTGTTGATTTAGTAATCAATGAATCTGATGTAGTGCGTTACTACCCCGGTTATATCGATGATGCAACAGGCCATTATCAAATCGACATGAGCAATGGCGCAGTGGATTTCGCTGGTTCAACGATTGATGAAAGCTACATTTCTAAAACGGTAGGAACTCAATCTGCACGTGTCGTATCCTTCGGATTAACTGAAAGTACAGCTGTTGTGGCTGGTTTGGCATCAAACTATTCCCTTACCAAAACGGATCGTTATTTCATGGACATGAATGCGGATGGCATTGCCGACTGGGTTGACAATGGCGACGTATATTTTGCCCGTTACGACCTCGGACAAAACCGAATGATATTTGAGACGAACAGCTTGAATACACCTAACCCTATTGTCAATTTAAATGATGGGGCTCCTAACCCTTCATTCGATCAAGGCCAAACTCAAGAAGTTGAAGTAGTTCGTATGTGGAGAGCACCCTTCGATGGTGTTGTAAACATTAGTTCAATTGCTCACCTGAATAATTTATCGGAGGACGATAATGTTTGGGTTCAAATAGACCATGACAAAGGAACAACTACAACGGTCATCAAGACTGAGACGCAATTAAACAAATTGTTCGGAACGTCTTGCAATGTCAATAATATTACGGTATCAAAAGGTGATTACCTCTATTTCCGAGTTCGCAATACGGGTAGTCCAAAGAATGATTTCGTGGAATGGAATCCAGAAATCGCCTACACTTCTGGCAGTTTAAAAGACGCAAACTACGTGAACTACGGGGTATTCACTCCGAATTCTGAATTCACCTTGTTCGGAAGTAGTGATATCGTCCTTCAGGATAATGAGGATGTAAATATCAATTGGAGTACCTGGAACGTAGGCCCATTCACCGATGATGTAGAATTCCTGATTCATGTGACAGAAGAAAGCTCTTCATCTGTTACTGTAGCCACCTATTCTCATACGCTTGCACACTCAACTTCTGCAACCATCACCCCTTCTGATTTTTCAGGCACCTCTACTTACTTTGACAACTTGCTTAATGCATCAACCCCCTATAGCATTCCTACTGGGTCGCAGCTAAGCATTAAAATGGAAGTGAAAGCAAGATCGAATGTAGACTGGAAATCTATAAACTGGCGTCCTGACGTAACCGTTACATCTACCTCAGGCACTGTTGAACAGCACCCAGCAGTATCTTACCGATTCTTTGATGAACCATTGCGCTTTACAGGAGCTGTATCATTCACAGGACTTTACGGATCACCAACCGAAGTGAAATTCCTTCCAGTTCTTGACCCAGCTATCTTTTCAAACCTGACTACAGGTCAAGGAACGTATGAAACAGATTTTACCATTAAAACGTCGGGACAGTATTTGCTGAGTTATCACTTAAGCATTGACCCCAACTTAGGGAAGATCGTTTATACATCGAATGACGGAATTTCCATCCCCTCATCATATTCCAATAACAAAGGATACTGTGATCCTGATTTGCTAACGCTTCCGAGCAAAGTTATCAATGACGAACTATACTTTGAATATACGACCGACAACAGGGAATTAGCAGAGTTACTTGATGACTACGGACAAGTGAGCTGTCAACTTGTTGATGCTAGCATTTGTAAAGTGGTTGGCGACGAAATCACATTCGATAGTGATGTATTCTTGCGAAACGAGTACTCACATCTGAACATCAATGTGACGGGATGGGGGAGTTTTGGCTGGGCCGGAAATAATGCTCCAATATTACGCAAGAATTTGAAGTTTCTCGACCCGACCGACCCAAGCCTGATTGCAGACCGAAATTCGATTGAAAATGGTGGAGTTGGTGATCTTGAAGCATTTGTCACGACCTATGGTTTGGATCCTTTTTCCCAAACGAACTTGTACCGTCCGCATATGCCAGAACGCGGTGAGGATGTTTCCAATTTATATTACAGTCCGATAGGCCAAGTCGAATCTGGCGAGTTGGATAGATGGAAGATGGTTTTCTCCGAATTCTCTTCTGTCTATAAAGACGATATATCCATAGGAGTAACAGGTACTGACCCTTCCCTTGAGGTTCGAGTTCCTGTGACCACTACCATTGGAAATTTCGATCGCACAGCACTTGTGCTAACTACCGTCTCAAATGGATCTTCTGTATATGCCAGCGGGAGTTGGGCTGGATTATCAGGTGGAGGCTCTACTACTTATCCATTCGATGAAATACATACAAATGGTAGTTTTGGTGCGACCAGTATGATGGATTTGAATGGTGATGGATATCCTGAGAACATTCAAGTATATCAAAAAACCAAACTCTCTTGGCAAGAAACCAACTCCTTAGGTGGCTATAAATCCTCCAGTTGGACTGAGTTTGATGACAATTCGTATCTCAGTAGAAATCAGTTCTCCTCTAGCGGTGGAAATATTGGATTCACTTTTTCCAGTGGTTTTAATTCTTTTGCTATCCAAGGAGGGCCAGGCGTTTCTGGTTTACTTGCTGAATCCGAATTCCACAATGGAATCATTGACTTCAACGGTGACGGATTAGGAGATTTTTACATCTCCTCAGCGACTGATGAATTTGTTTCTTCATCAAATGGATCGTTGCGTTTGGGCAATGGCCGTCGTTTAACTTCCCGTGTCAATCTGTCAATTACTGGCCCTATCTCTCATTCTGATGCCAGCTCAATAAGCGGCGGTTTTAGTGGAAAGTTTCCGATAAATCCATTCTCTATTTCAGGGGGGCAAAATTGGACAAAGCACGACCAAACCACGAAGTTTATCCTTCAGGACATGAACGCCGATGGCCTTCCTGACAGAGTTACTTGGGATGACAATAACAATGAATGGATCTGTAATTTCAATACAGGTACAACTTTTACGGGTACTAGCGTAACCTACGGCAGTTCAGGTCACGCACTCGAAAACTCAACCCAAAGCGACATTGTAAGTTTTCGCGCAGGAGGTTACATCCCTCTCCCTCCTGCAGGGAATAATGCTCTTCTTCTGAGTCTTAATCAAACGAACGTCGATGGGGATGCACAGGTAGGTTCAGCGCTGATGGATATGAACGGCGATGGGCTTCCCGATTTGATAACGGACAATAAAAACGGAACCATCAATGTGTACCATAACCGTGGAGGCAAAGGAGGCAAACTTCAAAGCATCTCTAATCCTCTCGGCGGGGTGGTCACACTCGATTATGAGCTTGTTGGCCACAAGTACGGGTACCATGAAAGGACGATCTACAACCGTCAGTTTATCCCCGAAGAAGAAGAGCAGGATATTTTTTGGGATATGCCGAATGCCAAGTGGGTTCTCTCACAAGTAACGGTTGATGATAAGTTTAGCCCAGACGATGCCAATGACGGTTACGACGTCTTCAACTCCTACTTCCTCTATGACGGTGGTATGTATAGCCGAAGAGAACGAGAGTTTATCGGTTTCACTCGCATCGCTGTTCATGGTGATTATTTAAACGGTGACAATAACCAAGCGCTATCCTCACGAAATAATAACGCCACATCACCTAATGTTCTAACCGATTTAGAACGAATTCAGTATTGGACAATTAGCGACTTTGAAACTGTTGAATCAACGGATTTTACTGACCGCAAAAAACTGGAATACGTTAAAGGCCTCAAGCGAGCGAGCTATCAGCTTATTCTTCAAGAAGAGTATGTAGAAACTCCAACGTTTAATGGTTACACTCAAAATTGGGTGACCATGAGTGTGAGTACATATGACTACAAGTACTACTCTTGGAACAACCAAGACCTAACAGGTAAACCTCAAGGTCAAATTGATCATTCCGAAGAGGTCAATTGGTCAAGTGTTTCAGAAGGAGCTTGTATCTTCCCTGAATTATATGCGACGGATTTTTACTCCCACCTCGATGCCTCAAATTACTTTGCTGCGACGGGCTACCGATATTTCTATAACGACTATGGCAATGTTGTTCGCGCGGAAAAGAATGGAACAAATGAGACGTTTTCCAGAGTTCAAGTGAGCGCTGGATATGACTATCTCCCCGATCCAGAGAGTCAACCCGTTCCTGTTGATAGATGGGATTATAATCCCACTTACTTTGCAGACATCATTGTCCTTACCGACTACTACACGCCTGGACCTACAACATATAATCGCAAAGGAGTCGCTTCAAGACAACGCGTATTTACCACAAGTACAGCTCTTAGTAATCTTCGGAGAGTAACTGAATATGACTTGCTTGCCAATGGTAAAACGGTTGGACAAGTGAAACGATTCCTTGATCAGCAAACCACCATTGAAGAAAGTACTTCGTTCACCTTTGACAGTTACGGAAACACCACCCAAATTGACTTACCTGTAACTGCGGAAGGTGATGAATACCAAATCAATATCACGTATGAATCAACCCAGCATCAATACCCTACTAGAGTTCGTAAACAAATCACGGACAACAACAGTATAAACTTTGATGAAAGTGCGTACTTTAACTATGACCTAGTTACAGGACTTCTTCAGAAGAAACTAGATGTTAACGGACTACCGATGGAATTCTATTACGATGAATTCCTACGACCAGAGTTCGTTTACGGTACACGTGAAATTGTTAATGCACCATTCACCGTTGCTTTTGAGTATTTCAATCCTACAACATTTAATCAAAACAACGGTAGCACAGGTGAACCCGACCCACTATCAAATAACCATCTCCCTTGGGCCATTACTTCACAATATGTAGGAACAGATGCTCCAGAATCTGACCTAGGCGATTGGATGACCCGATCTGACTACGCAGCGATTGATCCTGACATTACAAATGTGAATGTAATGTATGCTACGGGACGAAGTAACAGTTTCACAGAGGCACAGGATGCAAATGTGGTGCGCTCTAGTGTGCTGGTAGACGGTATAGGACGCATCGTACAATCCATGCGTGAAGTTTCCAATTATGACGCCGCGGCTGGAGAAGTTTTGGATCCAGAAGGAGGTAAAGGTGGTAGCACTACAACAGGTGCGAATGTCAAAACGATTCTCTTTTCTGGAGGTTTAGAATACGACGAATGGAATCAACCTGTGATTTCCTACCAATACGGAGCACTCTCTGATCCAGCCTTTTCAGACGACTACTCGAATGTGGTTCAACTAAAAATACTCCATGAATCATATAATGACCAAATGGCTTTTGGGTACTTTGACAAATATGGACGTGTCGTTGAATCGTACGCCAGGAATGCTTCTGGAGTAAATACTTTTACAAAATCTACTCAGACGATCACTTGGGATGCAAGCAATGGAAACGAGGATATTATGATCCATTCTGTCTTCCATGGAGATCCAACTTCACATAGTCGCTCGTGGATTAACACCCGTGGACAAACCTACAAAATGGAAGAAGGTGATGGCTCTCAGTGGACTTCAACGGACTACACTTATGACCTACTCAACGAACTTCAAAGTGTATCAGATCCAAAGGACTTAGTCACTTCCTACACCTACGACATGTACGGAAGACTGAAAACGGAGGTACACCCCGATAAGGGCTTAATGGAGTCTTTCTATGACGCTGCTGGTAATATTGCTTCTATTGAAGTAACCAAAGCGGATGACCCTAATGCTGTCATCTCGCAAGATTTCTCTTACGCGTACAACCGATTGGTCCAAAAAACCTTTGCCGAAACCGACAATATCAATGGCGTACGAATTACCTATGGTTCCTATGACGATGGTATTAACGGCGCAGGAAGACCCGTGGAGATCCGTCAAGGAACAACCAATAGCGAATGGATTGTTGATGAATTTGCCTACGATGAATTAGGCCGCAGAGTACGCGAGCAAAGACAAATCGCGGTTCCTATGGTTGGCGAGTACACGTTCAAAACAGACTATGTGTTTGATTCTTGGGGCCGTGTTAATCACATGCGCTATCCTGATGGCGAGGTTGTATCTTACAATTACACCAGCGCAGGAGACTTGAAAAGCATGACCTCTTCCGCAATCTTCAATGCCAAATACGCGTCTACTTTTATTGAGGAAATTCAATACATCGGAAGTGCAGGGCAACGTAAAATTACTTACGGTAACGGCGTAGAACGAGAATACACCTATGACAATGTTTCCAAAATAATCTCTGGAAGCATCCTTAAAACCTCCGACTATCACTCTGGAGGTGGTAATGTTGGAATGCTATTTAAAACCTTCTCGTACAACGCATCCAACAACATTAGCTCAGTTGAAAACACTGCTCCTGGACTTTTACTTGGCTACAACAATATTGGTGGTGCTTACTCACACTCTTACACCTACGATGCTTGGAACCGACTAAAAACAGCCGATGGTACTTGGGAAGGAAGCACTACTGCTTCCGGTGACATAGAGTACTCTCTCGCGATGAATTACGGTGAGGATGGCAGAATCACGAATAAATTACAACTCGTGAATGGGACGGCTGCTAATCCGAATCAGACGTATGACTTGGATTACACGTATGACGAATTTAGTCATCAAGTGATGTCCGTGGCCGATAATGTAACTGGAGCGAACTATACCTTCTCCTTCGACGAGCGTGGTAACATGACGGATCGAACAAAATCACTGAATGGTCAAACCACCAAGTCACGTTTCTTATGGGATGAGGCTGATCGAATGGTTGCTGCTGCAGAGCAGAATGGAGGATTAATACAACACAACCTTTACGACTACAACGGGACACGCGTAATGAAAGGGGTTGCCACCTATCAAGGCGCTTGGGTTGACAATGAACCTGTAGGAGAGGAATGGGAAGTTGCACCGTATGTGGTATACGCTGCACCTCACTATGTGTTCCAAGTGTACAATGGTAAAGTTGACGTTAGTAAACACTATTACGGGAATAACAAACGAATAAGTACCCGTATGCAACTTGAGGAACGGTATGCCCAAGGAGAAGGAATTCCGTATTTTAACAGTTATGATCCTGACGGAGGCACACCATCTGAAGTAACTCCGAACAACAGCGTCCTAAATCAGTGGAACGATATTTCTTCGTGGTTAGAGAACGAATTCATCAGCGCCACCTATTTCCAAGCGCTGGAACCTGTTGAATATCAAGGACCGTACAATTATCTGCACGCAGATTGTTCGCAAAATGCTGGCGTGTTCCCAATGGGCTCCTTCCAAGACGAATTTTGTCAGTGTAGGAACAACATGGAGGATGCCATTGCCAATGGCATCGACTGTCCGCAGGCCTACCCTTCTCAATTCTGGTATCACGCAGATATAGCAGGTCATACGGAGTTTGTCACCGACTTGGCAGGCATGCCATATGAGCACTTCTTCTACCTTCCATTTGGCGAGGTAGCCGTTCATCAGCACGCCAACAACGACGGATATTCCAACCCGTATCAGTTCTCTTCTTCCGAATTTGACGATGCCACTGGACTCATCCTCATGGGAGCGCGCTACTATGACCCCATGTTCAGTTTATGGATGAGTGCAGATCCATTGTCTTCGTTTAGAAGTTGGCTAACTCCTTACAACTACGTAGCGAACAACCCCGTGATGTTTGTGGATCCGAGTGGGTTGTTGGAGAGTAGTATCAAGACTGGGGATGAGAATCCTGGAGACTTTCCGCCGTGTGAAGAGACAAGTCTGCAAGAGATGAGCCCTTTCCCTTTATTCTGGGCTGCTTTTTATCTAGCACTGGCAAACTATTTATCCTCTGATAGTGACGACGTGATTGTCACAGATGACGATGGTAAAGATTGGACAAGAGAAGACCTTGAGGAATTGTTGGCTCAGGCAGATGCATATAAAGAAAATCAACTCGCATTAGCATCAACTAATCCAAAATTTGTAGCCAGAGCAGAGAGTTCACTTCAAGATGATGAAGCTAAAAATTGCCCGAATTGCCCTATTCCGTCGCGCAGCTTTCTTGCGAGCAATATGCAGGAAGGCATTACTACCTACGCCGGTGATGGAGAAGGAAACTTTGTATATTATCACCCAGATGGCACGGTCGAATTCGATGACACAGGGGATCCTGGAGATAAAATCCTATCTGAAGCAACAGGCACTGCACTTATGATTGCACCTGCAGTTCAAATCAATCAAGCTAGAACGGCACTTTCGACAGTTGATGAAGTTGTTGATGCCGCTGATGAAGGAGCTGAGTATATTGACGAAGGGATTCGAATGACGGATCAAGCTTTTGAAGCCGCTAATTCGAGTGCTAATATTGGTACTAAGTTGGAGTATGTGTTTGGCAATGGAACAGGAACAGCCCACAACATAGATCGTTCAAGGGCTATGCTACGACAACTTGAGAGTGTAGGTATTTTTGATAATGCAGCGGGAAGGTCTTTATTGAAAAGTCATTTAGAAAGTGTTTATAGCGGCACCAAAGGAATACTGCAATCAAATGGGCGTTATTTACGTGAATCTCTTTTAATGGGACCAAACGGTGGACTTAAAGTTGAAAGTATTTGGGAAGGGAATAGATTGATAACGGTTAAATTATTAGGAAGACCATAACATGAAGCAGATTATTAAAAACAGTTACATAAAGGCGTTTAAGTTTACATCTTTCCAAGAAGCAACAACTTTTGTAAATAACCAAGATGCTAATAAACAGCTATCCATAGATGATACATTTGGAGATAACTATTACTGTTATGTTGGTTACCATTCCCTAACAAAGGAGAAGCAATTTATTTTATCCTTTAGTAGCGATGAGAGTGATGATAGTTTGAATTTTTTGTTTTGGGATAGTTTGTTTGTATTGGATACAGGCAATAGTATTTATTTAATAGACGAAGACCTAAACGTCAAAACATCACTTGAAATCACTACGCCATTAGTAGGGCTATATTTAATCAATAAGGAAAAGTTGCTTGTGTTGGAAGAAGCCTATATGAGAGTGATTAATTGCAATGGTGATATTGTAAAGGCTGAATTGTTTGATCTCATAGAAGATTTTAGTATTAAGGATAATTTTCTGTCAATTCAAACCAGCGAAGAAAATAAAGTCATAGAATTGATCTAACAGCAAAGAGGCCGTCTAAAAAGGATTTAGGCGGTCTTTTTTTTGTTTACGGATTTATACTATTCCCTCAATTCCGCAAGTCTAAAACAGACCCGTTTTTGTTCAAAGTGAATATAGAAAAAATTGGGTAATGTGGTCATTTAGGAGGTGGCGACCATTCAGGATCTTAACCCATTGAAAATCAAATTATAGTTTCAGCGAAAATTCCGGGGCAGTGGGTAATTCAACTGAGTTATCCCCTGTTTTTGTTTCCGAACATGCCTTAAATCGACTCTAAACGCTAGATTCACGATCAAGTGTAGTCAAATAGGAGATGGTTTGAGGTGTAAAAAGGGTCGTAAGCCCTGTGTTAAAAGGGGTTTCCAAGCCAGCGGTAAGCAACGTATTTATTGCAAGAACTGCCGTTTAAGTCAACAACGGAAGTACGAGAGTCCAGCTTTTAGCAAGAAGATAAATAACGACATCTCTTCCCTTCTCAGAGTAGGGGTTGGAATACGTAGAATCTCAAGGTTAACGGGGGTTACACCAAAAACAGTGATGCGCCGAATCCTTGAAATCAGCCGAACCATCACTAAACCCAAACCCGTCTTCGGTAGAGACTACGAAATGGATGAACTCTGTACATTCATTGGGAATAAGAACTGAAGATAAACTTCTCCGTTTGGTAAACTTCCCCAAAAAGGAGACAGTTCAATAACTCGCTCGCCTGTAAATGCATGAGTGGTTACAGATATTGAAGTCTTCCCCCTAAAAATCAAATCCGCAACCTCTCTTCACCTCAAATCAGCAATAACCGCATAGCTAGCCTTCTCAATTCTGGTATCACGCAGATATAGCAGGCCACACGGAGTATGTCACCGACTTGGCAGGCATGCCGTATGAGCACTCTTCTACCTTCCATTTGGCGAGGTAGCCGTTCATCAGCACGCCAACAACGATGGCTATTCCAACCCCTATCAGTTCTCTTCTTCTGAGTTTGATGACGCCACCGGACTCATTCTCATGGGAGCCGGGCTCAGCATTACCGGTGATGGAGGTGTCGCAGAGGAGGTGACCGTTGGTGGTAGCCCCCCGTTTCCGTCCCTGTTCTAGCAGGAGGAATGGCCCTAATCAGTCATGGTGTCCTAGTGACATCTACAGCAAATCATAATTTGTGGCATTCCATTGTTGATTATTATTCAGGGTCGAGCAACAGGAAAACTAGTCAACCTTCATCAAATGAACCAACATCCGGCACACCCACAACCAGTAAAACTGATAACTCTGCGTTTTCAATAAATCGACTAAAAAGACAAATCAAAAGAAACCATGCTCCATGAGGGATCCAAAGATTCGACAAAGCACAGGGAACCGTTAACTCACTTCAAGATGAAGTATATTTCACAGATGGATCATGGAGACATAACAACGGGTATAGGATTACTAATAAACGAGCAAATTTATTAAGCCAAAATGGCTGGACAATCCCACAACAACAATAGAATCATTCAAAGCATACTTTCTTGGAAAGAAGATGTCATTTCCAACGAAGAACGATGGAAAGCGAACAATCTTCATCTAGATGAAATAGAAGGCATGGATGCTGATGCAAGAACAACCTGGGTCGATCAAAGCATAAAATTATTTGATTTGATGTCGCTAGATTCATTAGCAGTCCCTAGGTTAAGACTATTTCTACACATGGAATTGAATTCTTCGAATGAAGTTTTTCATCAAACAGAGATTACACGATTGTGGATCGAAAAAAATATTAGTGATTACACCCCCCCTTCTTTGCACTACTGTTCGATTGATTATTTTAACGACTTCTATATGAAAGAGTTGAAGCCGATGTCATTGATGAACAATGAACTTATAAGGAAGTTGAAGAACAATGATATTACATGCTTTAAAAGAACCTATTTTGACGAAAGAGAGAAACTCTACTCAAGAGAACTCTATTTTTTTAGACTATCTCATGCTAGCGGCTCCATCCTTTAGTTCACCAACAACAGAAAAGAAGACTGATGTAAATTAAACCTTATATACTCTAGCCATTGTTGTTTCCTCCATTTTGCAATGCCGCGAAACACCCTTTCCCCCCAACATTAGCAATGACCGCATAGAAGCCTATCTTTGCACAAATTCCACTTTGATGATTCGATCGATGACAGGCTTTGGGAAGGCGGTTGCGCAGCTTCCCGGTAAAAAAGTAAGTATTGAGATTAAGAGCTTGAACAGCAAGGGGCTCGACCTCAATCTACGTCTCCCTTCTTCCCACCGTGAAATGGAAGTTGAAATCCGCGATGTATTGGCATCTGGCGTGATTAGAGGAAAAGCCGACATCTCTTTCTTTGTGGAATTGACAGGTGCTGAAGAAGCACCAGCCATCAACGCTGAAATTGTAAAGGGCTACGTTCGTCAGTTGAACACTATTGCTCGCGAATTGGGCCTGGAGAGCGATGTCCTCTCCCTTGCTATGCGTATGCCGGACGCCCTGAAGAATGAGCCAAAAGAGATTTCTGAGGACGAGCGTGCAAGCATTCTGCAAACACTCAACGAAGCCATTGAGCAGTTTAACGGTTTCCGCCTTCGCGAAGGAGAGCACTTGCAAAATGATTTAACTGGTAACATCAACACGATACGAGATCTCCTTTCTAAAGTACCTCAATACGAGAGCGAACGCATTACCACTACTCGCGAACGAATGATGAAAGCTTTGGAAGCCCTGGAGGCCAAGGTGGATGAAAATCGATTCGAACAAGAACTCGTTTTCTACCTAGAGAAATACGATGTAAACGAGGAAAAAGTACGCCTATCGGGTCACCTTGATCACTTTGAAGAATCGCTTCGCGAAAGCGGTGTTCACGGCAGAAAACTCGGCTTTATTAGTCAAGAGATTGGCAGAGAAATTAACACTCTTGGCTCTAAAGCGAACCATGTAGAAATGCAAAAGCTCGTGGTAGGCATGAAGGAAGAATTGGAGAAAATCAAAGAACAAGTACTCAATGTTCTCTAAGGGAAAACTCGTCATATTTTCTGCTCCTTCAGGATCGGGGAAATCCACTTTAGTCAATCATTTGCTAAAGGAGTACCCGAAACTTCAGTTTTCTATCTCTGCAACCAGTAGAGCGCCCAGAGGCGAAGAAAAACACGGAGAGCACTACTACTTTTTATCCCCAGAAGAATTTCGCACTCGAATTGAAGCTGCTGAATTCCTAGAATGGGAGGAAGTATATGAAGGAACGTATTACGGGACACTTCGCTCCGAAGTCAGTCGAATTTGGGACGCAGGTGGACATGTCGCATTTGACATTGATGTGGTAGGCGGATTGAACCTCAAGAAACACTTTGGCAAACGCGCATTAGCGGTTTATGTAAAGGTTGCTTCCATGGAAATTCTAGAACAACGCCTGCGCGGTAGAGGAACCGACAGCGAAGAGAAGATTGCACAACGCCTGGCTAAGGCCGAAGAAGAGTCACTTCGCGAACCAGAGTTTGATACGGTTATTCTTAACGACGATCTCGATAGAGCTTGCACTGAAGTATCCGAAGTGGTGGGCGCATTTCTAAATCAATAGTGATGGCAAAGCACGTTGGACTTTATTTTGGAACGTTCAATCCCGTGCACATTGGGCACATGATTATTGCCCAGTTCATGCTAGAACACAGCAGCATGGACGAGCTGTGGTTTATGGTTACCCCACACAATCCACACAAAAAGAAAAGCTCTTTGCTCGATGATAGACAGCGCCTTCACATGGTAGAGCTAGCCATAGACGATCACGTTTCTATGAAAGCATCCGACGAAGAGTTTCACTTACCTCAGCCAAGCTATACCATCACCACGCTGGCGCATTTGCGGGAAAAATATCCCGATAAAACATTCTCGCTCATCATGGGAATGGACAATTTGCAGAGCTTTCACAAGTGGAAAAATCACGAGCGCATTATTGAACAACACGACATCTACGTCTATCCTCGTCCGGGGTACGACGGTGGACTTTTTGGAGATCATCCCAAGGTTCACATCATTCCTGCTCCAAACATGGAATTGTCGTCTACCCAAATTCGAAATGCCCTCAAATCTGGCAAGAACGTTTCCTTTATGCTGCCTCAACGCGTTTGGGATTACCTCGACTCCAATACGTATTACAAGTAAACGAGACTGACGTCAGCGGCAAGCATCAGCCACCCTTTTCTAAAAATCACGGATACGCCAAACCCTTGATATTTCTACCTATATTGATGGTATGGATGCACAAACTGTAAAAATCGCCCTTCTCATCGTTCACCTTGGCCTTTTGATTTTGGCCGTTCAACGAAAGCACAGAACCAGCCTTATATACATATCAATACTCACTGTTGGAATGGCTCTTTCTTTGGGCAATAGCACATTGAGCACTCTTGCCTTTTACATTGTAACCACCGCCAGTGCACTCTTTGGCTATTACGGACTGAACGGAAAGGATGTAGATCCCAAATGGAAATGGCCGATTACGCTCACCGGCTTTTACATTTTGCTAGTTGGCATTTTCCAATCGGGCCACCTTCAGGGCATGATGATCGTTTACTACCTCTCCATCATTCCTATCGCCTTTTGGCTTTACGCCACTAGCAGAGGATTTTTTAGAGCTCCCCAGTGGACGTTTACTACGGCCATCAACGTGGTTTTACTCTACCAATTCTCTCGTTTACTCTTCTGAGGAATAAAAAAATTGATTCTTTTTTTACTGCGCAAATAGATTGCGCAGAAGCGTCGGATACTTGCATCATAAATCAATTACACGATGGAAGTAACAGGTGAAACACTCATCCAACTCGGGTTCAATCCGGGAAAATGGTTCTCAGAAGCCATTACACATGCCAATGCACATCAACTCAGCGGCGATGCACTTGTCAAGTACTTGAAGAGTGTGGAGCCTGAGTACATCTCACTATTGGACGAAGCGCGACCGTTCCACATGAACCTTCGCGCAGAAGAAGAAGGTGAAATTGACAATGTTGAAAAGGTGCGTGCCACCATGGATGCCCTCATGCGGATTCCTACCACCATTGAAGGTGCGGTAATGCCAGATGCTTGTCCAACAGGCGGCTTGGGTCAAATTCCGGTAGGTGGCGTTGTGTCTACGAAAAACGCAATCCATCCCAACATGCACAGTGCAGATATTTGCTGCTCTGTCATGATGACCAATTTTGGTCATACCGATCCAAAAACGGTGTTAGACACGGTTCATGCCCTCACGCATTTTGGTCCAGGTGGACGAAAGGATCCGTTTGCCTTGGAGGTTGAGCTTGAAAATAAATTGCGCAGCAACCGATTCACCAACAACGAGCGCGCATTGAACTTTAGCAAATCGCACTTGGGTACGCAAGGAGATGGAAACCACTTCACCTTTGTCGGTAGATCGGCGCAAACTGGTGAAACCATCATGGTGACACATCACGGGAGTAGAGGTTTGGGAGCCGCGGTTTTCACTAAAGGGATGAAAACGGCTGAAGAATTCCGCAGGGAAATCTCGCCTGAAACGCCGAAGCACAACGCTTGGATTCCTTACGATACCGATGAAGGGAAGGAGTACTGGGAAGCTTTGCAATGGGTTCGCGAGTGGACTAAGCTCAACCATACGGTGTTGCACGAGGCAACGGCAAGGTCGTTAAACCACGATCCGAGCTTGCGCTTCTGGAATGAACACAACTTCATTTTCAAGGAAGATGATGTGTTCTACCATGCAAAAGGAGCAACGCCATTGGACGACAAGTTTGTTCCGGATTCACACGAGCAATTACGACTCATCCCGCTCAACATGCGAGAGCCCGTTTTGATTGTAAAAGGAAATACAACGGCAAATAACATGGGATTTGCTCCGCATGGTGCAGGACGAAACATTTCGCGATCAGAGCACCGAAGGAGAAACTCCGACCGAACACCGGAGGAGATCTTCGCTACAGAAACCAAAGGGCTTGACGTTCGTTTCTACCACGATGAAATTGACATTACGGAATTGCCAACGGCCTACAAAAACGCCGCTACCGTAAAAGCTCAAATGACAGAATTTGGTTTGGGAACCGTAGTGGATGAAATCCTTCCTTACGGTTGCATCATGGCGGGTAACTGGCAAAAAAACGCGCCGTGCAAGAGAAAGAACAGAAGAAGATAACACGTGTTGATGGCCCCCGGGGAGAATAGGCTCCTCGGGGTTTGAGAGTTCTACCTCATCGGTAGCGCTTCGCTGACCCACCCCTTTTCGCGAATGTACTTCAACACAATGGGCAAGGCATCTTTCAAATTGGGCCACGCTTTCACACTGTCGTGAAACACGACAATATCACCAGGCCTCAAGGTCTTGGTCACATTCAATGCACACTGTTCCGCAGAGATAGCCTGATCGTAATCACCAGAAATGATGGTCCACATGATAATCTTGAATTTCTTGCTCAAGACCTTTGCTTTCCGGGGAGAAATTCTGCCGTAAGGAGGTCGGAAAAGCGGACTATTCACTACATCCGCAGCTTGGTAGACATCCTCCAAATAATCGGTCTTATCTACCTTCCAACCATTCACGTGATTCTGGGTATGATGCCCCACATGATGACCTGCTTGCTTCACTCTTTCCCAAATCTCAGGATGCGCTTCCACATTCTTCCCAATTCCAAAAAAAGTAGCTCTGAAATTATAGTCTTCCAACATCGAAAGGACTTCCTCGGTAATTTCAGGTGTAGGTCCATCATCAAAAGTGAGAAACACCTCTTTCTTGGCGGATGGAACTCTCCAAACCATGGTGCCATAAGGGAGTCGTAGAAAAGACGGCAATCTTGGAATCAGCATACGCGAATCTTTACATCGAAGGTAAGGGAAATTGATCGATGGTGTAGAGTATATCGTGCAGCCATTGTAATTTGCACCCTCTCAATTCGACATGATGAAAAATCTACTCGCCCTATCTCTAGCCTTCGTTTTCAGCTTTGTATCCAAAGCGCAAGACACCACAGAACTAGAACATAAAATACATGAATTCGGCCGTGAAATGGAGGATTCATTGTACGCACTCAACAGCGATTTCATGAAAGACCACATGGATCTTTCTCGTTTTGTCGATACCGTTATGCATCAATTTGAAGAGAAATTAGTTGAGGATATCGAACTTCCGCTAAGCATGATGAAAGGCATGTTAGTCACGAGCTTGTCGAACGACTTTACCATTGCCAATGAAATTGTAGGTACTATTGACGCGGGCGGAGATTATCGCTATATCCACTATTTCCAAAAAGGCGGAACCTACTACTTGGTTTATCGCCTGTCGAATATTGAATCGGCCTTTGCTTATCACTTGCTTCCTCTCGATGTATCCGATGAAGAGGATATTCAAATTTACAATATCTATACGTCCATGACTGGAGAGAACATCTCTGAAACCATGGCCGATGCGATGGCTGCAAACATGATTCAACGCCAAGGCTCTGCACAAATGAGGGCTGAAGTCGCGAAACTAAAAGAAGCCCAAACACTGGCAGTATTTGACCCCAAGGCCGCCGTTCAAATGCTCAATGAAATTGAAGGGCCAATTCGATCAACCTCCTTTTATTCAACCATTGCAAAGGAAATTCAACGAATTGCTCACCCTGAAGAAATTCACGAAGAGCAACTGGCCATCATTGAAAGCGGAGGTCCAATATCCTTGCATCAAGCACAAATTGGACTCGCGTATTGGGCAGAGCTTGGAGACACTTTGAATACCAAAATTTTGGGTGATACCATTCGCACTTGGGTTGGAAAAGATCCTTACTTACTACTTTACGAAGGCGTTGCCTCTGAAGCGGCTGGTGATTTTAACAAAGCCATCCCACTTTTCCAAGAATGCATCGAAAAGACCAATGTAGATCCTTTCCCTATTCGTTACATGCTTAGCGTGGTATACATTGAAAAAGGAGAGCCGAAAAACGCCTGTACGGAATTTGGAAAGATTCTCCTAGATTACTGCTTATGGCCAGAAGATCTTGTTGAGATTTATGAAGATTATCCAGATTTCGTAAAGTCGGACGCCTACGCTACTTGGGAAGAAAAATTCCTACGAACACATTATCCCGACTATTTCGAGAAGTAACCCTTTTTGTAGAAATTGGCGAGATACACCCCCACAAAGATGAGCCCGGCGGATCCAATGAGACGCCAAGACAACTCATCGGTACCCAACATCAATGCAAAAATTGTTGCGAAGAAAGGTTGAAGGTAGATGTACGCACTTACAGTTGTACTCGATACCGTCTTCATGGCATAGAGGTTAAATAGGTACGCGAAGAATGTGGTAAAGAGCACCACAAATCCCGCTTTCCAGTAAATGTCGATGGTCCATGAGCTCCAAGGCGCACTAACTAACTCTACCGCCCCAAAGGGCAGCACGTAAACAAAACCCAAAAGGAACACCCACTTCACAACTTGAATAGCAGGATACTTTGCCATCAGTGGTTTTACCACAATGAGGTATAAGCCGTAGGAAGTTGCATTGATAAACACCAAGATATTTCCCAAGGAAGTGTTATCGTTCAACAAGTCCACTTCACCCTTTCCAGAAATCAGCCAACCAGCACCAACTGCACCGAGTAGAATTCCAACCATCTTTGCCCATCCCAATGATTCCTTCAGCAAGAGTGCAGAAAGCAGCATTACAACGATGGGATTCACCGTCATGATAATAGATGCATTAATCGGCGTGGTTCGTTGCAGTCCTTCAAAAAACATGATTTGATTGAGTGCAACACCAAATAGTCCAGCCAGAGCAAAACGCCAATAGTCGCCCCTTTCAATTTTCACAGATTTCGACGAACGATGAAACAACCAGAACAACAGAGTTGCACCCATTGCTCGGAGTAAAATAAATCCTCGTGGTTCTAAAAATCCATCCATCACATCTTTGGCGAGGATGTAATTCGCACCGTAGATCATGGCTACGGACAAAAGGGCCAAATGGGCCAGCTTGAGGTCTTTGGTCATTCTATCTCTCTAAGGCTTCTGCGGCTTTGGCCACATCAGCTTTTCCATTGCCGATGAAAATCTCATCGTCCACTATAACAACCGGACGCTTTAAAAAGGTTTCCTCTTCCAAGATATATTTGCGGTAATCCGCTTCGGTGAGATTCATGTCCTTCAATCCAAGCGATTTATACTTCATCGCTCTTCTTGAAAACAAAGGCTCATACCCCCCTGCCAATTTTGCCATGTGATCAATCTCCTCTTCCGTGATTTTATCATTTCTGATATCTCGCATCTCAACGCCTTCGGTATTCCATTCACGAATCAATCGAACACAAGTTGAACACGTTGGAAGGTGAAAGATGGTTTTCTTCATGACATACTTTTTGGCAAAGATAGAGAGAATGAGGCTTCAGACTCCACAGCTCCAAGTCCCCTGAACCTAGTACTAGAATCCTCATACATTTCGACAAAATAACCTCATCAATAGTGTAGTATAATTCACTTATCGACACATTATGTGATAGATTTCCTGTATATTTGTCAAAAAGAGCAATACAATGCACTTAACCGAGATAACCAAAGCACTCGTTGAAAAGAGGAAAATTCTGGGCATAACTCAGGAAAGATTAGCTCTTATTACGGGAATAAGTGCGCGGACCATCAAAGAATTAGAGCGGGGCAAAGGAAACCCCTCGTTCGATACGCTCTTCAAAATTGCAGATACACTGGGGATGGAAATCAGAGTTGAAACGAAGCTTCCCAACCACTAATAAAAAATGAGAAAGGCACGGGTATATAGAAATGGGCAATTCGCTGGAGTGTTAACCGAGCACAACCGCAAGCTTTATACTTTTGAGTATACCGACGAATGGATCAGTAATCGCAACCTCCCTCCGATTAGCCTTACTTTGCCCAAGTCTCAAAAAAGGCATACATCTCCCTATCTCTTTCCCTTCTTCTTTAACATGCTCACCGAAGGAGTTAACCGAAAATTTCAAGCTCGACAATTGAAGATTGACGAAGCCGATGATTTTGGAATGCTCCTAGCTCTGTCAGGCAACGACAGGGTAGGTGCGGTATCTATCAAAGAGTTCGTAGAATGACGATTCAAAAGACATTCCAGGTTTGTCCAGGGACACTGGCCAAAGGGTATGACACGTATAGTTCTACTTGCCTCAAATATGTTTTTAACGGAAAGAAAGTATCCCCCATTCTGCCCTATAATTCTCCACTACTTGATGGGAAAGATGGTGAAACCTTTGAAGCCAATAAAAGGCGTCTTTCTATTTCAGGCGTACAGGAAAAGTTCTCCGTTATTCAGATCAAGAATCAAATTCGACTAACCGAGGAAGGCGAAAGTGGAACCTTCATCCTAAAGCCTATTCCTAGAGATTTGATGCGTGTAGACCAAGTACCGGCCAACGAGCATTTAACGATGCAAATCGCCAAACAAGTCTACCAAATCAAAACCGCCGAAAATGCTTTGGTCTTCTTTCAGAACGGAGGTCCCGCCTATATCACTAAACGATTCGACATTGTAGATGAAAAGACCAAATGGGCCAAGGAAGATTTTGCCACATTAGCGAATAAGACATCCGAAACCGATGGCGAGAATTACAAGTACAACTTCAGTTACGAAGGAATCGGCAAACTGATTAAAACGTACGTGCCTGCCTATCGAGTAGAAATGGAGAAGTTCTTCTCTCTGGTCGTTTTTAATTATTTGTTCTCGAATGGGGACGCTCACCTCAAGAACTTTTCAATTCTCGAAACAGAAAAAGGTGACCATATTTTAAGTCCAGCGTATGATTTGCTGAATACACGCATCCATGTGAACGATGCCGATTTTGCGCTCACAGAAGGACTATTTGACGAAGAGTATTACTCGGATGAAATGAAAGCTAATGGATGGTGTGGTAGAGATGACTTTGAAGTATTTGGAGACCGGATTGGTCTGAAACCACAGCAAATCGCTATGCTTCTCGAACCATTCTTGAAAGACCAACCCATGGTGCATGAACTCATTCAAAACTCTTTCCTAAATGAGGAAACCAAAGCGCTGTACAAAGACCATTATCTAACGCGATTGAAGAAATTGACAAATACACTGTAAAGAGTTTTAACGCTTCCATAAGACACTACTATTCAGCACAAAAGTACATTGCCAGTAAAATCGATTATGATGAAAATATCAACCTACTCCTCTCTGGCTATCCTCTTTCTTGCAGGTTGTCAAACTGAATCGCCAACTCCTAAAACCGATTACGGCGATTGGGCCTATGAATCTACAGTGGTGAAAACCGTCGATTCCCATGAGTTCACCTTTCCAACAGAAGGATATGCTTTTGAACACCGTGATGAATACGTTCAAGAATGCGTGGATGCCATTGCGTACAACTGCAAGCTTCTGGCTATAACCGAGTTCACCGTTCCCATCAAATACCGCTTTGTCACATCTAGAGAGGAAATGGCTCGCTTTACGGGCATCGCTGCTTCTGGCACAACGAATTCTTGGACAAGAACCATCCACATGGCAGTTTTCGATTCAACAGAAACCACCACGGATGAAGTGCTCACAGATCCGCCTATTGTCCATGAAACCATGCACATGATCTCGCAAGTGGCATGGGGTCATCCCGGACAGAAAGGAAATTGGATTAACGAAGGCTTGGCGACCTACGCAGCAGGAACCTGCAGCGGATGGACTCCCCGAGAGATGTACCGCTTTTTTATGGAGAATGAGATGCTCGCCTCGGTTGACAGTATGATAACGGACTTCTACCACGTTGGAGAAATGGTGGGATATCATCAAGCAGCGGTTTGGGTTGAACACATGATTTCAAGATATGGACTCGAGACCTTTCAACAATATTGGAACCCTCAGAATACAATGAGCTTCGACGAAATATTCGGTGTGAGTATTGCTGAGATGGAAACCCGAATCAACGAAGACATATTGAAGGAAATTCCAGAGGTTCCCGCCATTGATTGGGAAGTTCTCCAAGAGGGTTGTTATACCCGATTGAACTCTTGAGTTTGAGTTGGATCACGTCACTCACATAGACCCCAACCGGCGAATTTACCATCATAAACATACTGTGCATTGGGATGTTAGATGTATACCTTTGACTTCACACAAACTAGAATCAGCGTATGTCTAACAGCAGCAACCTAAAAATTGGCACCCTTACCATACACGGCGGTCAGGAACCCGATCCGAGTACAGGGGCGGTGATGACTCCCATCTACCAAACGTCCACTTACGCTCAAGCCGCTCCGGGTGTGCACAAAGGGTACGAATATTCCAGAACGGGCAATCCCACTCGTCACGCTCTGGAGAAGAGCATTGCTGCGCTTGAGGGGGGCAAATTCGGGCTTGGATTTGGTAGCGGATTGGCTGCTGTGGATGCCGTGCTCAAGCTCTTGAAACCCGGTGACGAGATTATCTCAACATCGGATTTATACGGTGGCACCTACCGTCAGTTTACCAAGATCTATGAGGATTTCGGCTTGATTTTCCGCTTTGTTTCTATGGATGACCCTTCAAATGTAGAAGCAATTGTAAGCGAAAAAACCAAGCTCATTTGGGTAGAAACGCCTACCAATCCCATGATGAACATCATCGACATCCGAGCGATTGCCAATGTTGCACAAAAGGCCGGTGCGATGTTGGTGGTAGATAACACCTTTGCCACTCCCATCCTTCAACGTCCACTTGAACAGGGAGCGGATATAGTACTACACAGTGCCACCAAGTATTTAGGTGGGCATTCTGATGTCGTACTCGGATTGCTCACTACCACTAATAGTGAAATTGCCAAAAAACTGTACTTCATTCAGAATTCAGCAGGTGCTATTTGTGGCCCAATGGACGCATTCCTCACTTTGCGCGGCATCAAAACACTAGATGTTCGCATGGAACGCCACTGTAAAAATGGAGCCATTGTAGCGAAGTTTTTAAGAGATCACCCAAAGGTGGAGAAGGTCTATTGGCCGGGCTTTGAAGACCATCCCGGACACGCTGTGGCCAAATCGCAAATGTCAGGTTTTGGCGGAATGATTTCTTTCGTGGTAAAAGATGGTACCTTTGAAAACGTAAGCGCAATGGTTTCCAATTTGAAAGTCTTCACCTTGGCAGAATCATTGGGCGGTGTTGAATCACTCGCAGGTCATCCAGCAAGCATGACCCATGCAGCAATTCCTCTGGAAGAGCGCTTAAAGACCGGAGTGGTAGACGGCCTTGTTCGCTTGAGTGTTGGCATTGAAGATGCCGATGATCTCATTGCGGATTTGGAGAATGCACTCAATCAAATTTGATCGAATTTCGATCTGAAGAATTTATATCATGGCAGAAAAATTTGCCGTTGTAGGTTTGGGCCAATTTGGTTCCGCGATTGCTCGAAAACTCAGCATGAAAGGTGCGGAAGTTATCGCAATTGACACCGACGAAGAGAAAGTAGAAGCGATTAAGGAAGATGTAGCCTATTCGGTTACCCTAGACGCGACGGACATCAAAGCTCTCGAGTCCCAGAACCTATCAAAAATGGATGCGGTCATTGTATCCATTGGCCAGAATTTCCAAGACCTTCTCCTCTGTTGTTTCCAACTTCAAGAGATGGAAATTGGACGAATTATCGCTCGAGCTCAAGGCGCCACTCAGCGACGCATCCTAGAGAAAATGGGCATTCAAGAAATCTTGAGTCCAGAAGATGAGGTTGCGAACAACGTTGCCGAACAGCTCATGAACCCGGGTGTGGTGATGTGCTTTGAACTTCCTGACGGATACGAAATTGTGGAAATCAAAGCTCCTCGTGCGCTTTACAGCAGAACCTTGGGAGACATTGGTCTTCGCGAAAAATACAAGCTCAACTTGGTTACACTCCTTCGCAACGAAGATGGCGAGCACCATATTTACGGTGTGCCTGATGCGGAAACACTCGTAGAAGAAGGAGATATCATTGTGGTCTTCGGTACCGTTCGAGATATCGAGAGATTCATCGAGATCAACACATAGAATGCGGACCATTGTCCACATTACGGGAACAACATCCGGACTTGGAGAAGCGCTTGCTAAAACGCTTTGCCATGAGCCGGATGTGTATGTTTACGGCTATGCTCGAAGAGCTGCTACCTTTGAACACGAGCGCTACATTCATGTGTTGGTAGACTTGGCTTCGCCGAATAGCGAACTCGCATTGGAGCTGAACAACTCGGCCGATCGAGAAGTTCTCATCAACAACGCCGGATGGATTGGTCCCGTTGCCCCCATTGGATCTTTTGAACGTGGTTCAGCTACACAAATGTGGATGATCAATACGGCAGCCGTTATGGAATGGACGAATTACTTCATTGCCTATTCAACTTCCAAGGAAAAATCGGTCTTGTCAATTTCATCAGGTGCTGGAAAGAATGCCATTCCTTCTTGGAGTGCCTATTGTGCTTCCAAAGCGGCCATCGACATGGCCACCCGCGTTTGGAATCTCGATCATCCTTCCATTTCCTTTTTAGCCATTGCCCCTGGGGTGGTTGACACGGAAATGCAAGCAGATATTCGCGCCACTCATCCCGATGCTTTTCCCGTTCATCAGAAGTTTGTGGACTATCACCAAAATGGCGAGTTGAAATCGCCGAAGGAAGTTGCTGCCATTATCCTACCTTTTATCCATCATCCCGAAAAGGCCCCTTCAGATATATTCTCAGTGCGCGACCTATAATTGGCATGTTTTAGCGTTCAATTACGTATTAGAGATAGGTGTCATTATGATTCGTAACTTTACTCTTCACAACACTGACTATGAAGCTATTATTACCACTTTCTATTCTTGCACTCTCTCTGGTTTCTGTCTCTTGTAAAAAAGACCAAGGTGACGATGATAAAACACGAACTGGTACCTTTGAACAACGCATCGCTCACACGTGGCGACTCACCAACGTAGAATATGCCGGCACCATGCCGAACCCTTTCAATACCTCGCAATCTGTGGCTTTTAATGGTAAAGGTGAAGACGTGTATGGAGAGTTCAACTTCAAGCCAGACTACTCCGCAACGTACCGCATGGGCTTTACTGCGCTTATCGACATAGGAACGAGTGAGCCAGCCCGACTTCCTTTTTATCGTCCTGGAACGGGAATTTGGTGGACCAATTCTACCAATGATTCTATCTTTGTTGCGGAATCCGTTGACACAATCAGTTATCAAGTGATTGAAGATTGGGATGACAAGCAACGATGGCAAACGGTACTTCCGATACTCGATTCCATTTCGGGTACTTTTGTAGACGTTGACATGCAAGTGATTCTAAGGCGATAAGAAAACAATAACATGACGAGAATATTGACCGGAATTCAAAGCTCCGGCCGCCAGCATTTGGGTAACATCCTGGGCGCAATTCGCCCTGCCATCCAAATGGCTAACGATCCAAAATCTGACTCATTTTTATTCATTGCAGACCTTCACTCTTTGACCACTATCAAAGACCCTGAAGTTCGCAAAGCCAATGTTCTAGCTACAGCAGCAGCTTGGCTGGCCTGCGGGTTGAACACGGAAAAGAGTGTTTTCTATTTGCAATCTGCAGTACCAGAATGCACCGAGCTCACTTGGTATTTGAACTGCTTTACTCCTTTTCCAATGTTGGCCAACGCCCACAGTTTTAAGGACAAGAGCGACAAACTAAGTGATGTAAACGCAGGACTCTTTGATTATCCCGTGTTGATGGCATCTGACATCATCCTTTATGACGCGAACTTCGTGCCTGTGGGAAAGGACCAGAAGCAACACTTGGAGATGACACGCGACATTGCCACCAAAGTGAACATGGCTTACGACAGCGAGATCTTTGTGATTCCAGAAGCTACCATCGATGAGAGCATCATGACCATACCGGGAACCGACGGACAAAAAATGTCGAAGTCCTACGGAAACGTCATTGACATCTTCCTTCCTGCCAAGCAGTTGAAGAAGCAAGTAATGAGCATTCTCACCGATTCTACTCCATTGGAAGAGCCAAAGAATCCAGACACTTGCCACGTTTTTGCCCTTTACAAACTGATGGCGAACGAGGCGCAAGTGGAAGAAATGCGTGCAAACTACCTTGGCGGAAACTACGGATACGGACACGCAAAGAAGGCTTTGCTTGATCTGATTTTGGAGGAGTTTGCCGAAGAGCGTGAAAAATTCGACAAGCTAATGGAAGACCCTCAAGCTATTTATGCTGCTTTAGAGAAAGGAGCTGAAAAAGCACGTGTGGTTGCCCGAGCTACCCTTGCCCGTGTTCGCGAGGCAATGGGATATTGATTTGATTCTACACCCTACGAGGTTGAAGGGATAGAAATATCCTTTCAACCTCGTTATCTTTATACAAATGGAGGCATTTCCCACTTTAGATGAACTACGGCGAATGACGGTTTCTCAACTTGAGAAGGTAGCTGAACAGCTCCGTGCGTTTATTCCAGCCACCACTAAAGAGAAGAAAGGCCATTTGGAATCCTCCCTTACCGTAACAGAACTTACGGTAGCACTTCATCACGTATTTCGCACTCCAGAAGACATCCTCATTTGGGACGTGGGTCACCAGGCCTATGTACACAAGGTGATTACGGACAGAGCAACGGAATTCCACACCAACCGACAATTAGGTGGAATCAGCGGCTTTCCCAACCGCAGCGAAAGCCCTTTTGATGCTTTTGGAACCGGACACTCTTCAACCAGCATTTCTGCGATTACGGGAATGGCGTTTGAAGCCCACAGGAAAGGACTAGACATTAAACACGTTGCGGTGATTGGCGATGGTGCCCTCACGGGTGGCATGGCCTACGAGGGACTGAACTACCTCGGGCAAACGGACCTCGATGTGCTCGTCCTCCTCAACGATAACCGCAAGGCGATTGATCCAAATGTGGGTGCCTTGCACGAAAGTGACAGTTATGAAATGTTCTTTCAATCACTGGGTATTCGTTGGATGGGTCATGTAAATGGCTCGAATATGGACGAATTGGTTCATCGCTTGTGGGAAGGAAAAGAAGCCACCGGACCTCGAGTACTGCACATAGAGACCCAAAGTGAAATACTTCCATCCGAAGGACCAAATTACTCCTCGGAACACCCTTTCCAAGATGTTTTTGGGGAAGCCATTCTAGAAAAACTAGAATCTGATCCTGATTTAGTAGTACTCTCTCCGGCCATGCTTTCAGGATCTGGACTGGCAAAAGCACGACAACTTTATCCAGAGCGAGTTCTGGATGTGGCGATTGCCGAGCAACACGCTGCAACGATGGCTGCGGGTATTGCGGCTGCGGGAGGGAAGGTTCTACTCCACCTCTACAGCACCTTTGCTCAACGGGCATATGATCAAATCATTCACGATATTGCCCTACAGAACCTTCCTGTTACCTTAGCGATTGACAGAGCTGGGCTCGTTGGAAACGACGGCGCCACCCATCATGGAGCCTTCGATCTCGCGTTCTTGCGCCCCATTCCCAACATCACGATTACGGCACCAAGGAATGGAATCGAACTCAGAAATGCCGTTCATACCGGATTGAACCACAATGGCCCATTTGTGATACGATATCCACGTGACACCGAGGCTAAATTTGATGCTGAAGGAAAGTTTGAGACTTTAGAGTATGGCAGGAGTCAGTGGTTAAAGGAAGGATCCATGCTTTGCTTGATGGCCACTGGAACCATGTCTAGACGCGCGCTTGAAGTGGCTACTATCTTGAGTAAAAAAGGCTATGAAATTGGAGTACTACACCATCTCTTTGTAAAACCACTTGATGAAGAAGCTCTCATGCAAGCGGCCTCTTACAACCATTGGGTGGTGCTAGAAGACTCATCTCTTGGAGGCTTGGGCTCTGCGATTTCCGAATGGCTATCGGGCAGAGACGCGGTGAACGTAGACCTCGACGCGATACATCTACCCGATGAGTTCATCGAACACGGTTCTGTTGACGAACTTCATCGTCAATTGGGAATGGATGTGAAAAGCGTTGCTAAGCGTTGCAAAAACCTACTTTCTGGCATTTAACTACAGTTCAAATCGCAATCCTAGATTTAAAGCGAAATGACTAAACGGTGATTGTATTTCTACCATCTCCATAGGCTCATCATCATTGGTATTATTGTAGTCTACCGTGCGTTGATAAACACGCTCCCTTTGACGGGTGGTCAAATCTCCTAGGCGATCTTCTCCCCATTCTTCGTACTCTGTGTATTCTGCATGTGAGGGCTTCGACATCAAGTACACAAACTGACCTTCAACAGTAAAGTGGGTGTATCTACTCACGGGAAACATCAACCCTAAACTGCCTTGTGCGCCCACGTCAAAACTCCAGTCTGTCTCTAGCTTGTACCGCGATTCTGAACCGGCATACTCTGATAAAAGGTACGTGCTATTCATGGAAAAAAGAGGACCGACGCGAAGGTATACATACGTTTCCTCCCAATTCCGAATTTCATTCTGAAGACGAACCATAGGAGAGAATCCCACATACTGCCCTCCCGTGGTGGCCTTTAAATCGGAGAAGAAATTGGTCTGATCGATCTGGTCAGCAATACCGTACGAATACATGAGCTGTCCTTCAATCGCAATCCCACGAGCCACTTCTGCACCCATGGAAAACGTTAGTTTAGGTCCATTGGCATAGCTGTAGTATTCCTGAGTTTCCGAATAGTCGCCGTTATCGTCGATAGAAGTGCTAATCCAGTTCGTCAAACCCGGTTGTTGGGTGTTTAGATCGTGGCCATAGCCGAGTTGAAACTGCATGTACCAACGCGGATACTGGGCAAATGCTGATGCAGAGCACAGCAAAACCAATAGGAGGATAGTCTTCTTCATAGTCTGTAGGATTACACTCTCCATACGGATGGAAGGTGAGATAGGTTGTTCAGCTTGAAGTTCGAATTTGTAGTTGTTATATCAAACAACGGGCATAAAAAAACCCTCGATGAAATCGAGAGTCTTTGTTGGATGGGAGAAGATGATTAGTTGCTTCCCGCATTGTCCAGCATCTCCATAACGGCGCTCAAATTGAATGAGCCCGGTTTTTGAGAAGGTGGATATTCGTTCATCGTAAGGATAAAGTTTGCTGCCATTTGCTGGATTGGAACCAAAACAAAAGCGTGATCTAACAACCAATCGTAATACACGTTTGCATTGTGTTGCGCTTTTTCGAATGGATCTCTTCTCAGATTGAAGACACTCGGCACTCGGAGTTCCGTAAAAGGCTCTACCCAAACTCCAAAGGCTTGACCGCGATTTTCGAGGAAAACCACTTTCCAATCCTCATATCTAGCGGCTACAAAGGCTCCGTCGTCATTTACGTACCAGAATTCTTTGCGTGGCGATTCGTCTACTTCACCGCTGAGATAGGCATTCATATCATAACCATCCAGATGGTTCCGGTATCTTCTACCATTTAGCTTGATACCCCCAAGAAGATCCTCTTTGATATCGGTGTTACCTGCTGCTGCTGCGAAGGTGACTAACCAATCTTCATGAGCAACAATACCATTCAGGGTAACATTCTCTTGCCAATGACCTGGCCATCTCACAAAAGCAGGAACACGATAAGCGCCCTCCCAATTTGAGTTCTTCTCACTGCGGAAAGGAGTGGTTCCTGCATCTGGCCAAGTATTGTAGTGTGGCCCATTGTCGGTGGAATACATGACAATGGTATTGTCTGCAATTCCTAGTTCATCGAGCAAATCGAGAAACTTACCCACGTGCATATCGTGCTCCACCATACCGTCGTGGTACTCATTTCCACTTGGACCAGAAATGCCCGTATGTTCTTCCTTCACGTGTGTTCTAAAGTGCATGCGCGTACCATTCCACCAAACAAAGAAGGGCTCACCAGCTTCTACTGCTTCACGAATAAAGCGAATAGCCTCATCTGAAGATTCGTCGTCTACGGTTTCCATTCTCTTCTTAGTAAGAGGGCCAGTATCTTCAATGCGTTGTGTTCCGTCTCCATTCGCCCATGAGTGGATTACCCCTCGCGGTCCATAGGTTTCACGGAAAGTGCGACCATCCTTAAGTATCATATCACCAGGATAATCTCGATGCTCTGGTTCTTCCTCCGCGTTGAGGTGATACAGGTTTCCAAAGAACTCGTCAAAGCCGTGCATCGTAGGTAGATGTTCGTCGAGGTCTCCTTGATGATTCTTACCAAATTGGCCCGTTACATAACCTTCTGACTTTAACACGGTGGCCATTGTAACATCCGTCATTTGCCATCCTTGGGCAGCACCTGGAAGTCCTACTTTAGTCATTCCCGAGCGCACGGGCACTGAACCACCAATAAAGGCAGCTCTACCTGCCGTACAACTTTGTTGAGCGTAGTAATCGGTGAAGCCCACACCTGTTTGAGCGATTTTGTCAATGTTGGGAGTTTGATATCCCATCATTCCACGATTGTTGTGACTGATATTCCAAGTGCCGATATCATCACCCCAAATCACTAGGATATTGGGTTTGTCTTGCCCATAAGTGAGGGCCGAAAAAGAGAGAATGGCCGCAAGAATCGACCAGCGTTTAGAATGCTTCATATTAGAGTGATTGGTTAATAGTCTGTTGCTAAGTCACCTAGAAGATAGACCATTCTAATCCTAATCGCAATTGTAACGGTATTAAGAAACGCGCATCCCTACAATATGTACATATAGAAACAAAAAAACCCCGACTATACAGCCGGGGTTTCTCACATCGAAAAAGCTTCGATTATTTTTCGAGAACGAAGTCTTCCATGAACTTGGTCGTATAATTACCTGCCAAGAAATCTTCGTTATCCATAAGTGCGCGGTGGAATGGAATGGTGGTTTTGATTCCTTCAATCACGAATTCATCCAAAGCGCGTTTCATCTTGTCAATCGCCTCTTCACGTGTACGAGCCGTTGTGATCAACTTTGCGATCATTGAATCGTAGTATGGAGGGATGGTGTAACCAGCATAACAATGGGTATCCAATCGAACACCGTGACCACCCGGAGCATGGAAAGAAGTAATCTTTCCTGGAGATGGACGGAATCCGTTATATGGATCTTCCGCATTGATACGACACTCGATAGAGTGAAGCTGTGGTTCATAGTTCTTCCCTAGAATTGGAATACCAGCGGCAACTTTAATTTGCTCGCGGATCAAGTCATAGTCAATTACTTGCTCAGTAATCGGGTGCTCTACCTGAATACGAGTGTTCATTTCCATGAAGTAGAAATTGCGGTGCTTGTCCACTAGGAACTCCACAGTACCTGCTCCTTCATACTTGATATATTCCGCTGCCTTAACCGCTGCTTGTCCCATCTTCTCACGAAGTTCTGGGGTCATAAACGGAGAAGGCGTTTCCTCTACCAATTTTTGGTGACGACGTTGAATAGAACAGTCGCGCTCACTAAGGTGACATGCAGCTCCTGTTTGGTCGCCTACAATTTGGATTTCGATATGGCGAGGCTCTTCGATGAGCTTCTCCATATACATACCGTCATTGCCAAAAGACGCTGCTGCTTCTTGGCGAGCAGAGTCCCACGCTTTTTGAAGGTCTTCTTCTTTCCAAACGGCACGCATCCCCTTACCACCACCACCGGCAGTTGCTTTAAGCATTACGGGATAACCCACTTCTTTTGCGAGTTTGATACACGCTTGGAAGTCTGGAATCAAGCCGTCTGAACCAGGTACACAAGGAACGCCAGCTGCCTTCATGGTAGCTTTAGCCGTTGCCTTATCACCCATTTTGTCAATGTGCTCAGGAGAAGCTCCGATAAACTTGATATCGTTTTCGGCACAAATTTTAGAGAATTTGGCATTCTCTGAAAGGAAGCCATATCCCGGATGGATTGCATCAGCGTTTGTGATCTCAGCAGCCGAAATGATATTCGGGATGTTGAGATAACTCTCGCTACTTGGAGGAGGACCGATACATACTGCCTCGTCTGCAAAGCGAACGTGGAGGCTATCAGCATCTGCTGTTGAGTATACGGCCACCGTCTTAATGCCCATCTCGCGACAAGTGCGGATTACACGCAAGGCAATCTCGCCACGGTTGGCTACGAGTATCTTTTTGAACATGGGATCAGAATTTTAGTTCTGCCACTTGGGCTTATGACGGGTCAACCAAGAATAGTGGCTGATCGTATTCTACCGGCTTCTGGTCGTCTACCAAAATCTTCACAATCTTACCTGAAACTTCAGATTCGATTTCGTTGAATAGTTTCATCGCTTCGATGATACAAACCACTGAACCTGGTTTGATTTCATCCCCAACTTCCACAAACAAATCTTTGTCTGGAGAAGGGCGGCGGTAGAACGTACCAATCATTGGCGACTTGATCGTCACATACTTGCTGTCGTCTTCTTCTGCAGCAGCAGGTGCGGCAGGAGCTGGAGCAGCAGGGGCTTGGGCAGCAGGCGCAGGGGCAGCTACTGGAGCTGGTGCGGCGGCTTGAGCCATCGGTACGTGTTGAACATAAGTAGCTGCTTCTTCACCACCTGTTTTGATGGTGATCTTGAAGTCTTCTGTTTCTAGATTTACCTCACTTGCGCCTGATTTAGCTACAAATTTGATGAGGTTCTGGATTTCTTTTAAGTCCATTCGTCGAGGGATTAAGTGGATCCTTAAAACTATTTTTTAGGGTCGATAGCCCAGGTCAAATAAAGTGCACCCCACGTAAATCCGCCACCAAAGGCAGCGAAAACGAGTTTGTCACCTTTCTTGAGTTGGTCGAGATAGTCCCAAAGTAACAATGGCAAGGTACCATTTGTCGTGTTACCATAGCGTTGAATGTTCAACATTACCTTCTCTTCATCCAAGCCCATGCGATTTGCAGTGGCATTTATGATGCGAAGATTAGCCTGATGTGGCACGAGCCAATCTACATCATCTCCAGTCAAATGGTTGCGCTCCAAAATTTGAGCGCTCACGTCGGCCATATTCGTAACGGCAAACTTGAACACCTGCTGACCTTCTTGATGTACGTAATGTTGATTCAATCTAACGGTTTCCTCAGATGCTGGAAGAATAGATCCACCTGCATCAATTTTGAGGAATTGGCGTCCTTCACCATTGCTGCGAAGAACTTCATCTTGTAGTCCATATCCTTCCTCATTCGGTTCGAGGAGAACACAGCCGGCTCCATCACCAAAGATCACACACGTGGCGCGGTCTTCATAATTGATGATGGATGACATCTTATCGGCACCAACAATCAATACCTTCTTGTACTGTCCACTTTGAATGAACTTGGCACCGGTTGAAAGTCCGTATAGAAATCCGCTACAAGCGGCCATTAAGTCGTATGAAAATGCGTTGGTTGCCCCAATTTTCGTGGCGATATATGCGGCAGTAGAAGCTACTGGCATATCTGGGGTAGCCGTGCTACAAATCACAAGGTCGATGTCTTTCACATCTACCTTGAAGTTAGCCACCATGTCTTCTATCGCCCGAATACCGAGTGTAGAAGTTCCGGCGCCTTCCTCTTTGAGGAGACGACGTTCTTTGATGCCCGTCCGTGTCGTGATCCACTCATCAGTAGTATCAACCATCTGTTCCAATACGGCATTGGTCAGACGAAACTCCGGAACGTATCCGCCTACAGCGGTAATCGCGGCTTTGACGTTGCTCATTGCAATGGTTTTAACCCGTGGTGAAGGGGGTAAAGTTAGTCCTTCGCTTTAGTCTCGCAAATTTTGCGTGACTATTTCAAAGGGCGGGCAAATAAAAAAGCAGACCCAATTTGATCTTTGAGTCTACTTTTCAATGCTTTACCAAATGGGGATTAGGCCTCCGCTTTTTCGAGAACTACTTTCCCTTTGTAGTACAACTTACCCTCGTGCCAGTGTGCACGGTGATATAGATGTGGCTCACCTGTTGTTGGGTCTACAGCAACTTGAGGTGCAGTAGCCTTGTAGTGAGTACGACGCTTATCACGGCGAGTGGTAGATTGTCTGCGCTTAGGATGTGCCATGCTTCCTGGTTTATAATGCTCCTGTTGAGCTTAATTCAACAAATCTTTCAACTTTGACCAACGAGGGTCGATATCTTCATCTTCGTCGTCTTCTTCATCTTCTTCACTATCCTCCTCTTCATTGTCATCGTCGTCTGCACGTGGCATGTATTTCTCTAACAATTCACGCGTTTCGTCATCCAAGTCCCCCTCTTCAATATCCGGATGGATAAACTTAAGCGGAATGGACAACACGATGAGCTCATAGATGTAGTGCGCAATGTTGATTTCATAATCGCCATGAGGCAAAACTAAAATCACATCGTCGTCGTCATTGTACTCTTCACCGAATTTCACCACTAGGGTAAACGTGTTCTCGATGGGTTGAACAAAAGGCTTATTGGACAAATCACATGTTACCGGCAACTCCCCTTTTAATGAGAAATTGAGCTCTAACATGGTATTCTGTTTCGTAAGCTCTACATCAACGTGCGCCTGCAATCCAGGCAATTCGTGATAGTCGAATAAGATGTCTAAGAACGAATCATCAATCTCGTATTCAAAGGAATGAGATCCCAGTTTCAATCCGGAAAACACAATGTTGTAGTCCTTCTTCTTCATGGTCCACTCTCGTCCTTTGAGCCCGCAAAAATACAAATCTTTCGTTACCCGTCAACACTTTCCTGAAAATCAGCGATGATCGCGTTGAGTTTTTCCGAAAGCAAGTGGATTTGCAGTGATTTCTAAATGCTGTGATCGGTGCCTAAATGCGTCAATTGCCATGTAGACCGCCTGACGAAAACTCTGTTCATCAGCGGTGCCTTTTCCGGCTAGATCGTAGGCTGTGCCATGATCTGGCGAAGTTCGTATTACAGACAAGTTGGCCGTAAAGTTCACTCCCTCGCCAAAGTGAATGGTCTTAAATGGGATCAAACCTTGATCGTGATACATGGCCAGAACTGCGTCGTATTTTTTCCACTCACCCGAACCAAAGAACCCGTCGGATGAGAATGGACCCATCGCAACAATGCCTTTGTCAAACGCAGTTCGCACCGCTGGCTCGATTATTTTCTGATCTTCTTCACCTAACAATCCTCCATCACCAGCATGTGGATTTAATCCCAAAACGGCAATTTTCGGCTTAGAAATGCCAAAGTCCTGAACCAAGGCATCGTTCAACTGGCGAAGCTTCACCACTACTTTCTCAGAACTGATACTCTTGGCCACATTCTTCAATGGAATATGTCCTGTTACCAATCCGACGCGAAGTTGATCTCCCGCCAATATCATCAAAGGCTCTCCCTTAAAGTACTCACCTAAAAACTCAGTGTGCCCCGTAAACACGCGCTCTTCGTTCGCAATGTTGTTCTTGTTTACCGGAGCTGTTACCAACACATCTACATGGCCTTTCTTAAGGGCTTCCGATGCAATTTCTAGCGACTTATACGCGTAGTCCCCTACTAGTGGATCCTCCTTGCCCAACTCTAAGTTGACCAATTCACTCCAAGATTCTACCACGTTGAACTTTCCATCCACCGCATCGATCGCTTGCTCTACGGTGTTGAACTTGAAATCGTGGGCATTGATTGCCTTTCTGTGGTATGAGAGGGACTTACTAGAACCAAACAATACAGGCGTGCAAAGTTCCAGCATCGCGGGATCCGCAAAAGCCTTGATGACGACTTCCATTCCAATGCCGTTCAAATCGCCACAAGAAATACCTACGCGAATGTGATTGTCGGATTGACTCATGCTCTATTCTTTAGATAGTCAAACAAGATACGAACTCCAACTCCGGTACCTCCTTTGGTTCTGTATGCGTCGGGTTTTGACAAGAATGCTGGACCTGCAATATCAAAGTGTACGTACGGGTAGTCTGTGAAGTGCGCCAGGAATTTTCCTGCGGTAATCGCTCCACCTTCTGGACCTCCAATGTTCTTCAAATCTGCAATGTCACTCTTGAGCATATCGTTGTATTCATCCCAAAAAGGGAAGATAGCCAGTCGCTCGTGAACTTCATTTCCACTGTCGGTGAGTCCGTCGAATACTTTTTTATCCGCTGTACCCATGGCAATAATTCCCTGTGAACCAATTGCACGAGCAGCCGCGCCCGTCAAAGTGGCCAAATCAATCACCAAGCTCGGGTTAAATTTTTTGGCATAATGCAAGGCGTCTGCAAGGATCAATCGACCTTCTGCATCGGTATTGAGGACCTCAACGGTGGTTCCGTCATACATGGTGATCACATCCCCAGGGGTGATCGCATTTCCACCCGGACGGTTGTCGGTAGATGGAACGAGTCCAACCACGTGAACATCGAGCTTCGCTTTGGCTACTGCTACCAAGGTTCCTATGACTGCGGCAGCGCCCCCCATGTCACTTTTCATCGTATCCATGGCACTTGACGGCTTCAGGCTAAGTCCACCTGTATCGTAAGTCACTCCTTTCCCAACCAAAACGATAGGTTTAGAGTTGCGTGCTTTCTCCGGCTTGTATTCTAAAATGCTAAAAGTTGGAGGATCAATACTCCCCTTGTTCACACCGAGAAGTCCTCCCATTTTGAGCGCTTCAATTTTCTTTTTGTTGAAAATCTCCACTCGGAATCCGCACTCTTCTCCTAATTGCTTAGCCGTGTATGCCAGTTTTTCAGCATTGAGTTGAAGAACAGGAGTATTAACAAGAGTTCGAGCAATGGTGGTTGCACTCACTCGTACATCGAGTTCTGAAAAATCAGATTCGCTCAATCCAGGCACATGAATATCAACCAAAGCATTCTTTACGGATTCTGGCGCACTGAAAAGTTCTGTGTATTTATAATTCGCCAATGCGCAGCCCTCAGCCAAATCTGAAACAAATTCACCTTCAATAGAAACGCTCTTCTCTTTGGATGAATTCAAGATTCCAGCTAAGGTTGCACCTGCCCGGCGAACGGCTTCGCGCTGAGCGGGGCCTGTGAGCTTCGCATCGAGAATAAGGCCATAGTGCATCACACCTGAAACAGGAAGAGCAACCCACCCTTTTAGCGACTTATTCGTATGGGCTTGAATGAAGGACTCAACGGACGAGCCAAATCGGTTGATTAACTCTTTAGAAGTCGATGCTGCAAAGGCAACAGGAGAATCTGCCGCAGCAGAGGTATGGTGTAGTGTCATAATCGTAGATGTCTAACGTGCATCAAAAGTAGGAAAAACACAAGGGCTTCACTCGATGTTTACCATCTACTACTCAATGAAAGACTTCGATAAGGAAATCTACTCAACTGTAAATACCTTTATCCCGTATATAGTATTGGGTATACACACTCGGATATTCCCACCATCTCGCAACAATTGTTGTAAATTCATGTTCTCTTAGAATTGACACCCACGGTGAACCTTTATAGATACATCTTCGCACTTCTTTTAGCCCTGACGTCATTTGGACTTCAGGCTACGCATAATCGTGCGGGAGAAATCACGTACAAATACATTGGCGGCTACACGTACGAAGTCACGGTCATCACCTACACCAAAGTCACTTCCCAAATTGATCGATGTGAACTTTCGGTGGAGTGGGGAGACAATACGTCGAGCGTTCTTCCCCGAATCAATGGATCTGTATCGAATTGTGCTCCTGCACACGATGGGGAGGTTCTGGGAAATGATATTCGCAGAAACGTTTACCAAGGCACACACACTTTCCCTTCACCAGGCTATTTCACGATTTCGGTAGAAGACTTGAACAGAAACTCCGGTGTAGCGAACATCAACAACTCGGTTCAAGTTCCATTTTACGTTTCAACCACGCTTTTGGTGAACCCAGCCATCGGCCCCAACAACTCCCCTATCCTGCTAAACTACCCTATCGACGAAGGATGTATCGACCGAATGTTTATCCACAACGCTGGAGCTTTTGACCCCGACGGGGATAGCTTGAGTTTTGAATTGGTGAATTGTAGAGGTTTGAATGGACGTGAATTGACCGAAACCTACGACCCGAACTACGTCCAAGACTCCATATATATCGACGAATACACGGGGGATCTCATCTGGGATCAACCACGAAATATCGGTGAGTTTAACTTCGCCTTCGTCATTAAAGAATACCGCAAGGGACTCAATGGGAATTACCAATTGATTGGCAGCGTCACCCGAGACATGCAAGTCAACATCGGACAGTGCAACAACCGTCCTCCAACCATTCAAGTACCAACGCCCCACTGCGTAGAAGCCGGAAGCACGTTGAATTTTAATGTGATTGCTACCGACCCCGACAACAATACGATTTCCCTGTCTGCCACAGGAGGGCCATTTGAAGTAACTCCATCTGCGAGTTTCCCTAACCCTTCAACTGGACCTTCTCCTGTTTCCGAACCCTTTTCTTGGACGCCTAGCTGTGACCAAGTTCGCTTTCAACCGTACTTCGTTTACTTTAGGGCTGAAGACATTCCATCCAATCCACCGTCTCTTGTGGGACTAGCGACCGTTGAGATTAGAGTGGTTGCACCGTCTCCTAAAAACCCTTCAGCTACACCAAACCAAGATGTCATCGATTTAGTTTGGGACCCAAACTTCTGTCAATCCGCCAATGGGTACGACATCTATCGAAGAAAGGGCTCCTTTGGATTCATCCCTTCGGAATGTGAAACTGGAGTTCCCGAATACACGGGTTACGAGAAAATTGGGTCTACCATAGGATGGGCTTCTACGGCGTACACCGACACCAACGACATTGAACGAGGTGTGCAATATTGCTATATGGTAGTTGCCACATTTGATGATGGAAGTGAAAGCTACGCTTCGGTAGAGTTCTGCACCGAATTGGCCAAAACCCTTCCCATTATCACGAATGTAGATGTCCGAGCTACCGATGCCGTAAATGGTGAAATTGAGGTTCGATGGATTCCTGCACTGGAAATCGATTCTTTCGCATTTCCTCCTCCTTACGCCTATGTAGTGGAAAGAGCTCCTCAAATTGATGGGAACAACTTTGTCATTCTCGATACCGTTTCGAGTACCAATTACATCGACAATGGCCTTAATACTCAAGATGCCGGTTGGAACTATCGCATCACTTTGTTAAGTGGAGTGAATGAAGATTTTGTTGGAATTACGGATGATGCCTCTAGCCTATTCGCTTCTACCATAGCTCATGATGAAAGCATCCAAATCAATTTTGAATACCTCACTCCTTGGGTTAACGATACCACAGTAGTGTACAGGGAAACCAGTCAAGGTAGTGGAATATGGGATTCCATTGGATTCACCACATCCGATACCTACCTCGACACAGGCCTGGCCAATGGAACCACCTATTGTTATTACGGAAAAGGAATTGGCCGATTCACGGGATCAAACATGCCTGCTCCGCTGTTCAATCGTTCTCAAGAAATTTGTGGGGAGCCGTCCGACAATGAGGCTCCATGTGTCCCAACCGTTTCTTGGTCGGCCGACTGTGAAAACGCCTACTTGCGCATTGACTGGTCGGTCCCTTCGGGTTGCCCGAGTGATATCGTATACTACAACATCTATTACCGAGCTTCTTCGAACGAACCGTGGAGTTCTTCCCCCATTGTTCAAGGCATCACCGATCCATTCTTTATCTTCAACGAAGGTTCTATTGTGGGTTGCTATGCCATCACGGCAGTGGATGACGCCGACGAGCCCAATGAAAGTCCGATTGTAGAAGCCTTCTGCATTGACGGTTGTGCTCAGATTGAATTGCCAGATGTCTTCAGTCCGTCTAACGATGGTGTAAACGACTTCTTCTATCCCGTTCGCGATGGAAATGGCGAACCTATTTTCAGAGACATCGACCAATTCCAAATCAAGGTGATGAATCGCTGGGGCAGAGTTGTGTACAAAACCGATGACATCAATGAATTCGTCAATGTAGGGTGGGATGGAAACGACCGAACCACGAACCTTCCATGCCCTGAAGGGGTTTACTTCTATATTTGCACTTACAGAGCGCGCAGTCTTGGCAATGCGCCTGAAGAAGTTTTAAATGGCAGCTTACACCTATTCCGCTGATGTTTACAGGAATTGTTGAAACGATGAGTGAGGTGGTTTCGATCACCCACGAAGGAACCAATGTTCACCTGGACCTTAAATCAGATATCACTTCTGAACTCAAAATTGACCAGAGCGTAGCGCACAACGGTGCATGTCTCACGGTTGTTGGATTTCCATCAGAAGGTGTTTATCGCGTTACAGCGATTGACGAAACCATGAAGAAAACCAATCTGGGTGATTGGAAGGTGGGAGATAAAATCAACATGGAAAGATGCATGAAGGCTGACGGTCGATTGGACGGTCACATTGTGCAAGGACATGTAGATACAACGGGCCTTGTTCGAGAGATTGAAAATGCGGATGGATCGTGGAATGTTACCATTGAACATCCCGAAGGTGAACAATTCATGACGGTTCCCAAAGGCTCCATCTGTATCAATGGAACGAGTTTAACCGTAGTGAATAGTTCGCTCAATTCTTTCAGTGTAAGTCTAATACCCTACACTTGGGAACACACCAATTTCCATCAATTGAAAGTGGGAAATCGCGTGAATTTGGAATTTGACATTTTGGGGAAATACGTTACGGCCATGATGGCTCGACGTGGTTTGTGAGTTTTACCAGCGACCGTAGCTCGTATAAACCACATCTTCGCTGGTCATTTTAAATGCACCAGGGGAAGACAATCTCCACTCTACGTCGTGGTCGCGAATAACTCTGATGGGACAAGCCGTGAAGGTTAGTGTTTCTTCAAACTCCTCAACCACCACTGAATTCGCCGTAGTGCAGTCATTCTCTTCAAGTGTTACTTCGGTAGTTGTACTCTCGGAATATTCTACTTCTACCTCCGCAGCGGAGACCTCAATTTTCTTCTGAGTAGATGGAACTTCTTGCCCCCAACTCATGCAAGGCAAGCTCAAGATTAAGATGGTGATAAACGTCTTTTTCATGGCACAGAGATTTAAGATTCCTCAACGAACTCCTCTTCGTTTGGTGCAATGACCCCTTCATTGTGGAAGATGTCATACAATAAGGACGTCAATACCTCCTCAAAGGTTTGGAGGTCAGCAGAATTAATTTCCGAACGTTTATCTCTGCCAACGCTCAATACCATCAATCCATCTTTATTCTTGCGCATTCCGAAGATCCCTGCAGAAACGGCTTGCACATCGCTTTGGGACTTATCCACTAGCCAAGCATAGGTCATCAGCTGAAGTGCCTTGGCCTTTTCTGGATTATTGGCCACTTCGTCAATCTCAACCACGTTGAGCTCGGTAGCCTTTGCGGAGCCTGTCTTGTAATCAATCACCTCCCAAACACCGTCCAAGGTGTCCAATCGGTCGGCGAAACCTTTCACCAAAACCGGAAAAGCCAAACCCGGCACCTCTAGTTGATGCCTCATGTCCACCTCAACTCCCCGAATCATCCAATCGCGACCTGTCGCTTCGTACGCTGCCGCTCTCTTCCTTTCTTCCACTAGAAAGTTTCGAGTCATCTGCACCATGGCATGTCCCACCAAGTTATTTCGCCCCTCCACTTCCAAGTCCCTACCGGCTTCTTCTTTGTAAGTTGCATAAAGTAATTCGGGCAACCTGGACAAAATGTTCTTGTAATCTTGGTCGCTCGGGCGTCCGCCAATAAACTGACGGTAAAAATCTTCCAGCACTTTGTGGATGACATTCCCCATGGAACGGTCACCCAACACCTCTTCCACTTCCTCAACATCGCCCTGACCCAAAATCACCTTATGGTAAAAATCGACAGGATTCTCCACCCAAAGCTTTAGGTGTGAAGGCGCAATTCCCTTCTCTGCTCGCTTTTGAAAAGCTTCATCCAAATAGGACCCTCTTTCCAGTTGGAATGAAGTAGCCAATTGATCTTTGGAAACATGAGTTGAGTACACGCGTTCTACAATTTCAGTATTCGAGAAATTGATGAACTCATGTCGTATTTGCTCAATAAAGCGACTCGCTTCTCCCGCATTAAATCCGTCACTTTCTGTGTTGTAAAGCAGCACCACTCGCTTGGTTCCCGACAAGAGTCGGTAGAAGTGATAGGCGTAAATCGCATCTTTCTCCTTGTGAGTTGGCAGTCCAAAGAAGCGTTTGATATCGTAAGGAATGAAGCTGTTCTCCGATCGCCCTGCCGGAAGTACATCCTCATTCACGCTGGTCATAATCAAGTTGTCGAAACTCAACAAGCGGGTTTCCAAAACTCCCATCACCTGCAATCCATTTAAAGGCTCACCAAAGAAGTCGAGAGATTCGTCCTTTAGAAGCTGACGATACAAGTGCAAGGTGGTAGTCATATCCGTTTCCAGAGCATGTTCTTCAAACAGTTCTAGCAACCGTAGGGAAACTCTATATAAATGTTGGGCGGCTTCCAAATCTTCAGGGAGCACGTCGGCATTGTCGTGATATTCGGCCAAGGCCACAGAAAGGGCGAGAATGATTTCGGCTGGTGACTGCTCTTTCAACAGGTCAAGTAGCGAGGTGTTTGGCATCCATTCCGACAATTTCTTCACTCCCAAGAATGGCGCATTGTACTTCCTCATTTTATCGAGCACCGCATGCGCATTCACTTCACCTAAGTGAAACTGATAAAACGGCTGAAGCAGCAATCGCTCCAAATCCTTGTGGTAGATCTGGAAAGACCTTCCCTCCTCTTTTTGGAGACGAAGAGCGCGCTCATGTGCTTCGAGGATAATCTCAACACTGTTCGCCAAATTCAGCTCCCGCAACGGCAAGCCCATGGTAACGTTTACTTCTTCAAACTCCGATGGAATACTGTTGAGGACTGGCATCAGCAGACCTTCATCGGCCAACACCAATGCCATGTGATCAGCAACATCTCTATCGGCAATATCCGCCTTCATATCAGACAACACCCCAGAGAGGGTCTTTGCCATCCCAATCTGCTTGGGAACACCAATGATCTCAATCTTCCTAGGTTCCGCTCGAAGTCGGTCTACCACAAACGGGAACTCCACGCCATCAAAACTTCTCCACTGGCGATACTGACGCATAAACATCCCTGCCTCTTGCGCAGGATCATCCAAATAATAGGGATCCGCATCGAACCAAACGTGCGCCAACCCCGACTCCAAGCCACTCTTTAAAATGACTTGCTCTGCCGTGTTCAACGCATTAAATCCAACGAAGTAGATGGAAGAACAACCTTTCTTCTTGCACCAATGTTCCAGTGCATTCTCTGACTGTACCTTTGTTGCAGCCTCGCGGTACATCAACCCTTGATAAGCGCGTTTGCTTTTAAAGAGCTCTTGCTGAAAATCGAGATAGATGGGGTGGAGCTTCTTCCAAAATCGGATGTACGCCTCAATCATTTCTGGAGTATCTCCTTCCACACCCCATCGTTCTAGTGCTTTCGCATCCGTTACATTCTCAAAGATGGCTTTCGCGTCTACCATGTAACGATCTATCTCATTGTAATCTTGAAGTAGGCGGCTCGACCATTTGATGAAATTCTCAAAACTCTCCGCTTCCGAACCATACACCTTCACGTAACTCGAATACAATTGGAACTGTAACGTAAGTGTATCAGTAGAAAACAATCCAGACAAGTCAGAAGTCAGCTCATCAATCACCACAATAAGCGGTGAAATAACAGGATCTGGAGAAAGGGCGGCCAGTGTTCGCTTCAAAAAGAGTGAAGCTCTTCGACTCGGAAGAACAATGCAAACGTCCTCAAATCCATGAGGGTGAAGGGTCTGTAGGTTTTTGGCTACAAGCTCTAGAAAAGGCTTTGGCATGGTCTTAGTAAACGATAGATTGTCCTACATTCGTAAGTAGGAAGGTACTACAATCGAAATCAAACGTACAACGTAAATACGGAAACTATGAAACTCAAATTCACCTACCCACTAGCAGCGGTCCTATTAGCCGGCTCACTTCTGAGCAGCTGTGGATCCAAAGAAGTAGCCGTTCAAGAAGGAGAAGAAATCATGATCATCCCATGTTCGGGTTCGGAATACTTCACGGATGAAGAAACTTTCCGCGCCAACGCATTTGGAGAGAGCATCGACCTCAATACGGCAAAGAACAAAGCACTTAGCAATGCGCGCGCTCAATTGGCCACCGATATTCAAAGTGTGATGAAACTCGTAGGCGACAACTACGTAGTGAGTCGTGAGGTAAACAACCGTGAGGAAGTTCTTGAACGATTTGAACAAAACGCTAGAACTGTAGTAAACCAAACTCTCATGGGAGTTCGTCAGATTTGTGAGGTTTCTACTCGTACTCGAAATTCCGACGATCAGGAGTTGTTCCGCTACTATGTTGCCATTGAATTGAGTGCTGATGCACTTACTCAGAAATACTACAACGCCTTGAGCTCTGATGAAGTAGTTCGCATTGACTACAACTACGAGCGATTCAAAGAAACTTTTGAAGAGGAAATGGACAACTACCGCAACGGTAACTAATCCTAAAGATGTAATCGCATTCAACCCCGGCAGTTTGTCGGGGTTTTTTATGAATAGAGTTAACAGGTGAGAAAGGTGACTAAAAAAGATGAGGCCATCTCAACTGGCGTCGAAATGGCCTCATAACCTAACCTATAAAAAACTACCCTCACTTAGATAAGCGACAGTGCGTAGGAAAACCCGCAATCTTTTTGAAAATAATTTTCAAGGCCTACAATGGCTGGCCTTTGGATGTATCTGTAACTTGTATAGATGATTACAAACGCTCTCTTTTATTTACGTTCGACTATCGTCATTGGCTGTTTATCTCTCATCAGCTGTTCACAAGACAAGGGACCATCCTCTATCCTTCAGGATTTTTACACCCCTGCCGAAATAGAGGATATCCATATCATTCTGAACTACTCGGATCAAATGTTCATGCGATATGCAGGCATAAATGATCCCGCTGAGGCCTACAGAAATTTTGTGACTGCGTATTCAAAAGCTCAAGATGGAAAACCACTTTTTGACTCACTTTATGTGGACCCCACAAGCACCATCCACAGCATAGCCAAAGGTTCATTTTATCAGGACACCTATTATGTCTCGACTTTTATCAACACACAAGGGGGAGTCCTTGCACCTAAGCCCGACTCTAGGTATATATCTTTTCTAATGAAACTTGCGGAGGAAGATTCTTTCTATGCTGAATATGCAGCAATAATCCATTCAGCTTCAGACTTTACTCCAAGCCTTATTTGGGGACTTCCGAACGAGATGTGTGATTTTGACAACCCGGATGTGAGGACCGTGTGGGCTATTCAATTCCTTGCGATTTTCTCAAGAGGTCAAGAACTACCCTAAAAAAGATGAGGTCATCTCAACTGGCGTCGAAATGACCTCAAAACCTAACCTATAAAAACTACCCTCACCTAGATAAGCGACGGTACTCGGGAAAACCCGCAATCTTTTTTAGAAAAGTTCGGAATTCAGGGTTTTACCATTCTATCATGCGCTTCACTCGATCTTCCAAACGCTCACTTGTAAGCTTCTCGCGAAGGCGATCTACCATGATGGGAAAGGCTAAAGGGGTAGGCTTTTCGATGTGAATCAAGCGTATTTCTCGTTTCTCAATTCGATCCATCGCAGCGTGCATTCTGGCTTCTTCCAATTGAAAAGTATATACCTCATCATAGGCTTGATGTAACAGTATATTATTGGGCTCATCTTCAGAAAACACGTTGAAGAACAATTGTGCATTGGACTGCATATGCTTCTCCTTCATCGGTTTCCCCGGATATCCACCAAATACCAATCCCGCGATATGTGAAATATCTCGAAACTTCCTTCGAGCCATTTCAGTCTCATTCACACTAGCTTGAATATCCTCGCGTAAATCTTGTACCGTGAAAATGTCGGAGTCTAATGCCTCCTGAATGGGAATAGGCTGATCACAAAGCAGTTCAAAACCGTAGTCGTTCATGGCAATGCTAAAGGTCAGTGGAGCAAATAGACTGATACGATAAGCGATAAGCGCAGCCATCCCTTCATGAACCAATCGTCCTTCAAAAGGATAGACGTAAAGATGATGGCCTTCTTCGCTTTCAAAGTACTCGATGAGCAATTCTCGCTCACTGGGAACTACTGACCGTTCTGCTTGCAACTCGATCAAGGGTTGAATCATGACCAACTCTGGATGAACCGAAGGTGTATCTGTCCGGCCGATATAGGCCTCTCCTAGTTTGATTCTGAGCTGTTCTCCCAATTGGGCACTCAGCGGCATTCTTCCACCTTGCCAACTGGGCACAATACCGGCTTTGCTATTGGATTTCCGCACACGAACCGTCATGGCCTTCACTTCTACCAACTCCAAATTCTTACCTGCAAACCAGAATACATCACCGGGTTTCAAGCGAGCAATAAACCATTCTTCAATAGAACCGAGAAATCCTCCACCCAGCAGACGAACCTGCAACATGGCTTCTGAAACAATGGTACCCATGCTCAGCCGATGACGCATGGCCACTTTTCGCTTCTCAACAAAATACCGACCGTCCGCATCTATCGCTACTCGATGAAATTCGTCATAGCCACCCAAAGGTTCTCCTCCTGTGGTAATGAAGTTCAATATCCACAACCACTCTTCATCGGTCATGCTGGAAAAGGACACGGTAGACCTAACCTGCTTCAGCACCACTTCGGGATAGAAACCTTCACCAACGGCAAGGGTCACCAGCCATTGAATGAGCACATCAAAAGACCGGATGTAAGGAACGCGCTCTTCAATAATATGGGAGTCGATCGCAGAACGGAGAGCCGCAGCTTCCACCAACTCAAGAGAATGAGTAGGGACAAAGTAGATTCGTGAAGTGGCTCCAGGTTGGTGGCCGGAACGACCTGCGCGCTGAATAAATCGAGCAACTCCTTTCGGACTTCCAATCTGAATAATAGTTTCTACCGGACGAAAGTCAACCCCTAAATCAAGGCTACTCGTACAAACCACCGCTTTCAAGTCGCCCGAATGCAACGCATCTTCCACCCAATGGCGAAGTTCTCTACTAATGCTTCCGTGGTGCATCCCTAACCATCCGGCCAATTCTGGGGCAACATCTAAAATGCGCTGGTACCAAATTTCAGCCTGACTCCTCGTATTGGTGAAAATCAAGCAGCTTCCACTCGATTTAATAATGGGAATGACCTTTTCCAATAGTCGAATTCCAAGATGACCTGCCCACGGAAGAACTTCTAGCTCATCTGGCAAGATGGAGGTCACTTCAATACGCTTTTCGTGTTGGGCTCGAATAATCACAGGCTTGGGTCGGACGGGCTCTGCTCCCATCAAGATTTGCATGGCTTCCTCCATATTTCCTATGGTGGCACTAATTCCCCAAACCCGAAGTTTTGGTCGCATTCCCTTCAATGCCGAAAGAGCTAACTCCACTTGAACTGCGCGTTTTGAACCGATCAACTCATGCCACTCATCCACCACCACACATTGCAAGTTTCTAAACAAGTGAGAAGCCTGCTTTTGTGAAAGGAGTAAGTGCAAGCTTTCTGGTGTAGTGATAAGAATATCAGGAAGCGAAGATTTTTGTCGGCGTTTCTCCGCTTGAGAAGTATCTCCGGTGCGCACACCTACCTCCCACGGTAGATTCAATCCTTCTATCGCACGACGAGAGGCTTGTTCAATTTCCTTGCTGAGTGCGCGAATGGGGGTAATCCAAATTAACTTCACCCCGGCAGCGGGGAGCTTCGGTTGAAGAATAGCAGGAAGGAGAAGGCTGTAGGTTTTACCACTTCCTGTAGGCGCATTGACCAATCCACATCTTCCTTTCTCATAGGCCTCCCACGCTTCCTCCTGAAAGTAAAAGGGAGTCCATCCCATTCGGGCGAACCAATCTTTTGCTGCGTTTATGGGTGAGGACGATGCCATGGAGAAAAGGTACATCAACCCGTGAAAAAGTGCGGAAAACTCAGTCGCCTATTTTTTGAGCGAGCCAGATGAGTTCGTCGATGGTCTTTCCAGCATTCTTGAGAAAGCGTTCATCTACTACATTGGATGGATCTTCAAATATCTCGTTCACATTGCTAACCAGCAGCTTCTGTGGAGATACGATCCCACCGTTATACGTCATCCAAAACCACAGTTGATGCAGGGCGTTTACCCCTCCAAAATTCCCAGAGCTCACCGTGACAGCGGTCATTGGCTTTCTGTTGAATTCCGGACGGAAGTAATCAAGGGTGTTCTTTAAACTCCCCGCCATACCGCCGTTGTACTCTGGGGTAACAATGATCAGCGCATCACAATGGGTCAACACCTGACTAAACTCTGCAGTTCCTTCAACGGGTGGGTCTAGCCTGCCGTGACGCTCTTCCATCACCGGAAAATCATACGCATGAACATCCAATAGGGTCACCTTTTGAACCTCTTCTCGGCGTTCCAATTCACGCACGAAGAACTCAGCCACTTTGTGACTCATTCTTCCAATACGATTTGATCCTGAGATGATGGCGATGTGCATATCCTACCGATTTATTCTTCGCCCTTGATCGGGTTCCACCCTTGGGCCGTTAACTCAATGGCGTTGTTATCACGCGTCACCAAGTAACGATTTTCATCTTCGGTAATGTGACCAATCACTGTGAGATTTGGATTTCCTTTAATCTTGTCAAAGTCTTCCAGTGCAATCGTGAAGAGCAATTCATAATCTTCACCGCCATTCAGTGCTACCGTAGTAGTGTTGAGATTGAACTCTTCACAAGCGGTATAAACGGTAGGGTCAATTGGAATCTTCTCTTCGAAAATTCTACATCCTCTTTTGGACGCCTCACAGATGTGAAGGATTTCAGAAGAAAGTCCGTCAGAGATGTCAATCATGGAAGTAGGAACAACGTCCAACTCTTCGAGAATTTTCACCACATCCTGACGCGCTTCTGGTTTCAACTGGCGTTCTAGAATGTACTCGTTTCCTTGGAGGTCGGGTTGAACATCAGGGTTGTCGATAAATACCGACTTCTCTCTTTCGAGAATTTGCAAACCCATGTAAGCCCCCCCTAAATCACCAGAAACCACAATGAGGTCACTCGGCTTGGCACCACTTCGCTTAACTATCTTCTCTTTCTTGGCCTTTCCAATAACGGTTAAACTCAAGATGAGACCGCTGGTAGACGACGTCGTGTCACCTCCTACCAAATCGACGTGGAAACGCTCACACGCATGACGAAGTCCGCGGTAGAGTTCTTCTATGGCCTCTACCGGAAAACGACTAGAAACGGCGAGGGATACCACTAATTGGGTGGCCTGACCATTCATTGCGTAGATATCGGAGAAATTAACCACAGCCGCCTTGTATCCCAAGTGCGTCAACGGCACATAGCTCAAATCAAAATGAACGCCTTCAACCAGCATATCGGTACTCACCAAAGTCTGTTCATCTCTAGCGTCAATAACGGCGCAATCATCACCTACACCTTCTACGGTATCGTTGTAGAGCGGAATGTCTGAGGTAATGTGCTTTATCAATCCAAACTCTCCTAATTCACTTAGGGGGGTGCGTTGTGGGCTTTTCTCTTCTAACATGATGCAAAGGTATGAAAGGGATGAGGAATGAGAGCTGAGAGACGAGGGCTGTGCGTTGGGAGTTTTGGCGGCTCATTGTTGGCGACGGAATAACAGTCGAGTACGGGTCGGGAAGAAAGCCACCATGTGCCTCCATTAAAGTCTTGGAAGAAATGTGCAGGTATTGGCATAAATCATCCATTCCATAGGGTTTACAGGCTTTCCAACTTTGTCCTGTCCAATTAATAACTCTAAAAAGAGAAAACGATGACAACAAAATTCAACGTACCGACACGCTCAGAAGTGAATGCATCCAATGCTGAAATCTTTGACAACCTGAATAAGAATTTGGGATTCGTTCCAAACCTCTATGCAGCCATGGCTCATTCTGAACATGGACTGGGAAGATACCTGAACTTTCAAGGTGCAAAGACATCTTTGAGCAACAAAGAGAAAGAAGCCATTAATTTGGTAGTAAGTCAGGTGAACAATTGTCGCTATTGCCAAAGTGCGCACACCGTGCTCGGCAAGATGAACGGTTTTGACGATGAAGAGGTGGTTCGACTTCGTCGTGGGGAAAGTACAGATGCCAAGTTGAACAGCTTGGCGAAACTCACCAAAGACATCACTGAAAACAAAGGCCGAGTAGACGAAGCTAACTTGAATGCTTTTTATGCACAAGGCTACAACCACGGTCATTTGGTAGATACCATTCTTCAGGTGAGCGATAAGATCGCCATGAACTACTTGCACAACCTGACGCAAATTGATATTGATTTTCCATTGGCAAAGGAACTTTAAGATGAGTCAGGTCGTGCGATTTCCCGTTCCTCCCTTCAATTTTGAAAGTGCTAGCGAGAAAGTACGTCTAGCAGAGGAAGCATGGAATTCTCGTGATCCCAAACGCGTGTCTGAAGCCTATAGCGAAGACACGGAATGGCGCAACCGAACGGAGTTTATACACGGCAGAGATGCTGTTCAGGCCTTCTTACAACGAAAGTGGCAAAAGGAGCGGAACTACAAACTCAAGAAGGAGCTCTGGGGATTTCGTGAAAACAGAATGGCAGTTCGCTTTGAGTACGAGTATTGCGACCCTACTGGTCAATGGTATCGGGCCTATGGAAATGAACTCTGGGAGTTCGATTCACAGGGATTCATGACGAAACGCTATGCGAGTATTAACGATCTTCGAATAGAAGAAAGTCAACGGAAATTGTGATTGATAAACAAACGCACACCCTGGTGAATCCACAAAGTGGCGAATTAGCTTTCAAACTGTATCGGTTTGAAAGCATTCGTCATTTTGATCACATTCAAAGGCCCAACTACTACTCACTGGTTTGGATACAAAGCGGAGAAGGTGAGGCTCAAGTGGAAACGGAGAAATATGTGTATCGAGCAAATCAGCTCTTTAGTTTTTCCCCGTATCAGCCTTTTATGTTTCAACCACAGCAACCTAGCAGCGGTGTGGTTATTCACTTTCACCCTGATTTCTTTTGTATCCACAAGCACCATACGGAAGTGGCCTGTGACGGAGTCCTCTTCAACAACATCTATGAGTCGCCCTTCATACAACTCTGTGAGAGAGACGCTCAATCTTTGAAATGGATTGTTGAAGAGATGGAACACGATATCCAACAAAACAGCTTGGCGACAAATGAGGCCATTCTTTCCTACCTCAAGCTCTTTCTGATACATTGCTCGCGCATCAAGAAAAAGGAGGACGTTTCTAACCGTGAATTGGAAGAAGACCAACCGGAAAAGTTCATCGTACAACGCTTGAGGGAATACATTGAAACGCACTATAGAACCTTGCACACTCCCAGTGATTATGCAGCTCTACTCAACATCACTCCCAATGCATTGACGAAACTTGTCCGAGCCACGCATCACAAAACCCCATCAGCCCTGATTTCGGAACGAATTATCATTGAAGCAAAACGAGAGCTCTATCTCACGGACAAATCGGTGGAGGAAATTGCTTTGGAATTAGGGTATGACGACCCCTTCTACTTCAGTCGTTTCTTCAAGAAACAAACCGAGGTCTCTCCATCTGTTTATCGAAAAACGGTAGGACAAAACAAGATGGCTGCCCTGCTGAAAAAGTCATAAAAAAAGCCGGAACAATGTCCCGGCTCTTTCATTTCTATTGTTTGATAAGTCGTTCGTGAACCACTCTTCCATCCTCATTCGTCACTCGGAGAATGTACATGGCATCTGGCAAATGGCTCAAGTCTAAATCAAGTCGGTTTTCCCCAGTTGCATCAGTGTGATAGAGAACGGCACCTCGAGAATCGAGAAGGTCGATTTGAACGCGGCTAAACGATGTTGCCGACCAATCAACAGTAAAGAATCCACTGGAAGGGTTTGGATAAAGTTGAAGACTTCCGGCAAGGCTCTCATCTACACCAATTCCACTGATGATCCAGTACGACTTCACATACGTGTCTTTACACCCGGCCGTATCTTCCACCTCTAACGAGATCTGGAAGTTACCCACGCTTGAATACGTATGCGTAGGGTTTTGAAGGGTTGAAACCGTTCCATCGCCCAAGTACCACTTCCAGGTTGATCCCGTCAAACTACTATCGAGAAACTGGATGAGCGTATTCTTGTAGAGCGTGTCATTGGTAACCAAAGATCCGTTCATTTCAATCTCGAATCCAACGTACAGTGGATTCACAGTAACATATTGAGTGATGGTATCCCATCCGTATGAATTTGAAGCTGTGAGTCGTACCGCATACGTTCCAGGCTTCTCATAATCATGTACTGGGTTCTGAATGTTGGATATTGTACCATCGCCAAACTCCCAAGAGAACGCTGTTGGGTTTCTCGTTGAGTGATCGGAGAAGTAAACCTGTCCTGAACACGGATCAATAATGTTGTATTGGAAATCGGCAATTGGAGTGGCATTTGCCGAACCATTCACACAGAAGGTTTCAATGCCGGCATTGCTATTCACTGTAATGCTTGAACTGTAGTTGGAAATCGAAGTTGGAACGAAATCAACAGTTACTTGCACACTGTCTTTGGCAGGTACGGAGAATACCGTCGGATTTACTTTAAACACATTGCTAGCCGAAGTAATGCTCGTCACATTCAAGGCCACACATCCATCGTTTACCACCCAAATTGTCGCTGAACTGGTATCGCCCACTTGAGTGATAGGGAAGCTCAAACACGTATCGGACAGTCGAATAGATGGTTCTTCGCGAACATCGAAAATAACGGGAACCACCTTCCTAGGGGTTACAGGGTCATTCGAAAGAACAATCATATCGATGGTATATGTTCCCGCAGGAACAACTGTAGCGTTAAAGAGCAGCGATTTAGTATCGGTTGCACCAACCGCCAACGTACCAGTTGAAGTAGACGGGAATGTCAACCACGGCGGCATTGCAGAAGAGTAGATTTCTACTTGAACTTCTACAGAGTTTGGCAAGGTTGAATAATACCCAACACTGGAGTTGTTGTAAACATCTACGTCTAAGGTGCCATCGGCCAGCCAAGTACCCAACGATTGTGTAGGATTTACAAACACAAAGGATACAGTATCCGGCTGACCAAAGGTGCTTGTTCTACCGTTGGTAGTTGCCAAATAGCTGCCCTCTACATAGAGGTTGTAGTATTCGTACGACTGTTCATAATCACCTACAGTAATAACGGTGACAACAATGGAATCTGCCGTTGCTGGCGTTCCCGTAAAGGAGTGATTGGTTACCGCTCCAGAAGAAGCGAAGGTCTGATAACTGGTATCCGCATAGTAATCGCCAAAAATGACTTCATACGTCAACGAACCAGCACCTGTATTCGTCAGGTCATATGTTTCTAGGACAAAGTTGTCGCATTTGTTCAACTCCACTACCAAACTATCGCTTTGTACACTTAGTTGAGGAGCTCCTAACCCTAATCCGTTCACACAAAGTGGAAGCGTATCGCTAGAGGCATAAACCCAAAGCGTATCATCTCTATTACCCATCGCGGTTGGAGTAAAAACCACTTCAACATCAAGGGAATCACCCGGAGCAATGTGCAATGGAAGAGTTCCTTGGAAGGCATAATCTCCCGTTGAACTGTTGGTTCCTGTAATCACAAGTGTGTCGCAGCCATCGTTGTAAACCGTAGTCGTATCTATCTTTTGGAGTCCAACAATCAGTGAATCGAAATCGAGGCAACCACCAGACAAACGCATAGATGCTTCACCATTCACGTCGAATACCACTGGAATTTCAACAACTGCATTTGCAGGATCATTGGTATTCACTTGTATGACGCCGGTGTAACGACCATTAGGCAATCCTGCAGAGAACAAATGAACCCCAGTATTGGAAGTTGCTCCACTAGCCACTGTGGCGGTATCGTTTGTGAGGTAAGCCCAATCTACAGAACCTACATTTGGCGCAACGTATTGAACCAAATTAGCCAATCCCAATTGGGTTTGGACATCATAAGAATAGAAGTCAAATCCGTAATACCCCACCTTACCTGAACCGTAAGGATGAACGGATACCACACTGTAGGTTGAACTAGAATAGTAAGCCAATTGCTCCAAGCCTGGGTTGGTAATATTCATATACAAGGTTGCGGAGTACGCATAGAATGCACTTGTATTGATACCCGTAAATACCGGACTACTCGGATTGTTAATGGTGAGGAGTCCACCGGACGTGTTATTAGCATACGATGCTGTCATCACACCAAAGCCATTGACAACCGAAAGACTGTTTCCGCAAATCACAACGCTACCTCCATTATTTACAAAGGCTTGAATGGCCGGCGCCAAGGTAGCTGCGATGGTAGAGCTTATGTTCTCTTGCTCTGCAATCACCAACACATGTGCATTGACGAGGTCTGCTGTCAATGCTGCCGCGGTTGAAGCCGTAGACTCTGTAATCGTTGCATTTGGCAGATTAGTAGTTAGTGCAGCAAGGGTAGGCGGATATTCACGATTCAGATCTGAATAGGTCTTAAGCACGGTAACATTCAAGGCAGATGTTGCGCCTCCTTTAATGCTATCCATTTGATAAGTAAGCGGAGAAAGTCCTCCTGCGTTGGTAACCGCGAGGTTGACAAAGAGAGAATCGTCACATGAATTCGTTGAAACATAAATGGAATCTGGAGTAACCGCAAAGTTAGGAGCTCCAATTCCAAGAGCGGTCAAACAGATCGCCGCGATACTATCATTGCTTTGTATAGTCAGCGTATCCGAAAGCGTTCCAATAGAGGTTGATGTAAAGGTGATGTGCAAGTATGCTGAATCTCCCGCTGCAATAGAGCTCGGGCTCATCGTTCCAACAAATTCCGCATTCGTAGAACTCACTCCAGAAAAGTGTAAGGAATCACAACCATCGTTATAAACCAATACAGAATCTGTAAGTACATTTCCATTGATCACATTTCCAAAATCAACACAAGATGAGGAAGCCACTACCATGTTTGGCTCCCCTTGGATAGTGAGTGTCACTGGGAAAGTCAGAATAGGTTGAGATGGATCGTTCGAGCTCAGAATCACATTGTACGTGTACGTTCCACTCACCAAATCACCTACGTATACACTTGCTTGTACCTGGGTGGTATCATTTGCAGGGGTAGATGCCGTGCTTGGATGGAAGACAAATCGTCCAGATTGACCTGAGATTTGGAAATCATCAACCAAATAATGGTCATTACCCGAACCCGTAAAGCTCGATTGATAAAGGCGAATTTGAACAGTGCCTGTTACCGGAATCAAATAGGAATAGCGAGTAGGTGTTGTATAGGTATTGTAGATGGTTCCTAGAGTCGTCCAAGTAATTCCGTTTGTAGAATACTGCACGAAGAGATTCTCACCGCCATCTGGTCTTTCACAAGGACTGGATGAAAATCCTGGTCGTGCCCAAAAGGAAACCGAGTCAGATCCATATGTGTCAAAAGGAACGGTAATCGCCGAACGATTGCTACCGTACATGGAAAGGGAATTTCCCGATCGAGCGTAGCAATGTGCGCCAATGAGGTTCGTTCCAATCGACTGCCAAAGCGCGCTCGGCGTAGTAGAAGCATTAAAATCATCCATAAATTGACTGGACGTTTGAAGGTCCCAGTTCAATGCCGCCTGTCCTGTATTGATCACCTCCAAATTGAAGTGTACAGAGTCGTTACAACCAACGGAGGTGATATTGTAAGCGCTGGAATCCAGGGACCCAATGGCCGAAGCCAATCCGGTTGCAGTGAGACAAATCGCCGTATCACCCGCATTGGAAACCAAGTGGATACTATCCGTATACACTCCTGCGGCACTCGGATTAAAGGTGACGTATAAGTACGCCGTGTCAAAAGGTTCAACCGTTAATGCACTTGCACTGGTCACGAAATCAGCGTTGGTTGAAGTAATCGAAGATATCACCAAGCTATCACAGCCAGAATTGATGATTTCTACAGAGTCTGTTGTGGTAATCGCGGTATACTGACTCCCATAATTCAAGCAATACTGATCCAAATCCATGGAACTCGCGCCTTGAATATCCAACACGAACGGAATCGTTTTCAATGAATCTAAACCACTTGAATTGGTATGAATGGCTACTTCATAATTGTAAGTGCCCGCAATCATTCCTGTCGTATTGATGGAAGCGGTTACTGAAACCGAATTCCCTGCGTTCAACAAACCAGAAGTTTGAGAAAGGGTGAGCGGCGTTGGACGATTGTCGTCTCTCAATTGAATCAAGTCAAAAGAGATACCCGGAGTGCTACTCGTATTGGAGATCAACAAAGCAGAAACTTCAGTTAGAGTGCTATGTGTAAAGGTCAAACCAGTTTGCACCACTGCTCCATTAATTCGCAAATCGTAGGTGTGGGTGGTATAGTTGATATTGATAACTTCAATCTGATTCCAATTGGAGGTATTCAGTGGGTAGGCATAGGTAGACGTACCCGTTTGAACATAGAGACTTCCGTAACGGATGTACGAGCTATAGAGCTGCGGACTGTACGGATAGGCTGGATCTTGAATCAAGTAGGTTCTCCCCAAGTACGACGAGGTATAAGGAACCGAAACGTAGTATGAGAAATAATTAGGTTGTGCTGGGGTGAACGAATTCACTAGACCTTCGTAGGTACTGGTATATCCAGTCAAGTAGAGGTACTTACTTCCCGAAGGAGAAACTCCCGTAAAATTGGTAGCTCCGAAACCAGTTGCCGCGTTGGGTGAAACTGAAAAACTTCCCAATCCCGATTCAAAATCTTCATTGATGATATAGGGATCAGGAGCGGGCAGCTCGTAATTGGTCAGGGAATAACCCAGTGTTCCCGATGTATCATTGGAAATCACAAAGCTGCCTTGGGCAAATCCTCCACAAGAAACTGATGCATAAAGCGAATCTGGAGCAACGGTATAAACAGGCGCACCTTGTACCGTAACCGTCTGACTTGACGATGCTGTTCCTCCACCACAAGTAGTGACCGTCAACTGAACAGTATATGTTCCTGACGCTGTATACACGTGACTCGGATCTTTATCGGTACTAGTAGAACCATCCCCAAAATCCCACGAATAATCGCCAGTAGAAGACGTATTCGTAAATGAAATTGGGAAATTCAAAGGTGGGTTTGAAGTAGACGTTGTGAAAGAAACCGATGGAGTAGTACTACCTCCAGACGAAATCCAGTCCATGGCAAATCCACTTCTCACTACAGAGCCATCTGAAGTAAAGCGCACCGTAGCCGTACCACTTGGTGCAACAATTGGGTTGCCTCCATTCGGAATGGCAGTGCCGTTCGCGGTTAGTAACAATGCGCCAGTGGTACCAATTCCATCATAGATACGAACATAGTCGCAGCACGATTCCAATTGAAACGCGGTGAAAGTCATACTGAGCGAAGAACCCGGTGCGGTGATATAGAAAATGCCATTTGCTCCATTGCTATAACCCCCCGTGGCGCCTCCGTGGTCATAGAGTGTTCCGGTACAAGCATTAGATGAGTCACTTCCAGAATGAGGCACGATGTACTGTGCAAAAGCGATGGTCGAGAAAAACGCCATCACCACTGTGTAGAGAGCTTTTTGCATATTGTGTTTGGTTGAATACAACGCAAATATACTCCTGTTGGCCAATTAGTTTCACAAGTCAACAGTAAGTTAACCATACAGTTACAATTAAAACTGCCATCCTTTATACACGCATTATCACCAAAAGGTCAGTAAACACTGACAAAATCTGTGATTCACACCCTTAAATGAAGGTCTGAATTTTAACATTTATTGTTGCGTTTTTCATGAAGACATCCTGAGATTTGAATTCGCGTAGTAGATCTATTCTAACCCAAATCAAACTAGGCCACAAAAGGTACCTATGCACACCTAATTTCCTCATTCTCTGAGAAAAGAAACAGGATGCAAGATTTGCTTACACATTTAATATTTCCGTTACATTTGCCTAGTGAATCCGCGCAAATATGCGCTTAACCAACACAGTCAAAATGGCTAAAGACACTCAAGCATTGGTGGATACCTTCATGGAATCCGTTAAAGCTCGCAACGGACACGAACCTGAATTCCTTCAGGCAGTAGAAGAAGTTGCGGAATCGGTTATCCCGTTCATTGAGGAAAACCCTAAGTACAAGGCAGCCAAGATTCTCGAAAGAATGGTTGAACCTGAGCGTGTTATCATGTTCCGTGTGCCTTGGACAGACGACAACGGTAACGTACAGGTAAACCGCGGTTACCGTGTAGAATTTAACTCGGCAATTGGTCCATACAAAGGTGGTCTTCGTTTCCACCCAAGCGTGAACCTTTCTGTATTGAAGTTCCTCGGGTTCGAGCAAGTATTTAAGAACTCTTTGACTACTCTTCCTATGGGTGGTGGTAAAGGGGGTTCTGACTTCGACCCTAAAGGAAAATCAGATAATGAAGTAATGCGTTTTTGTCAAAGCTTCATGACTGAGCTTCAACGTCACATTGGTCCAGACACTGACGTACCTGCTGGTGATATCGGCGTAGGTGGTCGTGAAATTGGATACATGTTTGGTCAGTACAAGCGTCTCCGCAACGAATTTACCGGTGTATTGACAGGTAAAGGTTTGAACTGGGGTGGCTCACTCATTCGTCCAGAAGCAACTGGTTACGGAACTGTATATTTCGCACAAGAAATGTTGAACACCAAGGGTGAGTCGTTTGACGGCAAAACCGTTGTGGTTTCAGGTTCTGGTAACGTAGCTCAATTCGCAGTTGAAAAGTGTATTCAGCTGGGTGCCAAAGTGGTTACCATGTCAGATTCGGGTGGATTTATCCACGACGCTGACGGTATCGACACTGAAAAGCTTGCGTACATCATGGAATTGAAGAACGTGAAGCGCGGCAGAATTAGCGAGTACACTGAAAAGTACCCGAACGCTTCTTTCACCGCTGGAAAAACTCCTTGGGGTATCAAGTGTGATATCGCTCTTCCATGTGCAACTCAAAATGAGTTGAACGGAGACGATGCAAAAGTTCTTCTTAGCAATGGTGTAATGGCCGTTGGAGAAGGAGCAAACATGCCTTGTACTCCGGAAGCGGTTCACGCATTCCACAGCGCTAAAATTCTTTTCTCTCCTGGTAAAGCGTCTAACGCTGGTGGTGTGGCCACTTCAGGTTTGGAGATGTCGCAAAACTCACTTCGCATGAGCTGGTCTCGTGAAGAAGTAGACGCGAAGCTTCATGGTATTATGAAAAGTATCCACGCTGCATGTGTGAAGTACGGTACACAAGCCGACGGAACGGTTGATTACGTAAAAGGCGCTAACCTTGCCGGTTTCGTTAAAGTAGCTGATGCTATGATGGATCAAGGTGTGGTTTAAACCTCACTTGACTATATATAGAAATCCCGCACCAATGGTGCGGGATTTTTTATTGAAATCGCTGCAATTAAGGCTGTAGATCCCAAGTCCCACGCTCTCGGAAAAAATTGCAGGCATCTGTCATCATCACCACTTTCCAACCCTCTTCCATTTTACCTGTTGGGGCGTATGGGAAGAAAAGCCCAGTCTCACTAGATGGAATGCTACCTATTGCCAGTTCCTCATTTTCTATATCGAGGATAAAATAGGACCTACTAGGATTTTGTTGATTTCCAGAAAGCAGTAAGCCATTGGGAACCGATTGAATAGTGTAGAACGGCAAGAATTGCTCATCTACCGACATGTTCCAGGCCTTGAGTTCAGCAAGCGTTTCCATACTGTATAAATAGAGCGTAGAATTTCTCCGGATATACATCCAGTTTTTATCTGCGTCTACAGCAACTACATTATAATATCCTTCCATTTCAAAAGGGCGTCTGCTGCCAGTTCGTACGTCAACAATAGACGATTTACGATTCCCGCCAATAATTCGCTCAACCATGTAGACGTAATTCGTGGTTCGCGCCACTTGGTAAAGTGAATCTGGAAGATGTAAGGTTTCACGATCAAATGTACGCCTGAGCTTACCATCCACATACGTGTAAAAGCGGATTTCATCTTCAGAGGGATGATACCCGTACAACGTAGAATCTGTCATGAATTGCGGATATGCTACAGAACCTGTTGGACAACGAGCAATGACCTCTCCGTTCAAGTTCATCAGCTTCATTTCAAAGTGGAAGTTCTCGGTTTCTTCATTGCTGTAAACGCCAGTGGCCAATGCAATTACGTCTCCTCTCTGAGCATGAGCAATGATGGAAAATCGACCAACGCGTTCAATCTTCCAATTCTCAAAATCATCTGTGGTATATAAATCTGTTGTAGATACACTCCCTTCTGATGTATTCTCCGTCTCGTCTCCTGCCAACAAGCAAAAGGTCTTTCCTTTTTGAAAAGCAAGTTTAGGAGTCATGGTAAAGGATTGTGGATCAATATAACCTGGCTCAACCGTGGCCACAACAGGCTCTTCACAGGAAGAGAGAAAGAATAACCCCGCCAAAAACAATCCTACATTATATAGAGAGCGCATACATCATATTTTGGGTTGAAGATAAAGAATCACTGGGAGGAATTCATAGGTCGGATTAGGCAAGAGACTTCAGGCTCCCGACGAATGTTCGTCCCTCTGATTGTCGAGACAAGTCTATAGACTGAGTAAGGGCTGGCGCAAAGACCTCACAGACTCTATTAACCAAAAAAAGAGCCCCGATCTCCACCGGGGCTCAAAACTAACCTAACTACTACTCAACTATTCTTCTCGACCTCGATGAGCTCTTTGGCCGTGTGATTTTTTCCATTCCACCATTTGTTCTTCGGTGAGAACCTCTTGCATTTCGCGCATCATCGCGCTTCTTTCTTCACGCATTTGTTCGCGGCGTTCCCTCATCTTGATTCTATTCGCCTCTATGATTGCCTCCACTCTAGTGCGTTGCTCCTCCGTCAATTCGAGATCCTCGGCTATTCGATCGAGATGGAGATTTGAACGTGCTGAATTATCTCGTCGACCGCCTCTTGTCCCCCTTTCGCTGTTGTACTCCCCTCTTATGGGACGAGAAGGTCGAGATTCATTCCACTTCTCCAACTGCTCTTTGGTGAGAACGGCTTGAATCTCACTTTTAGTCTCCTCGCGAATGGCTCTTACCTCCTCCATTTTGGCGCGAGTACGTTCTTGCTGAGTGGCAAAGATAGCACCGATGCTTTCACGTTGTTCATCAGACAACTCCAATTCTTCGGCCATTCGATTCAATTGAGCTTCTCCTCCTCGCCCTTTTGGCTGGGCTTCTTGAGCCACAACTGGAACGGCAACTAGAGTGGAGAAAACAATGGCTCCCATGGAAGCCAACACAGAGAAATTTACTCGCTTCATGATCTTTTTCATTTTGGTGTTGATTTACTTCTACGATGATGAAAGACACATGAGGTTTAAACCCCTCCACAAAAAAGATTGGAATCCGAATTTCGATTGTCGCCACTCCAATAGTCCATTTACATACCTTTACAGCCGTGAAAAACCTCATTGTAAAAGGATTCGGAATCATATACCATCTTTGGTATTACGTGGTAATGGCTGCAGTAATTTTAGCCATTTTTCCATTTATATATGCCACTTCTCGCAAGCCAGAAGACTATCCAAAGTTTTTCCGGTGGGCTCGAATTTGGGCGAAGTCCACACTCTTTTTGATGGGGATACGCGTCCGATCGGAAGGAAGGGAGAAAATCAAAAAAGACCAGTTGTACGTGATCTGTGCCAACCACACCTCTGAGTTAGACATCATGATGACCCTTGCACTGGTGCCCAATTGTTTCGTGTTCATCGGCAAGAAGGAGCTGGCATCACTTCCCCTCTTTGGCTACTTCTACAAGAAAACCAACGTGCTGGTAGATCGCAAAAGCGTGAGTTCAAAACGCCGTGCGATGGACCGAGCTGCCGAGAAATTAGAAGCGGGAATTGGCATGTGCATTTTCCCAGAAGGTGGCATTCCGCAAACCGATGAATTGGCTCCATTTAAAATGGGAGCCTTTAAACTAGCTGTAGATTATCAAGTTCCCATCTTGTCCATTGCCTACCCAGACAACAAGCGTCACTTCCCCGATTTCTCGAAAGGGGGATACCCTGGGATAGTCCGTGCTCGAATTATCGGAAACGACGATACAACGGGCTTGACCGAAAGCGATTTGAAGGCATTGCGAGACCGCACCTATCATCGTATCTTTGACGCTCTAAAAGAGTTACGCGCATCATGAACATCTCACGCGAAGAAATAAACAAGCTTGCTCATTTATCCCGACTTGAATTGGACGATAAGGCCGTAGACAAGATGCAGGAAGACTTGAATAAGATTCTCGGCTTTGTAGCGCAGATTGAAAAGATGGAGCTAGATGGTGTTGAGCCCTTGGTATACATGACCGAGGAGACCAATATTCTTCGCGAAGACACGGTTGTTCAAGAAATCACTCATGCTGAGGCATTGAAAAATGCTCCAGATGCCGACACGGACTACTTCCGCGTTTCTACGGTAAAGAAGTAACTCACCCTGCTACATTTTTAATAGCGTTTCCAATTGCCCTACTTTCCTAGGAAACGTAACTGACTGTATTCGAAGCTGGTGAATCACCCAGTTCTCGCAAAGGTTAAATCCACACGTATTGGAAACATTTTTCACTTAAAACGTTTCCATTGTCGATGTTGTACTCTAATTTCGCGCCCGAAATGGAGAACCAAGAGAGAGAAATAATCGCTGGAAGCGTTGAATTGTTCTTGAAATACGGCATTCGCAGTATTACAATGGACGATGTTGCACGCGAATTGACCATCTCGAAAAAGACTCTTTACAAATATGTGAGCAACAAGGCCGACTTGGTGGATCGCAGTGTAAAGTTGGCTTTTAGAGGGATACATCAGGCGATTGATGATGTGAGAGCGCATTCCACCAATGCTATTGACGAAATTTTTGACATCGATGAAGCGGTGAACGAAACGATCCGTCAAAAGCACCCAGCTATCGAATTCCAATTAGCGAAGTACTATCCAAAAACTTGGAAGTGGCTTGAATCCAATCAACACAGGATTGTATTTGAACACACCAAAGAAAACTTGCTAAAGGGGATGGAACAGGGCTTGTACCGTTCAGACCTGAACGCTGAGTACATCGCTCATGTGTATTTCGGAAGATTTATGGGGATGCGCATGGACAATGTTTTCCCAGAGAGCATTTGCGAGAATCCTGAATTCCTTCACCAAAGTTTGATTTACCACGTGAGAGGAATTGCTTCAGCAAATGGCTTGGAATACTTGGAGCAGAAACTCCAAAGAGAAATTGAAACAACACAAACTATATAATGATGAACTATAAAAGCATCGGTCTAGCTCTTGCCTCGCTGGTTAGCGTTGCGGTTGCGGGTCAGGAGGCCACCTCAGAAAAGAGGTCGTTCTCCCGCGCAGAAGCTGAGATGTATGCACTGGAGAACAGCTACGATATGCAGCGCTATTCTCTAGAACTCGATCGTGCGAAAGCTGTAATTTTTGAGAATGTCGCTACGGGTTTGCCGCAAGTAACGGCTTCTGCCAGTTTCACGGACAACATCCAAATTCAGCAACAAGTCATCGAGTTTAACGGTCAACCTACCCTCCTTGCCTTCGGTGTCCGATACGGTGCTATGGGTACGCTTCAGGTAGACCAGCTCATCTTTGACGGTTCATATATCGTTGCCCTCCTCGCTACAGAGGTGGTAAAGGAAACTGCGCAGAATAGTTATGAGAAATCGGCTATTGATGTGCGCGAGCAAGTGGCGCAAGCCTACCACCTCGTGCTCACCACCGAGCGTTCCCTGCAGATTATCCGCGATAACCTCACCTTCATTCGCCAGAGTTTATTTGAAACTCGCGAACTCTTCAATACAGGTATGGTAGAAAAGCAAGACGTAGATCAATTGGATCTTCTTGTAACCAACTTGGAATCGAATGAAGACTACCTAGAGCGCCAGGCGGAGGTAGCAAGAACCATCCTCAAATTGAGAATGGGTATTCCCGTTACAGAGTCGGTGACGCTTACGGATAACATCGAAACACTCGTGATTTCTGCGGAAGATGCGACCGAATTATTGAGTACCACATTCGATCCAACCACCCACATCGACTACCGCACATTGGAAACCGGCATTCACGGTCAGGAGTTAACCTTGCGCAACGAGCAGGTTCAGTGGCTACCCAAATTAAATGGGTACTACTCATACAACCACGGTGTTCAAAGTTCTTCTTTTGATGGACTCACCAATTTCGACAGCCCAAACAATTTTAACTTCCCTTACCAAAGTTGGGGATTGAGTTTGCGCTGGTCGCTCTTCCAAGGTGGACGAAGAGTTGCGCGTGTTCAGGAGGCCAAAGTAGCCTTAGAGCAACTTGAAGTTCAAGAAGCGCAATTGTCGGACATGCTAAAACTCCAGTACCAAACAGCGAAAGCCGAATACGCTTTTGCGGTCAACAATTTTGTGGCCCAGCGAAAGAACATGGAGATCGCGAAGGACATTCGAGACCGCACGGCCATCAAGTTCCGTGAGGGGATTTCATCCAGCCTCGAATTCACTCAAGCTGAAAATCAATATCAAGATGCGTTGAGAAGTATGATCAACGCTGCCCAAACTGCCCTTGACAAACGAGTAGCCCTCGAAAAAGTCCTTGGCAACTTCAACCTAAACTAAACAGTAGCAATACGACATAAGTGATGAAAGCACTATACTACATTCTTCCCCTAGCTGCGATGTCTATCGTTTCGTGCCAAGAGGAAAAAGGCGATCTCCAAAAGCTTCAAGACGAAAGAGACAGCCTATCCACATTAACCAATACCATTCAACAGCGAATCTTGGAATTGGACGGTGAAATTGCTGAACTAGACAGCACCATTAAATTCACCACTGTAACGCTCTATCAAGTAGAAGCACAACCGTTTGCTCATTATTTCCAAGTATACGGTTCTGTTGAAGCGGATAGAAACGTGACACTCTTTGCCGAAACTCAAGGTATGATTGAGGAAATTCACGTTCGTGAAGGACAGACCGTAAAGGAAGGTCAAAGATTGATCAGCATTGACGACGAAGTTATCCGCAGAAACATCGAAGAAGCGCAAACTTCATTGGAATTGGCCGATACGCTTTATCAAAAGCAGAGCAAGTTATGGGCACAAGGAATTGGATCTCAAGTTCAATACCTTGAGGCGAAGAACCGCTTCGAAAGCCTTCAAAGCCGATTGAACGTTCTGAACGCTCAGTTGAGAATGGCCAACCTTACCGCTCCATTTAGCGGTGTAGTAGACGAAATTTTCCCTAAAGGTGGAGAGTACACCGGCCCAGGGCAACCGCTCATTCGCTTGGTAAACATGAACAGCGTTTACGTTACCGCAGACGTTCCTGAAGATTACATCAACCGCGTAGCAACGGGAAGCGAAGCCACCATGTATTTCCGCTCTATCAATGACACCGTTGAAGCCAAGGTGATTCAAGTAGGTCAGTACATCAATCCAGATAACCGCACCTTCAAAATCAAAGTGGGTATCAACGATGCAAACGGTACATACAAGCCAAACATGATGGCTTCTGTTCAGTTGAAAGACTACAGCACAGAAACCGCTATGGTACTTCCAAACCACATCATTCAACAAGATCCTGAGGGACGCTCTTATGTGTATTCTTTTGAGAATCACGAAGGAACAGATGAAATTGGTACGGTGGTAAAACACTACCTCGAACTCGGACATTCGTACAACGGTATCACAGAGATTCTAAGCGGACTTACTGGAACGGAACGCATCATTGACCGCGGAGCACGCAGTGTTCAGGCCGATGAGCACGTACGCATGATCAAATAAGAAAGACGGAAACCTAATTTCCAAACGACACATCCATAGATAATGGAAGATCTTCATAAAATTAACCCGGACGACATCAAGGAGTTTGGCGTGTCTACCTTCTCGGTAAACAACCGAATGACTGCCTTCGTACTCACTTTTATCATTTTCGTTTCGGGATTGATGGCCTACATCGGGATGCCTTCTGAGGCCTTTCCTGAAGTAGTGATCCCACAGGTTTATGTGGGAACTCCGTATCCTGGTAACTCACCAGTAGATATGGAGAAACTCATTACCCGTCCCATTGAAAAAGAAATCAATGGCATCACGGGGGTAGATGTAATCACCTCTACTTCTGTACAGGGCTATTCTACCATTCAGGTGGAGTTTGATTTCTCGGTGAGTACCGAAGAAGCCCTTCGCAAGGTGAAGGACAAAGTAGACGTTGCGAAGAGTGACGCCGACTTCCCTAAAGATTTGCCAGCTGATCCGAATGTTTTCGAATTGAACTTTAGCGAATTGATGCCTATTCGCAATATCAACTTATCGGGTCCTTTCACCATTGAGCAACTCAACGAATACGCCGAATACCTCGAAGATGAAATTGAAGACCTTCCGGAAATTACCAAGGTTGAAATTCGCGGTGTAGACGACAAGGAGGTTGCCGTTCGCCTAAACATGCAAAAAATGGAAGCTCTCAACTTGAGCTTTGGCGATGTTGCGGGTGCTATTACCAATGAAAACATCACCATTTCTGGCGGTGATCTCTTGGTTGATGGATACCGCAGAAACGTCCGTGTGGTTGGTGAATTCAGCTCGGCTGAAGAAATCGGGAACATCATTGTAAAGCATGAAAACGCCGATGTAGTCTACCTCAAAAACATCGCTGAAGTTTCCTTTGGCGAGGTAGAAAAAGAGAGCTTCGCCCGTCAGCGTGGTGAGCCTGTTGTGATGCTCGATGTCATGAAGCGATCAGGTGAAAACCTCATCATTGCATCCGATAAAATCGACGCGTTAATTGAGAAAGCCAAAGAGGAGGTATTCCCAGACGGCTTGCACATTACCATTACGGGCGATCAATCTGATCAAACCAAAACCCAGTTGAGCGATTTGGAAAACAGTATCATTCTCGGGGTACTCCTCGTAGTAGTGGTATTGATGTTCTTCTTGGGATTGAGGAACGCGCTATTTGTGGGTATTGCCATCCCACTTTCCATGTTCATGAGCTTCTTCATTTTGAACTCCATGGGCGTGACCTTGAACACCATGGTACTCTTTGCCCTTGTATTGGCGCTGGGTATGTTGGTAGACAACGGTATTGTAGTGGTAGAGAACATCTATCGAATGATGGATGAAGGCATGGATCCCGTTACCGCTGCAAAGAAAGGAGCCGGTGAGGTTGCTGTAGCCATTATCGCTTCCACCGCAACTACTTTGGCTGCCTTTGTTCCATTGGCATTCTGGCCGGGCATCATGGGTGAGTTCATGAAGTACCTCCCTATTACGCTTATCATCGTATTGGGCTCTTCCCTCTTCGTGGCATTGGTCATCAACCCTGCGCTTACTTCCAAGTTCATGAAACTGGAAGAAGAAGCCATGAAAGTGAAGAAGTGGAGAAACATCGGTATTGTTCTCACTTTAGCAGGACTCTTCATCGGGTACTTGGCCGAATCCTTCATGCCAAACATGGGACTACGCGCCATTGGAAACCTCATGATCATTACCGCACTGATCATTTTGAGCTACATGTACTTTGTGGTTCCAATGACCGTTCGTTTCCAAACAAAGTTCCTTCCTAGACTGGAAAAGCGCTATGAGCGAATGCTGAAGTATGCCTTGCGTGGTAGAAATGCCTACTTGTTCTTCTTCGGTTCAGTTGGATTGTTGATTTTCTCTTTCATGCTATTGGGAGTGAGTCAGCCTAAAGTGCTCTTCTTCCCAGAAAACCAACCGCGTCAAGCGCTTGTATACATCGAGTTGCCGATTGGAACGGATATTCTAGAGACCGACAAAATCTGTCGACAAATTGAAGATCAAGTATTCGAAATCGTAGACAACTACACCTACCCAATCTACGAGAATGGGGATACGATTGAATACAACTACATGGTTGAATCGGTGATTGCTCAGGTAGGAGAAGGAACTTCCGACCCGAACCAAGGCCCTTCTATGGCTCAAACGCCAAACAAGGCCAAGATTACCGTAGCATTCCGACCATTCGCTGATCGTGTAGATGAGAACCACATTCCAGTTCGAAGTTCAGACGTTCTTCAAACCATTCGTGAAGCCATTTCCGATTACCCGGGGGTGAACATTGCGGTAGACAAAGACAAAAATGGTCCAGATAGCAAGCCGCCAATCAATATCGAAATCAACGGTGAAGACTATGGTCAGCTTCTTGAAACTGCTGAAAACATGCGTCGTTTCATCAACGAAAGAGGCATTAAGGGAATTGAAGAACTTCAAATTGACGTTCAATCGGGCAAGCCAGAAATGCCGATTGAAATTGACCGTGTAAAAGCCCGCACCTTAGGGATTAGCACTGCGCAAATTGGTGATGCACTTCGCACGGCACTTTTCGGAAAAGAGGTTTCTCGTTTCAAAGATGGCGAAGACGACTACCCAATTAATCTGCGTTTCAGCGATAACTTCCGCTATAACATAGACGACTTGTTAAACCAACGCATCACCTTTAGAGATCCCGCTTCTGGTAGAATCAAGCAAGTGCCGATTAGTGCTGTTGCTCAGCCGCAGTTGGCATCTACTTTCTCTGCCGTTAAGCGCAAAGATCTCGATCGTGTCATCACCATTTACTCCAACACAGAAGAAGGAGCGAATGGCAACGAAGTGGTTGCTAAAATTCAAGCGGCTCTTTCTGGATACGAAACCCCACGAGGAGTGAACTTCAAGTTTACGGGTGAACAAGAAGAGATGGCCGAGCAGATGGCCTTCTTGAGCAAAGCCCTCATGGCTGCGGTGTTCCTTATCTTCTTGATCTTGGTGGCACAATTCAACAGTGCATCAACACCATTCATTATCCTTACCACTGTTGTATTGAGCTTGGTAGGTGTGCTTCTTGGGTTGATCATCTTCAACATGGAGTTTGTGATTATGATGACCATGATTGGTATCATTTCACTGGCGGGTATTGTGGTAAACAACGCCATTGTATTGATTGATTACACCAAGCAGTTGATGGACCGCAGAAGAGCCATTCTCAAATTGCGCGACAACGAATTGTTGCCAAGGGAAGAGCTTTATTTGATGATTGTTGAAGCGGGTAAAACGCGTTTGCGCCCAGTACTTCTCACCGCCATCACTACCATTCTTGGTTTGCTTCCATTGGCTACGGGGATGAACATCAACTTCATCACCTTGGTTACCCAATCTGATCCGCAAATTTACTTTGGTGGAGACAACGTAATCTTCTGGGGGCCGATGTCGTGGACCGTAATCTTCGGTCTCACCTTCGCCACCTTCCTTACTCTTATTGTAGTTCCCGTCATGTTCTACTTAATGGAGCGTGGAAAACGAAGATTCTCACGTGTAAAATCACCTGAAGATCTAGCCGATCTTCAATTGGAAGAATAAAGCAAAGACCCTCTGAGAAATCAGGGGGTTTTTTGTTGGACTTTGGAGTCTAACTTATAGATACCGCAGACAAGTTTAATATCTACAGAACTCAAGAGCCCGGAAACGTCCTCCCTTCATGGCCTTTGTTTCAGTCCCTCCGAACCTCTCCATTAAACACCCGATTAAAACCCGGTCTTCGGCGTCTAGAAACTGGAAGCGTGTCGCCATTGGTAAGCACCACATGAGTGGAGCCCTTACTGGCTACCGAATCAATGTGCTTCAAATTGGCCACATAGCTGTTGTGAATCCGGTAAAATCCGTTCTCCTCTAACTCTTCCTGAAAGTGGTTCATCGCTTTTGAAACCATGATACTCTTCCCCGAGCGCAATACAAATGATGTGTATGCACCCATGGAGCGACAGTATAGAATCTGACTCATTCTTATGGTGTACTGACGCCCAGAACCACTCAATACGAGCACCTTGTCCGAAATCGACTTCCGACTTTTCTGTTCCGTTAAATACTGTAAACACTTGTCCATGCATTGAACAAACTCCTTTGGGCTTAAGGGTTTCAGTAGATAGTCGAAGGGGCGGGTTCGGATAGCCTCAAACGCATACTCTTTATGACCAGTTACAAAGATCAACACCTCATCTGTGAAGAGATCTCCTTCGTTGAGAAGCTTGAAGACGGTACTGTCCTGCATGCGAATATCGAGAAACAACAAATCCATTTTGCGATGGGTCAGAATTTCACGAGCACGAATAAGATTCTCCGCAGTATGGAGGTGTTGAACTGTTGGAAAGTACGTCCGGAGCAATTCAACGATGTAATTGATCCCATCCGGCTCGTCATCAACGATCAGTACATGTAGATTATCGAGATTCATTTTTGAAGGTAAGGTGAGTATAGGTGCCTATCGCCTTTTCAGACTGTGTTAGTTCAATGCGATAGTGATAAACATCTTTATAGATTCTGATTCGGTCCTGAATCAATTGTAAGCCCATTCCCATTCCACTGCTCGACACATTCGAGAATCCCTTCCCATCATCTTCAATTACCACCTCTATGGTTTGCTCATCCACTCTGCTAAAACGGACATCAACCGTTAATGGGGCATTAGTCTTACGACCGTGTTTGATGGAGTTCTCCACAAATATCTGAACGAAGAAACAAGGTATCAAGGTTTGGGTATCTAGCTCTTCATCAAGGTGTATGTAGGTAATTAACTGATCTTTAAAACGCAGACCTTCTAACTCCAAGTAGTTTCTCAAGTACTCCACTTCATCTTGAATTGTGTGATAGATCGTCTCCGAAATATCCAAGTTAACCTTGATCATTCGCGAGAAAGAAAGGATGTAGTGCCCTACTTGCTCATATTGCTTTTTGAAGTTCAACAACAATATGGAGTTCAAACAATTAAAAATGAAGTGTGGATTGATCTGTGCTCTAATCATTCGGAAGCTGAGATCAGACACTTCCTTCTTATGATTTAGCTCCTGAATTCTACGTGTCTGCACGCGATAATTCACGTAGTAAATCAACGAGAAAGCCAGTCCTACCCAAAAGAGCACAACCAGCCACTGGAACACAGAAGTCTCCCAAAAATGAGGTTCAACCACAAAGGCAACAACGAGGTTTTGGTCTGAAAATGCATTCTCCAGATTGTTCTTCAGACGAACCTCCAATTGATAGCTACCTGGTGCGAGATCGTAGAAGGACAATTCAGGACGATCGGTCTTTGTCCAATTCTCACGTATTGGCAACAAACGGAATTCATAATTGAGAAAATCAACATTCTCCCAATGGTTATTCGAAAGGAAGAAACGGATAATAGACTCGTCTGGACGGAAGGTGTAGGATGTTGCGCGATCTAAGTACCGATCGTTAGCTTCGGCCGCCGCCAACTCAACACGGTACGTTAATGAGGGGCTTTCACCCAAAGTAAAGCGATACACTTCTCCGGCAATAGCAACGTACATACAGCCCTTCAAAACCTCTATATCCTTAATCGCTTTGTCCGGTAATCCATTGAGCTCACTGTAGTGTTGCATCCTCATATTTACCGGATTTAAACAGGTAATAGACCTTCCGTGGTTGGCGTACAATCTGCCCTCCCGAAAAATGATCTTCTCCGTACGCAAGTCCACTATTCGTTCCAACTTCACAACTTCTTCCATCCTATTAAAAGGCGTCGTAGTCAATTGATGCGTTGGAATTCTAAACAAACCCGTAATTGAAGCGATGTAGGCATAGCCCTGTTTACGATCGATATACAAGTCCTGTATAGCCCCTGTCCTATCTGAAAGACTACTCAACTTCACTCGAGTTTTGGTTCGGTGATTAAAGACGTAAAGTCCGTCTATCAGCGCCATTAAGCTTCTCGTACTATCTATGAAGTCAATGTGATAGATTCTCTCCGACAGCACTTCTTCGGCGCGATTACTATCCAAACCTTCCTCGAATCTGTAAAGACCGTTATGAAGGCAAACCCAGAGATCGCCATTGTATATCGTCTTTGATTTGAATACTCCAAAACCGACTACACTTTGGAATACATCCTCTACAAAAGCTTCAGGGGCAAATAAAGCACCGTCCACCATCAAATGCGATTGGTAGGTATATACCTCCGACAAACTAGGTTTTAAGTATCTATACTCGCTCGTTTGAACATTCTGGAAATCATCGTGATGCGCAGTTGTCAACGTTAATCGATTCTCACTCAACCCAGCATATCCGATGCGATCTCCAACACGAAATAAACATTGAAAATGATGGGGTTCAAATACCGTTTGGGTCTCCATCCGATGATGTGCATTTCGAATCACCTGTAATCCTTGCCCACGGGTACCTAAATAGTAGTGTCCTCTAAATTCATGAACGAAATTGATCAAGTACTCTTCAGCCAATAACGATCCTGGACTAAGTTTTAGGTCGTACTCTCTGAAACCACCGGAGCGATACGTAACGAAAACACCATTTTCCGACTGGCACAAATTGATCACTTCACTACCCAAGCCCACGCTCCGTCGATTCGTTATGTGAAGATTCGAGTTGAAATTGAAGTAGATCAGTGAATCGACAACCCCAGGTTTAACAAGGGCTAAGGTCGTGTCTGACAATTGCCTTGCAGATCTAAAAACTACGTCGTCCAATTTGATCAAAGGATATTTCTGATCCGACTGCAAATCCAAAACGAACACCGACTGACCTGGAGTACTTATAAGCAATTGCTTGCCTCCCCACAGATCGATACTGGCAATAAAGTGCTCTAGTGGCATTGGATATCCCTTGTACTCGAATACAACAGATCCATCACCACTGAGCTCTACGTAGGTTGAATCCTCCAAGAATCCATTAAAAATTGGAATGTGGTTCAGTGATCTACCAAAAGTGAATCCTCGTCCTATCAAATGGATCAAACGATCATTGACAGAGTCAGGTGCAGAGACTCTCTCTCCGGAATTTCCAATGACCAAGTTCTTCGAAAAATAGCTCGGAAAGAGTTGATTATCCTCATTGATACTAACATCCAGCACATCCGTTCTATACTCCAAAACGCTACGCAAAGAATAACCGTCATAAACAAACAATCCCTGATCTGACCCCACTACAAGACGTCCACAGTTATCGTGCTTAATCACGTAAACATCTCCCGTTCGCAGCTCGTTCCACGAATCTTGGCACTGTGCAACTACGGTGAGTTGAAAGAATAGAAAGGCCAAGAAAAAACGTATAGTTGATTTATTCACATTTATACAATTGAAATCTGAACTGATCCTGATGAATTATACGATCCCTGAAGTTCAATAAAAGCAAATGGATATCAGGAAAAATACCTACCCATTATTAAAAGAAAATTACCCCCTTATCCAGAGGAATGCAATATGGCGAAGAACGATCATCACATGATAAACGACCCATTTCCATTCAAGAACAAGTGCAAAAACCACCCCATCTACAAGTTTGAACTTTCAATAACGACCAACTAGAAAGAATAACCTACCATATAGAAAGTAATTCAGTTTTTACTTCATGTGTATCGATAGATTGGAAGTACAAATTTTTAACAATATCAATGCCATGAAAAACATGTACCAGAAGGCCTGCCTTCTTACGAGTTTAATGCTCTCGCTGACCTCCTTAAACGGTCAGGTTAATCCATCCATGGAACCTGACTTCTTCTACCAAAATCGAATAATCTTCACTTCAAGTGAAGTATCCAGTGCCACAGTGAATGGCATGGACTTAACAGCCGTAATGGACTATGACAACTCTATCATCCCGCCAGTTGTACATGTTGACATTGTTGACCGAACGGGTGGCGGTGGAGCCAATCTCTTGCAAACCTTGGTGATCTCATCTCCAAGTGGCGGAAGCTGCAACCCTGGCGATGTCCAAATGACCCATGGTGGAGAAAACCTCTATGTGGTGTACGACTGTGCCTCACCAATTCCTGGCGGTTCGGAACAAGTGTTCTTAGATAAGTATTACTTCGACTCTTTCAGCGGCTCATATATCCCAATGGCCACAGCCATTTTCATCGGAGACGGCCGAAGTGCCCTAATCGACATGGGCCCAGAAGGCTTCGGAGGAGTGGTATATTCCAATAGAGACGACATCTTTGTGGCTTCCGTAGAATCTGACCCTAGCAATGTTTCCAACGGCACTGTAAACGTAAGCCCTCCTACGCTGGTACATACATTGGGAACACCAACGAGTACTTTCAGTTATTACGATATCGCTGCACATGAACCATACAGTCTCCCCACGCTCACCGACATCCGCTATACTGTTGCCTTGTTAGACGGAGGTGTCTTGCATGCCATTACTCTCGACTCACCTCCGGGACTAGCACCGATATTTCACAGTGTAGACGCGTTTTACGACGTAGAAGGTGGTGCACGAGTGCGCATTTGCTCACCAAAAGAAAACGGGATGGTGGCTCACACTTCGCCATATACCGAATTCACCATTGCAGTGAACAAAAGCGCGACATCTCCGTACAATGAGGATCTTGGACTTATTACGGGAGATGCTTCCATTGGAGGACTATCCCCATTTGTTGGAGTGAATAGCATACCTGGAAGTAGTCCATGTACCCTGGCTGTAGATTTCAAGTCGAGTTTCTATTGTAGCTATGCCATTGATTGGAATCAAAACAGTGCGGTGTCCATGACATGGCATGGACCAAGTGCTGCATGCATGGGAGAAACCTTCTCGGTAGAATTCGACCCAACCTCTTCCACCTATTTAACTCCTCCTGGAATGGCAAATGCAGTTTCAGCTATTACTCAAGGAATAGATGAATCTTACGCCCCTATGAGTTCAAGCATGAACAGTACGGAGATTGTACCTGTATTTGCTTTACAGAAATATGCTCAATCGGCTCCTAACATTTTTATTGTAGTCTCTGCAGACTATATGATCAAGTCAAAAGACTTGGTAGGTATGACCGTTTTCCCTTCCACTTATAAAACTGCCTTGGAGGAGAATTTGACAGGTGAATTCAACCTCATCATGGAGAGCGATCATCAATGGAAATTAACATTCCCTTCCTTGGAGACTAGCACACAAATCGCCCTTTTCTCGATCTCTGGAGCCCTTGTATTCGAACGTGAAGTAGACGCTTCCAACAACGAGATCACTCTTTCGCTCGCTGATCTAGCATCAGGAGTTTACGTTGTCAACTGCAAAAGAGGTGAACAAACCGAGAGTTTCCGTATCATACGATAAAGCTTCACAAACACCTTGTATAACATGCCCGGCCTATATAGGCTGGGCATTTGTTTATGAATATCAATACCGTTGGACTCAAGGGAGTTCCTCGGAAGAGATTCCACTGATAAAATGTGAAAGCACGAAACCTAAGGACCTGATGCTTTCAATGATGGATGCATTATGGTGTTATACTAAGAACACCCTTCATACCGCGCTATTAAACCGTTAACGTATCGGAATAAGATAGTGTGTCATTCCGTTCGCACTAGAAGCACTCACCATATGAGGGGAGATTCTCTAAGACCTTCTTTTCAATAAGAAAACCAAGCCTTGAGAAATAAAGAGTTCCACAAGGCCTAACGTTTCAGGGAATCGACTACTCTCTTTTTAGATAGCATTTTCATGCGCACCGGTTGCTCTGCTATTACGATAAGGCAACTTTAGTGTAATTCTTTAAAACAATTCTGCTAATTCGTGGAAGACTCAAACGGAACTGGGATATGTCTCCGAATGAATACCTTAAATAGCTCGAATTTTCCAGTTTTGACGGGTCCAATATAAGGGAGTACGCCGGAGTACGTTAGCACATGGTACTTCGCACTAGTCCATCGCACCCTATCACTTTCCCACCCCTAATCTATATCTTCGCATCATGTACGGAAAACTTCAACAACAACTTCAAGCCGAACTTCAACAGATTGAAGCAGACGGCCTATACAAGAAAGAGCGAATAATCACTACTCCCCAAGATGCTGTGATCAAAACGGCCGAAGGGAAGGAAGTGTTGAATTTTTGCTCGAACAATTACCTCGGACTTTCTTCTCACCCTAAGGTGATCGAAGCGGCGCATCAGGCGCTCAATTCACATGGTTTTGGAATGTCATCGGTTCGCTTTATTTGCGGTACACAAGACATTCACAAAACGCTTGAAAAGAAGATTGCCGACTTCCTAGGAACGGAAGACACCATCCTTTACGCTGCGGCATTTGATGCGAACGGCGGAGTGTTTGAACCGCTTCTAGGTCCAGAAGATGCCATCATCTCGGATAGCTTGAACCACGCTTCCATCATAGACGGTGTTCGTTTGTGTAAGGCAATGCGCTTCCGCTACGAGAACAACAACATGGCAGATCTTGAAGAGAGATTGAAAGAAGCCAACGAGAAAGGCGCTCGCAATAAAATCATCGTTACCGATGGAGTGTTCTCTATGGACGGCTATGTGGCGCAATTGGACAAAATCTGTGACCTTGCCGAACAATACGACGCTCTGGTAATGGTAGACGAATGTCACGCTACAGGGTTCATCGGTGCCACGGGTAGAGGTACGCACGAACTCCGCAATGTGATGGGTAGAATTGACATCATTACTGGAACCTTGGGTAAGGCCTTGGGTGGTGCGATGGGCGGATTTACCACAGGTAGAAAGGAAATTGTTGAACTTCTTCGCCAACGTTCTCGCCCTTACTTGTTCTCTAACTCGCTTGCCCCTTCTATTGTGGGTGCATCTATCGCGGTATTCGACCTTCTGAGCGAAACCACCGACCTCCGCGACAAGTTGGAAAACAACGTAAATCACTTTAAGAAAGGCATCAAGGCAGCTGGTTTTGATATCAAAGACGGCGATAGCGCTATTGTTCCTATCATGCTTTACGATGCAGCTCTTTCACAACAGTTTGCCGATAAACTTCTCGAAAAAGGTGTTTACGTGATTGGATTCTTCTATCCAGTGGTTCCAAAAGGTCAGGCTCGAATTCGCGTTCAGCTTTCTGCTGCGCATGAAATAGAGCACTTGGACCAAGCGATTGCTGCCTTTACTGAGGTAGGTAAAGAATTGGGCGTGATCTAAAGAAGAGTAAGCTGTTCTCCTCCACTTGGAGCTGAACGCACTTCTACGATGCGAACATCATCGTTAATGTATACTAGGACAGATCGAACGGTCTGTCCTACTCCTAACAAATCCGCGTACCGGCGGATTTGTTTTTTATGGGAACTGAGCTCATCTCCGGTTTTGTAATCCAGTACTGTCCACACGCCATTCTTAGAGGTGATTCTATCTGGTCGATGCACGCGGTCATCACCTACCCAATCTCGCTCGTTATAGACTTTTTCCGCTGTAAAGGAATCTGACAATTCTGGGTGGTTGACCACCTTCTCCAGTACTTCCCGTATTTCGCTAACGGACGATTTGGGCAGTTTTCCAGATACTACCGCACGCCGCAGCACTTGAGGCAAATCAGAAGCCCTTTCGACTTCTGCCAACAAATTGTGAATGGTGTTTCCCCACATTCTAGGGCGATCGCTGAGTTGATCTTTTATACCATCTGTATCTCTACTCAGCTGCACTCTTCCCCTCCAAGCATTACTCACAAAGGTGTCTATGCTTCGTGCAGAGGCACCTTCATCCTCTTCTTGTGAAGGCGCAGGCGTTTCCGATCCGAGAATGAGTCGCTCGTCACCTTCGGGACGCAGTCCCTTCTCTTCCAGATAGCAAAGGAGGTAGTCGTTGATCTTTCCCTTATCCATGGAAGGCCCAGTCTTGCTATTGTTCTGCTCACTGATAATATAGAGACGATCTACAGGACGGGTGAGCACCACATAGAGCAGGTTGATGTTGTCGAAAACAGTCTCTCGATCAAAGCGTTCATATGTTGCCGTATACGATGGATGGGTGGTTTCTGCACGTGCGGCTAGTTCGGAATTCATACCCATCAAAGCCACGGGCAAACCTTCAAATTGATCTTCGTCTAAGCGAACCCACCGAGTGTCGCCTCCCTTTCGCTTTGCCTCAAAATTGGCAAACGGAAAAATGACCACAGGGAATTCCAAGCCTTTGGATTTGTGGATGGACATCACCTGTACGGCTTCTCTGGAGTTCGGAACGGTGATGGATTGATTATGCCCCTTCTCATACCACCAAGTTAGGAAGTCGACAATATTATGGGATTTCCTCTGTCCAAAAGCGTAGAGTTCATCCAAGAAAAACTGGATGAAGGGATCGGGCTTTCTTCCGTCAATGAGGCGAAGTGCACGTGCGGCATTCTCCCCCCACTCAAAAAGTCCCGCTGCATCCTTAGCCGCTAAAGCTTCCGCGATTTCGTGATCGGCGGTCCACTTTTGCCAAGCATCCCCACGAACATCGGAAGCTGCCAATAGTCCCGCGTGTAATTCTTCAGCAGTCATGCTATACACACCCGATTGATGAAGCATGTCCACCAACTCCATCCTAGCCTCCAAATCCGCCGGATTGAGTTTAAGTCGGATGAAAGCAATAATAGCCCGAACGGCAGAACTGTTCTGTAGTTTAAGTGAATCTACACTCACTACATTGATTCCTTCTTGTGTGAGAACACGGGCTACTTTCTCTCCGTACACATTGTTCCGAACTAGGATGGCAATATCACCTGGATGATATCCAGCATCCAAGCATTCTCGCACGCGAACCAACGTTTTCTGCAGGCAGCCCGCATGAAAGAGATCGTTCTTCCTCTCCGTTTCTAGAAACTCTATGGAAACCATCCCCCCTTCTTGTCCCATGGCCTTTTGGGCAACCTCTCGGTACAATTGCTGATGCTGATCCTCCCCTAGAACCTCAGCTAACCGACCGAAGAAATCGTTGTTGAAGTTGATGATTTCAGTGGCAGATCTCCAGTTGTGCTCTAAGGAAACATGCTTCAAGGCATAAGCGACATCGCCCCCCAGCTCATCTGGGTTTCGAGCGCTTTCTATCAACCCTAAAAACTGCTCAGCTTCTCCGCCTCTCCATCGATAAATACTTTGCTTGGCGTCCCCCACAATCATGGTTGAACCTCCAGAAGCAACGGCGTTGTGCACCAAAGGAGTTAAGTTGAGCCATTGAAGGCTACTGGTATCTTGAAATTCATCGATGAAATAATGGCGATATTTTTCACCAATTCGCTCGTAGATGTAGGGAGTGGGCAGATTAATCAGGGATTCATAAATAAGCTTGTTGAAGGTCTTCAAACTCTCCAGGTTATTCGCCTCTTTATAGTCGTTTAGTTTGGCAGCAATTTCATGCAATACCGCCATTCCATCATAGTTGGCAAGAACTTTCTCAAGAATCAGTGCATGAACAACTTCCTCATCTTCAAAGGCGATACATCGACCGATCAAATCAGTGAGTGCATCGTTGATAGGTTCGATTGCGGCAGCTGCTTCTGGCGCTGGCTTCGCCTTGGTGTACACCCCTTTTTCGTGAAAATCGCGAATGCGTTTCCCAGCCATGAAAGCGGACAAATCATTCTGAAGCGCTTTTTTGAAATAGGATGGAACAGCTCCGTAATTAAAGTAAGCAGCAGGAATTCCGGCTATCAACTTCATGCCTTCTTCACCTAATCCGTGCATTTTGGCCTTGTAAGCCGCAAGCTGACTCTCTAGTTTGCCGCGTACTTCAATGAATTGCGGAAGCGTCCACGACTCGAGTTTATCTAGAATCTCCGCACTGTTCTCATCACCCAAATGAGCAGCCATTTTGAGCATTTCTCCCTCCGGCTTCCAGTACTTACCTTCATCCATCTTACGATCTACATAGCGATGAAGGAGTTTAGTCAGCTCTGCATGCCTTCCACTGTCATCCAAGAGCAGATCAATAGATTGACGGTACATTTCTGCATCGTCTAACTCCACGTCGAAGTTGGAAGCTAGTCCCAAATCGTGACTAAACGTGCGGACCAGTCGGTACGTGAATTTGTCGATGGTAGAAATACTCAATCCCGTATAATCATGCAAAATGGACTTGAGCACTTCGTGGGATCTACGAGAAAGCGTGGCATCGTCTATTTCCAAATCATCCGCTACTGCATCGTACAATCCTCGAAACTTTGAAGGCACTGTTGGTTGACGAAAGGCATTCAAGGCTTCCAACACCCTTCTCTTCATTTCCCCAGCCGCCTTAAGGGTGAACGTGATAGCGAGAATTCGAGTAAATTCGGAGGATGTTTCAGATCGCAAGCAGATCTTTAAATACTCCCGCACCAAACTAAACGTTTTTCCAGCACCAGCACTGGCACTGTAAACTTGAAATGTTTTGGGATGGGATGTACTCATGAGAGGCGAATCTTCTCGTAAAGGTAGGGAATGCGAAACATGTTAAAAGTCGAAATTTATACTGAAAATACGGTACTAGACGTACGATAATTAGAATCCTTCTCTACCTTAGAAGCTCAATGAAGAATACACCTGCATCATATATTCTTTTCGGACTTTTTCTCATTCTCTCTTTCCACACTGAAGCACAGCAGTATGTGGGGCAGATATTGGATGAACACGGAGAAACACTTCCCAACGTAACCATCTCGTGGGGAGAGGATCGTTCGCAAAAATTGATCTCGGATATCAATGGAAACTTCACCCTTCCTCATCGTCGATTTCGCATTGTGAAGTTTGAACTCATTGGGTATGAACCGAGCTCGTACCGCCCTGAAGATCTTCCCTCTGATGGAAAAATCGTCCTTTACGAAAAGGCCGAAGCGCTGAACGAGGTAACCATCTTTGCCCGTGAAAACCCAGCTTGGCGAATCGTTCGCAATGCAGTTCGACACAAGTCGGTGAACAACCCAAACCGCTACGATTCCTATCGATACACCAGCTATAACAAGAATGTAATCACCTACAACTTCGACATTGATTCCACCATGAGTTCAGCCGATAGTGCCGAGATTATGGCCGACAAGGCGAATGCCGTTAACCGACATTTGTTGGTGATTGAATCGGTGACGAAGAAGTACTACCACACGCCGAATCAGCATGCGGAAGAGGTAATAGGCACTAAAATTTCTGGATTCGAAAATCCAAACATCGCTACCATTCCAGATGGTATTCAGCACTTTGGTTTTTATGATGATTACATGCGATTATTGAACAAAGAATACCTCAACCCTATCGCCAAAGGGTTTGAAGATCGCTATGCCTTCATCCTACAAGATACCACTTACTCGGGAACGGACACCACCTTCATCATGAAGTACTTCCCCACGCGAGGGTCAAATTTTGAAGGGTTTGAAGGAGTGATTCACATCAACTCCAACGGCTGGGCGATTGAATATGTTACAGCAGAACCATGGGATAAAGGGAAGATTAGCCTGAGCATGGAGCAGCGCTACGAACGAGTTTACGGTGGCTATTGGTTTCCCGTTCAACTCAACTTCACCTTAGAACTAGAGCGTTTCCCCTTCCGAAAAAACGGAGCGGTGATGATTGGAAAGACCTACCTCGATTCCATCTACGTGAACGTTCCCGTCCCGGAAGAAAAATTCAGCCATGTTCAAGTGAAAATGCGTGAAGATGCAGGCTTGGTGGACGATAGCTTCTGGGAACTTCGTCGGCCAACGGAACTCGACCCCCTAGAGCGTGAAACCGTTCGCCACATGGATAGCATCGGCGAGCGCTATAATTTAGGTGGGGTAATGCGCTCCACGCGACATGCGTATAGAGGCTTTCTTGCATTAGGCCCTATCAACTTAGACATGAAGCGACTTATTGCCAGTAGTCAATACGAAGGTTTACGACTGGGAATGGGGGTATACACCAACGAAGTGATCTCACCTTTCATCAGCGGAGGGGGATACTTTGGCTATGGTTTTAACGATGAACGATTGAAATACGGGGGCGAAATCAAACTCACCTTTGACACCGAAAATGACGGTTGGTTTAAGTATGAATACAAGAATGATGTTCGTGGCCCCGGGGTGATTGGCATCAATTATTGGGAACGAACGTCCTTTGCCGAACAATTCTACAACGTGCGGATGGACCGCATTGAATCTCACGAAGTGATGTTGCGATCTCGTGCGTGGACGTATCACATTTTTGAAGTGGGAGCCAAGAACTTCTCGCTTACTCCAACTTATGACTATGCCTTTGTAAACGACGAAGGGGAAGCCTCAACTTTCTACCAATTTTCTGAAATCAACTTCGGTTGGCGATGGGTTCAAGATGAGCGAATCTTAGCTAACTATGGTCAGAAAATCACCACAGGTAGCAAGCTTTGGCCTGCTGTTCGATTGAACTATAGTCGAGGAATATCTGGCATATTTGGCTCCGACTTCGATTACAACAAATTGGAATTGGGGATTCAATTTGATCGCTTTACCAAGAACTTAGGAAGAACGCTCATCAGTTTGGAGACCGGTATCGTAGATAGAGCTCTTCCCATTGGGATGAACTTTGGCGCTCGTCCATCCTACAGTTCCTCCTTCAGTGTAGTAGTGCCTAACTCCTTTCAGGCCATGCGATTCAACGAGTTCTTCAATTCCAGATATGTCGCCATGTACTTCATGCACGATTTCCGTTCCCTCCTTCTTCGAAGTGGATGGTTCAAGCCAGAAATTCGAATCTTTCAGGGCGTAGGTTATGGATTGCTCGACGAACCCGAAAGACATTTGAATGAAGATATCAAGGATATGCGCTATGGGTATTACGAATCAGGACTGGCGTTCGACAACTTGATACGAATCAATTTAGGCAACATGGGCTACTTCGGCATTGGCGTAGGTGCATTTTACCGATATGGGCCGTATTCATTCCCGAATACACTGGATAACTTCTCTCTTAAAATGGCCTTCATGCTGTCCGTAAACTAAGCGAATGAAACACCTCTACCTCACTCTTATCACCCTATCTGCCCTTGTCGTTGGTTGCAACAACCCGAAAGAACCCGTGAATGAAAAAGGTCAGCTTACCTTGCTGGGCAACTGGGCACCTGAGGGTTTGAGTTGGCGAGATGTGTGGGTTTGGACGCCCCCAGGCTACGATTCAAGCCAGAGCTATCCTGTACTCTACATGCACGACGGTCAAATGCTGTTTGATTCGACGAACACATGGAATCACCAAGAGTGGCAGGTAGATGAAACCATGGAACGACTCATTTCTAAGGGTGTGATTCAACCAACTATAGTGGTAGCCATTGCCAATGGTGGTTCAATTTATAGAACGAGCGACTACTTTCCAGAAGACGTTATTCCAAGCCTTCCAGAAGCCATTGCAGATTCTCTTATTCAAAACGATTTGGCAGGAAAAGCCAGAGGTAATCGATACGTAGATTTCCTCATTCACGAACTCAAGCCTTTCATCAAAGAGCGATATGCAGTATCCGATAATCCCATGGATCACTACATCATGGGTTCAAGCATGGGAGGGTTGATTTCCCTTTATGCCACCTTACAATATCCCGAAGAATTTGGCGGTGCTGCCTGTTTATCCACCCACTGGCTCGGCGCGCGACGCACTCGAAATGCCGAGTTGTCATCGGCTATTTTGGACTACACGGCTGAACATCTACCCAACCCATATTCCACACACTTGTACTTCGATCACGGAACAGTAGGTCTCGATTCACTCTACGCACCCTATCAATCTAAAATGGATAGCATCTTAGTGGCCAACGACTTTGTGGAAGGTAGAGGAATGAGCAAAGTGTTTGAAGGAGCAGATCACAACGAACGCTCTTGGTCTAGAAGACTTGAGGTTCCACTCACGTATCTTCTTGGAGCAAAGTAGGCTTATTTACAGCGCGAACTATTCCGTAGAAACCGAGAGCCGTAAGAAGTCCAAACCCTCCCAAAACTCCATAGAGAAGGTCAAACCCTCCGTATGTAATGAGTTGCGTACCCGCTAACGGTGCAATAATGTGGGCAACCGCATAACTGGAAGTGTACAATCCCATGTAACTCCCTCTGCTGGCTTCACCCGCACGGTTGGAAACCCATGCAATGGCAAATGGCATAGCGAAGATTTCAGCAAAACTCAAGAGCACCATAGAGGTAATTAATAGTGCATTGGAATGAGTGAAAATCAGCATTAAATAGGCCAATCCATTCAGAGCTGCACCAAAAATAACGAAGGTCATCACTTTGAATTTATGGCCCCATAAATGAACCACAATCATTTCAAAAGCGAATACCACCAATCCGTTAAGCGCCAGCATGTATCCTACAAAAGTGGTATCTACCGCATATTCTTCCACGTAAAAAAGCGGTAGGGTGTAGAGGATTTGGAAAAAGACCAAGGCAAAACACGCATTCAGAATACAGAAGAGAACAAAGGGAATATCCGTATACGCCTTTCGAACGGGAACGCTGGACTTCTTTCTCTCTTCTCGATCCGCATCTTCTCCTTTTCGCAAGTTTCGAAAGTAAAGGATGAAGGCAATTCCAGCCAAAATACAAGTGGTACCATCCGTGATAAAAAGAAGCGTGTAACTAAACGTAGCAAGCCAGCCACCGATGGAAGGACCAATAGAAATACCTAGGTTGATTGCCAGTCGGTTCAGCGAAAACGCCTTGGTCACATTCTCTTTCTTTGCGTAATATCCAATACTGGCCCCATTCGCGGGACGGATCGTATCGGCAATGATGCTCAAGGTAGTCACCCCCACAATCAATCCTACAAACGAGGATAGAAGAGGTAAGATAAACAGGTACACACCAGTGGCAATCAGCGATCCTGCTTGAACTTTATAATGTCCAAACCGCTCTGTAAGTTGACCTCCCAAGGTGGTTCCTATCACAGCCCCTACGCCATATCCCATCAAAACATAGCCGGCTTCAACCTTTGAGAGTCCAATTTTCTCTGTCAAATAAATCGACAAAAACGGAATCACCATCGCCCCACTTCGGTTGATGAGCATCACAAGACTTAACATCCAAGTAGGCGTGCTCAATCCACCAAAAGCATCTCGGTAGAGGTTAAAGATTCGAATGAAAGGAATGGCGAGCTGTTTCACAGAATGAAGATACTCATCCTCTACATTGCATACATGTGTTTAAACAATGAAAATATAGAGGTAATCAATGTCGCTTCGCTGTGAACATATCAAACCCTACATTTGTACTACAACATGAAAGTTAAATCATAATATAACGAACCATGGCATTTGAATTACCAGCACTTCCATACGCACATGATGCATTGGAACCACATATCGACGCTCGCACAATGGAAATCCACCACGGAAAGCACCACGCGGGTTACACCAACAACCTAAACGCTGCCATTGAAGGCACGGACATGGCAGGTAAGAGCATTGAAGAGCTTCTTGCCAACCATACAGACAACACTGCAGTTCGCAACAACGGCGGCGGTTACTATAACCACGACTTGTTCTGGAAGGTGATGTCGCCAAACGGCGGTGGTGCTCCAACTGGTGCAGTTGCAGCGGCTATTGACGAAGCTTTTGGTAGCTACGAATCGTTCAAAGACGCATTTGCAAAAGCAGCGGCTACTCGTTTTGGTTCAGGTTGGGCATGGCTTTGTGTTCACCCTGGTGGTAAGGTTGAAGTTTGTAGCACTGCAAACCAAGACAATCCATTGATGCCAAGTGTAGGTTGTTCAGGAACTCCAATCCTCGGTTTGGACGTTTGGGAGCACGCTTACTACTTGAACTACCAAAACCGTCGTCCAGATTACATCAACGCGTTCTTCAACGTGATCAACTGGGACGAAGTGAACAAGCGTTACGAAGCAGGGAAATAATATTTCCTGTTAGACATGATAGAGCCCGGCCAGTTTGGTCGGGCTTTTTTTGGTTCTGGACTTTAAGCACCAGTCACTGACCAGTGATATTCTAACGCTCTCCTAGTTTAGCTCCCTTGCCTAAACCCTTATGAAGTACTACCTTACCTTCACTCAACCTCTCTCAAATGAAAAAGGCACTTGTAGTATGGTTATTTGTTTCAATGATTGCGCTATTTGTTTACTATAGCACTAGCGACTACTATAATCGGCCTTTGCTCTCTTCACCAAACACGGCCGCTCAAACGGCGTCGGACACTGGACCTATAAATTCCGAAATTTACTTTCCAAATCACCCGCGGCTTCAAGCCATGATTGATACGATTCAGAAGACCCCAATAGAGCTTCGAATGACGGCTTTTTCCAGTAAGTCAGCCCTATTCCACCATACTACGGTTGTAAAGTCGGACAGCACAGGACAGCCCACTCATGTATTTGTTCCGCCTTTTTCTTTGGACCAACTGTCACATGACAAATCTCTGACGGAAGAAGAGCGAGAGATCGTCTTGGATAAAATAAGCGAGCTCAAAGCAAACTTTGAGAACAAACTCCTACGTAGAGAGGGATTAGGACATCAGGAATACTTTCCAGAACATCCCAAATTACAAGCCATTGCTGACTCCATCGATCTGTACTCCTTCCGCATGATGGCAACGAGTAAATCCATCTACATTCACGATGCTGAGCCTTCCTCTTCAGGCACAATCTCTTTTGGAGGAGAAAGCACATTTGTCATTCCAAGCGATCTGAAAACAATGCTTGAAATGGACAACCTCACCAAAAGTGATCGGGCCATTATTGAAAAAGTGGTAGCCGAACTTCGCATGCAACACCAGGAGCGAAATGAATGAATTAGCTGGCACATTTTGGGTGTATTTCGAATCGATTGGAGTGAGCCTGCTCTTCTTGTTTATCACTTTTATTCCCCTTGAAAAGACCTTTCCAGCAAATCCAGGGCAGCGGGTATTTCGACCTCAATGGATTCTAGATTTTTGCTTCATGGTAGGCCAATACCTTCTTTGGGGCGGATTGGTTCTCTGGGCCATGCAGCTCTATGCGGGCGAAGTGAGAAGCTGGTTACCCTTTGGATGGTTCAGCGAAGTGCGAAGTTGGCCTCTCTGGGTACAAGCCTGTGTAGTTATTGTGGCCAGCGATTTCCTCATTTACTGGGGTCACCGCTTACAGCACAATGTTGATTTCCTGTGGCGTTTCCACAAGGTCCACCACAGTTCAAAAACCCTAGATTGGCTGGCGGCTTATCGCGAACATCCTTTGGATTCTATTTACACCATAGGCCTGATCAACACACCTGCTTTTCTCTTAGGTTTTGATTTGAATGCCATAGCCGCTGTGATTGCTTTTAGAGGTGTCTGGGCCATCTACATTCACTCCAATGTAAGAATGCCAATTGGGCCACTGAAAATGATAATCGGCGCGCCTGAATTACACCATTGGCATCACAACCTAGAAAGAGACACAGGCAATTATGCCAATATTAGTCCGCTAATGGACCTCTTATTCGGAACCTACGTCTGTCCCGATTACGAACCAGAAGCCTTTGGAATCGTGGAGGAAACACCTACATCTTACGTTGGACAAATGATTGAACCTCTACTGCCCAAGCAACTCTATCAGCGAATTCTTCGTTCTGACATTACTCTCTACTCCAACTTTAAAAAACCACGTGCCTCATGAAAAAATCAACGCTCTCAGCTTTTGCATTACTTGCAGCTACCGCATTATCCGCACAAGAACTAGAATGCAACAATCCCTTTATTCGTGCTGGTGAATCCTTTCAAATAAACATCGATCTTAAATCATTCGAGAAGGAAATAGAAGACCAGCTTCCTGAAGGAGTAGAATACGACAGCCATGGTTTCGGATTTCAATCCAATTTCGATCTCATCATTGATGAACCGGGACAACACACCATTGGTCCATTCACCTTCGATTGGAACGGAACTCTCGTTTCTACAAATGAAATAACAGTAACTATTCTTCCTGCGCTTGAGCCCAAAGAAGCTCTTTTTGTGAATTATATTGAACTCCCTAACGGGGAACACTACCTCATCACCGAAGAGTTTATTGAGGGAAAGACAGATGAAGACGACTTTATAGGAGTGGAAGGGGATCAAATAGAAGGAATGAACCTCCGAAATTGTCGAATGCTAACGACTTCAGCGGAAAATGATGAAGGCACCAAATTCTCGTATCGCAAAGCGATATACATCGTGAGCGGCTCATCTGAATACCAGAGTATTGATGAAGGCATCTTTGACAATGATCCCGACGAAATCGTGTGGCAGTGCGAATGCAAAATCAGTGGCGGGCCTGTCCTGTCGCTGGGATACTGACGTACGAACGCGTTGAATAAAACAAAACCCCTGACAAATCTGCCAGGGGTTTTTCTATTTGCGACGGTATCGAACCTTAGTCGATAATAGCGTTAAGTGTGGCACTTGGACGCATGGCAGCAGAGGCCAACTTTGTATCAGGATGGTAATATCCTCCGATATTCATAGCTACACCTTGTGCTCCGTTGAGTTCTTCTACAATTGTCTTCTCATTCGCTTCGAGGTCCGCAGCCATTTTCTCAAACGCCGCTTTCAATTCTGCGTCTTCTGACTGAGCCGCCAATTCTTGTGCCCAATAAAGAGCAAGGTAAAAATGACTTCCTCGGTTGTCCAATTCATTCACCTTGCGGCTTGGCGATTTGCCATTGAGCAGCAACTTGCTGGTAGCATCGTCTAGCGTCTTAGCCAATACCAGTGCTTTCGGGTTGTTGAAGTTGTTTCCGAGGTGCTCTAGAGAAACCGCAATGGCCAAGAATTCACCGAGTGAATCCCAACGAAGGTGGTTCTCACTTTCAAACTGCTGAACGTGCTTAGGAGCAGATCCTCCTGCACCTGTTTCAAACAAACCTCCACCGTTCATCAATGGAACAATACTCAACATCTTTGCACTTGTTCCCACTTCCAAAATCGGGAAGAGGTCGGTGAGGTAGTCGCGAAGAACGTTTCCTGTAACAGAGATAGTATCTAGTCCTTCGCGGATGCGATCTACGGAGAACTGAGTAGCTTCAACTGGTGAGAGGATACGAATATCCAAGCCTGTTGAATCGTGATCTTTCAAGTACGTGTTCACCTTCTTGATGAGCTCTGCATCGTGGGCACGATTCTCATCCAACCAGAAAACCGTTGGTAGTCCAGTTGATTTAGCGCGATTCACCGCGAGCTTCACCCAATCTTGGATAGGCGCGTCTTTGGTTTGACAAGCGCGGAAGATATCTCCTTCCTCTACCTTGTGCTCCATCCATACGTTTCCAGCATCGTCGAGAACCTTCACTGTACCATTTGCGGCCATTTCGAAGGTTTTGTCGTGACTACCGTATTCTTCCGCTTTCTGCGCCATCAAACCCACGTTGCTCACGCTACCCATGGTCACAGGATCGTAAGCTCCTTTTGCCTTACAGTCTTCAATTACCGTCTGGTAAACGCCAGCATAAGAGCGGTCTGGAATAACAGCGATAATGTCTTGTTGCTTTCCTTCTTTGTTCCACATCTGACCACTAGTACGGATCAATGCTGGCATAGACGCATCAATGATGACGTCGCTTGGAACGTGGAGGTTCGTGATTCCACGGTCAGAATCGACCATAGCCATGTCTGGACCATTCTCCAATGCTGCGTTAAAGGCCGCTTCAATTTCAGAAGCCTTATCTGCAGAAAGGTTCGCAAGAGCTGAAAGTGTGTTACCCAATCCATCGTTTGGATTCGCGCCTGCTTCTTTTAAGTCCGAACCATACTTTTCAAATACATCGGCAAAGAAAGCCTTCACCACATGACCAAAGATGATAGGATCACTCACCTTCATCATGGTTGCTTTCAAGTGAACAGAGAAAAGTACTCCGTCGGCTTTAGCTGCGGCCACTTGCTCTTTTAAGAAAGATCGAAGGGCACGTACACTCATTACGGATGAGTCTAGCACCTCACCTGGAAGAAGAGCTATTTTCTCTTTGAGAATCATGCTCGCTCCACTTTCATCTTCAAAAACGATGCTTGCAAAAGCACTGTTTCCATTGGTGATAGATTGCTCAGAACCGTAGAAGTCGCCTTCTGTCATGCTCGCAACACGACTCTTTGAATCTGCACTCCAAGCCCCCATTCTATGTGGATTCTTGCGAGCAAATTCTTTTACAGCCTTAGGAGCTCTACGGTCGCTATTCCCTTCTCTAAGGACAGGGTTAACCGCGCTCCCTTTGATTCTGTCATAGCGTGACTTCGCTTCCTTTTCTTCGTCGTTAGACGGTTCATCTACATAGTTAGGAATAGCAAAGCCGTGATCTTGTAATTCAGCAATCACGGCTTTCAGTTGAGGAATAGACGCACTAATATTAGGAAGCTTGATGATATTCGCTTCAGGAGTTTTTGCAAGTTCTCCCAATTCAGCGAGGTGATCAGCAATGCGCTGATTTTCGTTCAAATACTCTGGGAAATTAGCCAATACACGACCAGCCAAAGAAATATCTCTCGTTTCAATTTCAACGCCAGCTTTTTCGAGGAAGCTTTCGATGATTGGAAGTAGTGAATAGGTCGCCAGGGCTGGTGCCTCGTCAGTTTTGGTATAAATGATTTTGGAAGTCGGCATGAGGCAAAACTTTTCTTGAGGATATTATTCAGTAAAAACAGCAAAAGTGGCCGGAAATGACCTCATTGCTGAACGATGAGGTGCAAAAATAACGTTTAAACGCCAAATTTTAAGAGATAATGAAGGCAAATGCGGTTGCGCTGCGTAAGGCTAACGCGTGGATCTGCGCTAAGCGTAGCAAGGATGAGCACGGACATAGGACTGTAGTCTTGAGACCAAAGCTGTATGTCCCCACCGATAGGGTGTAGACAGCAGACAGCAGACCATAAAAAAACCCCGATAATACTTTCGTACATCGAGGTCTTTCCTTTGTGTTTTAGTTGAAGTCGCTTCCCAGTTACGGGTCGCTGGTTGCGACGGCAATAACAAACTCAGCATTGTCAATGCGCAATTCGTCGCCAGTCGCGTCCTGGAGGAGAAAAGATCCACTCACGATGAGCTTAACCGTTGGACGGCCTTCTGCATCGTTCACGTAATCTGTAACTTCTTGAATAGACACAGTTCCAGGATTGCTGTGCATAGAAGTAGAATATACGGTACCACTCGGAGTGGTATATGTGATGTTCACTTTATTGAGTTGAAGAGAATCGATGGTCATGCCGGATTCCACTTTATACTGGAAGTCCATATTAGGCGGAACCAAATCGGAATTGAGGATAACCACATCACGGCTCTCACAGGTTCTCGCACCATTGGTGTGACGGAATCCCGCTGTCACAAAAAACTTAGAACCTACAACTCCTGTCGGGTGACGATAGAACAACGTATCACCCTGCCCAGCTGCATCACCGTTGATATCCCAATAAACCTGATTTACCTGTGAAGAGAAATAAGGAGATATGTAAAAAATATACACTCCCGGTTGAACGACTTCTACTTCAAAAGCCGCCCAATCCTCTGGGTGGAGGATGTCCACACAACGAGAGGTTTCAATGTCGTATCGATTGTAGAAACGCGAGCCGATGGTTACAATAGGTTGCTTACCTGAATAATTAGTAGAGTCGAAAGTGAAAACAGGATTGATCAAAGGGATGCTTGCACCATGCTGATATCTCCAATAGTAGCTCGGCATATCACTCGTCTCTGCGCCAAAACTAGCCTTCGGCTTAATGTTGAGAATCGACTTATTCTGAACGATGTCGGAAGAGGCAAGCGATTTATCACCCAGTGCAAGAACACTTTCCAAATCAATTTCTTCGTCGGTGGAATTATTGGTAAACTCAAATTTCCAAGAACTGGTGCCCTCAACAGAAGAGCGCAGGTCGCCAACAATAATAGGTGCCTTGTCTTCAGGAAACTGATAATCGGTATACATGTAGTATCCACCGTCACCAGCAATCACAGATTCTTCCACTCCATCTACCAATGCATGCACGTAGAAATCTGGAGAGGTTGGAGCCGGCAATGGCGCATCTTTACGACAAGAGGCCAAGGCAACCACAAGAAGTGCGGATATATAGAGTGTAGACTTTTTCATTACCAAAGCATGTATCTACCTCCCAATCGGAACTGGAGATGTTGGTTATTCCCTGAATTCTCAAAGGCAAAGCCATCTGTAAGTCCTACTACGCCATTCGCTGTAATCTTCCATCGGTCGCTTACGCGGTAAGCATAACCCATTTGAAGACCCATATCGAAATCGGAGTTATCATCGTCGGTATCTTGAGCGAGATAGGTATCTGTGGTAGAACGTGCGTTAGTCGCTTCCGTCGTACGCGTTACCTTGCTCATACCCATCAACTTATATGCTGCATAGATACCCGCTTCTAGCTGGTGATCTCCAAAGGCATATGTAGCTGAAACAGGAAGCTCGAGATAGTCTACCCATTTGGATTGAACCGTAACATCAATGCGGGTAGATCCAAAGCCGTAGTCCACTGTAGAACTTGCTCGGCTATCACCAAAACTAGAGCGACGAGCGTAGGTAAGTCCAGATTGAACACCCCAAGTGTCATTCAAGGAGTAGTTCACAAGACCTCCACCATAGTAAGAGGGAGTCATCCCCCTTGCTCCACCAGTCATGGATGTCATATTCACTCCACCTTCAACTGCAACGGTCCAAGGCTTCACACTGTGACGTGGTCTATTGATCACTTCCTCTTCTGAACGTTCGTCAAATTCGTTCACGGCGCTAACATCCGCAATCTCGTACATCATAGATTCATCCGATTCCGTTAACCCAGCTAGGGCTAATTCATCGGCACGGTAGGTGTACGATTTAGCGTCAACCACAAGTAATTCTTGTGATTCAAAGCTCATGTTATCGCTCATCTCTGCACGCGCAAAAGAAGTTTCAGAAGATGATTGATCTGAGCGACCTCGAATACTGCTCGCATGGGATGCAAGGCTTGTTGTTGAGGCAGAAGATTCATCTCCACCCGAACGACTCTCTACTTGAGGTGACGAGGCATCCGCAGGCTCACCTCCTACATTTCTGCTTGGGGTAGATTCCGATTGGGATGCAATCGTTTCAACATCGGCGTTGGCTTCCATTGAAGGCCAAGCGACAGCGTTGTTAGCAGGCGACTCCGGAGTAGTCATTGCGTTCCAAGACATGAGACCGCCGATCAGGGCCACCGATGCAGCTGCTGACCACGACGCAATCACACGACGACGCTTCCTACGCTCACCTTGGACAATCAGCTTTTCAGCTCCTTCCCAGGCAGCAGGATTAAATTCAAAGGTTCTACCTTCAAATTTCTTCCGGAATAATTTTTCTAATTCCTTCTCGGTCATAACATGATACTTGCCACTTTAGTGACGAAGCCCCTCAACTTGTTTTTCAATGTCTTACGAGCAGTACTCAGGTGCCATTTAGACGTTCCTTCGCTGATGCCCAGCATTTCTCCAATTTCCTTATGGTTGTACCCGTCAATCACGTATAGGTTGAAAACCTTCTGACTTACGGGTGGCAACTCTCGAATCATTATCTCCAATTCTTCTGCATCAAACTGACGATCAGCCTCGTTGTAGTCCATAGACGAAACAGGCACATGACCTTCTAATTGATCGAAGAAAGCGTGACGATCTCTGTTCTTCTTGCGGAATTCATCGATTACCGTATTAATGGTGATGCGGCGAATCCACGCTTCAAACGGAGTATCGTCGTGGTATTTATCTAATCGTGTTAGTATCTTGTAGAAGGCGAGGTTCAGAAGTTCTTCTGCATCCTCCTTGTTCTTCTCGTAGCGCATACAAACACTTAAGAGAATTCCATAGCAGTCTTTGTACAGCTCAAATTGGGCTGCCCGTTCGTGCTTTCTGCACCTTGCTATGAGTTCTTTACTTACCTGCATGTTTAAGCCAAAAGAAAATCCAGAGATCCAATGTACGCATTCGACACAGATCTCCGGATTATCGAACAATCCACCTACTGAACAACTAACCTAATCTTAATCTGTTCATAAGGGTCACGGAGACTCTTTCTGAATGTATAGACGGTCGTGTTTTGAAAAGGGTTGGTACAGTTTGAAACTTTTTTTGCAAAAACTTAAATCCGCCTTAATGTGTATGTCCTCCTGCTGCATCCATCAACAGGTGAGCCTTCTCTAGAACCACCGGAAATTCGAGGGAATCTAAGATCTCGACGTTCCCATTGATCACTACTCCTGTGCGGACTGCACGTTGACGATATTCTCCATCTACCACTTCAAATACGAAGTTTTCATCGCCTTTACTGACTACAGCCGATTGCGGTAAAACCATGCCCACGTGTGGCGCGATGATGATTTCACCATCTACATACTGCCCCGGACGCAGTGCCTCAATAGCCTCCTCTGGATGCGCATGGATGATAAAGGCACCCGACTCAGGTCGAACTTGCCGACCAACCTGTTGAATGTCCCCTTTGTAAATGGTTGGATCACCTGGCAGCATGAAGCGAATAGATTGCCCTTCACGCACCCCTTGAATATCTCTTGGGAAAACGGATAATTCGATGTGCATGTGCGTGTCGTCTACGATTTCATAAATCAAGTCTTCTGGCGTAACATGCTGACCCAAGTTGCCATCAATATGTGTGATATGTCCCGTGATTGGTGATCGGAGAATCAACTCACTTTGAATGGTTTCAGCGGTGAGGTCATTGGGGTTAATTCCCATCTGAAGAAGACTTGCCGCAGCGGCCATCATGGTTGACTTCTGAACTTCGTATTGCGAAACCACTTCTTGAAGTGCACGCTCGTTGATGGCTTGAGATTCGTATAGCTCGCGCTTTCGATCTAAATCGGCCTCATAAAAAGCGGTCTTCGCTTTAGAGTCGAGGTATGTGCGTTGCAGCTCCACGTAATCGGGATGGGCAATTCGAGCGAGGACATCTCCCTTGTTCACTCGCTCTCCTGGATAGAAGCGAACTTCTCGCAGATAACCTCCAAGCGGCGCACTTACCGTCGCTCTACTTTGAGGAGGAACATCTACAACTCCTGTACATTGAATAATGCTGTAAACCGTATCCTTTGTGGGCATACCAGTTTTGAACTCTGCCGAATGTGAATGACCCTGATCTTCCATCATGGTTTCCGGCGATTCCGACTCACCGCAACTCGCGGCAAATAGAACTAATGCGATATATAGAAACTTACTTTTCATTGTGTAAGAAATTCATAGTGAAGAACTGTGCTGTTGTATTGATGGATAGTTTCCAATCGATCCATCTTCAAATTGACGGCGGTGCGGATGAGTTGAAAATATGCGTAGAATTCAATCTCACCGCCCTCCCACTCAGCGTTGGCTGTTTTCAACAACCTCTCGGCATCTGCCTGTGAAGGGCGAGCGAAACTCTCCAACTGATCGGCTTGAAGCAGCAGTTGCGAATGGATCACTTCCAATTGATTCACATACACCTGTTGCTCGTATGCCATCTGACTTCTGGTCACTTCGGCGTCTAGCTTCGCCTGTCGAAGGTTGGCGCGCTCACGAGCAAACCACAAAGGAAAACTCATTCCCACTGAAATTCCTTGAAATCCCGAAACCCCCTCTAACATCTGATTGAAGTACCCCACAGAAATCTTTGGGAAGTAAACGGCTCCGCTTTCATTCACCTTTGCTTCGCTGTACATCATTTGTGCCTGAAGCGGCATCAACAATGCGCTGTCTAAGGCCGCTTCTGTCGTCACTAAAGACAACTCCATAAAATCACTTCCCGCAGGAACAAAAGCCGAATCGGTTTGGAGCAATGTGAACAGAGCGCGTTGTGCATTTAAGAAGGAGATCCGCTGATTGGTCACGCTATTGTAAAATCGCCTGAGCTCCGCTCGGTATTGGAGTGCTTCCGAAGGACGCGCATCACCCAACTCTGCCCGAAGATTGATCTTATCTTCAAAAGTGCTCAGGCTATCGTATTGGTTCTTGAGCGTTCTCCATTTCCAATATTGAAGTTCCCAATCGAGATGGGCCTGTCGAATGACCCAGACTAACCGCTGTTCTTCTCGCTGGAATTCTGCCTCCCGCAATTGAATGAGTGCTTCTCCAGATTGGCCTCTTCGAAGATGCTCCAAGATGGATCCAATGTCTTGATTCACGGAAATGTTGTAATCCATATCAGAGGCATTGATTTGGCCATATTGGAATTGAGCCTGTAGGGGATCCAACGTAACAGCGGCACTCTTTTCAGCGCGCGCACTGGCTACGGCCGCCTCCGCCTGTATCCACTTTGGATGATTCAACAATCCAATTTCCACTGCTTTATCCGCGGTAAGTGGCTGCTGACCAAAAAGTGACCCGCTGGATAGGAACAACAGTAAAACTACCGCTGAATGAGGCACACTTACCTTCGTTTTATGATGCAGCCATTGGTACAAGACTGGCAGTACAATCAAAGTGAGCAAGGTGGCCGAAATCAACCCTCCAATCACCACAGTGGCTAGAGGCTTTTGAACTTCTGCACCGGCCGAGCTACTCAAAGCCATGGGCAAAAATCCAAGAGCAGCAACTGATGCGGTCATGAGCACTGGACGAAGTCGGTCGCTCCCCCCCTGTACAATAACCTCTCGCAAGGATTTGGTTGATTTCATACGCAGATCATTAAGGTGACTCACCATCACAATTCCATTTAAAACGGCCACTCCAAACAGTGCAATGAAACCGATTCCCGCAGAAATGGAGAAAGGCATGCCGCGAATCCACAGAGCCGCAATTCCACCAATGGCGGACAGAGGAATGGCGCTAAAGATCAACAGAGAATACTTTGCCGATCCAAAAGCAGCGAAGAGCAAAACGAGAATCAAAGCCAAAGCCACTGGCACGGCTACGAGTAATCGATCTGTGGCATTCTGAAGATTTTCAAAATCCCCACCATATTCCACTCTGTATCCTGGAGGAAGGTCGATTTTCTGATCAAAAATCTTCTGAATATCTCCAACCACTCCCGTGATATCGCGCTCGCGAACGTTGACCCCAATAGCGACACGTCGCATGGTGTTATCTCTAGAGATTTGGCTTGGTCCTTCAATGTTTTCTACCACAATCAAAGCCGACAATGGGATGGTGTGACCGTGAGCGGTGTGTACCATAATCTGGCTGAGGTTATTGTCGATTCGGGATTCGGGATTTAAACGCACGACCAATTCAAATCGTCGTTCGCCCTCGTATACCGTACCAGCCACCCCGCCGGCATAGGCAAACTCAATCAGACGGGCTACCTCATCTACACTAACTCCGTGAAAGGCCAATAACGACCTGTTGGGAACTACTCGCTGAAAGCGCATCCCCTGTGTAGCTTCCACTTTTACGTCGGCGGCACCGGGAACATCTGCAATAAAAGGAGCTACATCGTTGGCCAAATCCGCTAGAGTATCGAGATCTTCCCCATAGATCTTTACGGCAACATCGGCCTTCGAACCACTTAACAATTCGTTGAAGCGAAGTTGAATCGGCTGAGTAAACTCGAAAGTTGCTCCAGGAACCGCTTCCAGTGCATGTTCCATCTTCTCCATCAGCTCCTCTCGAGTTTCAGCGCTCGTCCACTCCTCTTTTGGCTTGAGTAAGATCATTACGTCCGCAGCCTCTACCGGCATAGGGTCGGTTGGAACTTCTGCTGTACCAATTTTACTCACCACATGATTTACTTCTGGAAACTCCTCCATCAGCACATGCTCTGCCGCTGTTGTGGTTCGAATAACTTCGGTCAAGTTGGTACCTGTTCGCATACTCACTTGCATGGCTAAATCTCCTTCTTCCAAAGTTGGAATGAAGACAGAACCTAGGTGAGTGAAACTGTAAACCGCACCTGCAAGCACTATGGCCGAAATGGAAATGACAGTTTTTGGCTGAGAAAGCGCCCGTTCCAATGTAGATCGATACATCTTCTTTAAACGGTCCATGATGCGATTGCTCAAAGACTTCGGGTTCTCATTCACTTCTTTCAAGAAAACTGCCGACATCCATGGAACATAGGTAATCGACAAGATCAATGCCCCTACCAATGCGAAGCTCACTGTTTGCGCCATTGGGCGGAACATTCGTCCCTCTACCCCTTCAAGGGTGAGTACCGGAAGGAACACCACCAAGATAATCAGCACACCAAAGGCCGCCGATTTATAAATGGAACTCGAAGAGCGAACGACCAGAGCTTGATGTTCTTCTCGTCCCAACTTCCCTTTGCCATGTAAGTGAAAGAGGATACTTTCGACAATAATCACCGCTCCATCTACCACAATTCCAAAGTCGATGGCACCCAACGACATCAAGTTCGCACTCACTCCAAAGTAGTTCATGCAGATGATTGCGAACAACATGGAAAGTGGGATCACAGACGCCACGATGAATCCAGCTCTCCAATTGCCAAGCAGGACAATTAGAACGAGTATGACAATTAATCCGCCTTCAATTAAGTTCTTGCTAACGGTTTGAATGGTTCTTCCCACCAAATCCGCACGATCTAGATAAGGAACGATGGTTACGCCTTCAGGCAGCGTTTGCTGGATATTGTGCACGCGCTTTTCCACTTCCTCCGTAACGGCATAGGCATTCTCCCCCTTCAACATCAAAGTGATTCCACCTACAGTTTCACCTTTACCATCTTTAGTCATTGCCCCAAAGCGAGGCGCCGACCCTTCGATAACGCGGGCAAAAGAACCCAATCGAATAGGCGTTCCATCACTTGCCGCTACAGAAATAGCATCAATATCAGAGGTGTTCTTGATCAATCCTTCTACCCGGATATACCAAGCATCTGGGCCTTTCTCAATGTAGCTCCCTCCTGCGTTCAGGTTGTTCGCACTCAGTGCATCCCAAACATCTTCCAGTGTAATGCCCATGGAGTTTAATGCCCGAGGGTCTACACTCACTTCATACTGCTTCAACTTTCCACCAAAACTGCTGATCTCAACCACACCGGGAATTCCCGCCAATTGTCGTTTTACAATCCAGTCTTGAAGAGTTCGCAGTTCTTGCGGACCATATTTATCCGAAAATGCGGGATCTACTTCAAGGGTATATTGATACACTTCACCCAACCCTGTTGTAATGGGCATGAGTCCGGGGGCGCCCATTCCCGGTGGAATTTCCTCCATGGCCATATCAATCTGTTCCTTCACATATTGACGAGCATCGAGGGTGGGTAAATCCTTGTCAAATACAACCGTCACTACGGAGAGTCCGTAACGAGAAACCGATCGTATTTCCTCCACTTTTGGCAAGTTTGCCATGGCGATTTCCACAGGATAGGTAATGAATTGTTCCACTTCCTGAGGGGCAAGCGATGGAGACACCGTAACCACTTGCACTTGATTGTTCGTTATGTCTGGCACGGCATCAATGGTCAATCCATTTAGCGACCAAATGCCTCCGCCTATAATTCCTGCAACAAGCAGGATGACCAAGAGACCGTTCTTTACGGACCCTCGAATAATTTTTTCAAACATGATATAGTTGTGTTCGTTCTACAGCCGAAACTCTGACGGTAAAATCAAACACGCGGGGGTCCACGAAGAGTGTGAGACTCCACCCAGACTTTACTGGTGGGCAGCGCACATGGTGGAAAAGGGACAAACTGATAATCCTCTTCTACCGGAGGAAAAAGAAAAAGAGGCGAAGGAATATCGCCCAATTGAATAGCTAATACATTGGCAGATGACACCTTCTGAACCTGAAAGTGATCAATGTCTCCCGTATTAAAATGGAAAATAGCAGCAAGTGCATCAATCAGTCCATCTGGCTGGGTCTCTTCACACTCCGCCACAGGCTCTTCGGCCGTATGGTGAACATGCGGCACCACAGAATGAGCGAAAAGGATTAATCCCGCCGTCCACAAAAACATGGTGTAGAGCAACTTGCGCATGAAGCAAAGCTAGTAAAAAAGAGGTGAGGAATGGGAGATGAGTTTGAAGACCCTCTAGCCTTCTTTAATCCTCCTCGGAAGAAACATAAGGCCGATCAACAAAAATGAACAAACTCAAAAAGAAGCACAGCAATCCAAGACCGATAAAACCCCACCACTCTATTGCTCCTCCCGAGTTAACAGCATGGCTGCTTGTAGACCCTTCTTGAATAGACAGACTAGAGCCAGAAACGACCGTTTCGGTAAAAAGCAAGATTACTCCTATCGCAAGAAAAAGAAGACCTATGTATCTTGAAAAAATGCGTGCCTGTCTATTGAGCTTACCCATGGCTTGAAATTGAGAATCATCTCAACAAGGTATATAAACTACCATTATTTCAAACAAAAAGACGAACAACCTTGTCGGCTATTCGTCTTTATCGATTCTATAATAGGAGAATATGTTTACCTCATCAACCCTTAAAAATATCCCAAACTCCGAAGTCGTTGAGGTTGGCATAAACTAGAAGTCCTAATAGTAGGAAGAAACCAATCATTTGAGCGTATTCTAACACCTTGATGCTCGGCTTGCGTCCCGTTGCCATTTCAATCAATGTGAAAACCACGTGACCACCATCTAGAGCAGGGATAGGAAGGATGTTCAAGAACCCTAGCATGATGCTAATAAAAGCGGTTGTGCCCCAGAATCTCTCCCAGTTCCAAGAACCTTCCTCATACTGTTGCATCATGGTTTTGAAACCTCCAATTTGTCCAGCCGCTCCCGTCTCTGGACTAAAAATGATCTTAAACTGACGGAGGTAATAATCGAGTTTAGAAATACTCTTGTCCCATCCAGCCGTGATCGCACTCATACCCGAATAGATGGTGTGAGTTATAGGAATATTCATTTCAGCTCCAAGACCAATTTTGCCCGTTGAATCTACGTACACAGGAGTGCTCATCGCAACACCATCACGGTAGTAATCCAAGGTAATCGTATCGAACTTGTAATTCGGAACCTCAGCTAGATATTGATCAAGGAAGAGTAATGGTTCACCGTTTAAAGCATAAATACTATCGCCGATCTGAATTCCAGATGCCTCTGCTGCAGATCCTTCAATAATAGTACCTGCAATATATGGCACACGGAAATTAAGAGGGTAAATGGTGTCGTTTATATCGTTGATAATCGCGCTCACCAATGCGTCATCTGTGGTGAGGGAAACCATTTCCCCATTGCGATCAACAACGACCTCTTCGTCTAGACCTACGAGTAATGACATACGGACATCATCCGCACGATCGAGCGTATCACCACCAATACTGACAATCTTGTCGCCATCCCGGTAGCCGTGTTCTTTCATGCTTTCCGAGAAAGTGTAACCGTATTTCACGTTCTTAGACTCGATGTAACTCTCGCCGTAATACGCCATCATTCCAGCGTAAATCACAATGGCTAAAACGAAGTTGACAATCACACCACCGGTGAGAATAATCAGGCGCTGCCACGCTGGTTTAGCGCGAAATTCCCAAGGTTCAGGTTCTTTGGAAAGTCCATCGGTATCCATGCTTTCATCTACCATTCCTGATATCTTCACATAGCCACCAAGTGGAATCCAGCCAATGCCGTAAACGGTATCGCCAATTTTCTTTTTGATTAGAGAAAACTTGTAATCGAAAAAGAGATAGAATTTCTCCACTCGTGTTCCGAAGAGCTTAGCCGGAATAAAGTGTCCGAATTCGTGAAGAACTATGAGGATGGAAAGCCCGAGGAGGAACTGGGCGATTTGTATAAACATTCTATTGTGTTTCTTTCTATTGCGTCAAAGTTACGTCCTTATTCAGAGTCTAGTAGCACTTTGAGCTGGCTTTCCCATCTTTTGCGCTCATTCAACTCTTCTTCAGATAAATCTGGGTTTTGAAGTTCACGTTGAACTCCGGCTCTAGCGATTCGAATTCCGTAATTAAAATAGCCCTCTGCATTTGAGTTGCCGCTTTGAATCTCACGAGTCACGGAGTAAACGCGCTGGAAGTCGGATTCGTTCAATTGAATCATATATTTTGGCAACCACAAGTGAATAGACGGTTGACGTTCTACCCCGGCAGTGTTCAAATAGCCGATTACTTGATCTGGTGTTGAACGACTGGGATCTTGTAGCAAGGCTATGTTGATACTGGTTTCCAATCCGCCGCGAACCTTTCCTACATGCGCTCTGGCATAAGTAAGCGCTGCCGCTTCATCCAATTGTATCCAAACATCAAAAGCGCCGCTTTTAGCTTCATAAGATGTTTCGGTTTCTGTCGCATTCGCATAGAATGCCGCATCACCCTCTCCGTATACCTCATGCCAAATTTCATAGGCTTTGGATCGAATGGCGGTGTTTTCATCTGTCAACAATGCACGAACTTCACTCTTCACCTTGTTGGCCTCAACAGAATCCAATTCTGGAACTTTGCGAAGTGACATCATTCGAATGGCATGGAAATCATCCTTCAAACAAATGCGAACAATGGTACCCATTCTAACCACATTGGTGCTGAACAAGGCTTCCACAGCTTCATAGCGATCCAACATGCGCGGACCATTCGCCAATTGGTGCAATAAGAAATCTGCAGGTTTGTTGTCTTGTATATCCGCCAACAAGTATTGCTGCGCATCGAAGTGCACCAAGAATGGTTTCGACATCACGTCAAAGCGGAACTCTTGAACTTCTCGATCTACAATAATATCATAGGTTTTCACACCCAAACTGGTATGAACATCCACTTGAACAGGAAGACGATAAAGCGGCACTTCCGACAAGTCTTGGGTCTGTGTAACCGTCATGATCTGTTGGCCTGATTCTCTATCGTATTTGTGTTCAATCTGAAGAATAGGGTGACCTTTAGCCAAGAACCATTGGTTGAAGAACCAGTTTAAATCCAATCCAGAAACTTTCTCGAAAGCTAGTCGCAGGTTGTGAATTTCCACTGATTGATATCGATTGTCTTCCAAGTAAACGCGAAGCCCTTCAAAGAAAGCCTCATCTCCCAAAATGGTGCGAAGCATGAGAAGTACTCTACCTCCTTTGGCATAGGAATGTCCATCAAACATTCCCAAAACCGATTCGTAATCGTAACGAATGAGGTCAACGCTCTTGCCTCGATTATACTCGCGGAAATATCCTCGAAGGTCGTTGTACGAATGCCAAGCTCCTTCGTCTTCACCGTACATGTGCTCTTTCCATAGCACTTCACCATAGGTGGCAAAAGACTCATTGAGGGGAAGGTTGGCCCAAGATTCACACGTCACCAAATCACCAAACCAGTGGTGGAACATCTCGTGACTCACAACGTCTTCTCCCGTTCCATCTGCCCAAGAAAGACTATCACCGTACATGAAATCGCCAAAAATGACTCCTGTTGTGTTCTCCATCGCTCCGCTCACATATTCGCGAACGGTGATTTGATCGTACTTCTGCCAAGGGTAGGGAGTACCGAGAATTTCGGAGAAAAAGGTGAGCATTTCTGTGGTGTGTGGATACACCTTACGTGCAACATTTGCATATTCTGGCTCCACATAATAATTCACAGGGATGCCATTCCACTCATCCGATTGCGAGGCGAACTCACCTACGGCCATCATGACCAAGTAAGGAGCGTGCGGCTGATCCATCAACCAAAAATCTGTACGAGTACCATTGGAGTTGTTAGTGGTAAAATCCAAACGACCATTGGAAACCGTAGTGTAGCTCTTCGGCACAGTGATGGCTATCTCGTGTGTCATACGCTCATTCGGCTGATCTACCGTTGGGAACCAAACCGAATTGCTAGCGGGCTCCCCTTGGGTCCACACTTGTGGCATCCACCCATTTTCATCGTGAGTGGGGTTGATAAAGTACAATCCCTTCGCTTCCGTAATGGCAGCTCCACCTTCCACCTCCAATTCATTCGGCTTTGAAACGTAAACGATCTTCACCTTCATCGATTCCGAACGATTTAGCGTTTTACCGGCTGCAATCTTCAAGGTGCGACCATCATACTCGTAACCCAAGGTTTTATTCCTTCCCCCTCCAGATTCCGCAATCGATTTGATCTCCATGCCTTGAGCATCGAGAACAAAAGTGTCGAGTTCATAGAAATAAGGCTTCAGGGTGAGAACCGCTTCACCATTGAGGTATTGATGTTCCCAATCAAAGGAAACCTTCAAATCCATGTGAACAACGTCGGTTGTACGGGGTGCTGAAGCGTGATAAACTGCTGTGTTCTCTTCTTTCGAAGCTGTGATGCTTACTTCTTCAATTTCTGCACTCTGTCCATTGGCGAAAAGACTCGCGGTAAACAAAGTGACTAGGAGGGTGTTCTTCTTCATATCATCTCATGTAGAGCGGCGAAAATTAAGTATTTTTGATGCATGCTGAAGATTCAATCCAACGATAAAACATACGAGGTTGTACCAAACCGCCAAAATGCAGCGGCAGGAACGATCAACGGTAAGGAGTACACAATGGACATTGCAAGTCAGGATGGCGGGCGATTTAACGTGCGTTACGGCGACGGTTCATTTGAGGTTGAACTCCATGATTTTGATGCTGAAACCAAAACGGCAATCCTCGCTGTAAACGGTATCATGCATGAGATGACGATGCAAGACGACATGGACTTGTTGCTCGACAAATTGGGCATGAGCGATGCGCTCGTTCAAAAAGTAGGCGACGTAAAAGCTCCAATGCCTGGACTTGTATTGGACATTCGTACTTCCATTGGTGCAGAAGTAGCAGAAGGCGATCCTCTTCTCGTTCTAGAAGCAATGAAGATGGAGAACGTTCTCAAATCACCAACCGCGGGTATTATCAAAAGCATATCGGTAGAAAAGGGTCAGGCCGTAGAAAAAAATCAGATCCTACTTTCATTTGAATAATCACAACTATATGAAGTTTCAAACACTCACATTGGCTGCTGTTGTAGCCATGATGGCATCTTGCAGCAATGCAGATTCTAACAACGAAGTATCAACAGAAGAGGCTCCAGCGATGGAGGAGGCTACGTCAACGAACATGCAGTCTGACGATCCACTCGCGTACGAAGAAGGCGCTCGTGTATTCTTCATGACTCCAACGGCTGGCGAGGTAGTTAGCTCACCGGTTCACGTGGACATGGGAGCTGAGAACATCGAAGTGGTTCCTGCGGGAGAGTTGTCTTACAACACCGGTCACCACCACATCATCATCAACAAAGGACACATCTCTAAAGGTGAAACGGTTCCTGCTGATGAACAGCACATTCACTACGGTCAAGGTCAGGTTGAAACCGAACTCGAACTAGAGCCGGGCAACTACACATTGACCCTACAATTTGCCAATGGCTTGCACCAGAGTTACGGTGAAGCCCTCAGTGAAACTATTGAGATTACGGTAGAGTAAAAAAAGGCCCCGCGATGCGGGGCTTTTTTTTGGTTATTCATTTATGGCACCATGCTTTTCGCTCCTACTATTGTCAAAAGTTCCCTAATCCTTTACCCTATCCTTTGCATATTCAATCTTTGTCTTGCCGTGCGGAGTGGGCTTTCCATCTTCTCCCACATTCACAAAGACCATCTTGTCAATTTGAAGAATGGTTTTTTGCGTGAGTTTGTTGCGGACCTCTACTTGGATGGTAAGTGAGGTGGTTCCAAAATGCGTGGCCACCATTCCCAATTCAATGATATCTCCTTGAACGGCTGATGAAACAAAGTTGATCTCTGAAATGTATTTCGTCACGACACGCACATTGTCCAATTGAATATGGGCGTAAATGGCTGCCTCTTCATCAATCCACCTAAGTAAGCTACCGCCAAAGAGGGTTCCATTGGGATTAAGGTCTTCTGGTTTGATCCATTTTCTGGTATGAAAGCGCATATTCTACGTGTTTTATTCAAAGGTACTCCATCCTAGATCGAACCAAACATGATATCAATCAGGGTGATGCACGAATAGATGGAGTTTAATCCAATGCTGCCGTCTCTTCGGCTCGCACACTCATAATCTGCTTGAGCTTCAGATAGGCTGAGTGGCGTGAAGGTGTCCAACTGGGCCAACCGGAATCTTCATACTGCCGAAGAAACCTCATCGTTCGATCGTCAAGCTTCGCCATAAAAGATTCATAGTCATTGCTCACCCAACGGGTCGTGTTGGATGAATGCGCCGTTAATTGTTGTTGAATGACGTCTAGGTTTTCATAGAGGATAGGAAAAGCATCGGGCTCCAAGTCCAAGTAGTAATCCACATCCACCTCGTTAGCTACAGGATGATTCAAATTGTGAATCGCCGTCCATCGATTCCAAGGTACGATTGCGCAAACTCCCAAAAGCAACAGTGTGAAAGCCGAGGTCCTTCTCGTCACCCAAGCCAAAGAATACAGACGATTAATCTTGAAAATTACAGCCAGTAAAGCGGCGAACAAGACGGTTGTAAAAATCAGCACTCCCAATCGCAGCGGTGCCAAACCGTGAAACCCGATGTAGTGAAGCGTTCGAATAGCTACAGAAATCGTGAGGATGATATTCTGAATGGTCCAAAGAGATGCAAGCTGCACAAGGCGTTTATTCGCGGGGTAGTAATTCAAATTTCCACGGAAGAAATACAGCAGAATTGCAGCGGAAATCATAGTAATGAAGATGAGATAGCTCACTCCATGATGGACGAATTCCTTCAAACTGAACTGATCGGCCACATAGAACTGAAACCAAACCCACTTCACATCAATAAAATTCGCCACCGCGAAGAGGATATTCAGCATAGCGAAAAGGACTACGGCAATCTGGTATTCCATTTTCAAATCGAGCATCTTCCCTTCATACCGCCTCTTCTTTCTGTATAAAGTATTCGAAGAATTTAAGGCGAAAATCTCGTGACGCTTTCCCAAAATCGCCCATCGAACGAGGAACAATCCCAACACCATAAACGCAACCCAGGTAGTATTGATACCCTCAAACCAATTCGCGAAATGAGCAAAACTGGCATGATGCATTTCTTTAAAAATGGGATTGCCATTCACAAACAGAGCATAGAACACGACAAATATGGCAACAGGTACGGCCGCAATGGTCACCTTCCTAAAGACCGGGAATCTCCGCCTTTGAGCGCGGGGAACTTCCGGCAACGCAGGGTGCCACGTATTCAATGAGAAAAACGAGAGTACACTGTTAAAGCCATTCTCAAGTACTGAAGATTGTTGATTGGCGATATACCCTGCGTAGGTCACGAATGTGAGAAACATGGCAACCACACTAAAGACGCTGTGGAAAGACAAAAGCCCTACAATAGATGCGAGATAAGGCAGCAAATAGAGCCACTCATCAACGCCAAGCGGCTTAGCCTTTCGGAGGAAGAGTAAACTGGATGCCGAAAAGATGATCCCATTGATTCCAATACCCTCATTCCAAAAGAGAATATGGTAAGCGATTAAGAAGCCAAGGTAGGTGAGTTGACGTTTCATGAGTGTAGGTTTGGACTCCTAACGACCTCACAATCCGCGCTATTATCACAGGAAATGTTAAACTGACGGAATTAGGCCTCTACCCACTCCCCTTCGTACACGCTCTTCTCCGCTTCAGACAAGTGCAATGCCTTCGTCGCTTCGTAGTAATTCAACCCACTCTCCTTGCAGTAGCGCAACATTCTTCGCGTTACAAATTGATCTAAACCGCGCTCTTCTGTAGTGACCATAACTCACGAGTTTTAATTCAACACAAGTTTAAACTCTCTGTATAAAGCACGATACACAGTTGTGTTAACCGTCTGTAAAACAGGTGTTTTTGATGCAAAAGTTATTCACAGGTGTTGATAAATCTATCCCGTGAAATAAAATCTACCTTTGATCATTACCGATACTTTTTCACCGATGACTCTCTTTAAAAGCCTAGCGTGCGCAGCCTTTGCACTCACTCTTTCTTCTTGCAATTCTGATGACACAACACCCTATCAAACACTTGCAGACATCGTTGAAACAGAACCCCAGAACATCTCTTTCAATGCAAATGAAGATGCAGTGATTGAAGGGCGTGAAGGAGTGGTGATTGCCATTCCGAAAGGCGGATTAATAGACAAGTATGGTGATATAGTAACTGGACATGTTTCTGCCGTGTTAGTAGAAGCCCTAACCCCATCAAGCCAGATCTTGCATGAATTGGCACTTTCAAGAGGTGACGAAGGATTCGAGAACATCGGCGCCATTCAATTGACTTTTACCTCTAATGGAAGTGAAGTATTCATCAATCCTAAGAATCCGGTTTACGCTGAAATTCCATCGACAGAAGTAGGACGTGACCTTATGGTCTATTCTGGAGAACGGAAATCAAACGGAGATATCGCTTGGAAGGATTCCACGACACTACCCAACTATCTAATAAACGTTCCTTTTGAGCTGCTCACCTTCACCCCTCCTAATTTTGAAAGAACGGTTCAGGACATCATTTGTCCTTCTACTGATTCTTCCTACGTAGCCTACAACAAAGACTTACAAATGGACGTGCTACTAACGGAAGCATGCGATGCGAAGTTCACCAAAGAAGAACTGGACAGCCTCTACTTCTCCATTGTAGGTTTCGAAGATGGATCACCGTGTTTCTATCATGACCCAGATAACGATGTGGAGTACCTAGCGTACCACCCTTGCAAACATATTCTTCCAAGATCAATCTTTACCATTCGCCAAAGTCCGTTCAACCAGACTTTTATCGCTACCAGAGAGTTTGAACAACGACTTAAAACCATTCATCAAACTCAGAATCGAGAGTTACTCGAAATCTACATCAACAATTTAGACAAGCACCTCTGGAAGGTAGACGAAATGGCCCATTCAAAAGCCTTAGAGCTATTTGGAGAAGAATCAGAATATTCCAAAAAGTTTCACAACTACGCCAATGAGAAGTTAACCAATGTAGCAGATGCTCCTCTATCGGCCAAACTGCTTGCAGCTTACTACGAACGCAAACTAGACAGTTTACAGCAGCAACAGGCCCGCTTGATTCAAAAACTTCAAACCGATGTCACTCAACAAAACAAGTTGGCGGATCAAATGGTGAAACAGTACGTGACCACCGTGGTAAAAAGGAATAGATACCGTCTCAAGAAATACGGATTTACCACGACCTCTTCCATTACACTGTTAACCAAGAAAAGAGCATACGCGAGAGTGGACCCCGTAGATATCAAGGTGAAAGTAAACCATGCGGAAAACATGCATCTCATACGTTCCTACATCGTATTGAACACACCTAAATCGATATTGAAACTCAATAACCTAGGCACTGGTGAATTCTCTAGAACCATTACTGTAGATGCGTATTTCAACACTTCAACCCAAACTGGAAATCAACTGGTAACTATAGGTTTCACCGACAATACTCCGTGGTTGAATATCCAACCTATTGAGCTTCATAAAGAAGACCAACTTATCCACATTTCTCTTGAAAAAACAAGTGATTCAGAACTGTCTTCTATTTTAAGGAAGCTTGACCAAAAGAAGGAAGAATTCAATAAGATTGAAGATGACATCAGGTATCATCTCACCATTCACGCCATGCATAGGGAACGTGAAAAACTCATCGCAGAGCAAACCCTAATCTGCAAATTATACTGTGCCATTCACGAAGTAGAGTTCAAGAGATACGACATGGATTGGATGGATCAAGTAGACACGTATACTCAAAGTGAACTGTATATCTCAAAACCCTAACCCTCCCTTTTCAGCACTCCGTGGGGATTTGTAAACCACGCTCCCTATCTTTGCCGCCGGTTTCATCCTTTAAACGATTTGAAAATGAGCTTACTCATTGTGGGCACCGTGGCCTTTGATGCCATTGAAACTCCATTCGGAAAGACAGATAAGATTCTAGGCGGCGCAGCTACTTACATCGGATTGAGCGCTAGTCGCTATCTCGACAAACAGAATTTGGTTTCTGTGGTGGGCGAAGACTTCCCTCAGGAACACATGGATTTGCTTTCCAATAGAGGTGTAGATCTAGGCGGACTTCAAATCAAGAAAGGTGAAAAGACCTTCTTTTGGAGCGGAAAATACCGCAACGATATGAACACTCGCGACACACTTGACACACAGTTGAATGTGTTGGGAACCTTTGATCCTATCGTTCCAGAAAACTACAAGGACTGTAAATACCTCATGCTTGGAAACCTTATGCCAAGCATTCAGCAACGCGTTCTCGACCAGCTCCCTAACCGTCCAAAGTTAATTGTACTCGACACCATGAACTTCTGGATGGACAACTTTTGGGACGACTTGATCGACGCTCTTAAAAACGTAGATGTCCTCACCATTAACGACGAAGAAGCTCGTCAGCTTTCCGGCGAATACAGCCTTGTAAAAGCCGCAAAGAAGATCTTGGGCATGGGTCCTAAGAACGTGATCATTAAGAAAGGTGAGCACGGAGCGCTTCTCTTCAACCATAAAGAAGTATTCTTTGCTCCTGCCCTTCCGTTGGAAGAAGTGTTTGATCCAACCGGAGCGGGCGACACTTTTGCAGGTGGCTTCATCGGCTACTTGGCAAAGACAGACGACATCAGTTTTGAGAACATAAAGCGCGCCATTATTCACGGTTCTGCCATGGCTAGTTTCTGCGTAGAAAAGTTCGGTACAGAAAGACTTCAGGGTGTAGACGAAAACGAAGTAGAAGAGCGCTTGAATGCGTTCATCGACTTGGTTCAAGTTGAGATGGCCCTTTAATCAAATACTAGCGCTGCACCACGCATGGGCGACCGCATTTACTTCATATCCGACCTCCACCTTGGTGCTCCCGATTACGAGAGCAGCAAAGTGCGCGAACTCCGTTTCGTCCGATGGTTGGATGAGATAAAAGCAGATGCAAAAATCCTCTATGTTGTCGGCGATTTATTCGACTTCTGGTTCGAATACAAGCACGCCGTTCCCAGAGGGTTTACGCGCGCCATTGGCAAACTGGCAGAGCTATCCGATATGGGAATTGAAATCCACTTGTTTACGGGCAACCACGACATGTGGATTTTCGATTACCTCCCCAAAGAAATTGGAGCCACTCTGCACCGCGAACCCATCGAACGCGAATACAATGGCGTAAAATTCTACATTGGCCACGGCGACGGCTTAGGTCCGGGCGACCACGGTTACAAGTTCCTCAAGAAGGTTTTTGCCAATCGCTTTTTACAGTGGTGTTTTGCCCGCTTGCATCCCAATTTCGGCATCGGCTTGGCCGACTACTTCTCCAAGCGCAGCCGAGCTCAAACGGGAGGCGAGGATGCCGTTTTTAAGGGAGAAGAAAACGAGTGGTTATACCAATACTGCCAAGAGGTTCTTGAAGATCGCCATTTCGACTACTTTGTATTTGGCCATCGTCACCTTCCCCTCGACCTCAAAGTAGGCGAGCATTCGCGCTACGTCAATTTGGGAGATTGGATACAATATTTCACCTATGGCGTATTTGACGGAAACACACTGGAACTTAAGAAGGACGGGGAGTAGGCGAAATATTTTTTCCATTTTTCAATCAATAGTGTTGTACAAAACAATCCGCTGTTGTAATATTGCAGCCGCTTTGACAGGGAAACAACCTCAATAAGCTTAAAATATTCCTCCTTAGCTCAGTTGGTTAGAGCATCTGACTGTTAATCAGAGGGTCCTTGGTTCGAGCCCAAGAGGAGGAGCAGAAAGAAACCCAGCACTACGCTGGGTTTTTTTATGCCCGACGGTTTGGGCGAGAAGTTGAGCTTGCGAAATGCTGACCATGGCGTCTGTGAGGTTGAGCAGAGTATCATCCACTATGAAGCAGGTGCTGTGAGGAATACGAATTAGATTCCTATTTTTGGAGAAACTTCGCCTCTCATGCTAAAATTCCTTGTTGGATTCTCACTCTTCATTTTGACATTCTATTCAGCGATGGCGCAATCGCGAACCTTTGCTAAGGTTCCAATTCCGGGTCAACCTCTTTCCAGATTTGATGCCCCAAAAATTGGTGGTTTTGGTTTTGGCGACTTTAATGGCGATGGTTATGACGATGCTGTAATTTCCGGCCAAGGTGTAGGTTATGGTCCAGAATACGAAACATCTATCTATCTCAATGATGGAAGAGGAAGCTTGTCTGAAGGACCTTATCAATGCTTACCCGATGCCTGGGGTCGTCCTCATTTTGCTTGGGATGTTGACAATGATGGAGACGTAGATTTGCTCGTTTGTAATTTGAAAAATGATGTTTCAGCAGAGTTATACCTAAACGATGGTACAGGCTTATTTGATTTAGATACTGCAGTTGTATTTCCAGTGCTTTTTGGAGCAACTGTTTTTGTTGAAGATGTTAATTCAGATGGCGAAAAGGACATTTTAATAAGTGGAGCCCAAAACTCAAACGGAGGAAACTTAGTTTTTCACCTATATACTGGAAGTGCTAATGGTTCTTTTGTTAGTCAGAACAACTCATTTGCTCCTGTCTACCGAGGGGCGATGGATGTTGGGGATTTCGATGCAGATGGAGATAACGATCTTGTTGTAGTAGGAGAATCTAATGGTTTGCCATTGCTCAAGTTTTACTCAAACCAAGGTAACTTGAACTTCACTGAAATCACGCATTTTATGTGGCCAGCTAAATCGCCAAGTAATTATACCCCTCTGGAAAGGGCAGATGTGAAATTCGGAAATATTAATGGAGATTCTTATCTCGACTTGGCAGTGATTGGGATAGATCATAATGGCGACTCTAGAACCTCAGTATACACGAATAACTTAGGCAGTTCTTTTACGGAAGTATCAATCCCGCAACTGGCAGACTTGGAGAGTGGAGAAATTTATTTGACTGAAGTGACTGGAGATACACTCAATGATATTGTCATTCGCGGTCAAATTGATTTTTGGAACAAGGAGGCCGCTGTGATAAAACAAACGGCTTCGGGCTGGGTTCTGCTTCCAAATGTTGGCATTGATGTTTTAGAGAGTGGGACTTCTGCTATGCATGATATTGATAATGATGGCGATATGGACTTCTTCTCTGCTGGAGGTTACCGTACCCCTCATGTAATCACCAATACAAAGCAAATTACTCGGCAGTACATGAATGAGCAAGATGGGACCTTTTCTTTAGCTCTAGGAACACAGTTCAATTCCAAGTTTGCTTCTTATAAAGCCTTTGCCGACTTTAATAGTGATGGCTATCAGGATTTTATTCTGTCAAGACAGGTTCTTCCAAGTTCAAACTCGGTTTCCATATATCTTAATAATCAGAACAATACGTTTACTGAAACCCCAACAAGTATTTCACAGCCCGTTACGTATGTATGTGTAGCAGATTTTAACGGAGATGGATTTCAAGATTTGGTGGCTCCTTCTAGAACAGGGAATAACCGGCTAAGTGTATTTTTTGGAACCTCTAACCTAGGAGTTTACTCCAGTCCTGTAGATTACGCATTGTACGACTATGAAGGTGGTTTGCATCTAGCAGATATAAATCAAGATGGTCACATGGATATTTGCTTTTTCGATAAAATAGGGAGTAATAATCCATTTGAGTTGAAGTTTTTGATCAATAATGGTTCGGGAGTTTTTGCCTCTGCAACTACTGTAGATGCTCCAATTATAGATCGACTAAATGCAGCGGTTAAGTATGCAGATTTTGATGGGGACGGAGAGCTAGACGTTTTTGTAACGAGCAGGTTGCCCTATACTGGAGAAGCTCACCTTTATTTGCAGAATTCCTTCAGTTTTGCAGAGGATACAGCCTTTACCTTTCCTAGTGTTCCAGCCTCTGATGCCAGAACCGCTGTTGGTGATTTTGATGGAAATGGTTTGTTAGACGCTCTAATCATAGGTGATCTTAATGGAGGAACAGGAGGGGGAGTCAGTCACTTGCTCTTTCAGGATTCTATTGGGTATTATTCTGCTCATACATCATCTGGCCTACCCGTTTTAGAATGGGGTACTTTAGATACTGCAGATGTTGATTTGGATGGCGATTTAGACCTCCTATACCTAGGTTATCATGATCCTGATCGAACATATAGACATGACGTTTATATTAATGATGGAACAGGGACATTCAGTCCAGGCGAGTTTGTGGATATTCATATGGTCCAGAATAGCTGGTTCATGGATACTGATAATGATGGTGACCAAGACATCGTTCAAGCAGGTTATGCTCCAGAAATAAGTGAAGAGATTGGAGCGGTAATCGAGAATAAGTCTTGTAGCGTGCAAAATTCAACTACTCAGCTTTCAGTTTGCGATCCATATGAATGGCCTATAACAGGTTGTACATATTCTTCTTCAGGAGTTTATTCCTACTCACACTTTGATGGCTCAGGTTGTTATGTTACTCAATCTTTAGATTTAAATTTTGAAGGCGCTTCAGCCGATGTTCGTATTCAACCTGATACAGGTCTGTTCTCAATTGGACAATACGAATCATATCAATGGTTTTCATGTGACAGCATTTTAATGCCACTACTTGGCGACACTGCTCAGTCGTTCATTCCATCAAAATCAGGTCAATATGCATTGGTAGTAAGCAATGGATCTTGTTCCGATACATCGGAGTGCATCCAATTCAACTTTTTGAATGTTGATGAGTTTAGAAGAAACCAGATTAGTATTGCTCCAAACCCTACCTCAGGATTGGTCTATATCCAGAACCTGCAGAGCACTTGTAGTTACCGTTTGTATGATTCGCGTGGTGTTTTATTACAGAAAGGTTTCGTTTCACGAGATTCTGACTCTATTCGGATTTCGTCGCAACACAGTGGAATCTATGTTCTATACTTGTCTGATGCTGAAAGGGGCCTCACAGAAGTGCACAGGGTAATCCTAACAAGATAGTATCCGCTTTAAGTATCTAATCTCTCAATAATGAAGAAGTTTTTATTTTTCCTACTAGCATCCTTGTTGAATTTATCGACTTTTCAGTCGATCGCTCAAGGTGTTAATTTCGAACTCATGGGAAGCTTTGGCCCACATGAACAAGTCAAAGTTGAGTTGGATCAGTTGTACGACCCTATGTCAGATATTGGTGATGTAGATGGAGATGGTGACTTAGACATCATCATTGCAGGTGAAACGGGTTCCACGAGCAGAATTACCAAGATTTACTTGTATAACGGTAGCGATAGTTACGATAGTCTGGCTGGAATAGGTATCATTGGAGTATTGCCACGAGCTCTACGTTTGATTGACTTGGATGGTGATTCAGATTTGGATGTTTTCATAGCTGGGATTACCTCCTCCAACCAAAGCGTTACAAGAATATACACTAACGATGGCACGGGGGGTTTTACTCAAATAAGTTCTTCTCAATTACCTTCTGATATATGGTCTGCTGAATTCGGTGATCTCGATAATGATGGAGATGTTGATCTCGTTTTATCAACTTCTAGCTTCAACGTGGTAATCTTTGACAATGATAGCAATGCTTCATTTTCGCTTAGGAGTGGATTAAGCTTACCGCAATTAAAGGCCGACGATATTGAGCTTGCTGATATTAATTATGACTCATTCATAGATATTGTTTACGCAGGTAGCGTGCCTGGAGGGGCAGCAGGTCAGCTTCATGCTGTTTATAATGATTCCAATTCTGGATTTACAAGTTACCTTCTAAATCAGGCTTCATTTTTACCAAATGGAGGCATCAAATGTGCTAATTACAATGGCGACAGTTTGATGGATATACTGTACGTTGGTGATGCGGTTTCGGGACTTTTACTTCTTCAAGACTCAACAGGAGTCTTTTCGTTAAAATCAAATATTTACCCACAAGGAGTGCTCAATCCAACAATTTACGCGTATGATCGTGATGGTGATGGAGATGAGGACATCTTAGTGTTAGGAGTTAACAGAAGCGGGGTTACTGTATATCATACATTCTATGATAACTATGGAGATGGCAGTTTTAGTCCTGTTAGTGGACACGGTTTAGATGCTCGGTTGCCAAATTTTACTCCAAGATATTTTAGTTCACAATTGGCAGATTTCAATGGTGATGGTGAGTTGGATATTCTCGGGGGTAGAGACCCAGGTGTTTGGGACTTGTACCATGGTCATAGTAATGGAAAATTCTACCATGCTTCCCTGTCGAGTTTTGGTAATATTACTGCTCAGAACCAAGCTGTGGCAGATTTCAATTCTGACGGCGCCTTGGATATTGTGGTGGTTAATTATGATTCGACCCGTGTATATTTTAATTCTGGAACAGGAACGTTTCCTACATCAAAAGGCCTAGATCATTTCTCTTATTATTGGGGAGATATTGCTACTGGAGACTTCGATAATGATGGCGATGAAGATATTGTATTTTCTGGTTCCTTTGATGTGACTAAGATATTCTGGAACAATGGTTCTGGAGATTTCTCTTCCGCACCTACACTTTTTACAGAAATGTTCCAACAAGCTAATATTGAAGTGTTTGATGTAGATAATGATGCTGATTTGGATATTCTAGTAACAGGTGCATCTAACAGTAGTTATGAGAATACGGCATTGTACATCAATAATGGATCTGGTCAATTTGTGGTAAAGCAGAACTCTGGTATTCCTCCAACTTGGGGTTCAACTTCTGCTCAGGGAGATATAGATCTTGATGGTGATATTGACTTGGTTCTCACAGGAAGTCCAGGGAGTAGCATTTATTTAAATGATGGACAGGGTGTTTTCACAACTGCACCGATGCCTTTTTCAACTAATTTCATTATGCCTTTTTGTGAGTTGGTTGATTTCAATGGAGATAGCTTGCCTGATATGTTTGCTAGTAGAGGTTCAACTCCAGATGCCACAATATTTGAGAATTTAGGTGATGGTTCATTTGCCTATCGTACGCGATTTGGCTTGCTAACTCAGATGATTATTTGTGATGCTAATCATGATGGCTTTCCAGACATCTTGACCGGAGGGAAAGTTTATGTAAACGACGGGCCAGGTAATTTTACTTTTACACTTGAATCTAATACTGGTATTCGCACAGAGAACAGCTCTGGCGGGCTCGGTATTGCTGCCGATTTTGATGGAGATACAGATGATGATATTTTTTATGCTTCAGCATATGGATATCAGGGTAATTTCTATTTACGCTACACTCAGCTATATAGAAATATGGCAGTTGGACTATCTGTCGTAGAGAATACAAGCCGTCAACAAGGGATTAGTCCATATCCAAATCCTATGGTGAGTGATGCAACGGTTGATCTTCCAGAAGGGACATTTAGTGGTCAAATCATTGAAGTGTCAGGCCGCATTGTTCGTCAGATTAACAATGCTTCTGGTAATCTTGTAATAGAGCGTGAGGGTTTGAACATAGGTGCTTATGTGTTAGTGCTTACAGGGGAAAACGGCGAAAGCTTTACAACTAAGTTTTTGGTGCAGTAAACGGAACTCATAAAAAGCCTGGTCATCACGACTGGGCTTTTTTCGTTTATACTCTTAGCTCAGCTGGTTAGAGTCCCGCAGCCGACCGATTAATTAGAGTCCCGCACATGCGGGATTGGTTCGAGCCCAAGTTGAGCTTGCGAAATGTTGACCGCAGCGTCAGTAAGGAGGAGCAAAAAGAAAGCCTGGTCATTACGACTGGGCTTTTTTCGTTTATGTGCTCAGCTCGTTTCACGCAGTAGCGGGACAGGGGATAGAGTAGGTCGGCTAACAGATTGGTTTGAGATCTAAAACCACGCGAAGGGATTCGCGCGGTAGCGGGGGGGGTTACAGTGCTGAGGTCGATAAATATTTGCCTGATGCAAATGACAGAGTGGATATGACAGGTTACAATTATGAAAGCAAGCCGGGATACTTTAACTTTGACTATGGATGGTATGACGATAGGGGTGCAGGGACTTGGTGGCATGCTAATCACATGGAACCTGGAATGAAAGTTTACACGAGTTCACTGAGGTATTATTCACGACCACTTCTAGACTTCAATCGGCAAATATTTGGAGTGGCCATTTCTACTATGCCCAAGCCAGGGCCTTAATCTTTATCAGATGAAACTTTTTTTTGCAACATTATTAATGCTTTCAAATTGCTATACAATGAACAATCAAGTTATGACGACTATTGAGGGTGTGGCTGGCAATTCAAAAGGTGGAGCTATGGTCATTACCGACCAAGGAACTCCTTAATTTATTGAGGGAAAGGATAACTGGAGCTTCGAAATGGTTGGAGTCAGGGTGAAGGTTACTGGGGATGTCATGGAGATAAAACATGAGGAGTCCCAGGAAACTTCTGTACAAAGCCAAAGAATAGAAGGAGGCTATTTCCTGATAAAATCTCCAACAATAGAAGTGGTTACGACCAATTAGGGTAGCATAGGGTAATGGGGTAGTGTTTACTCTGTCAAAATGCATATGGAGCAACAGTCTACAGGTTTAACGGTAAGGAGTTGGATCAAGAGACAGGGTACGCCTACTATGGGGCGAGGTATTATGATAATAGATTGAGTACGTTCTTAAGCGTTGATGCTTTGTCGATGAGAGAACCTTCCATTAATGCATATGCTTTCGTCGGGAACAATCCACTGTCGTACGTTGATCCAGATGGTAATTTCAGGATTCCAACAGAATTTAGAAATGCTTATCCAAATTTGACTAGATACATTGAAGAAAATTTGTATCAACAATTGAATAGTGATGAAAGGTTCTTTAACACCATGCGCGAGGCTTTCGCCTTAGGAAATTTTAGCGCGGAATTTGCAGACGTTGAACTCACTAAGGAACTATTCGTAGAGATGTTTTCGAAAAATTCAGGCCCAACTTTAATTGCAACTAGGGCACCATGGGGCAATCCTGCGGCAAAGGGATATACCGATTCCCCTGGGGGATCTTATATACGGCCCCTTTCTGAATTAGAAATTAATTTGAATTCTGTTTTATTACAAGGTGTAGAAGATGCACTCGCAGATGAAAATCGTTCGGCAACATCTAAACGTTATTATTTATTCATTTTATTACAAACTTTACTTCATGAACCTCTTCACGCTGCTGAAATATCATTAACAGGGGAAATGGTGAAAAGTGTTTATGGAAGTCACCTTGGTGATGAGTTTACGAAAATGATGTGGGGAGAAACACGAGAAATGAAACGATCTTCAGAGTATGAAGGTGAATCTTGGTATGCAGCATTTATTCAAAATTCTACAGCGTTGCCTATTTCAACATCTGAATGGTGTGGTACTGGTATAGATCACGACAGTCAAGCATATAAAAATGCTGGAGCAATAATTACAATTCTCGAAGAGCATCAATCTGAAAGAGCCGAAACTTTACCGACTTATCCGTAATTCATTAGTTCAATGCGTTTAATAAAAATCATATATACTCTCTTCATGCTGCTATCTTTTAGCAGCTACGGCCAACTCATTGATTCTTTGGCTATTCTAAATACAGCCATCGAGCGTGCTGTACACTCACATACTTTAGACGATCTTAAAAGGCAAATTGAATCTCGTGGGCATCAACCCGTTTTATGGAATATTTCGAAAATTAATTTATCAGAATCCAAAAAGGCTGATACTTTATTCTATGATGACGGAACATACCTGATTTTTGAAAAGCTAAATCGAGATTTCGCTGAAGTTTTCGGTGAAAATAATGACGATATACTTCATTTAGAGTATTCCATATTTCTCGATCATGTAAAAACCAATGCGCAAGAAGGAGATATTGAATTACACTTTTCCACCATATTCGATTCAATCCGAAATTGGGTTTGCACCTTTCATTCAGACAATTTTGGTCAACCTGTCCTATTCGATTGCCAAGAGAAGATTGACTCACTTTATCTTTTAAGAAGAGGGCTGTCTGAATATTCCGGAAGTTGGCAAGGAATTTACACCCGTGCTGAAGCTCTCACCTATATCCACAAAGCACTGAAGATTTCATTCCGGCACCCTTACATCAAACAACGCATAATTGAAAACATCGAAGAATATGACACCGCCCGAATCCTAAACGCAAGTGCTTTTGAACTTTGTGACAGCTCAACTGTACAACCCGTCTTTATTGGTCAATACGAGATACCATTCTACACATGCAAAACAGATATGACATTCCGGGTTCGAGACCTGTTTATTAATGGTGGTTCATATTCCTTGAATGAAGAAGCGTACAACCACTACAAAGGCGCCATGGTTATTGGAAGAATAGAGCTCAACTCTAATGGAACGCTTGAAATAATGTTGTGCGAAATTGGAGGATTATTCATGAGGAGATACCATTTTATCCACTATCGCGGAAAGTATCCCACACTGATTAGTGTTCAGTAAATTTTTTAGTTTGTCCCGTCCTGGGCTCCCTCTTTTAGTCCGCCTACAAACGAAAAAGAAGATTGAGACAGATGAAACCGCATAAACACTAACGTCGGAAACGAGGGCTGACGCAAGGACCTGTGGCAATGGCTTCGCAATGTCCAAAAGGGGAGTGAGAACTTGATACTGAATATCTGCAAGTTAAGCTGTATTGGGTTCGATAACGTATTAAAAGGGGGAGCCAGGCAAGAAGTCATATACAATGGAGTTCCATTAGTCTATATGAAGTTAAAGGTAAATATGAAGTCTCTACAACTCAATGGCTTAATCCGGATGTGTTATTATTGCTCGATGAAGCAGCAGGATTTCCTGAAGGCGAGCATGCACTTCACGAAATAACAGAATCCTACATAGCAGGCCTAAATTCAAGTAATTCAGGTGTAGCAGCCCGTGCAAATAACGGTGAGTATAATGCACAATATGAAAAAGCTCACAAAAGTCCTTTAGTTCCAAATATTCCGAGGCCTACTATTCGAGTAAGACATATGAATTCAAGGACTAATGAGGAATATACTCAAGAGAACCCCTACCCTCGTGGAGGGGCGCCTTTGAGGCAAGATTATGAACTACATAACCCCAATCTAGATGAATACCAAAAATTATTCTTTATTATCATATATTTTTAAAATGCTCTTGATTTATGTTGTAGCCTCGTGCACTTTGACGGCAAAGAATCCAGCACAGAATGAAGTGAACCTTTATTGTCCAAATGATTTAAATATTGTAGAAATTTATTGCTACTCTATTGGTGATAAATTAGATCAAGATCAATACTATACTATTGGCTTTTTTAGATACTCTATCAGTTCGAGAGAAATAACAAAAGATTCTCTGGAAACATTTCGCATGAGTGATGAATTCGTGATCTATCCATTTATGAATTCTTATAATTGCGAGTTTTACATGGCAAGTCGAGATACATTACTACTAGCAAAAGAAAAAAAAGAAATATCAAGACAGTTGATTACTAATATTCGCAAATTTGCAGATTTAACAGGAAATTGCTGTACTGATAATCATGATTCATCTGGAATTTTCTTGATTTCTTTTGACCAAGATATATGGAACCCATCTCCCCCTTTTAGTCCGCCTTTAAACGAAAAAGACGGTTAAAACAGAAGTAACCGTATAAACACTAGCCTCGGAAACGAGGGCTGCGCAAGGACTCCGTAAGGGCTGACGCAGTGGCTGCGCAATGTAAATGTGCTCAAGTTGACTTCATAATCCTCTAACCGCTGAGAGACTCCCTTTTTTAGTCCACCAACAAACGAAAAGGAAGATTGAGTGACTATAATGAGAGTCAAACAGTCCCTACAAACCGAAATGAACCCCTTTTCGACACATCGAACCCGCTTATCATAGAGCAATTTAAGCTCATCCAGTTGAGCCAAAACAAGCTCGGAAAACTCTTCTCCCAGATATACATGAGCATCTTGCTTACGCCAGTAACTGGCCGTAGAATGCGGGATGACAGAAGCAAAAGAGTCGGGTAACAACTCCTTTTCAAGTCCGAGTGAATAGCATACTTTCACACAGGTGTGATACCGATTATTCCTTATTGAACTACCTAAAAAACACCCCGTTTTGATTCGATAGTCCAGATGGGATGTAAAAAATTGATGTTGAATATCAGCAAGTGAAGGCTGTTGGGTTTAATAAGGCATTAAAAGAAAGATCCAGACTAGTCATCCGTCACCCGTCACCCGTCACCATACACCGCCACCAGCCACCCGCCACCAAACCGCTCCAGACCACCGACTAAAAGCTACACGCCTCACTGCAATTCCAGGTGCGAGAATTCGTCGGCACTCCCCCTACTTTTACTACCTTTGCCCCCAATAATCAGTTGAGATCAATATGAACACACTCAGCATTTTTTTGGGAATGTTTGGCCCATGGCAAGTTGTCCTTATCGTCGTGGCTCTTCTCATTTTGTTTGGAGGTCGTAAAATCCCTGAGTTGATGCGCGGCGTAGGCGGCGGAATCAAGGAGTTTAAGGATGCCGTTAAGGAAGATGAGAAGTCTTCTACACGTTCTGACGAAAAGGATAAGGAAGCTTAATCCACGATCAATAGACGCATGGAGTATACCCGATTGGCGGACTTACAAGCCGATTTAAAGAATGGTAACGCGAAGATGATCGATGTGGTGAATAACCTCCTCGAACGCATCGAAACGTATGCCGATCACAATATCTTTCTAGAAGTTTTTGCTGGTGATGCTCGCGAACGCGCGACGGTTATCGACCAGAAATTTGCACATGGATCACAGGGCAAGCTTGCCGGATTGGTGATTTCCATTAAGGATAATATGTGCTATTCCGGCCACAAGGTGTCGGCAGCTTCTAAGATTCTTGAAAACTTTGAATCGTTGTTTACCGCCACGGCTGTTCAACGTCTTATCGACGAAGACGCCATTATTATTGGTCGTACGAACTGCGATGAATTTGCAATGGGTTCATCCAACGAGAACAGTGCTTATGGCGCTGTGAAGAACCCTTTGAATACTGCCCTCTCTCCGGGTGGATCTAGCGGTGGCGCTGCAGCTTCAGTGGCCGCCGGACTTTGTCATGTTGCTCTGGGTAGCGATACAGGTGGCTCCATTCGTCAGCCTGCAAGCTTCTGCGGAGTGGTAGGTCACAAACCTACATATGGAAGAGTCTCTCGTTATGGCCTTATTGCCTACGCATCCTCCTTCGATCAAATTGGTCCATTTGCCAAGAACGTGGAAGATGCCGCTTTGGTGATGGAGGTTATGGGAGGCGCAGACCCAATGGACTCTACTTGTAGTCAACGTGAAGCCGATGTACACGGCGATTTATCACTCGATCCTCAACCTCTTAAAGTAGCAGTCTATAAAGACTTGCTCAACAGAGAAGGTATCAACCCAGAGATCGTTGCTCACATGAATGCTCAAATGGAGCAATTGAAGAGCAAAGGTCACGAGATTGTAGAAGTAGACTTCCCTCACCTCGACACCCTTGTTCCGATTTACTATATCCTCACTACGGCCGAAGCGAGCTCTAACCTAGCTCGCTATGACGGTGTTCACTTTGGATACAGGAGTGAAAATGCCACGGATCTAGAAAGCACCTACAAGCGCTCTAGAACAGAGGGCTTTGGGGAAGAAGTGAAGCGCCGCATCATGTTGGGCACCTTCGTTCTTTCCAGTGGCTACTACGACGCATACTACGGCAAAGCCCAAAGAGCGCGTAAACTGATTCAAGAGCACACCGACGCCATCTTGAAAGAGGCGGATGTAATCCTTATCCCAACATCTCCACACACGGCGTTCCCGCTCAACCAAGAGTTGAACGACCCAACAGTGATGTATTTGGAAGACATCTTTACCGTACAAGCCAACATTGCTGGAAACCCTGCTATCTCTATCCCAACAGGAAAGCATAGCAATGGAATGCCTTTCGGTATCCAGCTGATGACCGGTAGATTTGAAGACGACAAGCTCTTACGCATTGCCAACGCAATGATGAAAGGTTAAGCGAGGTTTCAACTTTCTATTGTTCAGAACTATCCGACAAATCAACTTTTGGAGGCTGGTTATCTTTGTACGTTTAGCATATACGCATCTGGAATACAGTAACGTTGTTCAATCATGAAGCGCACTTTTGCAATATTATTAGGTTTGTTTACCGCAGGTCAGCTTTACGCAGATCCGGGCGACTCTACCGAGGTGGCTCATGAGGACAGCTTGGAAGAATGGTCGTTTGAAGATGATCCATTCGCGCTTAAACTCGACAGCCTTGCGAACTCTGTTCTCTTCTCGATTGAAGATTTCAGTGGACTCGACACCCTTACTACTACCGAAGATATCCCTCTTGTTGCCGATAGCATTATCGCAGAAAGAATGGCCTATCTAGATAGTCAAACTCCCTTCGACTTGGTGTACAACGAAGAGGTAAGACGTTACATCGACTTGTATGCTAACCGCAGACGTGAACAGGTTTCACGCATGCTAGGCTTGGCGGAGTACTACTTCCCTATGTTTGAAGAAACACTGGATCAGTACGACATGCCATTGGAGATGAAATACCTCGCGATTGTAGAATCTGCATTGAATCCACAAGCGCGCAGTCGCGTAGGCGCGAAGGGTCTTTGGCAGTTCATGTACGCCACAGGAAGAATGCAAGGTCTGCACGTTAGCAGCTATGTAGACGAGCGCAGTGATCCCCTCAAATCGACGAAAGCAGCTTGCGATTACCTGACAAAACTATACGACATCTTTGGCGATTGGAACTTGGCCCTGGCGGCTTACAACAGTGGTCCTGGTAATGTAAATAAAGCGATTCGCAGAAGCGGTGGACAAAAAGATTACTGGGCTATTCGTCCATGGCTACCCCGTGAAACTGCAGGATATGTTCCTGCCTTCATTGCGGTAAACTACGTGATGAACTTCGCTCCAGAACACGGCTTGTACGCTACTCCTTCTATGTTGTCCTACTACCAAACGGACACCATTCGCGTAAAACACAAGCTTCACTTCGATCAGATTTCCACCTTTACAGGATTGGATAGAGAGGCGATTGAAATTTTGAATCCTTCGTATAAGTTGGGGATCATTCCGGAGGTAGCTGGGCAGTCTTTCTACCTGGTGCTTCCTATCGAACAAATGGGTGTCTTCATCAATAATGAAGACAGCATCTACGCCTTGGCGGCTCAACAGTTTGAAAGAGAAGAAGTGAAAGAGCCAGAAATGCAAGAGATGGACGAGCGTATGGTACACCGTGTTCGCTCGGGTGAATCTCTGGGATTGATTGGACAAAAGTATGGCGTGAGTGTTCGCCAAATTCAAAATTGGAACGGACTCCGCGGAACGACGATTCGCGTAGGTCAGCGATTGGTGGTTTACCCACGTAGACTGCCGCAAAGCACCACCACCACTACTACTACAGCCACTTCGAGCAACGGTTCGGTTCGTTATACGGTTCGCTCGGGTGACACACTTTACGACATCGCGCGAAAATATCCTGGCGTTTCTGCTGATAATATCATGAATTGGAACAATATTCGCAGTGCTTCGAGCATTCGACCAGGTCAAACTCTTGTGATACATCCGCAATGAAAAACGCATTCCTCCTCTTAGCCTCCATCATCGTTTTTGCATCTTGTGACAGGGAAGTAAAGGAAGTTCTCCCTTCTAGTTCAGGAACACACAACGAGATGATGCTCGTTATTGATGAGGGAATGTGGGAAGGTGAACTCGGAAACCTCCTTCGAAAAGATCTCGAAGAGCCGGTAAACGGACTTCCCAATGCTGAGCCTCTTTTCATTATTCACCAGGTAGATCAGGAAGCTTTTGGAGATTTCTTCGAGCGCTACAAAAGCATTGTTCAATTTGCTATCATTCCAGACAGCACGGGCTATTCTGTGGGCTACAATCAATGGGCCTCTCCTCAAATTGTGGTGAGCTTTATCGCTCCAAGCAAGCTGGGCTTAGCACAATTGTTCAAAGAGAAGAAAGACCAGTTCATCAACACCCTGCAGAAACACGACCGTCAGATTCTCCTCAACAGAATTCGTCAGTCTGCATATTCCACTCTTCCTCCGGCTCTTGCCAAAGTGGGTATTAAGAACATGGTACTCCCAGATGCATTCACCGTTACTCAGGAAAAAGACAGCTTAATAATCCTATACTCTCAATACCGAGAATCAAATCGAGCCATCTTCATCCACACGCGCCCTATTAGCGAACTCGCTCCGGGATCGGATATGATTAGCGTTCGTGACACCATTTTGAAATACAATTTTGAAGGCCCGAGTGAAGGAAGCTACCCTGGTACGGAAATGCGCATTCCTCCTATCTTGACCACTACTTCTATCGATGGTAAGATGGCCTTTGAACTTCGTGGATTGTGGAGAACCTACAATGACTTTATGGGAGGCTCATTCTTGAGCTATGCGATCTACGACGAAGAGCACAATCGCATTGTAACGGTAGAGAGCTTTATGTACGGCGTGAAAGCCAAGAAGTACAAGGTGATGCAAGAGCTCGAAGCCATCTTGCGAAGTGTGGAACTCAACTGAGTAACACGCGGATCAACTCCAACGACTTCATCGTTCCGAAAGGTTCATGATGGATTCTCAAATAGCCCAGTAGATCTTCTAGCAACTGCTGACGAATTGCACGTGTGGATTTGCCTCTTCCCGTTGCAATATCGTGCATAGCTTTGCTTTCATCTACATCCATCCAATGGTTGTGACTCGGATGGCTATCCACAAATTTTCCATCAATCATATCGAACAAGCGACCCTCTTCATACGTCTCGAAATGCGGAGAACAGCCCATGTGCTGAGCCGCTAACAAGAGCAAGCGCTGAGGAGCTGTAGCCATGGCAGAATCCTCCTCATCAAGTTCTTTAAGCCATTCCAATACACCGTTAAATAGGGCAATCTCGGGATGCTCCTCTGCAATGAGCTTTGAAACCACTTCTGCACCGAATGTGCACAATGTCATTTTGATGGGATCTGAATGGAGCGTCTTCCAATGATGGAGTGGCCGAACTTCTGTAAAGCGGAATAACGAACCCTTTACTCGTGGATTCATCACCACTTCCACTGCGGTGAGCGGAAGTGTCATGGACGGTCTAAACTGCCCTCCTTTCTTCGAACGAAGACTGTTAACCATGAAGGCTCGCATACCGAAATGAGGAGTGAACAGACGAACTACATTTCCGTGATCGCCATACTTGATCACTCCCAAGACCAAGGCCGCCGTCTTTTCTTCCGTCATCAGTTCCCGTTCACCAATAAGATCTTGGCAACATGTGTGTTTTCACCCAAATCATCTGTGATGTAGGCCAAGTAAACGCCAGTGGCAACGCGATGACCACTCAAATCTTCACCGTACCAAACGGCTTGGCCCCCATTCGCACGGGTTTCAAATACAATGTTTCCGGCTACATCTGTAATCTTCACTTGAGCGTCTTCAACCAATCCGCGTATGGCAATTGGGCCGGTATACCCTGGACGCACGGGATTTGGATAAACCGTTACTTCCTCCATTGTTTCAGAACCTGCGGTAGCATCCCCATTAAATGTCACAACGCCCAAATCGGTTGCGATGTACACCGTCCCATCTGCTGGATCTACTTTTACATCCGATACTCGGTTGCTTGGCAAAGGTGAGTTCTCCTTTGTGAAATGGTGAATTTCATCCTGACCATCTTCCGAAATCAAGAAAACGCCACCGGTTTCTGTTCCAAACCACTTTCTATTCGCTCCGTCAATTTCAACAGCCAATATCCCCTCCGACCCAAGTAGTCGCTGGTAAACGCCGTCTTCTAACACAATGATAGATCGAGCATCGTAGTTTCTTCCAGAGATATACATGTTGTCGGGTGCGTACTGAACCATCACACCTTCACCTGTTCCAATCCATATCTCCCCGTCGAGGTCCTCTTCATAATCATGGACAAAAGAAGATGATAAATCTCCATTCCCTTCACCTGTAGAAAGGTGTCGAGTAGAGGTTGAACCCTCTCTGATTCGCACGGAATAGATTCCGTCATTTCTTCCTTGAATCCAAAAATCTCCGTTTTCTAGAACTCGAATATTCTTGATCTCACTGCCATTAAACGTCCCGATGGAATGGGCCGTCCAGTTTCCTTCTCTATCGTATGAAGCCAGTGAAGTTTGACTGTTTGAACACGTTACCCACAGAACGCCATCCGCGTCAAAGTCCATTCCGCCCGTTCGCAAGTCCAACGGATTTGTGCCCGTTCCTCGCAACACTTGATTGGTTGACGCTTCATCCCACTTCTCAAAGAGAACTCCATTTCTATATTCCAAAATCCCCGAACCCATAGCCGCGACAAAAACGCGTGTGGGATCTAAAGGATCTTCAAGCACTTGAAGAATATCGTGAGAAGTGTCGGTTCGTCCCACATTAAAATGCGTCCAGCTTTGATTGAAAAGATTGTAGAACCCTTCAAAGTTGTACGTTGGAGCCCACACGCCGTTCACATTACCCGTGGCAACATAAAGTCCGTTTGTTCCGATGTAGAGTGAATAAACAAGATTCGTTCTTGGTGAAAGAGGCTTGGCACGTTGAACATAATTGGGGTTATCCACAAATATCAATCCCTGATTGGCATCACCAATGAACCAATTGCCGCTTTCATCACGCATAGAGTAAAGAGGACTAAATCCAGGGTTTCCGCCATAATCCGAAGTCACATTATCCAAAAGGAGGCCAGACGAATTGCGCTCTTCGGAAGCAAATGCGGTCGTAACCATCAAGCGGCCACCTTCCACTTCCACCTGACGTATAGGACCTAATGTCACATCTGGAACGGCATTCCAACGGCCGTTTGAAGCTCTAGTGTAAAGCGAATCCTGTTGTGTAAATCTTCCAACCGCAAACAAGTTCCCTTCGAAATATTCAATGAACTCTCCAGGTGTGGCTAGAAATTTACTGTCCTTCGTCCAGCTTGTAAAGTAGTACAAGGCATCTTGCATATAGGCCTTATAGTAACCATCTTCAGTAGAAAGCCAAATGGAGTCCTTCGCCTCATCAATGGCAAGGTCGAATACTTCCATTTCTGTCGCATTCGGTCCCACAATCCAAGTGTCGATGATCAACCTTCGCTTATAGTCGAGTTGAACCACTCCAAACCCGGTGAGCAAGTAGGCGAAATCTCCGTGAATCTCTATGTCGTTGATTCGTTTTCGACCTGAAAATTTTTCTGAATTGACGATGTCCGACATATTGAACACCCTATCGCCATCCAAAATATCAATGTTTGCATTCTCATAACCGATAATCACAATTCCTGAAACAGGATCGCGTTCGATTGCCGTAACACGTGTATCGTTCAAGCCATTGGCTTTGGTGAACTTATCAATTTCTCGATTCACATAATCAAACTTGAACGTGGCCATTCCAGCCGCACACAAGTACCCATCGTTCAATGGAACAATGTCATTTACTCGATTATAGGTATATAAATCGTTCCAAACACCCAATTCTTGAGCGTTTGAGAAGAGACAAAGTGCTGCGAGAGCAAGGGTTAGGGTTTTCCTCATATCGATGCAAATTACGGGATTGCAAGACAATTCCAATCCGCGCCTTTTCGTTCGTTATCTTTGCGCTTAAACCCGGAACGGTAATGCCGCCTAAAAGTTGTTACATTTAGGGGTATTTGCCGGCAAATCGATATAAAAAATGGGATGTACCTCATGTAGTAATGGTGGTGGCCTACCCAAAGGATGCCGGGGGAATGGATCGTGTGGAACTAGCGGATGTGACTCGCTGACTGTTTTTGACTGGCTTTCAGACATGGAAGCTCCAGCTGGTCAGCAGCCCTTTGATTGGGTTGAAATCCGCTTCAAGAACGGCCGTAAGGAGTTCTATAAAAATGTGGACGGACTCTCTCTTCACATGGGAGATATCGTAGCAGTAGAGACCCAACCGGGTCATGATATTGGACAGGTTTCACTTACCGGTGAACTCGTTCGACTGCAAATGCGCAAGAAGAAGTTCCGTCTTCAAAACGACCAAGCCCCAAAGGTATACCGCAAGGCTACCCAGAAGGATATAGATATTTGGACTGAAGCTCAGGGCAAAGAGCACGAAACGATGCTAAAAGCTCGTGAGATTTCTGCTCGCCTGAACTTGGTGATGAAAATTAGCGACGTTGAGTTCCAAGGCGATGGCTCTAAAGCCACGTTTTATTACACCGCTGATGATCGCGTTGACTTCCGTCAACTGATTCGCGAATTGGCCAGCATGTTCCGCGTTCGCATTGAAATGCGTCAAATTGGAGCACGCCAAGAGGCTAGTCGCCTTGGAGGCATTGGCAGTTGTGGTAGAGAACTCTGCTGCAGCACATGGCTAACGGATTTCCGAAGTGTAAACACATCTGCCGCTCGATACCAACAATTGAGCTTGAACCCTACAAAACTGGCAGGGCAATGTGGAAAACTCAAGTGTTGCTTAAATTATGAGCTCGACTCTTACGTTGAAGCATTGAAGAGTTTCCCAGATACTGGCAAACGTCTGAAGACGGGCAAAGGTGAAGCGATGTACATGAAAATGGACATCTTCAAAGGCATGATGTGGTATGCGTATGTTGAGGAAGCCATGACGTGGATTGCACTCGACACAAGTACTGTTAGTGAGATTCAAGCCAAGAATGCCAAGGGTGAAATTCCTGCTTCTCTGGAAGAATTGATGCAAGACATCGAAGTGGAAGAACCAGACTATGACAATGTGGTCGGTCAAGATGACATCAACCGCTTTGATCGTCAGCGCAAAACTAAGAGTAGACGCAAGAAACCAAAAGCGAAGACCAATACGGCTAAGCCTGCCGCCAAAGCGACGGATGCAAAACCTGTTGGCGATAACAAGGGTTCTAACAAGCCAACCGGAAACAAGCAAGGGGGGCAAAACAAACCTGGAGGCGCTGGCAACAAGCCTAAGCCAAAGGGCCGTAGACCTCAAAACAAGCGAAAACCGAACACTACAGATGGTGGCGGAGCAAGTGCCAACAAACCACAATCTGCCAACACGGGACAAGCGCCTAAGGCTGAAAACGGAGCTCCACGTACAGGTGGAAAGCGCCCGAACAACCGACGGAAACCAAGAGGCCCAAAAGGGAATAACAACTCCAAACCCAAAGGTGGTGATGCGTAAACTTTTAGGACTGATTACATTGAGCTTGTTCGTTGCTTCATGCAGCGACAATGCCATGTATGACGAATTCGTGAAAATACCGGAAAACGGCTGGAGTTCAGACAGTTCAGTTGTGTTCAACGTAGTGGCAAAAGACACTACGGAGAACTATGCGGTGTACATTCGCCTCCGCCATAACACGGATTATCCCTATCAGAATATCTATCTATTCCGCTCGGTTACCATCGGGGAGGAATCTATCTACAGTGACAAAATCAACTACCGCGTAGCCGAGCCAAACGGAAAATGGCTAGGTGATGGATTTGGAGCGCTAAAAACTGTGGATGCACCTTTCTCAAAGAGTTCACTTAAGTTCACTCGGAGAGGAACGTATCAGTTTAAAATTTCGCAGGGTATGCGAGACTCACTCTTGCAAGGGGTGGAAGAAATAGGATTGCGCATTGTACCTCTCAACAACGAGTAAGCCATGGCAGAATCAAAGAAAAAGAAAGTTGACAACGATTTTAGAAAGTATGTGAAGTGGCTCTGGCTACTTTTCCTTTCTCCCGCTATTGGAATCGCAGCCTGTGTCCTGCTTGCACGCTTTGGTGCATTTGGCCCTCTTCCTTCTACAGAAGAAATTGCCAACCCACAGAGCTTCTTGGCTTCTCAAATCATTTCATCCGACAATGAACTGTTGGGTACATTCTTTCGCGAAAACCGAACACACGCGGAGTTTGAGAATCTGCCAAGCGAACTCGTAAATGCCCTTATCGCTACAGAAGATGAGCGCTTCAGAGAACACAGTGGAATCGACTTTCGCTCCTTGGCGCGAGCTGTGCTAAAAGGCGGTAGCAACGGTGGTGGATCTACACTCACCCAGCAATTGGCCAAGCAACTTTTCTCTGACGATTTTGACAACGTTGGGAAAATTGAGCGCGTGATGCAAAAATTCAAAGAATGGGTGATTGCGACGCAACTGGAAGAACGATACACCAAGGAAGAGATTATCACTCTTTACCTCAACCAATTTGACTTCACGTACAACGCAGTGGGAATCAATTCTGCAGCCCGAACGTACTTCAACTGTGTCCCTGACAGTTTAAAACTTCATCAAAGCGCCATGTTGGTGGGAATGGTGAAAAACCCTTCGCTCTACAATCCTCTTCGTTTTCCAGAAAATGCGATGAACCGCAGAAATACGGTTTTTCATCAAATGGAACGCAATGGTTTGTTGACTTCTGAAGAAGTGGATTCCCTTTCAGCCCTTCCTTTCGATCTGGAATTCAACCGCTCTTCACATGATCGCGGTTTAGCGCCATACTTCCGTGAATATGTTCGCGCGTACATGAAAGATTGGGTAAAAGAACACAAGAAACCAGACGGTTCCGAGTACAACATCTACACAGAAGGGCTTCGTATCTATACTACGCTTGATTCACGTATGCAGCGCTACGCGGAAGAAGCGGTTCAAGAGCACATGTCGAACTTGCAACGCGTTTTTCAGGAAGTTGATGGCGATCGTCGAGACTTCCCTTTCTACTTCTCAGGAAATAGTCAGAGTCAGATTAACGGAGTGTTGAACTCGGCCATGAAACAAACCCAGCGTTACCGCACATTAAAGCGCCAAGGGGTTTCCGAAGACAGCATTAAAACCGTTTTTAATACGCCTATTCCATTGGAAGTGTTTTCTTGGAATGGTCCACTTGACACGGTGATGTCTCCACTCGACTCCATCCGATGGATGAAGAGCATTTATCAAGTGGGTATGATGTCTGTCGACCCTCAAACCGGAGCCATCAAAACCTGGGTAGGAGGAGTTGATTATCGCTATTTCAAATACGATCATGTCAACCAAGGAAGACGTCAAGTAGGTTCAACCTTTAAACCATTCGTCTACGCCACCGCTATTGAGCAAAAGCACTACTCTCCATGTATGTTGGTTCCAAACGTGCTCACCTGTATAGAAAGGGGTCAATTTGGATTGATGGAAGATTGGTGTCCGAAGAACTCGGGGGATGAATACGGAGGTGTGGTAACCTTGAAACACGGCCTTGCACATTCCATGAACACCATCACAACCTACTTGATGAAGCAAACAGGGCCTGAACCTGTCATTCGCCTAGCGCGAAGAATGGGAATTAAAGCAGATATTCCCGTAGCTCCATCTATCGCCTTAGGCACCGTAGACCTCAGCGTTTATGAAATGGTGGGCTCGTATACCACATTTGCCAATAAAGGAAACTACACCGCTCCAATTTTCATTACCCGTATAGAAGACAAGAACGGCGTAGTACTGCAAGAATTCCACACCCAGCAAGAGCGTGTGATGAGTGAAGAAGATGCCTATGCCATTGTCAACCTCATGACCGGAGTAACTGAAGCCGGTACAGGGGTTCGATTACGAGGAGGCGGAAGCAGACCCGCATACGAACGCGGTGCCGTAACCGGCTACCCTTGGACTTTCACCAACGAGATTGCAGGAAAAACAGGCACCACCCAAAATCAAAGTGACGGATGGTTTATGGGCATGGTTCCCAACCTAATCACCGGAGTATGGACAGGGTGTGAAGACCGATCTGCCCACTTTAGATCTATCACGTTCGGTCAGGGTGCAACAACTGCGCTTCCAGTATGGGCGCTGTTTATGAAGAAATGTTACGCTGACCCAGACCTCAACGTGAGTCAGGAAGACTTTGCAAAACCAGATTACCCGATGACCATTGAATTGAACTGTGACCGATACAATTCAACTCGAAGTGGAAATTCAGGGTTACCTGGTGGAGACGAATTTTAAACTCGAATAACCCATGATTCGAAAAGTAGTAGCCAACGCGGATGAAGCCATTGAAGGAATTCAAGATGGTATGACCGTGATGTTTGGTGGATTTGGCCTTTGTGGCATCCCCGAAAAAGCCATCGATGCTATTCAGAAGCACGGTGCAAAAGACCTCACTTGTATTTCTAACAATGCAGGTGTAGATGATTTTGGATTGGGTCTCCTTCTCCAAACTCGTCAAGTGAAAAAGATGATTTCCTCATACGTAGGAGAGAATGACGAATTTGAGCGTCAGATGCTTAGTGGCGAACTCGAAGTAGAGCTCATTCCTCAGGGAACTTTGGCCGAAAGATGCAGAGCAGCAGGCGCTGGTATTCCAGCCTTCTTTACTCCAGCGGGCTATGGTACCGAAGTAGCGGAAGGGAAAGAAGTTCGAGAATTCAACGGAAAGCCACACATCTTAGAACATGCTTTTGATGCGGAGTACGCCTTCGTAAAAGCTTGGAAAGGTGATGAAGCCGGCAACCTCATCTTTAAAGGAACCGCTCGCAACTTTAACCCAATGATGGCAATGGCAGGTAAAATCACCGTTGCCGAGGTTGAAGAACTCGTCCCTGCAGGTCAACTCGACCCCAATGAAATACACACCCCAGGAATATTCGTTCAACGCATCTTCCAAGGAGAAGGGTATGAGAAGCGGATTGAGCAGAGGACGGTGAGAGAGAAATAGGTTTGTTGGGTGTAAGGCGTTATAGATGTTTTAGGGGGTATAGCAGTTTCAGGTGTTAGCAGCTGTGATACACTTGAATATGTTAAAGGATGTTGAGATTCGACTCTTTGTGAATTAAATACCATTGATTGCCTCTAAAAACAATGGCAACCATAAAACACTTTAAAGAATTAAACAGCTGGAAATCTGCCTTATTACTGTTCCAAGCCTTGCATTCGCGCTTCAGAACTTCTCCTAAGCTGAGAAGAGAATATGAATTAAAAAATCAAATCATCAGAGCCTCACTGTCAATTATGAACAACATTGCAGAAGGTTTTGGTAGAAAATCAAATAAAGAGTTTTTAAGGTTTTTAAGTATCGCTAGAGGAAGCTGTTTTGAAGTTGAGAGTATGATTTATGCAATGGATAGTACCAGATTGATTAGCCCTTCCGAATTGGAAGACTATCTTGAGCATATTTCTTCGATTAAGGGTAATTTGGCAGGACTTTCTAAGTACCTCCACTCCATATCCAAGTAAATTCGTCTAACTCTTTCATCAAAACCCCGCTCCCCACTAAACACCATAAACACCTAAAACCCCTAAAACCTCTTAAACACCACAAATTCCAAGTCATGCTCGACAAAACCGGTATCGCAAAAAGAATCGCTAAAGAAATGAAAGACGGTTGGTATGTCAATCTTGGTATTGGTATTCCAACTTTGGTAGCCAACTATATTCCCGAAGGTATTTCGGTAGAGTTTCAAAGTGAAAATGGCATCTTGGGCATGGGCCCTTTCCCATTCGACGGGGAGGAAGATGCCGACTTAATCAACGCAGGTAAACAGACCATTACTGCTTTGCCAGGTGCGTCGTTCTTTGACAGTGCAACGAGCTTCGGGATGATCCGTGGTCAACATGTACAAATGACGGTGCTAGGTGCCATGGAAGTGGCAGATAACGGCGACATCGCCAACTGGAAAATTCCTGGAAAAATGGTGAAGGGTATGGGTGGCGCCATGGATCTCGTCGCTTCGGCCGAGAATATCATCGTTGCCATGATGCACACCAACCGAGCGGGTCAGAGCAAGCTTCTCAAAGAATGTACACTTCCCATTACAGGAGTTCAGTGTGTGAAGAAAGTAGTGACCGATTTAGCCGTCTTGGAAATTGATCCAGAAGGCAAGGGATTCATTCTAGTAGAACGAGCGCCAGGCGTAAGTGTGGATCAAATTCGCGCAGCCACAGAAGGAAGGTTGATCGTAGAAGGAGAGATTCCTGAGATGGATATTTGATTCTCTCAATGCCTACGCACAGGAACCTCCATTCTATTCTGGCAACGATTGCTTTCGTTGGGGCGATTGTCTTCCATTTTACCATCTTCACGTCCTATAATATCAAGTGGACCGATAGCGACCAAACCGTTATGTGGACTGCTAGTGAAGACATGGCGAATGGACATTTCCACGAACCTAGATTCTATGGTCAAGACTATGGAAACATGGCCGAAGCACTGTTGGCAGCTCCTTTGGTAGCTCTCGGAGGTGAACCTTATCAAGTCGTTCCGCTGATTACCCATTTGATGGTCCTCTCCATCATTTTTAACCTCTTTTATTTCTTTTGGAAAGAAGGAAAAAGAGAGTGGGCGATCTCCATTGTTGCCTTATCAGTTACGCTCGCTTATTACACCGATATTCAGATGAGTCTTCCCCGGGCATATATCCCGGGAATTGCCCTTTCGAGCTTTAGCATTTATTTTCATCAGAGAAAAAGTGCCCTGGCCTTTCTAACACTCGGACTTCTCTCCATTCTCTCGTTGAGTTTGAATGTGAGCGCGATTTTCCTCCTTGCTCCCATTCTTCTGCATCAGTTCTTTCAATCCGTAGTGAAGAAGACCTTTCTCATCTACTTTTCAGTGGGCGCGATGATAGGAGTAATCATACATCTCGGAATTCAGCACTTTTATACCCTCCACCCAGAGATTATTGTGCACTCCTTTAAATTCCGATTATCTACCTACGATTTTGGCGAGTCCATTAAAAAGCTTCACGAGACCTTTCGAGGATTTATTCCACTCATCCACACCCGTGGACTAGGGTTCCTTGTTCTCCTATTGATCGTCATCCTGTATAACTTCATTCGAAAGAATACTCAAACTGCCCTTATTGGCCTTTCTGTTCTGATCATTCTTTTGTTCAGCTTAACCAGCAATAAAGCGCACGATGGGTTTGAATCGGTTTACTTCAGTACGAGTAGGATGTACTTGGCACTTCCCTTTACATTACTCCTCGTATTGGGCTTTTCGTTCAAGAAGGTTCCAATCCTTGTGCCTATTCTTCTGATACCCATATCTGGTATATCCGCTTGGAGTAAAATCAACACAGGTTATGAGGACTTTCATCTCTTTGGCTACAGAATGGTGCAAGTCCGATCTGTGGAGCAACTACAAGAAGAGTGTGAGTCTTTGTATCAAGCCTGCGAACAACACCAAACAGAATTGATCATCTTTGGGACCGATGGACCTGACATCCTCAACTACGGCTGCAGTGTGTTAAATGACCCCTCCCTTATTAGCGTTAGATTGGGTAAGGAAAGGCGAAGATGGATTTGGGAGGAAACCAGCTCAACGAAACACTCAAACATCTTGTTTTATGGGGGGCTAGATGAAGACCTCCTCGAGGAAGAAATAGAGGTCTTACAGATTGGTGAAAGGCAATTCATCCTATCTGGCCCTAGCCATTCTCCATCAGAGTGGGCAAGCATATTGGGATGGCCTGTTGACAAGACATAATGCGTAATTAGATTGAGCGAAAAGAAAATCTAGCACTTTTTGCTCAGAGCATCTGTCGTTCAAAATACAGGAGAATATCAAACTGATTTTTTAAGTCCATTCAATGTCTTCACTCTCAAAATATTCCATTCTCCTCATTGTGCTCATAGGAGCCATCTTTTATAAAATAGATGATCCGTTGGATTCTGAATACAATTGGAAAGTGATATCCTTTGATGTTGCAGGCTACTATTCGTACTTACCGGGATATCTCATTTATGACGACCCCGGACTTGAGCACGATTTTGATGGCGACAAGCTAATCCACTATTACGGTCCACAAGGTTCGCCAGGCAAACCCTATGCGACCAAATACACCATGGGCCTAGCCTATCAATATGCACCCGGCTTTTTGATTAGCCATTGGATCATTAAAACCTTCACGGATTATCCGCCCAATACACTCTCACCACCTTACCATAGGGCATTGCTTTATTCAGGTTATTTGAGTTTTCTCATCGGTTTGATCTTCTTAAGGAAAGTACTTCTCTTCTTCTTTTCAGAGAAAGTAACAGCAACGCTACTCGTGCTCTATTTTATCGGGACCAATCTACTCACCAACGTACTTTTCAAAGCAGCACTTCCGCACGTATGGCTCTTTACGGATGTATGCATATTGATGTGGCTAGCCATTCGATATTCCCAGAGTCGTAAAGCACATTTCCTGTGGATGATTGGCCTCCTTTCTGGAGTGATTGTCCTAACTCGTTATACCGATGCATTGATTATAGTTACAATTGGGTTAGCCATTCTCTGGTACAACAAGGAAGAGCTTCGCAAACAGAGCTTCTGGATAAAAGGAATATTACCTGCTCTTTTTCTATTTGCACTTGTGTTTGTGCCACAAATCTATCATTGGAAAACCATCACAGGTCAATACTTCTATGATGGTTACTACGACGAAGGCTTTCATTGGCTAGATTCCAAAGTCTGGTGGGGCCTATTCTCTTCCTTTAAAGGGTGGTTCATCTATAGTCCAATTATGCTTTTAGTGATTCCGGGGTTCATACTCCTCTACCAAAGAGAGAAGGCTGCATTTCACGTTCTCTTCTGGCCTTTTGCCCTGACCATCTATGTCATTTTTGCTTGGTGGTGCTGGTGGTATGGTGGAGCATATGGTTGTAGGCCTCTGATCGAATGGATGCCGTTACTGGCCTTACCTGTAGGGTTGACTTTAGATTGGATAATAAAGAGACCGAAAGTTCTCATCCTACTTACTCCACTTCTAGCAGGAGCTTGTTATCACTCTCTGTTCATGAGCCATCATTACATGATCAAGACCTATCATTCGGATAAATGCACATTTGAAGTGATCGAACAACTATACATCGATGGGAACAGAACACAAGAATTAATTGATGCAGAAGGGAGTTTATACAGGTCTAAACTGCCTCAATAAATTGTCTTTTCTTTGTTATCTGACTCTTTTAATTGAAACTGTATTCATGCACTACGCGAAGAAACTTCTCTTACTCTTTACACTTCTTCTAGGCATATTCTTCGCCAGTGAAAGCTACAAGTACTTGGAATTGCGACCTCAAGGTCCGCACCAATGGAGGCAGACAGACTGTGCATCGTTCACACTGAATTACGCAAAAGACGACCTACCCCTTCTGGAACCGTCCATTCACAAACTTTTCTCAGACAATGGAACTACAGGCAAAACAGCAGGGGAGTTTCCTCTACTCTATTACTTTGTAGGTCAAGTTTGGAAGGTTACAGGACAGAATGAGCCCTTGTACAGAATCATCAATTTGTCCATTTTCTGCTTGGGACTACTCGCATTGTTCCGTGCAATTTATCCCTTCATTCGCCATCGAGCACTAGCCTATCTACTGGCAGCACTCCCTTTGTCCATACCCGTTATAACCTATTACGCCCCCAATTTTCTGCAAAACAGCACCGCATTGAGCATGGTGTTCATCGCATGGTCTTTCGTTTCTGCATTTATTCGAAATCCGAAAATAGGCTATGCCTTGCTGGCGACCCTCTTTTTCGCACTTGGGGGTCTATTGAAAATTACAGCACTCATCAGCTTCCTGGCGTTACTGGGAACCTTAGCCATCGACCTTCTCTGGAAGTTCGATAGTCGCGTGATCTTCAAAACAAAGAAGCGCGCCATCACCATACTTTCAACGAGTGCCGCATTCGTTCTTGGATCCTCTGCCCTTTGGTATAAAATGGCTCGAGATTACTGTACCGAACACGGGGGTTGGTTCACTTTTAACGATTTATGGCCCATTTGGAGAAGTACACCGGAATATATCAAATCAACATTTGACAGGATTACGGACTACTGGAAATTTGAATTTTTTACAGGGGCTCAGTACATTTTACTGGTTCTTGCCATTGTGTTTGTCCTTATAAAATTCAAGCGACTCCGCTTTTTTGAAAAGGGCATGATCGGTTTTCTCGTCATTGGAAACCTCAGTTATTTCCTCTTGTGGTTTAATGCGGCCTATGACCACGACTACTATTTCATCAACCTCTATGCGCTTCCTGTCTTTTTACTATTCGTGCTATTCAAGTACACGGATTTAAGTCGGTGGTTACCGAAAAAGGCATCCACTCCAGTGTTATGGGTTCTGACTATAGTCGCCTTGGGTTGGTCGGCGTCTTCTGCAAGCAAGAGCCTGCACATGCGCTACAACGGCTGGATAAACGGCAATGGACACAATCAGTTTGAAGACTTTTTTGATATCACTCCTTATCTTCGAAACGAACTGAAGATTGATAGAAAAGTTCCTGTTATCGTTTACCCTGATCCAAGCTATAGCATCTCTTTGTACTTGGCAGATCAAGTGGGTTGGCCCATTCGAAGGAGTGCCAACGCTGCTGAGCTTTGGTACAGTATCAACCTGCATCAGCCCGCCTACATCCTCGTAAATGACACCACCGATTTCAATCGCAGAAACTACGCAGAGGATCTACCCATTGAGCGTGTAGGTAACCATAAGAGTGTGGATATCTATCAGATTTCGAGGGAGCAATAACTCACTTCCGAACTAGAAAAGAGACAAGTGTTTTTTCTCTTACCGTAACAGAATCTAGTCGTTCCAAATGAGGATCAGCCTGAACCCGCTCCCAAGTCATACGACCTTCTCTTGTTCCTGTCATGCTATCCCAAATCAACAGATCTCCATTCTTTAGTTTCCCGCTAGGTTGAGCATCTAAATCGATCGACCAAAATCTTTGAATTCTGTCCCTATTAAATGGATCTAGATTCATGTAATACGCTGTGGCGGAAAACTGATAGGCTACCTTTTTGGATTCCCAATCCATCCCGCGATCTTTCAGCTTCTGAGTTATTTGCTCCGCCGCCTCTTGACCGCCATCTACCACTAAAGGGAATCTGTTATTCTCATAAGCCTGAATACCAAAAATCAATGCGATCAATCCTATAGCAAACACAGGTTTAGGTAGGATATCAGACATGAAGAAACCTGCACAAAGTGCAAGTCCTGGCAGCGCAGTTGTCATGGTTCGAGCCAATCCAGCAGATCCCATCCAACCGTACCTCCACAAAACAACGTGTAGCGCTACAATTCCAAATGAGGCGATGAATAAAAAGAGATGAAAAATCCTCTTTTCTCTTAGGATACTTACCAATGATAGTACTGCGAGAATCAACATAATCCACGGAGAAATCCGATGCCATTGATGTATATAATGAACCCAATCACCGTGACCATAGGGCTGAGAAGTAGCACCATAAGGTTGATTGGTAATGATCCAATGCCAGTCGTAATCCGCAACGATCATCCCCATAATAGTAAAGAGGCCTGGAACTACTAATCCGTAAAACGCATACTTGATTTTTGCATTCAACAGACCGTAGATGGTGAACACTGGAAGTATGACAATTGCCTCAGGTCGCACTAAAAGACTTGCTCCCAGGAGGGTATACATCAAAGACCAATTTCCTTTTATTGAATAATATATCACACCCGAGAAGATCACCATGAACAAGGGCTCGGTTAAGCCTCCTAAAACAACATAAGTGATGGAATTGCCAATTCCTGCGAATACACCAATCAACCAAGCTCCTTTTAAATTCAACTCCTGGGCAGATCGAGTGATTGCATAGCTCGTGATTGCGATAAACAGTACGTTCATCAAACGAATGCCTACCATACCCATCATCGCTGGCCCAGCCATAATAACTGTATAAAGCGGCTTAGCCCAATGATTAAAGGCATTCTCCGGATGCGCAAAAATGAATTTAGCGAATTGATAGTGCAAGATGCCGTCGGCTTGATCTACTATCCCTTTTTGTTGAAGAAGAAGGAAAAGTAAAACAATCGCAGAAAGAGCGGCGGCTAGATAGGGCTCTTGTTTAGAAGACCAACGATTCATGAGAGCAAGATTGAACGTATGAGAGTCATCTGAATAATCACTTTTAATACTGGAATAGTATCATCCTTCATGGTGAATCCAGTTTACCTTGACTTCAAAGTTAATCTTCTATTCGGGAATGGAGTATGATGCATGAAGTCCTATTTACTCATGTCAGTCATGCTCTACAGAATTGCGGTCTTACTTACCGCAGTCCCTACCTAAGTCATTTGGATTCTCAACAACCGAATTTCCTCAAGACGATATCTATAGATAGTGAGAAAATAAGTACTGAACACGTTCAAGGAAACTCACGATGTTATGGTGGCAGACTCTATGATCATGAGGGAAGAATGCCTCTTCTTGATGTTGCCCACAAAAGCCAATAGTCCTAAGCCCTCTATCGAGATAACTCTAGATTTAAATCCTGAATAATTCCATACGGCACCTCCTTCAAGTTACTCTCCGTTCCCATGATCACCACGGCATCACGAGAAAAGAGCTCACTCCAGCGGTCTAGGCTATCCACGGGAACGATGCCATGTTCGGTGTCGTAATTGGTGTTGTTGTAGTACCAAAAGCTGTGCTGGTCCGACAACATGCGATGGTTCAATTTGAGCGAGTTAATGGTCCAAAAGTAACTGTCGGAAATAAAGAGAATATTAGGTCGCTTTCGTCCCATCGTATCCACTTCTACATCAAACATAAACTGACGATTCATGGAAGGAGGCCACCAGACATTCAAATGTTCCGCCAACTCTATGTCGCCATCCACAATGCTATCGGTCCACTGCCCTGTTTCGTAATGCAACTCTGTGTATTCAGAATGCTTAAATCTGCGCATAATGCTATCCATGGCCATGGTTGCTCCGTAAGCTGACCAATGGGTTCCGGTATTGGGAAATAGATCAACTCTCGACCTTCCTTTCATTTCCAAGAACACTTGGTTCAGGTCGAGGAAATTCACATTGCTCTTTTCACACTCCTTCACAAATCGTTGCCAATTCGAGGTTGCTCCAGGTTCGTGTTTCAAATGATCCGGCAATTTCTCAGGCATGTATCTAACCTTGTTGGGCGCAATGACTACCAACATCTCGATTCCGGCGGTAGACAAGGTGTCTTGTAATCGTTTTAGCCCTCCAGCAATTTGCTCCCAATGCTCAACCTCCTTCAAATCGAATGCACGGAAGGATGGAAAGTAGTTGTATGCGAAGAGCTGATTGTCTTTCCCCACCAATACGTAGGTCTTAGATTCATTGTACAGGGAATAGAACAGCTGATTATGGGTTCGAATGAAAAGTGGACGCGTGCCCAAGGTGCGCTTGAACTGTGCTGTCACCCTATTTTGTAAGGATTCATCCATCCAAGAATCGAGCGTCCATTCCACTTCCTCTACCGCGTATTCCGCACCGTTCACATCAGCAACTTGAGGCCACTTTACGATGTTCTGAAGAAAGACGAGCACCATTGATCCGAAGACCAGAGCAAAGAGAATGCTATAGAGTCGAGGAGTTCTCAAAACCGGAAGTAGATAAATGGATTGAAATCAGAACTCATCACAAAGGAAGCCGACAAGCTTAACAGTACCAATGACACCAGAGTGATTCGAATGGCCTTTCTAGGATTCAGGCTTTCAAATGGTGTAGACTCCGTTCTATCGGATCGAATGAACGCAACACGGAACGAAAGGAAGATCGCCAATGCGAGAATAATCCATTGGTGAGGATCAATTGTAGGCCATCCATTCCAACTGCACATGGCATTTAAATAAATGGTGAACGTATCAGCATCCTCCAATCGGAACACCAGCCAGCCGAGCATGGCTATGAAGAAGGTAAATACGATGCGAACAAAGGCCGGGACGCGTGACATCCATTTCAGTAAGAAGGCGCGTTCGGTTACCAACCAAAATCCGTGAAATGCTCCCCAAATCACAAAATTCCAACTGGCTCCGTGCCACAGTCCGCTCATCAAAAAAACCAACCAAAGGTTGATGTAGGTACGGCTAACAGAACCTCGATTTCCTCCTAAAGGAATGTACAGATAATCCCGCATCCAACTGCTTAGCGTAATGTGCCAACGGCGCCAAAATTCCGTGATGCTCTTGGAGATATAAGGATAGTTGAAATTCTCGGGGAAGTGGAAGCCCATCATCCGCCCCAATCCTATAGCCATGTCGGAATATCCCGAGAAATCGAAATAGATCTGGAAAGTATACGCTGCCAAAGCGATCCAAGCCTCCCCAAAGTTCGGATCAGAAACATCGTTGTAATAGTGGTCTGCCACCTCGCCCAAGACGTTGGCAATTAGGACTTTTTTAGCTAACCCAATGATGAAACGATAAATGCCTAACAATCGCTCTGATGGAATCAAGTTGGCTCTTCGGTCTACAATTTCATCCGCTATGTCCTTAAAACGCACAATAGGTCCCGCAATTAACTGAGGGAAAAGAACAACGAAAAGGGCATAGTCCACCCAACTTCGCATGGCTTCCTTCTCTCCTCTAGAAACATCAATGAGGTAGCTAATCTTTTGAAAGGTGAAGAAGGATATTCCAATGGGGAGTGCTACATCGGTCCAATGTACACCTGTCATGCCCAAAGCCATCAACAGACTGTTGAAGTTCTCTACAAAGAAGTTGGCGTACTTGAAATAACCTAGTAAGCCCACGTTCAGTATCAGGCCGAGCGCCACCCATCTTCGCTTGCTCTGTCCTTTGTTCTGCGCAATTTGATGACCGATGAAATAATCGGCTGTAATACTCGCGAACAACACAAGAACAAAGGCTGGGCCACCCCAAGCATAGAAAAACGTAGAGCCCAAAAGAGCCCAAACATTCTTGTACTTATACGGCAGTACGAAGTAGATCAAGAAGAAAATGGGCATAAACCCAAACATGAAAAAGATGCTACTAAATACCATTTGGGCTAATCAATTTGTGGAATAGAATCAATCAGCTTTCGCGTGTATGCCGAAGAAGGATTCGAATACACATCATCTGCATGACCGTATTCTTCCAGTACGCCACGCCGCATTACCATAAGGTGATCACTCATGTATTTCACAACGCTCAAATCGTGCGATATGAAGAGATACGTAAATCCAAATTCTTCCTTCAGTTCATTCAACAAATTGAGCACTTGAGCTTGAACACTTACGTCGAGAGCTGAAACAGACTCATCGCAGATCACCAATTCTGGCTCTACTGATAAGGCGCGAGCAATTCCAATACGCTGACGTTGTCCTCCTGAAAATTCGTGGGGATATTTATTCAAGGCTTCTTCACCAAGTCCCACTCTTTTCAACAGTGCTATAGCCTTTGCCTTTCGCCCATTTGAATTGCCATTAAGTCCGTGAACTTCCATGGGCTCCGTGAGTATTTGAAGAACTTTAGCTCTGGGATTGAGCGATGCAAACGGATCTTGGAAAATCATTTGAATTTCCTTTCTCAAGGATCTTAGAGCGCTGCCCTTCAACTTCGTGATATCTCTTCCTTTCCAAAAGATTTGTCCAGCGTCGGCTTCATGAAGGTGTACCAGGCATCTGCTTAAGGTAGACTTCCCACAACCCGACTCACCGACCAAACCAAGGGTTTCTCCCGGATAGAGGACGACGTTCACATCATTAACGGCCTTGTAGACCTCTGACGTTCCAAAAAGCGTTGTCTTTCCAAGCGGAAACCACTTCTCGAGATGTTGAATTTCCAGTAGTGGACTTCGGCTTTCTATTTCTTCAAAGTTGGATTTCACTTCGTGTTTATCCACTTCTGCGTTCGTAAGGACGTCCTCAACTGTAGTGAGACGAAATGGTCGGGTGTGAAGTGGTGGTCTGCATTCTAGCAATCCTTTGGTGTATTCGTCTTTCGGAGATTTCAACACCCGTTGAACCGGCCCAAACTCGCGAACCACGCCGCGAAAGAGCACCAAGACCTCATCAGCCACTTGCGCTACCACACCTAAATCGTGCGTAATAAAGAGCACGGCCATATTGCGGTTTACTTGTAACTCCTTGATAAGTCGGAGGATTTCTCCCTGCACCGTTACGTCCAGTGCGGTAGTGGGTTCATCCGCAATGAGTAGCTCAGGAGAGCACGAAAGCGCCATGGCAATCATCACACGTTGCCGCTGACCTCCACTCATTTCATGGGGCCATGCATTGTACTTTGCTTCTGGCTCTGGAATACGCACTTCGGTAAAGAGATCAATAACGCGTTGCTTTGCTTCCTCTTTTGAGATCGACTCGTGCTGTAAAATCATTTCACAAACCTGCTCTCCACAGCGCATAGAGGGGTTAAGGGCGGTCATGGGCTCTTGAAAAATCATCGCCATGCGCTTTCCTCTAATCAATCGATGTTCTTCAGGGGATAGATGAAGTAAGTCGAGGTCGTCCAACTTCATCTCGTCAGCATCAATAATAGCCTTAGGCCCCAACAATCCCATCACAGCCAAACTCGTAACGGACTTACCACTGCCTGATTCACCAACTAGAGCCATCGTAGTGCCTCGTTTCAGCTCAAAACTCAAGTTGTGGATCACACGGGTTTCTCCGAATGAGATATTCAAATTGCGGATGGAAAGCATGGCGGAAAGATAGGGAAAGTTGAGGGTTGGAAGGTTGTGAATTCGGGGGTTAGAGTTCGGAGTGGAATGATAGGCATTGTCTCAGCATCCGTTTAGAAATTAGAGTAGTGAGTTTTGGAAAATGCTTTCATCCGCTGGTTTTTCTCCAACCAAGAATTGATAGACACGGGCAAGCGTGATTACATCCTTTTCACAATAGCGGGCAATTCGATCCAAGTCGTTCTCCAACCAATAGGTAGGCCCTACCATACTGCCATCGATGTCGTCTTTGGGTGTAGGTATTCCGAAAAGTGCGGCTAGAAGTTTCAGGGAGGTAAAGTTCTTCCTATCCCCAAACTTCCACATTTCCATCGTATCTAGGTGGGGAATTTCCCAAGGCTTTTTACCGGCCAACTGCAAATGACGAGGCAATGAAATGCGGTTTATCACCATGCGCCGAGCCAAATAAGGAAAGTCAAACTCTTTCCCATTATGAGCACAGAGGTAAAAGTTGGAAAAGTGTTGATCGAGCAACTCTGACAATTCCCCTAAAATCAATTTCTCATCGTGGTTGAAGAGACTTTTGACTCTAAACTCTAAATCAGCACCATGGCCTTTGAAGTAACCCAGCGATACACAAACCACCTTTCCAAATTCAGCTAAAATCCCCGCTCGATCTTTGTAATACTCCGCCGGAGTGATTTCCTCTCCGCGCTGCCACCTCGTTTTCTCCTCCCACAAGTGTTGCCACTCCGGTGTGAGTTCTGAAAAATCTGGCTGATTGGAAACGGTTTCGATATCGAGGAAGAGAATGGGATTCATGGGGTTGTGTTTAAAGTTGACAGTATTGGTGGTTATTTGTTTTAGGGGTTTAATGGGTTTTAGGGGTTTTAGGCGTTAGGCGTGTTGGGCGTTAGGGGTTGGTCGTATTGGAGGTTGACCGTTACAAGCGTTCTCCATGTTCAATACCCCCAATCTATAAAAGCTTAAGATTACATACCCGAATCTCAGTTGTTTTTTGAACAACAGAAATCAGTCTCCCATCATCAAACATCCGTCACCCGTCACCAGACATCCGTCACCCAACATCAAACACCCATCACCCGTCACCAGATATCCATCACCCATCATCATACATCCGTCACCCATCACCAGACATCCGTCACCCAACATCAAACACCCATCACCCATCACCAGACACCCATCACCCATCATCATACATCCGTCACCCATCACCAGACATCCGTCACCCAACATCAAACACCCATCACCCAACATCAAACACCCATCACCCATCACCAGACATCCATCACCCGTCACCAGACATCCATCACCCATCATCAAACATCCGTCACCCGACATCCAACACCGTAAACACATTAAACCCCCAAACCCCCTAAAACCCCTAAAACTCATCAAACCCTTCATTCCTCTTAACCTCCTCCCCCTATTTACCATTCCACAATAGTTGTCTACTTTTCCAAAATGAATCTGCCTGCACATACATGGGGAATACTCCTCGCATCAGTAGTCGTGTTCGTGATGAGTTTCCGCATTAGAAACGTGAAACTGCAGTACGCACTCATCTTCCTAGCAGGTGCAGGGATTCGTTTGGCATTCGCCACCACCGTTGAACTCCTAAACACGTGGGATGAGCAGTATCACGCAGTGGTTGCTAAGCACATGTCAGAACATCCTTTTCACCCTACTCTGTACGATCAACATGTGCTTTCATACGATTATACGGATTGGAGTAGCAATGGAGTCTGGTTGCATAAACCTCCTTTCTTTCTATGGTTAATGGCTATCAGCATTAAGCTATTTGGAACCTCAGCATTAGCCGTCCGAATCCCATCCATCGTCATTTCGGGTATCATTCCAGTGGCTTTGCTTTCCATCTCAAGAAGGCTGGCTTCGCCTTCTGCCGGATGGTGGGCTGCTGCAATCTGGATATTTAATCCCATGTCTGTTTTACTAGCAACTGGCAGGTATCCTACAGATCACAACGATTTGATTTTTACCGGCTGCATTACTCTGTCGTTTTGGGCTTGGATGAAATACGAGGAGGTTCGAAATGTGAAATGGGCCGTTTTCATTGGGCTTCTCGTAAGTACAGCGGTTCTTACCAAATGGCTTACTGGACTTTGGGTTTTTCTTCCCTGGATACTGCGAATGGTGAGAACTAGAGATGTGGCAGATCTAAAACTTCTCGTGCTATCACTCACAATTGCTGCTCTGCCTGTGCTTGCATGGTACAGTTGGACCTTCTACGCTTTCCCTCTTGAAGCAGCCTATGAGATGGCCTACAATTCTGAGCATTTTTGGGTTGCTGTAGAAGGTCACGAGGGACCATGGTGGTATCATTTCAATGAGATTTTCTGGCACTTTGGAGTGCTTACAGGTGGACTCTGTATCCTGGGACTATATCCACTCTATAGAAAGAGATGGGAACTCATCGTTAGCCTACTGTTTGTCTATGTCTTTTTCGCTTTCGCCGCAACAAAAATGTCGGGTTTTACCTTTATGATGGCGGCACCTATGGCGCTTTCAGGAGGTTATGTTATTGCGTGGTTACAAGGCAAATGGAAGAAGTGGGTTGTTTTCAGCGCGGCCCTTATCGCCTTACTCCTACAGTTGAACGCTCCACACCTATCATCGGTACTGAATGTGGATGAAAACCCGTACCGAAAAGGTCGGCTAGAGATGACACAAACCCTCTTGAATTGGACCGAAACCGATCGTAGAGACGATTGGGTAATCTTCAATGTTCCCAATGACCAAAGAGCACTCTTTCTCTTCTATTCTGACGCCATTCCATATTCTGAACCCCTAACCGAATTCAAAGGGATGAAGAGATATAACATTGGTACTTGGAAAGACGGGAATATTGTTCCCTTACAATCCGCACAAGATTAGGGTTTTTTCACGAACTTGCTCTCATGCGTAAGTTCTTCAAAGGCCTCATCTATACCGTCATTGGATTGGCCGTTCTCGTTTTTATTGTTTCCCTCACTCCTTTAAATTATCTCATTAAGGGGGTGTATGCTACATACCTTCACGGTGAAAACTCTGCTACCATAAACGACAAGGAGTTCTTCGAAACGGAACTCGTTCGTTCCGATGCGCGTACAACACTGCCTTGGCCTGAAAATCTGCGAAGTGGCTTACAACCCTCTCCATCGTTAGACACCCTTCTTCACGAAACACGAACCGTTGCCTTTGCCGTATTTCAGCATGACACCTTGGTGTATGAAGAATATGCTCAAGGGTATTCCCGAACCTCTCGAACGAATTCGTTCTCCATGGCCAAAACGGTTACCGCTATGCTGGCGGAAATTGCCATAGAAAATGGAAGCTTGCACGGATGGGACCAACGTGTAATTGAACTCTTACCCGATCTTCAAGGACCCTATGCCGAAGAACTCACATTAGACGATTTGTCGAAAATGCGAGCGGGATTGGATTGGAACGAACATTACACCAACGCCTTTGGCATTACGGCGAAAGCCTACTATGGTGAAAACGTCCATGAACTCCTCATGAACGAGGTTGCCGTGATTAATCCACCTGGAGAAGTATATGAATACCAAAGCGGTGCGACCCAACTCTTGGGAGAATGTGTAGAAGCCGCTACAGGTCGCTCTTTAGCTGAGCTCGCTTCAGATTGGCTGTGGACACCTGCTCGCGCTGAAGATGATGCCGAATGGAGCACCGACGATTCCCATCAAATTTTGTCTTATTGCTGTTTCCATTCTAACGCATTGGACTTTGCCCGATTGGGACACATCCTACTGCACAAAGGCTATTGGAAGAATCATCTTTACATGGATTCATCGGCTACCAAGGATTTCTTCAACCCTATTTCTACTGACTTTTACGGAAGATCGATTTGGCTAGGAGAGGTAGACCACCATCCCTTCTCGTACTTCAGAGGAGTGAATGGACAATTTATCATAATGGTACCCGATATCGATGCCGTCATCGTTCGATTGGGACATGATAGAGGTCCGTTTGACGGAGAATCTACCGTTCCACTGATTGTGAGTCGAATGGTAAAAGAATATCTAGAAAAGCTTAAAGAGTAGGCTATTTCTCTACAAAAGTCACGTTGAAGAGATCTGCCAAATGGCCTTTAACGCGCGCTTTCACTTCATCCATGTCGGGAACATAGCCCAACTCAACATCAAGAGAAGCCACCGCTTTATCCGCAATTCCACAAGGAACGATATAATCGAAGTACTTGAGGTCAACATTGATATTAAAAGCAAAACCGTGCATAGTTACCCACCTACTTGCGCGCACACCCATTGCACAGATTTTTCGAGCCATTGGCGTTCCTACATCTAACCAAACGCCCGTTTCACCCGGACTTCTTTCCCCCTTTAAGCCGTAATCAGCAAGGGTTAGAATGATCGCCTCTTCTAGGTATCTCAAGTACTTGTGAATATCGGTAAAATGCTCATCCAGGTCGAAAATGGGATAGCCCACCAATTGTCCAGGACCGTGGTAAGTTATATCTCCCCCTCGGTTGATTTTAAACCAGTCGATTCCCTCTTCGCGCATGCGCTCTTCACTGATCAGCAAGTGCTCTACCTTGCCGCTCTTTCCCAGCGTGTACACGTGAGGGTGGTGAACAAACAAGAGTTTATCTACCGTAGGAACACGTTCGGCTACTTCAACCTTTCTATTACTGGATTTGGTTTGAACAATCTCATCGAACAAAACTTCTTGGTAATCCCAAGCTTCCTTGTAGCGCATGATTCCCAAATCCTCAAATCGAACTTCTCTCATTACAAAAAGACTTGTAGTCCTAGTCCTAAACCGAATTGCGTTGTATTTGTTCCAGCAGAAAAAGCGCCGTCTCCTCGCTGAACTTTGCTGAGTCGAGAATTGTGGAAAAGAAACAAATCCAAACTCACATTCTCAGTGAGCCGGTTGAGATAACCTCCTCGAAAACCCCAAACCCATGCGAATCGATGAAACGGTAACGAATTGAATACATCCGTGTCCCATCCCCAGCCATAGCCTGCTCTTCCGCCTACATAAGCCGCATGCCTATCATTAAAGAAAACGTAGTAACGAAGAACAGGGACAGTTTCATAATACTGAGAACCCACTGTAAACTGCATTCTCAATTCACCACCAAGAAGTAACCCTTTGTAGAGGAATACCCCAGACGTAGTGCCCACTTCAAAATTATAGAGGGTTTGATCGTAAGCCGTTTCCGCCATAAAAGTGCCATCAAGAGAAATCAACCAACTCGGACGCTCTTCTTGAGCAGAGAGAGAGGTTACAAGAAATAGGCAAATGACGGTGAGGCTATGCTTCATTAATGGGCCTCTTCTAATTTGGCTTTAAGTTCTTCAATGACTCGAATGTCCATGATATCACATCCCTTCATTTCTGATAAATGTAGTGAAATGTAATCTCCCAAGTGAATCAAATACAACACTCTAGCAATTGGAGAATTTCCTTTCGCTCGAATTTCAATCACCGTTGATGTGTATTCCGCGATTAACTTGGCATTGAGATCCGCTCTCATGGCCACGCGTTCGTGCTCATCTTCACTTCTGAGAATGACGGCTGCAATTTCGTCGCTACCGCCAGCCCAGCCCACCAACTCGTTGTGGTTCATCTCTGGAATCACAGAGTCCCATCCGAGCATTTTTGCGTTCTCGTTAAACTGCTGACGCCAACGAGTAGCCACTCCGCCTAAGCCATTCACGGCATAGGTTGCAATCACTTTATTCTCCAAAGCTTCTGCGTACTGCTTAGCTTCAGCAATGATGTTTTCTTGTTCCGATTCTAGGAAGGCTGCAGCCTCCGCAATTTCGGTTTGATAGTCTGGAGTGTGAACACTGTAATCGCTGAGGATGCGGAACAACTGAACAAAAGAGTAAGCCAACATACTTCTAGGAGGATTTCCCCCTGGAATCAAGATGTGATTTAGTCCTCTTTCCTTGGCTAGTTCTTTGAGTTTACCGCCGCTAGTGACTGCGGCCAACATAGCACCATATTCCAGTGCCTGAGCACTAGCTTCTAACGTCTCTTCTGTATTACCTGAATAACTTGAAGCAACCACTAAGGTATCTGCTCCCACCCAATGAGGTACATTGTACCCCTTGTTAACCGCGATGGGAATACGCGCAGTTTGCGCACATAAATCCGCTACAATGCTACCGCCAATTCCCGAACCACCAAGTCCTGTAATCAAGACATTGGCAGGGCGTTTTCCAACGTGGCGAAGCTTAGCTTCTTCAGCGATTTTAAGAGCGCTCTTTAATTGCTTAGGAAATTCCTTTATAAGGTCTTTCATTTATGCTATTGTGGATTTGTGGCGAAAATACGACTTTGCGACGGTCTGATACACAGGATAAGCGAGGAATACATGAAATGGACAACCAAAAGCTGGTCGGAACTCACGAAAGATGAGCTGTATGACATCCTTCATCTGCGACAGGAAGTGTTCTGTGTGGAGCAAGATTGTCCGTACATCGACTGCGATTATCACGATCAAACCTCTACCCATATTTGGGCTACGGATGATGCCGGAATTATCGCATATACACGCATCGCTCCTCCCGGAGAAATCTACAAAGAGGTCAGTATTGGTCGAGTGATTACCGCCATGCGAGCTAGGCGTATTGGACTTGGCAAAGAGGCCATGGAATTTAGCATTGCATATTGTAGGGAGCATTACCCAGGTCCTATTCGAATTATGGCTCAGAGCTATCTCCTCGAATTTTATGAGTCCTATGGCTTTGAGCGAGAGGGTAAGGAGTTCTTGGAAGACGGACTACCACATTGGGAGATGGTGCTGGGGGTCTAGTGACGGGTGTCTGGTGTATGGTGACTGTAGACTAAATAAAAAAAGGACAGGCAGCCGAGACCTGGTGGCTACCTATCCTTAAAAACATCCTGAGCGGATGCTTCGTAAAACCACCGCCTATTGGGAGGTGGTCAAATATGTCTTTACGCTTGTTGCTTGCGTTTGTCGTAGAACTTCTTTCCACCTAGTGCAGCACCCGCAGCAATAAGCAAGCTCACGCCTCCATCAATGGGAGCTGGAGCACTAGGGTTACCCGGTTGAGCAGAAACTGAAATTGCCGCTAGGAAAAACGCGAAAATCAATATTCTCTTAGTCATGTCTTTTGTCTTTTGAGGTCTCTATCTTAGAATGTCTTTACTACCAATGCGCGGTTGTCTGCCCAAACACGAACTACAAGTGGTCCATTAACAGGAGCAGTTAGTCTGCCTTCACCCGCGCTGAATTGAACATGGTCTGAAACAACCACTCTGCCGGTCATGTCCATGATTTCTACATGGTGACTTCCATTGAGTTCGCTTCCTTTCAATACCAATTGTCCATTGTTTCTAAAAGCATCCAATGGCTCTTCATTCGCGTACTCGATGAGAGATACCGCGTTGTTTGTCATGTGCAAGATGAAGCGTTGCTTTGGAGCATTAATGTCGTTCGTGAAGGTGTAGGAGGTTGTATTCAAGTCAACAATCATCCCTGTCTCTGTATCTTCTAGGTAAGCATCAATACCATTAGGCAGGTAAGAGTTATCTAGAGAGATGGTTGCACTTTCTCCATCCGTTGCAAAGTCGAAGGTCAAGTAGATGTCTTCAGTTGGATTAGGGAAAGCGAGCTGGTTGATGGAAAGTGCTGTGCTATCCGCACTCACCGAACAGAACGAAATTCGATCTGGATTAACGCCTCTGAAGTACGCGTCAAACTCTCCGTCAAAGTTGCTAGACGCATTGTCGTCGAACAAAATATGCGTGTCTGTAGACTGAGATGCTGTAGTAGCAGTCAAGATCATCTGAGGCTTCACATTCGCAACTTTGCTGAATACGTTGTTGGAAGCTCCGTCAAAAACCGAAGACTTGCCTCTTGTAAAATTAGCGCTAGCTGCAGCGTTACCTGCTTTGGCAAAGTAGCTGAGCAGTGGAATGATATCGTACTTGTTCGTCGCTGTACCATTGCTCCAAGAATCATATGCTCCTGAAGCGGGATTCCAGTAGTAAACCGCATTATCAAGTCCTGCTGGCAAATTGTCATCGATGGTTTCCCAAGAAATGTGACCCCAGAATGGGTTCTTCACCATATTCCAGCCTGCGTTGTCTGCAGGATTACCCGAAGCCCAACCCACAGCGGCATTCACCGGAACTGAAGTTGGAACGTGATAGCGAACTGTATAATCGTTATCACCGTTTACAACGTCGGCATCCATATCGTCTGCCACGTATGCAAGATTGATTGTCGTAGGGATCACACTTGCAGGCATGTACACGGTGAAAGCAGAATCTCCAAAATCAGAGGTTGCTTTCGTGTAAAACCACCCAGAGCGAGATGCATCCCAACGATAAATATTTCTGTTTGCTCCTGTGAATTCCAAAGCCATGGAATTATTAAAGCTCACTTTATCAAACGTGATAGACCCCGGAGCACTGAGGTGGTGCCAACCTGCATTGGCAAAATGCATTTGAGCATTGATCGTACCTGTACCTTGTATCAATTGATCGCCGTCTCCATGAAGACCTAAAGTGGAGAAACCTGTAGCATCCGCAGCCAAAGTCATGGTTCCGTCTACAATGAGGTTGCCTTCAAAATCCAAGTGAGCGCCTGCTTGAATATTGGCAATTCCACCTGCATCAACATCAAAATCACCACCTAGATAAACCGACGCGGTTCCATTCATCTCGAATACCCCCGCATTGGTCACTTGAATTCCGTAAACCGTTTGGATAACACTTCCTGCGCCTGCTGTAACAGTGGTTGGAGTAGACCCATCACCTACAACAATACCCGCGATATCCAAAGTATCTCCACTTGCCAAAGCGTAAGAAGTTGTCACCACCACCACTGTGTGTGTACGGTTAGGATCGATAGCCAGTGTAGTGAAAGCAGGATCTGTATACCAATTCCCATCTGCTGGGTTGTAGTATCGGTTAGAAGGTTGAGGAACAATGGATCCCAAACGCAAATCACCAGATGCTGAAATGTCGTTCAAGGTGTAGTTAACATCGAAAAGGTAGTTCGCTGGATTGCCGAGATCTACCAAAATATCATCGATCGTACCGTTGAAGTTAATCAACGAAGGATCTGGGCCGAGGAACTTGTAGTTACTGTTCCCGTTATCAAAGAAGTTGGCAGTAAGACCAGATGTCAAACCCCAATTGGAAATTCGTGTAAGGTTGGCTGCTGTTGTAGGTTCAAAAACTGAAACACTGCTACCGCCAAGGCCGTCTGCACCAATACCGTAAACAAAACGTGAAGCTTGGGTAGATGTTCCTTGGTACAATATCAAATCGTCACCCCCCTGACCAAATGACAAGGTAAAGGCTCCACCCCATTGGATGTTGGTAACCTCCGCTGTTGTAACGCTACTTCTAGCAGCCACCAAAGTAGGAACGCCTGACTTGGACGTTAAACCGTTGATGACCCAAGTATCGCCAACATTCAAGCCATTCGCACCTACAGTGAAAGACAACCATGAGTCTTTCGCGTCTGTATCCAATGTGAATGGAGCAGTAGCAGAAATGCCGTGATCGGTCATATAGACAACTTCGCCCGCGTCAATTGGGGCTAAAGCGAGGAACCAAACTTCATCAATGGATTGGCTACTCTCAAAGCCAAGGATAATAATCTCACCTGGGTTCACTTTGGCCAAGGCAGAAACGCCAAAAGCAAGTGAAAAAATGAGCACGAAAAACTTTTTCATGACGATGCAGCTAGTAGTGTAAGGTTATAGAGCCCAGGTCAACTCTGCATCGAAAGTAGATTGAGTTATAGCAACAACTAGATGCCATTCGACGAATGGAATTAATTGTTCGATAAATGGACAGGTTGTCTCGATTAGAGAGAATCCCGTTTATTGAATAGAACTAACATTTCAACATCATCCATGGATACAAACCGCTACAAACGCAAGAAGGGAGACCATTGGCCTCCCTTCTGTGACATATATATTGCGATTCAATTACTCGTCGTACGACACAACAACCTTCTCTGAGGTTGGGTGACTTTGGCAAGTGAGAATATATCCCTCTTCCACTTCTTCGTCGGTGAGTGCATAGTTCATTTCCATTTGAACCGTTCCTTCCAAAACCTTAGCTCTACAGGTACAACAAACGGCACCTTTACAAGCGTATGGAACATCTGCACCTGCATCCAACGCAGAATCAATGATGGTCTTGCCTTTGGTAGAAACCTCCATATGCGTTTCGTCACCGTCAAGAATAACGGTAACAGAACTCAAGATATCTCCAGTAGCTGCGGAGGTATCTGCACTTTGTGGTTTGTTGGTAGTCTCTGCAGAAGAAGTAAAGAGTTCAAAGTGAACCTTGCTTTTTGGCACTCCCAAGTCTGCCAAGGCCTTTTCTGAAGCGTGAATGATTTCTTCCGGACCACACAAGAAATACGCTTCTGTTTGATCGAGATCAAAGAACTTATCGGCAAAGGCCTTCACTTTTGCTTCATCGAGACGACCTTTCATCAAATCGCTACCTTGATCTTCACGACTCAACACGTGATGAACTTCAAGCCGGTTCATGTAGGCGTCTTTCAAATCCTCGATTTCATCCTTAAAGATAACCGAAGCACTATTGCGGTTGCCATAGATCAAAATGAACTTGCTTTCTGGCTCCGTTTTCAAAGCCGTTTTAATCAAACTCATGACCGGTGTAATACCAGAACCCGCAGCAATGGCCACATATTGTTTTGGTCGATCTGCAACAAACTCAGTCGTGAAATTCCCGATGGGCGTCATCACATCTAATTCCATTCCCTCTTTCAGTTCCGTATTGGCATAGGTGGAGAACACCCCTCCTTCTACACGCTTGATAGCCACACGAAGTTCACCGTCAAATGGGCTTGAACAGATGGAGTAGGATCTGCGAACATCTTCACCATTAAGGGTGGTGCGCAGGGTAACATACTGACCAGGTTTGAAGTGGTAAAAGTTCTCCACATCAGCTGGAAGATCAAATGCTACAGAAACACAATCTGTAGTTTCTCTTCTCACATCACTTACCACCAACTTGTGGAACTTTGGAGTGTGACGTTCGTTCGATTTATCGATAAGCGAAGAAGTGGATTCCTTCTTGCGGGAAAAGAATTTCAACATGAGCCTTTTCAATTGAAAGTCCGTAGACTATCTGAATAGTTATTTCGCTACAAAAGTAGCACTTTGAATGTAAGAACCTTTCTCTTGGGAGTGGATTCATATCAAACCCAAGAAAACCCATGTTCCAAAACACTTCTCCATGAATTGTTGTTTAGCGATAAGATGTTAGGCTCAATCACTTCTAAGTCTATATAGAGTGATTCCAAGCTGACTCTTCGATTGAACTTTCGTACATTTGAGCACGCAAAATCGCTTATCCCATGGGTGAAACGCATTCATTAGAAGAAAGATTTCAGGCGTATGTAGACGCCGAAAACAAGGTAGAACCAAAAGATTGGATGCCTGAGAAATACCGCAAGACGCTTATTCGTCAGATTTCTCAGCATGCCCATTCTGAAGTAGTTGGCATGTTACCAGAAGCAAACTGGATTACACGTGCTCCATCTCTTCGTTCTAAGTTGATTCTACTCGCTAAAGTACAAGACGAAGCAGGTCATGGATTGTATCTCTACAGCGCCGCAGAAACGCTAGGCGCCGATAGAGAAGACATGATCAAGGACCTTCTTTCGGGCAAAGCCAAGTATTCCTCTATCTTCAACTATCCAACTATTTCTTGGGCGGATATGGGAGCTATTGGATGGTTGGTTGACGGTGCTGCCATTGCCAACCAAGTCATGTTGTGCCGTACCAGCTATGGACCTTATGCACGTGCCATGGTGCGCATCTGTAAAGAAGAGAGTTTCCACCAACGCCAGGGTTACGAGATTATGATGCAATTGGCCAGAGGTTCCGAAGAACAGAAGGCAATGGCACAAGACGCTCTCAACCGTTGGTGGTGGCCATCTATTATGATGTTTGGACCGCGCGACGAAGATTCTCCAAACTCGGCTCAAAGCATGAAATGGAAAATCAAGCGAAAGTCGAACGACGAACTTCGTCAGGAGTTTATCGATAAAACCGTTCCTCAAGCGGAGTTCATTGGCCTTACTATCCCGGACCCAGACTTGAAGTGGAACGAAGAAAAAGGTCAGTACGACTACGGCGAGATCAATTGGGAGGAATTCTACCAAGTGATTAAAGGCAATGGCCCGTGTAATGCACAGCGCCTAGCTGCCCGCCAAAAAGCCTACGATGATGGCAAGTGGATTCGCGAAGCAGCGAATGCCTACGCAGAAAAAGAGAGCAAACGCAAAGCTGAAAAAGTAGCTTGATCTAATACCCGCCCTACACATGAGCGACAAGAGCAACTGGAAAATCTGGGAAGTATTCATCCGTAGCAAAAACGGATTGAGTCACAAACACGCTGGTAGCCTACATGCACCTGATGCAGAAATGGCGATTAAAAATGCCCGCGACGTTTACACCCGAAGAAGCGAAGGAGTGAGCATTTGGGTTGTCCCAAGTGAAGCGATCACCGCTTCAAGTCCAGATGAAAAAGAACCATTGTTCGCCCCATCCGACGACAAAGTTTACCGTCACCCTACGTTCTACGAAATTCCCGACGAAGTAGGTCACATGTAAACCCCCGCAAAGGCTCAACAATGAACAATTCCGATCTATACGAATACACCCTACGTCTCGGTGATACCGCTTTGATTCTTGGTCAGAGACTTTCTGAATGGTGTGGCCACGGCCCCGTTCTAGAACAAGATATCGCATTGACGAATATTGCGCTTGATCAAATTGGTCAAGCTCGTCAGTTTTTACAGTACGCAGCTGAGTTAAAAGGAGGCGACACTACTGAAGATTCGCTCGCATATCACCGCGATGCTCATCAGTTCAGAAACCTTCTTTTGGTGGAGCAGGACAACGGCCATTGGGGCGATACACTCGCTCGCCAGTTCTTCTTTGACACCTACAACTACTTCCTTTTTGAAAGGTTGATGAAGTCATCCGACGAGCGCATTTCATCGATTGCTCAAAAGGCTATGAAAGAAATTACCTACCATGCACAGTGGAGTGCGGAGTGGATTATCCGCTTAGGTGATGGCACGGAAGAAAGTCACGATAAAATCCAGAAATCCATCAACGATATTTGGATGTGGACGGGTGAAATGCTAGAGGCAGACGAATTAGATCTTCGCATGCACGAAGCTGGTATTGGAGTAGACCTTACGGAAGTGACTGCACTTTGGAATGATAAGGTGGATGAAATTCTCAAGCTTGCGACGCTTGAAAAACCGGAATCTGCACAACATCAAAGAGGCGGAAAACGAGGAGTACACTCAGAAAAATTGGGATACGTGCTTGCCGAAATGCAACACATTCCCAAGTCTTATCCAAATTCTAAGTGGTGATTCACTGCGTAAAGTGAAGTGAGTCCCTCAACAATCTGAATCCATCGGGATTGAGTCGGTATACCCGTTCGCGCTTGTCGTGCGGATCCCGTTCTCTCACAATCAACTCTTCTATATTAAGGTGCTCCATAGATCGTCTATTGAGCTCCTTAATGAGGTTGTTTCTCCATTTTCGCTGATTGTCCCACGATTTATCTTCCCATCCCATAATTTGGGTGATCGGTCCAGATTTCAACCCTTCTCCTCGCATTTCCGACCTGAGCAGTGCCCGGAGTAAGGTTACTTCTAATTGATCTAGGGAATTGAAGAAGGCTTCTTCGGCCTGAACGGTTGCCCCTTTCACAAAGGGTTGCTTCAATTTCTTGTAGGCTCGGATGAGCATATAGATGAATAACCCAAAACCGAGGGTCATCAGCAACCAAACCCACCAAGCCCATCCTTCACGGTACACCGCTGTGGGCTGCCTTCTAGCATTGATAAAGTCAGAGTAACGGTAAATGAACCCAACACTTTTATCCAGATTGCTGGAAGTGGGAATCATGTAGTTGTATAAGGCCTCACTTGTTGTGAAGTGACCATTCCCATTAAACTCATCGGTATTTGGAGTAAGCCTAGCGTCGCAAATCGATGGATCAATGTAATCCATTCTGTTGTTGACTAAATCAATCAGAACGCGTTTCTCCCCCGCAACAAAATATCCAATAGGCAATGGTACAGATGGCGTATTCAGTTTTAAAACCTCAGTAACCTCATCACTTAACGTCCCCAATTCCTGCCACTTTTTGCTGCGCAGGTTCAATTTCCACAGCTTGGTAGAGCGCTCCTTTTCTGCTCCGTTCACCTCACTGGACCACGACACGTACAAGTTCAACCTCGACTCATCCCATTGATACAGGTGGCTGGCTATGCTCTCTGGACCTCCAACTGTGGGGAGAATCTCCCACTCTTTGGATTCTGGACGGAAGTAAGTGAGAATGGCGTTCGTGTGCCAGAATCCATATCCTCCCAGAGAAAAAAGAGTATCGTTGGAATACCATTGGATGGCATTGAAGTTATAGCCGCGATAGTACGTCTTGTCTACACGTCTAAAGGTGGACGCTAAAGTATCGAGAACGTAAACTTGTTGGGTTCCTTCACCCGTAAAATGGATAGGATCACTACCGGGTATGTAGTTCAACTTCATCCGAGAACGGAAATCAGCACGCTCAATTCCTTCAAACTGCAGCGTGTCTACCACTTTCCATTCGCCAGACGACCATTCTTGTAGGGTGGAATCGCCCGAAATAGAATACACGTGATTGGAATGCAGCCATTCAATAGATGGCCACGTTTGAGCTTCACAAAGTGCTGAAAACCCAATGAATAAACTGATATTCAATAGAAACTTCACGATACGTGAAAATAGCGGAAAACCTGCTTCCAGACTCAATTTTGCAGAAAAAGTTATAGAATCCCCGAAAGTTTGCAGACTTTCGAAGAAGAGGAGTCATAGAGAGATGTTTCCTCCAATTAACCTAAGTGAATGAGCGCCGCTTTGCGGGGCTCATTTACATTTAGAGGCATTTGAAATAATCGAAGGGCTCCTTACAGTCGTTGCATTGATACAACGCCTTGCAAGCCGTAGACCCAAACTGACTTATTCGGCTTGTATTTTCAGACTTACACTGAGGGCAGCGAACAGTGGGCTGGGCACCAAACAAGGCGCGCTTATCTGCTGATTCATCCACTGGAGGTGCAATTCCGTACTCTTCCAATTTTCTCCTTCCATCTTCCGAAAGCCAATCCGTTGTCCATGCCGGACTAAGAACCTCTTTCACAAACACCTCATCTACACCTTCAGCTTTGAGCCTTTTCACAATGTCGTTAGCGATCACATCCATGGCCGGACAGCCCGTGTACGTTGGGGTTATATCAATGTGAAGAGCCTCCCCTTCCCAGTGAATTCGACGAACCACTCCCATATCGAGAATCGTGAGAACTGGAATTTCTGGATCGGTCACATCCTGGAGGAAACCGCGAATTTCTTCTTCTGAAAACATATATCAAAGGTACCATGATTCAACTAAAAACCACCTGATCGACAGCATCCTTTAGAGAAAATGCCGAACTTTTCTGTGCCCAATAGTCTTACTACACACAGATACCCATCTCCAAAAATCTAATGATCAACCCTAGCCGAAGATTGGAAAAGCGATCGCTTTTGAACTCAACGCTTGATTGGAGTAGTGAAACGTAACATCTTCACTATCTTCGGCGCAAATACCCACATATGTCATACATACAGCAAGAATTCTCTCAGGGAGTGTGCACATTGCGCATGAATCGCCCAGAAAAGTTCAACAGCTTTGTACGCGATATGGCCATGGATCTTCAAGTAAAATTGGACGAAGCGGCCGCAGATGATAGTGTAAGATGTATCGTCCTCACTGGAGTAGGCAAAGCCTTTTGTGCCGGTCAGGATTTAGCTGAGGCGACAGATCCAAATGGACCTGAACTCTCCAACATTGTGAGCGAACACTATAACCCCATCATCCAAAGAATTAGACGTATTGAAAAACCCGTTATCGCCGCCGTGAATGGTGTTGCAGCGGGAGCGGGCGCAAACATTGCCCTTGCATGTGATATCGTATTGGCTACAGAAAGTGCCTCTTTCATACAGGCGTTCTCTAAAATCGGTCTTATTCCAGACAGTGGCGGGACCTTCTTCCTCCCTCGTCTTGTGGGTTGGCAGCGTGCCTCGGCGCTTATGATGACAGGCGAAAAAGTATCTGCTACAGACGCTGTTTCGATTGGCATGATTTACAAAGCTATTCCTGACGATCAATTTGAAGCATCCGTATTAGAGATGGCTAATCAACTTGCACAAATGCCTACAAAGGGACTTGGACTTACCAAGCGTGCATTGAATCAAAGCTTTGGCAATAACCTCAGTCAACAGCTAGATTTAGAAGACGAGCTACAATCACAAGCAGGCCGAACAGACGATTACGCAGAGGGAACTCGTGCTTTCCTTGAAAAGAGAAAACCTGAATTCAAAGGTCACTAAATGGACAAGATGGAAATTGGCGTCATTGGAGCAGGCGCTATGGGTAATGGCATTGCCCAAATTGCCGCACAAAGCGGTCACGTGGTATATGTATACGACACCAAGACCAACGCCCTAGAAAGAGCAGCTTCTAAACTCAAGGCGGTTCTCGATCGCCTTGTTGAGAAAGAAAAAATATCCAACGAAGAAGCAACGGCCACATATAATAGAGTTCGATACGTAGACTCACTGAGCCCACTAAAAAACGTAGGACTTGTTATTGAAGCCATCATTGAGAACCTCTCTGCAAAACAGAGCGTGTTCAAGTTGCTTGATGATCTCGTTGCCCCAACCACTGTTCTCGCTTCCAATACCTCTTCACTTAGCATCGCTTCCATTGGAGCTGGAATTGAGAACCCCGAGCGCGTTATGGGAATTCATTTCTTCAACCCTGCGCCATTGATGCCGTTGGTAGAAATCGTTCCTTCCATGAGCACGGACATGAAGCTCGTAGAGGAAATTCGCGCACTCATCAATTCTTGGAAAAAAGTCACCGTACTTGCCAAGGACACCCCGGGGTTCATTGTAAACCGAGTGGCCCGTCCATTCTATTCTGAAGCCATCAAAATGATGGAAGAAGGAGTAGCCGACATGGCGACCATCGATTGGGCAATGCGCGAAATTGGCGGGTTCCGGATGGGGCCATTTGAACTGACGGACCTCATTGGTCACGATGTGAATTACGTGGTGACGGAAACCGTTTGGGAACAGTTTTATTACGATCCACGCTTCCGTCCATCCATCAGTCAAAAACGCCTTGTAGAGGGGCAATTGTTCGGACGCAAGTCGGGCAGAGGTTGGTTCGACTATACAGAGGGCGCTGCAAAGCCAACTCCAGTAGAAGATACTGAACTCGGTCAAATGATCGTAGATCGAATTGTAGCCATGCTTGTAAACGAAGCCGCTGATGCCCTGCTCTTGGGAATTGGAACCGCAGAAGAAATTGATCTGGCTATGACCAAAGGTGTGAACTATCCAAAAGGCCCACTCACTTGGGCCAATGAAATAGGATTGGACGTTGTGTTAGGTCGACTGAACACACTCTTCGAGGAGTATGGAGACGATCGTTATCGACCATGTGTACTTCTCAAAAGAACAGTAGCCGCTGGCGAGAACTTCTAACCCATCAGCAGACCTTTCAATTCAACTGGGTTGGAAGGTCTGATTGGAAAACTTAAAGCGATAAACCCCTCGTTAACAGACGCCTCCCCCCAAACCCCCTATCTTTGAATTATGCATAACGACGCACTCGAAAGCGCGATTCGCGAACTCAAACTCACTAGCGAAGCCCAGTGGACTCAAATGTTAGGTGAAGTGATGGATGAGCAACCTCATCTCATGTCTTTCATCATGAATTTGGCGGACGATTTTTCGGAAGAAGTGCACGAACAACTCATGCGTGCCACGGTGCTTCTTTCCATCGCATTTAAAAAGACCGGCATTCAGATTGAACTCATCACGCCCGCAGGACTCGACAAGGTATTAGAAGAAAAGGTTGAAGCCTATGAATCCTTAGCTGAAGGTGAAGATCTGAACCCTGAATTGTTGAGTGAAGTTGCGAATAGTCCACTCGTTTTTGAGAGAGTTCGTCAGTGGTTTGTTGCCGAGCTTGGTGAATACATGCCACTTCTGGAAGAATCTCAAAACAATATAGGTCTCCTAGTAGATGTTATTATATCTTCCATGGAGGAATTTGCCGTTGACCCGAACAGCAAAACCAATACACCAACTGATGCCTAGTAGATCCGAAGCCATTGTCGATTATATGATGACCAACGACGCTTTTAGTCGATGGTTAGGAATTGAAGTGATATCCGTCCGAGAAGGCGCTGTCACTTTGAAAATGACGGTGAGGGATGAAATGACCAATGGCTTCAAGATTGCGCATGGAGGGATTAGCTACAGTCTAGCTGACAGCGCTCTCGCTTTTGCATCGAATGGATATGGCCATCAGGCTGTGAGTATTGAAACCTCAATCTCGCACACGCGACCAGTTTTTGGAGGCGATGTGTTGACCGCCCAAGCGCGAGAGTTAAATCGTTCTAAACGAATAGGAATCTACGAAATCACCGTCACCAACCAAAAGAATGAAACAGTAGGACTTTTTAAAGGCACCGTTTTCATTCGACCCGAAGAATGGCCAACCAATCTCTAAGCACACCGAATTCGAAACGAACCTGGCTCAACCCGGGTAAGGCAACCCTATTTACATCCCTGCTTTCCACAGGTGTCTACATTTTGATTTGGATTTTCCCCCTTCAACTCGATCCAAACGGATGGGTGGGGATTCCCATTTCGGCTTGTATTCCCGTTGTATTGGGTTATCCTCGAATTCGCTACGCCAACAAGTTAATGCGCGAAGTGGAGGAGCTCAATGAAAGATTGAGTGAACAAAATGTGCTTCGCGAAAAATTACTAGCCATTATTGGTCATGATGTTCGCGGACCACTTGCCAGTTTAGCGGGACTTGTCGATCTGATGGATTCCGAAGGAATGTCGCCTGCCGAATTTAAAAAGTGGCTAGACAAGGTCCGTCCAGAACTCGAATTCACCAGAGAAACCCTAGATCGATTGGTGTATTGGGCCAAGCTCCAAATGACAGGCATAGTTGAAGATAAAGAGTTCCGCCTTGGAGAAATCAGGAGCGTTGTTGAAAGTAACGCCAACCAAATGGCAGCAGGAAGAAACATCGATATAACCTTTGATTGGGATCAGAACACCTTCATTTCGGGAGATCGAATGGCCATTCAAATCACCTTGAGCAACTTGCTGCACAACGCTGTGAAACACAGTCCAGATAACAGCTCCGTTAGCGTTCGTTCTGAAACTGGAAACAAAGAGATCATGATCCTCATAGAAGACAGTGGTCAGGGCATTACCCAAAGTGAGTTAAACCAACTGTTTCTAGGGCCTATCGACAAAAACGACCACTACGCTACAGGACTTGGAGTTGGTCTATTCCTATGTAAAGAATTTGTGCAAATGAATGGTGGAACCATAACTGCCGAGAATGTGTTAGGTGGGGGTGCCCGATTCTGCATAACTTTGAAGCTCGCTTAAACCCACATTTTCCCATGAAAGAAGCCTATATCGTAGATGGAATCCGAACAGCCGTAGGCAGTTTTGGAGGAACACTAGCAGCTGTACGAACAGACGATTTAGCCGCGCATGTAATTCGCGCCTTGGTTGAAAGACATCCCAACTTAGATAAATCTGCCATTGACGACGTCATCCTTGGCTGTGCCAATCAAGCCGGTGAAGACAACCGAAATGTTGCAAGAATGGCCTTGCTTTTAGCTGATTTGCCGTGGACAGTTCCCGGAGAAACCGTGAATAGACTTTGCGCCTCAGGTATGAGTGCTGCCATTCACGCATCTCGGGCTATTGCTCACGGAGATGGTGATCTGTTCATCACGGGAGGAGTTGAAAACATGACTCGCGGCCCTTATGTGATGAGCAAACCTAGTAAAGCCTATGGTACAGATAGCAAGATGTATGATTCTAGCTTTGGATGGCGCTTTGTCAATCCCAAGATGAAAGAACTGTACGGCACAGATGCAATGGGCGAGACGGCGGAGAACTTGGTGGACAAGTACAACATCTCTAGAGAAGATCAAGATGCCTTTGCCCTCCGTTCTCAAATGAAGGCTTCGGAAGCTCAAAGAAATGGCCGACTTGCCCTTGAAATCACACCTGTGAGCATTCCTCAACGAAAGGCTGATCCTATCGTATTTGAGGCAGATGAATTTGTGAAAAGCAATTCAACTCTAGACATTCTTGCTAAACTTCGCCCGGCATTTAGACCGAATGGAAGTGTTACCGCAGGAAACAGCTCTGGCCTTAACGACGGTGCAGCAGCTTTGCTCATAGCCAGTGCCGAAGGTTTGAAAAAGCACAACTTGACTCCAATGGCTAAAATTGTGTCGAGTGGTGTTTCCGGTGTTGAACCGAGAATCATGGGTATAGGACCTGTTTACGCTTGTCAAAAAGCACTAGACAAGGCAGGTTTAACTCTGGATGACATGGATATCATCGAGTTGAATGAAGCATTCGCTGCACAAGTTTTGGCTTGTACAAGAGAAATGGGTCTTGCCGACGACGATCCGAGAATTAATCCGAATGGTGGTGCCATTGCCATTGGACACCCATTGGGCGTAACAGGATCTAGAATTCTTCAAACGGCAGCCCTTGAGCTCATCGCTCAGAAGAAAAGATATGCGTTGGTTTCCATGTGCATCGGCGTTGGCCAAGGCTATGCTACCATTTTGGAAAATCAACAGCTGTAAACCGTGTCTTCTGCGAGTCAAAAAATAGACGAATACATTGAGAAAAAAGGCGAAGGATGGAAAGGAGAATGTCTGAACCACCTTCGTCAAATTCTCAATTCATGTGACGTAGAAGAAGCGGTGAAATGGGGCATGCCCACTTATGTGAACCATGGGAATGTGGTAGGATTGGCCGCTTTCAAAAATCACGTTGCCTTGTGGTTCTTTCAAGGTGTATTCCTTCAAGATGAAGCAGGGATTCTCACCACCAGTGATGGGACTTCAAAAGCCATGCGCCAGATTCGATTTGAAGAAGGTGATGTTATCCCTGACGAATTGCTGATCGCTTACATTCGTGAAGCCATTTCCAATTCAATTGAAGGAAAATCACTGCCTCCTGAAAAGAAAGAAGAACTCCCTCTTCCCAAAATGCTTGAAACAGCGCTATCCGCTGACGAGTTGCTTCGAGAGAAATTCTATGCGCTCACCATGACCCAGCGAAACGAATATGCGGAACACATCGGCAGTGCTAAAAGGGAAGAAACCGCAAAACGTCGATTGGAAAAGTGCCTCAACTATATTCGCGAGGGACTGGACCTCAACCATAAGTACCGAAAGTAATGGCTATCTACAAATTCAACGGGTTCACCCCTGTCATCCACCCAAGTGCGTTTGTACATCCACAAGCGAATGTGACCGGAGATGTCATCATTGGCCAGGATGTTTACATAGGGCCGGGCTGCGTATTGCGCGGAGATTGGGGTAGAATTGTAATTGAAGACGGCTGTAATGTCCAAGAAAATTGCACGGTGCACATGTTTCCTGGAGTAACCGTTACCCTGCACAAAGGCGCACACATTGGGCATGGAGCCATTGTTCATGGCGCTTCGGTTGGAGAAAATTGCCTGGTAGGAATGAACGCAGTCTTAATGGATGAAGTGGTAGTAGAAAAAGAGTGTATCATCGGAGCTCTCTGCTTTGTTCCTCAGAAGATGCACATTCCAGAAAGAAGTGTGGTGGTGGGTAATCCTGCCAAAATTGTGAAAGAGGTTACCGACGAAATGATTGAATGGAAAACGGAAGGAACAAAAATCTACCAAGGCCTTCCAAAAGAGCTTCACGAATCCTTGGAAGAAGTAGAGCCACTCACTGAGATCGAATCCAATCGCCCCCTTCACAAAACCAACTACGCTCCTAGAAAAAAATAGTTTCAATTGAAATTATTTCAGTTTTATCTAGATAATCTGTTAGGATTGAGTGCCTTTTGCTAACTTGGGTCGCGGAAGATCGAACAATCTACATGCGCCTAACTCGCACTTCTTCTATTTGGACACTTATCGCTTTAGCGATCGGGCTGACCTCTACTGTTAAAGGTCAGACAAATTCGTGTGTCCCACCCACTCAATTCAAGCAAGCTTCCCTTTTGGTTGAAGCTGCAGGCATCACATGGAAAAATAACGGCTCAGCCCAAGAGTGGATTGTAGCTTGGGGCCCTGCCGGCATTCCGCCAGATAATATGACTCTGCGCTCGAACACTTTCGAACCGCATTTCATCGTGCCTCTTTCCAACGCACAATCTCAAACGGAAGCTTACGTCAAGTCCATTTGCGGTATGTCAAGCAGTGATTGGGTTGGACCTATTTCCTTATCCGACCTTTCATCGTGCGCTAATCTCCCTCTTGCGTATAGTATCAATGACACCATTTGTGGTGCAGCCGAGGTGCTTTTGGAAGAACCCAATCACGAAAATGTGATTTGGTGGTACGCAGGTTTACCGAGAGCCTACGACCATTCGCTTCTCACCGACAGCATCCAAAGCAGTACAACGTACTGGATGATGGCAACGAAAGAAAATGGCAACGATCAACGAATTGGCCCCGATTATGGAAGTCAGCAGGGAGGGTATGTCAATTTCAACAACAGTCAGGTAATCACCGTAATGGACACCATCCTATTGGATAGTACCACCCTTATTTCCGATGCCGCCGTTTCTGGTTCAATTCGTCTGCTCAACATCTCGGGAAACATTGTTTATCAAGAGCGTTCATTCTTCTTAGATTCAGATGGCGAACATCGAATTCCCATTCGATTCCCTCTACTTCCAGGAAGGTATCGCCTTCAAGTCTTGCCCAATCCAGGGGGAGGTCGATTGTTCAGAAGTTCCACTCCGCAGCATTATCCATACGTCCTGCCCGGACTTCTGTCGGTAGATAGTACCAGCATCGGAATCATCAATCGATATTACTACGCCTTTAATCTATCGGTAAAATCGCTGTGTACAGGCCAAATTGCTCCCGCACACATCACTGTAGGTCAACAACCATACTCCGGCCCTGACGTACGTGATTCTCTTTGTCTAAGAGATAGTTTATTCATTTTGAATGATCTGCTGCCCAACCTTCCATTATCCAGTGGGGGGTATTGGACGAGAAAGGGAATGTCCAACCCGATCACCACATTAGATCTTTCCGTGTTCAGTCCGGGTGATCATCTTCACCTGCAATACATCACCCAAGGCACAATGCACTGTTCGGACACAGCAGAATACAACATTCAATTTTACGATTGCAAAATCGGGCTCACTGAGAATCAAAAAGACGCTATTGCCATCTACCCTAACCCGGCGGTGAGTCATATTGAAATCGACCTTCCTCACGACGTCAATCTCCAATCCATAACCATTGCTAGCATAGATGGGAAATCTATGGTTGAAATTGATTCTTACGAAGCCTCTCGCAAAATCGATTTGAGCACATTCTCCAAAGGAGTTTACCTCATTCGTCTTCAATTCGAAAACGAAGTGATTCACCGCAAATTGGTTATTCGTTAAAATTTGAAGACCTCGTTAATTTAGGTCATCTTTTCCTTGACCTGCATAACTTTCCTTCCGTCCTTTGTTCCGTATTTACTGGGCTTTACAAGGTGTAAAGAAGTGAAATCTTATTAAAGAAATTCGCAACCTTTCACTTGTTTGTCGCGTAAGTACAATGACCGAAGTTTAGAAATAAGCGGAGGTTGAACCCTGATTTTGTGAATTGAGAGGTGAGCAGGATCAGGAAACAACAAAACACAACAAAAACACAAAATGCACAAATTCAAACTCGTTTCTCGAGTTTGGCTGGTCGCTATGCTCGGTTTTTTGCCAGCGTTAGTGAGTGGTCAAACTTATGTTGCTCAGTATCTTGATCAAGGCGGTTATCCTGGGTCATTACACAGTGAGTATTACACATCATCTTCAAACTGGGACAACCTTCTCCCTGCGGGTATCACGACCAATCAATGGTCACCAGAGGATACCATTCCATTCAACTTTGTATTTCACGGAACTCAAGTCAACACCTTCCGTGTAAGCGGTAATGGTTTGCTAACGTTCTTGAAGAACCCTGGCGCCCTTCCTCCTAATCCTGCGAACGACTCCACACCAACTATTGCTGACGCAAACATGTTGGACAGCACAGTAGCGGCGTACTGGACAGCCTTCAATTCCAATACGCAATCAACAGACCGTGTAATTACCAAAACATTTGGTACCGCACCGAATCGTCAGCATTGGATCAAATGGTACAGCTACGCTTGGGGGGCAAACAACGGGTCAGCAGATTACCTTTACATGGCTATCGTTTTAGAAGAGAGCACCAACAACATCTACGTTGTGGGTATGTACTCCGACGTTGACGTTCGCAATGTTCCTTGTGTTGTTGGGGTAAAGGTAGACGCAAGCAATGCGTATGAAATATCAAACCCATCGTTTCCAGACCTCTCATCTACAACGATTTCGAATTACGACAACTACAACTTCCTCTATTCCAGCACCACTTGCATTGCACCGTTGTTCCCGGTTGATAGTACTTCTTACTACAACTCAAAGGTAACGGCATCGCTTTTCGGAACTCCCACTGGTATTGAATTACAATACGGCCCGCAAGGCTTCGCTTTAGGTTCAGGGACAACCGTTACTTCAACCACTAATGAGGTAAACATAAGTGGCTTAACACCTGGAACGAAATACCATTACTACTTGCGCAGCGATTGTGGTGGATCTTATTCAGCTTGGTCAGGCCCACACACGTTCAAAACCCTTTGCGTAGCTGGCGCAGCGCCTTTTGCTGAGTCATTTGATAACAATGCTATTTGGGACATCGATGTGTCCATCGACTCTTGTTTCTATACCCTTCCGGTTGACGGTCGTTTTACGTGGAATGCGGATAGCAACAACACTCCTACTTCAAGCACCGGCCCTGACTTTGCAGCGAACCCAGGTGGTCAGTATATGTTTGTTGAATCAACTTATGGTTCTGCAGGCAGCAAGGCATATCTTCAGCTTCCTGCAGTAGATGCGAGTGCGTTGACGAATCCTTCTCTAGGATTCTTCTATCACATGTACGGTTCAGGAATCGGGACACTTACAGCAGAGTACTCTACAGATACAGGTGCAACTTGGACAACAGCTTGGACACACTCTGGTGCAATCCAAGGCTCAAGTACCGATGGATGGCTATTGGCGAATGTCACTTTGCCAAATTCTCCGTTCATAGTGATTCGCTTTGTAGGAGAAAGAACTTCTTCTGGATATGGCGACATGGCCATTGATGAAGTCACCATAGACGAGGCGCCAAGCTGTGCACATCCAGGTTTAGTTAGCGTGGAAGATGCATTAAGTGCAAACGTCCTTGAAGTAAACTGGACAAACAAAGTAGGTACCTACCGCATTGAATGGGGTATCAAAGGCTTTACACAGGGAACGGGTACGCCAAACACCGCGCTTGTTACTAATGATAGTACCTACACCATCACAGGCTTGTTTAAAAACACCGAGTATGATGTATATGTATACGGTGATTGTACTGGTAGTGGTAATGGACTTTCGTTCATCGGCACACCAACAACTGGTCAAACGCTACCATCCGTTCCTTACCTAGAAAACTTTGACGGATCTTGGTTGCCTGACAGCAGATGGGAAGAACCTACAGGTACATGGGAGGACACTATCAGCTTTTCTTCTTCATTCTCTGGATGGGGTTATGACGACTGGCTAAACGTTATCGGGTCACCGAACAACTCAGCAAGACTACCGGTTTACTCTTCAAGTTCATCGGCATCCCAAGACGACTGGCTACTTACTCCACTCTTTGATTTAGGCTCAGGTGGTAACTACCAGCTTACCTTCCGTTCTGCACTTACAGAAACTTCTGGAAGCAACACCTCTTTCATGCAGAGTGATGACTCACTTATGGTGGTGATCAACACAGACACTAGCGTTGTTTGGAGCAAGAATGACATGGTGTTCTCTGTAAATTCATCCAACGAACCAACCGCAGCCGGAACTGTATACCGCGTTAACCTCTCTAGCTATTCAGGTTTGATTCGCGTAGGTTTCTTCTTGAAGTCAACGGTTCAGAATACGGCGGCATACAACTTCTACATTGACGATGTAAGACTGTCGAACATTCCGGCTTGTCAATCTCCTGCCAACGTCAACATTCCGGCTATCACTTCATCAGATGTTAGCGCAACATGGGACCCGGTTCAAGGAGCGACTCAATACATCGTTTACGTCACAGAGCACGACAGTTCCATTGCGTCATCTGCAACCATTACGGATACCGTCACTACAGATAGTGCATTCATTTCTGGTTTGAACCCGAATAGAGAATACGACTTCTACGTAACCACCATTTGTGGAACCAACCTCTCTTCGATCACCGGCCCTGTACCATTCGTGACGAATTGTATCACTGTAATTAGTGCACCATTCTTCGAAAACTTTGACGCACTACCAGAGGGTGGTTCGAATAACGGACGTTTTGAAAACTGTATGTCTTCAAATTCATTCTCTGGATTTGAATGGATCGTTGAAGAGTCCTCGGGCGTTAACTACTCAACAGGCCCTGCTTACGACCATACGCAATTCGGCACAGCAGGTGGAAACTATATCTTTACTGAAGCCAGTTACGGCAGTAAAGGCGACTCTGTATTCTTAGAGACGCAATCCATTGATGTAAGCACGCTTACGACTCCAGGATTGAGCTTCGCGTACCACATGTATGGTCAAGATATGGGAGGTTTACATGTTCAGGTGAGTAACGACGCTATCACCTGGATGCCGCTTTACACCATTTATGGCGAGCAGCACGGCGACGATGCAGATCCGTGGAATGAGGTCAACCTTGACCTTTCTACCTTGGGTTATGACACCCTTGCCATCCGATTTGTGGGTGAACGAGGCACAGGATATAGAGGCGATATGGCCATTGATGATATCCGTGTAGACGAATTTACAGGCTGTAGCTTCCCTGTTGGTTTCAACGTTTCACAAACTGGTGTATTAACAGCCGATATGACTTGGAATCCAGTTCCAAACTCTACCGTAGATATTGCAATCTCCGCAACGGGTGATCCGAATGACTCTGCCAACACGGTGTACTACAGCAACCAAACCAGTGGTAGTATTTCGGTAACGATGTCATATGCTCAGTGTTCTCAGTTCTTTATCAAATCGAACTGTAGCAACGACTCCACGTCTTGGATCGGCGGAATTGAAATTTGCACCCCTTGTCCTCCTTTCTACACTGCGCCATACACAGCGAATTTTGAAACTGTGCAACCCGCCATTAACTCCCTTACGATGCTTCAAAATTGTTGGTCATTTACGGCTGGCGATTGGAAGACCGAAGATGCATTGGGTAGAAATGAAAACTCATCCTACACGGGTCCATTCTACGACAATACCAACTTTGGTCAAGTAGGAGGTATGTACATCTTCATGGAAGCTACCAATGCTTCTGAAGGAGATTCATCCATCGTAGAATCTCCATTGATCTACACTGGAGGTCTATCCAACGATCCGATGATTTCTTTCTACTACCACATGTACGGAGAGGAAACAGGTAAATTGTACGTGGGTGCTAAAGACGCCAATGGCTCTTGGAATACGGTTGACTCTATCATCGGAGAACAACAAACCGCAGGTGGCGATCCATGGAGAATGCGCAACTCATATCTAGTTGGATATAGTGACACCATCATGATTCGCTTCATTGCGGTGGATGGAAGCTCTTACACAAGTGACATCTCATTAGATGACATTACGGTAGAAGAAGCTCCTACGTGTCCAACGCCAATCGATTTGACGTACTCTAATCTCACAGAAACGACCGTTGACTTAGGTTGGAACTCTTACAATTCTGGTGCTACATACATTGCAGAGTACGGTCCTGTAGGGTTCACTCACGGCAATGGAAGTATCGGTACCATATCTAACAATCCAGGAACTTTATCTGGATTAACTGCAGGAACCTGCTACGATGTATATGTGCGTGAAGTATGTTCCGTAGGAGACAGCTCTGCTTGGGTTGGTCCAGTTACTTTCTGTACTCCTTTTACTTGTGGTGTTGTAGCTAATCCAGTAATGCCAAATGATACCGTAGGTTGTGCCAACACTGTTGTTACACTCACAGGGGTAAATTCCAACATGGTTTGGGAAAACACAGATGGTGATATCATCAAAACAGGCTCAAGTATTTCTACAGATACGCTAACGGGTGACACCACCCTCTATGCACGTGCTTACGACGAGGTTCACTCATATCGTTTTGGCCCTACCACCGACATCTCAACTTCGGGATATGCCAACTATGATAACGGTGAGATGATCACCGTAATGAGTCCGGTTCGCATCGACTCTGTATTGCTTAAAACCAATGGACAACGCAGCGGAACCATCCGCTTCCACCGTCCATTGCCAACATTGAATAACAACTACAGCTCTAATCAGCTCGACAGTATGTTAGTTCTTACGCAAGAAGTGGAGTACGACTTGCCGTCTTCTGGTGAGTTCTACGTACCGGTGAATGTCGTATTGAACCCTGGTCAGTATTTTGTCAACCTCTCATTCGACACTATAGGTACAGGATCACTATTCCGCTCTACTTCTGGAGCAGAGTATCCATATGTATTTGATAATGTGATGAGTATTGATAGTGCATTGGGATCTACTTCTATTCCAACTACACGTGTTTACTACTTGTTTGATTGGAATGTAACAGCCGTTTGTACCAGTCCGTTAGACAGTACAACCGTAGAGCTCGTGGAAGAAGCCGTAGCTGCATTTACTGACAACAGCGCTTCTGGCTCAGCTACTGCAGTAGATTACAGCGTGTTCTTCGACGCGACTACTTCCAGCAATGCCGTTTCATACGACTGGAACTTTGGCGATGGCAATACGGGAACAGGTGATACCCTCACACATCGCTATACTCAAAACGGAACCTACACCGTTCAATTGGTCGTTACTGGACTCTGTGGTGATACAGATACCGTAACTACTACCTTGAACATTCAGGGAATTACCATTGAGGAGTCTGCGTTCAACGGTGTAATTGAAGCATTCCCTAACCCAACATCAGGGGTGCTGAACTTGCATATCGAATTGAATGAATCTAGTGAGGTAAGTGTTCAATTGAACACCATGAACGGTCAAGTACTCGATGAATTGATCTTGAGCAAAGGAACGGAATGGACAGAACAAATGGATTTGTCTGGCCTACCAAGCGGAGTTTACTTCATCACCATTCAATCTGCGTCTGGATTCCACGTAGAGAGAATTATACGACAATAAGGAATTCAAAAACTGAAACACCAGAAAGGCCAGCTCGTTGAGCTGGCCTTTTTTTGTTGCCTGTCTACCATCGTTTCACATCTCGTACAATGTCGGGAGGCTTCAGGAATAAGGAACCCATCATAACTATCCCTCCAAATGGAATCGCGTGGAGTAATTTCATGAATTGGCGATTCTTGCAGTGACCTGAATTCTAAACACGAACCTCTCCCATCCCAACATTCTCTTATCTTTACCTTTCTGCTACTCCACTTAATACCTCTTATTATGAAAGCACACATTCCAAAAGTGCTTTGTGCATTGCCCCTACTCGTAGCGTGTCAATCACAAGAAAACAAAACAGAAGAAATGGCCCTCACCTATCCTGAAACCCGGGAAGAACCGGTAGTTGATGAGTTCTTTGGAACCAAAGTATCCGATCCATACCGGTGGCTTGAAGACGATATGAGTCCAGAAACAGAGGCTTGGGTGAAAGCTCAAAACGAGGTGAGCTTCGGCTATCTCGAGCAGATTCCGTACCGCCAAAAACTGGTAGATCGCATTACAGAGTTGTGGAATTATGAAAAGTTCTCCGCTCCTTTTGAAGAAGGCGATTACACCTACTGGTACAAAAATGACGGACTACAAAACCAGTCGGTTCTCTACCGCAAGAAAGGAGAAAACGGCGAAACAGAGGTATTCTTAGATCCGAATGGGTTTTCTGAAGATGGAACGACTTCACTAGCAGGTATCAGCTTTACGAAGGACGGTTCCTTGGTAGCTTACCAAGTTTCAGAAGCGGGATCTGATTGGCGCAAAGTGATTATCATGAATGCCATTACGAAGGAAATCTTAGAAGACACCCTTCGAGATGTGAAATTCTCAGGTCTTTCTTGGAAGGGAAATGAAGGAATCTACTACAGTAGCTACGACAAACCAGCTGAGGGTAGTGCGCTTTCCGGAAAGACGCAATACCACAAGTTTTTCTACCACAAACTAGGTACACCTCAAGCAAGTGATGAACTCATTTTTGGCGGCGAAGAAGCCGCTCGACGTTACATTGGTGGTGGCGTAAGTGAAGATCAATCTACCTTGATTATCTCTGCGGCAGTTTCTACCTCTGGAAATGAACTGTACATCCGTGATCTCACCACAGAAAACGCTCCTATTGTTCGTGTAATTGACACGATGGGTTACGAAGTATCCATTGTATTGGTGAAGGATGGATACCTGTACATCGAAACTAATATGGATGCACCCAACCGCAAATTGATGCGCGTTGAGGCAAACAATCCTACCCCAGAGAACTGGGAAACAATCATTCCTGAACGCGAAGAAGTAGCTGGCTTTAGCGCTGGTGGTGGTTACATCTTTGGCAGCTACCTGAAAGATGCAACTTCTCACGTGGAACAATTCAATCTAGACGGGTCCGTTAAACGCGTCATCGAGCTTCCCGGCATTGGCTCTGTAGGTGGATTTGGTGCAAAATGGAACGATGATCACCTGTATTACTCCTTCACCAATTATATCAACCCTAGTACAACATATAGATATGAAATTGAATCCGGTGAAAGCAGTCTCTACAAGAGAAGTGATGTGAAATTCAATCCAGATGAATACGTGTCTGAACAAGTGTTCTATACCTCGAAAGATGGCACACGTGTTCCTATGATCATCACCTACAAAAAGGGTCTTAAGATGGACGGTTCCAATCCTACCATGCTTTACGGTTACGGTGGATTTAACGTGAGCCTTACTCCATCCTTTAGCACCAGTAGAATTGCATGGATGGAAAACGGAGGAATTTGGGCTGTTGCCAACCTTCGTGGAGGTGGAGAATACGGTGAAGAGTGGCACACCGAGGGTACACAGATGAAGAAGCAAAATGTATTTGACGACTTCATTGCAGCGGCAGAATACCTCATCGCAGAAAAGTACACCTCTTCAGAAAAACTAGCCATTCATGGGGGATCTAATGGAGGACTACTTGTTGGAGCCGTCATGACGCAACGTCCCGATTTGATGTCGGTTGCAATTCCAGCCGTTGGAGTACTCGATATGCTTCGCTACCACACCTTTACAGCGGGGGCAGGCTGGGCCTACGATTACGGAACGGCGGAAGACAGTGAAGAGATGTTTGAATACTTGCTCGGTTATTCACCGGTTCACAACCTCGATCCGCAGTGTTACCCAGCAACTATGGTGACCACTGGAGACCACGACGACCGAGTGGTTCCTGCACATTCCTTCAAGTTTGCCGCGGGACTCCAAAAGGCTCAGCAATGTTCCAATCCAACCATCATCCGCATTAACGTAAATGCTGGTCATGGCGCGGGTAAACCAACTAACATGATTATCCAAGAACAAGCCGATATGTGGGCGTTTAGCTTTTGGAACATGGGCGTGAAATCCTTGGGCGAGTGAGTCGTCAATTCACACTATACTCCCTATTCTTTTGGCTCATCTCAACTGTGGGATGGGCCCAAGAATTGGAGGTTGACGACGAGGGGTTTAAGTCGTTCACCATCACAGAAGGTGACACCACCTATGTGATGCGCGAATACGTTTTCGTAATGCTCAAGGCGGGACCCAATCGAGACCAATCTCCTGAGGAAGCTGCTGAAATACAGAAAGGTCACATGGAACATATGGCAAAAATGACCGAAGCGGGTTATCTTGCCGTTGCTGGACCTTTTGGTGATGATTCCGAGTGGAGGGGTATCTACATTTTTAATGTGAATAACATTGATACTGTTCGAGACCTCGTAAATGAAGATCCCGCCATACAATCCGGAAGACTCGTTGCTGAAATACATCCTTGGTGGTCAGCCAGGGGAACTACACTACCTTAAAACTTCTAACTGACATGAAAAAATTTCTTTCTCTGAGCCTTGTGTTTGCCAGTGCTCTCTTGCTCACCGCCTGTTTCGAGATCAAACAGAAAATCAACGTCAACAGAAATGGATCTGGCGAATACACCTTTGTTTTCGGACTGGGTGAATTGGGATTGATGGCCAAAGAAGCCGCCCAAAAGAAAGGCGAAGAAGTGGACATCATGAAAGCTGATAAATTGGAACTTGAAGACAAAGTAGACCTACTGAATGCTGAAGAAGGAATATCGGGAGCTAAGATTTGGGGGGATAATGAGGAGATGACCATCAACTTGTCTTTCAAGTTTGAAGACATCGACGCGCTGAACCGCGGTGCTCAAATCGCTTTTGGCGATTCTACTGGCCCAGTTCAACAAACTCTGTTTACCGCCAGGGGCAACGACAAATTCACCTTCCACGGATTTGGGTTTATCATTGACCAAATGGGCGCAAAAATGGGTGCTGAAGAAGATTCATCCATGGTGGAGATGGCTCGTATGATGCTTCAAGACGTTTCACTTACAACAGAGATGACGTTCACTGAAGTGGTAGATAAAACCGATAACGAGAATGTACTTCTAAAAGGAGATCGCAAAGGCGTAGTTCTTCAACACTACCCATTCCGCGCCGCAGAAGAGAACAATATAACTTCCTTTACAGTGGAACTAGACTAATCTTCCATGAAATACTCTCTCATTGCTGCCTCTCTCATTTGCTCCTTGCATCTGTTCGGACAATCTACCTCCGATCGGATGCGAGGATCAATGGAAGCTTATAACAAAGGTGACTTCCACACCAGTTGTGTCTATTTGGACTCCTTGAGTTCCAACTTGAAATGGTATAACAACTCGTTCAATGTTCGCGTTCACCGTGCCATCGAAAACAATGACACTCAAGCAATTCGATTTTTCGATTACTACTCAAGTCACCCTGAATTCGAAACTTCAGAATGGGTACAGCCTGTTAAAGCGTACATCAATATTCGACAAGCAGCACAAACAGAAGCCAATATTCTGGCCATCGAATATTATGAGTGGCTGGAGCAAAAATTGAAGGAAGGGGATATCAATCCTTACGATGGACTTTACTCTATCGCCATTTATGACCTGTTAGAGAAGCGTCAGTTATTGACCCCAGAGCTACGTCTGCATTTTATCAAAAAGTGTTCTTCTATTGTACCGAAATCCGATGTCGATCCTTCTGTTGAGAAGTACGCACAACTCTACATTAATGTAGCCATTCACAAGGCGGATCCTCACACTGTTGAGGACTTCCAGGAGGTTGCATTTACTCCACAAGATCAACGCAATCTTCTTTTTTACCTTTTGATGGATGAAGAAGTTCAAGCCCTACCCACATTGGGCGAATTGCTTACTGAAAAGGCTAAAACAGAAAGCGTCTCCATGGATGAATCAACGTATTGGAGGTGGATGAATCTTACGGTAAATCCCTCACAATCTTCTCTTGATCTGTACCGTGAAGCCTTTGCTCAAGAACAGGACTTCTTAGACACCACAGGCGCCTATATCCAACGCTATTGGGAACCCGTTTGGAATGTTCCCATAGTTGAGGAACAAACTCAAAAACACACATTGAACAGTACTTGGGTACTTATTGATTTTTGGGGAACGTGGTGTGCACCTTGTGTAGATGAGCTGCCCCAATACCAACGCTTGCAAGAACGCTTGGAAAATGGGGAGATTCCTCAACTCCATCTTGTCACTTTTAGCTATGGAAGCAAGGACCTCGATCACTTCCTGCAAACCAACGGATATGATTTTAAGGTCGTTGAGATAAATTATGATCAAAAACATGAACTTGGAATACACTCATTCCCTTCTACTTACATCGTATCCCCTTCGGGTAGAATGCTTCAACTTCCAACTCTAACAGATAAAGTAGGAGCTGCCGAAATTTGGAGTCAATTGTTTCAATGAGAGGTGAGATCATCATTTTTAACCGTAAAAGACAGTGGTATCTTCACTTGCTTTACCTCCTCTTGATGTTTCCTCTGAACTATTTCAACCCTAAACGCGCCCTTTGGATTGCTTTTGGTGTCACGGGCGTGATCGGACTGTACTTATTGTTCGAGTATTTCATCATCACCCAAATGCCAGCTATTATTCTCAACGGCAGAGTGCTTAAGATCCGACGATCCTTCTATTACAAAACGTACCCGAGATCTGAAGTCATCAGCTTGGAACACACCTCCGACCATCAATTTCGGTTTGTGCTTCACAGTGGAAAATCTCACAAAATAGAATCTGTTTGGTTCCACAGAAAAGACCTCGCCAAACTGGAATCCGAATTGAACACAAGTATAAAATAGTCAGGACTTGATAAAGGGCTCACACGCTGCATCATTTTCCCTTCTAGGCCAGATTCTTTAACTTACGAATTGAACCCTAGCCTACTCAGCCTGCATGAACTGGAAATCTATCCTATCTATTCTGCTCGCCTCAACCCTTTTTGTTTCTTGTATTGAAGGGCCTGAAATAGAGCAAAAACCATTTAACCGAGTGCCTGACGGACGATATGCCGTTGTTTTTCAGCATCAAATCTCTCCTTCCGTTTGGGTTCCCTTGGGAATGGATTCTGCGCAGTATTGCGACTACCTCATCCAGAAATTCGGAGAATATCACGATTTGGTACTCCGACGACCCGGCTCTCAACAAATCGTCTACACCTTTAGTGTTCCTACCGTAAGCAAGGTAAGAGAAGGCGAATGCGTGGATCTTGATGGCGCCATTCTCTATCTCTACGAAGACGACTATGAGATCTATGACGACGATTCTGGCACCTTTCCGCGAAGGCTTGATCGCTTCTACATTCGAGCAACCGAAGATGATTGTATCCTCATTCAATTCCCTGCCGAATGAACAAGTATATCTCAACTCTGACCTTTATACTTGCCTCTGTAGTAGGATGGGGTCAATACGGTGAAATTCGCACAGAAAACATCTATTACGATCACAATGGGGTGAGCTACCTGATTCACTTGGAACACCGTACAGCTGGCACAAATGCCAATCCCGCCGTACAGTTTCGACTCGTCCCGGATGATATTAAAGTGCGCAGTCTGAAGTACAACGGGAAGTATTATAGTGAGGAAGACTTAATGCGCATCCTATACTTTCATGGAGGGGAATATGAAGATTACCCCCGTGATCTAAAAGGAAACCTCTTCTTCCACTTAACGGATATTGATGCCTATCCAGTGGGTTGTACTTGGCTGGGAAGCAATTATCGAAGCGATGAAATTGTGGCGACGCAAGAAGGATGGAACACCTTGTACATCAACAGCTCTACTTTCAGCGAATGCCTTTCCGAAAAGGATCCAGGTGACTGGGTGGAATACGGTGGAATTGACATTGACATTCAAGTCACACGCATTCAAACTTCACTCAACCTCCCCATTATGTATACCATGATTCGCGAATACGAAGCGGATCAAGGGGGGAACGATATTGCAAAAAATGTCTTGGAACAGTACTGTAATCGAAATTACAGTTCTGAAACGGAATTGCGACGAGCCATCTCCGAAGTGAACCGCGCGCTCAATGAACAAATAAGCGTGACATGGATGAAAGAGGCATTGGAGACCTGCCGAACCAACTTACAACAACAGTTGGAAGAAATGGGGCGCCCTGAAGAAGACTATTCTGCAAATGGCCAGTATAACAAATACGTTCAATTGGGCAGGCAAGCCGAGGCGAACGGGAATTATCACCAAGCCATTAATTACTACAAAGAGGCATTGAAGTACAAGGATGATTACTATCTACGACAGAGAATAAAAGAACTAGAGCCCCAAGCAGATACACAAGCCATTGCCGCTGGAGCGGTCACTTTTGCCGTGGGTATGGAAGAAGCTTTTGGCGATTTACCGACAGGAAGAATTCGGTATGGAACCTATGTAAGCAGTATCTCTTATATGGGAATGGACATGTACCGAACAGACGGACTACCGGGAGTAGAAATGACTGGAGTGTCAGGTTATGTGGCGTATGACCACAATTTTTGGTTGGACAAAAACGCCTATACCGGTATTCACTTAGGGGTAGATGGATTCTTATCTACGCCCTGGGATAACTACATCGACAATGCGGGTACGGACAATGAGTGGACATTTAGTCTGGACAATTACTGGACCTTAGGAGGCTACGTTGGTTTCAATCTGTATGGCTATTTGGAAATCGACTATTACATACGAGGTTTGGCCATAGAAGGAGAGCGTTACGGAGAAGACGCCAACCTCAACGAGTCGTATTCCGTTGGATTTGGTGGTCCCGTCCATTACGATGGTGGATTGAGGAGTGCCTTGTACTTAGTGAGAAACAAAGAACTCTTCATTCGTGCCGTGGGGTGGTGGGTAGACAATACCGACAAAAGTCCTATTGGGTTCTTAGATTTCACGAACAACACGGATATCCGAACCCAATCGATGGGGTATCGCCTTGAAATCGTAAAAAGACCGTGGTGCTTTGCTTTCTATCATCAAGTGGATTCATACTATCCCTACAACAACAGTCTAAATATCGGGATTGATACTTGGGGAATTGGACTTGCTTTTGGCGGAGGTACGGATTACTAACGATAGAGCCTTTTCAATCCTCAGCATGTTTCCCGTCATATTCGGATTATGAAAGGTCACAGTTTGTCTCTTTCAATAATCGCCCAAGGAATCGAACGTGATCCAAAAATGCTTATTTTGAGTAAGTTAATCAAACAATTACGGCTATGAATATGCATATCAAGGGGGTTCTAGTGACTTGCATTCTCCTCATGGGGATGTCCGCACATGCGCAATGGGGGGCTCGCGCCGGATGGCAAAACAGCAATATCTTTTATGGGGATGACGACAATGCAGACAACATTGGATCCAATCTGCACAGCTTTTATGTCGGGCTGTACAAAAACCATGAGATAGGGGGTCGAATACTTACGCTCAACACGGGACTAGAATACTCCAGAGTAGGATGGACCGATAGTGATGAGACCTATCGAAAAATCGACTATGTTCACATCCCAATTGGTGTAAGAGTAAAGGTTTTATTCCTGTTTGTACAAGCAGGTATCACGCCTTCCATCAATATTGGGGAAGACTATCGCCTCTTGGGCATTGATGTGAAAAATGACGACACAGAAGCGGGATTATTCACCTTGCCAGCTCACATTGGAGCCGGTGTTAAACTCGGTCCATTTGTCATTGATGCCCGCTATTCTATTGGTTTAAACAAACTAAACGACGACGGCCGAATTGGATTCTTCCAGTTTGGAGGCGGGATAGAGTTTTAATATCACGATGCATGAAATATTGAAGGCTGGACGATTGTCTGGCCTTTTCTTATTCCATCCTCTCATCCTGAATGAATAATACTTGCCCTGAGTGACGGAGCAAAGCTCGCAATGGGTACCACCCCATACTCTTGAACTATACTCACTAGCAATTTTTCCACTTCATCCTTCAATTGGGGTGCAATTTGCCATTGCCTTCTTTTTGTTGCCCACACAATGTGAACATACATGCAGGAAAACGAATTTGCCATAATTCGATTGATTTGGTTCTCCAAAATGGAAATACCATCTGACATGTCATCGAATCTCAATGGGCTTTAACATTTCTATTCAGAGTTACATCCGACGGCGGTCTCAGGTGGATGGTAAGCTTTACACCCTAACACCCTCATTCCTTGCCCTGGGTAGCGGAGCTAAGCTCCTCACCCTAGGGCAATAGGAGCTACCGCCGATGGCGGTGCTTGCGGGATGGTTATCCAACATGAAGAAAACAGCTTGTAGCCTGAAGAATTAAGGCTTGTGACATCACCCAACATCCGTCACCCGTCACCTAACATCCAACCCCTCAAACATCTTAAACCACCTAAAACCCCTTAAACCCACTCCCGCTCAAACCCACCAAAACCCTTACCTTTGAATTCCCTCAAAAAATAAAGGCTCTACAAATGAACATACAGAACTACGTTGCTGGTCAATGGGTAAGCGGAACTGGAGAGGAGTTTCTCGCTACCGATGCCATTACCGGCGAAGCTATTGGCACAGTATCTAGCGCGGGAATTGATTACGCAGAAGTGTTGGAGTACGGTAGAAGAACCGGCGGCCCCGCTCTTCGTAAAATGACCTTCCAAGAACGCGGAAGAATGCTCAAAGCACTTGCACTTCACCTGATGAAGCACAAGGACAAGTTCTATGAGGTGAGCTTTCGCACTGGTGCAACCAAAGTAGATTCATGGATTGATATTGAAGGAGGAATTGGCAACTTATTCGCCAACGCGTCTCTACGCCGACAGTTCCCTGATTTACCCTATTACGTAGACGGCGAAGCGGCAGGACTCAGTCGGAATGGAACCTTTATTGGTCACCATATTATGGTGCCAAAGCGCGGTGTGGCCGTGCATATCAACGCCTTCAACTTCCCAGTATGGGGAATGCTCGAAAAGATTGCTGTTAACTTGATGGCAGGTGTTCCCGCGGTGGTTAAGCCGTCGGAGTACACGTCTTACCTCACCGAAGTTGTCGTACGCGAAATCATCGCTTCTAAGATTCTTCCAGAGGGATCACTTCAGCTCATCACAGGTTTGGGTAGAGGAATTTTAGATGATGTCCAGTTGGGTGATACCGTCACTTTCACTGGCTCTGCTGCCACAGGAAAGAAACTTCAAGCGAGTCCACAGATTCTAGAAAGAGGTGTTACCTTCAATCTTGAAGCTGATTCACTTAACGCGTCGGTTCTCGGTGAAGCAGCCGCTCCAGGCACTCCAGAGTTCGATCTTTTTGTGAAAGAAGTAACGCGTGAAATCACCGTAAAAGCGGGACAAAAATGTACGGCGGTTCGTCGAATTCTCGTTCCTGAAAACTATATCGAAGACGTACAAGCTGCTGTTTCAAAACGATTGGCTTCTACTACCATGGGCGATCCTCGTAAGGAGGGCGTGCGCATGGGCTCACTAGCCACCAAGCTACAAGTGGAGCGCGTTATGGCTGCGGTTGATAAAATGAAGGCCTCCATGGACATGGTTTATGGTGGTACCGATCAGCAGGCTGAAATCATTGGTTCGGATTATGAGAAAGGTGCGTTCATGGCGCCTATCCTCTTCCGTAACAACAAGCCACTGGAAGTGATGGAAGCACACAACATTGAGGCCTTTGGTCCAGTGTCTACCATCATGCCTTATAAGAACCTCGAGGAAGCGGTTGAAATCGCGAACCTAGGTAAGGGTTCACTCGTTTCTTCCATTGTTACAGCAGATGATAAAGAAGCACGTGAATACGTGGTAAATGCAGCTCCAATGCACGGACGTATTCTCGTATTGAACGAGAAGAGTGCTAAGGAATCTACGGGTCACGGTTCTCCTATGCCACTCCTTACGCACGGTGGACCGGGTAGAGCAGGTGGCGGCGAAGAGATGGGTGGAAAGCGCGGTATCCTTCACTACTTGCAACGCACGGCCATCCAAGGTCACCCAGACACCATTACCGAAATCACTCAGGTGTACCAACCGGGGTCAACTCGTCCGGAAGCCGACAAGCACGTATTCCGCAAGCACTTTGAGGAATTGACCGTTGGTGAAACCGTGTACACAGCGAAGCACACAGTAACAGTAACCGACATTGTGAACTTTGCCAATGTGAGCGGCGACAATTTCTACGCCCACATGGATGAGACTTCTTTGGAAGGCACCATCTTCGAAGGACGCGTAGCGCACGGCTACTTCATCCTCAGCAAAGCAGCGGGATTGTTTGTAGAGGCGAAGAAAGGTCCCGTTCTATTGAACTACGGCATCGACGAGGCGCGCTTCACCAAGCCTGTTTACCCTGGAACAACTATCGGAGTTAAGTTCACCGTTAAGGAGAAAATCGATCAAGAAAAACGCAGCGAAGACGACGTAGCCAAAGGCATCGTAAAGTTCAACGTTGAGGTTTACGACGACACCGACGAAACGGTAGCTATCGCGACTATCTTAACGATGGTGAAGAAGATAGATCAGTCGATGTAAAGGTTGAGATGATTGGATATGAAAAAGGAGGGCGAGGGCCCTCTTTTTTTATGTGAAATTGTATGACTCCCTTCAATATGTACTCTTGTAATGAAGATTATTCTAACCCTAGCTGTTCATATCTAGAAATCAACAACTGCTTGTAACCCTGTCGCTTTCCTTCCTGTAAAAAAGAGCTTTCAATCCGTGCGAATGCTACATTCCTATTCTTAATCATTCGATTGAAGGTTCCCTCTATTTGTCGAGCGGACAACCCCATAACAAGACCCAATTCTACAAAATGCTCTCTCTTCAATTTTCGCTTTTTACCAGCTAATGTCAGAGCCAGTTCCTCATTGTCTTCAGGCAGTAAAATGGCAACATTCAGCAAATCATAAGCAGGCGCCAATGTCCATCCTCTCCGACCTTCAATCATCGAAAAATTCTTCAGATGCATATCGTTATTGCCTGTAAGGAACGAGAAGACAGCCAAATCAAAGAAATATGTTTTGTCTAATAATGTGTTGCTGGAATACTGACCGATAGCCTTTCCAACCTTCTCCATAGAGCTCTTATACTTATCATATGCTTCTGTAATTTGAAACATATCTAGCATGTGAACTTTCTCATTGCCCTGTCTATCTATTCTTTTTGTGATATATGACAATTCACCTGAGGCTAACCGGATTAATGAAGATGATACCACTGGAATTCCCATGGTTTCAGCGATTCGCATTGTTAAATGCTCATTGGCTGGCATTTCAGGAAACAATTCCGAAGGCGGCTTAAAAATGTATCCCCCTCCCAATGCTCCTACTACGGTCAATCGAGCGTCAGATTGATCTTTAGCTTCACTCACAAGAGACATAGAGAGCTTTGCTTGAACCCCAGGAACGGCAACACTTCGCTCTACTACATTCTTCGCCAGTTCTTCCATATCATCTAACGAGTACGGTATCTCAGGCGGCGTGGGTGTTCCAAAAAATTCCATGGAACACTTCTCATGAATATCCCGTCCTTCTTCAATCGGGTTATAGCAATACAAACATCTATGCGGCATCTTCTTGCGGAATTGGTTCTACACTCACCGCTCCAATGCAATTCTGACAACATGCTAACAACAAACCCATGCTGTCGTTCTTGTTGATTCTCCAATTATTGGACGCTATCTCTAAAAGCCATCCTTCAGGAATTAACCCTTCAAAAAAGGGAAAGAGTCGATTATCTGAATAAGGTTCAGACCTCACAGGCATTGTGAACGTGATGAAGTCATTTGGAAATTTCTCCACGTATTCTGGAGAATACGCGAAGACACACTCCCCTTCATCAGTTTCTGTGATCAATCCTGCTAGTTGGTCTTTGTAAAACACCTTACCCTGCCTCATGATTTCAAGCTATTGCTGTTCACTGGTGCCAACTCATGACCAAACATTTGCAGTACCAAATTCACTTTCTCCAGATTGAGATTTGTTTTACCCTGCTCAATCTTTCGGATCACGGTTAAAGCTACTCCTGCCCGTTCCGCAAACTCTTCTTGGGTTAAGTTGACTTCCTTTCTTCGTTCTTTCACAAACTCTGACAATGTCTTCATTATATGCAATTGAATATAACACAACCCAAATGTACTAAATTATATGCAATTAAATATAATTATGCTGATCTGCGCTTTATTATATGTTAACGCATATAGCAAACAACTCATTCAGGGAAAACCCAACATTACACGAACTGGCTCAAGAAGAACCACTTAATATCCACAAAGATTAAAAGCTCCATTAACCATTCGGTACTCTCTCAGGTATAGAAGCCAACAAGTCGTAGGACTCCTCTTCGCTTATGTCTATTGGAATTACTTCCGATTTACCATGAATGGTGTGTATCGTTAATTGACTTCGGTACGTTGGAATCAGGAATTCCATGTTTGGATGCATTGCGAAACCTAAGGCGCTATATCCCTTCATCTCAAAGCTTCTGGTCTGTATATCGCTTAATCGGATTTCAACCTCTTCATCAATCAGATTGAAAAAATTTGAAACCTTAGCCTTAAGTTTCGTTCCATCCACTTCAACTACCGTTTCTTGATAGAGGGCCAAATCAAGTAGCACAAGTGTAGCTGCAGTACCCGCCAATAAATAAAGTGGTGAGAAATCCTTATCGACCGCATAATAAACAGCCAAGGAGCACAAGACTAAGCCGACTGTAAATCGCTAATAACTGCGCGGTTTAGAAATGTATGTTTTCATGATTTCACCGCATTATCACTTACCCTATAAATATCCATCACCCCTCTACATCCCGCGTACTCTACAATAAAAAAGCAGTTGCCCGACTCAATGAGAATTAAGTTGAACTCTCTACGTGTGCGAAATGTACCTGAAGACGTGGAAATACTAACGGTATGCCTTCCTGTATCATCACATTGGGCAGCATGTGTTACCACTTCAACCTGACCAATTTGGGCATCAATCCTTGAATGCTTTTCATGCGTCTCTCGCAGTGAATCACCGTAAAAAGTGGGACTTGATGAGAAGTGGTAGAACTCCCTCTTCTCTAATGCAGTTGTATCCAGACAGTCGGTGCAAAACAAAAGAGAATCATCCTTAAACAGTAGTGTTTTTGATTGAAAATGAAGAGAGGCATACTCGCCTTGAAAAACTTTAGGATACCGATAAGTATACATCCAAGAGCCTCTGTCAAATGTGGTTGAATCAAAATCACGTTCAAAATGGAAGAGTAATTCTACTTGCATGTCAGGACTCATTTCAACCAGAGAATCTAACCAATAGTCAGCCGAATCCAGATTGTAATCCAACTCCATTACTTTGGCCATTCTCAATCGATCTTCAAAACTGTCTGGAGCGTCCATCTTGTGCCCCCACATCCGAAACACCACCAAGCCTATGATCGCTATACTAACGAGGAAGATGTTGCGGTTTTTCATGAGAGGAAGGTTGGAGAGTCATGCCGAGAACTAAAATAGGGAATTTCGATTCCTTCTGATTTACACCCTTGTTTATTTCGTGGTTAGCCACTCCATCAACTCCCAATACTTGAACAACCTCTTCTCCATCATACTTCCAAACCCCACTCTTTCCACCAAACCACAATTGGTTATTCGCATCTGTGAGAATAAAGTGTATTTCTGAATACGATTGTCCGTTAGAGGAAGTAAACTCTCTAATATTTGTCCCGTCAAAAACGGCAAGTTTACCTCGAGGAGAGCTTATAAATAGTTCTCCATTTTCATACTCACAAATAGAGTGAATTCTCTTGCTCAGTTCTCCATCGGAATAGGTTGTAAACTGAGAATCCTTGTACCGTGTGAGGGCACTATTTCTATTGCCATTAAACCCAATCCACATATCTCCCGATTTGTCGCAATAGAGTGTCCTTACCATATCGTCACTTAAACCATCTGCAATGGAAAAATGCTCAAAGCTTTCTCCCTTGTATACGCTAACCCCACCATGCGTCATAGAGCCAAACCACATATTACCTGAATGATCCATTTCAATACAGGTTACCCAATTGTGGTAAAGGCTATCCTCCTGCTTCTGACCATGTTCCTGCAAGTACATCTTGAATTGGAATCCATCGAAACGACAAACGCCACCTCCACCTGTCCCAATCCAGAGATTTTGATTCTTATCAATTGCCAAAGCATGTGCGGCATTGGGGTTAATGATTGGGTATACCTTGTCTAACCAAACGCTGGAAGTATCCTGAAACGGAAGTAAAATGGAATTCAATCTTCCTCCATCGAAATGAGTAAGTCCCTCCTGCGTGCCCATCCAAATTGAACCATCAGAGGCCTCCACTAAGTCAAACACCTGATTGCTTGCCAAGCCGTCCTTTTTGGAATAATTCACAAGAGATTCTCCGTTGAATACGAATACTCCTGCTCCATTCGTACTCAGCCACAAATTCCCTGTTTTATCGATCAAACCACCGTTGAAGCCTACTTCAGGAATGGTCAAATCCAAAGATGGCGTAACTGGTTTCTCAGGACTAGAGCAAGAAGCTGCAAGAAAGACAGAACAAAGCGAAAGGGCGATTGAAAGAGATTTCATAATCAGTGGGGATTCAGTTCACACCAAGGGTTAAGCGACTCCTCTTTTTGGTCTTCGGAAAGCAAAAAATGCACAGTGACGACACATCTCCAAACTCGAGCATCATATCCGTTCTAAATCTGCCTAAAAATCACATACCTCTCAGGGTCCGAACACGCTTCATGATAACCTCTAGGGTTCAATCGAACACATTCCATAATCTGGTGCACTTCCTCTTCTTGCAATTTTACTTTGGACTGGATATCATACATTTCACTATCTGGCCCTAGGCCTAAATGCACCTCTAAGTCGATCTGCTGGCTCTTCTTAATTTCAAATTCCAAAGTAGATGTATCAGGTCCGTAGGCCGACATCACAAGGGAATATTTCCCTGGTGAGAGCACTATTTGGGCGCCACCATCAAAGTTTGTCATAGCCTTAAAGGTTTCACCAGTAGTCGAATTTTGGAATTCTAGCAACACCATAACCAAGGTGTCTCCAGCATTACCCCGAGTGAAAATTGAGGAACCTTCCTCTCCTTCCACAATCGTCAAATCGGAAGTGGTGGTGTCCTCAACATGCAGAAGTCTAAACGAATACTGAAAAGGGTAATCTATATCTTGAACGATTCGTTCGTGGTACTCTCCCTGTGCCCATGAAGAAGCACAAAAAAGCAGCATACCGATGAAAGTGATCCATTTCAAAAGAGAGAATTTTGAGTGAAAGGATAAGGTAGGTAAAAAACGGGTAGGGGACTTATGATTGAGCAGAACTATAAAGAAACACACGACCAAAGCATAAAGATATCCAGCATGGGTTCCTTTTTGAAAAGATAATATTTGTGACTCCAAAGGTTGATCGGCATGCCCATTAAATTCAACCATCCCCAGGTTGCGCGGGCTCCAGGCATTCCTAGACTCGCCTGTGTCTTGATATTCATTATGGTTGCCGAAGCTCCATATCCAAAGAGCAGGGGACCCGAATCTACATCCTCAATTCCCGATCCATCTTCGTGCTCTTTCACCAAGTTCGCTCCGAGAAACGACCGTTGAAATAAGCTGTCAAAAATGTTATTCTGACGCAGCGCCCTCTCTTGATTGATATAACTCAAACTGTACAAGATCAGGGCAGAAGAAGACCCACGTACAATGGATGAATCTCCACCAAAATGATGTACCAATCCCGTTGGGTGACTCGCTGCCGAATCCAAGATGGCCATCCATTTGCTTTGGAGCGCTGTGTCGGAAATCGACATTATTCCGATGTAATTATCAGCGGGCCAATACGCGCCAGCGTAGGACATCAAAGGCTGTAACTCTTCATCTAAGGCACTCGTGATTCTCTCTTCTATTTCTTCTTGAGAAGTATTCACTCGTTCTGGAATATCGGACTTTGAGAAAAGAGAACTCCTTTGGTAGCTCGTCAATACGCGGTTCGTCCATCCATTGTAAAACATCCCAAATTTAGGAGTGATATAGGTGGGAAAAGGCGAAGTAGCACTAGTTGAAAGGATGCGCAGTATACAAGAATCCACTTGCTCTGCCATCGCTTTATCAGTGATACCACGTTTGTCGCAATATTCAATAATCGACAAACTCAGAAGAGCATTGCTAAACATCTTCCCCTCTGGATACTGTTGCTGTAGTTCATCATCGTAACCCGAATTCAGAAGCTCAGATAGGTACGTAATTTGGTTTTCGATTGATCGATTCCGAAGCGGTGAGAAATGGGGAGTAAGCAAGGCCATTCCCACATAAACAATCGAAGCAATAAGGATTACTCGTTTTACTTTTTTTATTGGCTTCATAAGAGTACTTCTAAGAAGAACAGAGTTGACGAGAGGATAAGGTAGGCAATATATACAGCAGATTGGATAGTATGCTTCGCACGGCTTCAGACTTCAGGCTAAAGGCTGCTGGTTGAACACTATCTTCCCCTGTGCCTTTGACGTACGAACCTTTCCCGATACTTTTGTGGAGAGGATGTCAGATGAAGGGTGTTGGATGACGGATGACGGATGTCTGGTGCCTGAAGCCCATAATAAAGATGAACAGATTAACTGAAAAGCCAGCCTATGCGGTTCTCTTCATTTCGGAGAGGGAAGTAGATCCTGCTCCAGAGGGTTACCCAGAGGCAGATGTGGCCACCATGGAAAAAGTGTCTAAGCTGGATGGGTTTTTGGGGTTCGACAATGCCCGAACCGGCAAAGAAGGCATCTTTATTAGCTATTGGAGCGATCTCGACGCTATTGAACGATGGAAAAATGACCCTCTACATAAATCCGTGAAAGCGGACGGAAAGAAAAAATGGTACGACGCTTATCGTACTGTAATATGCAAAATTGAACACTTCGACGAGTTTCGAAGATCGTTCCCCTAAAAACAAGACCATGAGTAAGAATGCAGTTGACCAAGGAGATGTACGCATAGAACGCAAAGGCGGTGTGGCTTATGTTGAGTTCCACCACCCGTTGAGCAACAGTCTCCCCGGAAAAGTACTAGCCAAACTAGCCAACACGATTACGGAGTTGGGAGAAGACAAAGAGGTCCTCGTGATTGTGTTGCAATCAGAAGGTGACCGTGCTTTCTGTGCAGGCGCAAGCTTTGATGAATTGATCAGCATTGACAATTTGGACACAGGTAAAGTGTTCTTTTCTGGATTTGCCAACGTCATCAACGCCATGCGTAAATGTCCGAAGTTCATTATCGGTAGAGTTCAGGGCAAGGCCGTTGGTGGAGGTGTTGGACTTGCATCTTCAGTAGATTACTGTTTCGCGACGAAGTTCGCCGCCGTAAAGCTTTCCGAACTGGCAGTAGGCATTGGACCATTTGTAGTAGGCCCTGCTGTAGAGCGCAAGATTGGTACTAGCGGAATGAGCGAACTAGCCATTAATGCGACGGAGTGGAGAACCGCAGAATGGGCACGCGACAAAGGCCTGTACACGGAGGTCTTCGACACAGCGCATGACATGGATAAGGCCATCTCTGAATTGATTGAGAAACTATCTGGATCCAATCCGGAAGCAATGGCTGAATTGAAGCGCGTTTTCTGGCAAGGCACAGAGCATTGGGACGACCTATTAGCCGAGCGCGCTGCCATCAGCGGACGGTTGGTGCTCAGTGACTTCACTCGCAATGCCATTGAGAAGTTCAAGAAAAAATGATGATATTATAATCTTCTTACGCAACCTGAACACTTCAAACCATTCTGAAATGATCAAAAAATTACTCATCCTCATCTTGGCGCTTCCCTTGAGTGGATTTGCTCAAGATGCAACTCCTGCGGATACGACAGTAAGCAAGTGGAAATTTGGTGGCCTGTACAGTTTCACGACCACTCAAACTAGCCTAACCAACTGGAATGCGGGGGGTACCAATAGCGTTAACCTTGCTGGCCTTCTTCGTCAATCTGCGGATTACGATGGTCCGAAATGGCAATGGTCAAACACCCTTGACGCGAATTACGCCATTAACATTCAAGGAGCTTCTACGCTTAAAACGGGTGACAAATTGGAGATCACTTCACGTTTGGACCGAAATATCAATACAAGCGGATCTTGGACAACTTCGCTCTTTGCCAATTTTAGAACCCAATTCGCAGATGGTTTTAAGGAAGCTGAAGATGTAAAACCCATTTCCACTTGGATGTCGCCCGGTTACCTCACAGCGGGTATTGGTTTTACCCACAAGAGCAACGGACTGGAACTGTACCTATATTCACTCAGCGCTGCAGGAAGCTTTGGTGTGGAGGCTGGGGAGAAGTTGAGAACAGAATTAGGTGCGTACTTGAATGCTACGTACACCCGGAACTTGCGCGAAGGTGTTGATCTAACCTCCAACTTAAACCTCTTCTCAAACTACTTGGAAAAACCACAAAACATCGACGTGAGTTGGGAGACTATCTTATTGATGGAAGTGTGGGGTCCTCTTTCTGTCAGTCTTCAACTTCATTTGATCTATGACGATGACATCCTCGTTCAGAATCCAAATGCAGCAGGCGACAATCAATCACCTGGACTTCAGGTAAAAGAGGTTTTGGGAGTGGGATTGGCCTATTCGTTTGGGAAGTATAAAGAGTAACCTAGATAGTAGTATTGTTACTACTAAACTCCTTCTTTATTGTACCGAATTGAAGCCATCACATTCTTGCGAGATTCCATATCACAAACGAGTTGTTTTCGTTCGTAAGCATTAACATCGAACACACCTCCCGTGGTGGCTGCGGTTTTTTCTAGCTCATCCAAACACACATTTCCCCGAACCAAAATAACTCGGGTGAAGTTTCTAAACCTCACTTTTTGAGCTTTGGGAAACTCCGTTGCCTCTAGGCAACGATCTGATTCCCTTTGCCTGTCGTGGTAGAGTTGACGGAGTTCGGAAATCGAATTTGCATTCGTTGCCAAGGTTTCCACTCCAGATTCTCTATCCTTGTACACGTCAAATAAATCGTTCTCTAGTTGCATAGTACCGCCCAAAGTAAAGAGCATCAAGTTCTCCGCTTCCGATGCTCGATTCTCCATCGCGCTCCGGTAGTATAAGAAAGATGCTCCACCTTTATCGAACGTAATCTTTTTAAGGGCTTCCCAACTATTTCCAGAAGCAGCTTGTGCTTTACTGTTCAATTGAGCCAAGTAAACTTCTTCAACCCTTTGCAACAGCAAGTCCTTGTGATCTGTATAATCGAGAGCTTTTAGGCAAAGCGTGAGAAAAAGCTGTTCATGACTGGAATTGGCCACCGCTTTTTCTGGACACTTGGTCATCTGTAAGATGCGCTCCGTTGGGGTTCCTCGCTCATCAAAGAAGTCATCGTAAAGCCCCGTAATTGCGCCTAAATACGTCAATGCAAACCGCTCTCTAGTCTTCATTCTATGACCTCGAAGCAGACCAAAGGCTTCGCCGAGAATGGAAGGGACAGCCAATGCATAGTTCTTCGTGATTTTATCAATATCCGCAGAGGTTAGAGTTCCATCACTCTCCGCCAAAGCACGCTGCAGCATTGGCTGAAGATGTTTCTTAATAAAACGCTTCTGGACATAAAGAGCCTTCAACATTCGAACTCCGGTTCGAAACACTATGAACGTACTCCAAAAATATAATCGCATGAAGTTCCGATAATATTGGTCTGTGGTCAAAAATAGAGCTTTAATTCAGCCTTGAAACGACAAGGTGCGATTGACCTTTTCAATTCGAGGTTTCTAAACAGATATCTTTTTGCGCAATTGGAACCACACCCATTGTAAAATCCCCATCGTTATCAACACTCCCACTGAAAATAGGAATACGTCAATGCTTTTCATCACAACCGTAAATCCAATGTAAACGGCTATCGAAAGTAATAGAGCAGACCAATATTTCGCCCCTTTTGCTTTGGTTAAAATGACTCTCATCGCGATATACGACATCAAACTGGGGGCGCCTAGTATGAGTAGAATATCTGCAAAAGGCAAATGAAGCTCCATAAACACAAACCCTATTACCGTTGCGCCCACGAGCACGCCAGTCATGAATTTGTTAAAAACACCTTTTGGTTGCTCTTGGTTAAAATCTAGAATATCGTCCATGGAGGCGAAGTTGAGAGTTCGAGGTTATACGTGTTGCGCATTATGCTTCCACTCCCAAGTTATGAAAGAAGCTTCAATGAGGGTACAGATTCGCACCTACAGAACCAAGCGACAAACATTTTTAGTTCTCCTTTTTGTGAACTAAAAAAACTTTATACATTTGTAGCACAATTCAAACTAACATGTCAGAGATCGTTCAACTTACTGCCAAGCAAAAAGAACTCGTTGAGAAGATCGGAGTTTACCATGAGAAATCTGGGTTACCTCCGGCACCCGCACGAATCTTGGCGCTTCTATTGGTATCTCCCATTACTGAGTTGACCTTTGATCAAATTCGCGAAACATTGAACCTGAGTAAGAGCGCAACCAGCAACGCCATCAACATGCTCCTCAATGTCAACCGTCTTGACTACATCACAAAGTCGGGCGATAGAAAGCGCTACTTCAAGAACAAAGTAAGCAATTGGCGAAGTGAATTGCGCGATAGCATCTTCAAGATTACCGAAGCTGCTGACATCTTAGAAGAGATTCTTGAAGTTCGCCCAAATAATACTCCTGAATTCAACGAAAACCTCAGCAGTATCATCGATTTCCTACGCTTCATCAACGACGAGCTTCCTGGACTTTACCAAAAGTGGGAGAATAAACGAACATAAAATTTTTTACCCTGTTAGTTCGTTATTCACAGAACTAAGTAGGTTGTTACAAAACAAACTAAATCAAAAAATGAATCACATCAAAAGAACCATCTGCTCAACTCTAGCACTATTCGCCGCGAGTTTCAGTGTATGGTCGCAACCTGTAGAGTACAACTTTGATTTAAAGGAGGCTCTACTATTTGGCTTGGAAAACTCCCTCTCTATACGCCAAGCCGTACTGGATCAAAGTCAGTCGGAACACGTAGTAGGCGAAGTCCGCGCAACAGGACTCCCACAGGTTACCGGTGAAGGGCAATATCAAAACTTCCCAAACCTACCTACCCAGCTCTTACCAGGCGAAATTGTCGGTCAGCCTGGAACACAAATTCCAGTTCAGTTCGGTACTGAAAACACCATGTCGGGCACCATCAAAGCCACACAGCTCATTTACAACCAACAATTCTTTACTGGGTTGAGAGCCGCCAAATCCTCGCGTCAACTCTACGAGTTATTGAAGATCAAAACAGAGGAAGATGTGATTTACGAAGTTTCGAACGCCTACTACATGGTACTCGAACTCAAGGCACAGAGGAATGTATTGGACAGCAATGTGGCTCAGCTCAACAAGCTTGAAGAACTGATGAAGCTACAGTACGAGAACGACCTAGTAACGCAAACCGACCTCGGTAGAATTCGTGTTAACCGCATGAATCTTCAAACCCAATTGCAATCGGTAAAAATAGGGTTGGAACAACAGAAGAACTACCTCAAGCTCTTATTGGGAATGGACATCAGCAACACGCTTATCATCCGAGCTCCCGAGGACATTGAAGACGTTTCGCTTCAAACCCTTCAGTATGAAAAAGAACAATCCATCGAATTGGAAATCTTAGATCAACAACTCACACTAAATGAATTGAACAAGAAGAGCATTCAAGCGGAATACGCGCCAACACTCGCTGTCTTTGGTCAGCAAAGCTGGCAAGCCCAACGCAACGAATGGAATTTCTTCGACTCAAATCAACCTTGGTTTCAACAAACGGTAGTTGGTGTGCAATTGAGCGTTCCCATTTTTGATGGGCTTTCTAAACATCATAGAATCCAACAGTCGGAAATCGACATTCAAAAAGTTCGTTTACAACAAACCAATGCTCAACGCTCTTTGGACATGCAATTCCAAAATGCACGGGAGCAGTTGACCAATTCACTCGCTTCGGTGGAAGCGCAACGCGACAACAAGGAATTGGCAAAGGACGTATACGAGCAAACCCAATTGCTCTATAAAGAACAAGTGGTGGGATTGACAGACTTGCTAGACGCTGAACAAGCGTATCGACAAGCCGAGACCAGCTTTTACAACGAGCTTCTCAAGTTCCGTCGCTCTGAGCTCGACCTACTCAAAGCACAAGGTCAGCTTAAACAAATCATCCAATGATCAATCTACAGACTAGAATAAAGAATACAGCACAATGAAAAAGACCATCATCATTCTTGCTTCTGCCAGCATACTAGGCCTCACCGCATATAAGCTCTATGCCAACAAAGAAGAGATGAAAGAGAACGCCAAGCTCTCTGAAATCACCAGTGCATCTATCCCCGTACAGATCACTCACCCCGAAAAACTCGCATTGAATACACGCGTTTCAGCCGATGGCACTTTTGAGGCTAAAACGGACCTGACCATCTTGTCTGAAACACAAGGCAAACTGGTTGCGGTGTACAAAGAAAAAGGAGTAACCGTTCGAAAAGGAGACCTTCTAGCTCAGGTTGATAATGAACTATTGAGAACCCAAGTGGCCGCAGCCAGAGCCAATTTCGAAAAGCTTCAATCGGATTCTGCGCGCTTCACCAAATTGTCGGAAAGTGACGCGGTGACCCAACGCCAACTGGAAGATGTGCGCATCGGTTTGATGAATGCACGAGCGCAATACCGACAAGTTCAGAAACAGCTGGACAACACATATATCCGTGCAACAACCAGTGGAATCATCAATGACGACTTTGTACAGGAGGGGGCTTATGTTTCACCAGGCATGCAATTGTACAACATTGTAGACATCAGCAAGCTCAAACTAAATGTTCGCCTTACTGCCAACGAAATCCTCAATGTGAAGGAGGGCGATGAAATCAACATCACTTCCAGTGTATACCCAGAAGACACCTTTAATGGCAAAGTAACTGCCATAGCGGCAAAAGCGGACGGAGCCTTGAAATACAATGTGGAAATCACTTTGACCAACAACTCATCAAGAGCACTAAAACCAGGTATGTACGCTACGGCTCACTTTCTTTTCAACAGTGAAAACGAAACGCTTTACCTCGACAGAAACGCCATTATCGGTAGTGTTCAAAACCCTCAAGTATTCACCATTGAAGACGGAAAAGCTCACCTAAAAAGCATCACCATTGGTGAGGTTAGAAGCGACCGTGTGGAAGTACTCGAAGGACTTTCGACGTCGAATGAAGTCATCACAACCGGACAAATCAATCTGGAAGAAGGTACAGTTGTAAACGCACTGAATCGTCAATAATCCTCAGGATTTAGAAGATATCGCATTATGAAAATGACCAAAATTTCCATCAAGCGTCCAACGCTTGTGGTGGTTCTCTTTACCCTACTCACAGGCTTGGGCTTGTTCAGCTACTCCATGCTGAACTATGAATTATTGCCCGATATGAGTACGCCTGTACTTACCATCTCTACTGTTTATCCCGGTGCTGCACCTAAAGAAGTGGAAAACTCGGTAACCGTTGAAATTGAAGATGCGGTTTCCACTCTCGAAGGGGTAGACCGCGTGAGTTCAACCTCACTCGAGAACGTCTCTATCGTTACAGTAGAGCTGATGCAGGACATGGATGTTGATCAGGCTCTTCAAGAAGCCACACGGAAGATCAATGCTATTATGAACGAACTTCCAGATGACGTGGAGCAACCTTCCATTGGCAAGTTTGACTTTTCAGATTTGCCCATCATGAGAATTGGTGTCGCCGCCAACATGGCCGGTACGGAGTTATACGACTTGATCGAGAACCAGATTCAGCCGCAAATGGCAAAAATTCCTGGCGTTGCACAAGTCAACATGCTAGGAGGCCAAGCACGTGAAATCCGGATCAATATCAACAAAAACAGACTAGAGACCTACGGACTTTCTCTACTTCAGGTGAGTCAGGCGATTCAAGTTGCCAACCTTGACTTCCCAACGGGTAAAGTGAAGGGTGAAGAGTCAGAATCACTAATTCGATTAGCAGGTAAATATTCTTCACTCGATCAAATTCGACAATTGCCCATCAGTTATCGCCCTGATGGAACCGTAATTCGAATCAAGGATGTTGCTGAAGTTCAAGACACGGAAGAAGATGCCGAGATCATCTCGCGAGTAAATGGTGAAAATGCCATTGGCCTATCCATTCAAAAACAAAGTGACGCCAATGCCGTAGAAGTGAGTGAACTGGCTCGAAAAATCATGACAGATTTGGAAGAATCTTATTCTGAAGAAGGCCTGAAATTCACCATCGCCAACGATACATCAGAGTTCACCTTGGAAGCGGCAGATGCTGTGATTCACGACTTGTTCTTTGCGGTAATTCTCGTTGCAGTTGTAATGCTTCTCTTCCTTCACAGTTTGAGAAACGCTGTGATTGTAATGCTTGCAGTACCGGCTTCCATCATTGCGACCTTTACGGCTATGATGCTCTTGGGATTCTCTCTCAACTTGATGAGTTTGCTTGCGCTTTCTCTAGTGGTGGGTATTCTAGTGGATGACGCGATTGTAGTCATCGAGAATATTTATCGCCACATGGAAATGGGTAAATCTAAATTTCAAGCAGCATACGACGGCATTCGAGAGATTGGAGCAACGGTTATTTCCATCACCTTGGTGATTATCGCTGTATTCGTTCCGCTCTCCATGACGGGCGGAATTGTGGGGAACTTGCTTCGTCAATTTGCGTTAACGGTTGCCATCAGTACCATTCTGAGTTTATTGGTGGCCTTTACCATGATTCCGCTTTTGGCTTCGAGATTCTCCAAGCTTTCTCACTTGAAAGAAGGATCCATAGTCACTGTGTTCATCAAGACTTTTGAAGGATGGGTTACAGGGTTTGAAAATGCCATGTCCAATGCTCTTCATTGGTCATTCTCACACAAAATTCTAGTTCTTGGAGCCACATTCGTAGTGTTTATCGGTTCATTCGCCCTCGTTGGACAAGGGTTTATCGGTAGTGAATTTGTCTCTGCTGGCGACCGTGGAGAGTTTACCATGCAGGTAGAATTACCCAAGAGCTCAACCCTTCGTCAGACCAACTTACTAGCTCAACAGGTAGAGCGCATCATTGGTGAATATCCCGAAGTAGAACGAGTATCGTCAACCATAGGACAAAGCTCTGGTAGAATGTCTACCACCTCTACACCATATATGGCCGAGATCAACGTGTCACTGGTTCCAACGGAACAGCGTGCTACAACCACACAAATCTTTTCTCGTCAGCTTCAAATCGAGCTTCAAGAGAACGTTGCTGGCGCAAAATTCAAGGCGGTTCCCGTTTCACTTGTGGGCGGAGGAACCGATGCGCCTATCCAAGTCATTCTCAGTGGCACCAATCTAGACACACTGATCTCAACAGCCGATAAAGTAGCGGGGATTGTTAGTGGAATTGCAGGTACAGCTGAAGTTGAAACCAGTGCTGAAGGCGGTAGTCCAGAGATCAAAGTAGAGGTAGATCGCGACAAGATGGCGCGATTGGGTTTGAGCTTAGAAGTGGTGGGTGGCACCATGCGTACCGCGTTCAACGGAGTTCAAGATTCCAAATATCGCGATGGTGACAACGAATATGAAATCAACATTCTCCTCGACGAATTTGATCGCCAGCGTGTGGAAGACATTGCCATGCTTACGGTAATGAACAATAGAGGAGAGCAAATTCGACTTGATCAATTTGCCAGCATCACAGAGGGTTACGGTCCTTCACAATTAGACCGAAGAGACAAGCTCGCAATGGTAAAAGTGACTGCTCAGGTAATTGGCCGGCCCGTTGGAACAGTTGGTGCCGACATTGAAGCTCAAATGGCCAATTTCGACTTACCTAGCGGAGTGGCGTACAGCATGGGTGGCGATTCCGAAAATCAATCGGAAGCCTTTGGTGGACTGGCTGTTGCGCTTTTGAGTTCTCTCATTTTGGTATACCTCATTATGGTAGCCCTATATGATAGTTACGTATATCCTTTGGTGGTGATGTTCTCACTACCGCTTGCGGTTATCGGGGCTCTACTCGCCTTGGCATTATCACAAAATGCATTGAGCATCTTCTCCATCTTGGGGATGATCATGCTCATCGGTTTGGTAGCTAAGAACGCCATCTTGGTGGTCGATTTTACAAACCAATTGAAAGAAGCAGGATTGGAAGTAAAAGCTGCACTGCTCAAAGCAACACAAGTGCGTATTCGCCCGATTCTTATGACCACCCTCGCGATGGTGATCGGGATGATGCCAATTGCCTTGGCCTCGGGCCCTGGCGCTGAATGGAAGAACGGTTTGGCATGGGTTCTCATTGGCGGCCTAACCAGTTCCATGTTTTTAACGTTAGTAGTAGTACCCGTTGTGTACTACATCTTCGACCGGATTATGGCCAAGTTTGGATGGGACAAAAAAGAAGAATTCGACTTGGTTGATACTCCAAGAGAAGAACTCAATACAGAGATAGAAGAGGTTATGGCATAGAGAATGAGAGGGAACTTGCAGGGTTTGAGGCTTCGCGCCTCACCCTCTCACTTCTCACTTTCAAATGCCTCATTCTCTACCCATTATCTTTCACCTCATATAGACCTTAAGCCCCATGACATGAGCTGTTGTGGGGCTTTGTTTTTATGGGAATAAATGAGCATTAGCTTAGACGTTCATATCTGACTCGCCCCCCGGGGACAGCACCCCTGTCCCCAGTTTCAAATTCGACATTATCGATGATTTCTTCACGTCTTTAAGCGGATACATACGTTTGCAAACAGGAGGGTGACGTTTTAAAGCAAACTTCTGTCCTAACCGTCCATTCTGAAAGCTTAGCTTATATGTCTTGCATCTCAAATTGCCTAACTTGTTGCAAATTGGCCAGGTACCTAACACACCAAATATGAGCTACTTCATCTCCACCACACTAGAAAATGTAAGCTTCGAAGAAGCGATTGAAAAACTTACGGCCAACCTGAAGGAGCAAGGTTTTGGAGTGTTGACCGACATCGACATTCAAGCGACTTTTAAGGCGAAGCTGGATGTCGATTTCAAAAAATACCGAATCCTAGGAGCGTGTAACCCAAATTTTGCCATCAAAGCGATTTCTGCAGAGGACAAAATCGGTGTTTTCTTGCCTTGCAATGTAGTGGTGACTGAAAATTCAAACGGTCAAGTCGAAATCGCAGCGGTAGACCCCATTGCCTCCATGATTAGTGTAGGAAATGAAAACTTAGAAGCGCTTGCAGCAGACGTTCGAGAACGCCTTACAACAGCCGTAAAGACGCTTTAGGAACTTGAAAAACGCTCTCTACATAGTCATCGCACTCATTTTCGCTTTGCGATGCTCCCCTCCCGAACAATTCCCAGTAGATGGGACTTGGTACGGCTTCTGGGATGGAACGTATTGTGAAATGACTATTTCAGGTGAACAAATCACAGTGTATTCGATGCCCCACGATACGCTTACTATTCGAGAAGGCACCCTCGAGGTTCTAGGCGATTCAGCGAGCCTATCCATTCAAGCTCCGTCCTATACTTCACACTTCTTTCGATTCGAACTTTCAAACACCGTAGACAGTCTTCGCCTATCGGATTCCATTCAATCTGACCTGAAAATCGAAATTGACAACGAATCCATGACATGGAAAGGGTACGATCTTTTCGGTCAACGAAGTGGCCTATTCACCATTCCATTTACCTCTTGTCTTGATGAGATTCGGTGGACACGGCACCAAACGAAAAGTCCAGTTACGTTAGAGTCATTTGTGAATCGCCGGGAGGCCAAGCTTCCCACCGACACACTTCTCGATGATGGCATTCACTTAGTTATTGGTCACGTCGGGGATTCGATTCGACTTCTCTCTTCCCATGAATTAACGGACTCCGCCACATCTAAAAATAGGAATCCCAATCTCGACTTTCTTCGAGCCCAAGACGGCTATTATTTCTATGCAGATTACCGAAATGGAGCTCCTACTTGGCAGTTACGTCTTCACAAAATTCCCTTCATCAATTATCCTTCGGAAAGATATGATGGGCAACTAGCCGCTCCTGATTTTAAGAGCTATCCAGGAGCGCTTAGATTCAAATCACAAATCTTAGAAGAGTGCGAAAAAGGAATAAACTTTTCTGGGAAATATACCCTCGCAAAATGGGGATGCGGAAGCGCTTGTCAAATGGGGGTAGTCGTAAATAGAGAAACAGGGGCCATTTCAGATTTCATCACCTCTGAACTTGGAATGGAATTCAGGGCAAATAGTTCCCTGCTCAGACGTAATATCGGCGCATTAGACACCCTTACCAACTTGATGGATGAATGTAGTTATTGCACTGTTGAACAACTCAATTGGACGGGATCATCGTTCGACACGCTTCAGTTCAATTTCGAAGACCGAAGCAAAGGGGCTACACAAGTGGTGGTAGAAGAACCCACCCTCATTGCTATAAGCGCAAGTGGTCGTGATATTGAAAATCTCAAAACTTTCTATGGTGTAGAATCTTTCTACATTGTAGCGGATGATGAGGTATACGACAATTATCTACTGCTAAAGAAAGCCGACTCTCTCTCCATTGAAACGATGACTGCTACCGGCCCCAAAATTACATTCAAAGCGCCCTTAGGAGAGCTCATGTACCAAAGTCCGCTTATTCCAAACCTTTACAACTACGTATATTGGAATGGACAATCCTTTCTACAAGGAGACCTCTTTGACGTTGAAGAATGGGTGTTTGAATAGAACTATTTGACTCTGTAACGTTCATCCATCTGAACACTAGGATCCGAAAGTGATTTCAAGAAAGCAACCAAGTCTATTCGCTCTTGTTGAGTGAGGTTAAGAGGCCGAACTCTTTCACTTTTATGAGGATGATTGGCACCACCGCTGTTGTAATGTTCTACCACTTCTTCTAAGGTTGCAAAACGACCATCGTGCATGTAAGGAGCCGAATATTCTACGTTTCTCAACGATGGAATCTTGAATAGCGCCTCATCCGCACTATCTCCCGTCAATCGCATTCTGCCGATATCACTGTATACGGAATCCAACCCGTTGTTCTCAAATTCGTAAGAGGTAAAGAAGAGGCCTGAATGACACACCGAACACTGTGTTTTCTCTGATCTAAAGAGAGATAAGCCTCGCTTTTCGGAAGGACTTAGTGCTCCAGAGTTGCCATAAAATTGATAGGTGTCGTACCGCGATGAACCCGATATGAAAGTGCGCTCGTAATTGGCCAATGCCCTTGTAATTACAAAGGGATCAGGCTCTCGGCCATAAGCCTCTTGGCTCATTTCAACATAAGAATTACTGGTCTTCATCCTTTCTGCAATCAGAACAATGTTGAAGTCCATCTCTGTGTGTTCTTGCACAGGGGCCAGTACTTGCATCTCCAACGTTGGAAGACCGCCTTCGGTCATGAAGTAGGGTTGATAGGCAACATTCAAAAGACTCGGCGCATTTCGATGCCCTAGTCGACCTTCTACACCCGGACTAATGGCAAACGCATCTGCCATGGCGAATTCCGCTTTGTGACAACTTCCACAACTAATCGTACTGTCAATGCTCAGCATGGGGTCGAAAAACAATTTCTTACCCAATTCGAAACGAATGTCAGAATACGCATTGTCTTCAGGAAAAGGCACAGACGGAAAGTGGCGAGGAACCTCAAGATAGGTCTCGCCACTTTCTGTCTTTTCTCTGGAACAAGAAAGGGCCACCGCGAAAACTGCGATGGCTACCAGTATTTTAGAACGGACTAGCATACGCCGGATTGGTCTGCAACTCCGTATCTGTCAATGTCTTCAAAAAGGCAACCAAATCAGACACATCTTGCTGACTCAACTGCAAGCCTCCTGAGTTGATGGGATAAAGTAAGGTTGGATCAACCGTAGAAGAAGATTTGAGTCCGGTATTGTAATGCTCTACCACCTCTTCTAAGGTGTTGAATCTACCATCGTGCATGTACGGTGGAGTAAGTTCGATGTTTCTAAGTGTAGGAACTTTGAACTTACCGCGATCAGAGGCCGATGAAGTAACCAACTCTCTTCCCAAATCAGCAAACTCACCATCTCCATCCAAACCATTGTTCATGAAGAGGTCGTTTTCGAAGTTTCCTCCCCCGTGACAGTGGGCACAATCGGCGCCACTAGAATCTGGGAAACCAGGATTGAACTCGGCAAAGAACAAACGTCTTCCACGCTCTTCTTCTGCCGTCAAATTCACATCTCCACGCAAATACTGATCGTACTTACTGTTGACAGAAACAATAGAATTCATGAATTGCTCCAATGCCAAACTGATCTTCAATGGCGTAATTGAATCACTTCCAAAAGCGCGAATAAACTGATCGGTATAGGAAGCATCCGCTGAAAGCTTAGCCACTACATTCTCGAGCGTCTCATCCATTTCAAGGGAATCTTGAATAGGGAGTAACGACTGATGTCGAAGTAAATGTGCTCTTCCATCCCAGAAGAACTCATTGGTGTTGTACGCCATATTAATGACGGCCATAGCTTGACGTTTCCCTTCAAACCCACTAACACCAATGGAAAGTCGAGCGGTGTCTGAGAAAGCAAACTCCTGCATGTGACAACTTGCACAGCTCTGCGTATTGTCTCTACTCAAACGAGTTTCATGAAACAACATCCTACCCAATTCTACCCCTTGAACCGTCAATGGGTTGTCGGGTGAAATTGTTGGAGGTGTTAAGTCTCTGGTGTCAAGTACAAAAGGTGTATTGTCGTACTTGACCGTATTGCTAGATGAAGGGTTATCCTTTTTACACTGAACGGTTAAAGCAAAAAGTCCAATCGCAAAAAGAACCCCATATTGTCTTCTAAACATATGCTTTATTCTACGATCAAACGTTGAGAAGTAACCTTTTCACCTGTGCGAACCTCTACGAAGTAAACTCCAGAAGGCTCAATGCCCAAAGTGTGTCTTGTTGTGCGATTGAGTTGAGCAGAAGCAACCACTCTACCGGACAAATCAAATACGCGAACGGTACCCGTTACTGGTGTTGGGAAAACCAATACGGCTCTGTTATTTACGGCAGGATTTGGTTGAATTGTAAAGCCTTCAACACTCTCCTCTTCAATTCCAATCCCGCCTACATTGGAGGTTGAAACGGTAAAAACTGTATCCGAAAATCGGCTAAGCAAATCGGCGGCTGCACCTGTTTCTCCGTGAATGATAGCGCCCCCGTCTACTGAAATGGTTGAAAAGGCTTTAAGGTAATCTGCATCCAATTGAACAATCAAATCACCCCCTACAACGGTACCTGATGTTGCAATGGTTTGAACGTGGTAATTCTGATCGCCCAAGGCATGAATTTCTAAAGGATCTCCACTTCCCGTTCCAACCGTTCCTTCCAAGGCAATGAAACGGTAGCCACCAACCCAGCCCCAGTGCATACTTGGACTTTTAGGAGCCAATGGATGATTGAAATTATACTGAGCAGGATCTAAGTGATTGGTAGCCTGATCTACGCCAATGGCGAATGAAACAGACTCTAAAGATGTGATATTCAAGTTTCCAAGATTCACTTCTTCCATCAATGATACTGCATTCGTCAATACGTAAATGGAATCGAGCAACATGGTTTGACCTCCATCATGCGTGAGTTCAATACCTGAGATATAATACTGCAATCGAGTTAGGGTAATGTCTTCCCCTAGGTCAGATGTAGCGGTTTGATTTAGGCTAAAAGGCTGTCCATCCCATTGGTGCATAATGCGCAAGTAAACATCTTGCTGAGCGGATAATGCCAAGGCAGAGAACGCTGCCAACGTGGTGAGTAAAAATTTCTTCATAGTACAAAGCGATAAAGTGTGCCTTGCAAAATACGGAAATTCAGTTAGTTCTTCACATTTGTAACTTTTTGCACTGCGTCATTCGCGCAACCATTACCATGGGATTAAATTCCGCATACATACTCACGTGATTGATGAATCGGCTACTTGAAGAGAGCGGAAAGAAAACACCCATACCAACTCCCCCGCCTGAATAAACAGGAACCACAGAAATGTTTCCGCTTTGAGATCCTCCCATCCCACTCTGAACGCCTATCATTTTATCTCTTCCATCTAAGCCTATCTTTTGGTCTATTCGGTTGATGGAGAACTCTATTTCCCGCACGGAATTATCAAAATTGAAAACCACATAGCTCCAGTTTGGAAGGTTGATTTCTAGCGTATCGCCCATCCGAAGAATGCAACTGTATTCGTCTGATTCTTCACGAATGAAAACGATTTGCTGTTGAAGTGTATCAAATATCGGTGAGATGGGGGACTCACTTCGGTATAAGTCTCCTTTGATAATGTACCCTCCGCGACGGAGTTCACGTAGCTCTCGAAGATATATGGCATTCGCGCCGATTTCTCGAGCATGGGATAGAATGGTGTCTTGTAAATCTTCCAGCGGACTTCTCCGGTTGGTGTAAAAGGACCCTACGAAAGTGACATTTGAGCTGTCAACATCCAACACAAAATTCGCCTGATCCACAGACTCAAACTGAACGGGTTCAACGGGCTGTGTCAACTCGAAATACGGATGCGAACAGGAAGTGGAGCACAAACCTAGAAGTACTAATGCGGAGAGAGCGTTGATTTTCATGGCAGTAAATCTCGTTCTCAAGTCTGTCATATCTCAATGACACAAGACTTGAATGACAAAAGGTTAGAGAATGTAAGGTAGACAAATCAGCCATAAAAAAGGCAGCCCTTTCGAGCTGCCTTTCTTTGAACGAAAATAGTCTTCTATCAATATTCCAACACTTGCGCGATGCGTGTCGCAACCTTATCGGCGTTTGGAATCATCTCGCTTTCTAAGGTAGAATTCAGTGGAATTGCAGGAACGTTTGCCGAACCTATGACCTCTACAGGCGCATCCAAGTAACGGAAACAATTCTTCTGAATCATGCCCGCCAAGGCCTGAGCAAATGTATTTACTTCTGGTTCTTCAGTGACCACAAGGCATTTGCCATGCGCCTTAACTCTCTCGTATACTAAAGACTCATCCAGTGGAACCAAAGTACGCAAGTCAACAATCTCAACTTGACCTTTGAATTGCTTAGCCGCTGTATTGGCCCAATAAACCCCCATGCCGTAGGTTACGATACAAAGAGATTCACCTCCTTGAATCTTGTCACTATCAGCTTCCAATGCGATTCTTCCTTTGCCAAAAGGAATCACGTAGTCTGCAGAAGGTTCCACCGTTTTGGCTCCCTCTGTACCTTTTATCTTACTCCAGTACAAGCCTTTGTGCTCAAGCATTACCACAGGGTTTGGATCGTGAAAGGCCGACTTCATCAAACCTTTCAAATCTGCACCGGTACTCGGATAGGCGATTTTGATACCTCTAATATTGGTGAGAACAGACTCAACCGAAGAGCTGTGGTAAGGTCCACCTGAACCGTACGCCCCAATTGGAACGCGCAATACAGCGCTTGCAGGCCATTTGCCATTCGACAAATAATAACTTCTACTCAATTCAGTAAAGAGCTGATTCAAACCCGGCCAGATATAGTCGGCAAACTGCACCTCTACAAATGGCTTGAGACCTGCAGCAGCCATACCCACTGTAGATCCTATGATAAAGGCCTCCTGAATAGGTGTGTTGAATACGCGATCATCACCAAACTTCTGAGCCAAGGTTGCCGCCTCACGGAAAACTCCGCCCAATCGGCCACCCACATCCTGACCGTACAATAGGGCCTCTGGATGCTCACTCATAATCTCCTGTATTGCAAACAGGGCAGCGTCTACCATTACAGTCTTCTCCTTACCCGCTGGCTCGCGCTCTCCGCGCTCTTCCGTGATTGGAGTTGGTGCAAAATCATGGGTGTATAAGTCCTCTGGACGAGGATCTTCAGCTTCAAGAGCTTTCGCATAATCTGCCGCTACCGTTTCTTTTGCCGATGTTTCAATCTCTGCAAGTACTTCTTCTTCAATACCCGCTTCTATCAATTCTTTGCGGAATCGAGGGTACGGATCTCGTGTTGCATGCTCTTCCAAATCGTCGCGATACCACTCTTTGCGAACACCTGACGTGTGGTGTCCCAAAAGGGGAACAGACGCGTGGATGAGGAATGGTCTGCGCTCTTTTCGGATGAGCTCAATCACCTCAGCTACCGTTGCATAGCTCTCAAAGAAGTTCGCGCCGTCGATACTGCGCACTTCAATACCGTGGAAACCGGCAGCGTATTCGGCCGCATTTTGAGCGCGAGTTTCCTCTGCATTGGCTGAGATATCCCAACCATTATCTTGTACAAAGTAGAGAATAGGGAATTGCTTAAGCGCCGCCATTTGGAGAGCTTCTGAGATCTCCCCTTCGGTCATCGCCGCATCACCAATGGAACAAACCACTACAGGCTTCTCATCGCCCCAATCTTCTCCAATACCTCGGTTTTCCTTGTATTGAATCCCCATGGCCACACCGGTAGTCGGGATGGCTTGCATACCCGTTGCTGAGCTTTGATGAGGAATCTTTGGCTTGTCATCATCCTTTAAGCTAGGGTGACTGTAATAGGTTCTACCACCAGAAAAAGGATCCTCTCTCTTCGCCAACAACTGAAGCATCAAGTCGTAAGGCTTCATTCCAATACTGAGCAAAATAGAGTCATCGCGGTAATACGGCGCCACCCAATCTTGCTTCTTCAATTGCATACCCAACGCCAATTGGATGGCTTCGTGTCCACGAGAAGTGGCATGAACATACTTGCTAGTTACCTCTCTGTTCTCCTCGTAAAGCTCAGCCATTGCAACGGCCGTAGACATCAACTCATACGCTTTGAGTAGCGTGTCACGATTTATATCGGATTGAATATCCTTCTGTGTGGTACTCATGGATTCGATTTGCTGCAAATATCGGAAACATGTAGGGAACAAACTCTCTTACTTATAGGTAAGGTTTGAGTGATTATTGATTTCATCATATTATCTAAAAATGAAATCCCGATTCACAATTAACACACTAACAACTTCCTCGGATCTTTGTAACTGACAATAGGAGTCTTATCTTTGAAATACCCCTACCTCCTAATCATGAACAGGTTTCGACTTCCAGAGAAAGATCTCATCATTCTTGATGACCGCCTTGTGCTTGTGAATCACAACTACAAAGGAGATTACACTTCTATTGCACCCAGAAATAGTTTTTTCAGAAAGCACGGCTTGCGCCTGTTTATGATCGCGCTCGGCCTTTCTATGATTGCTCTTGCCATTGTGGATGAGGCTAGCCAATCGAGCTTAATCTTCTTCATTATTTGCACACTTGGCTTTATCACCATGCTTTTTGAACAGTGGAACTACAGCAACACGCCTGTTCTGTTCAAGAAGGATATTGAAACCATCGAAATGTCTTATCCACGTTTAAAATGGATGAGTGTAAAGGCGAAGATTCACTTCACCGATGATAGGGGAAAGCGTCGAGTTCGCGTCTTAATGCTTCCAGGTTTGCTCGATTACGGAGCAGAGAACAAATACCATGTAATCGACGCATTAGAATCGCTCTGATTTATTTGGCCGCCCAGCCATCGCGCAAGAACTGCATCATATTGAATGCCGCTTCATAGTGGTCTAAAACAGTGATGAGAAGCGCGTCTGTAGGAATCAACTCAGCATCTGCCGCATGCGAGTAATAGAACTGTTTCTGAAAGAGGATAGGCTCCTGCTGGGCCGCTTCAGCAACGTCTTTGTCTACTCGCTTTTGCGATTCTCCAACAATTCCATCGGGATAGTACTTCCGAAAATCGGAGTCGGAGTTCAATGCCTGAAACTGCTCTAAATGATTGGCCATATGCTGGCGCATTGCCTTAACCTGGGCGGGCTTCAGCATATAACATCCTCCATAAATGCCGAGATGCTCTGGGCTTAACTCGATGTAGAGCGCTGGATAATCCGCCGCCTTTCTGCCCTTGGGCGAAATAAGAGCTGATACATTGGTTTTGTAAGGTGTTTTATCCTTTGCAAACCGGATGTCGCGGTTTATTCGGAAGATGACATCCTTGGGTTCCACCACCAATTCAGGTTCATACGAACCGTGTATGTGTCCAATCAAATCTCCCACAAAATGAGTGAAGGGATCCTTGACCTCCTTCTTGTACCTCGTACGGTTTTCATCAAACCACTCTTTGTGATTATTAGCAGCTAGCTCTTTGAAAAACTCGAGAAAGTCGGGAGTGAAATAATTCATCAGTGTTGGGCTTTGCTCAAATCTACTAATCCCACTCATAGATTGTTGTCCCAAAGCAAAAAAAGAAACCCCGAGTCGAGGGGTGAGCTCAGACTCGGGGTTGCGTAACCCTTAAGACAGCATGCCTTAGATATCGAACTTGATACCCTGTGCCAACGGCAAATCAGGAGAATAGTTCAATGTGTTTGTCTGGCGGCGCATATAAGCCTTCCAAGCGTCAGACCCTGACTCGCGTCCGCCTCCAGTTTCTTTTTCACCACCAAAGGCACCACCAATCTCAGCACCAGAAGTACCGATGTTTACGTTGGCAATACCACAATCTGAACCCGATGCAGAAAGGAACTGATGTGCCTCACGCATGTTATTGGTCATAATTGCAGAAGAAAGTCCTTGTGGAACACCGTTTTGAAGAGCGATAGCTTCTTCAAATGTGCTGTACTTCATCAAGTACAAGATCGGTGCAAAAGTTTCGTGCTGAACAATCTCGAAAGAGTTCTTAGCTTCAGCAATAGCAGGCTTCACGTAACAGCCACTTTCGTAACCTGGACCTTCAAGAACTCCACCTTCAACAATGAGGTTTCCACCTTCCTCTACTACTTTATCCAATGCGTATTGGTAGGCTTTAACCGCATCTTTATCAATGAGTGGGCCCACGTGATTCTTCTCATCCAACGGATCACCAATGCTCAACTGACCGTATGCTTTCACCAATGCATCTTTCACTTTGTCGTAAATGGAATCGTGAATGATTACTCGGCGTGTTGAAGTACAACGCTGACCTGCGGTTCCAACCGCCCCGAATACTGTTCCGATGGTTGTCATCTTCAAGTCGGCATCTGGTGTTACAATGATGGCGTTGTTTCCACCCAATTCAAGGATGGACTTGCCAAGGCGCTTCGCTACCTCTGTTCCAACAATCTTACCCATACGGATAGAACCGGTTGCAGAGATCAATGGAACACGACCGTCTTTAGTCATCCATTCACCCACTTGGGCATTACCTGTAATGATGTTTGAAATTCCTTCTGGAAGGTCATTCGCTTCAGCAACCTTGTTGAACAGGTTCTGACAAGCAATGGCTGTAAGTGGAGTTTTTTCGCTGGCTTTCCAAATGGTAACATCGCCACAAACCCAAGCCAGAGCTGTGTTCCAAGACCAAACAGCAACTGGAAAGTTGAAGGCAGAAATGATGCCCACAATACCCAATGGGTGCCATTGCTCTTGCATGTGGTGAGCTGGACGCTCCGATTTAATCGTAAGTCCGTATAGTTGACGCGAAAGTCCAACGGCGAAATCACAGATGTCAATCATCTCTTGAACTTCACCCAAACCTTCTTGGTAGCTCTTACCCATTTCATACGAAACGAGTTTACCCAATGGCTCTTTGTATTCGCGTAGAATATCACCGTACTGGCGAACGATTTCGCCACGTTGAGGTGCAGGAACTTCTTTCCAAGTTTTGAAGGCTTCAGCTGCTGTAGCAACCACCTTTTCGTATTCCTCAGAAGTGGTAGTGGTAACCGTACCAATGGTCTTGCCGTCTACTGGCGACCAAGAGGTAATGGCATCTCCGCTTCCAAAGAAGTTTTTTCCTGTGGATGTTCCGTTATTTTGTGCTTGAAGACCAAGCTTAGTAAGTACGTCTTGCATGGATCTAATTATTCGATTTCATGAGGATGTACAAATTTAACACATTGCAGTCGGGATAGCCTAAGATTTAACAAAAGGATATAGATGTACGAGATAGAAAACCTGCATTTGCTGTCTACAACGGAGAAAGGAAGCACCTACACCGTAAGCGAACGCCCAACTTCTGAGTTTCTCTTTGCAACCAGAAAAGCAGGCGCAACCTTCGGAAACCACTGGCACAATGGAGAATCTGAAACAAAAAACCCAGAAATCCTCCTTTTTGTGGCTGGAGAAATGACCCTATGGATTTCTGAAATCGATGGATCCAATGAAAAAAGGGTAGACCTTCGCGCTCCTTTAAAGCTGAAAGTCTACCCGAATTATTTACACCGATTCGAAGCGGTATCCGACTGTATCTTCTTGGAGTTTAACTCCCTTGATGAACATGTTGCCGACACCTACTACCCCGAGTAATTCCTATTGTGGCAAGTTTACCCCTGTACCGCGTGGATAAGTTACAATGAAGCTGTACTCGAGGGTCAACTCCTCGTTTGGTTCAAGGGTTTGCTCCCATGTAATGATTCCAGTAATTGGATCTACAGAAGCCCCTTCTGCAATTTGCTCTGATACTTCTACATCATCTTCCTGACTAATCGGGAACTGCTCTTGAAGTACCATGGTAATGGCCACATCTTTTGTATTGCGCACTTTAATGCGGTAATGGAAGGTCTCATCAATCTCTTTCGAGAAGAAATGCTTCGACTTATTCGCATCCATTCGTTCGCGATCCACAACAATTTCATCATCTCCACCTAAAGCCAACTCCATCGTGTCGGCTGTAACTTCTGGGTTGAGAACCGCCGTTCCGTTGTACACCTCATCCACAAAGAAATGTGCAGGACCTTTTAAGAGGTTGAGCGACTCCCAATCTGCAATTTTAGAAATCAAGAAAGAACGACTGCTTCGCGCTGGACGAAGACGGTGAATGTATTCCGCATTGATATCTGAACTCGAAATCCAAACGTCTTGAGGCTCTCCTGTAGTTGGCACACTAAAAGGCTTATCAATAATATAAACCGCTGATACTGCTTGCTGAATTCGCGTGAAATTGGCACGCACATTCTCTTGGCCAACCAAGTTTGGAAGGTTTGCTGCACCTCGAACTTTTACACCATCAATAAATACTTCATTTGCACTCGACCTTGCCCCACGAGCACTGATCGAAGTATACGACACATCTTCATAGCCTGAAACTCCAGGGGCAAGAGACGCTACTTCGGCAACATCTCGTTCGTGCATTCGCCCTGTGGGGATAGATACTGGCTGATATGACACCATTCTACTCGCTCCATTCGTGGTGAGCTTAAGTCGGTTTAAAACCGGACGGTCGGTAATATTGATGGAGGTAGTGAGTGTATTGTACCCTGTATATTGACAGGACACTCCATAGGATCCCACGGGTAAGTCTTCAATGAGCACCTTACCATCTTCATCGCTAATGCCAATGTGAACGCGATTGCTCAACCTCAATTCGACACGCGCGTTGGACATCGGCTCACCAGTTTCATTGTTCTGAACCAAACCCACAAATGAACCTCGTTTCGAAATGTTCGCTGGTGAAACCCTATAAGGCTCTGCTGGAACATAGGAGTGTGTAAAACTGATATGCCATTTAGGTAAATCTGGCTCGGTGGCTCCCAAGGAAGGATTACCGGTTGAAAGCATCAAGTTGACATTTTCCCAATCCTCTCCTGTGTTTTGTTGTATAGAACCGTTGAATTCAAATTCCATCGGTTGATTGTCACCCGAAGCGCGCACATTGTAAAAGGGATCCCATCGCGCTTGAGTACTGAAGTATTTTAGGGTAAATCGCTTTCCAGCCCCAGCTGAACAACTCAACTCAACTTCCAATAAAGGCTTGGGGTTTTCCAACTCCGATTCCATGAGTGCGAGTTGCGCCTGAAGCTCTTGTGTCGCTTCTTCAAGCTCTTCGATTTTATTGATACAAGCACGAAGAGATGCACGGATTTCTCTTCGGCGCTTCGCATAATACGCATCCGACTGCTGAATATCTCCAATGCTCACGGCTTGTCCTCGGTCTGAATTCACAGAAATAAAACTGAGGTCCTCTTGAAGCGAAAGTTTCAAATCGCGCTGTTCATCCAACTGATCTTGCATTGCAGCAATGCGCGCTCCTACTTGACTAAACTCTGGAAAACCACGCTCGTCTGGCGTAGGATAACGAAACTCCATTTTCATCATTCGAACACCGTGAGGCACCTCCAGCTTAAGAGAGCTTTGATCGAGTGTAGGAGGTAAATCGGTAAATAATACCACCTGTTTTCCGCGGGTGAGGGCAATGTCCGCCGTTCTTTCAATTAAAGCACCGGAGCGGTAAACCGTAACATTGGAAATTTTAGAAGAAGCGGAGGTTTGGGCAAAACTCGCCAAGCTAGTGACAAGTGTTGCTGCGAGAGTGAGCAGAATCGATTTCATATTTAGTCGGTTTGTATAGAAGACGTTCAATTTAATCCAATCGATGGGTATAGAAGAGCTTTTGCGCTATTTCTTTCCCCGTTGTATAGTCCTTTAACAAATTCATTGCCAATCTTTAAGAGGGTTAGCACATGCCGTTTCAGAGTGTTAGATTTGCGGAACGAATATTCCCATTCACTACCACCATGGCAATTGAAGTTGTTTGCGCATTTATTTTTAAAGATGACCATATCTGGATGGGCAGACGACCAGACCACAAGCACATGGGGGGCAAGTGGGAATTCCCCGGAGGCAAGATAGACGATGGCGAAGATGCAGAAACCGCACTTAAGCGCGAATTGATCGAAGAACTGGGAATTGAGATCTCTATTCGTGAGGTTGTAGCCGAGGTCACTCATGAATACCCCAACAAAATAATCCACCTCCGCGCTTTCCGAGTGTCCTCCAAAGAAGACCCTAAACTCATTGAACATACCGAAGGTCAGTGGATTCCCATCAACACTTCGGATTATTTAGATTGGGCCTCTGCCGATATAGACCTGTGGCAAACTTTCCACCGAGCTAGACGTGCTCAATGATTTCATAGGCCACTCCGCAGTTGTATTCAAAGGCCATATCGGATGCATTCACAATGTCGATGATAGAACCAATCAAACAAAATCCTGCTGTAAATAGATACAGGACACCCATCAGTATTTGTCCGAGAACAAAGCGTTGAATTCCCGGAATGGCAACCAATCCCACCACACTCAATATAAGCACGAGTTGAGGGTCCTTTCTCCTAGAGCGATACAACATGGCAAAATCATGCATCTGCTGTTCATCACATTGTTCCGTGAGGCGTTCAAGAAAAATCATCTCTTCACCCCTAGCTTCTGGAATGTGTTTTAGGATTCGATTCATGGTGATAGGTAATTGTTGATAGATAGAGTTGTACGATTCTGAAGAGAAGTCCGAAAACCACAGGAATAGCCATTGGATGAGCCTTCCAAGACGAAGAGACATCCAAGTGGAAGAGGTAATGTATAGCCGTGCCCAATCCACATCCCGGACAACTTTCTATGCCTACAGCACTGAGTACACATAGACTCTCCTCTCCTCCAAATGGAAAGATGGCCAATGCGACCAATGCAACAAGCCAAAACCAGAACTCACGTGTTTTCGGTAAACTCACACTGGAAGGTAACAAACTTCGCTCTTTTACAAAGTGGACCGTTGAAGTTGATCTTTGAACACTACTCGTCTCAATCCACAAAAAAGCTCACCTACCAAATCGATCATATCCATTTGGAAAGGTGAGCTAAAAGTTGACAAGTTACATCAACCATGGAAAATTATCAATCCATGTGTTGAAGATCTGTTATGAAGAGGTGCGCTTTTCCCACATTGGCAAATCCCGCTTCCTTCAGACCTCTTAGCATACGATTTTGAGGAAATGGCTCATCTCGTTCCCAATGGTCTGGCAAGAGCGGATGCGCTAAACCTGCCGGCTTGGGAGATCCTTCATCAAAGGTGGCCATGATGCCGCAACTCTGAGCAAAGTGTTTTCTCAACAGGGTTAGAAATTCCTTTCCCCAACCTTCACCGCGGAACTCTGGTTGCAATCGAATATGACGCAAAAACGCAATATTCGGTTTCCAGATGAGGCAATCGTACTTGTGCATCACCTCTGGATGATAAGTCCTATCGTGGTAATTGTAGAGAAGTCGACTAATGGTTTGCCATTCTGAATCGTGATCGAACAGTTCTTCTGGCTCAGCCTTGCTGTTGGAAATGTACTCGTCCAAGTGAGCCACTTCAACGATGGCTGTCCCCACCAATACGTCGTTGCGTTTGGTCGGGTCATCCATCAATAACCGAATCCTATGTCGCCTCAAATAATGAGCGCCCGTTCGGTTCGGATCACTCGCATAGAGCGTCCGAATATCGAGCATTGTGTGGTTTGGAAACTTCATGGTTTATTGTTTTGGTAGAAGCAATTTACCGAAAAGTTCTCTCAAAAGCATGGTTTTCGGGAGAATGGAGGGTAGATGATTAGTTTGCATTAGGTGTTTAACCCACGTGAGCGGTACTTCGGATTACAAACAATTAGAAGAAACTTTGCTGAACTTTTATTGCCTTGTCGCGTTAAACAATGTTCAAACACTAATACACATTCGAATCGATCGAAATGGAATTGATTGAAAAACTGAATTGGAGGTACGCTACCAAGGCCATGAATGGTCAAACCGTGCCACAGGAAAAGATCGACAACATCTTAAAAGCGATAAACTTAGCACCTACTTCCAGTGGCCTACAGCCCTTCGAAGTTATGGTTATCACGAATCCTGAAATCAAGGAGCAAATTAAAGGAGTAGCTGCAGGACAAACGGTGGTAACCGACTGTTCTCACCTCTTGGTTTTTGCAGCATGGGATCGCTACACTGAAGATCGCATTAACCGCGTTTTCGACAATACAGTGGAGCTCCGTGGTGCAACCAATGAAGGATTGGAAAACTATCGCCAGCGTCTGTTGAACGCCTACCCTCAGCAAGAAGATGAGGTGAGCTTCAACCATGCCGCGAAACAAGCGTACATTGCTTTTGCACACGCTATTGCAGCTGCTGCTTTTGAAGGAGTTGACAGTACTCCTATGGAGGGTTTTGACGCCGCTGAAGTGGACCGTATTCTGGGTTTGCGCGAAAAGGGTTTAAAAAGCTGTGTATTGCTTCCTCTAGGTTATAGAGACGAAGAAAATGACTGGCTTCTTAAATTGTCTAAGGTTCGCAAACCGATGGATGAAATCGTCACAGTGATCGACTAAAACAGGTATTGTACCCGTAGAACACCCCACCCCCATCTGGAATCTTAGATGGGGGTTTTTTAATGCCCTACCCTTTCCTATCATAGAGCTTTCTTCGTTCATCACACGGCCAACCTTACCATTCACAACAAAAAACTAACCGTTCACAACATTTCAGTTCATCTCGTCTTTCCAATGGATTGAAAAATAGCGGGTACACAGTAATTTTGATACTACTAACGACCTGAATCCTATGAAAGCCGCATTTCTATCCCTAGGGTTGATTTGTTCTGCCCCATTAATGGCTCAGCATTCCAACTTTCAACAAGTCTTCTATCAACTAGAAGAACTTCCTGGTTTCTACAATGAGTTCATGGAACAGTACATGTACGACGTAAACCAGAACCTCAATCAATCTTTCTTTTACAACTTGCAATCCAATGCAGAAGTAATGGACACTGGAGAATTCAGTGTTGGATTGTTGTTTGGCGCTGGACGCATCTTTCCACCCAACTCTGTTTACAGTCGAAAATCACCGCTCTATACAAACGACAACCTGTCCTTTACTGGGGGACGGGTTCCCACCATTTTCAATGGAGTTGAGAACGGAGAAATTCGTTTCGTGTTTCTAGACCCAACTACCGGAAACCCAATGGTAAATCCACAAAATGGTGCTGATGTAGAGTTCTACTTGAGTACTCCTCCTTCCTTCAACTCTCGCTATGCTTATGCAGGTAGTGCCGCAATATCTTTGGGCTATGGAATAGGTTATGGCACTGAAGTTAGAGCCTACATTACTCCGAAGTTTGGTGCTGCACTTGGATCCGTGAGCGATGAATTGTCGGCCACAAACGACTTTGCCTACGGAGCTTCTGTAAAACATGAAATCACCACTTGGATTCCCTACTTACACTCCAGAGGATGGCACATATCTGCTGATTTTGCATATTCTGCGTTCACCGCCAATATCCGAGGCAAATTTGTTGGGGATTTTGACACAGAAATCGCCGTAGAGGCGAGTCCCCAATACGAGATTCTTGCCTCAAGCAGCGTTGAAGGAATAGACTATTCTATAGCCACAACCGGAGGCCGATTCTTCATAGGAAAAACCTTCTCATGGATTGAATTATCCGCCTACATGGGTTACTTATCCAATTCCTATAAAATGAACTCAGTTGGCTCTATTTCTGCCACTTTAAGAGATAAAACTGGAAGTAACCCAGACACAAACCTTGAGTTGAAGGACTTTGCCAACTATTCTGGTAACAACACAAGTTTGTTCTATGGTGCTTCAACCACCATAGGTAAGGGTTGGGCAAGATGGACCTTAGCCTACACCAATAACGGAGACCACTATGGTTCCATGGGAATCAACTTCTACTTCTAACTAAATCACCTTGCACGATATGAAATCTCTACTCATCAAATTTGCTTTCCTAACCGTTGCGATTGTTTCACTGGCTGCCGAATGTAAGTGTGACCATGAGAAGTGTCCTGGGCAACGTAAAGACGTATTTTACAATACAAAAGGTGCTGTCATTTTCCGTTATGAGCCTTACAATGGTGTCCAATCCACTTACACTCTCCATCGGTATTATGGAAACAACATTAGTGAAGTGATTCGAGATGGTTTTGACCTGAGCATGGACTCCATTGATCTTAGTCCTTCCATCTATGATTACGAAATGGCTTATGAATATGAAGTACGCTTGAGCAATGGCTGGTCAAGTACATTGAATGATCCCTTCATCTATTTAAAGGACACAACGTATAGAATTGAATGTCCAGAATTGGATGATACAGAGGATGAGCTTGATTACTATGAAGTGAACGTCGTACGTCGTAAAATTGACAGCTCCCTAATCAACATGCCTCCGCTTTTCTTGCACTTGACTTGCAATGAGACCTTTGATGCCACTATTGGTAATTTTTACCGCTATGGCGCAGATCATACGTCAAAAGGAAAGAAATGGAAATACGTTTCCATCACAGATGATCAAGGAGCTGACCTAACTACACATCCAGATTGGGCTTGTGTAGCCGATAACCAGTATTGGTTTCTTAAAGAAATGAAGATTGCCTACTCCCCAGGATCTCTATTCTGCGATGGGGAAAAGATTCCTGAATTCAGAATTGACAACTATTTGTACTTCGGATACAGTATCTCTGTTGAAAACCCAGGAAATTTTGAAAACCCAGGAACAATTCAAATCAGAACCAATGTTTCAAATTACGTTGAAGATATTAGTGATGTTGTGTTTACCATCACTAGCTCAGATTTTGATGAACTAGTTGGAACGATTGAAGTAGATGGACGCACGGCAAACTTCGTTGCGCAGCCGGTACAATAGCAGTTCGGGGTACAGACTCTAAGTACTAGTGTTTGTACCCCGTTCCGTCCTAATATTAATCCCTTAACCGAACGACACTTCGGTATAAGGGATTTTTTCATTTACCCCTTACGATCCAAAACAACCATCCCTTTCAACCTTCTTTCGGATTCAGCTTTCCTCTCGTCAAGCTGATCCGATAACGGAGGACTTGTCCTTCAATTAAACCCCTCACTTCGCTTCGCTTCGTGTACGGGATTTTTTCATTTATCCCTTACGACCAAAACAATCATCCCTTTCAACCTTCTTTCGGATTCAGCTTTCCTCTCGTCAAGCTGATCCGATAACGGGGGACTTGTCCTTCAATTAAACCCCTCACTTCGCTTCGCTTCGTGTACGGGGTTTTTTCATTTATCCCTTACGACCAAAACAATCATCCCTTTCAACCTTCTTTCGGATTCAGCTTTCCTCTCGTCAAGCTGATCCGATAACGGGGGACTTGTCCTTCAATTATACCCCTCACTTCGCTTCGCTTCGTGTACGGGATTTTTTCATTTACCCTTTACGCTCATGCTGCGCACGGCGACGGGGTAAATGAAAAAACCCCTACAAAACGCATCGCATTTTGAGGGGTTCTCTTGAGGTCCCGAGCGGATTCGAACCGCTGTGGACGGTTTTGCAGACCGCTGCCTAGCCACTCGGCCACGGGACCATTACCATTGCTGGAGGGCAAAAATAGATAATTTCTTTTCTTTTTTGCCTATGATTTGCGCTTTCGTCGCATTACTACACTAACACGCTCAACATCACCATTAATAGGTGGAGCCAACTTGCTTACGCTCACCTCTACCTCGTCCACTTTGGGCTCTTCAGTGAGTATGCGTTGACAAATGCGCTCCGTCACCACTTCAAGGAGTTTTGCGCGTATGCCCATCTCTTCCTTTACTATGCGATTGAGCATAACATAGTCAACGGTCTCAACGAGTTTATCACTTTGGGCTGGAATAGATAGATCTGCCCAAACACTCAAGTTTACCTCGTAATCTGTTCCAATACGAGACTCTTCATCCATACACCCATGATAAGCGTACAGCTTGATACCGTTGACATCAATTCTATCCATCGTTACGCTAAGTCAGAAAGGGTCTTATTCATGCGGCGAAGGGTTTCTTCCTTGCCCAATACTTCCATCATGTCAAATGCAGAAGGTCCGGTCATGGTTCCCGTAATGGAAATACGAAGAACAGGTCCTGCCTGACCAAAGCCAATTCCGTTGTCGTTCAAGTAGGCTTTAAAGATGGCCTCTAGATTTGCAGAAGAGAATTCTTCAACATCAAATGCTTCGATCAATGCACGGACAATTGCCGCAGACTCTTCGCCTTTCCACTTCTTTTTAACAGATGATTCGTCGTAGCCTCTTGGTTCATGGAAGAGGAAATGACCTTCTTCGTAGATATCTTCAACAAATACAGCACGCTCTTTTACCAATTCGATGATGCGCTCTAAAATGCTTCTCTCTGGAACGGCAACACCTTTCGCTTCAAGTACTGGGATTAGCATATCTGCCAATTCCGCGTCTGTGTGCTTGCGCAAGTATTGTTGATTGTACCACTTCGCTTTTTCGAAATCGAATTTTGCACCACTCTTACTCACTTTTGCAATGGTGAAGGTATCCACTAGCTCTTCAAGCGTAAACAACTCGCGGTTATCACCGGGATTCCAACCCAAAAAGGCTAGCATGTTGATGAAGGCTTCAGGGAAGAAGCCTTGCTCGCGATAGCCCATGGCGGTCTCACCGGTCTCCTTATTCTCCCAACGAAGTGGGAATACAGGAAAGCCCAAGCGGTCGCCATCTCGCTTGCTCAGTTTGCCATTTCCATCCGGACGCAAAAGCAATGGAAGGTGAGCAAACTTAGGCGCTTCCCATCCAAAGAATTCATACATCAAGATGTGAAGAGGCGCAGAAGGCAACCACTCTTCTCCACGAATCACGTGCGTGATTTCCATGGTGTGATCGTCTACAATATTGGCCAAGTGATAAGTCGGCATGCCATCCGCCTTCAACAAGATCTTGTCGTCCATGTTGGCGGTATCTACACTCACCCAACCGCGAATCATATCTTCAAACTTCACTTCGTGGTTGCGAGGAAGCTTGATGCGAATGGTATATGGGTCGCCATTTTCAAGGCGACGTTGAACTTCCTCAGCCGGTAAGGTGAGAGAGTTCTTCATGCTGTTACGTGTGATGTGGTTGTATTGGAAATTCGCATTTCCCGCTTCCTTTGCACGTTCACGTACAGCCTCCAATTCTTCTGAAGTATCAAATGCATAGTATGCCAAATCCTTTGCGATCAGATCTTCTGCATACTGACGGTACATCGGCTTGCGCTCACTTTGACGATAAGGCTCGTGTGGACCTCCAACGGAAATTCCTTCGTCTGGAGAAATTCCACACCACTTAAGTGAATCAACAATGTATTGCTCTGCGCCTGGCACAAATCGAGTTTGGTCGGTGTCCTCAAGACGAAGAACAAATGTTCCTCCTAACTTTTTGGCAAACAGGTAGTTGTACAAAGCTGTACGAACTCCTCCCATGTGCAAAGGACCGGTTGGACTTGGCGCAAAACGTACGCGAACTGGTGTATCGCTCATAACTAATGCAATTTGAGGCCGCAAAAATAGGGATTATTTAGGGGTTTTAAGGAGCTATTGACGGTTAGCTACTTGCTGTTATCCAACATCGGTCACCCGTCACCAAACATTCAACTCCCCCAATGCCCACGCGAAAGGATTCGCGCGGTAGAAAGGAACTGTAGGTCTCAGCTGTCGTCCGTCATCCGTCATCCAACCCCGTAAACCTCTAAAACTCCTCAAACCCAAAACACACTTCCCATACCCACGCGAAAGGATTCGCGCGGCAGAAAGGAACTGTAAGTCTCATCTGTCACCCATCATCCAACCCCGTAAACCTCTAAAACCTCTAAAACCCAAAACATACTTCCCCATACCCACGCGAAAGGATTCGCGCGGCAGAAAGGAACTGTAAGTCTCATCTGTCACCCGTCATCCGTCACCCAACCCCGTAAACCTCTAAAACCTCTAAAACCCAAAACATACTTCCCCATACCCACGCGAAAGGATTCGCGCGGTAGATGGGATCTATATATTCTCATCCAACTCCCGTCATCCAGCATCCGTCACCAAACATCCAACTCCTTAAACCCCTCAAACCCCCACCCCATTAACCGTTTAAAATCTGTACCTTTGCGCGACTTTTAAAACACTAAGTTTTATTCACATGGCGCGTATTTTAAGTGAGCAGGAAAGATTTCGTCGCGAAGCGATGACTAAACTCCGCAGCATGGGCATTGAACCTTATCCAGCAGCGGAATATCCAGTTACACATAAATCGAAACAGGTCATCGCAGACTTCAATGCAGATGAAAACTCCGTTGGGGAGGTTTGTCTAGCAGGTCGTTTGATGACGAAACGCGTTATGGGTAAAGCCTCTTTCGGTGTTCTTCAAGATACGGATGATCGCATTCAGGTATATGTGAACCGCGATGAGCTTTGTCCAGGTGATGACAAGACGATGTACAATGACGTCTTCAAAAAGTTGTTGGATATCGGTGATTTCATCGGGGTGAAAGGAACACTTTTCCGCACTCAGACTGGTGAAGTTTCCGTGTTGGTAAAAGAGCTAACTGTATTGAGTAAAGCACTTCGTCCGCTACCGGTTGTAAAAACCGACGCAGATGGCAATATACACGATGCATTCTCTGACCCCGAGTTGCGCTATCGTCAGCGTTATGTTGATTTAGTGGTAAATCCGGAGGTTCGCGACATCTTTGTGAAGCGTACCAAGATCATTAACACCATGCGCCGAATCTTTGATCGCGCAGGGTATTTTGAAGTGGAAACGCCAATTCTACAGCCTATTCCTGGTGGTGCTGCGGCTCGCCCGTTTATTACACACCACAACGCTTTGGACATGCCGCTCTACTTGCGAATTGCCAATGAGCTCTACTTGAAGCGTCTCATCGTTGGTGGATTTGAAGGGGTGTATGAGTTTGCTAAAGACTTCAGAAATGAGGGAATGGACCGCACTCACAATCCAGAGTTTACCGTGATGGAAATTTATGTAGCCTACAAGGACTACAACTGGATGATGAACTTTGTGGAGAACATGCTCCAAGAAGTGGTTGAAAACGTTACCGACGGCAAAACGGAAGTTACGCTAGGTGAAAACACCATCAGCTTTAAAGCTCCTTTTGCTCGCGTTCCTATCTTGAAGGCCATTGAAGACCACACTGGTCATCAATTGATCGATAAAAACGAAAGTGAAATTCGCACTATTGCCGCAAGCTTAGGCTTAGAGGTGGACGAAACAATGGGTAAGGGAAAACTCATTGACGAGATTTTTGGAGAGTTCTGTGAGAAGCACTACATCCAACCGACGTTCATTACAGACTACCCGGTTGAAATGTCACCGCTTTGTAAAAAACACCGCGAAGACCCTCGCCTAACCGAGCGTTTCGAATTGATGGTGAACGGCAAAGAAGTGGCCAATGCATATTCGGAATTGAACGATCCTATCGATCAACGCGAACGCTTTGAAGACCAGCTAAACCTCAGTAAAAAAGGCGATGATGAAGCCATGTTCATTGATCAAGACTTTTTGAGAGCCTTGGAATACGGTATGCCTCCAACTTCAGGTTTGGGTATTGGTATCGACCGCCTTACAATGATGCTCACTAACCAAGCGAGTATTCAAGAGGTGTTATTCTTCCCTCAAATGCGTCCTGAGGTGTTCGAAACAGGCCCAAAAACGACAGAATTCATCGAAATTGGTGTGCCTGAAGAATGGGCCGAGCACGTGGCTGGGCTCTTTGGTTCGGTGGCCGAAATGCGCGAAAAGAAACCAGGAGCAGTTCATCAGCAACTCAGTGGATTGCGCAAAAAACAAAAATTAGAAATCAGCACACTAACTCAAGAAGAAGTGGCTGCTTGGTTTGAATAGAATTTACCCTTAGGTATTGATCACAACGGTGTGAAGGTTCGCTTTCACACCGTTTTTTATTAGTGAGGATGTATGATCATTTTCCTTGACTTCCCTTCACCATTAACTGCTTTTGAATCTTCGACAACAACTCCTCTGGATTAAAGGGCTTGCTGACATACTCATTCATTCCAGCTTCAAAGATTTCATTCTGTTCTTCTAACATCGCCGAGGCTGTTAATGCCAAAATGGGAATACTGGAATGCTGCGATTTGGATTCTCGAATGTACCGCGTCGCCTCTACGCCGTCTAGCTCTGGCATTCGCAAATCCATGAGAATTAAATCAAAATCTCCCTGTCGCCATCGGTCAATCGCTTCCTTTCCGTCTCGAGCAATCTCAACGTGAGCTCCCCAACCTTCTAGGAACTTTCGACTTACTATCGCATTCACGGCATTGTCTTCCGCTACCAGTATTCGAACATCGGTCAACGGATGGGCATCCATTCCATCAACATCCAACAACCCTCTGATCTCACTGGGCTCAACCTTGTGGAACATCAATGTAAACTCAAAGGTAGAGCCCTTCCCAACCTGACTCTTCAAGCTGAGTTCACCCCCCATTAAGCGAACGAGCTCTTTTGAAATGGCAAGTCCTAGGCCTGTTCCCCCATACTTTCTTGTAATGCTCGGATGTGCCTGGATAAAACTGTCAAATATCTTCTCTCGCAATTCTTCGGGAATTCCAATCCCCGTATCGGTTATCGTAAACGATATCGAACTAAACTCTTCCTCTTCATCAATAGCACAAGTCAGAGAAACCGAACCTCTCTCCGTAAACTTCACGGCATTGCTAATCAAGTTATTCAGCACTTGTGTCACACGAGTAACGTCTCCTCTATAACTGGAATGAAATCCACCTTCTGGCAATTCGAGTTTAAGATTGATTCGCTTTTCTTCAGCCTTCATTTGAAAAGCTGAAAAGACGCTCTCCAGCATACTATTCAGATCAAATGGACTGTCTTCTAAGATGAGTTTTCCCGCTTCAATCTTGTTGTAATCTAAGACATCATTAATCAGAGAAAGCAGGTTCTCCGCTGAAAACTTGAGGACTTTTAAGTTGTTCTTTTGCTCTGGACGAGGGTTCTCTTTCAACAAGATATAACTCATGCCAATCACAGCGTTGAGTGGAGTTCGAATCTCATGACTCATGGTTCCCAAAAACTCCGACTTTGCTCTATTTGCGTTGTCTGCCTCAATCTTTAATCGATAGAGTTCTTCTGCTTGCGACTCTAAAGTGGAGTTGAGTTCGCGCAGAGCTTTTCGCTCCGTTTCAAAGAGGTTTTTAAAGAGGATAATCATTGCGGCGACAAACGACATGATTCCAATGGTGGCAATAATGTGCTCAATTCCGCGCTCTGCATTTCCTATATCGGTAGTTATCCAATCTGGATTCTCAAACTCGAGGAACACACAGATGAGAAAAGCAATCACCCAAGTCAAGAGAACCAAGAGGTAATATTTGCGGTGAACAACGGTGATGGATAACACCGCTCCCATGATAAAATACATGGGTATTTCTCCTCGTATTCCATTCAAAAAGAAATAGTACAGCGAGATACTAACTAGACCGAAAGTGATAAAAGCAGGCCGAATGATAATACTGAACATACGTCGCCGAGAAAGGACATAGAGGACAATAAACCCGGCAATGATTAAGAGAATAGGAGCTTGAATAAACCACGACTGCCCCACTGCTTGCCCTCCAATAAACACGTAGGCGGTAAAAAGCGCGGATACAAAAATAGCGGCATTCAGAATGCGCTGGTTAATCGAATTGCGTTGTTCTGAACCAACAACTATGTCGAGCAGTTTCATGTATTTACAAGTTACACAAACTTATGCGCATTAACTTTACAGTATGGCATACAAAGACGAAACTGTTCATTTATTCACATATCGATTAACAAGTGTTGACATTGGTGCAGATGGAAGAGCAAAGCCTTCTGCCCTGGCAAACGCGCTGCAAGAAGCGGCCCGAGAGCACGCACATCACTTGGGATGGGGGGTTGAAACCTTGCACGAAAAACAACTCTATTGGGTTTTGTCCCGAATACATGTGGAGATCGAGAAGCGCCCTAAACACGGATCTATTGTGCAGGTGAAAACGTGGCCTAAAGGCGGATCTGGCCTCTTCGCATGGCGTGATTTTGTGATGGAATTCGAAGGAAATGTGATCTTACGAGCCACAAGTTCTTGGGCTTTGTTGGATGCAAAGAGAAGTCGTCCTACTCCCATCGAACAACTTTCGGATTTGTTTTCTGATCGAGCCGATCAGCATGCGATTGCAACGCCTGCAGAAAAAATCAAACCCATATCTCAGGAGATCAGCAGCGTGAATATCACCCCCGCGTTCACAGACTTGGATGAAATACGTCATGTGAACAACACGAAATACCTCGATTGGGCATGGTCGGCCATTACCCCAGAACAGCGCAAACGAACGAAGGGATGGACCGTCAATTATCTTGTAGAAGTAAAAGAAGGTGAAGACTTAACCCTTACGGTTGGCTCCATTGAATCGGCCATATCCTGCGAGGGAAGAACAAAGAATGGGAAGCATGCGTTTACGGTTGCTTTTCACCAATAATCATCATGGAACTATAACCGCCAATACTACCTTTGCAGCGTGCAAATCTATCCAAGTGATATCATTGAGCATCTGGAATTCACAGATGTGCGAAAAGCCGTAGCGCATTATGCCGTTACCAAGGAGGGTATTGAGCGATTGCTCGAACTCCACCCCTCTTCCGATCCTCAGGAAATTGAAAACAACCTGACGGAAGTGAATGAAGTGCTTTCAGTATACCAAGCAGAAAACAGTGTGCCCGCTCTTTCAGCTGCTGATCTGAAAGACGCATTATCCATGCTTCGCATTAAAAATGCAGTTCTTGAAGCCGAGCAGTTCTTGGATGTAAAGCAACTGGTTGAAGCCTACAACAATCTGCATCGCTTTTGCGAGAGTCAGAAAGAGCTCCTACCTACAGTTGGACTTCGCTTTAGAGCATTCCCACCCAACTTTGAAATTCCAGCAGCCATCGATCGAGTGCTGGAAAGAAATGGAGTAGTGAAAAGCAGCGCGTCTTCAGAGCTGACCAAAATCCGAACACAACTGTCCAGGAAAAGAACCTCAGCCGATCGAATATTCTACAAGGCGGTTCGCAAGTATGACAGTTTGGGCTTCTTGGGAGATGTCAACGAAGGTGTGCACGACAACCGCAGAACTATCGGTATTCAAGCCGGCTTCAAGGGCAGAGTGAATGGATTGCTTCACGGCGCTTCCAACAAACACAGTCTGGTATTTATCGAGCCTGCTGAATGTGTGGAGATCAACAATGAAATAGCCATGTTGATCGATGATGAGAAGCGAGAAGTTCGTCGTATTCTCAAAGAGCTAACCCAATTGTTAGCCGCCCATCGAGAAGAGCTAAATGCCTTCTCACGTATCATGAGTGAAGTGGATTTTATTCATGCAAAAGCGAGATATGCCTTGGCCGAAGATGCTTGCCTACCCAACATCAACTATGATGGAGAATGGCAGGTGATCAAAGGTATTAACCCCGTTCTTCGCCATTATCACAAGACCAAGAATAGACCGGTTGTACCACTGGATTTAAGCCTAGATCCCGATGCGCGCATTCTAGTGATCTCTGGTCCAAATGCGGGAGGTAAATCTATTACGCTCAAAACAGTTGGACTCTTTCAGTTGATGCTCCAAAGCGGCTTGCTCCTTCCCGTACATCCAAAGTCGAGCTTCCCTCTAGTTCATAAGATTTTGGCTGATATCGGCGACAGTCAGAGTATTGAAAATGAACTGAGTACCTACAGTTCCAAGTTGGAAAAGATGAAGGAGTTTCTTCATACTTCTGACGAAAAAACACTCTTCTTAATCGATGAATTCGGTTCGGGATCTGACCCTGATTTGGGTGCAGTTCTGGCGCAGGTTTTCTTGAAGTCGTTGAACCGAAAACGAGCCTATGGAATTGCCACCACGCATTACAACAGCATTAAGTCTCTCGCAGCTTCCTTGCCCGGTGTTGTAAATGGGTCGATGCTCTTCAATGGCGCCACCTTAGAACCTGAATACACCCTTCAAATTGGTCAGCCAGGGAGTTCCTACACCTTTGAGGTGGCAGAGCGGGCAGGAATTCCAAAAGGGTTGATCACCTCAGCGAGAAAACGCCTGAAAGAAGGGACCCGAGCGTTGGATGAGCTCCTTGTTGAACTTCAGAAAGAACGTCATGCACTGGGAGTTGAAAGAGCCGAAACGGCGCAGCGTTTAGAGGAACTTGAAGCGATGAAATTACGCCATACCGCACAGATCAAAAAGTTGGAAGACAAGGTTCAAAAACAGAGTCAGACCAATGCCGATCAAAACGAGCAACTCATGTGGGGTAAGCGCTTTGAATCCCTAGTGAAAAGCTGGAACAAAAGCACCAACAATCAACAGCGAAAGGCCGTTGTAGATCGGTTCAAGCAAATGTTATCCGATCGAGGAGGAGAGGTGAAAAAAGTAGAAAAGAAGAACCTGAGCAAAGCCAAGAAGAAACAGCTGGCACTCCTCAAGAAACTTACGTCAGAACCGGTAAAGGTGGGCGATAAAGTAAAGCTCATCAATAGCAAACAGTCGGGACAAATTGTTGAAATCAAAAAAGACAAGTATGTAATTGCATACGACAATGGCATTTCAACGACCACGGAAAGAGACAAGTTTATCTTGGCAAATCGGAGACTTTAATCCTGTGTGACGCGCCTCACCGAACTTCCATAAGAATCGCCTGACCTTTGCACCCATGGATTGGATAGAACTATTGGGTTATGTGGCAGCCATTGCCACTGGTTTTGTGCTCGGGGCTGTCGGTAGTGGAGGAAGTATTATGGCATTGCCTGTTCTGATGTACGTGTTCGGAATTCCGGCCACCGAAGCCACTTCCTATTCGCTTTTCATTGTTGGAATGACGGCCATAACGGGTACGCTCCGCGCTCATAAGAAAGGAGAACTCCATATTCCCGTGGCTTTTAAATTCGGACTTCCCATGATGTTGGCGGTTATACTCTCCCGCAGTCTGATCCTTCCCAATATCCCCGCTTCCTTTGGAGATTTCAGCAGAGACCGAGTGCTCACGCTGCTCTTCGCACTAATTATGCTAGGTGCTGCCCGAGCCCTATGGAGAGGCAGAAGTGATTCCGATGGCAGCGTTCGCCCCGCATGGCTTGTCATTGCTCAGGGATTTGGCACAGGTATTCTTACTGGACTAGTAGGTGCTGGTGGAGGGTTTATCATTGTTCCAGCGCTAGTGTTGGGACTCAAACTGCCCATGAGGTTCGCCGTAGGAACCTCACTCGCAATTATTGCGGTCAATTCTGGTTTTGGATTTGCCGCGGATGTTGTTCGAGGATTCGTAGACATCAACTGGACGTTGCTACTCACTTTTGCCAGTTTAAGCATTCTAGGTCTTTTTGTGGGATCTCGTGTCGCCTCCTCGCTTCCTCAAAAAACCACGAAGCGCGCCTTTGCCGTGCTTGTAGCCGTATTGGCCTTGATTATGCTCTTTGCGGGGTAATCATCAAAAAGCCTGTTGCTCTTCCTTCTTCTTTACTGATAATCAAACCAATATAAAATAACCATTTCAACATCGTTTCAAATCGACAACGTCTATGTGATGTTAAATCTCATCTACTGAATACATAAGAAATTTGTAGCATCCAAAATATGGGTGAATCCTACAATCACCAGAAGGTGAGTAACTTAATCTTCACGACATGAGAAACGTACTACTAGCTATCGTAGCATCTAGCGCACTTTTAGCTGGCTGCAGTGGGACAGAAGAACAGCACACTGAAAGCAAATCAGGAGGAGGTTGTCCATTGGGTTTTGGTGGTCATTCTACTGGAGCCACTTTGGCAAATGAAGGTCCAACCAACAGCGACTGGTGGCCCAACCAACTCGATTTAAGTGTACTTCGCCAGAATTCTGAACTCTCAGACCCCATGGGAGAATCATTCAGCTATTCGGAAGCCTTCAACAGCCTAGACTACAATGCCTTAAAAGAAGACATTCGCGGAGTGTTGACCGATTCTCAAGATTGGTGGCCCGCAGACTTTGGTCATTACGGTCCTTTCTTCATCCGCATGGCGTGGCACAGCGCTGGCACATACAGAACGGCTGACGGAAGAGGAGGATCACGCGAGGGTCAGCAGCGATTTGCCCCGCTTAACTCCTGGCCAGACAATGCCAACCTAGATAAAGCACGACGCCTTCTGTGGCCCGTGAAGCAAAAGTACGGTCGTAAAATCTCTTGGGCCGACCTTATGATCTTGGCCGGAAACGTAGCCATGGAGGACATGGGTTTCAAAACCATTGGATTTGCTGGAGGTCGCGTTGATGTTTGGGAGCCCGCGAGCAACGTTTATTGGGGTGCCGAAAGTGAATGGTTGGAAGACAATATGCGATACGATGACCAACGCGAACTGGAGCGACCACTAGCCGCCGTTCAGATGGGACTCATTTACGTGAATCCAGAAGGTCCGGGAGGCAAACCAGACCCAGTGGCAGCAGCAGCAGACATCCGTGCAACTTTTGGACGTATGGGCATGAATGATGAAGAAACGGTTGCGCTTATTGCGGGCGGACATAGTTTCGGTAAATCTCACGGTGCAGCTCCTGGCGCTCACCTCGGCGCAGCTCCCGAAGGAGCGCCTATTGAAGCACAAGGCTTCGGTTGGGAAAGCGACTATAAATCTGGTAAAGGACCCGACGCTATTACTTCTGGACTAGAAGTAACATGGACACCTACCCCAGCTCAATGGAGTCACATGTTCTTTGTGAGCCTGTTCAACAATGAATGGGAATTGGTTGAAAGTCCGGGTGGAGGTCACCAATGGGAGGCAAAAGAAAACCCTGTTTTCCAAGTTCCAGATGCCTTTGGAGGCGCACCTAGAAACCCAACCATGTTTACCACCGATTTATCGTTGAGAGAGGACACAGGGTTTGCAAAAATCTCTCGTCGATTCATGGAGAATCCAGCGGAATTTGAAAAAGCCTTTGCCCGCGCATGGTTCAAACTTACACACCGCGATATGGGTCCGAGTACCACTTACCTAGGACCTGAAATTCCAAAAGAAGAATTTATTTGGCAAGATCCTATTCCAGCGTTGAACCACAAGGTTGTAGGAGCTCGTGAAATTGCCGCGCTAAAACAGCAAATTTTAAACTCAGGTCTCAGCACTCAGGAACTGGTATCTACTGCCTGGGCTTCTGCCGCTACATACCGCGAATCTGACCGAAGAGGAGGTGCCAATGGTGCCCGCATTCGACTAGAACCCCAAGTGAGTTGGGAAAGCAATAATCCAGAACAACTCGCCAAAGTACTGACCAAACTAGAAGCGATTCAAAACGACTTCAACAACAGCCATAGCGAAATGAAGGTGTCTATAGCCGACCTCATTGTACTTGCAGGGTCTGCCGCTATAGAAAATGCCGCGAAAAAGGCCGGTCATGATGTTACTGTTCCTTTCACACCCGGAAGAATGGATGCCACTCAAGATCAAACCGACGTTGAGTCTTTCCGCATGCTAGAGCCTATGGCTGATGGATTCCGCAATTACGAAGGTGCGGACTATACGTTAACCACTGAGCAATTGCTGGTAGACAAGGCACAACTGTTGGGCCTTACCCCTCCAGAAATGACCATATTGGTGGGAGGCATGCGCGCACTTGGAGCCAACTACGACGGTTCTAATCTCGGTATTCTAACCCCTACTCCAGGGCAATTGAACAATCGTTTCTTCGTGAATCTCCTCGATATGTCCACTCAGTGGAGAGCTGCAGATGATTCTCGCAAGTTGTTTGAAGGAGTGGACCGTTCAAGCGGAGAGGTTAAGTGGACCGCTTCACGAGCAGATTTAATCTTCGGATCCAACTCTGAGCTTCGCGCACTCGCTGAAGTATATGCAAGTAGCGATGCAGAAGAAAAGTTTGTAAAAGACTTCGTCTCTGCATGGGTGAAAGTGATGGAAGCCGACCGCTTTGACCTGCATTGAGGATGAGGATAGGTTTGGGTGACGGGTGACAGGTGTTGGGTGTCAGATGACGGGTGTCTGACACCCAAAATCCTGGGAATATTGTGCTACTTGTTTATCTATTCATCTCGCAATTTTAGACTCGAATTGAGGCTTAAATGAAAAGCTCGGTGTAGAAGTGAAATATCTCGAAAACTATTCCCCACCCACACTGTTGTTTAAACATCAATTCAAATCATATTTATGAAAGATAAAGTCATTATAATCACAGGAGCAGCGATGGGCTTAGGCCAAGCTGCCGCAGAATATCTAGCGAATCAAGGTGCTAAATTATCGTTGGTAGACTACAACGAGGAAGAGCTTGAAGCCACGGCAAAGTCGATTAGAGACACTTACGGAACGGAAGTGCTCACTGTAACTGCAGATGTTTCAAAGGAAGAAGCGGTTGCGGGTTACGTGGACAAAACCGTAGAGGTTTTTGGTCGAATCGACGGCTTCTACAACAATGCGGGCATTGAAGGTAAACAAGCCTCGTTGGTAGAGTACGATTTAGAGGTCTTCAAGAAGGTGGTGGACATCAATTTGATGGGTGTTTACTACGGCATGCGTTACGTCCTTCCAGTGATGCAAAAACAGGGTTTCGGTAGAATTGTAAACGTGGCCTCTGTGGGAGGTATTCGCGGTGTAATCAACCAAACCCCTTACGTAGCAACCAAGCACGCGGTGAGTGGTATGACCAAAAACGCGGCTATTGAATACGGTAAAGACGGCATCCTTACCAATGCCATTGCACCCGGTGCCATTTTAACTCCAATGGTTGCCGAAGCGTTTAAACAGGTTAACCCCGACGATCCAAAAGCAGCAGAAACGGAATACGCACAGCGCAACCCAACTCGCAAACTTGGATTGCCAAAACAAGTGGCAAGTGTCGTTTCCTTCCTCTTAAGCGAAGAGAATGGCTATGTAAATGGTCAAACACTCGCCATTGATGGGGGTGAATCAAACCTTTACGGTAACTCGTAAAGCAAAAAGAAACCGTGTGGGAGTGGTAGCCCTGCGGTTTGTAAGTGATTCTCTGTAATCATTCAGAGGGTTATTAAGGGGAAAGCCGGCCTTTGGGTCGGCTTTTTTTTTGGTAGTGAGTGAAATCAGCATCGCTCTAAGCTTGCTGTTCTTCTGCAGAGTTATCATCCCTTGGCCGTTTATGGTTGAGCTTTTGATCTCCCTGCTTCAACTTCGTTGTGGTCTTTTTGCACCGATGAAATATCTAATTGTAGAGGCTTATAACACAAATCAGCCTCATTATGAGGGTTTAATTCAACATACCTGAAGGTCTCTATTACCTATCTTAGCACCCCACTTTAAACTCCTTCATGAAGCTCACTCTCTTAACCCCGGTCGTCTCTCTGTTAATTCTTATAGGCTGTGGAAATGAACCAGAAGTGAAATCACCCTCGGTTCCAGAACCGGAACCTAGAGAGCCACGTGTCCTCAATCTAGAAGAAGTAATTTCTCGTTACGACAATGGTCAGGTGAAGTCTGTGCGCATCTATCCCGACAGTTGGGAGAAAGGCACTTTTGAACGGATCACCTATTATGAAAATGGACAAGTAGAAAGCTCTGGTCATTTTGTAAACGATTTGTCGGAAGGCATTTGTCGTAAATACAATCAAGACGGTGTAAAAACAGCGGAATGGACGGAAGTGGCGGGACTCATGGAAGACACCCTCAGGTATTGGCACGACAACGGAAAATTGAAAGAGGTTTCCATTTATCGCGATGGGGATAAATACGGTGAAGAACGAAGTTATGATGCCATGGGCAGATTGGTTTCCAAGGGGGAGTACAAAGCTGATACTATGGTTGGCGTATGGACCTTTTACAACGGCTCCAATTACCAGCAGTACACTTTTGTGAGCGGTAGACGCGAAGGGTCATACAAGGAAAAACACGTTTCACCAGAAGCTGTGATCTTCGTAGAAGGTCAATATAGAAATGACGTTGAAACTGGCCTGTGGACCGCTTATGATGATGGCGGTACATTCTACCGTACCTTTCAGATGGCCAATGGCGCAAAGAACGGCGAGGACATAACCTACTATGGCGATAGAAAAACAGTGCGAGTGAGAACCAACATGTTGAATGACAAGCAACATGGGAAAGTACAGTACTATGATAACACGGGTGCTCTAATTCTGGAAGAAGAGTACCAAAATGGTGTTTTGATAACCCAATAAACCGAATGCGAAAACACTGGAAAAAGATCGTTTACTCCACTCTTGCATTTGTTCTCATAGGCCTCATTGTCGTTTTGGACTATGCTGATCGCCATGTGATCTACTCGGTTAACATACCTATCGAAGAGTGGGATATGCTGTATCCCGACGGGCTTTCTATAGACCGAATTCAAGCCTTTCAAAACAACTTCAACAACCCAAAACTGAGCTTTCCTCGTGTACCTACTAAGGAAGTAATCCTCTTCCCCAATCAATTCGTGATTAGTCGACTTAATGCTCATTCATTTCCAGAAGACAAAGTCACTGAGATTGTAGAATTCTTCAACAATCCGGACCATTTCGACTGGGGAGAAACCACTTGGAACAATGATGAGGCTGATTACATCTTTCGCTTCTATGATGCTCGCGGTGAAGTTGTTGGGAAAATCTTCGTTTGTGATGAAGGCTGTGGAATGACTCGCGCTTATCCGTTTTCTCCCAATATGAAGTTTGGAGGGTTTAGCGAAAGCGGCAAAGCGGCTTTTCAAAAAATCATGGAGAAGTGATCTACTTTAGAATTACTTCAAACGAAGCATGCCTTTCTCGAGTGCCAAATAAATCAAGTGCAAACTGTTCTTCGCTTCAAATTTAGAGAGGAGATTCTTGCGGTGGGTTTCAACCGTATTGTGACTGATGCACAGTTTTTCAGCAATCTCTTTGGTAGACATTCCTACAAACAGCGATTCGAGAACGTCCCTTTCCCGCTCGGTTAGGACTATCTTGTCCTCCTGCAGGTTTCGAATATTTCGAACCAATTGAGAAGCAATAGACGGACTAAAATAACTGCCTCTTGTGCGCAGTTCTACAAGTGCAGCATAGATATCAAAAGACGATTCACTCTTCAACATATAACCCTCTACACCTGCTTCAACACAAGAGACAATATGCTCTGCATTATCGTGCATGGTGAGCATCAAGATCACAATTTCAGGATATCTACGCTTAATCTCGCGGGCCGTTTCTAACCCGTTCATCAACCCACCTTTACCCAGCGAATAGTCTAGGATGATAACGTCTGGTTGTTCACCGACCAATGCACTCAGCATAGACTCTCCACTGTTAGCGGTTTGAAGAATCTGAATGTCTTCGTGATCTTCCAAAACGCTAATCAACCCGTCAATGATTGGCGGGTGATCGTCTACAATGCTCAGCTTAAATGGCTTCATCTTTCAAGAGAATAATTTGTACTTCAAATCCATTGCCTTTCGAGGATTTCATGTGAAGCTCTGCTCCTATACTTGTGGCTCTAGATCGAATGGTTTTCATCCCTAAGCCACTAGCATTTGCCGTGCTCGTCAAGTCGGTACCCCTTCCATCGTCTTTGTACAGCAGTGAGATAGAGTCGGAATCCTCAACGGTGGAAATGGTCACTTTGGTTGCATCGGCATGTTTCAATGTATTGGACAGTAACTCCTGTACAATTCTATACCATTCAATTTCTGCGGTTTGAATAGCGCTGAAATCGATTTTGGCCAATTGAAGATGAATACTCAGTGGGTTAGACGTTTCGATCACCCCTACCAGTTGTGTGAGCGCAGTATTAAATCCAAATTTGACCAGTGAGCTCTCGTAGAGGTCATGCGAAATTCTCCTGACCTCATCCACCGCTTCATCCAGAAGTTTATTTACCTCAACGGAAGCCTTTTCTTGCTTCTCTTGAAGGTCTACCACGGCCTTTTGAACTTTTGAATAATGGAGTTTTGCGGTGAATAGCAAGCTTCCCAATCGGTCGTGCAGTTCTTGCGCTATTCGTTTTCTTTCATCGTTCTGTCCCTTCAATAAGGCGTTAACGCTGTCAATTTCATGTTTCTGTAACAAATCATCAATCTGACTTTGTTTGAGTTGTAGCTCCCTTTCCGAAAGCTTCTTCCTGTTTCTGTAAAGTAGCATCACATCAATGACCATTGCCACTAGCAACAGAACCAAAATGGTAGAGACGACAACAATAAAGGTTATGTAGTTTTTTTCGGGTGCCATAAAAGTCCGATTAGCAGTGTAATTGACCACAATGCATATGCACCGTCATTAAGGTACTTAATTTTCACTCCGAAATCTTTAGAGATGGAATACGCTAAAGGGAGCGCGCTCATAGAGGAAACCATAAGGGTATAGTATAACAAATTGGCCATAGCAAAGAAGATCAACTTGTTGTGCTGCTGCTGGTTCAACACCTCATTTCTCAAAACGAAGTAGGAACAGACGGCAACAATTATCCCCGATAAAACGAAGGTCTCCATATTGAATACGGGCTGAAACGACCTGAATGCAGACTGTGCAAGAGCCAAAATTGGAAGCGTAAACACAAGTGCTATCAGCACCTTTTTCATGGCACTATAACGACTATAAATCCAATATACCCAAAGAGTTAGAACCTGTTCCAGAACCGTTGTTACATTGTAGATTTGTTGAGACTCTATATCGAATTTACTCAAGGTGTTCCCCGCAAGATCAACACCTATGTTGATCCAGATAATCACGGCAATCCATCGCTCAATTTCACGCCACTTTGCCGCACGAAAGAGATAGAATAAGCCAACTCCCAAGCAAATGAATGTTGGGAGACGAATGGCTGTGATGATGGAATAAATCAATGTAATGTCTCGTGAATGATTAACAGTTAGGCGGACACATATGGCCAACATCTAAGGCCTTGTCCATATAGGGCTTGCTGTGATCTGTACTATTGTTAAGTCTCCTTCCTCCTGTGGAATCTTTCCAAATCAGAATGGGCGTTTGAACATAGTACTTGTTGTGATCTAAATGAAGGGGAATAGCTGTTGCGCCGAACTCCAGTTCCAATTGCGACATGTTTGGATTCTCCTTGTAGAAATAGTATACCTCCACAGCGGAATACAAACAACTATGAGGAATGTGAACCCCGCTATAGTACTGAGTGTCTGGATATGTGTCTCGAGTCTTCACCTTGGTTCTGTAACTCGCCGTCAGGCCTTCCAACTCGTTTTGATTGGAAATGGAATCAAGCGTAACCCCGTCCGTCACTTTCTTTAAGTAATAACCGTACACATCATCATTCAATTTTTGACTGACGTTGACACCATCTGTTGAATCAATGTATCCCTTTGTAATGGCATATGTAAAATAACTCTTGCCACTGCCATCATCTAAAAGCAAGTAATGCAGGATATAAGAGTGATTAGAATTCACAGTTAATGCACCAAAGTCAAAGATTTGGTCGGCTTCATTGTACGCAAGAACAATGGGTTCTTCTGGATCTTCAACCAAGTTTACGTCTTGGATATCGCTACCCGTCTCATCGGGAGTTCCGATGTAAGCCTGTTCAAATAAATCGGTGTACGTAACGATGGTGGCGTTCGTTAAAGGCGCCATATGGGGTCCCATTAGGGTAGACCTTGTTTCCTTTTCTACAATGGTAGAATTACTCTGCTCACAGGATGTCACAAGCGAAATGGCGCATATCAATCCTGACCATAAACCAAGTTGAGTTTGTAGGAGTTTCATAGATCGAGAGATTAGGTTAGACTCAAATATAGGCATCAAAACAACCTCTATTTGTGTAGGATTAGATGGTGTATTTGTACCTGTTAGAAAAATGAAGGGCTAATTCCAGATTCATTTTACCCGATAAATCTCGGTTTCACCCTTCCTGTTGCACAGACTTTCTAGAGGACTAGAGAGGCGAGCGTCTGATTCTTTTGCTCGTGAATGAGTACAATGGAATTGTCAAAGTCATCCATGATCCGCTTAAAGTCCGTCACGATTTCTCCTAACTCTGATTCCAACTTTTGCACTTCAGCTGTAGCGTTGTTCTTTTTGAGGTCTATAATAGCCGCCTTCGTTTTGGCAATGGCTGCTTCGTATTGATCAGAAACCTCGTCTCGCTTGACCAACACTTCATCGGTCATCTGAGAGAACATTACCTCGATTTCATGCGTCAATCCTTCCTTCATCTCGATTTTCATATCCCCTTCTGCCCGGGCTAAATCTGCGGTCATCTCATTAGATACCTCTTGAATGTTGCGCTCTTGATTGTCGAGTACATCATCCAATGATCTCAGGTAGAACTGGGGTAAATCAAATTTGATTTCCACCGTTTCCATGCTCACTTCTGGTATGTGAAGCTTGATTTCAACGCGCTTGGAGTGGAACTCTGGAATATCCGTTTTGATTTCAACTCGGTGCATGTAGACTTCCGGAACTTTAGTTTTGACTAGGCATCCTCCACCAAACGGGTTTCCAACTACACACTTGATAACCATCCGCGTTCTTGGAATGTCAAACTTGAAGGACTTTAGCTTCATGTGAACTTCAGGAACGTCAAATTTGATGGACTGCAACTTCATGGAGAATTGGGGAACATCAAACTTGATGGAGGTGGTCTTCCACTTCACGTCAAAAACCATCATCAAAATGGCTTCTACTGTAGACGGATCGGGATTATCATCCTCAATCTGTTCAATTTGATTAGCGCCGCTTTGCTTGATCGTATTGACCCTTTCTTCAAATTTTGATTTGATCTGTTGGATCATCGACTGAATCTTCTCGTTGTGATCGGACATGGTAGTTAGTATTGCAGAGCATTGCTGTTGTGCATGCTCCTGGTTATGTGACTTGTCCCTTCGGATGATCGGGCATTTTCAAACCTCAACCATCGCGAAGAGAGGCAAGTCGAACTAGGTTAGTTGGGTTGGTATGGGTTCTTAGAGAGGACAAACTGCGTTTGCGCCTAGCTTCACAAGAAGGGTGAGAATGGCTACAACAAGGGCAATCACAAACTGACTCAAACTGCCAATCTTCTCTGCCAGCTTCTTCAAAATCTCTTTGATGAGTTCTTTCCACGACTTGTTTCGAATTTCCTCTGACATCTCGCAGAAAACCTTTCTGACTTGTTCGCGTAACCATTTGATCCAACTCCAAGAGGTTGGAACTGCTTCGGCGATGAAACTTGATTGAGAGATAGCCTCCGAAACGGCCGAATTGGATACGATGGATTGAGCTTCTGGATTGTTGGATTTTGCCTCAATCAACTTCTCCAATTGATCCGCACTTAGGTTGGAAAGGACCTCTGCCTCTCTTGCCAAGCTATCGATTAGCGAATCGGGAAAATCGCCTTGAGGAGTTAATATGAATTCCATAGTAAACGGTGTTTTTAATTAACTCTTCAAAGTTGAAGAACCTAGAAATCAACACGTTCACGGAATTCATCGAAATGTTCTCACGGAATTCAGGGAGAAGCGGGTTCATGCTCTTAGCATCCACGACACAGCGAGAAAACGGAGGATTTGAGTATCTTCATTTCCCAAACGCTCTCGTATGAAATCAACCCTCTTTTCATTGGGACTTTTATTTAGCTGGCTGCTCAGTGCACAACCGGTAGACACCAGTCATGTTGATACCAATTTGGTTTTCCCAGTATTTCACGGTTGGATTTTTAGAGGAACCTGTGGACCTGCTTATCGTTATTGCAACGGAAGTCTCTGCAATGGAGAAGTGGTAGACTCGTTTGAAAACGGTATTGAAAAACACCGTGCTTATTACGAAGAAGGACAAATTGTTGGGGAAAGCTCTAATTATTATTCAAATGGTCAACTTGCCTCTAGAGGTAGCTTTCACAATAATCGAAGAATAGGAGAGTGGTTCACTTATTATGAATCTGGAGCACTAAAGAGTAAGAAGCTTTATTGGAAATATGAACTCGTTCCTTTGAGAAGTGAGCTCTACTATGAAAATGGTCAGTTAGAGTCTTTGGAGATCGCAGATAGTGCAGGTTTCTTCACGTTCGGCATTGCTTACAGCCAAGCTGGAGATACCCTCGAACTATTCACCCCATTTGATTCTCAACACTCCGTTTACAAGTCCTCTCAATTTAATGAATCGGGACAACTAATGGAAGTTCAATATTTTGAATATTTAGAAAATTCTATGCGAAGAGTTGGAATCTGGCGCGAATACGACATTCATGGAAACCTCCTTTCCGAAAAGGAATATCCAAGTGATTTTCATTTAGATTGGTAAGTGCAGGTAGATCAACAACTCATCCTTCATCTCCCATCCCTTAATCATCCAGTTATCCCAAAGTAGGGCATAAGCGACTAAAGACTATCCCTTATCTTGCCGCTCTCAAACATCACCTACTATGACAGACGTAGTTTCTAAAACCCCGTTTATTACAAACGATGCCGTTGTTCTTGGACTCCTTCTGGGTGTCCTTGCCTTGATTTTTAAAGCGACAACCATCCCGAGTTTTAAGACGTTTTTCAAGTACGTTCCCGCTCTTTTACTCTGTTATTTTCTACCCTCTGTTCTCAATACTTTGGGCTTAATTAGTCCGGGGTGGATTGAGTTCGATAAAGCTCTAGAAGCACTGTCAGGTCTGGGATACGATGTGTCTGGAATTACTAAAGTTGGTCAGTTAAAAGAGTTTGTAGCAGAAAACGAAATTGAAGGTGGTGTGATGAAGCCCTTCATTCATACTTCTCGACTTTACTTCATGGCATCGCGCTATTTGTTGCCCGCCAGTTTAGTGCTGCTCACCATCAGCATCAGTCTGAAGGAAGTGGTACAGCTTGGTCCAAAAGCACTCATCATGTTTGGAACGGCTACATTGGGCGTTGTCATTGGTGGTCCCATTGCGCTCTTGGTAATGGACAGCATTGCTCCAGATGTGGTTGCCGGAAATGTGTGGCGAGGAATGACTACAATTGCAGGTTCATGGATTGGTGGTGGTGCCAATCAGGCTGCGATGTACGAGGTGTTTGGCACAGATCCCGTTACGGGTCAAGCTGGATTGATCAGCTCTAAGCTCTATGGCGCCATGATTACGGTTGATGTGATTGTCGCTGAAATATGGATGGCCTTCCTCCTTCTAGGGGTGGGAAAATCAAAGGGAATTGATCGTTGGTTAAAAGCGGATTCAAGCAGTGTTGAAACACTCAAGAATAAGATGCATGACTTCTCGTTGAGCGTTGCTAAAATCCCAACTTTCAACGACTTGATGCTCATTTTGGGCATTGCCTTTGGAGCCGTAGGACTTTCTCATTTCCTCGCAGATTATATCGCTCCTTTTATGAGCCAATTTGAATGGGCTTCGAAGTTTAGCCTTACTTCAGGTTTCTTCTGGCTCATCGTTATTGCGACCACGATTGGATTGGCATTGAGCTTTACCAAAGTGAAAAACCTAGAAGGTGCAGGTGCTTCTAAAATTGGAAGTGTATTCATATACATTCTCGTGGCCAGCATCGGTATGAAGATGAATATTCTTGAAATTGCCGATAACCCAGGATTGTTCTTTGTTGGTCTCTTCTGGATGATTGTTCACGTGGCTTTGCTCTTTATCGTGGCCAAAATTATTCGCGCGCCATTCTTCTTCTTGGCGGTGGGTTCTAAAGCCAATATTGGTGGGGCAGCTTCGGCTCCGGTTGTAGCGGCAGCTTTCCATCCTTCCCTAGCTCCAGTAGGAGTGCTTCTCGCCGTGTTGGGATATGCCCTGGGAACCTATGGTGCTATTCTGTGCGGTAACTTAATGCAACTCGCCGTAGGCGGATAAATCCCTTCAATATGAAATACACTGCTCTTCTTTTTACGGTTGCACTTTCTTCGGGATTATCTGCTCAGAATATTACCGATACCGCTCATCACGAAGCTTTTATTCGAGGAGTATACGACAGGGCTTTGGAAGGTCAATACGCCTACAACTGGCTAGAAGAGCTGTGTAAAGATGTGGGTCCTAGATTGGCTGGAAGTGAAGGGGCTGAGAATGCCGTACGCTGGGCAAAAGCCACATTGGATACCTTGGGCTTTGACACCGTTTATCTTCAAGAAGTAAGTGTTCCTCACTGGGAGCGCGGTGAAGAGAGTTGCTATTTTACAGAGAGCAAGGAAGCTTTGTCCATGTGTGGATTGGGCGGAACTGCTCCCACGGCAAGAGAAGGCCTAACTGCTAAGGTTATCGAAATTCCTGATGTTGATGATCTAGAGAACTACTCGAGAGAAGATATTGAAGGGAAAATAGTGTTCTTTAGTGCACCGATGCGACAAACCTATATCAACACAGGTTCGGCCTATGGTGAGGCTGTTAAAAAGCGTTTTATAGGGGCCGTTGAAGCGAGTCAATATGGCGCTTTAGGTGTGGTGATCCGATCAGTAACAACAAAAAAAGACGATGCCCCTCATACGGGTAGCATGACATATTCCGGTGCTTACAGAAACATTCCTGCCGCAGCATTGGGCTACCTCAGCGCCGACCGGTTACAACGTGCGCTTCGAGAGAATCCAGAATTGGAAATCACGTTAAAACTGGCGAATACAATGTATGATAGAACCACTTCTTACAACGTGATTGCCGAAGTAAGAGGAAAAACTTATCCCCGTGAAATAGCCATTGCTGGTGGACATCTTGATTCTTGGGATTTAGCAGAAGGAGCACAAGACGATGGGGCAGGAGCTGTGCAGAGTATGGAAGCGATTTACCTCTTGATTCAATCGGGCTACGAGTTTAAGCGGACGCACCGAGTAGTTTTGTTTATGAACGAGGAATTTGGATTGGACGGCGCTCGAACCTATGCAGTAATGGCCGATAGTTTGAACGAAGATCACGTGATTGGAATAGAAAGCGATGGAGGAGGAGATGTGCCAAGAGGATTCAGCATTCAAGCACTGCAAAGTGGGGTGGAAGCTGTAAAGAGTCTCCGATGGTACCTCGAACCTTACAGCCTCAATGAGTACTCTGTTGGATACAGCGGAGCCGATATTGGTCAGCTCAACAATGATTACAACATCCTACTAGGATACAGAGCGGATAGTCAGCGTTATTTTGACTACCATCACGCGCCTACCGACACCTTTGAAACCATCAATGCACGCGCCCTAGAATTGGGCAGCGCATCCATGGCTTCAATGTTGTATTTATTGGATCAATACGAAGTAAGACCGTAGTCTTATTCCGGTTTAACAAAGCGCCAAGTAAAGGCCGCTTCCCCTTCACCAACGCGAACCAAGAGGTCATTCTTTTCACCAAAAGTGTACTCAATTCGCTTTGGAAAATCGTGTTCTGGATTTACAAAAACCCAAGGTTCGGTTTCTGTAAATTCAATGTATTCTGCATTTTGTCCCACACGGGTAGCATATACGCGAACACCTTCTCTCTCGTAGAGTTTCAAGTCTTCAAAAGCACTCGTGTCTCCATGCATAACCTGAAGTCCGTGGCCTTCTAAAGTGTCGCCTTTTTGTTCCCAACACTCAATCGACTTACCATCGTCGCGAGTCCAACACCCCACCAGCGAAGTGTTCTTATCCTCCGAAGTACAAGCCGCCATTCCTACCAATGCGCCAAAAATGAGAAGTGAACGATTCATATAATTTGTGCGTTTCTTGTTCATAACATGGACGTTACACTCGGGCTCTACCTTGTGAACGCTTCCAAAGATTGCTAATTTACGTTTCATGAACGCATCTGCCGCCATCCTATCCATAGATGATTCTATCCTTTTTCGCACCTCTGCGGGAATGGTTGTAGACGATTTGCATCGATACGTGAAAGCCTGGCTCGCTGAACATCCCAAGGGAAGAATCTACATCGGTAGCGATTCCCAAGTACGAGGAACCATTGTAAAATACAGTACTGTGGTTTGCTTGTGGGATGTAGGCCACGGGGTATGGGAAGCCTATTCTACCGTAAAAGTTCCCCGTTTTAAAGACCGTTTTTCTCGACTGTGGAACGAAGTACAACGCTCACTAGAAGTGGCTGAACTCATTAGAGATTTGGGTGATGTTACCGTTCACATGGATTTCAATTCCGACCCCAAATTTCCCTCATATCAACTCTACGATGCTGGAATGGGACTTGTGAAATCTATGGGATTTGAAGCGGCTGGAAAACCGCATTCATGGGCGGCTACATGTGGTGCGAATCGACATTGTCAGTGACCCAATGAACGGTCTTTAAACAAAGGAGATTCGAATTGAAGAGTCACTTCATTCAACCCTAAATCTTTGAGTACATCTTTTAGATCTTGTCGAATGATATCCACTTCTGATAGATGTGCATCATAGTTCAATACAACATGCATGCTCACCACATGATCCGCACCGTCCAGTGACCATATTCTAACATTGTGAACTTCTGCAACTCTTTGATCGGATTGCAACTTCACAACAACTTCATCCATATCTATATCTGAAGGTACTTGTTGTAAAAACACCTTTGAAGTCTTGATGAATTGACGAGTAGCATTCACCCCAATCCACAGGGCTATACCCAATGAAAGAGCTGGATCAATCCATGCCCATTCAGTAAAATACATAACGATGGCTCCGAATAAAACAGCCACCCAACCCATCACATCTTCCAATAAGTGCAATGCCGCTGTCTTTTCATTGAGAGAAGTTCCAGCGTGAAGGGTTTTAAAGGCCACACCATTCACCACCACACCCAAAATGGCAATGCCCATCATCCAACCAGTCATCGGCATTTGATGGCCCTCAAAATGAGTGATGGCATTGTAAATTAGAAAAGCACTACCGCCAATTAATACCACACTGTTGATCAATGCGCCGAGTGTGGAAAACCGAGCGTACCCAAAGGAGAATTTATCGTCGCTTTTCTTCTGTGACAGTCGTTGGAAAAACCAAGCGAGTCCCAAGGAAATAGAATCTCCAAAATCGTGAAAAGCATCACTCAAAATGGCCAAAGATCCAATGAGGAGTCCACCCACCAATTCCATCGTAGCAAAACTGATGTTTAGCCAGAATGCAAACCTCAATAACTTGGTGCTTCGAGTTGACATAAACCAAAAGTACGGAACCAACCCTCCATAATGTATCTTTGATCTCGTGAAATTTCGCACGGAAATACCCCCGCTAAAATCGGAGCGTCCCATTGACCACGACGATTTGATCCTATCCCTAGGCTCTTGCTTTGCAGAGCATATGGTTGAAAAGCTCAATGCCTTTAAATTCAACGTGATCCACAACCCATTTGGAACCACGTACAACCCACTCAGTTTAGCCGATCAGCTCAATGCCATTCGAACTGCTAGAACGTATGATGTAGTAGATTTAGAAAAGGCAAACTCACAGTGGTTTAGCTTTGATCATCACGGATCGTATTCGGATTCTACCGCCGCACTTACGCTTCAAAAAATAGATGCTGATCTCTCCGAGGCTTCTTCAAGTACAGGAGATTATACATGGACGATTTTGAGTCTAGGAACCGCATGGGCTTGGTTTGTAGAAAACAAGGTGGTGAATAACTGCCATCAACTTCCCGAATCTCATTTTGATTTCAGAATGTTAGAAATCGATGAGATGTTTGAAGCACTTCAAAACGCAATGGAGAAGTGGAACGAGCAGAATCCCGAGAATGTTTTCATACTAACGGTGAGTCCGGTTCGTCACCTTCGCAGCGGAATGGTAGACAATAATAGAAGCAAGGCTCGCTTGATTGAATTGGCACATCTCCTAACGGAACACGTATCCAATTCACTCTATTATCCCTCTTACGAGATGGTGATGGACGATTTGCGAGATTATCGATTCTATGATGCTTCCCTCACACATCCTTCCTCTGAAGCCATCGAATACATCTGGGAGCATTTTTCCAACACTTTCTTTACTTCCCACACTATGGAGATGATGAAAGCGTATGAAGGCTTTAGAAAAGCTTTATGGCACAAACCTCGTCAGACTTCCGGCGCTGCCTTTGAAGGACATCTTCAATCTTTGGACAAGAAATTTATGGCTTGGATGCAACGATGGCCAGAAGCGGATTGGACACCAGAAAAATTGCGCTGGAATGAATTGCTAAAGCTCCGCTGATTATCGGATCAGATTATCACGCTCCAATTGAAGCACCATATCGCGAAACGTTTCATCTGTAGATCGGAACCAAACTCCCAATTCACTTTTGGCCTTAGAAGTATCAAATGCAAAGGGTTTTCCGTAGTTGCGAGTAATGAATTTCCACGATATGCCGCGAAGCGGCCCAAATAGATAAAGCATCCAAGCGGATAACTTGTTCGAGGGGAGAGGGTAGTCTATACTTTCAGTGACTCGCTGTGTAATCTCACTGATTTGCAACATGGAAAGTACTTCATTCACCGCTATGTATCTTCCAGGTGTATGCTCTCTTTCTACGGCGTGAATGTGCGCTTCTGCTACATCTCGAACATCTACAATTCCAAAGTAAAATTCAGGTGCGCCTATTCTAAAATCACCGCGCAACATCTGAATCATAAATTGTGTACTGGCACCATCACTTCGTCCATTTAAACTGGGTCCCATTACAAATCCAGGATGAATTGTCGTAAGAGTCCATCGCGATTGAGCCTTATTCATTTTCCAAGCTTCTTTTTCAGCGATGGTTTTTGAATAATTATACGGACTGTACTCTTTTGAAGCGGTTGTATTCCAGCACGTATCGTCGAATTCTTTGTTGGTTGCTTCCGAAATATCAACGGCATCGTTGTACAATGCAACCACACTACTTGTCAATACCACCTGAGTCACTGTAGGCGTATTGTTAACGGCCGACAAGACGTTTCGCGTACCTTCTAGAGCAGGGTCAATCAATTGTTTTTGTGGATCTTTTATTCCCGAAATAAGAAAGGGGGAAGCCATGTGAATTACGGTATCACAGTGCTCAAAGGCTTCAACAAATCCACCGACTAATAAATCAGCTTCAAATAACATTAACTGACCGGGATGTGCTACTTGTAAGCGATACAGATACACGTGTTTCTCTGAATCTTCTACATTTCTCACTGTGGCGTGGACCGTATATCCGTGTTGAAGTAACTTCTTCACCACCCAAGACGCAATGTATCCCGACGCTCCTGTAACCGCTATAGTAAGCTTCTTATCACTCATTATTTCGCAACATATAACGATCCATCCAAAGTAGAGCCATAACACTCAAACTATCGGTAATTTCTCCGGAATCAACTTTGGCAATGGCTTCGGCAAGTGGTAAGTGGAGTAGGGTAAGCACTTCCGTTTCGTCTGGGTCTATTTCAACCTTCTTCAAATCCCTTGCGGTATATAAAATGCACTGCTCATCTGTAGCACTATTGCTGATGTCTGAACGGAGAATTTCCTTCCACTCACGGGCTTCTAATCCCACTTCTTCACGCAATTCTCGCTTGGCAGATTCAAGCGGATCTATATGTCGCAATCCACCACCTTCTGGAATTTCCCACGTGTATTTATCCAGTGGATAGCGCTTTTGTCCTACCAGCCAAGTATAGCCATTCTCATCAATGGGTAAGATTCCAATAGCGTAATTCTTAAAATGAACTACACCATAAATTCCGTCTCCACCATTGGGATTTATCACTTCATCGTGATAGACGGTAATCCATGGATTGTCATATTGAACTTCTCGAGATTTGCGCTTCCAGTCCAATGTATTCTTATCGTCGGCCATTGTCGAGTTCCGTGCGATTGTATTTGATTTCTTCTCCAGCTGAATAGGTGATGGTAACGATGCGCGCACCATTCGTGGCAAATTGTTCCCAAACGCCTTCTTTTAGTCCATTGGAATACTGACCTCTTCGCGCAATTTGTCCATTGTTGTAATAGGTGACATGAAGACCTTCTTTCTTACCGTTGCTGTAATCTCCTTCTTCTCGTAATTGTCCAGAATCTAACCAAGTGATGGTCCATCTACCTTCGCGTTCTCCTTGCACATATTCGCCGGTTTCCAGCACGCCATGACTTGAGTATTTCCAAATGCCCGTCTTCAATCCATCGAGATACTGACCTTGTACAATGACTTCATTGGAATCGTTGTATTCAACAACATCACCATCTGCTAATCCTTCAAAGAAGTTTTGTTCCAATCGCAACTCACCATCTTTGAAATACCATCTCCACACACCATCAAGTTGATCGAACATATACTTTCCAACTTGTTCTAATGTGCCATCTTCAAAGAAGTATTTCCACTCACCATCCTTGCTATCGTTGATGTATTTTCCAGTGGCTTTTAGCGTTCCGTCTGGCCAATAATATTTCCAAATTCCCTGCTTTCTTCCCTGATTGTCGTACAAACCCTCGGCTAAGAGAATATCGTTCTGCCAGAGTTCAGCTGAGATGATATTTCCATCTTCGTCAAACTGTCTGTGAACACCATTTTTTTGACCGTTTTGATAGCCTCCAATCGCAGTAATCTTTCCTGTGTTCAGATCTACCGTTCTAACCAAATCAATCTTGGAAGTGGTGTTGTCTTCATCTTCTTGCAAGACTCCCATCACCCATTTTTCAATGCGAATCAAATCACCATTTCGCTTGTAATATTTCCAGAAACCGTGTTTTAAATCGTCTTTGTACGTACCTTCAATGCGCACATTCATATCGTTGAAAAACTCAACCCAAGTCCCTTTTTTCAGACCGAAGCGATCGTACCTGTTAATTTCTTGCTCCTTGGTTAATACTCCTGAGCGATATGTGAGAATGGTGGTAACGGTGCCGGTAGTATCAAATTCATATCCGGTGCCTTCTTCTCGGTTGTTAACAAAGGGAATGAGCTTCTTAATATCTCGGTTGGGATAGTAATATGTGGAGGTTCCATTGATCTCATCTGCCACATAGGAAACTTCTCGTTTCAGCACAGAATCAGGTGCCCAGTACTCTCTTGTTCCCTCTTTCATTCCGGCCACATATCGAATAACCGACTGAATTTGACCGTCTTCATCATAGAACTTCCATGGTCCGCTCAACATGAAATTTTCGCGGTTTCCTTCGGATTTTAGGTGACCTGTTCGGTAGTAACTCTTCCAGTAGCCATCTGGATTTCCGTTTCGTAAATAGCCCTCACTTGATATTTGCCCGTTGTCGAATTCATATTTGACAAAGGTGAGGCTATCCGTCGAATTTTCTGTTTGAGCGAATCCTAAGTAATGAACAGTTAATAGTAATAGTATTAATGATCTTTTTAAAAGAAATAAGGATATAGTATTAGCCTGTTGATAGCCTGAATATCTTTTTGAAGGATGAATAGGATTTATGTGATCTGGCACTTTGCTCACAGTTTATTAACGGTGTTGATATTGAATGTAGAGTTGATTTTCAAGATAGTAAGGAATGCTGTCCACAATTGTGAATATCGTGAAGGTACGGTGAACTTTGAAATCTTTCCATGTGATTAACGGTGAATAACCATGAGTTGTTGGTTGATGAAAAGTCTAAAAGTCAGGGGTGAATTGATTTGCACATGTGAAAGCCAAGCGTGTATTGATTTTTAAAATGGATTACACAAGGAAAAGTTTTGTTCCTGTTATCCACGTTTATCAACAGCTATTCACATGTAATGTTGATAAGGATGTGTTTTGTGAATAAGCCACTCTAATTTCAGACCTTTGTGGAAAATAAGCACGCATGAACATTTCAATTGGAGCAGATCACGCTGGCATCGAATACAAGGCTGCCATCACGAAAGAACTTGAATCTAAGGGACATACCGTTACCGATCACGGTGCGTATTCTGAAGAAAGTGTGGATTATCCAGACTTTGGACATCCCGTTGCTAACGATGTTGAAAACGGTAAAGCAGACTTGGGTATCGTAATCTGTGGAAGTGGAAATGGTATTAACATGACCGTTAATAAGCACGCTGGAATTCGCTCTGCACTTTGTTGGAATACTGAATTAGCAGCTCTAGCTCGCCAGCACAACAATGCAAATGTTCTTGCGCTTCCCGCTCGCTTTATTGATCTAGATCTGGCTCTTGCATGTGTGAATACCTTCATTACAGAAGAGTTTGAAGGAGGTAGACACGAGAGAAGAGTAAATAAGATTCCTTGTTAATCTTCCGATAGAAATAAGGTTTCCCAATAGTGGATACCATACGATGGCCAGGGTTTTTTCTCCGGCCATTTTAGTAGGTGGATATTTGAATTAGCTTCCCAACTCTTTTGGTTTTGAATGGAATAGAGTGGGTATTCATTGTGGAAAACGGTTGGAATAATGGTGTCTGACAATCGTGAGATTGATTCACGGATGTGAGCATCGCTCCAGTACGACCGGATGAACTTTGTATAGTGAACATTGTACATACTTTCGTCTGTAGTTCCACGGACTTCGATTATGTTGACGAAGTGATTGCGGAGACTGTCATTGCTCAAGCCCCACAGCTGGTTGAGGGAATATCCCGTTGTATCTTGCTCTTCTATAACCTGTTGTATCATAATCTGTTGGAGCGGATAGTACATGGGTTGCACGAGCATAAGATCATCTGTACGATAGTCTTTCGCAAGGCGAATGGCAATGGAAGAATAGAAGCCTTCACCTAAAATGTGAAGGGGAAGAACGGTGTCTCTTTGCGTTCTGATCTGACTTAATGAGTACGATACTCCCCTCAAGCGATTGTCATAATTGTCCAGTGTCATTCGAGATCGTCCTGGTGCTCCCCAGCGGTGAGGAACGATTACTCTAAAGTTTTTGGAGAGGTAAGAAAGCATAAGTGGAGTAGGCTCTTCCAACTTATCGGTGCTATCGGACAGATAGATAAAATCCCCATAAATCGAATCACTTTCAGGAGTATAGAGGGTGGTTTCATACCCTATCTCATCATTATCATTGATGAAAGTAGACGTGCTGTAAGAAACTCCGCATGAAACCAATGAAAAGCTGAGCAGAACGAATAGGTAGGGTTTCAAATCCATTTCTTGCGTTTAGCGTATTCGAGGAGTTCACGTGTGTTCACCGCATTTGATTTGAATAGTAGTGACTTTCGAATATCAATTACTTCGTTAATAGACACATCTAACGTTTCAGCAATCTCCTTGTTGCTGCGGTTGATGTTTAGAGCACGAAGAGTTAATTTCTCGGTCTCGGTCAATTGAATTTGATTGTCCTCATAATCGTCATCAACGTGTTTGATTCCGGTAACCGATTCTGGGAAGTATCGCTCTCCGTTGTATACCTGCTTAAGTGCATCAACCAATTCGCCTAACTCACCCGATTTCAGTACATAACCATTCGCTCCATTTTGATGGAAGTGATCCATGTATCTTCTCACTCGGTGCATGGTGTAGATGATCGTTTTAACCTGGGGATGGAAGGTTCTCAGCCTAGCAAAAATGTCAAAACCATCTACGTCTGGTAGACTGATATCCAGTACGATGATATCAGGAGTAACCTCTTCTAAAGTGGTAAATAATTCTTCTGAAGAAGAGCATACAGCCAAAATATCAAAGCTACCGTCCATCTCCACAATAGCTTTCATACTCCGCAATATTAGCGGATGATCATCTAACAATATAATTCCAGGTCTCATTGCTTTTGATTGGGGATATAGATGCGGTATTCATTTCCTTGATTGTGACTAGATCGTATGAAATCGCCTTTCAAAAATTGAACTCTATGTTCAATGGGTTTCCAAGGATGTAATACTCTGTCGCCATCATTATATCGTTGTTTCTTTACACCGTTATCTTCAATATTTACCCATACACCACTTTCATTCCAAAGCATTTCAATCAATAGATAATTCGCTTTGTAATGATATAACGACACTTGTATAAGTTCTTGGATAAGTCGATAGAGATTGATTTGTTCATCCCTATCCATGGGAATTGCTTCGCTTTGATCAATGTTTAAATCAATGGTCGCTTCCGTTTGATCTCTATAACGGGTGCAGAGTTCCTCCAAGGCATCGGCCAGACCAAATCTTTCCAGTACAGGAGGCATAAGATCTTGTGAAATGTTGCGAACCTCTGCCGACATGTCTTGCACAATTTTTAGAAGAGTTTCATCTCCGTTGCGATGGGTAACCACATGATTTTTTAGGACGGTAATATGGTTTCCCACTTTGTCGTGAAGTTCATGAGCCAACCGTTGTCGTTCTTCTTCTTGACCTTTCATCAAAGCTTCAGCAGCTGTTATTTCCAAATTCTTGGTATACAGCGTATTCTTGGTGCGTTGCATCTGTTGGAAGTTCGACATCAAGAGGACTAACACAATAATCAGAAGTACAGTGGCACCTCCAAGCGCATAATTAATCACTTTACTCTTTTTCAATTGCGCCTGTTTTTGAGAATCAGATTTTTCGAGGTTGTTGATGATTTTCTTCTGCTCTTCAATATGATAGAGCTGTTCAATTTTATGAATGGTGGCTTGTTCGTCTAGAAGTCGAATACTATCAGAAAGTGATCGATATTTCTGCGTATACAAGAAGGCTTGCTGCCAATTTTTCTCTTTGGCGTAAATGGATCCGAGAAGTTCATAGAGGAGGGAAACGGTTTCACTATCGTAACCTAATTCTGTGTTATCGATGGCTTCAAAAGCCAATTCTTTGGATCTGCTATTTTGATCATTGAGGAAATATAATCGCGCTATGGCGTACTTCGTATTCGCCATTCCTGCATGGTCTCCAAACCTCTGTTTAATAAGGAGTGATCTCTTATAATAATCTAATGCCTCTGCGGTATCGGTTTCTTCTTTTAATGCACCAATATTATGCAGTACCATGGCCATTTTAGTACTGTCGTTCAGCTGAGTAAAATACTTGAATGCTTGTTGATAGAAGTATTCTGATTCTGGAAATAGTCCGCGTTCCTGTGAAACATTTCCAAGATTCGTATAAACGTCGGCTACAATTTTGGGATACTCGAAGAGGGCTGGATTCTCGTACACCGTTCGGTAAAGCTCATCTGCTTTGTCGTACTGGCTTAAGTGATAGTACAGATTCCCCAAATCGATAATAATCTCGAAATAGTAGGATGAATCGATGGGATGTTCTTCAAATTCAGAAAGTGCTCGGTGGTAATAGCGAACAGATTTAGCCTTCTCTCCATTGAGGTCGTAGATCGTTCCAATCATGTTTAGATTGTAGATCGTAGAGAGATAGTCATTGATTTCTTTGAATCGAATGCTGGCTGAATCGAGATAGGAAAGTGCAGTAAAGAGTTCCGATTGTTGGTAGTAATAGTGGCCCAAGAGTTCCAGTATGCGAGCATCTAAATAAACTGATATACTATCCGTTCTGGAATGGAGGACATGATGCGCTTCTAAGCATTCAATTTCTACGCTTTTTGGAGATTGTCTGTTTTTTAAAAGCGCTCTGTTTCTTTGATGAACGAAGAGATTTTGAATGATTTCACTGCTGGGTTGTTGGGTATTGGTGTATTGAATCGCCTTGTCGAATTGGCGTTGTTCAATTAAACTATCCAGTACACGCAAGTGTTTAACATATTCATTTTGTTCATTTTGACCTTCCGATGAATAAGGAAGAATCAGCAGAAACAGATATAAACAAGCATGTGCTAAACGGTGCAGGATGGACTCCACAATTCAATGTACCTTGGTGTTCGATGGAAAGATACAAGATTAGAAAGAATGAACAGTAGCAGCTCAATTAGATTTCAAATTGATCAGTACCGTAGAAAGTTTCACCGATTGGAATTGTATCGTGGAGTAATATCTTCGGTTGCACTGGGGTTGTTCTCCCTTTTCATCTTCGGTCTTCTAGAGTATTTCCTCTATTTACCATCATCAATTAAAACTGTGTTGGTAAGTGTATGGTTATTAATTAACGCCATTTTTATTGGAATTTGGATTATCAGACCTACTCTGTCATTGTTGACGGGATGGAAAGCAATCAGCGATAGGGATGTGGCACTTCGTATGGGTTCTGGTAATCCTACCGTTGAGGATAAGATTGTGAATTTTCTTGAGCTGGAATCGAATAGTTCTATAGATCAATCTTATTTATCGGCCATAATTGAGCAACGCACGAAATCACTTTCTCAGCAAAACTTGCTTGCCACCTTAACCCCGAAACGATTAATCAAAGCTGCATGGATAGCGGGTATACCTACGTTTATCGTTTTTGTAATAGGCCTATTTGATTCTGATCTCATCACGCAGGGGAGTTTTCGATTTCTAGATTATAACACGGCGTACGTTCCTATGGCTCCTTTTCAATTTGAATCTGAGATGAGTTGGGAAGTGGAGTACGGTGAACCCTTGACCCTAAAATTATATTTAAACGGGAATCGAATTCCAGACCGTGCATTTGTTTACCTAAATGGTGAACGCATTGCTATGACCACGGTTTCTCCGGGAGAATTTGAATGGACGATTGATAGAAATGTCGAGAATTCTTCAGTGGTTTTTGAAGCGCTTGAGTTTAAAAGTGAAAAAGGGATCATCAATGTACTTAAAGTTCCATCTCTCTTGAACTTCAAATTGCGTGTTCTTCCTCCTTCTTACACAGGTATTGCTCCTTTTGAGATCGAAGCGTCAGGTGACGCTGTGGTTCCTGTCGGTTCTGATGTTCTTTGGACGATGCAGTGGAGGGATGCAGATTCCATTTCCTTATTGGATTCTAAAGGCGGGGTACTTGAAGACGTCAGTGTTCATACCAGTTCGAGTTCTGCTTCTATTCGTTTATTAAGCCCGTTAAAGTACAGAGTGGCTGCAGATAACGTGAATGGTACACAGTATATCAGTGGCTTATACGATTTGTCTATTATTCCTGATTTACCACCATCTGTTGAAGTGGAGTACCGTGTGGATAGTATCACGAGGAGAGTATACGTTCGCGGTTATTCTTCGGATGATTATGGCGTAACAAGTACGCGCATTGTTCTGGAAGGAGATTCATCTTATGTCATTCCAGTGGGTAGTCAGAACACTTGGACTTCTTCTTTTCAAGCAGAATCTCGTTTTCATTCTTTTTCCGTTGAGGTTTATGATAATGACGGTGTACATGGAAATAAGCGCACTAAAGTAGGTCCATTCGAATTAGTGCTTCCTAGTCAACTTGACAGAAGGGAAGAACTCGATAAACAAGATCATGAACGAGTTGAAGAGCTGAAAGAATTCAGACGCGAACAAAGCGAAATGCGCGAGTTACAGGAAGAAATGAATCGTCAATTGATTGATGGTAATTCTAACTGGCAACAGAATCAAATGAAACAACGAATGCTTCGTCAGCAAGAACAGTTGATGGAGAATTGGGATCGCATGATGAATCAGTTCCGTCGTGAAAATGAGCAACGGATGATGAATGATCCATCCAATCCTGAGAATACAGAGAAGCGAGAAGAGCTGCAGCGATTGATGGATGAAATGGACAAGGATAAGTTGGAAGAACTTATGAAAGAAATGGAAGAGCGTTCTGAACGTATGAATCAGGATAATCTTCGCGATTGGATGCGCAGAGTTCAGAACGAGAACGATAGAATGGAGCTTGATGCAAAACGATTGGAAGAGTTGATGAAGCGACTAGCATTTGAGCAGGATCTGGACAGGGCCATGGAGGAGCTAAATGAAATGCAAGAGCGTCAACAAGATTTAGCTAACCGGACCGATGATACCCGTGAGGAACAAGATGAATTGAACGAGCAGTTTGAAGATTGGAAGAACAATCTAGATTCATTGCAGAAGCAAAACTCGGAATTGGAGCATCCCAACGATTTTGATAGTCCCAAAGAAGAGGCAGAGAAGACAGAAGAAAGCATGCAAAAAAGTTCTGATGAATTGAATCAGAATCAGTCTGACAAGGCAAATGAGAAACAGCAACAGAGTAGTGATCAAATGCAGGACATGATGCAACAAATGAGTAGCACGGTTATGCAAATGCAGATGCAACAACACGTAGAGAATTTGGCTGTTCTTCGGAGGATTTTGACCAATTTGATTCATCTGAGCGATGACCAAGAGCAATTAGGGTCAGAGATACTTTCCAATTCTTCTTCAGATGCTGTGGTAGTTGCATGGATGAAACGTCAACAGGATTTAAGGAAGGGTTATCAAGTCGTAGATGATAGTTTATCGGCATTAATTGGAAGAATTCCTCAGATAGAAGCTCCCGTAACAAAATGGATGGTTGAGGTTAAATCAAACATGACGCAATCCAATGATGATTTAAGTGAGCGTGACTTACCAAGCGGCTCTAGTAACATGCGTGAAAGTATGATTGCTTTGAATGAACTGAGTTTGATGTTGGATGGTACCATGGATCAGATTCAACAGCAAATGAGTGGTATGATGAAGGGTGATCAATCCTGTCAGAAGCCGGGTGGTGGTAAACCATCGATGAGTAATATGCGCAAGATGCAGCAGCAGTTGAATCAACAGATGCAGCAGATGGGTATGCAGCAAGGCAACCAACCACAGAGAGATGGTCAGAATGGTCAATCTGGTGAAGGTGGAGAGAATGGTATGGGTGAAGGAATGTCTGAGGAGTTGGTAGAAATGATGATGCGTCAAGCCGAAATTAGGCAGATGTTGAATGAAGCAGGTTCCACGGGGAACAATGGTAATAAAGCACTGGAGGAATTACTAGAAGAGAACGAGCGTGACTTGGCTCGTCAGAATTTTGACGCTGAGTTTTTTGAGCGTCAAAAGGAGATAGATGTGAAGATGTTGGAGTTAGAGGAGGCAGAACGTTTGCAAGAACAAGATGAAGAGCGAAAGAGTAATGCTGGTGATCGTTACCAAGAACTGTTGCGAATGCGGGAGGAAGAATTCTTGCGTGATCAGAAGCAGATGAATGAACAATTGCGTTATCAAGCTCCTCCTTTAACACCCTATTATCGTCAGCGCTCAGGTTCGTACCTTCGCGGCCAATGAGTAAGGTTAGATTTTATAACACCCCTTCAAGCTGGGAAATTGACGTCTCAGAAGTAGACCGTTGGTTGTCGACGGTTGCTTTAATGGAAGGTCTTCGTTTGGTAGAAATTTCCTATCGTTTTTTGTCAGATGATGAGATGCGTTTAGAGAATGTTCGCTTGCTCGAACATGACTACTACACCGATGTTATTACCTACGGAGAGGTGCGTGGAACGCGTATCTATGGTGATGTTATTGTTTCCTATGAGCGTATAACTGATAATGCTAATCGGTTAAATAACAGTCTTTTAGATGAAAGAGATCGTGTTTTTGTACACGCGCTTTTGCATTTGTGTGGTTATGACGATCAATCTGAAGTTGATCGACTGAAAATGAGAAAGTTAGAAGATAAGTATCTAGCTTTGCGATCTAAATAGTTTCACGTGGAACGCTATGATGACTAGAGAAGAATATGATGTAATAGTAGTAGGTGGAGGACATGCTGGAAATGAGGCTGCCGCTGCTGCTGCTAATATGGGAAGTAGGGTCTTGCTAGTGACGATGAACCTGCAGACCATCGGTCAGATGTCGTGCAACCCGGCAATGGGGGGTGTGGCTAAAGGACAGATTGTTCGTGAAATTGATGCGATGGGAGGATTGAGTGGTGTTATTACGGATAAAACAGCCATTCAGTTCCGCATGTTGAATCGCTCTAAAGGACCTGCTATGTGGAGTCCTCGTGTGCAGTCTGATCGATGGCGTTTTGCAGAAGAGTGGCGTCTCGCTTTGGAGCGTATTCCGACCTTGGATTTCTTTCAGGATATGGTCAATGGACTGTTGATTGAAGATGGTAAAGTGGTCGGTGTTCGTACGGGTATGGGTGTTGAGATTATGTCAAAAGCTGTCGTTTTAACCAATGGAACTTTCCTGAATGGTTTGATTCATATTGGAGATAAGAATTTTGGCGGTGGGCGTGCTGGTGAGCGTGCTTCTACAGGTATTACAGAACAGCTCGTTCAACTTGGTTTTGATACGGGAAGGATGAAGACAGGGACCCCTCCGAGAGTGGATGGTAGGTCGTTGGATTATTCCAAGTTTGAGGAGCAAAAAGGGGATGAGAACCCGGGGCGTTTTAGCTACTTGAATGAGTATTCAATTGGTGAGCAAAAGAGCTGTTGGATTGCATATACTTCGGAAGAAGTACACAACACTTTGCGGTCCGGTTTTGATCGTTCGCCGATGTTCAATGGCGCCATTCAGAGTAAAGGCCCGAGGTATTGTCCGAGTATTGAAGATAAGATTCATCGTTTCGCGGACAAGGATCGTCATCAATTGTTTGTAGAGCCAGAATCTTGGAATTCCGTTGAGATGTATATCAATGGGTTCAGTACTTCTCTTCCTGAAGAAGTACAAGTGGAGGCCCTACAGAAAGTACCAGGATTTGAAAACGTTCGATTCTTCCGTCCAGGTTATGCGATAGAATACGATTATTTCCCACCTACGCAGTTAAAGCATTCTCTAGAGACCAAACTAGTAGAGGGTTTGTATTTCGCAGGGCAGATCAATGGAACAACAGGTTATGAAGAGGCCGCATCTCAAGGGCTTATGGCTGGCATTAATGCGCACAGAAAAGTGTCAGGTCTCGGTGAAGTTATCCTGGATAGAAGCCAAGCTTACATAGGCGTCTTGATTGACGATCTGATTACCAAAGGCACAGAGGAGCCATATAGAATGTTTACCAGTCGTGCTGAGTTCCGTTTATTGTTACGTCAGGATAATGCTGATCTTCGTCTAACTCGACTTTCTCATTCATGGGGTTTAGCTTCTGATGAACGTTTAAAGAGAGTAGAAGAGAAGGAATTGGGTATTGCTCAATTAAAGGCTGCGGTCAGCGAGTTTAGTATCGAGCCTGAGGCTATCAATCCTCTTTTAAAGTCTTTCGAATCCGCTCCGGCGAAACAGAAGAATAAACTAGATACGTATATAGGACGTCCAAATATTCGGTTGTTCGACTTGTTGAACTTGGATGCTGTGAAGGAGTCCATTGATCCTTCAGCGTATGACGATGAGGTTATCGAACAAGTAGAGATTGATTACAAGTACAGCGGATATATTCAAAAGGAACAAGATAACGTGGATAAGATGTTGCGTTTGGAGAATATCAAGATTCCGGAATCCTTTAATTACGCAGATATTACGTCCTTGAGTATGGAGGCGCGTTTGAAATTATCCGATATTCGCCCAGCAACGGTTTCTCAAGCATCGCGCATAAGTGGTGTTTCTCCAGCCGATATCAGCGTTTTGTTGGTCCATATGGGCCGTTAATTTCCAATTTCGTTTCACGTGGAACACATGGTTTCAGTAGATACATGTCCGATCTGTGAAGGTCAGGACTTCTCATTTCACAGTGTAGTAAAGGATCACATGGTTAGCCATGAATCTTTTGATTTGCGTAAATGCGGGGCTTGTGGCTTTGTCGTTACATCACCGCGACCAGCAGATGATGTTATTGGAAAGTACTACGAAAGTGAGGACTACATTTCTCATAGCAACACAAAGAAGTCACTCTTCAGTAGGGCTTATCAAGTTGTTCGTAACCGGGCAGTAAAGCAAAAGCGCAACTGGGTAGAACGTCATACACAAAGAGGTTCTCTGTTAGATATGGGATGTGGAACGGGTCATTTTTTGAATGAATGTCGTACTGCAGGATGGAGGATAGCGGGAGTAGAAGTCAGTGAAGTTGCTCGAGCGAATGCAAAAACTGAACATGGAATTGAGCCGCATCCATCATTAGAATCTTTTCAATCAGATCCAGGTTCATTGAATGCTATTTCTATGTGGCATGTACTTGAGCATCTACCAAATTTGAATGAACACCTTTCTAAATTCCATTCTTGGTTAGCAGATGATGGGGCCCTTTTTGTAGCTGTTCCAAATCATGAAAGCTATGATGCCAAACATTACGGTGTAGATTGGGCCGCGTGGGATGTGCCAATTCACCTTTGGCATTTTTCGAAAAAGTCTATGTCGGAATTGGCTCAGAAGAATGGTTTTCGTGTAGTGGAAATTATCAATATGCCTTTTGATAGTTTTTACGTCTCCCTTCTTTCTGAAAAGTACAAGCACGGGAAAATGCGTCCCATTCAAGCCTTTTTAACAGGATTGAAGTCAAATTTACGTGGAAAGGGCACAAAGAATATGAGCAGCCTCGTTTATGTGCTGAAAAAGGCTGTTTAGAGCCGATTTAAGCGATTTAACCCTTTTTCTAGTGTCTAACCCCCTTTGAAACGCAGTTAGTGGCTTAAACGCAATGTTTTTAACTGTTTGAAAATCAGTTTTTTACATTAAGAGCGCGTGCAATTTGAAAACTTAGGTCTAGAAGGACCACTTTGGGGTTCAAGTTTCTTTCGATCTCGTAGATAGCCGTGTTGATGTGACTTTGAATTTCAATCACATTAGCGGAATTGACAAATGGAGCAAACTTGTCAAATTTGAAATCATTGCCACTAATGGCAAATGGATTGTTTTGATGTGCGCCATAATGGAAGGTGAGAGCTTCTTCAAATCCGTTGAGAGCGAAATGCAAAAAACTCTTCAATCGCTCACGACCCATTCCTGCGGTATCGTCCGACCAATGTATCATAGCTTCAACCTTGCGTTGAAAGCTCACGCGGACCCAATTGGTAAACCTATCCACATCTTCCTTTACTCTTTCTGGCTGCTGCATGATTCTCAATGCTTGCCCAGGAAGCCCTAATGCCATTGCCGAAATCGTAGGTGCGAGATCCTTGTTTCCCCCTTTATTAATGATAAACTGTTGTAAATCAGAATGATGAAGAGGAGGAACCTTAGTTGTTTGACATCTAGAACGGATGGTGGCCAGTACGTTTTCTTCGTGGTGAGTGACAAATAAGATGAGAGTATCACCTTCTGGTTCTTCAATCAGTTTGAGCAATTTGTTGGAAGCAGCGATGTTCAATTTCTCTGGCATCCAAAGGATTAGGACCTTTTTTCCTCCTGAGTAACTCTTTAATTGAAGGGCTTGTGCAATCTTAGATGCTTGATATACAGATAGTTGAGCCTGCTTGTTTTCAATTCCTATTCGACCTAACCAATCGATATAGAGTGGATAGGGTTGTTCGGTCATCTGCAGACGCCAATCGTTTAAGAACTCTTGACTAGTTGGTTTATCTGAACTGTCTTTCGTTTTGGCAACAGGGAAAGCAAAGTGCACATCTGGATGTTGAAGTTGCAGCATCTGTTTACAAGATGGACATGTTCCACAACTGTCGTCTGATTTGTTGGAACACAGCGTATATTGAGCATAGGCTAAGGCCAAAGCTAATGCACTAGATCCTTCACTTCCAGAGAATAACTGGGCGTGGGGAATTTTCCCGCTTCGAATGTTGTTAACGAGTTTGTCAATCAGCGGTTTCTGTCCAGGTATATCAGAGAATCTCATAACGCGAAGGTAATCAAGAACACGGTGAGGTTGGTTGAGTTGGGAATCTTACTTTTGTGGAGCAAATAATCCCCGCGTATGAAAACTATTGATGATTACTCTTTTGCCAATGTTCGCGCTCTAATCCGAGTTGATTTTAATGTGCCTCTGAATAGTGCCTTTGAAATTGCGGATGACACACGAATTCAAGCGACAGTTCCAACCATTCAGAAGATCTTGAATGATGGAGGATCTGTGGTTCTTATGTCTCACCTCGGTCGTCCTAAAGGTGAGGTTAATCGTGATTTCTCGTTGTCTCATATCGTGAGCCACTTGAGCAAGGTTTTGGGTGTTGATGTAAAGTTCGCATCGGATTGTGTAGGAGCAGAAGCTGAGGGTATGAGTGCATCTCTTGCTCCAGGTGAAGTTCTACTCCTCGAAAATTTGCGTTTCCACAGTGAAGAGGAAGCAGGAGATGCTGAATTTGCGAAGCAATTGGCCCTTCATGGTCAGTTTTATGTGAATGACGCCTTCGGAACAGCTCATAGAGCACATGCGAGTACGGCTGTAATTGCTCAATATTTTGCCGATAAGAAGGCTTTCGGCTACGTAATGGGCAATGAGGTGCTGAACGTTGATAAAGTGCTTCACAGCGAAGAAAAACCGGTTACAGCTATTGTAGGCGGTGCCAAGGTGAGTTCAAAGATTGATATCATCACGAATTTGATGAATAGAGTAGATCACCTCATTATTGGTGGTGGTATGGCGTATACCTTCCTTAAAGCTCAAGGTGGTTCGGTTGGAAATAGCTTGGTTGAAGACGATAAACTGGATCTTGCTAAAGAGTTACTGAGCAAAGCAGAAGCGGCTGGAGTGACTTTCCATCTCCCCGTAGATTCATTGAATGCTGATGCTTTTTCAGCGGATGCAAACGTAGAAATTACGGAAGCTGATGCCATTCGCGACGGTTGGATGGGATTGGATATTGGACCAAAGACCATCGAAAACTATGCGAAAGTGGTGAAGGAGAGTGCTACCATTCTTTGGAATGGACCGTTGGGCGTTTTCGAATTTGAAGCCTTTAGTCAAGGAACGAAGTCGCTGGGCTTGGCGATTGCTGAGGCTACTGATAAGGGATCTTTCTCTCTCGTAGGAGGTGGAGATTCTGTTGCGGCTGTGAAGCAGTTTAACTTGGCCAATCGCGTGAGTTATGTGAGCACCGGTGGGGGAGCTATGCTAGAATACCTTGAGGGTAAAGTGTTACCGGGTATTAAGGCTATCTTGGATTGATTCAAAACGGCCTTGAATGGCATCGAAATTCAAGCCGTTGTCTTCGGGAACATATTCCCATAATAATTGACTAAGCTCGGAGTAAGTGCGATATACAACACTTGCTTCGAGCTTTTCTTTTGCAACGATATTGGCGCTGTGGTTGATTCGGTCAAATGCCGATAGGAGTACAAGTGTTAAAACGGTGTATTTAATAGCTGAGAAAAGCCCCCCAAGAACACGGTTAACCGGTCCTAAAGCCATCATTGATACACCTTTTGTGAGCATTTTTGCAAGGATGAGAACCGTTACATAACCTCCTACAAATAAGAGAACAAAGGCAGCAATATTGGCTGTTTCAATACTTATTTCGAGCTGATCATTGAGGAAGTATACGGTGGGTTCATTGAATGTATATCCCAATATTATCCCAGCAATGATTCCAACAATTCCCGCAACCTCTTGAATGAGGCCCGTCCATATCCCGCGGACAAATCCGAAGAGAACCGGAATAAGAAGCACGATATCCGTTGTGTTCATAGTACTTTTGTGTCCGCGAAAAAACGCTTTATGGAAGGATTACAAGAAAAATGGGACCGCATTGTGAAGGTTGTTTCCGATCGCTTTGCTCCCGGCGAAGATATAGACTTAGATGGTATTTTGTTTTTGATAGGTGTCCAAGAACTGGGAAGAGGCTATCAAAAGTTCAAAAAAGACGACAAGCTAAACGTGATGCACATCGCAATTTGTCGACTTCTCGAACCATATGGCTATTACGAGTTTGAGGCATATGATGAAGACGGCTGGCCGCACTATAAAAAAGTAGAAAACCTGCCCTTTTTGAAGGCAGGTCATCAACAACGTTTAATGAAAGAAGCAATCATCCACTACTTTGAAGAGAGTGGACTGGAGGCTTAAATCACTGGCAACCCGGATCTTCCGGATCGTATTCGGTTACAACGATGGTCGCTGTAGCGGTTTCATCAGGGGTGAGCTTTAGGTATCCACATCCTACTGCTGTTGGAGTAGAGTTGCCCTTGGTCACCTGAATTTGAACGACAATTTCTCCACCATCGTGTTCAAAACTGGCTACGCCATTGATACCAGTTGTTCCATAATACTCGATGTCAACATTTGGTAGTGGAACAAAGCAGCGCACTTCTGCATTTTGAACGCGAACACCAGATTCACTTTCAACAACAACTTTGAAAGGATAAACGGGATCGTCTTTCTTGCACGACCCCATTGCTAGGATCAAGGCAAATAGTGCGAGTAATGTGTGTAATTTGCGCATGTTTATTGAGCTTATGGACATCCGTTTGAGTTTGAACCGAAAGGTTTGATAATAACATTACCCGTGGTGGTTTCACCCGGAACAATGTGAATAGCGTTGCAGCCTTTAAAACCACCTTTCGTAGCCGTAACATCCACGAAAATATCATAATTCCATTTTACAAATGCACTTCCATCAATGTCGGTGTACTTGTAAACTTCAATGCCATTGGGAGAGTTATCAGGAGAGATAAACTGCACAAGAGCATTTTGAATGGGTTCTCCCTCGCTATTAACAACATATACAATGGCTGTTCCTTCAGGGTTGCCCTCAGAGCGATTACAACCTGAAAGTAGGGCCATTGAGCCTAGGAAGAGAACGGTAAGAAGCTTTCTCATCAGAGTGAAATTCAGTAATATTGCGCACTTGACGCTACGACAAATATAACAAGCACTCACCACATCGCAATCATGCACAAAGCCATCGATGAACATCTTATAGCAGTCGAGGCCTTTAAGCCTGCAAACGCTGAAGAATTAGAGGCATTCCGTTTAAAGTATTTGGGCAAAAAAGGCATTTTGAACGACCTTTTTACCCAATTCAAGGCGGTACCTAACGAAGAAAAGAAGGCATTTGGACAAGCAGTGAACCGTTTAAAGAACGCTGCGGAAAGCGCTGTATTGCGTTTTAAGTCGGAGTTGGAAGAACAAAAGCCGCTGCATTCAGAGAACGACTTGAGCCGTCCTGGAGATCCAATTTGGATGGGTTCAGAACATCCCGTTTCTATCGTACGCAATGAGATTGTTGATATTTTTAAGCGTGTTGGTTTTTCGGTGAGTGAAGGTCCAGAAATTGAAGATGACTGGCATAATTTCTCTGCCTTGAACTTCCCAGAAGAGCATCCAGCGCGTGATATGCAAGATACTTTCTTCGTTCACACCGATCCAGATTGGGCTTTGCGCACGCACACTTCGTCTGTTCAAGTTCGTGAAATGGAGCGCTTGGAAACGCCTATTCGCATCATTGCACCCGGGCGTGTTTTCAGAAACGAAGCGATTTCTTCTAGATCACATTGTATCTTCCATCAGATCGAAGGTTTGTACATCGATAAGAATGTTTCGTTTGCTGACTTGAAGCAAACGTTGCTGTACTTCGCTCGAGAGTTTTTTGGAGCAGATACTAAGATTCGCCTTCGCCCAAGTTATTTTCCTTTTACGGAACCTAGTGCCGAAATGGATATTTGGTGGGGATTGGAAACAGAAACGGACTATCGCATGACGAAGGGAACGGGTTGGCTCGAAGTGATGGGGTGCGGAATGGTAGATCCTGCTGTCCTAGAAGCTTCGGGAATTGATCCTAACGTGTACTCAGGTTACGCCTTCGGTATGGGGGTAGAACGCATTACTATGCAGCGTTATAATATCCCAGATATTCGAATGCTGTTCGAGAATGATATGCGATTCTTAAAGCAATTTAAAGGAACGTTCTAGTAGCTCCCTCCGCAATAAATGAACCCCGACCATTGTCGGGGTTTTTTGTTTTACAAACCTCCAATTTTAGAATTGTGTGCTATCAACACAGCAAATAACTCCTTGAAATTGAAGTAGGAAAATATAGCGGAAAACCACGCTCAGCAGAAATGGAGGTTTTTTGAGGTGAAGAAGGTTTTTGGGGCAGCTTTCCTGTAAATGGGTTATTTATCACGGACTTACCTTTTATTTTTTGGCGGTTTTGTCACGGTGATTTTGGCGATGTAGTACATCCACAAACAACGCCTGACAGAATTTGAAAACGGGTCGAAAAAAGAAGCATCGCTAAAGGGAGTGTCCTAAAGCGATGCTTGAAGTAAGTTGGTATGTTGAAGCCGTGCTTCGAATTCTCTTAATCCATTTCAGCAATTTTGAGCATGTTGGTGAATCCTCGCTCTTGAATGGGCATGGATGCAATTTTCACCATCAGCTCACCTTTCTTCATAAGCTTTTTGCCGCGGATGAGTTCTTTAATCTCATGGAAGGTGTTGTCGGTACTTTCCATTTTATCGTAGTAGAAACCATGAACTCCCCAAAGCAAGCTAAGGGTGTTTAGAATGCTGCGGTTGGCAGTGAATACGAATACATTCGACTTTGGTCGGTGTGAGCTAATTTTAAATGCAGTGTAACCACTAAAGGTCATCGTCATAATCGCACTTGCGCTAACGCTGTCGGCCACTTTTGAAGCGTGATAACAAATGCTGTCAGTGATATAGCGGTCGTCTCTCACAAGAGGCGGATGTTCCGGTGCTGTGATTTCTGCAGATTCTTCTACGTGAGAGATGATGCGGCTCATTGCCTCAACTACGGCAATAGGATGCTTCCCTACTGAAGTTTCACCGCTGAGCATTACGGCATCTGCACCATCTAGAACGGAGTTGGCCACATCGTTTACTTCCGCACGGGTAGGGGACATGTTTTCAATCATCGTCTCCATCATCTGAGTGGCAATGATCACAGGCTTGCTGTACATTAGAGCTTTCTCTGTAATCATCTTTTGGATGAGTGGCACGGATTGCATTGGAACTTCAACACCGAGATCACCTCGCGCTACCATCACACCGTCTGTTTCTTCTAGAATTCGGTCGATGTCCATTACGGCTTCTGGCTTCTCGATTTTTGAGATAACAAATGCTTGTTTCTTCGCTTTGCGGATGAGTCGTTTGAGCTCTATTACATCTTCGGCATTGCGCACGAAGGAAAGTCCAATCCACTCTACGTTTTCCTCCAATGCGACTTCAAGATCTGCAAGGTCTTTTTCCGTTAGGCATGGAAGAGAGATCTTGGTGTTCGGCAGGTTTACGCCTTTTTTGCTCTTTAGCGGCCCCCCTTGAACGACTTCTGCTTCTACTTCATCTTCTCCGTTAGTTTTCTTTACGGTTAGGAGTAACTTTCCGTCATCCAGTAAGATACGCTCACCAACTTGAACATCTTGAGGAAAGCGCTCATAGGTCATGAATACCTTCTTTGCTGTTCCCTTGGTTTCTTTGGTAGTGAAGGTCAATGTATCCCCTACGTTGATGATGGCTCCTTCTTCTACATCTCCTACGCGTAATTTTGGACCTTGGAGGTCGGCAAGAGTGGCAATGTTGTAATCGAACTCTTCGTTGATTTCACGAATGAGTCGAATGGTTTTGCGATGTGTTTCATGATCGCCATGTGAAAAGTTGATGCGAAAAACATTCACACCTGCTTTGATCATGGAAAGCATGGTTTCTTTGTTCGCTGATGCGGGCCCGAGGGTTGCAACAATTTTAGCTCTGTTCATCTATAGATGGTTTTTCTATTTCTACGTGTAGGGCTTCTTTAAGCGCATTTGTGGCTGGATGGTATTCACTAACTCGAATCACACCAGGAACGCGGCTCAAAAGCCCTCTAATGTCGTTTATTTCTTCTTGTTCTAAGTATTCGTTGATGTTTAAGATGTAATCTACCTTTTCACTGGGAGGGAGTAGATTAGATCTCAACGGATCTGAGAATAAGCTATTTTCATTGGGATCAACTGGCGATAGTCCCTTATTGGAAAGCAGTACCCAATGTCTTTCCAGTCGTTTGTCGAACCACTGGAAGGTGGAATGGAGGAAAGTATTTCCCTTTTTTACAATGGGATGGTCTTCCTGAGTTCGGTGTAAGTTAATACCGAGTGCGGTATTCATACGATAGGCCAACTTATGGTCGGAAAGCGCAGTTGTAAGTACAAAATAAGGACCCTCTCCTTCTATCGCGAAGTCTTCATCATCCAATAAGAAGACCTTGGAGTTGGCCATATTACTTTGTAATGTTTAGTTCGGAGCAGGCCTGTTCTGCGGCCATTTCTTCTGCTCTTTTCTTGCTTGTTCCGGTGCCTTCTGCAATCCGTTCACCTTTGAGGTAGAGTCCAATTTTGAAGGTCAAATTGTGGTTTTTTCCCCACTTGTCTTCCAATCGGAATTCGTGCTTCAGGCGTTGTCCTTGAACGTACTCGATAAAAGCAGATTTAAAACTAACAACTTGGTTCTCCAGTTGTGTGAACTCAGTGTGGTCTTCAATAACTCTTTGTGTTATGAATTGCCGCGCTGAAGAGAGGCCGTAATCGAGGTAAATAGCGCCGATCAAGGCTTCGAGAACATCACCGAGCAAAGATCTAGCAGGCTTTTGATTGTCGAGCTTGCTAATGACCAATGGGGCTAAATCTAGCTTTAAAGCAATGGCGTTGAGATTTTTCCGACTCACCATTTTGGCGCGCATACTCGTTAGAAAGCCTTCATTTTCTTCGGGGTATCTGTGGTATAGGTCTTCGGCAACCACAGCGCCAAGGATGGCATCGCCTAAAAATTCTAGACGCTCATTATTCGACCATCCCGTTTCTTCGTTTTTCTTGGAAGCCGAGCTGTGTCGAAATGCCAGTTCGTACAAAGACAAGTCTTTGGGTTGAACGCCAGTAATAAGTGCAATGCGATGATGAAACTCTCCCTTCTGATGGGAGTGTATAAGTTTCTTACGAAAGAAGCGATTCCAGAGACCGCTCATGCCGTTTAACCTTCGAACTTCTTAAAGATCACGGATGCATTGTGACCTCCGAAACCAAACGTATTGCTCAACGCAGCTCTAACTTCACGCTCTTGAGCCTTTCCAAAAGTGAAGTTGAGATTGTTGTCCAATTCCGGATCGTCCGTAAAGTGGTTAATGGTTGGAGGAACTACGTTGTCTCTAACCGAAAGGATAGCGGCAATGGCTTCTACTGCTCCTGCGGCACCCAGTAAGTGTCCCGTCATAGATTTGGTAGAGCTGATGTTTAGCTTGTACGCGTGTTCTGCAAATACCTCCTTAATAGCCTTGGTTTCGGCAAGATCGCCTAACGGAGTAGAAGTTCCGTGAACGTTGATGTAATCCAATTCGTCCGGGGTCATTTGAGCATCCCTCAGGGCGTATCGCATTACATTCTTCGCTCCCAAACCTTCTGGGTGTGGAGCAGTAAGGTGGTGTGCGTCTGCAGATAGACCGGCACCAGCAAATTCAGCGTAGATTGTAGCTCCGCGCTTAACTGCGTGCTCGTACTCTTCCAAAACGATTGAAGCTCCACCTTCTCCCATTACAAAGCCATCTCTGTCTTTGTCAAATGGACGTGAAGCCGTTGCTGGATCGTCATTTCGGGTTGATAGTGCGTGCATCGCATTGAATCCACCAATACCTGCTTCGGTTACTGCGGCTTCCGAACCACCGGCAACGATAACATCCGCCCATCCCATTCGGATGTAAGTGGCAGCATCAATCAATGCGTTGGTTGCTGAAGCACAGGCAGAAACAGTGGTGAAGTTGGGGCCGCGGTAATTGTACTTCATCGAAATGTGACCACCTGTAATGTCGGCAATCATTTTTGGAATGAAGAACGGATTGAATCGCGGGGTACCGTCGCCTTTAGCATATCCGATAGATTCCTGAAGGAAGGTGTCTAAACCTCCAATACCAGAACCCCAGATAACGCCAATTCTGTCTTTGTCGAGTGGGCTCTCCTCAAGTCGGGCGTCGGCAATCGCCTCATCGGCAACTACCAGCCCAAAATGAGAAAATCGATCCATCTTCCGCGCTTCTTTGCGGTCGATGTAATCTTTCACATCGAAATTTTTCACCTCACAGGCGAAGCGAGTTTTGAATTTTTCGGTGTCAAACAAGGTAATAGGAGCCGCTCCTGGCGTTCCTGCAACCAAGTTTTTCCAAAAATCATTTGCCGTATTTCCGATTGGTGTCATTGCACCAATCCCTGTTACAACTACTCGTTTCAACTCCATGAGAAGTGAGAATTACGATTTAGCTTCTTCGATGTAAGCGACAGCTTGACCTACTGTTGCGATGTTTTCAGCCTGATCATCAGGGATTTGAATATCGAATTCTTTTTCGAATTCCATAATCAATTCTACGGTGTCAAGTGAATCCGCACCGAGATCGTTGGTGAATGAAGCTTCAATTGTTACTTCGTTCTCGTCGACGCCCAACTTGTCTACGATGATTGCTTTAACTCTTGCTGCAATGTCTGACATGGTTGTGAGAGTTTAGGATTTATTCAGCCTGCAAAGAAAGGATAAAATCCCCATTACGCCAATATGACGACGGGCAAAGCTATCTTTGGGGCAGATTTTACTTCGGTTGATATGAGTCGTAATATAGTCATTTTCGCCTCTGGTTCAGGCTCCAACGCTGAACAGATTGTGAATTATTTTCGAGAAAAAGAAAGTGTAAAGATTGTGGCATTCTTTACAAATAATGCCTCAGCAGGGGTGATTGAAAGGGGTCGCCGACTCGGAATTCCGACCGTTGTGTTCGGACCAGAAGCCCAAAAGTCGGGTGCGGTACTCCAAATGATGGTGGATTTGAAGACCGATTTGATCGTTTTGGCCGGATATCTCAAACTGATCCCATCAGAGTGGGTAAGTGCCTACCCCAACAAAATCGTCAATATACACCCCGCTCTTCTTCCTAAGCACGGAGGCAAAGGCATGTATGGAATGAATGTTCACCGTGCGGTGGTGGAGAATGGCGATACGGAGTCTGGCATCACAATTCATTTTGTGAACGATAAATACGACGAAGGTCAGGTGATTTTCCAAGCCTCAACGGCTGTGGAGTCCTTTGACACTCCTGAAGATGTTCAGCGCAAGGTGCAGGTTCTAGAGCACAAGCACTTTCCCGCAGAAATTGAAAAGTTGCTGTCGTAAATGGGGGAAATTCAGATTTACACAGATGGATCTTCTCGTGGAAACCCTGGCCCAGGTGGCTTTGGAACCATCTTGGTTGGAGGAAAACGTCAGAAAGAGATTTCGGGAGGTTTTAGAAGAACCACAAATAACCGAATGGAACTCCTCGCCGTTATTGTTGGCTTAGAGGCATTGAAACTTCCCAACTTGAAGGTTCTCGTGGTTTCAGATTCTAAGTATGTAGTGGATGCAGTGGAGAAAGGCTGGATTGTTAATTGGCAAAAAAGAGGATATGCCAAAGTGAAGAACCCAGATCTTTGGAAGCGTTTCATGCAAGTCTATGCCAAGCATCAAGTGCGATTTCAATGGGTAAAAGGCCACAACAACCACCCTATGAACGAGCGTTGTGATAAACTGGCTTATGCTGCCGCATCGAGCAACCCAACCGCCATTGATCACGGCTTTGAGGCCATGGAGAGAAGCGGACTTCTCTAATTGTTAGAAGGAAATATAGTTCTGAGGATCTACGGGAATCCCATTGTGCCACAGCTCAAAGTGAAGGTGTGGACCCGTAGACTGTTCTCCGCTGTTTCCAATAATCGCCAAAGCTTCTCCCGATTGAATGAGATCGCCCTGTACTTTTAACAATGCCGAGTTGTGCTTGTAGACAGAAATGAGGTTTTCGGTGTGCTGAACGATGATTACGTGCCCGGTTTCTACCGTCCAATCAGCAAAGAGAACCACCCCGTCTAAACAGGCTTTGATGGGGGTATTCCTTGGAGCCACCACATCTACTGCTAAGTGATTAATCTCTGGGTTAAAAGTTCCACTCACCAGTCCTTTTACTGGGGCAAAGAAGGTAAAGGTGTTGATGTCCTGCAGTGCAGTGTTCAAGTTGAACCGATCTTCTTCATCAGCAAAAGCGCGCAAAGCGGAATCGGCGGGGGTAATGTCTTCACTCAAGCTAGCCTCACTCACCACCACGTTGGTGTCAGCCAAAGGGGTTTCAAGTGTATCTCCACTTAGAATTCTGCGAATATTATCTAGGTATTGCTGTTGAATGTGAATCTTTTGCTCCAAGCTATCGGTGGTCAGGGCTAAATAATCTGCCTGACGTTTAAGCGAAGTGCTGGCGTAACCGGGAATGTATTCGCGAAGCGGAGTGTAAGCAATGAGAATAGCCGTGAGTGAAATCAACAGCACGATGGACAATCCCGTGAGCAAGAAAACGTTTAATCGACTTAGTTTTAGCGATATCTTTTCTTCAAAGGTATCGTCATTTAATATCACTAAGCGATATTTGTTCCGGAGCTTCTCGATCCTCGCTTTTTTCTTTTCGCTCTTATCCATTCGGATGTTTCAGTGGGATTATTGAAAAGCAAATATCGGAATCACAACGGAAGGCCAAGGGTGAATATGTGCAAGAAAGGACAATTCACTCAGGATAAATAAAATATTTTTGCCGTTTTGATGTTCATCACACCGTGAAAGGTCACCATATGCGCATATATAAAGTGTCATTCGTTGTTCTCATTGCCGGGCTGGTTTTCAGCTCTTGCAGTAGGACGAAGGACAACTTCTTTAGTAGAACGTACCACCAAATGACGTCGAAGTTCAACCCATTGTTCAATGGGGAGCAGGCGTATCTTCAAGGATATACGACGTTAAAAACAGGTCACGTTAACAACTACGATGACATCATTGAGCTGTACCCATTCGGCAGTGCAGAGCAGGCGCAATCTGTCGTTCCTCAAATGGACCGAGCTATTGAGAAGGCCGTAAAAGTGATTCGTGAACACAGCATGAACATTGGCGGCAAACAGAAGAACCCCTACGTGATTGATGCCTATTTGCTGATGGCAAAGGCCTACTTCATGAAGCAGGATTACTTCAAGGGGCTGGAGGCTTTCAATTATATCATGCAGAAATTTCCAGAGTCGGAGCAGGCAATTGAAGCTCGACTTTGGGCAGGTCGCGCAAATACGCGTATTGAAAGTGAATACGGTGCTCGCAAAGAATTTGAAGAACTCTATAGAGATAGAGATGTAAGCGATCGATTGAAGCCTCACGTATATGCTTCTTTTGCCGAGCTCGAAATCAAATACAACAATTACGAGGAGGCCATCAACCTTTTAAATGAAGCACTTGATGCGGATCCCGATCGAGAAGATAGAGTGCGTTGGAGATATGCACTCGGACAATTGTACGAGCGCATGAAGTTCCGCCAGGAGGCGAGTGATGCGTTTGAGAAAGTGGTGAGAGACCACCCCGCAGACTACGAGTTTTATTTGAATGCTCAGTTGATGCGCGCGCTGAATTACGACGTGGACTTAGGCAATGTAATGGCGGTTTATGACGACTTGGAAGACATGGCCAAAGATGACAAGAACACGGAGTATCGCGACCGTATTTACTACATCATGGCACTCTTGGCTTTGGAAGATCAAGACTACATGAAGGCGGAAGAAAGTTTGAAGAAATCCGTTCGATTGAGTGAGGGGAACAACGAACAACGCGGACTGTCGTATGCGAAGTTGGCTGAAATTAATTTTGATTTTAGAGCCTATGTTCCCGCACAAGCTTATTACGATACTGCATTTTCAACTTTGCCAAGAACCCACAGCCTTTTTCCAAAGGTGGAGCGATTCCGTTCTAGTTTAAGTGATTTGGTGAATCAAATCAATACCATTGAAACGAATGATAGTCTCATTCGCTTAGCCGGTATGTCCATCACACAGCAACGCGCCATTTTTGAAGAGTATATCGCAAACTTGAAGGAACGCGAAGAAGCGGCCGCTGAGCGCGAGCGGAATTTGGCATTGAACCGTGCATTGGCTCAGGAATCGGCGGCTATGGGAACAGGTCCAACTGCGGGCTTGGGAACTGGGACGTGGTATTTTTACAATGAAACCACGCGTTCATCGGGTGTTGGGGAGTTCACCAGCTTCTGGGGAAGAAGAGAGTTGACCGATAATTGGCGTCAAGCGGCGAAAGCCAGTTCGGCCATACAAGTAGCTTCCAACGAGGGCGAAGGTGAGGAGTCAGAAGGCAATCCAGATGATGAAGTGAAATCGGGAACACCTACGGGAGAGCAGAAATACAATATTGATGCATACCTGGCTCAGGTTCCAAAATCGGAGGAGTCCATTGAAGCGCTGCATTTAGAGAATCAAGATGCTTACATCCGTTTAGCAAGCATCTATCAGCAAGAAATTGAAGATGAACAAGAGGCGGTAAATACTTTCCGAAAACTTCTTGAGCGCTATCCAGAAACCAAGCATGCTCCAATGGCGATGTATGCTTTGTACTTGATTCACAAGGGCAGAGGAGAGATGGATAAAGCGGATGGTTATGCCTCTCAATTGAGAAACAAATACCCAAATAGCGAGTTCACAGCTCAATTGGAGGGCAAACTCACCGAGCGCGACGCGCTTACGGTGGAGGCGAGTGAAGCATATAAGGGCACCTACGAAACCTATGTGGAACGCAATTACAGAAAGGCGAAACAACTTGCGACGGACGGGTTGGCAAAATATGCTCAAACAACCATAGGCCCTAAGTTTGGTTTGCTCTTGGCACTCACCACAGCCCAAACCGATGGACAGGAGGCTTATGCCAACGAACTGAGAAAGGTCGTTGCATCGTTTAGTGGAACTGTAGAAGCAGAGCGGGCTCAGGAGCTTTTGATGTTTGTCGATGAATCTTCGCAACCGGTAGGCAATGTGCCCGATTCCCCCTACAAGGTAGATCCGAAGACTCCGCATAAAGTCATTATCGTGTTCCCGAATAGTGGGGTTGATGTCAATGCGCTTCGAAATAAAGTGAGTGATTTCAATCGCGATTTCAACCGACTACAAAACCTTCAAACCCAAACCATGTTCCTCGATCGAGAGCGCCAGATCCTTGTAGTGAGTGGCTTCAAAGAGTTGTCGGAAGCACATCAATACGCGCAGAACATTGTTGGGAATCCACAGATAAAGACCGTGTACTCTTCAGAGATTATGCGGATATTTGCGATTGGTGACGCGAACTATCAAACGTTCTATAGGTTAAAGGACGTAGATGAGTACATGACGTTTTACGAGCAAATCACGACAAGATGATCACTTCAGCAAAGAAAAATCCAGAACAAGCCCAAGCGAGTAACCGAATTCTTCTCGGTACCGAGATTGAAGGTGATCTCAAGTCAAACGGCGATTTCCGCATCGACGGGGTTGTGAAGGGCAACATCAATATTGCCGGGAAACTCGTTATTGGCGAAAAGGGAAAAGTAGAAGGAGAGGTTGTTTGCGCCAATGCGAACATTTCTGGACTTCTCAAGGGAAAGGTTCACGTGAAGGAACTTCTCCACCTTGAAAAAACCGCCGTTGTTAAAGGCGATGTGATCACCGCGAAATTGGCCGTTGAGCCCGGAGCAGAACTATCTGGAACCTGTAGTATGGGTTCGGTGGTTCGTGAAATGAAGAAGGATGCCGGATCAGAAGCCACCAAAGAAACAGCTTAACCCATATGCTCGGCTAACGGGCGTAGGCATTCAGATGGGTGTAACCATAGGGCTTGGCGCTTATGGAGGCATTAAGCTGGATGAACTATGGGGAATTGAACCCACCCTAACCATCATCTTAAGTCTTACCGGTGTTTTTGCCAGTTTGTACCTCGTTTACCGCGAGGTGAAAGACATAAACGACGACTAACCTCCCCTCATCATGGTAAAGAAGGCTGTCCTTTACACCACTATTTTTACGGCAGTACTCGCCGGACTTCACGCTTGGGTTATTCAATCCACAGGAGTTGAATGGAAGTTCATCTACACCCATTTATTATTGTGGGTTCTTTCTGTAGGGCTCTATCTCTTCCTCGGTTTCATTCTGAAAAGTGACATCTCAAAAGCGGGTTTTGCGTTTATCGCTGGAACCAGCATCCAGATGTTTTCCTTTATCATCTTCATGCTTCCGACCTTACTTTCTGCCGAAGGCAATGAGGTATCGGTAGCCCTCCACTTCATGATTCCCTTCCTTATCTACTTGGGTATAGAGGCCTTCTGGGCCATGCGCATCTTCGGTGAAGAAAAAAAGTAGTTATCAACAGAGAAAAAATCACTGTTCATAACCTTCGTTTCTAACTTTTATCTCTACATTTGCACCGATTTTTGAGCGGCCTCATAACACACTTTAGAGAGCACCCAAGACATGCAACAAAAGTCTGTTTTACTGACACTTACACTCGCGTTACTTGGATTTAGTAGCGCAGTTTACGCGAACGGCCACGAGTCGTCTATTCACGAAGACACCACTCATCAAGCAGAGGCAATGCATGAAGAGCACGCAGACGCGGCTTCTCATGACCACACTTCTGCCCACGCTGAGGAGGAAAAGTTCAACGTGAACGAAATGATTATGCACCACATCAAGGACAACCACTCTTGGCACATCCTTGACTATGAAGGTGACAATGGAGAGATGCACGCTGTGAGCGTACCGCTTCCTATTATCTTGTGGACAAACGACGGCTTGGTGACTTTCATGTCAAGTAAATTTCACCACGATGAAACGGGTCATCACGTTGCTGAGGTAAACGGTCAACGATTCGTGAATGTTCACGACAAAATCTACTACGCATCTGAAGTGCAAAACACTCACGGAGGCTGGTATGATCTCGACGAGGAAGGTCATCCTATCAATGAGATGCCACTCGACTTCTCTATTACAAAGAACGTATTCTCCCTCTTGTTGGCAGCTGTATTGTTGTTGTTGATTTTCTTCTCAACAGCTCGCTTTTACAAGAAAAATGGGGCTTCAGCTCCAAAGGGCTTAGCGTCTTTTATGGAGCCTCTAATTGTATTCGTACGTGACGATATCGCCAAGGATAATATTGGTGGTAAGCACTACGAGCGCTTTGTTCCATTCTTGTTGACTTTGTTCTTCTTTATATGGTTGAACAACTTGTTGGGACTCGTTCCATTCTTCCCAGGCGGTGCTAACCTTACGGGTAACATTGCGGTTACTATGGTATTGGCACTCTTCACTTTCTTTGTTGTGAATTTCAACGGTAAGAAAGACTACTGGCTTCACATCTTCTGGATGCCGGGTGTACCTGTGTTCGTTCGCCCTATTCTCGCGGTGGTTGAATTCGTGGGAATCTTCACCAAGCCATTTGCATTGATGCTTCGTTTGTTTGCGAACATCACTGCGGGTCACATCCTCGTATTGAGTTTGATTGGCTTGATCTTCATCTTGCAATCTGCAGCCGTTTCTGCCTTGTCTATTCCATTGACTCTATTTATTAGTACGTTGGAATTGTTGGTGGCAGCGCTACAAGCATACATTTTTGCCATGTTGACTGCCTTGTTCATTGGAGCAGCGGTAGAAGAACATGACCATCATTAAGAATTTTCGTTGTTTATTCATTTATAATTTCTAATTACCATGGGTATGACAGGTACATTAGCAGCAATTGGAGCAGGTCTAGCCGTAATCGGTGTAGGTCTTGGTATTGGTCGTATTGGCGGTTCAGCAATGGACGCTATGGCACGTCAACCAGAAGCTTCTGGTAAAATCCAAACTGCTATGATTATCGCAGCCGCACTTATCGAGGGTGCTGGTCTTTTCGGTATCGTAGTAGGTCTCTTGGGTCTCTAAGAGAAAGTGATTTAAAATCAAGGTCACGTAGCGGTTGGCTGCGGACCTTGATTTCTCAAAACAACGATAGAACGTATTAAATATCTGTTTCGATGGATTTAGTAACTCCAGGCCTCGGCCTCATTGTTTGGACAACTATTGTATTCCTCATCTTGGTTTTCCTTCTTGCAAAGTTTGCATGGAAGCCTATCCTTGGTGCGGTTAAAACTCGTGAAGCTGCCATTGAGGATGCTTTGAAAAGTGCTCAACGTGCTCGCGAGGACCTCAAGAACCTTCAAGCAGACAACGAAAAGATTTTGAAAGAAGCTCGTGAGGAGCGCGATCAAATCTTAAAAGAAGGTCGCCAGATGCGCGACAAAATGGTAGCAGACGCTAAAGGTCTTGCATCTGAAGAAGCAGATCGCATGATTGCAGCGGCTAAAGAGCAGATCCACCATGAGAAGATGGCTGCAGTTACCGAGTTGAAGAATCAAGTAGCAGCTCTATCTATTGAGATGGCTGAGAAGATTCTTCGTGCTGAATTGAAAGACCAAAAAGCTCAAACTGAAATGGTAGAGCGTTTGGTTGACGATGTAAAATTGAACTAATAAACGCCTGATGACTAACGCAAGAGCAGCCGGTCGTTATGCCAAAGCCCTTTTGGATCTAGCCGTAGAGCGCAATGAGCTCGAGGTGGTTCAATCGGACTTGAATACGGTTTTGGCGTCTATTCAGGAGAGCAGAGAGTTCAGAGGTCTTTTGGCGAGTCCGGTTATCAAGCCGCACCAAAAGAAGGCCGTATTGAAGGCCGTATTCGGGTCTGTTCTTTCTGCGAATACAAATCTATTCTTGGAACTTTTAGTAGATCACGGTAGAGAAGGTATCACCAAGCAGGTGATTGAAAGCTTCCACGCGATGTACCTCAAGGTAAAGGGAATTACTCATGCGAAAATCACTACCTCTGTAGTGCTTTCACCAGAAATGAGAGCGAGATTCGAAGCAATGGTTACGCAAATGACCGGTATGCGAGTGGAGCTCGAAGAAAAAGTTGATGAGAACCTTATCGGAGGATTTATCCTGCGTGTAAATGATCAACAGATCGACACTAGTGTAACTGGACAGTTGCACAAATTGAAACAACAATACAAAGATAATCTGTACGTGGCGGACTTCTAATCCGCGCAGAACCCTTTAAGTAAGTCAATCATGGCAGAAGTAAAGCCCGCTGAAATTTCAGCAATCCTGCGCCAGCAACTATCAGGATTTAGTTCCGAAACCGAAATGCAAGAAGTGGGGACAGTCCTCACGGTAGGTGACGGTATCGCCCGTGCATTTGGTCTACAAAACGCCCAAGCCGGTGAACTCGTTGAGTTCGTAAACGGTCTTCAGGGTATCGTCCTCAACTTGGAGGAAGATAACGTAGGTATCGTATTGCTTGGCGGCTCAGAAGGAATCAAAGAAGGTTCAACGGTAAAGCGAACTGGTAAAATTGCCTCTATCAATGTTGGTGAAGGTATGCTCGGTCGCGTTGTTGATACTTTGGGTAACCCCATTGACGGTAAAGGTCCAATCGAAGGAGATCTTTATCAGATGCCTCTAGAGCGTAAGGCTCCAGGTGTTATCTACCGTCAGCCAGTAACAGAACCACTTCAAACGGGTATCAAGTCTATTGACGCGATGATTCCAGTGGGACGTGGACAACGTGAGTTGATCATTGGTGACCGTCAGACAGGTAAGACTACCGTGGCGATTGATACCATCATCAACCAAAAAGAATTCTACGACAAAGGTGAGCCTGTTTACTGTATCTACGTTGCTGTAGGTCAGAAGGGTTCTACTGTAGCCGGTATCGCTAAAACTCTTGAAGAGAAAGGCGCAATGGCTTATACTACGATCGTTGCATCAAATGCATCTGATCCAGCTCCAATGCAGTTCTACGCTCCATTTGCTGGTGCTGCTATCGGTGAGTTCTTCCGCGATACGGGTCGCCCTGCATTGATCATCTATGATGACCTTTCTAAGCAGGCAGTAGCTTACCGTGAGGTATCTCTACTTCTTCGTCGTCCTCCAGGACGTGAGGCTTACCCAGGTGACGTATTCTATCTTCACAGCCGCCTTCTTGAGCGCGCTGCGAAAGTGATTGCGGATGATACCATCGCATCTCAAATGAACGACTTGCCAGAATCTCTTCGCCCATTGGTGAAAGGTGGCGGTTCATTGACTGCACTTCCAATCATCGAAACACAGGCAGGTGACGTTTCTGCTTACATCCCGACCAACGTAATTTCCATTACTGACGGTCAGATCTTCTTGGAGTCTGACTTGTTTAACTCTGGTGTTCGTCCGGCGATTAACGTTGGTATCTCTGTATCACGTGTAGGTGGTAACGCGCAAATCAAGCCGATGAAGAAGGTATCTGGTACCTTGAAGCTTGACCAAGCGCAGTTCCGTGAATTGGAAGCGTTCGCGAAGTTCGGTTCTGACCTCGACGCAGCTACCATGTCTGTGATTAACAAGGGTCGCCGTAACGTAGAAATCTTGAAGCAAGCGGTAAATTCTCCGCTTTCCGTAGAGAAGCAAGTGGCGATCATTTACTTGGGTACAAAGGCTTTGTTGAACAAGGTTCCAGTAGATCGCATTCGTGAATTCGAAGTTGCTTTCTTGGAATTCATGGAAAGCAAGCACAAGGATGTACTCGATGCAATCGCTTCAGGTAAGTGGGGCGACGATCAATCTAAAGTGATTGAGTCGGCTGCTCGTGAGGTACTTCCAAACTACGAAGGTTAATAATTAGATGAGTTCCCGGCGGGCGTAAGCATGGTCGGGAACCACAATACTCAGTTCCATGGCGAACCTGAAAGAACTCCGCAATAGAATTGTCTCCATCGGCTCTACGATGCAGATCACTTCAGCTATGAAGATGGTTTCTGCAGCGAAGTTGAAGAAGGCACAGGACAGCATTACTCAAATGCGTCCTTATGCGAACAAATTGAAGGAAATCCTATCTAACGTGAGCGCTACGCTCGATGCGTCCGAAAATGCTTTTGCAGAAGATCGCGACGTAAAGAATGTGCTACTCATCGTTGTGAACTCTAACCGTGGATTGTGTGGTGCTTTTAACTCAAGCATCGTGAAGCTATCTAAGAAGATGGTTGCTGAATACGAAGGGCAGAACGTTAAGGTACATGTTAAGGCTATCGGTAAGAAAGCTTGGGACGCGTACCGCAAGACGGACAACATCCATTCAGAAAACAACGACATCTGGAACGATCTTCACTTTGAAGGAGCTGCGGCTATTGCAGAAGAGGCCATGAACGGCTTCCTTGACGGTACTTTTGACCGCGTGGAAGTGGTGTACAACCACTTTAAGAATGCGGCTGTACAAGAGGCAACACGAGAGCTTTTCCTTCCAGTTGTTCCTACGGTATCAGAGAACGGTTCTACAGGTGGAGATTACATCTACGAACCGAGCAAAGAAGAGATCCTAGAAGATCTTATTCCTACTTCATTGAAGATTCAAATCTTTAAGGCGTTGTTGGATAGCAATGCTTCTGAGCACGGTGCACGTATGACGGCCATGCACAAGGCAACAGATAACGCAAACGATTTGAAGAACCAACTCACGTTGGATTACAATAAAGCACGTCAGGCAGCCATTACCAATGAAATCCTTGAGATTGTGGGTGGTGCCGAAGCGCTAAACGGTTGATAACGATACGTTCGTTTCGAACTAACCCCGACACTGCGAAAGCAGGTCGGGGTTTTTTGTTTGAAACCTGAAGCTGGATTTTAGACGCCAGGTCTCAGCCACCAGCCTCAGGTTAGGAGTTTGAATTGCGAAGCCTAAGGCTTGCGGATTACTTCAAACTCACCATCATGCTTTGCATTCCCGTGTTATCATCTACATAAGGATCGCCCAATGGAATGATCATAGCAGGAGTAGGGTTTTTGCTGTACTTGTAGTCCTTTCCGTCTAAGTTTACGGCAAGGTCAGCTGCTCCTCCCCAGTTAATACCAATCATGGATAGATTGACTTTTTCTTCTGGAATAGTAACAGAGTACGTTCCAGAAAGAGGTTGATTGACTCCATCCAGATTAACCGTGCCACTGAACTGTTTGGCATAATCAAGATCTAGGGTTACGTCTACAGAGTTTCCGTTGCCACTTTGAATGTTGGCAACGAGGTAACTTTTTTCCCAAGTGGTAGCCACTAGAATAAGTTGATTGTCACACGCGGTAATTTTTACTGTGCTCATGATGAATAGATTTAAGGTGATGTAGCGGTGTACTACGATTAATAAGTACGGCTAAGTTCATGAGTTAAAAAGAGAAATACATCAGTAGAAATACGGAGAATGAGCCAGCATCCAGTCGATAGTAGCCTAATTCCGTATTTCTACGGAGGCAAAGCAAGCTTCTTATGCAGTACCTTCATTTCTCCTAAAAACCACTACTTATGAAAGCTCAATTATTTGCCATCATGGGAATGCTTTCCCTGACTTCTTGTACGCCAAAAGAACCGGAAACAACGGTTTTAGAGGACGGCAAGGGTGTGATCCCCACGTATTGTACAACTGGAGATCATACAGTGAGTCGTGATGTCTACGAATTCTGGTTGAAGACCTTCCGATCTTTTAATGCGGAGGACGTTGATGGAGGTCCAAAGCTCGATGCTGTGATCGATAGTCTTACCGTAACAAGGGAGTCTTTGCTGAAGTTGCGTGAGGAATGTGAGGATTGTCCTAGCGTACGAGTGTACTTTGCTGCTGAGAAAGTGGGCGAAGATCAATACTCTCAAAATCTCTTGCTTGTCAACGTCAACGATTACTGTAACGATACCGCTTTTGTCGATACTGGGATTCTTCGCGTTACCCCGACGGAGGCATCTCTGATTTCCTCAGATGAAGCTACAGAGCTTTATCAGAACTGGGGGACTTACCTCGAAGCAAAGCAAGATGTAATGCCGTCCTTGTTTGGTGCCCGAGCATATACATTCTCTTGGAGCGTGTTTGACGAAGCATTTTCCGAAGAAAACGGCAAAATGGACATCCACTATGCCATGCACTCATTAATGCCAGCAGACACGCTAGATTACGGTTATAACCTTTTGAAACAAGGCGAAGGAGACGGTTGGATGGTGTTCAACTTGGTTGTGTCCTCTAATAATACCTATTCTGCCAGTTCGGAGGCGATGGACTTTGCGGCACCATGTCCAAAGTACTGTGGTAAGAAGAGTTTCCACACTCCGGAATAAGGCATGTCGGATTTACCTGTTTTCATATTGATCAGTAGCGCATTCGTGCTCGTTCCTGTCATTATATCTCATCTCTCTGTAGGTAAGCGGGAACCTGTTTTTTTAAAGCGACTGCGGATATTATTGTGGGTGATGGTTGCTATAGAGGGAACCACACTTGTGCTCCGCGAAATGGGGGTTCAGAATAACATGCCGCTGTATCACTTCTATGTATTGATCGAGTTTGCACTTACTGCTTGGATGTTCGAAGCCTCTATTCCTCGCATTCTGACCAAGAGAACATTTTACGTTCTCTTGGCCGGGATGGCATTGATCGCTGTATTCACACATCTAAAGTCTGCGTCCATTTATGATTTTCCAAGTGTAATGCGAAGTGTGGAAAGCCTCCTGTTGATGGGGCTGTCCATTCGCTTCTTTTGGGTGATGATGCACAGCGATGAAGAGCGTAACTTGTTAGGCCTTCCAGAGTTTTGGGCCAGTGTAGGATTGTTAATTTACTTTTCATCCAACCTGATGCTCTTCTTTTATGGCAACTACATGGCTTCGCAGTCAGCAGAAGTTTTCGATGCGCTTTGGCATCTGCATGCCGGACTCAACATACTGCTGTATCTTGTGTACACCATTGCATTTATATGTCTGAATCCGATCAAGAAATAGTAACCCTGTTCGTCAGCGCCTCCATGCTCATTCTGATGATGGTGGCCTTGGTGATTGTTTTTGTCCTGAGTTACCAGCGAAGAGTTTGGCGACAAAAATCAGCGATGCAAGCCTTAGAAGCTGAGCATCAGTTGAATTTGCTTTCCTCTGCTCACAAGGCTATTGAAGCCACTAGAAAACGCATTGCAGGGAATCTACACGATGAGCTTGGAGCCAACATAAGTGCGGCCAAGCTTCAACTGCAAAATGCAAAATCAGACGAGGCCTCACTTGAAAAAGCCAACGAGATTTTGGACGAGAGTTTAAGGGGGCTGCGCAGAATTGTAAATGACCTCCTGCCACCTACCTTAGAAAGATTTGGATTGAAGTCGGCCATTTCGGAGTTGTGTGCGCAAGCCACAACGTCAGAGTTGTCCGTCGATTTGGAATGGCTAGGAGAAGAAGTAGACTTGGATGATTCCATTCAGCTTCCCGTATTTCGAATTGCACAGGAACTACTCAATAACTCCCTGAAGCACGCTCAGGCAAGTGTCATTTTGTTTACTGTTTCCACAGATGAAACTCACCTGAGTTTGTCGTATGAAGAAAACGGGGTTGGATTTAATGTTGACCATATGGTTCGCAATATAGGGCTCGATAACATGCATAGTCGGGCTGCCATGCTTCATGGCTCTTTCCAGTTTAAAAGTGCCATCAACGAGGGCTTTAAAGCGATAGTAGAGATTCCACTTCCACAAAAGGAAATCCAATGAGTATTCAAATTGCCATAGCAGATGATCACGAGTTGTTTCGAAGTGGCATTCGAAATATGCTCGGCAATCACGGTGATTTTAAGGTTGTAGTTGAAGCTTCTTCTGGAGTAGACTTATTAGAAAAGCTGGGGTATGAACGGGTGGATATCTTACTCTTAGATGTGGATATGCCCGAAATGAACGGCACTGAAGCCTTGCAGCAGATCAGAGCAAAGTATCCTGATACGAAGGTTCTCATGCTTACCATGTACAATCACGACGAACACATGCTCTATTACCTCAAGAATGGGGCTTCTGCCTATCTGCTTAAAGATATGAGCGTAGAGGAGATGTGTACGGCTATACGGGCGGTGTTCTATTCAGGTCAATATCTCACCAACAAGGCTGCTCGAGTGCTCCTCGATGAAGAAATCAAGTCGCCGGACGCACCCATCGCACTAAGCGCACGAGAGCAACAGGTATTAAGGTTGATCTGTATGGAGAAAACCACCTCGGAAATTGCCGAAGAACTCTTTCTCAGTCCGCGAACCGTTGAGACCTATCGAAAACAACTTTTGGAAAAAACCAATTCGAAGAATATTGCTGGGTTGGTGAGGTACGCATTGGAGAGAAAGGGTTTGATATAGGAAATTAGACCCCGACCATCGGTCACCAGTCCTCACTCCTCTATCACTAGCCACCAGTCCTCCATCACCGACCATCGGTCATCATTCACCAGTCCTCACCCATCCAACCCCACCACAAATCATTGAGAAGGAGTCATCTTCATTTCTTCCCATTATTCAATAGCAATCTCTTGCAGAATTCCCGATATTAAAATGGGTGTTTGTAATAGCAAACTACCCATATGGTGGAAGGCTTCTAGACGTGAATTGTTTTTTCGTCAAGTATGTTTTAAGGAGTCCATATGTTGAATTGACGTCTGTTATTTGCAGGTATTCTATTATTGACCATTACAATTTGATGTCTATAAAGTTTTGGTTTTCAATAACTTTTGTATATTCAACTGATTTTAACTCTATCTCTTAATTTTTTTACTATGAAAAAGTTTGCTCTCTTTCTCGCCATGTCGGCGATGAGCTGTTTTACCTATGCCCAAATTGAAGACGGTCCGCGTGATCCAGATGATCCAGGTGCAGGTGGTCCATCGGATCCGCCAGTAGCGACCCAGTGCTGTCCAGGTGATAACATTATAGTGAATGGGGACTTCACTAGTGGAATGCCTAATATCACTGCGTCTGATTACACCCAAGTGGCTGTAAACTCCAATGTGATTTGGGCAGGCCAATACTCACGTCGCAAGCCGACCGGTGTTAGTACCAGATCTTTTATGGCTTGTGTGGAATGGAATATTCAAGACCAAGATCATTGTGGTTCATACGATGCAGGTGCTTACCTGTTGGTAAATGGAATGACCTGTGACAACGGGTGGAAAAACGTGATGACCTTGAGTAACACGTTGGATGTAGGTACGTACAACTTCTGTGTAGACATGAAGAACCTGCGCAACAGCTGTATCAATTTCATGAGTCCTCAGATTCAAATTGATGTTGTACAGGCATCAACACAACAACTCTTGGCCACTACAGGAACTTTCTTTTTGTCAGAAAACACCAATGATCCTTGTGCTTGGAAGGATATTTTCTTGAATTTTAATGTCAATACTTCGGGGACAGTTGAAATTCGAATTCGTCATAACGCGGATTTTCGCATTGATGGAAACGACTTTGCCATTGATAACTTGAGTTTGAAGAGGCTCGAGCAGGTTTCAGAAGACGATCTAATTTTTGATCTAGAGACTTCAAGCATTAATGGCTCGACCTACACAACCACTGTCATCCCAGTTAATCCTTCTGCAGGTGCTGGCGACTGTTCATCTGTTTGGACATTGCAACAAAGCGTTGCTGGAGGCCCTTACACAACGGTAAGCACGTTCAATGGTCCTGGTCCACATGACTTTAACGGATACGTGTTCAATTACGAGAATGAATACCGAATCACTTGGACGGTTTCATGTCCGTGTCAACTGGAGAACTCTTGGTCTTTTGGAATACAGGCTGGCGGTAAAATTCAATTGAATACTACTTCGTTGACCAATCCAAACGTAGTGTACACAAGCTACGAAGAACTCGAAGGAACGGAGTATGATGAGCTTTATCGCTTCCATGTTTCTGGAGAGTCGCACAAAGCGGCACTACAGGTGAAGAGAGATGCAAGTCCAGTAGAAGAAGGACTAAAAGCTTACCCTAACCCTACCACAGGGGTCTTTACGGTTGAAGCAAATCAACTTCTTCCTGGTACCTATTCTATTGAGATTTATACCATGGATGGTAGGTTGATTCATTCAGTAGAAGAAGTGACGGTAGAGAATGGAAATCTTCAAAAAGAAGTGAGCATTACTAACGTTGCTGAAGGAGCATTGAAAGTTGTTTTGAAAGGCTCTGGTTCTGTAGTTTCTAGCACTACAGTTATCTTGAACAAAGAGTAATCTAAAGACACTCATATTAGACGGGCTGTATACTTCGGTGTACAGCCCGTTTTTATTGAATTAAATTCATTGTAAATAGAAGAGGATTAACTGCAGGATAACTATCGACAATTATGAATAGAATTATTCACGACTAATATCGCATATAAAATGAACCGTTTATTATTCATCGCATTTCGTCTCTCGCTAGGGCCAGCGCGATTTGATTGAGGAAGTAAATAAGGTGTAGCTAATCAGAATGCCGGACGGTACATCTTGAGTCTAGAAGTTTCATTCATCATTTTGGTGGAGTGTTTGGAAAACTGGCAGCCTAGTTCAATTGGCTTCTTAGTTCACTCTGACTATTTTTAGCACAATAATTGCTCATCTTTACGCATGCTCGGACCCAATCTTAGTCTTCGTGCACGGATTTTTATTTCCATGCTCTTCATGATTCTAGTGAGTTTTATCCTCACCGGACTCATTTCATTGTACCACTTTCAAGAAGAAAGCAGTGAGTATCACCAGGAGCGATTGCGTCGGAAAGAGTACGCCATTGAAAGTAATATCGAATACTTCTTAGCAAGCCATCCCGCCCAACAAGTGACGGATAGTTTGCCTTCGCTCTTCAGCAATAAGATCTGTGAATTGAGTGATGTTCACAATCTGGATATCAACCTCTTTAGTCCAAGTGGAGAGCTTATCATTACCAACAATGCTTATTTATTTGACGATGGATTCTTGTCTAAAACAGTTCCATCGGAGATCTTACAGAGCATTTCAGAAGGGGAGAGAAGGTTTATTCAGCCTTCTGCCGACACCTCGGATGTAATGCTCATTTACAGTACGCTCTACAACAATGCAGGGGAACCATTGGCGATTTTAAACTTGCCTTATTTTGAGTCGTCTGATTTGCCAGAGAACGATCTCGAGTTCTTAGAAACGCTCTTCACTTTGTACATGCTCCTTTTCATTGGGGCGGCCGTTCTGGCATACTTCTTATCCAATTACATCACACATTCACTCACGGTTATTGCCAACAAAATGCGGAAGTTGCAATTGGGAAAGAATGAACCGATTTACTGGAAATCGGAGGATGAAATTGGGGAGCTAGTTTACGAGTACAACCGCATGATGAGCGAGCTAGAGCAAAACGCCATCAAGCTTGCACAAAGCGAAAGGGAAACGGCTTGGAAGGAAATGGCCAAGCAAGTGGCGCACGAAATCAAGAATCCGCTCACACCCATGCGATTGAGTGTTCAGATGTTAGAGCGCAAATTGAAAGTAGACGATCCACAGCGACTCCGTGAGTTCACTGAGGGGATGATTTCGCAAATTGATGCGCTGAGCAATATTGCCACCGCCTTTTCAAGGTTTGCTAGCATGCCAGAGATGCAGTTGGAGAAAGTGGCGCTCAAGTCGTTTCTTGAAAAGTTTAGAGCAGCGCACGAAGGCTTGAACCTCGAGCTTCCCGAAGAAGATGTTCAGGTGGCTGTAGATAAGGATCAATTCACCCGTGTATTGAACAACCTTATACTCAATGCGCAGCAGGCAATTCCGGAAGGTAGAAAGGCGTGTATTTCTTTGGGATATGAAATAGCTGAATCCACCGTTCGAGTATTTGTGAAAGACAATGGTTCGGGTATTCCGGAAGGCAGAAGAGAGAAGGTGTTTGAACCGAGCTTTACCACTAAAACGCAAGGCATGGGACTCGGATTGGCGATGGTGAAGAACATCGTGAATGGATTTGATGGAAGTATCACTTTTGAATCCGTTGTAGGAGAAGGCACCACATTTGTAGTAGAACTCCCCACTTCAAAAAACTAAAACGAACAAGATGAAAAGAGCATTGCTGACAGTTGGACTGTCGTTATTGGGTGTATTGACTTTTGCCCAAGAAGGAATTCAGGTAACCGGTAAAGTGGTTCGCTATGTAGAGTCAGATGAAATGGTGCTTAGCACTTCTATTTCTGCCACCGAGGAAACGGTTGCCGAAGCTTTCGCAGAAGGTACCAAGAAGAGCCGGGCGGTTTTGAGCTATCTTCAATCGTTGGAAGATGTGTGTGAAGTTCAAACCCAACAGATTCGATTATCAGAGAAGTTCGAATATCACAGTGGAAGACAGAGTCGCATAGGATTTATCGCAGAACAGAGAATATCTATTCGAATCAAAGATTTCGATCAGTATCCGATTATTATGGAAAAACTGATTGCACTTGGCGTAGATGGAGTGAGTAACGTTGAGTTTGTGTATTCAAAAGAAAATGAAGTAAGAGAACAGCTTCGCTTGGAGGCCATTGAAGTGGCTGTGAAAAAGGCTGAGATTGTTGCGAGTGGATTGGGGGTACAATTGGGTACGGCGCAGTCGTATTCAGAGGGGTCCTACGTCCCTCCAATGATGGAGAACGTGATGTACGAAATGAAAAGTATGGATGGAATGTCGGATGGTGGACCGGCGATCTCTCCGGCAAAAACGAAAATTGAAATGGAAGTCCATGTTCGATTTGCGATCTTAGCGGAATAATTCAGAAAACGTAAGATCACACATATGGAAGATTTAGTATTGGTTGCACGCGAAGGCAAAATTGCTACCGTTACCATCAATCGTCCCAATCAACTCAACGCCCTTAATGGCGCCACGATTGCTGCACTCAGCTCTACCATGGTCGAATTGGAATCGGATGACGATGTCCGAGTAATCATTCTAACGGGTAGCGGCGAGAAGTCTTTTGTTGCTGGGGCCGACATCAAGGAGTTTGCAAATTACTCTGTTGAGGAAGGAAAGGAATTGGCACGAAAAGGTCATGAAACGCTCTTCAACCTTATTGAAAACCTCAAGAAGCCTGTGATTGCAGCCGTGAACGGTTTTGCTCTTGGAGGCGGACTAGAGTTGGCCATGAGTTGTCATGTTCGCGTGGCATCTGACAATGCTAGAATGGGGCTTCCAGAGGTGTCTCTAGGTGTGATTCCAGGTTATGGTGGAACACAACGCCTTCCTCAACTTGTTGGTAAAGGAAAGGCCATGGAGATGATCATGACTGCAGGAATGATAAAGGCAGATGACGCTCTTCAATGGGGTTTGGTGAACTACGTAGTGTCGCAGGACCAGTTGATGGAGAAATGTGTTGAAATCGCTTCTAAAACAGTTGCAAACAGCGGAGTTGCTATTGCCACAGCTATGAAGGCGGTAAATGCGGGATTTCAAACGGGTGTGAATGGCTTTGAAGCAGAGATCGATGCTTTCGGCGAAGCCTTCGGCACCGATGAATTCTCTGAAGGAACAACGGCGTTTATTGAGAAGAGAAAGCCGGAGTTTAAGTAAGTACTGTGTGCCAAGTTCTATAACAGATGATAGGCAAGAAAGTGGGCTTTGAATCCCTGCCTTTAGGTCAACTGTAGACTGAACTCTACCGATGTATATATAAATGGAAGAACACAGTTTTAAAGTAGAGAAAACAACGCGCTTCTTTAGTTCTGGAGGGTCTGGAGATTCCGTGAAGGAACTTTGGATTGTGTTGCACGGATATGGTCAGCTTCCGCAGTTTTTCCTGCGGAAGTTTTCCTTTTTAGAAACCGAGCGTAGACGAATTGTGGCTCCAGAAGGGCTACATCGGTTTTACCTTCAAGGCACTGAAGGAAGAGTGGGTGCTTCTTGGATGACGAAAGAAGCGAGGTTGGACGATATTGCCGATCAGGCCCATCATCTAGATCGATTGCTTGAGATCCAAAGAGAGCTTTGTCCCAATATTGAAAGGATAGTCCTCTTCGGATTTTCGCAAGGTGTGAGCACTGCTTGCAGGTGGATGGATCATCGTTTAGGCGCCGATATCGACGCTCTGATTTGCTGGGCGGGTAGTTTCCCTCCTGATATAGATTACAACCTCAGAAAAGAAGCGTTTGTAGGTCGACCGTTTCATTATTTCTGGGGAGATAATGATCCCTATCTTTCAGAGGGGAAAGTTGATCTGATGCTCACAGAATTAGGTAAGCGAGGTATTCATCCAACCCCCCATCCATACAAAGGTGAACACAGTGTTGATCCCGAAGTTTTAGCCAAAGTTTGGCAAGATGTGGTATTGTAGACACCGGGCATCAAGCTCTAATACTTAACCCCGAACTCCCAACCCTCATTTCATGCGTATCGACAAGTATTTATGGTGTGTGCGACTTTTCAAGACACGTTCGTTGGCAACGAATGACGTGAAGAATGATCGAGTGCTTCTTGGTGGTGAAGTGGCCAAACCTTCTCGTGAAGTGAAGGAAGGAGATGAAATCACGATCAAGTACCACGGATATTCACGAAGTTTCAAAGTATTGGGGTGGCCAAAATCGCGCGTAGGTGCTAAACTCGTGCCTGATTTGTTGGAGGAAACCACGCCTACTCAAGAACTCGAGAAACAGGAATTCCTCAAGCTAGCCAAGAATTTACAGCGCGATAAAGGCACGGGTCGGCCGACCAAGCGTGAACGTCGTGATTTAGATCGCCTGCTTTAGTAAACAACTTTGGCCGACCAAACTTCGTCGGTTTTTGTATCGCGTAAACGGATGATATAAACAGCCGCTTCACTCACGTTGGTATTGAATGAGAAGTGGTGTTCAGAGCGGGTCGACACGTTTTCTTCAGCGTGAATCACTCTTCCAGCCATATCGATTACATTCATGTCACATAGTCCAGTCATTGAACTAGGGAAGGTGATGATGAGATCACCGTTTGAAGCGGCTCTCACATCAAATGAGCGATGATTTTCGCTGGATTCTTCACTCAGTCCAATGGTTTTGGAAACCGCCATTAAATTGAAGCGATGCTCACCAAATGCGGTGTCGTGGGTAAAGGTGTAAGCTCCTGTGCTGAGGTCGTGGACGTTTCCTGTTTTCAAATCCACCAACTTTTCTGTGAAGTCAGAAGGAAGCGAGTTTTGACTTACGCGGATGGAGTAATTAGAACCGTGCGAAGCGTCGGTTAGCCCCAACATCACGGTATCTCCCATAAAGCTCTTACCAATGCTATTTAGGGCTACCGCCAGGCTGTCATCCGTGATAAAGAAGAAGTTCGCTTTGCCGGGGTTATGCTGTTTAACGGCGTCTCCACTTGCATCATAGTTGGCAGAATAACCCAATTCACGGATAAGTTGAGTCTGATCCAGTGTATTGTTACCATCGCTCAGTTCAAGAACCAGAGCTTCGGTGGTTTTTAAGAAGTTAGCCGGACTGCTTACTGTGCGATCTGCATCCGTGAAATTAAAGACGCTTGTTCCTGTTTCACCCGCATCATCTAGCTTTACCCAAATGGCCTGCATCGGTGAAATTGTCGCACTTCTCGTTGCACTTCCGGCACTTCCGTTGTGGTATACGTAGGCACCACTGCTCGGGTCCCAGATGTAGTAGTAGGCATTAATAGATGCTCCGCCAAAATCCTTATTCACCTCACTCCAGTCTAGGTTGGAAGGATAAGGGTTGGCAATGAGGTTCCAGCCGCTATTGCCCGTAGAGTTTGTGCCGGTGAAGGTAGACCAAAGAGGACTGCCAGTATAACCCAGGCTAGCCACGTTTTGGTTCCCGGTATTAATGGTGCCCGTTAAGTCTAGGATAACCGGTAGATTTCCATCGCTATTCACACCTTGTCCAGAGGGAACGAAATTGTTGTCAATGTAGACATTCCATCCTCCCGTAAAGGCATCTGTATTCGCATTGGCGGCCACCCAAATTCCTGCTGAGGCGTTCCAGCTATAAGCGGATACACCGCTGCTGTTTCCGCTATAATTGATCAGAATGTCGTCCTCCAAATCAGCTAAAGTCATAGATGCAATAGGAGAAGCAATGTTGTGCCATCCTGCCGCAGAAACATACATTTGGAAGGTAACATCGCCTGTAACAGCTCCTAGAACTTGGCTGTATCCATTTTCATTGGATTCTAAAGTGAAGGCATTGTCGTTGGTAACCAATGTGCCGTTTACCGTAATGCTTGGATGATTTTCGCCAGAAGTAGGGCGAACGGTTAATGTGCCATTGTGAAGATCAAGATCATTTACAGCTACTTGGTCTGAAATAACCGCATCCATTCCAAGAATAACCACGTCTTTGGTGCCGTCTGTAGACCCAGGAGCATTGGAAGTTCCTGATCCGTTGTACCATGCATCACCATCCCAGTATATCTCGTTGTTATCCGTATTCGTAAAACCAATTAGCATCTCAGGAGACAATTCCGTTGCCTGATCATCATCAAACACTTCTGTTTTAGAGCCAAGTTTGGTATTGTCATAGATGAAGAAGTCTTCACGGAGAGAGGCGTCTACAATGGTGAAGCTTAATACGCAGACATCAACCCACGCCGATTTAATGGTAGGTTGACCTGTTTCAGGACCTGTTGAAAGTTCAATGTTTACACTCAACTTTCCACTGTTGTCAACGGCGGTCATTGCTGTGTAGAAAGTGCTAGGTGGTAGGAACCCATCAAAGTTAGATGCGGTCAACGAAGCATAAGTAATTGCTGCTGTATTGTAGTCAATCAAAATGGTTGAAGTTCCCAATGCAAATGAGTCTGGGGAACTAGAAGAATTCGCTCTAATTTGTAGAGTTACCGATAGTGTTCCCGAGTTTGTATTGTCGTCTGAGGTTTCAACAATACGCAAATCATAGCTCGCTTGCGCAAAGGCGAATGAGCTTGAAAGGAACATAAATATTGCAATTAGTCCAGGTCTCATGGTGTTGCAGTAATTCGTCCGTTATTCGTTCTCCACATCATATTGGCATCACTTGCACTTATCTGACCGTCCATGTTGAAGTCCGCGTTAGAATAAATGTTCAAGTTACCATTTGCTGGCTGCCAGTATGAGTTTTTATCGGAAGCACTAATCTGTCCCGTTCCGTCCGCGTCTCCAGCCATCATCATCGAAACTCCACTCTTCACCTTAGCTCCTGTTACTCCGCCATACATAGCAGAAGCTCCTGTGGAAAAGTCGTATTCCCAACGAGCGATTGGCGGTAGTGAGTCGTTGTAAGTCAATGAGTCAGCGCTCATCACTGCCAAGTGATTACGGTGATAGACAACTACAAACTGCTTCTTATTTGGGTTGAATTCTGTATTGTCAAATTCAAGATAAGAGCTACCGTCTAAATCTACGATTGTTCCATCTTTAAGCAAAAAGCCAGCTCGTTTAGCCAATGAGCTTGATGCGGCTGCATTGGAAACCAAGTACGTTTCTCTAATTTCTACCAAGACCCAATCTACAACATCTGCATTTGGAATGGTTGTTACGCTCTCCCCGCCGGCATAGTTCCAAGGCGCCCCACTGTATGGGTTGCTCAAAGGAATTAGACCATTGGTGTTAAGTGTGGTGTTCATCTCTCCAGTTGCGGAGTTGAAAGCACCTTCCAAGAAAACGGTAAGGTCCAAACGTGGTGATCCCAATGAAGGGAAGTCTGAGAATCTCATTTCGGCCGCGCTTGAAACAAACTTAGGCTGACGAGTAGTGAAGCAGTACATATTAGAAATGCTTTCATTTCTAGCTCCAGAAGTAACCCATGAAAAAGCAGGGTCAGCGATTCCAGTGTATCCTGTGATTTCTACGTGAACAGAGCTGTAAACTACACCGTTGTCTAGCGCAATAACATTGTCGTTGAATTGCGATTGCGAATCGATGAACTGAGGGTTCATGGTGTAGATGACCTTATTCGCATTGTTCTGTGAACCAAAGCGAATGAAGCCTGGAGAAATACTGGTGTTGCCCGTTCTGCTGTGTACGTATCGGTTGGAGCTTACAGACACCATAGGGTTGGTAAACTGCGACCAATCAAAAGTGAAAACCAAATCACTAAAGGCAATAAAAGCGGTGTCTGAACGCGTACACTCCAAAGTAATGTCAAAATGCACAGTGCCCGAAGGGCTTTCCATGAAGTTAATCACGCCTACATCAATGCGCGTCTGACCAAAGCTCAAAGCTGAGGCAAGAAGAGTGATGTATGTGAAAAGCTTTTTCATTTTGATGTACTTCGGACTTTTGTGTGATAGGGTTCTATTCGTTTTTCTGTTGGAAGCGTAGAGCCGACAGGACTTGTGTCCCGTCGGCAAAACTTAGAGGATTATGGTGCTTGTGTGCTGTAATCGCGGTTGTTAAAGACAATCGCACGGTCATCGGCATCAATTACACCGTCGAGGTTTGCATCACTGTTGCTGTATGCATCTGTCGTGTTGCGGTCAGAGTACACAGCGCTGTAATCACCTGCATTGATTACGTCATCTGTGGCTGAGTCTGTCCATCCACCAAACATTACATAAAGTGAAGCATCTCCGTTGTAGTCAAACATTCCGTCAGTACCTGTAGCGCCTGTTGTGTTGAAGTTGTAAGAGAATGCACTTGTTCCGTTGTCAGTTAACGAAGCAGAAGAACTTGCCGCCAAGTGGTTTCTGTGGTGAACTGCTACGTAGTAAGTAGTGTCTGCGCTGCTTGGAGCGAAGGTGAGTGGGTTGCCGTCGGCTCCTACAATACTTCCGTCTTCAAGCAATAGACCTGCTTTTTTGTATTTCACAACTGAAGCATCACTTGCTCCACCTGAAGTTGCTTCTGCACGAAGTTCAACCAAAACCCAGTCTACAACAGTGCTCAAGCCAGAGGTGTTGGTGTCTGCGCCAGCGTAGCTCCATGGAGCAGCGGAGTAAGGTTGTACAGCTGGTACAGTGATGTTTGTACCTGCCATGTCTGTGCCGTTAAATGCACCTTCAAGAGTGATTGTGATTTCAGCTTCAAGTTCCGTCACGTCAACGTCATTGCTGTTCGCACTGTTGGCATAGTTTAGAACGCTATCGTCAGCAGCTACCAAACCGGTGTAGGCGTAGATATCAAATGCGTACTCTTCATATTGATCCAATCCTGTGATGGTAACAGAACCTGCTGTTCCGTCGCCGTTATAAACAACGTAACCGTTGCCGATCGCGTCACCTGAGCCGTAAGTAGTGTTCGCTGAATAAGATGTTCCTTCTGTTGGAGCGGTTGCAGCATCAGAGCTTAAGCGCGCTACAATCACCCAGTCATTGGTGTCTGCTGGGTTCGTCCAGGTCACTTCAATTGAGTTAGCAGATTGAGTGGTTGCTGTAATTCCAGCGAATGAAGTAGAAGGCTCAGCAAACATGCTGTATTGTGTTCCAGTCAAGAATGAGCTGGTCAAGTAGTTGTTATCCGATCCTGAGCCGTTGAATTCGTAGATCTCTACTGTGTAATTTTTTCCAGCAGTAAGGCCGGCGATAGAAAGTGAACCTGTGTTGGCCGCAGAGAATACTACGTAATTTTCAGTTCCTGTTGTATCTCCAGAACCAAATGAGCTGTTCGCAGTGTAGCTTGTACCGTCGTTTGGAGTAGCTCCAGTTGTATCGGCGTAACGTACCACTACGAGTACATTGTCACCGTCACCTTGTGTCCATGCAATGTCAAATCCAGTTGGATCAATGTTAGAGAACACAATGTTGGTAGCGGCCGTAGTTGGTTCATCTTGTAGCGATGTACCCGTTGCCGTTGCAGAAGGACCGTAAGCTTCAGTTTGACCAGAACCTCCGCTAAACTTGTAGATAGCGAAGTGGTAAGTAGTACCGTTAGCTAGACCCGTAATTGTTGCGCTAGTTGCAGTTCCGTCAAACTTGCCAACTACGTATTCTGTGCTCGATCCAGTGTTCAAAGAATCACCATCGCCAAAGTTGTTGTTGGCGTTAAAGCCTACTGTATTGATCGGGCCGTTTGCTACTGCTGAATCCGCGCGAGCAATGATCAACACACTGTCGCTAGCGGCATCCCAAGCTAGGGAAGCCTGACCTGGAGTAGAGAAGTCGCTTGTAAAGTTGGTGGCGGCTGCAATAGGAGCAGTGCCTGCAGTAGGGTCAGTAAGCGTTGGAGCGCTGATTGCTCTTTGGCGCAATCTTGACCCTTGTGTATAAACTTCGTAGATCTTTGTTCTTGGAGAGCCTGAGGCAACATATGCGATGTCCGGTGTAGTTGTGAAATCGCTAACAGTGCTCAAGGTAACGGTGAAGAGCTTAACAGGAGTAGTTGTGATTTCAGGGAAGTCACTTGTACTTGTTGCACCGAAGTTACCTTGAATGTTCACTACCACATTTGAACCTACTATAGTCGCGGACAACGTTGTGATGTCGGCGTGTACGTTAGCAGATGTTGCGTTGATAGAACTCCACTTGGTGGCAGAAGTTGAGAAAACGATATCCGCATCTCCTAGGAAAGTAGAGCCAGAAGTCGTATTTGCATATACATCGAACGTGAAATCCTGACCGCTCTGGTTTTGATTTCTCGTCGTCAACGTGATGTCGTTGTTTTGCCCCCAAGAAGTAAAACTACTCAAGGCGATGATTGCAATAATTAATCCTTTCAATTTCATGGTCAAATGTGTATTAGGTCTCTCGGCTACAAAATTCGCCCTTTAATTCCCCTCAATCCCAATGTTTATGGGCGTTTTCGATGAATGGTAGCATATCCACGATGAACGGTTGTATATGGCTATGTATGACCGAGCTTTTTTCATGCGGATTGGATTTCTGCGTTTTACATTTAACATCCGTTGTAAAATTCTTCTGGATTGCTAGGTAAAACGCTACCTTCGTACATACTGACTACGAACTATATTGCAATGATCCCCACTCGAATTTTGCTTGTTGATGACGAGCCAATTCTGTTAAAAGCTGTTGAGTTTAAACTGAAGAAAGAAGGCATGGATGTGACCACGGCAACCAACGGTGAGATGGCCATCGAACTGTTGACCGGCGGAGGTAGATATGACATTGTGATTTCTGATGTGATGATGCCTGGCTTGGGAGGGATGGAATTGCTGCGCCAAGTGAAAGAGAGTCAGCCGGATACGAAAGTTTTACTCCTTACAGGTTTGAAGACTGAAGACACGGTGGTCAATGCTTTCGACTTGGGTGCCGACGATTTCATGACCAAACCATTTAACCCGAAAGAGCTCGTTCTTCGGGTTAAGAAATTGCTCCGCTGATTTTTGCATCACGGGTATTTGATTACCTTCATCACACTACTTCCTTATATCTAAACCGCACATGAGTAGTGTGATTTCCCTTTGGGATTGGATTTTGGCGCAAGACCCTCGATTCCACATCGTATTCGGTCTTTCCGTCTTTCTGGTGCTCACGAGTTTGAGCCTCTTTGTCTATGTGCTACAATTGCGCAATAGACGCAACCTTACCCATCGACTTTCGGAAGAATTGCTCCTGGAAATTGAACCTCTCATTTTGGATTTGGTGTACAGTGAGGATGAAGAAGAGTGGCCCAACCGAACCAGCGAAATTCGGAGTATCCTAAATGTGAAGATGTTTGAGTTTCACAGCTATGGTCGTGTTTCCGATTACTTGGTTCTACTCCACAAACAGATGGATGGAGAAGCCGCTGAAAAGATCGAAAGGCTGTACCGAGAGATCGGCCTTCCCGATAGAACCATTAAGCTCTTAAAGGAGGGGCCTTGGCACCAAAAAGTGAAAGCGATTAGCGCTCTCGGTGAATTCAAAGTCCGCAGATACCTCTTTGAAGTCATTCAGTTCATGGATCACCCCAAGCGTTTGGTTCGTGATGAGGCGCAGTTTACCGCGATTGTATTAGGAGGAAAGAAGGCGGTAAAGTCCATCGCTGAACTGTCCAACTCCATTTCAAAATGGCAGCAATTGCGATTGCAGGAAGAGTGTGTAAAGATTGGTGATGCAATTAAGGAAGATGTCTTTAGTTGGCTGAGTTCTAAGAATGAAACACTCGTTGAATTGTCCCTTCGGATTTCCATTGGAATGGGGTGGTATGAAGTCTTGTTGCCTGTTTCTCAGTTGATAGGGCATAGGCGTGAAGAGATACGAAAACTGAGCGTTCTTGCTGTTGCTGAGCTGGGGACACCGGATATGTTAACCGAATTGGTTCGGCGATTTGAAGTGGAATCACGGTCGGTTCAAATGGAGATCATTCATGCCATTACAGAATTGGATCTCGAGGGTACATTGGAAAATTTCCTAGTATCCCAAGTGGCTTATGGTCAGCTTGAATTAGCGCTGGGCTCTGCAAGAGCCTTGTATGAACACAATGATGAAAACGAATTAGCTCGTATTTCTATGCTTTTGCCAGAAAGCCGTCGAGTGATCCTAGAACATGTCAAGTATGCGTGAGTTTGACAGTGAATTCAGCTCTGCCGATTGGATATTTCTGATCTTCTATGGCGTGATTTTCTTGTATACGATTACGGTGATGTTGTCGTATGTATTCTTGGCTCTGTTTTCTAATATTCAGGCTCGTATCTATATTCAGCGAAATAAGTACGCGAAGTACGACTTGCTCTTGAAGTCGAGCGTAGCCCCAACGGTGTCTGTTCTTGCGCCCGCGTACAATGAAGAAGCGACCATTGTTGAGAATATTCGATCTTTAATGAGTATCTCTTATCCTCGTTATGAGGTGGTTGTGGTAAATGATGGAAGTAAAGATTCAACCCTTCAACAGTGCATCGATGCCTACGACTTAGAGAAGATTCCATTCCAACCCACCGGCAGTTTGGTATGTCAAGAGATAGTTGCAGTGTATAGGTCTAAAAACCCCGTTTTCAAAAAGTTATTGGTTGTAGACAAGTTGAATGGTGGAAAGGCAGATGCCCTCAATGCAGGATTGAATGTCGCTCGCTCTGATTATGTGATGAATATCGATGTGGACTGTATCCTTGAGAGAGATTGTTTACAGCGTTTGATGAAGCCGTTTCTAGAAGAGAGCGGTCGAAGAGTAATTGCGACGGGTGGAGTGATTCGAATAGCAAACAATTGCGTTGTAGAAGGGGGGTCTATCAAAGAAGTGAACTTGCCTACTTCGTTGATCGGAAGGTTCCAAACTTTAGAGTATTTGCGCGCTTTTCTTCTTGGGAGAATGGCTTGGGGGTATTTGGATGGATTGTTACTGATTTCTGGGGCTCTCGGTGTTTTTGATAAACAGCTAGTCCTGAAGTGCGGCGGATATTTTGCCGAAACAGTAGGAGAAGACATGGAGTTGGTGGTTCGGATGAGGCGCTATGCCCGTGAACATGGTATCAAGTATAAGGTAGAATTTATTCCTGATCCACTCTGTTGGACAGAAGTTCCTGAGGATACAAAAGTGCTTTATCGCCAGCGTAACCGATGGACACGAGGCACGATAGAAACCATTTTACTTCACAAAAAACTCTTTATGAATCCTCGCTATGGCAAAATTGGGCTTTTGAGTTTTCCGTATTGGGTTTTCTTTGAGTGGTTGGCACCCATCATTGAATTCTTTGGCATCGTTTCCATGATTTTCATGGCCATGTTGGGGCTCATCAATTGGTCTTTTTTCATCCTGCTGTTTGCAATGGTGTACTTGTTCTCCATCACTATTTCCATCTACACACTCTTTATGGAAGATCTTACATTCTTCCAGTATAAGCGAAACAAAGACTTTCGAATTCTGATCCTGATGGCCTTCTTGGAGCCGTTCCTTTTCCACCCTTTTGTAGTGTGGTCTGCTGTACGAGGAAATTGGGATTACTTCTTTGAAGGCAAGAAACAGTGGGGGGCTATGAAGCGAGCTGGGTTTAATAAACCCACTTCTTCCAGCACAGATTCTACAACACCGGTAGGTTAAGGGCGAATAATTCCCGACTGAGGATATCTATTCTTAATGGTTTGTCGGTATCGTTTCGCAAGGCTGAGGTCATAGAAAGGAATCACAATGTCGTATTGCGCACTGGTGTTTCCCAATTTCACTTTAGCATAAGGAATCTCGCGGCTCTCAATGAAACGATGAGCATCTTCTGCACGCGGAAACGACCCTAAGAACAGGTAAGCTGTGATGGGGGTTTCAGGTACCTCTATGGAATCGTTTTCGGGAATGTACGCGGCCATGTATCCCACGCTCTTGGGTTCAGGTAGGGAGTTCCAGTTCACTTTTGGTTCATTGAAATTGACCAGTAGTTTCTCTGTGGTTCTGTAGCTCGAGCGTTCGGGTAGAGATAGGTGTGTTGTTCTGTTGCCGAGGAGTTCTTCGTGATATCGAGCGAGTGTTCCCTCCATGAAAGGTTGGTAGTAATCCCAGAAGAATTTTCTTCTATCACCTAAATTTTTGTTGTCGTACCAAAGCGGACTTAAGCACTCCGAACCTTCAAAATGCGAGGTGTAAACTGCAATCGGGTTGTCGGTAAAATCGCCAGCCATATAAATGGTGCGCCAATCCGGTTTTGCAATCACTGCGGGAAATGACTGCGGAATTCCCAATGCTCTCATCTTACTAGCGCCAACGGGGTTCGCGTAAATTCTGTATTGAGATACGATCCTGGCTGAGGTATCAATTTGTCCGATTTCAAACCAGAAAGGGTAGCGTATAAATGCATCAACACCGATGGATTCGGCTAAGACTTCTTCGGTTTCAATAATGGGAACAGGATGAACCATTTCAGAAGAGGGTAGGATGAGAATGCGACCGTCCTCATTAAAGAAGCCAACGCCAGGGCCCGATAATGTATAAGGTTCGTTGAACTGACGCGTGTATAGCTCCGGAATCCAATCTGGCAATTCCGTGTTCAATGCGGTGTCTAGCTCTTCATAGTATCTACCCACCCATCCTGTGAAGTGAATGCCTAATAGATCTTCCGCTCTTGTGCGAATCAATTCGGGAGTGGGGCTACCAAAGATGCTGAACTCGGCGAGTACGAGTTTTTTTCTATCCATCAAGCTCTGCATCAGCGAAATATCTTCACTCTCTAAGCCACCATAAATCTTACCTCTCTTGGGAATGTCCACCATGCGATCACGCCAGTCTTCATAGTATGAGCCGTAGGTGTCAATGAAGTATCCAACGTCAATGTAATCGGCAATGCTGTCAATAAGTTGGGGCGAAGAGTCTTTTAAGTCGTTAGAAATGAGTAAATTCTCGGGGGATGGAAAATATCCCAAGTAATCTATGCGCTGATTGTACTGTCCTCCGTCTTCTTTGACATATTTAGCATGATTCAACACCCAGGTAAAGGCGCGGTGTTCAATATTGCTAAAGTCTTGAGCAGTTTTATCAAGCATCACCACTTTTAAGGTGGTAGACGGTTTTGCTAGCCAAGCTAAATAGCTCCAGAGTGGAGTGAGCAGGAGGAAGAATAAAACGCCCTTTCTTAGGCGAAACTTCCATTTACTTGTTGATGCGGTGCCTGACATAGGTTCAGTAGTGTGCGTGCAAGATAATTATCCTTAAGAGTTTAACACAATCTGGTAAGTGTGTTATGTCGGAATAAATTGACAACTGAATTCCAATTAGATACGTAGGTTTGATTTGTAGATTGATAGTGTGGGCTATGCACACTAACATGGAGACCTAAAACCAACAACTATGGAGAGCCTCTACTCGCTTCCCTGCAACTGGCGCGTGTGGCTTATAATTTCTCTGTTTTTCAGCGCTTTAAGTGTTGATGGGCAGATTGGTTATATCTACGACCCTTCCACCGGAACGGTGCTAGACCCGAATGGAGATAGTTATATCTCTGCTTCGGGAGGACCTATTGACACTTCTGTGGTGCCTGATGAGTCCTACGATTTTGAGTACCCATTTATTCCCATGTTCCATTTGTCAATGGAGCCTGCGGCAGACTTGTTGACGGGTAGCGACTGTGGTAAGTCGGAAATTGTAGATAACCCTACGCTTCCGATGAACGCGGGTTACTGGTACCTGGCTGATCCAAATGGAACACCTGGGGATGGGGACGAAGCCCTTATATATAGGATACGTATTGCTCGAAACGTAAATGGAGCATACGGATTTAGTTTCCTTATTGATACCGATAACAAAATTGGTTTTACAGGAGCAAGCGCCGACCCCAATGCGGTGGCGGGTAATCCTGGCTTTGAATTGGAAATTATATATGGTACCGCGGGTAGTGGTACGGTTTCCATTATGGATGTAGATGGTACAACTTCCGGAACTACCATGTCTTCGTATTCTGGAACCAGCCATTCGCAACGAAGTCATGCGGGTTATACAAACTGTCCACTCTCGGATCCTGTATTTCTCGATTTTTATGTGCCGTGGGACAGCTTGGGAATTCTTCCAACCGATACCGTTCGAATGATTTTTGCGACTTCTTCTTCAGCAAATTCTGCTCTAGGAGGAAGTGCTTCTGATATTGGAGGTATTAATGATGACTTGTTCGGTGATCCCGACTCAAGCTTTGTCGCCATTACAGATTCTACACCGAGCTTTACGTTTGGAGGATGTGGATGGGCAATTACTCAAGTGGGACAGCAGGTAAGCTGTTACGGTGATACTGATGGCTGGGCTTGGGTAGATGTTTGGGGAGGTTCACCTCCTGTGAGCTATTTATGGTCAACAGGTTCAACGGCAGATACCGTTTACAATTTGGGAGCGGGTATCTATGAAATTTATGTGACGAGCGGAGGCGGATGTATGGATACGGTCACCGTGGAAGTTACACAGCCCGACTCCTTAGTGGCTCATGTTGACATATTGGATAGTATTCTCTGTTATGGAGATTTTAATGGTCGGCTTGGGGGTTATGCAACGGGTGGTACTCCACCCTATACGGTGTCTTGGAGCAATGGCGCCATTACAGACACTATCGCCAATTTAGGTCAGGGGTATTATACCTACTACGTCACAGATGCGAATGGATGTTCGGATTCCATTGTTGTTGATATGATGAATCCGCTACAGCCGTTGGTGGTCCAAATTCAAAATCAAAATGAAATTTTGTGCTACGGTGATAGTATAGGTTCCTTGGATCTGCTGATTACTGGAGGTACAAAACCATATACATTATTGTGGAACGACGGCAACACAGATAGCGCTCGCACCAATCTTGTTGCGGGAATTTATTCCGTAGTTGTAACGGATGCACACGGGTGTACAGATTCTTTAGAGATTGAACTTACGCAACCAGCACTTCCTGTTGGTGGTCTTACCATTGCGGAATCTCCTGTTAGTTGTTTTGGAGGTGCGGACGGTGTTGGTGTGGTGGTAGTCACCGGTGGACGATCTCCTTATACCTATGAGTGGAGTAATGGAGAGACAACCGACACTGCGTTCGCTTTATCAGCAGGTAGTCAATGGGTTGTAGTTACCGATAGCGTAGGTTGTACCGATACGCTTGCGCTTGTTATTGATCAGCCAGATAGCGCGCTTACTGTAAATGCGCTGATGACTGCAGCTGTAGCTTGTTTCGGTGAAAGTAACGGGGAAGCAACCGCTTCGGTATCGGGTGGAACACTTCCATATTCATATTTGTGGAATACAGGTGAAACCACGAGTTCTATTACCGTTCCTGCCGGAACCTATACGGTTGTGGTGACCGACTCTAGAGGGTGTGTAGACAGTGCAACCGTAACAATCACACAGCCAGCTTCAGCATTGACAGTTTCTATTACCGATTCTACTGATGTCCTTTGTTTTGGTGATGATAATGGAACGGCAACCGCATCTGCAACAGGAGGTACGGCGCCATATGATTATGAATGGAGCAACGGAATTACCGACAGTGCTGCTACGGGATTGGCGGGTGGAGCTTACACCGTGGTTGTTACAGACGCCAACGGGTGTATCGATTCGGCAACAGTTACGATTTCTGCGCCAACTGCAGCATTGGATGTAAACGAAACCATTCTCCAAACTCTTCTTTGTAATGGGGATGTGAATGGACAAGGATACATAGATGTTACGGGTGGCACATCGCCTTATTCTATTTTATGGTCGAACGGTGCAACGACGGATACGATTTCCAATTTGGGTGTAGGCACTTACACAGCGGTCGTTACCGATGCGAATGGATGTGTCGATTCAGCCTCTTTCACATTGGTGGAGCCGACGGCATTGCTGCTAAATGCTTCTGTTGATGCGAATGTTCTGTGTTTTGGTGATGCAACTGGCGGTGCAACGGTAACTGCTTCAGGAGGAACATCGCCGTACTCCTATTTATGGTCAAGTGGACAAACCACAGACATTGTTACCGATTTAATCGCGGGAACACATACGGTAGTAGTAACGGATGCCAATGGATGTAGTGATTCTATTTCTGTTACTATTACTCAACCCGCAGATTCGTTAGTGGCCGGAACTTCCAGCAACTTAGGTGTGACTTGTAAGGGAGATGTTGATGGATCGGCTACCGCGACGGCAACGGGGGGTACTGCGCCTTATACCTATTCATGGAGTAATGGAATGACAGGGCAAAGTATTTCTGGCCTGGCAGGTGGGACGTACATTCTTACTGTTACCGATGCCAATGGTTGTCAGGATACCGCGCACGTTTTGATTTTTGAACCAGAGTTTGAGTTGCTTGTAGGAGCCGCAGATGGAACCACCATTACTTGTTTTGGTGATTCCGATGGTACCGCATATGCGAGTGCATCGGGAGGTGTGCCTCCGTATACGTTCTCTTGGAGCAATGGAATGTTTGGCGATACTATTACGGGAATTCCGGCTGGAACTTATGTAGTTACGGTAACTGACTCTATGGGTTGCCAGGATACAAATACAGTGGTGGTTACGCAACCAACTCTTCTTGAATTGAATGTGACATCTAGTGATGTGACCTGTTTCGGACTGTCTGATGGTACGGCTAATTCAACTCCTTCTGGGGGAGAGGCTCCGTATTCAATTCTCTGGAGCACAGGTGCAACTACGCAAACTATTACTGGTTTAAGTGCTGGAAATTATTATGTTACAGTAACCGATAATAGAGGCTGTGTCCAAAGTGACACGGTGGTGATTACAACTCCAAGTATGCCTTTAGCCGCTATCATTTCCAAAACAGATGTCAACTGTTTTGGCGGTGCTGATGGTACGGCTGAGGCCATTGGTTCTGGTGGTGTAACTCCGTATACGTACTTGTGGAGCGATGGTCAAACGGGTCAGGTGGCGACAGGATTAGTTCCAGGTGCCTATCACGTGTTTATGACCGATGCCAATGGTTGTCAAGATTCGGCTTATGTTGTTATAGATCAACCACTAAGTGCGCTTACTGCAACTGCATCCGTGGCAATAGCCCCTACTTGTGCGGGCTTCCTAGATGGTGTGGCTTGCGGTACAGCGAGTGGTGGTACGGCTCCGTACTCTTATTCTTGGAGTAGTGGTTCAACTACAGATTCTGCCTTTGGTTTAGGAGGTGGAGTAGTGATTCTTACCGTAACCGACTCCAACGGTTGTGTGGCTGTAGACACATTAAATGTTCCTTCTCCAAGTACGGACTTGGAAGTGAATGCCTCTATCATTGCAAACGTTTCATGTAATGGATTGAGCGATGCAACAGCGTATGGAATTGCTTCAGGTGGTACTCCGCCGTATTCCATTTCGTGGAGTTCAGGTGCAACAACCGATACTGTTACGGGACTAGCTGTTGGAACACATACCGTTTATGTGGTCGATTCTGCAGGTTGTAGCGCCTCCAGCACGTTTAGCATTACTCAACCCGACACCATTTCTATTTCCATTGTAGTGGATGCCAATGTGAGCTGTTTTGGCGGAGCCGATGGCGAAGCGACAGCTTCTGCAACGGGTGGAACAGCGCCGTTTACTTACTCTTGGAGTGGTGGACAATCGGGTGCGACTGCAGTTGGGCTTTCGGCTGGAATTCATACGGTTACTGTAACCGACTCCAATGGTTGTGTGAACACGCTTGACGTTACCATTACTGAACCAGCCACTGCCGTAAACGCGAGTGCGGTTATGGATGTGGCGGTTTCTTGTTTTGGTGGAGCCGATGGTGAAGCGACAGCTTCGGCAGCGGGTGGAACGCCTCCTTATTCGTACGCTTGGAATGATGGTCAGATTACTGCCACAGCGGTTGGCTTGTCTGCAGGTAGTTATATCGTTACCATAACAGATTCATTGGGTTGTCAGGATACAGCGGTAGTTGTCATCACAGAACCGGCTTCAGCGGTTGATGTTTCGAGTGTTCAAATTCGAGATGTTAGCTGTGTGGGCGGAGCAGATGGTTGGGCCACCGTGTCTGGCTCTGGCGGAACAGCTCCATATACTTACGCATGGAGCAATGGTCAGACGGGCGATTCTGCCAGCGGTTTAGCTGCGGGAAGTTACCTGGTAACCATCACCGACAATAATGGATGTACCGATACAACCACAGTGACTGTAAGTGAGCCGGTGTTGGCACTCTCTGCTGTGGCTATTGATGCCATGACAATCTCTTGTTTTGGCGGGTCTGATGGATCGGCCTATGTGAATGCAAACGGCGGTTGGGCTCCTTATTCCTATATGTGGAGTACCGGTGCAACAACCGATACCATCACAGGTTTAACTATTGGTACTTATACGGTTACCGTAACTGATAGTTTAGGTTGTCAGGTTACCACAGATATAACCCTCATTCAACCGACACAATTATCAGCCACAGCATCCTCTCTTTCTCCTGTTTCTTGTTTTGGCGGAAATGATGGATCGGCAGTGGTAACACCTGCTGGCGGTACAGCTCCTTACACATACGTGTGGGCCAATGGTGAAACGAATGATACAGCGATTGCGCTAACAGCGGGAACGCACAACGTGACGGTTACAGATTCCAACGGGTGTCAAGTAACCGTATCTGTTACCATCACACAGCCTAGCGTGGCCATGACAGCTTCCGCTTCGGTAATGGCCAATGTTCTTTGTTATGGAGATTCAACAGGTTCTGGTCGTGCATCGGCTTCAGGTGGGACACCTCCTTATGCCTATGCTTGGTCCAACGGTCAATCTACCCGAACAGCTACAGGCCTTTGGGTTGGAACACACACCGTTGTCGTTACTGATGCAAGAGGTTGTCAGGATAGCACAACTGTGACCATATCACAGCCGGCAACGGCAGTAGATGCTTCTGCGGTAATGACTCAACAAGTGAGCTGTTATGGTGGAAATGATGGTAGAGCTTCGGCCTCAGCCACAGGTGGAACGGCTCCATATACTTACTTGTGGAGTAACGGGGTGTCTGGAACTACAACGCATAACCTAACAGCCGGATGGCACTATGTGACAGTTACCGATGCAAACGGTTGTCAGGATACTGCCATGGTTGAAATAATTGAACCGATTGCTCCAGTAGCAGTTGGAGGCACGGTGGTTCAGAATGTCACATGCTTTGGCGGGGCAGATGGTGTCGCTTGGGCTAATGCAACAGGAGGTACAGCCCCATACACGTATGCATGGAGTGATGGTCAAACAACAGACACGGCTGTCGGACTTGTTGCAGGCAACTACGCAGTATTGGTAACCGATTCATTGGGCTGTCAAGATCTGATTTCTGTGGTGATCACAGAACCAGCTTCAGATATCATGGCTACTGCCTTCCCGGATCAACCGACTTCTTGTTACAACGGAGCCGATGGTACTGCATATGTGGTTGTTACCAACGGTGTTCCTCCATTCACTTACTTGTGGAGCGACGGTCAGACTTCAGATACAGCCGTTGGTTTAAGTGCTGGTCTGATCAGCGTTACGGTTACCGATTCTTTGGGTTGCGATGCTACTGCTGATGTTACTATTGCTTCACCGCCTCAGAATATCATTCTTACGCCAACACTGGTTAGTCAGGTGAGTTGTATTGGAGGAGGAGATGGTTCGGCAAACGTATTTGCACAAGGTGGAACGCCTCCATATACGTACTTGTGGTCCAATGGTGAAACTACAGCCACTGCGGTAGCACTTTCAGCAGGCACGCATACAGTTGTGGTTACCGATGATCTAGGCTGTATGGATTCCACATCGGTGAGCGTGGGCGAACCCGCAACATCCGTAGTGGCTACGGCTTCTGTTCTTTTCCCTGTGAATTGCTACGGTGGCAACGATGGTTGGGCTACAGCAACCGCAACTGGAGGTACTCCACCGTATACTTACACTTGGGATAACGGTCAATCAGGATATACCGTTTCTGGTTTAGATACAGGTGTGTACGTTGTTACAGTAACGGATGCCAACGGTTGTTGGGACACTGCCACTGTAATGATGACGCAGCCAGATAGCGCTATTCAAGTGGGTATTGATGTTATTAATAATGTAAGATGTTTGGGCGGGGCGGATGGTTCGGCTCAGGCATTCGCAACAGGGGGTACTCCTCCTTATTCATACGATTGGGATCATGGTGTGACGGGAGCGTTGACATCAGGACTCCTTCCTGGAAAGTACACGGTTACTGTAACCGACGTGAACGGTTGTCAGGATAGCATGTCTGTCTGGATCACTGAACCAGCAACAGCTCTTGCTATTAATGCAGCCGTAATAAGCCCAGTGAACTGTTTCGGCGGTTCCGATGGAGTGGCTTATGCAAGCGCTACGGGAGGAGATGGCCCTTACACTTTCTCATGGAGCAATGGTCAGGCAGGCGATACCGCTACGGGGTTAACTGCTGGTAGTTATACGGTTTCCGTTACTGATAGCAATGGTTGTGTGGTGAGTACGGGTATCACAATTACTCAACCTGCCTCCGCATTGAGTGTGGGCGTAAGTATTGTGAACAATGTTAGTTGCTTTGGTGGTTCCGATGGAGCAGCTAGCTCTACCGTGAGTGGTGGAACGGCCCCTTATTCATATGTGTGGAGTAGTGGTGACCTTACAGCTTCTTCATCGAATTTATCAGCGGGAACCTATTCCCTTGTGGTAACAGATGCAAATGGTTGTATCGATTCAACTTCAGTGACCATTACAGAGCCTTCATCGGCTATCACAAGCGCTGCGACGATTGTAAGTCAAGTGAATTGTTTTGGTGGTTCCGATGGCGAAGCTTACGTTACATATACAGGCGGAACCGCACCATATTCTACCTTGTGGTCCAACGGCTCAACTAGTGATACACTCACCAATCTCGTCGCGGGATCATACAGTGTTACAATCACCGACGCGAACGGATGTGTAACCAGTCAAACGGTTGTTATTACCCAACCAGCCAATGCACTTTCACTTTCTGCCATTGTAAACGCCCATGTATTGTGCTTTGGAAATTCTACCGGTTCGGCAACCGCAACCGCAACGGGAGGAACCGCACCATATACCTACTCTTGGAGTAATGGTATGTCTGGCACGTCTATAGGCTCGGTTCCAGCGGGAACCTATACCGTGAATGTGCTTGACGCGAATGGTTGTTCCGATACAGCAACGGTTACCATTATTCAACCGGCTGCAGTACTAAACGTCAGCATTATTTCTACTCAGAATGTATTGTGTTTTGGTGATGCTACTGGAGCAGCTCGTGCTGGCGCAACCGGAGGAACCGCACCGTACACCTATAGTTGGTCCAATGGTGCTTCTGTAGATTCGATTAATGCTCTACCCGCGGGGATTTATACGGTTACCGTGACGGACGCAAACGGTTGTCAGGATACCGCTGTTGCAGTGATTACGCAACCTTCATCGGGTCTAGGTTCTTTGGCCGCCTCTATTCAAAATGTCAACTGTTTTGGTGGCAACGACGGTTCAGCGTATGTGGAATACACGGGCGGAACGGCACCTTACACCGTATCATGGAGTAATGGATCAACAACCGATACCATCTCTAACCTAACTGCGGGAACCTACACAGTGACCATCACGGATGCGAACGGTTGTATCTCGAACCAAAGTGTGACCATCACGCAACCAGCTAGTGGTCTATCTGTAAGTGCAGCGGTGGTGAGTAACGTCAGCTGTTTTGGTGACGCAACGGGTGAAGCGAGTTCTACCGTAACGGGCGGAACGGCACCTTACACCTATAACTGGAGCAATGGGGCAACTACTGCCTCGCTTACCAATGTTGTTGCGGGCACTTACACCGTAACTGTAATGGACGCGAACGGTTGTACCGATACGGCTAGTGTGAGTATTACACAGCCTGCGTCGGCACTAGCAGTAAGTCTAGCTTCACAGCAGAACATCAACTGTTTTGGGGACTCTACAGGGTCTATCGACGTGACGGTTGCAGGCGGAACCCCGCCGTACAACTACAGTTGGAATACTGGCGCTACAGCAGCAACGATCACTAACTTAACTGCGGGAACCTACACGGTGACCGTAACGGACGCAAACGGTTGTACCGATACCTTATCAGTGACCTTAACTCAGCCAGCTTCTGCATTGAGTAGTCTAGCCGCCTCTATTCAAAATGTCAACTGTTTTGGTGGCAACGACGGTTCAGCGTATGTGGAATACACGGGAGGAACGGCACCTTACACTGTATCATGGAGTAATGGATCAATAACCGATACCATCGCTAACCTAATTGCGGGAACCTACACAGTGACCATTACGGATGCGAACGGTTGTACCTCGAACCAAAGTGTGACCATCACACAACCAGCTAGTGGTCTATCTGTGAGTGCAGCGGTGGTGAGCAACGTCAACTGTTTTGGTGACGCTACAGGTGAAGCAAGTTCTACCGTAACGGGCGGAACAGCACCTTATACCTATAACTGGAGCAATGGGGCAACTACTGCTTCATTGACCAATGTTGTTGCGGGCACTTACACCGTAACTGTAACGGACGCGAACGGTTGTACCGATACGGCGAGCGTGAGCATCACACAGCCTGCGTCGGCTCTAGCGGTAAGTCTAGCTTCACAGCAGAACATCAACTGTTTTGGGGACTCTACAGGGTCTATCGACGTGACGGTTGCAGGCGGAACCCCGCCGTACAACTACAGTTGGAATACTGGCGCTACAGCAGCAACGATCACTAACCTAACTGCGGGAACCTACACGGTGACTGTAACGGATGCGAACGGTTGTACCGATACCTTATCAGTGACCTTAACTCAGCCAGCTTCTGCATTGGGTAGCCTAGCTGCGGTAGTATCCAATGTCAACTGTTTTGGTGGCAACGACGGTTCAGCGTATGTGGAATACACGGGCGGAACAGCACCTTACACCGTATCATGGAGTAATGGATCAACAACCGATACCATCTCTAACCTAATTGCGGGAACCTACACAGTGACCATTACGGATGCGAACGGTTGTACCTCGAACCAAAGTGTGACCATCACACAACCAGCTAGTGGTCTATCTGTGAGTGCAGCGGTGGTGAGCAACGTCAACTGTTTTGGTGACGCAACGGGTGAAGCGAGTTCTACCGTAACGGGCGGAACAGCACCTTATACCTATAACTGGAGCAATGGAGCGACTACTGCTTCATTGACTAATGTTGTTGCGGGCACTTACACCGTAACTGTAACGGACGCGAACGGTTGTACCGATACGGCTAGTGTGAGTATTACACAGCCTGCGTCGGCACTAGCAGTAAGTCTAGCTTCACAGCAGAACATCAACTGTTTTGGGGACTCTACAGGGTCTATCGACGTGACGGTTGCAGGCGGAACCCCGCCGTACAACTACAGTTGGAATACTGGCGCTACAGCAGCAATGATCACTAACTTAACTGCGGGAACCTACACGGTGACCGTAACGGATGCGAACGGTTGTACCGATACCTTATCAGTGACCTTAACTCAGCCAGCTTCTGCATTAGGTAGCCTAGCTGCGGTAGTGTTGAATGTCAACTGTTTTGGTGGCAACGACGGTTCAGCGTATGTGGAATACACGGGTGGAACAGCACCTTACACTGTATCATGGAGTAATGGATCAACAACCGATACCATCGCTAACCTAACAGCGGGAACTTACACAGTGACCATTACGGATGCGAACGGTTGTATCTCGAACCAAAGCGTGACCATCACACAACCAGCTAGTGGTCTATCTGTGAGTGCAGCGGTGGTGAGTAACGTCAGCTGTTTTGGTGACGCTACAGGTGAAGCAAGTTCTACCGTAACGGGCGGAACGGCACCTTATACCTATAACTGGAGCAATGGGGCAACTACTGCTTCATTGACCAATGTTGTTGCTGGAACTTACACCGTAACTGTAACGGACGCGAACGGTTGTACAGATACGGCTACTGTGAGCATCACACAGCCTGCGTCGGCTCTAGCCGTCAGTGTTATTTCTTCTCAAGATGTATCTTGTTTTGGAGATACAACAGGTTCAGCACAGGTTCAGGCTACAGGCGGAACTCTTCCGTACACGATTTCATGGTCTAACGGCGTAAGCGGAGCTTCGGCGAATGGACTTGCCGCAGGAACGTATACCATTACGGTAACCGATGCCAATGGATGTTCCGCGAACACTTCAGTCATCATTTCACAACCCGCAACCGCTCTTGCAAGTGCAGCGACCATTGTAAGTCACGTGGATTGTTACGGTGGAGCGAATGGTCAGGCTTATGTGAGTTATTCAGGAGGAACTGCTCCATATACGGTGATGTGGAATACGGGTTCTACATCGGATACGCTAAGTAATATTCCAGCAGGTTCGTACAGTGTTTTAATTACTGATGCCAACGGCTGTACTTCTAGTCAGACTGTGGTAATTACCCAACCGGCTTCTGCATTGACTGTATCGGCAACCGTAAACTCACATGTTAGCTGTTTTGGTGGAACTGCAGGTTCGGCAACCGCAAGTGTTAGTGGAGGAACCATGCCTTATACTTACAATTGGTCGAACGGAGCAAATACTCCATCTGTGAGCAACCTAGCGGCGGGAACATATACGGTGAGTGTAACCGATGCCAATGGATGTACTAGCAGCGCAAACGTGGTGATTACAGAACCCGCTACGGGATTGTCGGTTTCAACGTCTGTGCTTAGCGCAGTAGATTGTTTCGGAACAAACACGGGTGCAATTACATCAACCGTTTCAGGAGGGACTTCACCATACACCTTCAGTTGGTCAAACGGTCCGAGTAGTCAAACTCAAAACAATGTGCCTGCGGGGTCCTATACTGTAACTGTGACCGACGCCAATGGTTGTCAAGCTTCATCTACTGTTGTACTCACACAACCTAACTCTGCACTGGTTGCAGCAGTGGCAACATCAAATAACGTCACCTGTTTTGGTGGGGGAGATGGATCAGCTACCATTAGCGCATCAGGAGGCACGGCGCCTTATACTTACGACTGGGGTGGAGGAATTACTGGTGCCAATCGTACTGGTTTAACCGCGGGTACGTATTCCGTAACCGTAACCGATGCAAACGGTTGTAATGCTGTGGTAGGAGTGACCATCACGCAGCCTACAGAGGTGGTAATCACCAAGGTTGCTCAAGGCAATGTGAACTGTTTTGGAGGTGCAGATGGTTTCGCACAGATCTCGATTTCCGGTGGAAATGGTCCATATAACGTGAACTGGACAGGTGGATTGAACGGAATGAATCCTTCGGGAGTTTCGGCTGGAACGTACACCGTTACCGCGGTAGACATCAACGGTTGTCAGGATACCGCCACTTTCACGATCACCCAGCCGGCTATGCAGCTCAATTCCGCTGTAGGGGTCATCAACAATGTGGGCTGTTACAACGGAACCGACGGGGAAGCCTACATTCAAGCGACTGGAGGAACTGCACCTTACAGCATTGTATGGAGCAATGGTTCAACTAACGATACCATTTCAAACATGGCTGCAGGTCAGTATACCGCCATTATCACTGATGCCAACGGTTGTATAGACAGCGCCAACGTTTTGATCACTCAACCTCTATCTGCATTGAGTGCGGTGATTACCATCGACCAACAAGTGTACTGCAAAGGGGAAGCTTCGGGTAGAGCCTATGTAGATATCACCGGAGGAACAGCGCCATATACTTTGAATTGGAGTAATGGTTCTTCTACAGACACCATTGCTCAACTACTTGCAGGTAATTACACCTTGAACGTTTCTGATGCGAATGGATGTTCAGTCAACGCTTCCGTAACGATTATTGAGCCGAACTTGGCACTAGCGGCCAATCCGAATGCACTAAGCCCTGTTTATTGCTATGGCGCAGCAGAAGGTGCAGCCAGTGTGAATCCGGTTGGAGGAACGGCACCTTATACTGTGACTTGGGATAATGGTGCTACCGGTGATACCATCTCTGGCTTGCCAGTAGGGGTATATCGTGTAACTATTGTGGATTCACAAGGATGTATGAAGACGGATAGTGTTGAAATTACAGGACCTACTTCAGCATTAAGTGCCAATAACAATCTCGTTAAAGTGAATTGTGGTGGTTCGAATAGCGGACAGGTAAGTGTGACTCCATTTGGAGGGACTGCGCCGTATGCTATTCAATGGAGCAATGGACAAACGGGTTCTACAATTACGAGTCTTCCGGTTGGTTCTTATGCCTACACGATTACGGATGCCTACGGCTGCGTGATTGAAGACACGGTTGAAGTAACGGAGAATCCGCCTATTGAATCCACCATTGATGTTCAGTTCGCAACTTGTCCAGACATGGCAGATGGTTACATTTCCATTTCAAGTACTGGAGGTACTCCACCGTATACATACCTGTACGATGGACAACCGTTCAGTGGACAGATGAACAATGCCTCACCAGGTATCCACGAAGTTAGCATCATGGATTCACTTGGATGTGACAGCACATTCTACGTTCAGATTGGGGTAGATGAAGATGCGCTTTACCTCCATATTCCAGATGCGTTTACACCAAATGGAGATATGGTGAACGAAGATTACAAGATTTACGGTAGTCAGTGTATTGGCCCGTCAAGATTCCAAATCTTCGATCGTTGGGGTAACCTCGTGTTCAGTTCTCATGATCCGTTTAACGTATTCTGGGATGGAACACGTGGCGATGGCACCAAGGTGAAAGAAGACGTCTACGTCTGGAGATTCACTTCAGCCGATTACGATAAGAAAGGTCACGTGGTGGTGATTCACTAATCACATGCCCACTGTAAAACCCAGATAGATGCTCAGTGGTCGTATAGGGCCATAGAAATAGGAAGCATCTCTTTCCCAACCTACCTCAACATCGGGTTGGTATTGATTGAGGAAATTGTAAACGCCTGCTTCCGCTGTGAAGTGGGCGTTTTCGCTTTTCCAGGTTCGCTGAAGAGATGCGTTGGCGTCTATAAAAGAGGGTGTTCGAACCAAGGTTTGAAGTCGCTCGTTCGGCGTGGTCATCTGCCCTGTAAAGGTGGTGCTCAAATCAAATCGCCAACGCTCGTTCGGAATGTATCCCACAATGAGATATCCGTATTGAGAAGGTGCTCTGAGAATGTCATCTCCGTATTCGCCCGGGTACCACTCGCGCTCTTCGCCGTATTTGGCCACTTGCAGCGTGTATCCGAGTTGTACCGTCCATTCTGGGTGCGACCATTCGGTTTCGATGTTTACGCCGCTTACGTACGCTCCATTTGCGTCGTTCACTTTGGTATCCAACAGGGCGATGGTGTCGCTTCCAGAAGTAACGACTCCAGTGAAGGGTTGATCTACAAATGGATTGAGAAGATGCGTGTAGAAACCGTCAATGGATAGACGTCCTTCCCACGGATGGAGGTGATAGTCCCATTCCATTCCTAAGTTGTAACTGTTGGAACGCTCTACCTGTAGGTCTTCCGATAACTGAGTAATACGTGCACTGCCTCCCAGCGTAGAAAGGTGAAGATCTTCGTCAAAGGCTTGAGGTGCCCTGAATCCGGTTGCGTAACTGGCTCGAAGTCTGAAGTGATGGGACATCTTGTAGAGCAAACTCAATCGAGGGTTGATGGTTTGGAATGTGCGCTCCTCAACGGAAGCTGTTTCACCTGCAAAGGAGTTATTGCTGAGCACTGTCGGTCGGTCGTATCGCGCTCCTATTTCCGTCGTCCAATGTTCATCCAACTTCCACTTCCATTGGGCATATATGGCGGGGGTTACAACTGTTTGAAGAATACTTCTCCCGTAACCTGGCATTTCGTCGTTTACCCGATTGTACTGCATGTCAATTCCCATCAAAACACTGTGACGAATTCCCAACTGTTTGCCGATGAGGGCTCCTGCATTCGCGATTTGATCAAAGGTGTTGCCGTAGTAATTTGCGGCTTGGGCGCGGGTGGTTGAATCGGGACTGTTTCCACCTGCGCCATAGTAACTGCCCCTTTTTGTTAGTGCGCCTGCGGCATAGGCGGAAAATTGCGTGTTTCCATCTTTACTTAACCATTCGTACTGTGCGTTTGCAGCTCCTGTATGGTGAATGAGTTGTTCGGCGATATCCGCGCGATGTGGCTCATACTCAAATCGATTTCCACCTCGTCTAAACTCGTATAACCCTCTAGCTTCAACCTGCCACCTTTCACGTGAACTTGGACGATACCAATACTTCGCTCCACCTGAAAATGCTCGGAGTTTAGTGATTTCCGAAAAGTCGTCTTGGGTTTCAGCAACACCATCGCCATCTCTGTCGTATAACGCATCGGGATTAGCGTTAAAAGGAGACCGAATTCGGGAAGAGCCCCAAACCTGTAGTCCCGATTTGCCCTCTACCCATGCGGCACTTCCCTGAAGAGAGTAGTCGGGGGAAGTAAGTCCATTTAAGGTCATTTGATTCGAGATGGACCATTCGTGCGTAACGGGCTCTACAGTTATGATATTGATGGTACCAGCTATCGCATTTGCACCGTATAAGCTCGATCCGCCACCACGTACAATCTCTACCCTTTCTATCATGGTGGATGGAATCTGCTCGAGTCCGTAAACACCAGAAAGTGCGCTAAAGATTGGTCGACCGTCTATCAATATTTGTGAATACGGCCCATTCAATCCGTTCAGTCGAACTTGGGAAAACCCACAGTTTTGGCAATTGTATTCAACGCGTAAACCCGGACGAAAGGAGAGGCCCTCTGCAGCGGTAACACTTTGCGTTGCGCGGAGAAGTTCTGCTCCTAAAACTTGAATAGCTACTGGACTTTCTCTTCGGTCTAAGTGGGTTCTAGAAGCGGTTACCACCACCTGATGAAGTTCTTCACGAGAAGCTTGAAGCTCGATGTTAAGATCTTTTCCCTCATTCACGGCTAGTTTTTTGGGGAGATACCCTGTGGCAGTCACCTCTATTTCGGCGGGGAGTGAAACGACGAGTGTTACCTCTCCATCTAAATCCGTCGCAAAACGCTTTTCGCCTACTTCAATCACCGCAAAGGGGATGGCTTCGCCATTTGAACTCACGTGTACCGATAGTTCTTGCTGACCAAAAGCAGTTGCACTTGCCCATACGAGTAGAATGATTGTCTTTATCCCCTTCATGGCCACAAAGGTAGATGAATTTTTAGATTCGTCTAAAAATATATTTCTACACATAATATTATTATATCTTTGACGCTCGAAAATGGAAACAACGTACACAGAAGAGAATTACCTCAAGGCCATTTGGAGCTTGAGTGTGAGATCCGGAAAAGCCGTGAGCACCAACAAGGTGGCCGAGCGTTTGGAAACCAAGGCGTCTAGTGTTACCGATATGGTAAGACGACTGTCGGAAAAGGGCTTGGTGAATTACGTAAAGTACCAAGGTGTGAGTTTGAGTGAGGAGGGAAAGGCGGTAGCCATTCGCGTGATTCGCAAGCACCGATTGTGGGAGTGTTTCTTGGTCGATAAGTTGGGTTTCAACTGGGATGAAGTTCACGAGCTTGCCGAGCAATTGGAGCATATTCGCTCAAGAGAACTCACGGATCGATTGGACGATTTTTTAGGCCATCCCTCTTTTGATCCACATGGAGACCCGATCCCCAATAAGCATGGTAATTTCCCAGAAAGAGAGCGAAAATCCCTTTCTCAATGTGCAGTAGGAGAGTCGGTTATCCTCACAGGAGTAAGTGATTCTTCTGCCAGTTTCCTTCAGTTTTTAAATCGATTGAATCTCGAACTTGGGTCTAAGATGACCTTGATTGAGAAGATAGAATACGATCAGAGTTTCTTGGTGAAGCGAGAGAGCGGCGATCAGTTGCTGCCTTCAGCGGTGGTTCAACAGCTTCTAGTTACAACCGAGCAAAAAATCGACTAAACATGCAGGCATTACAAGAATGGTTCATGTCTCAAAGTGGAGTAGTGCAAGCCTTACTTGCTACTACCTTTACTTGGTTACTTACGGCGGCTGGTGCTGCCCTGGTGTTTTTATTCAAAACGGCCAGTAGAAAATGGCTGGATGGCATGCTCGGTTTCACCGGAGGTGTGATGATTGCCGCCAGTTATTGGAGTTTGTTAGCTCCAGCGATCGAATTAAGCGAAGCACATGGTGGTGTGCCTTGGCTAGCGCCTGCTATTGGTTTTGGAGCAGGGGCCCTTTTCCTGTTTGCCCTCGACCGATTTGTCCCCCACCTTCACATCAACTTTAAGAAAGAAGAGAGTGAGGGTATTGAAACCAATTGGCATAAAACTACGCTATTGGTATTGGCTATCACGTTGCACAACATCCCAGAAGGACTGGCGGTGGGTGTGGCCTTTGGAGCGGCAGCTATTGGAATTGACGGGTTTGAGATTGGTGCAGCCGTAGCGTTAGCCATCGGTATTGGACTCCAGAATTTTCCAGAAGGATTCGCGGTCTCCATGCCTCTCAAAAGACAAGGAGTTTCCAATTTCAAGAGTTTCTGGTACGGTCAATTGAGTGCCATTGTAGAGCCCATTGCCGGTGTGGTTGGTGCGCTTACGGTGATTTATGCTCAGCCTTTTTTACCGTACGCCTTGGCCTTTGCTGCAGGTGCTATGATTTACGTGGTGATTGAAGAGGTCGTGCCGGAAAGTCAGCGGGATAAATACACCGATGTTTCTACATTGGGCTTTATCGGTGGATTCTTGGTAATGATGATCTTAGATGTTGCCTTAGGTTAGGACCTTTTCTGAAGATGCATTGTGGTTGAATCTGCGGGAAAGAGATCCGAAGATGAGGGCGGTCAACCCGAAATGAAGGATTCCAGCGAATTCGAATCCGATGAGGTGATAGGGAAAGCCTCCCATCACGAAGGGGTTGTCAACTTTCGGCGGCTCTAAGATGTACATGTAGTTAGCGCCCACTCCCCAGTCGAAAAGTCCCACAACGATCCAAACGGCATGCGTCCATCCCCAAACCTTGAAGAAAGAGCGCTTTGATAATCCAAATCTCCTCGCTTTAAAAAAGTAAATGGGCACCATGATAATGCTTGCATGCCAGAAGTAATAGGTGATACTGTAGATCGCATGAGATCCCAAGGTCATTTCCGGTGTGAGTAAAGAGTGGAGTCCGCCACTCACCCCCCAGAATAGTAGAAAGATGTAAGTCGTTTTGTTGTGAGTGAGCAAAGTGTAAACGGCAAGTAATCCGCTCAAACTGCACATTTGAAGAGGGAGTGACCATTCGGTGCTCCATGTACCGGCACTGAACATGTAGAGGTGTTCAATAGCGGTAGAGACCAATAAGGCAAAGGCCCATACTCTTTCCACATTGCGTTGTGTGCGGACTTCAAGCTTGGGCAGAAACACAAGGGCAAAAATTCCAATACTCGCTAGAGTGAACCAGCCGCTGATCCATTCCAACGAAGCAAAGGGTACGAGGTGATGTTCCATAAAAAGGGAAGTTCGAAGAAGGAAGGTAGTTAATTTCATTTGTAATGAAGTGGTGGAGGCTGCTTCCTGTAACACGTGTCACCATGCGTTCTGTAGATGTGAACTATCTTCCTATACAAACGTGAAAATGTAATCCCTAGAAGCCATGAAAACTCGAGTCATTCCCTTTATGATGATCTTGGCGACGGTTTCTCTCTGGAGCTGTCGCAAGGAAGTTGATCTTCCTCAAGACAACCAGATCACTGAAATCCAAACGGGAAGTGTCCATTTGGATTCCATCATAAATAGCACTCCTTATCAAGAGCTATCCAACGCTGAAGTGATCGCCATTCTTCAGATGAGAGAGGAAGAGAAGGCAGCAAGAGACTTGTATCGTGTTGCTTCTAGTCTGTGGGCGGGTAGCATTTTCGCCAATATCTCTGCTGCAGAAAGCAAGCACATGACGGCAGTATGGGCGCTCATAGAAAAGTATGACTTGGAAGATCCCATTCAGGTAGATGTACCCGGTCAGTTTGAATCAACTATGATTCAAGGACTGTATGATCAATTGTTGCCGGCTATGCAAGAGAGTAAGAATAGCGCGGTATTAACGGGGTCTCTGATTGAAGAATTGGACATATATGACCTGCGACAATTGATGGAGCAGGTGGATAATATAGACGTCAGAATGATTTTTGAAAACCTCGAGAGAGGATCTCGAAACCATTTGCGAGGATTCTATGAACAGCAACAAATATTGGGACTTACGTACACGCCACAGTATTTATCTCAAAGTGAATACGACGAAATTGTGAATAGTCCGAGAGAACATTGAGTTCGTTGGTAGTTCGTTGGCGGATCATTGAATAAGTGATCCGCCAATTTCTTTCAGAGTCTGACTTTCGTCATTTTTCACCTGATACACATGTAGTTGCTTTGTGTTCATGAGTACGAGCACACGAGATAAGGTGAAGCGACTTTTTAATGAACACCCCGTTTTTTGGCCGATGCTGAAGAAGGGGCAGGAGTGGAATAGTCGTCTGCAGTATCGCTATTATTACAAGTGGCCTGGACACGATCATCGCGCTTCCATCAAAGAAGTGAACTTTGAATGGTCGTCTTCCTGCAATCTCCGTTGTAAGTTCTGTGCATTGGATCATGACAAGCCAAAGCAAATCATGTCGCCTTTGGTGCTGCGTCGCTTTTTAGATCAGTATTTAGAAGACAAGCGCTTTCATCAAATCGAGAAATTCAACCTCTATAATGGTGGAGAAACTCTTCTTCATCCCAAGCGCATTGAAATGCTTCAGATTCTGAAGTCATATCGAGAAATTGCAGTAGAACGGAACATTCCCTTCCCTGTGATTAGCATGCTCACCAACGGGATGCTTCTTCGCCGGAAGTTGGCCGATCAAGTGATAGACGAAGGTCTTGTAGATGAAATTGGATTCAGTTTAGACGGTGGAACGCCTCAGTCGTTTGAAGACCTGCGTGTAAATGCCAAATGGAAGCCATTTTATGAAAATGTGTTTTACGTTGCTCGGCGAATTCGAGTGGAGCACAAGCCCATTCGCATTTATGGAATAACCATTGTTCCTGATGATCAGCCGTTGAATACCTCATGGATGCATCCTGAGTTTGTGGAGTTGAGCAATTTATTTCATCATCACGAATTGCGTCGTTTGCACGATTGGGGAGGACAAATTGAGTTGGAAAGTAAAGGCGTAGCTCTCAAGAACAAGAGTTGTGATTTGCTCCTTCGACAAATGGTGTTGCTGCCCAATGGAGATATCACGGTTTGCTGTAACGACTTGAACAGCGCTGGGGTGATTGGCAATATTTGGAACCGCACCCTCTGGGAGAACTATAACTCAGAAGAACGCAGAAAGTATTTAGATTACATCGACTCTGGTCGCAAGAGTGAACTGGACCTTTGTAAAGATTGCCAATCGTTTTAAGCGCGACTTCTTCTGTGGTAATTGATTTGCCCTAGATGATAGGTGAAATGTTGCAAGAGCTTCAGGTACATAAAGCCTTTGGAAACGGTATGTCCTGCAAATTCCGCAGGAAAATCTTCCATAAAACTGCTGTCATCTACCTTTGAAAAATACACTTGAACCATGCCGCGAATAAGCATGATCTCACTTTTCATGGTTGTTCGATCCATTCTACCTGAGAATTCGAATTCTCGATCTCGCACGTAACCATCATTCAGTAAAACGGCACCGTAGAAGTGGCGCATATTTCCGATGAGGTGCATCACCATGGTGCCCCCGCTATTGGTGGTTCCATCCAAAACTTCAAACATATCATCCTCGGTGGAATACGAATCAACTTCGTTTTCAAGTTGTTGAATAACGTCGAGGTATTGATCAATCCATTCGTTTTGCATGGCTTTGGTATTTTGATACTTCGAAGGTACAGGATTTAATGTGGATATTTCCGCGCGGCTTAGGCGGGGGAGGATCCGTATAGATTCTGTAAATTGGTTCTCTAATCATCTGTCTATGAAGCTCTCATCAATTATCCTTTCAGGAATGCTCCTGCTCTCTGTTTCTGCATGGAGTCAATCTACCTCTATTAATCTTTATTTCGGTTACGACCTCCATCAGCTCACTTCAGAACACGAGGAGCAATTGGAGTCTTTCGTGAACCAATTGCCTTGTGATTCTTTTCAAATTACGGTTGTGGGTCATACGGACAACCATGCCAGTGACGATTACAACGTGGCTTTATCTCAGCGCAGAACCTCCTCAACAATCGCAGAATTAAAGCGACTCGGAATTCGTGAAGATTGGATTCGTGAGGACCACAAAGGAGAGTTCAATCCTGTAGCGAATAATGAAATAGACGAAGGCCGAGCAAAGAATCGCCGGGTTGAAATTGTGGTAACGCTCTGTTCAGATGAGCATGAGTTTGGCAGCATGTCAGACTTGTTAAAGATCATCGAGTTAAAGCCTTCCGTTGCGGAAATTCGCGTAGATAAAGACACTGCATTTTATCTTCCCAAAGGAACTTTTGTAGAGGTTAAGGCCCATTCCTTCATAGCACCAGATGGCAGTGTTGTGAAGGACGGCGAGGTGGAATTATTCACCCGTGAGGTGTATTCGTACGGGGATATGATCCGCGCCAATGTGGTGACTCAAACTAAAGATAAGTCGCTTCAAACGGGGGGCATGGTTGAGATTTATGCCGTGCGAGATGGCGACACACTTGAGTTTGCCAAGCCGCTCACCGTTGGAATGTCGGTAGACGATGACATGGCCGATGCGGGCCTTTTCCAAGGAGCGAATGATCCGCACAATGGCGAACCTGTAATTTGGGAGGGAGTGAATTATAACAATTCATGGATGCCTTTTTGTTTTGCCTGTTATAAAGAGTTGAGGTCGCAACTCATCTATCCAGATTGCAACTTCTTTTGCCGAGTGAGTCGTGTTTTGCGCGGTGATTCTTGGCGACCAACGCCGCTGATTGCCCAAAGAGGTGCTTTTAGACGTCAGTTAGATTGCACGTCAGACTCTTTATTAGCACTGATGAATTACTACAAGGTGCTTGAGGCAGAGTGGGCCTTGGATTCGCTTCTTCAAGACGAATACCTCAAATATGGGGTGGACAATGTCTCAGATTACTACAAGGCCATTCAAACGGAAAAGCTGAACGCCGCTGCTGCCCGAATGGCAAATGGAACGGCTACACAAGAAGACCTAAACTTTGTCTTTCAGGCGCCTAATCCTGGTTGGTACAATTGTGATAGGTACACCAGTTATCCAAGTAGATCCATAACAAGTGCCGATATTGTTCATCCTGAAATGGAGAATATTTGGATGTCGGTTCGATTGATTTTGGCTGAAGAAAGGATGTGTATTTCAGGTACGTACACAGGTTATAATGTTCTCACGTCACTCCCGTTCCTGAAAGATCAGAATGTGGAGGTTTTCGCAATGATGTTGAAAGATGGTCACATTGAAGTGGCGAATCACCACATTGAAGAATACAGAAGAGGAGACATTGATCTCGAGTTTCGCGTGGTGACCGAAGAAGAGTTGAACCATGTACTTGACAACCTGGGGAAGAACACTTTACTAACTAGCAGATAATCGGCTCCAAGGCTACGTGATAATTTCCGATATTGGTGAAAACCTCTTCTCACTAGCCTATGAAAACCATTACTCATTTTCTTGCACTTGCTGCGGCCATTGGCCTCGCCTCGTTAACCCACGCCCAAAATGCCCTTTCCTTTGACGGAATGGATGATTATGGAGCGGCACCCAACGCATCAGCGCTTATTTCGGGTTCTACCACCCTTTCTCTTTCAATGTGGGTGTTTCCGAAATCGAATAGTTCAGGTTATCCCGACTTTGACGGATATGGCGGTTTTCGCAATGATGCAACGGCAGATTTCTACCTTCTTCAATTGGGAAGTAATAACCTAGAAGCTCGGTTTAGAAATAGTTCAGGTACGGACTACACCATCACTTACAACGGTGGGATGATCTTGAATGACTGGAACCATTTGGTGCTCGTTTACGATGGTTCAACCCTCAAGCTTTATCACAATGGGAGCTTGATCCAAAGTATTTCGGCCTCTGGATCTATATCTTCTTCTAGTGTTCCCTTTAATGTGGGTTACACGCCATTTGCCGCCAATAACTTCTACACCTATGGTGATTTGGATGATGTTGGATTGTGGGACAAGGCGCTGTCGGCTACCGAGGTTTCTAGTCTGTATTCCGCTTGTGGAATGAATGTGAGTGACCCTAATCTGGTGTTGTGCTACGAGTTTAATCAAGGTACTGCCAACGGAAACAACACGTCAATCTTCACAGCGACCGATAGCAAAGGAAACATCAATGCAAACTTGAGTGGTTTTGCGATGAGTGGTTCCAGTTCGAATTTCATTCCCGGTACTTCTGGAAATTCTTCCTCTAGCTTGAACATCAACACGTGTCACGCGTACACTTCGCCAAGCGGACATCGCTACACTTCCTCAGGTACGTATCACGACACTATTCCCAATGCTTCCGGTTGCGATAGCATCATTACCATTTCACTAACTGTAGATTCCGTAGATGTTTCAGTATTGAGAATGGGTGATACGTTGATGGCAGCTCAAATGGGAGCTATTTATCAGTGGCACAATTGCAACTCCGGAACGAATATTATCGGGGCTGTAAATCGCACGTATATACCTCCGGTTTCAGGAAGCTTTGCGGTGATTGTCACCAAAGGGAACTGTGTAGATACTTCCGACTGTATAGCTTTTACCAAGGGGATCGGACAGGTTGAAGAACGCCCATTGGAGGCTTTGACTTTGTATCCGAACCCAAGTAATGGAACCGTCAAACTGCTCATATCGCCAAGTGCGAAGAACGTTCATGTTGAGGTGATCAATCTAGCGGGTCAGCGTGTGTTTCATCAGATGTATCCCGATGGAGATATAAGCTTCGATTTAGACGCTCCAAGTGGGGTTTACATGGTGCGAGTCACGATGAATGCAGAGAGTAAGGTTTTCCGTCTGGTATTAGAATAATAACAAGAGGTTGTCTCTACTTTAGAGACAACCTCTTGTTTATTTAGATAGGTGTCTTAGAAGTTTATCAAATATGCCATTCTCAGGGACTCAACCTTCCAATGGAGACATTTTATTGAGTAAATGATTACTGAATAATCAAGGTTTCGGATTGATGAAACCCATCGTCGGTTGAGAGTTGAAGGATGTAGGTTCCCGGAACTAAAAAGGAGACATCTAGATTCTCCATACCCAAGTTTAGAACTTTTACTTTTTGATCCATTAACCTTCGTCCAGCCATGTCATTTATGGAAAGATGAAATTCACTCGCTTGAATAAACTCCTGTGGATCCCAAGTGAATGTAATGGTTCCCCCAGAGGATGGATTCGGGTACACGCGCAGATCGTAAGTAAAGGCAGCCGGGCGATCGGTATTTTCTACCATCGGCTCTGTTTTAGCCGATGATTCTTCATCTCCAAATGACAGGGGCTCAATGTAGTCAGTTTCTACATCGAGCCATTCTACTTCCTGCCATTCTACAAAATTTTGGGCATAGCTTTCCCCGAAAATAGGAGAGCGAAGCATATCTAGACAACTTGTTTTGTTTCTCTTAGAAGTTGAGTCGTTGTACACTTCCTTCAGGATTCACGAAGAAGAGTTGTTTTTCCACTTGGCGCTCAATTCGAACTTCTGGTTCACGCTGTTCAACAGGAATGGGTGAGTATCGAATAATCACTTCGTATTCAATTTGAACCACGGGCTCTAGAATGGTGGGATTGATGACAAAGTCGTAGTGATTGGCTAGAATAGGGCGATAGAATTCTGAGGTCGTTTGGGTCTGTTGTACCACTTGTGCTCCTTGTTTTTGAAGGTTGAAGGAATTGCTGCAGTAAGCGGTGTAGGTTTCATATTGTTCAAAGGGATAGGTCATTTTAAAACCTTCTGCAATTTGAGCACGCAGGTCGCTGAAATCATCGCCTTGAAGTCGTTTTCTTCTTGCGATATTCTTCATTAAGATCGCTTCCGCTTTGGCAATCATCTCTGCTTTTTTGGCTTCTATATCCTCGATGAAGTAGTCTACGCGAACTAGGTCGTAAATTTCTCGTGCCGCACACTGGGTAACTAACTCATCCAGAACAGAGGGGTCTTTGTATCTAAAGTGAAGGTTTTTTTTGAGTTCAAATCCCTTTGGAATTTCATTATAGGTATCCTCAGAGAAGAGTTTTTTGGTCACTTCTACCTCGTACACGGGCAAGAAGGAAATCATATCAACATAGATATCTACTTCTGCGCCTATGCTAGCGAGGGCCGCTTTGATGGAGTCGGTTTTTCTTCGAACCAATTGATCGGCTTCGGCCTGAGTTTGGCCGAGCTGGGTGATGGTGAAGATCGCCAGATAGCTGTCGGCTTCTACATTGAAAAGGCCATTCACTTTAAACGTGTGATGGTCAAACGACTCTAAATTGGCAAGCGAAGATTGAGAAGCGCGAAGTTGACTCGCATAGCGATCACTATTTACGCGGTAGTTGTAGTTTCCACTCACTTGTGCGCTAAGCGCAGCGCTTACTGTGGTGAGGGCACATAATAGGAGACTCTTGGTATTCATGATGTTGATTTTAAATTCGACTACAAAGAAGTAGGTGCTAAAGACAAATGACTCGTATCTTGCCTGTTATGCACTTGTAAGTGAGTTACAAGTGTTTTACAATGCAGAGACCCAACCTAGAATTACATTTGAGAATCGAATGGTAGAGAACCATCGTACAAGCTTTGAGAAACTGAAGGTCGCTGTTCGCGATAAGGCCGAAGAGCGATTGAATATTCGCAAGGAATTTGTGGATTGGAGCTTGAATGACATTCGCGACTTCCGAGTGGATTTGGAAGAAGTCTGCAAGAGTAGCATTAGTGAAAAGTGGTTCTACACGCATTTGAAGAACAGCAGTGATAAGCTCCCTCGAATTGATGTGTTGAACCTGCTGAGCGAGTATTGTGGCTATGCGAATTGGGATGATTTCAATTACGTGCCGCAGATAGTGAAAACGAGCAATAGAGCCTATTGGATGATGTTGGTGGGAGGGTTGATACTCGCACTTAGCGCATTCCTGTTATGGCCAAGATCGAAGGGTAAGGTGCTACTTTTTGAAGACGCTTATACGAAAGAAGAGATTCCTGTATCAGCGTTTAGCTTTCTTAAGGTTGATGGAGAGCTGGTGTCTGGAACGGTCATTCAATCGGTATTACAACCAGGGGATACCATCGTAGTGGACGGCCCTTATTACAAGGTGAAGCAAGTGACCGTAGGATCCGAAGACACAACGATTGTAACGGTGTTTCCAGATGATTATGCTTTGATGCTGAACTACTTCTCAAGGTCGGTGACGGAAGATTGGGATCAGCGAAGATCGCAATTGATGGAGGCGATACATCCATCGGCAAAGATCTTTCAGAGTCATCCACAATACAGTGGAATAGAGATGTTAAATCGCGAAGAGTTTATCGATCGACTAACCCTTCCGGTGAACAGTTTAAAGAACTTGGAAATTCAAGATGTGGTCTACAAGGATGAAAAGATTTACCGCTTGAGATTTCTTCAAAATGAGGAAGATGATGAATAAGATGTATTCGACCGTATGGGTCATGTTGTTATCCATTCCGATGTTTTCACAGAGTTACTCGCAGCTAGAAGGTCGTTTTAATCGAGCAGAACCGACAGAGTTGGACAGTTCGGCGTATGTCAATTTGGGAATACAAAGGGCAGAATCGCTGTTTGAACTGACTAACTTGTACGAACAGAACAATCGTCGCAATTCAAATTACAGCATGCAGTCGCGGATTTCAGAACGCATTCAGAAGAGTTTTAAAGACCCTGAGCTCAACGATTCAGCGGTTGCTGTAATGGTTACAAAAATTCGTAGAGCGGCCCCAGCCGGTGAAGCTGTACATTTTGAACATGTAGAGGAAGCTGGAACCCTGGGATATGTGAGGGCTATAGATGCCGCCGTACCCTTGGAGTTCAATTTAATCTTGAAGAAAGTCGTCAAGAACTTTGGAGAGGAATCAGAAGAAGTCTGGGACGTCTTCTTAAGTGAAAGGAAGAAGGCTAAATAAGAAGCAAAACGCCGCGGAGAAGTTACTCTTGCGGCGTTTTAGTTTTACAGGAATGAATCAACCTTCGTGATCAATGACATCGTCTAATTCCGTTTTTAATGGAGCGCCTGCAGGACCTTGGTATTGTGCATTGCCAAAGGCCAATATGGGATAGAAGACAATTCCCAAGAGAATGAGTCCAACGGTAAATCCTTCATCCTTTCCAAAACTCTTAGAAAGTAGGTTGATCACCCAAACGAGAAAAATGATGTTTACCAACGGAATCATCATCAGAAAGAACCAGTACCATGGCTTTCCGACAATTTCAAGCAAAACAATGATGTTGTAAATCGGAATGAGGCTAGCCCATCCAGGCTTTCCCGCTTTCGTGAAGATTTTCCATTGTGTAGCAATGCCAATGATGAGGATAATGGCATAGAACACCCAAAAAGCAGTTGGTAACTCTTGACTTTGCATACTTGAGAGATAATGAGGTTAGTTAAATGAAGTTCAAGTATAGAGATTATTTCAATAATTGAAAGAGAGCGTATTTCTTACAAATAGGGCATGAGCCTCTCAAGTTCGTCCCGAAGCACCGCTCACACATCCTTAGAAATAGTGGGCATATTGCGTGTCAAGACCCGCTCTTTGAAAAGCTTCAACGATCTTTTTCGCATTTTGAAAGTTAGCGGTGTAAATTACTAGCATTCGGCATTCTTCCTGCGACTAAAACCCCCGAAGGTGGTATATGTTTCATTGATCAATATTCTCTCTTCAAAGTGTTCACTTGTAGAATTGCTCTCTAGACCTGTTCCTTCAGAGACGTGGCCAATTTGGGACTCCGTATTCACGAAGAGGATCACTACTAATGCAAGGAGTGAGATGATTGCAATTAGACGGAGCGAGGTTTTGGGTAGGCAGAAGAAAGCGTTGTGTACGGTCGGGTGAATTACGGCAGTAGAGCCACTCGCCCGATGTTCCAGAAGATCAATGCTCGATCTTCAGCATCTATGTCACCATCCCAATTGAGGTCCTCGACTTTGTAAACGTTGGTGGTATTCCTCTGATTCCAAATTTGAATGGCATCTGAGGCGTCGATGGCAAAGGGAGTAGACGTTTCAACCTGTCCGGCGGGCACCACTTGCCATCCGTTGTAAAGATGAGTGGCAACATTGCTCATTCCACCGTTTATTCGCGTGTCTAACACATGCACGTTTTCAACATTGGCAAAAATGTCTGCGCTGGCAAAGGTCAAGTGATTTCTAGATTGAATTCGGGCTCGGAGTGTGCCGCTTCGCTGAGGTAATACGGTGGGAAGTGTGACCCCATCCAGTGATACAACCTGACCATCTTTTCGCAAGAAATAAGCCCCTTCGTGGATGATGTTTTCCGAAGTCATTTGTGCTTCTGTAGGAGCGTCATATATCTGTATGTATATCCAGTCGCTGGTATTGGAAGGTACGGAGGCAACACTCTCTGTACCGGCGTAACTCGATCCAAAAGGTTGTATGAGCGGTATGAGACCTCTCGATAAAAGCGTGGTGGACATCTCTCCAGTAAGGGTGTCTAGCGGACCTTCCATGAACACGATGAGGTCGAACTGAACGGCCGTGTTTTGGTTGTCGATTAAGGATGAAGATGTGAGGTAGTTTTCTGAAACGGTGTCTTCTTTGTTGAATTCGAACACCTCGAAGTAGTAGGTTTTGTTGGATGTCAGCCCCGTAATAGAGAAGCTGGAATCACTGCCTTTGTACACGGCAAATTGTCCTGAGCCTAGGTCGGGAGAAGTGCCAAACTCTGTGTTGAACTCATACCAGTGATAGTCTTCTGGAGCAAAGTTTACCGCACTACCCTCTCTCGCAATAACCAGTCGCTGTTGTCCATCTCCACGGCTCCATCCCAGGTTAAAGTTGGCTACTTCAACATTGCTGAATACCATAGAAGTTGAAGAGGTGGTCGGTTCGCTGGCAATGTCGATTTCTCGGCCCGTAAATTCTCCAAAACCATCGATGAAAACGGAGATGCTGTTGGATCCTATTATGGAGGAATCGCCGTTTACACAGTAGGTTCCGTTGTACCGTTTTCCCACCACGTTCGCTTCCGTTCCCACAATGTCAGCATCTACATAAACCATGGTGACGGTTCCCGTTACATCGGATAGATCGCTTGCGGCTATGTCCCAGTACCGAGTGATGTAATCCGTTGAACCTCCGCAATTCACTCCCGCGTCATCGGTGGATTGAATGCGCAAGGAAGGATTGCTAGCCGTGGTAGAAGCGGTAATGTCAATGCTGATAGGGGCATATTCGGCGTCCCCTGCTAGATCGCCCGTTGGGATATTGTAGGTTCCCGTGGTTGGCGTATTCTGCACGATGCTTCCTGAACCAGAGGTGGCAAGAAAGGAGGAGCTAGAGGCTGATGAAATCGCAATGGTACCACCTAACATCATGTCAAAAGTGTCCAATTCTACATGACCGTTTACCAACTGAAGGTCGTTCGCCACATTCAAAGGGGTGGATAAAGTATGGGTTCCGGTTCGATCAACAACGAAAGCATCCAGCGTGTGCTCGGCAGTTGCAAAGTTGGGAAGCGTGGAAGATCCAGTTCCCCGCAATACGAGTTTTCCTCCTCCAGAGGATCGGTATTCTCCTGCTCCCGTATGATTTCCAAACAAGACGAGAGAATCGGTGCCCAGGTGAAGTGTTGTGTTTACCGATAAGGTATTGTTGATGCACAAATCACTGCTCAAGGTGAGTACTCCACTCCCATTTACAATGGCGCTTTGCACAGCGCTTCTGCGGAATGGAATCTCACCACCAGTACTTACGTCGGAAGCGTTATTCCATAAAATGTTTCCACTTCCGGCATAGGTGATACTTTCTAATACAGTGCCTTCGCTCACTTCTATCCAACCTCCATCCGAAAGAGTTAGGGTGTTGCCATTTGAATTCAAAGTACCGCTATATGCGCGAATACTGTCGTTTACGAGTAGGTTGCCACCTAGCAACAATCCATTGGAATTATCAACTTCTAAGAGTTGCAGCTCGTTGAGCGATGACGGTGTGACGATTCCACTACCCGTACCGAAAACAGATAGCGATGAAGTACTGCCGCCCACCAGTGATGTGGACGTTCCCTCTATCGGGTTTTGAAGGGCTAAACGATGGGCTTCAATGGCGAAGTTGTTGATTCCTAAGGTGAGTACTCCATGGATGGTGAGGTCGGAGCTCAAGCTTAGGGCTGTGTTGCGAGGGATGGATAAACTGTCCAAATTTGGAGAGGTATCGGCAAAGGGCAAACCGTTGGAAATAGTACCGCTTCCACTGATGGTGACACTGGAGTTTGGGCTGGAATACCACGTTCCATTGAAAACGTCTCCGCGGAATTCAACATTCCCTCCGCTTAAGGAAAGCACGCCATTCGTTTCAGTATACGTGCCTTCAACTACCGTGTTGCCAGAAATCAATGTGAGGGAATCATTTCCAGAATTGAAGTTGACGGTGAGGTTGTTGAAGTGGGTGTTGCCAGAAATGTCAGATCGACTTCCTGTAAAAGTAACCGTACCTGTACCTCCGTCAAATGCCGAACTACCAACAGTGTTGGTCCAATTTTTTCGCACTTCAAGTTGAATGTTGTTGGAGTTGGATACAGCTCCGCCACGTATGGTAAAGTCGCCGTATATGGTGAGGTTCTGACTTCCTAAGTCTTTGGTAGAAGATCCGTTAAAAGTGAGGTTGTCGTAGGTTGAGAACCCATTTAGAATCTCTGCATCGATGCTGCCTGTGTAAACCCATGTACCACCTGTGTCGGAAATAAATCCTGAATAGATTCCGGCGGGCGCGATGTAAACGTTGGAGGCGGTGACGTCCATGATGACTTTCCCCGTTCCATTGAAGCGTCCAAAATTGTGACCAAAGGTGGTGCCCAAGTTGAGCGTTCCATTGTTCTGAACACTTTGACAAATACGGAGGTTGCCATTGGTGTAAATCGAATCTCCCTCAGCAATCTTGATCTTGCCGGTTCCAGATGGAGCTATGCTTGCCGCTACACCTAGGTGGGAGTCGTTCGACCATGCATTGGGGTCGTCCCAATTATAAAATCCGCTACCAGAACGAGAGTAGAAGGTAGGCGCTTCTCCGAATTCACCGGGTTCACCTGCGGTGTATTCTCCATCCAAGAAGTTTACTTCAAAAATGGTGAGGGTGTCATTGATAGGATCAACGCTGTTCACAATACCGTCTATGGGTTCCCAGTTTGCAACGTTGTAATAGCCGCTTACATAGTTGTTCTCTGTTCCATTGATATCGCTTCCATTGTATTGATATTGGTGACTCACAGTGTAGGTTCCCAGTCCTGAAGAGGTGATGTACCAATAGTAATCCAATTGTGTATTGGCAGTATCTGTGGTGCCTGGGTGAGGCGCGTCTACGGGAACAACCCGAACCGTTCCCGTATCTGTTAAGTTCGAGAAGATGTACTTGGCTGGAGCGTATTTTCCATTGGAGCCAACCGGGATGGTAATGGTTTTCGCGCCAGATGAAACTCGATAATGCACGCCGCCATCCGTCAGCAATCCATTCGTGCTAATCATCTTAGTGTTCGAAAAGGTTCCAGATAGAATCACGTCGGTGTTTAACGTGAGTGCATGATTTGAAATGAAGAGTCTTCCTGCGGTGAAGTGAAGTTGTCTGTCAATTTGGAATTGGTCTGAGAGGTTGACATCATGGGTGTTGTTGATGATCAAGTTGTCAACCGTCCCGCTTCCATAAATAGTCTGAGCGGTTGTTCCTGACATCTTGAGCCCATAGGTGGATGAGGCGGCGTCCGAGGAAATGACTCCTTCTAAATTCACCGAATTGAGAGCGAAAATAGAGCCGGTTCCCAGGTTAATGCTAGATGAAGCAGGTATGGTCAATGTACCTCCAATACTCATGCTAGATCCAGAAAGGAAGGTGAGCGATTGACCCGACGCTAGCGTCACATGGTTGAGCTGGTTCGTTCCAGTAGCGGTTCCTGTGAAATTGGAAGAGCTGCCAAAGGTTGTGGTTGATCCAGTCCATGTTCCGTTTCCATACAAGTATAAATCTCCTTCCAAACGGACATTTAGAGTATTGGAATGGAAGGTTGAAAATGCATTGCTAACGGTTAAATCACCGGCTACAGTGATGCCGTTCGAAACGAGTTGAAGTATAGCAGGGGCGCCCGAAACTCCCGTAACGATGAGGTGGTTCAGCGGTGCATCCACATTTATCTTGAAGGTTTGTTCCGCTGAGGTTATATCCGAAGTGGTAGTAAACGAAAGGGTTCCTCCCGACAGATCAGAGTTACCACTAGCTAAATAAAGATCGGAAATGGAGGAAGCTCCTCCACGGTTAAAGGTGAGTGTAGAACCGCCCAGCATGGTTAGACTTCCACTGTTGGCAATTTCCAACTTCCCTCTTGTGCCCGTGGCAGATTTACCACCAATGGTCACGCTACCGCCACTTTGTAAGATCATGAAAAGTGACCCCTGTGTTGAAGAGGTGTTCCTTCGGATTTGACCATTTACAAATAGGTTACCACCGTTGATATGAATGACAGGGGTGCCTACAGAAGCATAGATGATATCGTTGCCAGAGCTGTTGGCAGGCAGTCCGACATTGAGGGTTCCGGCGGAACAGCTCAAGGTTCCAGAAAGAAGGACGTCAGCGGAGTTAGACGCGCTTGTTAACAGATTCAATGTACCTCCTGTAGCGGCCATTTTAATTCCAGCAGAGGCTGGGATGCTGAAAGTGGATGCGCTTGAGCTCACCGTTCTGGTGTCGCTTCTGTTGTATACGAAAAGCCCGTTGTTCAGAATCAACCAAGCGGTGTTCTGAAAGGTTAGCGTGCCCGAATGCGAAAGCCAGAGCTGAGAGGTGGTGTCTGTTCCTTTGTCGATTGTAATGCGATACAAGGATGCCGTAGCGGTTCCAGTTAGGGCGGAAATTCCCGTTCCGTCAAAGGTGATTTCTGTGTATTGCGTTGCCGTTTTGTAAAGGTCAAGCGCACCATCAATCATCAAAGAACCTCCAATGGTCGTTGAGTGTACCACATCGGAGTTCTGGTCTAGAATGACCGTAGCATTGGAACGAATTTGATAATTGCCTGCAACGTTAAAATTAGATGGACCGGAGCCATTTCTATAGGTCAACTGGCCTTCATAGACGTCAAAATCGCCACCAATCGTAGCGTTTATTCCTTCTAGTCGGATTTCCTGCCCAAAGTTGGCGAGACTTCGAACAATTAAGTCTTCGGCAACCGCCACACTGCCACCTAGGCCCATCCGGTTGTTCGATTGAAGTACCCACCGCATTCGCCTACAGGAAATGTCAATGCCCGAATAGGACACGTTACTCCCATTGGTGTAGATGACAATGGTACCACCGCTGGATCCTAGGAAATTTGAAAATTCGCCATTCGGCAAACTGCCCTGTGCCATTCTCAAGACCCCCGTACCAGAAACGGTCCCAAGCACATGACCGGTATTGTCTTGAATATCGAGGACGGCTCCGTTTTCAATGGTAAGCGCACCTGCTGCTTCGTTGTTGGCTGAAGTCCAAATGCTATCGTTATCTCCAATGATAACAATGGAATTGGGTTGAGGCTTGACGGAAGGAACGCTGTCTAGATTGTGACCTTTTAGTGACCAGTTGGCCGTGTTGCTCCACGCGCCGCTTTGTCGAGAATAGTAGATCTCTACGGCTCCAAAAGGTTGTGCATTGGTGGTGTCTCCCGCCGTGTACTGGCCGCTAATTTGTGAGTTGTAGTTAAACCCTGAGAAATCGAGTGAGTTGCTGAGGGTGTTGACATTTCCCGTTCCGCCATAGGTCCAGAATAGGCCGCTGAAGTATGCCTCAGTGTATTCGCTTTCCGTTCCTTGAATGTCGGAATCTAGGTATTCGAAGGTCCAGTCTGCCGTGGCTGAACCGAGCGACACGGTGCTTGAAACGGCCCAGTAAGTAGACAAGCTAAATCCAGATTCAGTCACGTTTGGATGTTCAGAATCGACTTTCACCACCGTCACAGTTCCGTAGGCAGAAGGAGCTTGCGAGAGCGTGAGAACGGCAGGTGCATAGGTGTTGGAGGCTACAAAGGGGAAGCTAATGCTCGTAGTGTTCATTTCAAGTGTTAACCCGCCATCTGAAGCCAGTCCTCCTGCCACAATTCCATTGGCTCCGGTTCCGTTGGAACCATTTCCAGAAATCGATACCGTTGAGTCTATTCGCAAGCTATAACTCGACAAGTTGAGCAATCTACTCGTATTCGGGTTTCCGCTGGTAAAGGTGAGTTGATCGGTTAGGTTTTGATGCGAGGTCAATGTGACCGATGCACTGCTACTCGCTGTTCCTGATAGTTGAATGGCGTGGGTTTTCCCTGAGCCAGAGCCTCCCCACATAAAACTCGTTCCCCCTGTGAAAACAATGGCTGCAGAACCACGGGTGATGCCGCTGTTGGAGAAGGTGGATTGTACTTCGAGATTGGTGCCATCTAAGAAGAGTGTACCCGAACGTATATCAAGTGAATCGGCAATACTTAAGGAGCTAATTCCGGTAAGGATGAGAGAGTCATTGGAGGCTAGATCTATTTTGAGGTCTTGGAAAGAGCCTGTAGTGTTACTGATGTTCCATGTCCTAATTCCACTTCCTGTGGCGGTCCATCTACCTAGGCCAGGCGACAAGGTTCCGCTGACGTCCAAATTTGCTTCGAGTTGGATGTTGAAGCCGTTCGCGTCAAATAAACTGTTGAGTTGAACATCTAGGGTGTCGTTGATGGTGAGAGGGCTGCCTGCTATGACGCTTGCTTGTCCAGTCCCGCTGCGTCGAGATACGTGAAAACATGGGATATCAACGGTTGAATTGAGGTATGCACTGCTTCCTCCGGGTAAGTCAAACAGGTAGTTTCCGCCGGAAATGCTGGCATTTGGAGTATTTACACCGATGTAAACACCTCCGGTATCGTTGTTGGCAGAAATGTCGCGAATTACAATTTGTCCTGAAGAATGCGTGTACGCTGAACTCGAAAAACCAAGGTCGAAAATGGCGAAATTCGCATCCACGGAACCCGCTTCTTCCGCATCACCCCTACAGATCATTTGCCCCCCTGATTGAAGGTAGGAAAATGCGTTTGTGGCGTTGGTCAATGTAGATAATGGACGCAACTGACTCACATTTACAACCCCACCCGAGATATTGACAATTCCGTTTCCTCCGTAAATCAAACCAGCGCTTTGATTGCTGTTAAAGGAACCTTCTGAAATTTGGAAGGTTCCGTGTACAATGACACCCGTGTTTGTGGTGCTGCCGCTGGAAAGGACGCTCTGTACATCAGCGCCGGCAATCCAAAGTTTGCCCGCCTGGGGAATGGTGAAGTGATCTCCACCACTTGTCAATTGAGGAAGGCTAACACCAGTCGACAGGATGAGTGTTCCCGCTCTAATCCAAATTGCTTTGTTGATTTCAGGGTTTTCGGCTGAATACGGAGAGGATGTAGAACCGTTGGCGAGGTTGGTTGGGCCATACAGGGCAAAGGCGGCATGATCCACAGAAACCGAGTGTATATCATTCGTTCCCTTGTGCAGAATCAATCGGTATAAATCCAATTGAGATCCACTGCCTGTAATTACTTCATCCGATTCGCCTGTCATGGTGAGCTCAACCGCACCTGTTGTACTCGTGGCGTATTGAGCGGCATTGGAAAAATCTATGTTGCCATTGGAAGTGAGGCTACCCATCAATTCAAATTGATGAACGGCGTTAGCGTTGTTTACGCTGAGCGTGGTTGACGGTCCAAGGGTCACATTTCCTTCAATTGTCAGATTTCGAACAGTGGCATCATTTCCAAAAACAAATTCAACGGTTCCAGAAGTTGCACTGAGCGTAAGGTTCCCTTTCAAGGTGAGATCAGATCCTAAAGTGATTACGTCTGCAGTGGCATTCGTACTTTGAAGGGTGATGTTGTTCCACTGATTGACGGCGGATGGGAAAGTGCCTGTTCCTAGATCGGTGATTTGCAGTGTGCCGCCGCTTGAAGATCCAAACGCGGTATAGTCCCCTATTGGAAGGGTTTCCGAGCGAAGGATAAGTGTACCTGTGCCCGATACAGGCCCAATGGAGTGGCCGGTTGAGGTTCCGAAATCCAATGTTCCCGATCCATTGATGACCACACCATCAATTTCAAGATTGTTGGAAGAAACCGTGATGGTCTTGCCGTTTAGGATAACAATATTATCGCAGGAGGTTGGAATGGCGGGGTTCGTAAGGGATGCCCCCGATGGGTCGGTGGTCCAGTTGGTTGCAGAGTGGAAGTCGCCGGATAAGTACGTGTAGTAGGTAATGCTGCTGCATTCTTCCTCTCCTATTGTAATGAAGGTTCCCGGTGCGCTTTGGTTGTTGAATTCTGTGGTCATCCAATTGGAGGACCGGGGAACACCAACAAGTCGGACTTCATCCATCAATCCGGCAAATGGATTTGCGATGGAGCTGTAGGTTAGTGGGGTAGTGGTGGATGACGGACCCGGCTTCCCGTCCGACTTTACTTCAACCCCATCGATGTATAGATAGCGATTTGTGGTACTGGCGTTCCATACTACGGCTACGTGATGCCAGTTGTTGTCTGAAATGGCATTTGCACTAGAAGTGATGGAGCTCTTGTCGCTTTTTGCCTGAATATCATTGCCTGCCAAGGTGAAGATATATCCGCTGTTGCTAGACCATTTCGACATCAAATCTGGACTTGATCCTGAATTCGTGGAATTGATCCACATGGATATGGTAAAGTTGCCTGACCTATCCGTGGCTGTTCCGTGAGGGTATTGAACGATTTGTGTGCTACCGTTAAATGATCGGGCGTTGTTAATCAAACCCGTAGCAGAGGAGGTGTTATCGCTGGATGGACTAACGCCGCCACTTACCGCATTTGCAGAGCCCGTTGATTCCATGTGGTCTACAATGATGAAATCGCTCGACCATGTTCCAGATACCGAGGGATCGGTGGTCACCAAACTGTTTCCATAATACAAATAGAGTACGGTCGTATCAACATCAGAAAGGGATGGAAGCCGCACCCAGGCTTGAAATCTTCCTGTGGTTCCGTTATAAGCGATGAACTCGTAATCGAGTGTGTTTCCCAGTGAGTCGGCAATGAGGATGTCGTAGCCGTTTGAGCTCGTCACTTTCGCAGCTGCGGCAGACAAGTTGCTTGAGGTGACGTCGATGTAGAGTGGGAAGTCGGTCAGAGTGGCGCCGTCGGGAATCATGCTCTCACTGATCCCAATGGGCATGCGGAAGTTATAGCCATTATTGAATTGTCCAAAAGAGAGCATTGGGACGAGTAAAATAATGAACAACAACAGGAGGCCAGATGCACTCTGATGTGTTTTTTGGCGTACCATGGCGTAGGCCCAAGTTGATTCCGAGACGTATTGAAGAATACGTCCATTTTGTACTGTACCTGCGTTTGTTTGGGAGTTAAGTGAGACCATGTTTTCGCTGGTAGGTCGTACGGATCAACAATCTATACACCTTGTTAGGTTTGAGTGGGGCTTCTTTTATTAGGGGGTTAATGGGTAAAGGTAGTCAATTCCTTTGTAAGTATTGATTAAGAGAGGGTTAGCGGGGTTTTTGAATTCCTAAGAATATGGTGTTTTCAAGTTTGTTTCAGGCATTTCACCCTCGATGTGTTTAAAGTTTCTATCGAAAAAATCAATTGGAATATTTGGTTATAATGACGGCGATTAATGAAAACTCATCAATCCATGATTATTAATAGGGTTTGTATACTGAATTAGCAAGTTTGTAATACATGTGAATTGCATATAAAATATAGATGCCATGATTGAGATGTTGTAGGAATTCTCTTACTCGTTCTATTTGGTTGTTAATTATTGATTACTAGACGGTTTGCTTCTTATTTTTTCAATTTATAATCTTGTTGTAAACCGCCTTATTACAAATAGGGATTAATCTATTTTTCTATGAGAATTATTAAACAATTAGTGGGGGGATTTTCCTTGGTCGCCCTCTCGTTAACGGGGTATGCCCAATCGTGGTCACAGATCGATAAAATTGTGGCGAGTGACAGGCAACCCGGAGATTATTTTTCATCTGATTTACAGACCTCATATGGTGTCAGCATTTTTGGAGATTATGCTATTGTGGGTTCGCCAAGAGATGATCACTCTGGACTTACAAATGCGGGTTCGGCGTACATCTACGAGAAGGACGCTAACTGTAACTGGGTAGAGACACAAAAGCTCATCTCACCGGATGCAAATGATAATGATTATTTCGGGTTTGCTGTCGCTATGTACGGCGACTTCTTAGTGGTAAGCGCTAGGAATGATGACGAAGATGAGAACGGGTTGAATTATATGAGTGGTGCCGGTTCCGCTTACGTGTTTCAGAACACGGGTGGATCATGGGTGTTCGTGCAGAAGATCGTTGCCTCTGATAGAGAAACAGGTGCGGCGTATGGACATGATGTTGACATCACCGCTAGACGCATCATTATTGGTGCATGGGGTGAGGATGGCGGAAGTGGCGTTCCTTCTGCAACAAACGCAGGTGCAGCTTATATTTATCGTTGGGATGGCGTGACCTGGAATGAAATTCAAAAGATTGTTGCAAGCGATAGAGCAAGTCAAGATCAATTTGGTACTGCGGTTGCCATTTCTGGAGAGTTTGCTGTGGTAGGTTCGCCTCGCGAAAGTGAGGATGTAAATGGCCTGAACACCATGTCATCTTCTGGATCGGCATATTTTTTTGAATTCATTGGTGGCGTATGGACAGAAGTTCAAAAAGTGACTTCTTCCGACCGCGGATCGAGTGAATACTACGGAATGAGTGTAGATCTCGATAAAGATCGAGCGATTATTGGTGCCAGAAATGACAATCAAGATGAGAACGGAGTTGGTAGTTTGACTGCCGCGGGTTCTGCCTTTATTTATCACCGTGCGCCAGGTGGTTCTGGAACTTGGAATCAGATCAACAAGATCGATGCAAGTGATCGTGCGACAGGTGATAGATTCGGATTTTCTGTGGGAATTTCTGGTAATACAGCCGTTGTTGGAGCTCCTCTTGAAGATCAGGATGCAACTGGAGGGAATACAGTTTCTGGAGCAGGGTCTTCTTACATCTTCGAATTCAACGGGTCAAGCTGGGCTCAAAGTCAGAAGATCGTTCACGGCGACAGAAGTACCTACGACTGGTTTGGTGTGGCCAATGCGATTTATGGTAACGGAATTATTGTTTCTGCCAATGAGGAAGATGAAGATGATTCTGCCGTACCGACCAATACCATGGCAGAATCGGGATCGGCATATATGTTCGATATTTCTCCATCACCGGCTACTCAACCTACGGTAAGTGCTTCATCTCTTACTTTCTGTCCGGGTAATTCAGTTACTCTTTCTATCAGTTCTGGAACCTTGAACGATGCTGCAAATTGGCAGTGGTATACAGGTTCGTGTAATGGAACCGTTGTGGGTACAGGAACGTCTATCACGGTTACTCCAGGCGCAACAACAACGTATTATGTAAACGGTGTAGGCGGATGTGTAAATCCGGGTCCTTGTGGTTCAATCACTGTGTCGGCTACTGGTACATCATGGCATCAAACTTCCCATACTACCTATGGAGATGACGTGAACAATGATGTAGTTACAGATGCAGCTGGAAACGTATATGTAGTGGGTACCTTTATCGATAAAACCACACTAAGCGGAGGTAACAATCCTGATATTTCTCTTAGCACTGGCGTTGGACCTCAGTCTGCAAGTTTTGTGGCCAAGTACGACTTATGTGGAAGTTTGATTTGGGCCGCGCATACCACCAATAGCAAGGACAATTTCGGAAATGCCATTGAGTTGGATGAGAATGCGGGGATTGTATACATCGCTGGTGATTATCTGTCAAACTTGACCTTTGTGTCAGCATGTGGCACTTCTTCTACCATCTATTCTACAGGAAATAGCAAAGGATATGTGGCCGCATTCGAAATGTCGAACGGTTGTCCGATTTTCTTAGAAGAAGTAGTTGAAGATGTTGTTACTTCTCTAGAAGCCATTGCGATCAATGAAACGAATGGTGATATCTATGTAGGTGGATTTGCTGCGCCAAGTTCGTCGGCACCACATACTTCTTATGTTCACAAGTACTCTCCGAGCGGAGGTTTGGGAGGACTCGTTCTCAATATCTCATCTAACAATATGGGTGCTTATAGAAATGAAGTGAAAGACCTAGATTTTGATGAGGTGAACAATTGGCTTTGGGTAATTGGTGACTTTGAAGATGAAGTGGAATTCTTCCCAGGTATGGGTGTGATGTCTGTTCAAATTCCAGGCACAACTACTCAAGATGCCTTCTTGCTTGCGTATGAAGACAATGGAGGAACTTGGAGTACCATCATTAACCGAAGAGGAAATGCTTCTCTTTATATGTCGGGTGAAGGTATTGCTGTGAATCCTTATACAGGAAGTCCTGCTATGGCTGGAACCTACCAGGATGGTGTAAATACGCCATTCCAACTTGGAGGGGTGAACAACCTACCGAGCTTCTCAGGCAATAATGGCTACCTCGTTTATTTTGATTTGGGTCTTGGATCTGGTTGGTCGAAATACGCGAATGTATCGGGTAGTCATGCGTATGGAACGGCTGTTCACGCGGATGGCAATTACATCTATTTCTCAGGTAACTTCAACAGAAATAATGTGAATATTCAATCCATTGGTAACTTCCCATACACTGTGTCTGGAGTTCCTTTGAATTACAACCACGTCTTCTTGGCTTGTTATGAAGACAATGGATTTGGCGTTTGGGGTAATGTAACGGAAGATCCAACGACCAATACCTTTAAGCATGAGTCGAAAGCTATTGCGGCATGGGGTTCTGGTAAGGTGTACACCGTTGGTAATTACTACGGTAAGATGGATTATTTCAACACTTCTGGTTCACCTGTATTGGTGTCTAGTGGTTCGGGTGATAATGCATTCATCTTACGTGCAGAACAGAGCAATGGGGATCTTTACAAGACGTTGAATGAAGAAAACGTGGCTTCAAATGAGCTCACGGTTTTCCCTAACCCAACTTCGGATATTGTAAGGGTTGAAATGACGGATTTCGATCCAGAAACACCATATGTTCTCAGTGTTAGCAATATCGCGGGACAAGTATTGGAGAGAGTTACGATGACCTCTGCGGACGCTGTAATTGACTTGAGTTCTTATAATGCTGGAGTGTATATGCTCAAAGCAGAGAACGGAGAGGAAGTACGCGTTGTGAAAGTCATTAAGACGGAATAATACGCACTGTCTTTCAAGTAGAAGAGCGCCATTTGGCGCTCTTCTTTTTTGCCAAAAAATGAAAAGCCCGGTCATGTGACCGGGCTTTGTTTTATCCAACTGTAGCGGTTTATCGCTTTACAGTTTTTGGAATTTGATCACTTGTTCCGTTCCAATCTCTTCGGAAGAAATGCGAAGCAAGTAAGATCCACTTTGAAGGCTTTCAGCATTCGCAGAGAAGAACTCGTTAAGCTCGCTGATCGTTCCTGTAGTGTTTAGAACTGATTTACCAGTAATGTCAGTGATAACCGCATTCAATTCTTGATCTGCAGAAATCTCTTCGCTAGCGATGTTGAATTGATTCACCACTGGGTTAGGGAACATTTGGATGCTCTCTAGTGCAGCTTCATGAACGTGGCTGTCGTGTGAGCAGGTTACAGGCTCAACAGTCTTGAAGTTAGAGCCGTTGTTCATGTTGTGGTACTTGTGAATGAAATCGTACATACCGCCGTTCATTTCTGAGAAGAACACGTAAAGCCAAGGCTGAGTGTTTTCCGTCATTTTTGAATAAGCCAATGTCGCTGTAGGGCTTACAGATGATGGGTTGTTCGGGATTTGGAAGTAATCCAAGCTGCTAGCAATCCCTGATCCATCAGATGCGATTCTTAAACCGACATATGATTGACCTGCATCATACGTTCTCCAACCTACATTGATACGACCGAAGTTGTGGTTGTAAGCCAAAGTAGGGATCACATTCGTGGTGAAGTTGTTCGGATTGTTTCCCATTGAACCATCGTTCACAACCACTGTAGTTGGCATTACACCAGCCGACCAATCTCTCAAACGCACTGAGATGTTTCGAGTGTCTTCCGTGTACGCATAGGCCCAGTTGTATTCGTTGTGATCACAGCCATCAATGTTCGGGAAAGGATTCTTTCCGTTGATGCTGTTCATGTCTTCGTAGAACGGAGTATACGTGGTTGGTGCACCCGCGCCTCTAAGTGTCCAGAAATCCAGAGCAGACACTTCAATCAGATTCGATTGATATCTTCCTGTATACACATAGTGCATCACCACGTCCCATCCGTTAGGGTTCATATAGTTGTTAGCGTGAGTAAAGGCAACGTCAACGTTTACAGGTACTCGGAAGCTGGTGTTAATCGTATGGATGAATGATGGAGTAAATACCCCTCCTTCGTAAACTGCGGTTTGTAAACTTGTACTAGTGGTCCATGTGATCACGAGAGCGTACTCTTTGTGGTTGTCAATACTGATACGAGTTGGATTCGGATCACTTGACAAGACATGCGTGGTAACAAAGTTCATAGAACAACTTGCTGGGTCGAAGTCGTAGAGATCAACCATGTGCCCTGACCCTGCTTTGTGATATGCCACAAATGCGGTGTATGGACTACCGCCACCTGCACTGCCATATAGTAAACCCACTTCGAGGAAGCTGTACCCACCGTTGTAATTCACGGTTCCGGCACAAATAGGGGTTGGAGATCCACCTACAGTAAGGTGTTGCCAGATTACTCGGCCGTCGGTACCGTCATCGTAGGCGGCCAACGAGCGATCTCCAAGAATGTAGTTAGAGGAATGCGTAGATGGTCCCATAGAAGAACCGCCGGGTAGCGCATACTGATTACTAACAGGTGGCTGGTAGGTCTGAGCAGCCATCGCTCCAGAGAGCAACATCGTAAATAGTACTCTTTTCATGTTTGAATAGATAAAATTGATAAGTTGATTTCATGTAGAATATTTAGGTCTCATTTTCCATGAAATCTCGAATTGGTTACCAATGTATCCATTCGCAAAGCGGAGAACAATACGTAGAAATACGAAATATGTACGTAGAAATACTACAGTTAACACATCCTTCAAATCAATGTAGGAAAAGTACTACGAGATGATGTTTAATATTATTGCGGATTGTTATATGTATTTTTTTATGTGAACTTTCGCCCAATGGCTTTGTCTTATTTACGTGGTAAGGATGAAATTAGGGACATCCATTCTTCTGAATCGTAAAAAGGCGTGCCAGATGCAAGCAAAAGAGGCAGACTTTTCGGTCAATTTATGAGCGGAAGAAGTCGCGTACAGCCTTGTACCCTAATTCTCTTTCCGCTTTGCTGATGTCTAAGTGAGCCTGACGTGTTACATAGTCAACTGACTGAAGCGTGAGCTCCAGTGGGATGCGGAACATATTGAAGAAACGAATGATTCCCCGCACAATGGATGCGGGGATGGTTTTAATGCGAATGTCTCTGTCTGGATATTCCGCTTTAGCGATGGCGAGAAATACATCTTCCAAACGGTAGGGATTGGCATCTGCAATGTTGTAAACATGGAAGCCCAGTTCAGCGCGATTCAGACAGGCGATCACAGCGTCGCAAAGGTTGTCCACGTGTGTCATGCTGGTGCACTCACTGAGAGGGCCTGGAAAGACCATTTTATTGCCCTTTACACGTTTTAGAATGCGCGGACGGAGTGTGTGGTCACCTGGGCCGTAAACGGCTCTTGGACGGAGTGCATATGCCGAAGTGAATGCGCGTTTGCGGATGAGGGTTTCTGCCTTTAGTTTGGTGAGGCCATAGTGGTTTGTGGTTTCGTGCTCCGACACCATGTCTTCATTGTAAGGGATATCCTTTCGAAAGGAATAGACGGATGGAGAGGAAATGAAAACGAAGGTGCATTCACTTGAGAGGTTATTGCACACGTTTGTTGTTGCAGAAACATTCGCGGCAAAAAGATCTTCGTACGACGCTTTATCATCGGCCAGGCCTGCGACGTGAATGCAAGCGGTAAAGGTGCCTCTTGGGACGTTATTCAACAAATCAACTTGAACGTACTCTACGTTATCCAACGCATCAAATCGATGACAAGTTGTTCTACCTGTAGCCGTAATCTTCGTATTGGGAAGAGCGGCTAGGCGTTCAACAATTCTTCCTCCAATAAATCCAGAAGCACCGGTAATGAGAAGGTTCTTCGATTTCATTTGCCCTAGTAATTGTGGATTTAAGATAGGAGAAAAAGAAACCCCGACGTTGCTTGCGCAAGTCGGGGTGTAAACGAAGGAACTGTGTGAAATTCGTTTACTCAAGAATACACTTCAGCGCACGCGTGTCACTTGTACTGCGGATGCGAAGGATGTACATCCCAGCCGGGTGTGTATTCAGTTGTAGTTCAGAAGAATGATTGCCATCCAATTCCCATGTTTGAACTGTTCTACCGTTGAGGTCAACGAGTTCAGCCTTTTCAAGGTTGTCATTCGCTTCTATTCTAAGGAGATCAGAAGCCGGTTGTGGGAACATGTTGATAGTGATTCCTTCATTTTCATGCAATCCAATCGTACTTGGGTCCATGATGTTAAGATTGAATCCTGTTTTGAAAACGTTGCCTAGTGAGTCAATTCCCAATGAATCTCCTGCCCAAGATTGGCAGATAGTATCTCCCATAGCATCAACTTCAAGGATGGAAAGAATAACGGTATATGGACCATTTCCGCTGTATTGATGTTGAGGGAAAGGTTGGTTAGACGTTGCGCCATCGCCAAAATCCCAATGGTAATAGAGGGTGTTGGCAGGGTTGGTTCCTGTGGATGTGTTGTACATGTTTATCACAGAGCCTCCACTTAACATGGTGTCAACCGTAAAACTTGCATTACATGTGCCTGTCACATCAATACTTCCACTGTCAATAGCACAGCCGTGGTGAGTGAGCGTCCACGTGTAAGTGCCAACCGCTGAGAATGTTTTGTAAAAGTACTGCTGTGTGTAGCTTGTTCCGTCCGAGAACACCCATTCCGCATTGCTCATGTCCCAACTTTGGTTGGCGGCATATGCATAGAACGAGTACTTGTTGGTTGAATGTTTGGTTGCTCCACCTTGAACGTTACATGGGTCAACACAAGAAACATCTACAGAATCACTAAAGGATACTTGAGCTCCACTGGTTGTGTAATGTACCGTTTGAATGGATACAATTTGATTTTGGCAGTTTCGCACTTGGTATTCAAACCGACCGGCTCCTGAGTTATACTGACTGGTAATGGTTTTGTTGAGCTCACCGTTTGAATCGGTGTAATAAGAGCGCCCATTTCCAGAACCATTGGAGTTGTAATCCCAAATGAAAATTTCATATCCCGCTAGCGCAGGTCCTTGAATGGCTGTAGAGTAGGAGGTGAGCTTCATGTTGAGTTGAAGCTGTGCAGGCTGTGCCCAAGCAAGTGAGCTCGAGAGCAAGGCCGCAGAAAAGAGTAGTAACTTTTTCATAATTCGTTGTTTTATTAGAGGTCTCTATTCACTACTACGGCGGAGCAGGGGGAGGGGTGACAGCAGTAGGTTGAGAAGAAGCATGTGAAAAAGAAAAAGCCCAGTCCTGCGACTGAGCTTTTCATGCTTACCTTTTAATTCAACGGATGTTAGCAGCCTTAGTGAAAGTGATAGCTCGTTCCTGGAAGTTGGGAAAGTACGTCATCGCCAAGATCTAGGGCCTGGGCTCTACTTTCCACTGCAGGAGAAATGGTATCGTGGAATTGCAGATACTCTTTCACGGCATCATGGATGGTATACTCCATAATTTGAGGTTCGAGGATATTGGGCATTCTGCACAGCATGTTATCCGCCTCGCCTTCTCTCCTGCAAGCCGACAAAGTGTAGAGTTTATCGGTTTGAAGAGGTTCACCACCTACAAGTATGGATGCAATGCGCTCTCCTTCCGGACGATTGGCGTAAAACTCTATTTCCATTCCTGAAAAACGCACTAGCCAACCTCCAAATCGTTCGGTTGGATTTTGGGCGAATACATGGTGCAACTCTGATTCGAGCCAATTGGCTATTTGCTCGCCCGTCGCCTTTCCGGTTTTTACCTTCTCGTTCACCGGAAGCATATTCCAAAGGTGTCCCTCAGTGATAGGAGCAACTCCATTTTCGTTCAATGCTATCGGAGGACTAAATCGGAAACCGTTTGATATGGAGATGTCTACCCCTGTTTTCCATCTAGCCGCATCTGTAATGAAGTTATCCATGGGGTTTTCTACCACAAAATAACGGTAAAGCGGTGTAGAGGAATAACCAATGATTGTTTCGGTTTCTTGGCGATATTGGGCGGTTTCTCGCGCAATTAATTCCGACATAGCCGTGTGGGGCGGATACACATCTGGATCGACCTCCAGCAATTCATACGTGTCTTCCGTTACCCTTCCATTTTCCACTTTCAATGTGAGCTTGCCTACAAAAGAGGCAAAGGCTCCAGGTTCTGTCACTTTGGCGAATTTACCGTCAAGGGGCGTTCGAATGCGTTCATGGGTGTCGTTTCCCAGAATGTAATCCACGCGCTCAAGCGCAGGGTGGTTCGCCAAATCAAACTGCTTGCTAATGCCGATGTGGGTGACGAGAAAGAGCACATCTACGCCCTTTTCATCTTTCAGTTCGGCAATGAGTGCATCTAGATTGGCGCGTATGGGATCAAACCGAATTCCCTCGCTAAAAGATGGGTTTTGACGAATGGGAATTTCGGGATCGTTGTAGGAAATGAATCCGAGTTTTACGCCATGGACCTCTCTGATGAAGTAAGGTGGGAAAAGGGGATCGCTTGATTCATGATGATACATGTTGGCGGAGATTACTGGAGTCTCGTAGGATTCAAGTACGTCTGTCATTTGCTGCTTGCCATACACGACTTCCCAGTTTCCCGGTATGATGAAGTCGTACCCCATGGCTTTTACAATGGGGCCGAATGCATTTCCTTCCGAAAGAGCCGCTTCGGCACTACCTTGAATGAGGTCGCCACCATCCAAGATGATGGTTCCTTTTGGGTTTGCTTCTCGCTCTCTTTCGAAGAGTGTTTTCACGCTGGCCAATCCGCCCAGCGTTTTGAAATGGATGCGATCATTTTCCCAAAAGAGCTCGTCGTGCGCATAAAGCTGACCGTGAATATCGGCTGTTTGTAGAATGGTGATATACTGAGTTTCACCTGTATGGTTAGAGGGGTTACTTGCACCTGTTGAACAGGCCGAAACTAGCCCGCTAAGGGCGGCTAAGCCCAGAATTTTTTTATCAATCATGATTTGCCTTTTATCTGAAGAAGGCGTGGTGTTCCTTCCATATAATTCCACAGCGATAAGGTTCTCAACGTGTCGAGAATTCCCGTGGATTACAGATAAACCTTGTAGTTCTGATAGAGAATGTAGAGTGGAACGTCAATCCCAATTGAGGCGACTTGGAACCCTTCAACAAGGAATAGCTCACCTGCTAAAGGTTGACGTGATAAATCAAAGATCTCGCTTGGTTCTAGGCCAAGAACTATCGGTTGAGTAAGGGAAGTCTCCACAGATGCAATTGCATCCATTCGTTCTACACAGCACGAGTGATGGGCTGTTTGTGACTTGTTGGTAACCGAAGTGGTGGGGAGGTCTAGAGCGGTTTCAATGGCATTTCGAACCTTGCAAGGAACCACCAAGAGCATCACCGCCAAGAAAGCAGAGAACAGAAGGGATACTATGTTTTTCCGATGGTGCAAAGTCACGCTGCGATATTACGCAAAATGAAATCCGATGAGGTGACTTAGGTTACATTGGAGAGGGAGCAGGGAGATGCGCTTGAAGCGATTCTTTCTGTCAGCAGCACGGCAAACAGTGAGATTTCAAATAGAAGAGGGGGATCGCTCATTATAGCGATCCCCCTCCATTGATAATGCTTGTCCTGTTTTCCTATTTGTGTACTCGGTTTCAAGAACAATTAAGCAACAATACCTCCTACAGTAAATGAATTAATTAGTCTACGAATCACAACGAAATATGGGACTTTCTCATTAACTGGAGCAATTTTATAGAATACTGAGTCTACGGTTGTTAGCTTTATTTGTAAGTTGTATACGTAATTCTTGTGAGTGTTGTAGGTTAATGTTTTCAGCGAGAAAATGTATCGTTCTTTGAATCTCTGCTATGCTCACAATCGATGTTTACCAATGTCTAGCATCTGAATGATAGACGATTAGCACAACACCTAGCCGTGAAGAAGATTTTTATTGCCGATAATCATCCCGTTATTTCAAGAGCGCTAGTAGCGATACTGGCAAAGGTTGGATATAAAGATGTTTTGGTTGAGCATGACTTGAAAATGGTCATGCGAAAGGTGAAGGAATACTCGCCAGACCTTATCATCATGGATATCGACTTTGACGGTACCAATAGCTTATCGGTAGTAGAACAGTTGATCGCGACTAACAGAGGGATTCCCATTGTGATGTATACATATATGGAATCCCCAAGTGTTTATGGTCGGTTCTTGGATGCGGGAGTAGTCGACGTGCTGAGTAAATCAAGCGACATTCAACAGATTCAAACTACGTTGATGAATGCGCTAGATGGAACCAAGCGAATGGAGATCATTCAAAACCGAGCGAAAGAGCTTTCATCCATAGACAGTTCCGCTCTTGCTCGTTTTTCCGACCGTGAGCGTCAGGTTTTTAAGGGTGTAGTTGAGGGAAAATCGAACAAAGCCATTGCCCACGAAATGGATATCAGTCCAAAATCCGTAAGCACCTATAAATCGAGAATTACAGAGAAACTGGGTATCGCTTCGGTAAAGGAGCTTACCAAAGTGGCTGGATTAATTCATAAGAATGGTAGCCAAACTCCATGAAACAGTTCTTCCATCGCGATTGGCGAAAGGTGCTTATTCTCACCGCAATAGTTCAGATTGCCTTTACTTCTCTTGCACTGAGTTCTCCGGTACTTTCGCTTTCTCGGACCAATAGAACTCCTCAGTGGTTTATTCAATACAATTGGAATTGGACACAAGACGACTACTTCTACTCCTCTAAGGTTAGTAGTCAAATGTGGGTTCATGATGATACCATCTTCATGAATTCAGGAGAGGGTTTGGTGTACTCCACCAATGGAGTTGAATGGTGTGGGTATCATGAGAACATCAATACCCGGTTCCTGAGAATTTTGGGGTTCACTATTTTAAATGGTGAACGGTACTACAGAACAAATGGGGATGTCTTAATCAATAGCGCAGGAGAGGAGAAGTACGTTTTTCGTAGGGCGGGTTCCGATTGGATGATAACCAAGAATCAATTTCTGGATGGTCAGCTGGGGTCATTTCTGTATACGCCGCATGACACTTTGTGGGGCAAGAATAGTCGCTTGGCATATGATATTGGAGACAATATTTTAATCATAGACGAGCTCGAGGTAAAAGTCTATTACAAAGCGTCCGGCAAATTGCTGACGATTCATCAACTCAAAGAGCTCGCCGAGCAGGCCGTTGAACGCCCCATACAAGTGATCACCCTCTCTCAGGGGTGGATGATTAAGATCAACGATGAAGTTTTAGATATTCGAATGGACTCCAATGGTCGCGCTTATGTTCATTCCGTTTCAAAAATTGATCCTGTGTTGTACTTGCATCAATATGGAGATGCAGTAGTGGTTGAAAGCGGAATGGAGTATACCCTTTACTCTGGGAGACTAGATCAAGCGGATTATAACAAGTTCAAATCGCTCAACGTTAATCACATACATCCGTATAAAGACAAGTACATTGCCATCAGTTCCACTCGTGGAGTGGCCCTACTCACGCCAACCTATGTCAAGGTGATCAATCCCATTAGCGATATCAATAGCATGGTAGATGGAATTCTCACTTTTAACGGAGATTACTGGATGGTGAAAAGGAATGTGGGGGTGATTGGGATGGGGATGGAATACGATGACGTTCCAGCAGAAATTCGCTCAGAATTTTCATCTTCATACAGACTTATGAGCTTTCCTTTCAAGGGACGCAGGTTAGTGATCGACCAAAATGTTTACCCTCATTCCGGAATAGATTTCATCTGCCCAACAGCCGAGGAATTAAAGGATTGGAGCGGAGATGTTTACCTCAGATTCTGTGCAGCACGAATTCAACAAATAGATGCACAGAGCCTATTCCTTCAGAATGATAATCACATTTTTAAACTTACCGTTGGAGAAGGGTTTCTGAGATGTGACACAATTCTCATTGATAAGAGTCGTCATATTTACGGCTTCGACTCCTTCCAGCATAAGGGAGAAACCCACTATTGGGTGTCATATTGGGATCATTTCGTTCTTTATGATCAGAATTGGGAAGAAATAAGAGAACACGACATTCCCAAAGTTCGAAATGTTCTTTCCATCGGTGACGAGCTCGTGGTATGCTCGCACTTAAGTGGTCTATTTATCATTGACGAAGATCGTGTGGAAAAGGTGGTGATCAATAATCTCCAGGCTAATTCTCATCTCTCAAAAGCAGACTTTTTAAATGGAACTTTTTATTTGCTGGGAAATAGCGGGCTGATGTATCAAGATTCCGCATTTGTTGTTCAGCAGTTGCGGAGCCATCATCCCATTGCACTAGCGAACGTGTATCGAGAGTTTACGGTAGAAACAAACGGCGGATTGTTTGAGATTGCAATTCAGATATCCGACTCCAGTCTTGCCATTGCTACCTCTGTCGGCCTCATAGAGTGGAAGGTGCCTGCAACATCTGCTGTTCAAGTGAAGAACCTTGAAGAACTCTACACCATTTACAATCGCCTAACTACAGAATTGGCCTATCGATTTACCGAGAGATCACAGGGTACGTGGGAACAGATATCCATGGAGCAATCGATGACGAAGCAGAGCGATAACTTGTACTACCTGATTGGTAATAAAGGGACGTATTACTTTTACGACACCTACAAATGGTGGGTAACACCTCCCGTGTGGCTCATCCTTTCATTCTCAGGCCTCTTTTTCTTACTCATCCTTTATTTGATACGGTTGATCTTTGTGCGATCCCTTCAAAGACGTGTTCAAAAGATGAGTTTAAAGTTTGGTTACGAACCGATGAAGGGAAACATCGATCTTCCTTCTTCCCTCAGCTTGGTCAATCACGATTTAGGGGGGAGTATTTCCGTAATTCACACACTTTTGGGAGCTATGAAGAGCAATCCTGAAGTGAGTAAAGACGAACTAACCATTGTGCAAAACCTCTTGCAGGAGACGAGAAACTCCATCTCTTCTCGAATCATGAAACTCTGTTCGCGGGAAGAAAGTGCCAAGGAGAGTCTTTTGGTAATTGTGAGAGAACTAAAGGGGGAGATTGCGGCTTATGCCAAGTTGAAATCCGTTAAAGTGGAATTCGATTATGACCCTGAGATGGAGAACAAGGAGATTCCGTGCAGTGATTTGTTGAAGCGAGCGATTTCCATCACACTTGGAAACGCCCTAAAATTCTCACCTTCCAGTTCTAAGGTTCGCGTGGAGATTGCGGTAGAAGATGATCTTCTGATCACAAAAGTGAAAGACAATGGACCGGGTTTACAGCCGGGATGGAAAATCGATAGCGGGATTAAAAAGCCCGGTAGTTCGGGGGAATTTGGATCGGGTATCGCACTCAAAATAATTCAGCCTTTGATTGAAATGGTGGACGGTCAAATCACCTTAGAAAATCGAACGGATAGACGAGGAGCCATTGCTATCATCAAATTGCCATTGAACTGATCGTGGAGTGCCCACTTCAGTCAAATTGTTGAATCACTCCGTTGTAATAGGCCAGTTCACGCCATTCTTTCTTGGTGAACAAATTCAGCTTTGAGGAAATCTTAGTCTTGTAAGACCCCACTGTATTGATGCTGATGTTCATTTCATCTGCAATATCCTTGTAGGATTTTCCCCTGACAACCGCATAGTAGATGAGGAACTCTCGGTTCGAAAGGCTTCGCAATTTTTCCGATCCTTCCACATAGTTCACCATGGAAATCAGAATCTCATTGTCGAAGTATCGCTTGCCTGCCATCACCTGAAGTACAGCTTCCTTGAGTGTCTCAAAATCCGTGGTCTTATTGATGAAACCACTCACTCCTACCGCCAAAAATTGCTTCGCTACCACTGGGGAGCGGTGCATGGTATAGATAACAATCGGAAGGTCGGGCCAAAGAGTGTGTATGTGCTTCGTTACATCCAACGAATTGACATTGTGGAAATCCACATCGAGTATCAGTAAATCTGGGGTGTCTGTTTTAATCGCTTTGATGATTTGATGGAGATCGGTAATGACGAGTGACGATTCGAACCCAATACTTTTTAATACAGGTTCTAAAGCATATGCGATCACAGGATGATCATCTGCGATTATTACTTTCTTCATAGACATGTCTGTAAACTGCTGAACGATACTTTCAACAAGTTAAGCAATACCACTTTCAATTTCTTCACGTCCTCTATTGCGGTATCGGCTTGTCGAAACTACAACTCAGGGCATTATCTGAACATTGCCCTACACGAAAATCAGTTTATACTCACCAAAGATCCTTCTTAGTCCTACAACGCTGGTATAAGTGTCTCAAGAGATTTGTGCTTTCGGAAAAAAGTGTTTTTGCCTTACAGACCTAAACCATAATGATTTTATCACGAGACTTATGACCACCGTTGCATCGAAATTTCTGCTCAGCCTGTTGATCGTTCTCGCATGTTTCTCGGAACAAGCGAATGCATTTGAGTCTAATACAGACTCGGTCAACTGGTATTCTTCAATGACCAAGTTTATCGCTGAAAGCGAATATCATCTAAACGCATCTGAGGATGCTTGCCACGTTGAGTTTTCACTTTTCAATCGCTCCAATGGTTACCACGCGTCACTTGAGGACGCTGGTTTTACGATGGAGTTGCTGGAAGGTGAAACGCCTATTTCCATCAATCTGCACCAGATTTTAGTAGATGGTAAGCCCAAGTACAGTTCCAACTTGCAAGGGTACAATCAGATAAACAAGAATGAGGTTACATTTTGGCACAAAGGCTTTCAAGTTCAATATGTGAACACGAATGATGGATTGCGCCAGAATTTTATCCTTCCAGAAAATCCAGGTGGTAACACCTTAAATATTCAACTCAGTGTCTCTGGAGCCAATCCTCAATTGGCCAATGCGAATAAGGTTGGACTCTTCCGCAATGGAGAAGAAGTGCTGCAATATGCCGACTTAAAAGTTTGGGATGCAACGGGAGCTGCGCTACCCGGTGAAATGAAGGTGGTGAATGGCCGCATTCAATTAGAGGTCACTGGATTGGAAAGTGCAATTTATCCATTGGTCATTGACCCCTTGTCCAGCACACCCGCGAGTGTTTTGGAATCGAATCAGGCGAATGCCAGTTTTGGATACTCTGTTTCTTCTGCGGGAGATGTCAATGGGGATGGGTATTCCGATGTGATTGTGGGGGCATATTACTACACCAACGGGCAGAGCAATGAAGGTGCGGCTTATGTTTATTTGGGCAGTGCTACGGGCTTGTCCAGCACACCCGCGAATATTTTTGAATCGAATCAGGCAGGTGCCTATTTTGGATACGCTGTTTCTTCTGCGGGGGATGTCAATGGGGATGGGTATTCCGATGTGATCGTGGGGGCATATTACTACGACAACGGGCAGAGCGATGAAGGTGCGGTTTATGTTTATTTGGGCAGTGCTACGGGCTTGTCCAGCACACCGGCAAATATTTTTGAATCGAATCAGGCAGGTGCCTATTTTGGAAACTCTGTTTCTACTGCGGGAGATGTCAATGGGGATGGGTATTCCGATGTGATCGTGGGGGCATATTACTACACCAACGGGCAGAGCGATGAAGGTGCGGCTCATGTTTATTTGGGCAGTTCTACGGGCTTGTCCAGCACACCGGCGAATATTTTGGAATCGAATCAGGCAGGTGCCTACTTTGGATACGCTGTTTCTTCTGCGGGGGATGTTAATGGGGATGGGTATTCCGATGTGATCGTGGGGGCATATAGATACGACAACGGGCAGAGCGAAGAAGGTGCGGCTTATGTTTATTTGGGCAGTGCTACGGGCTTGTCCAGCACACCCGCGAATATTTTTGAATCGAATCAGGTAAGTGCCCGTTTCGGAAGCTCTGTTTCTTCTGCGGGGGATGTCAATGGGGATGGGTATTCCGATGTGATCGTGGGGGCAAATCAATACACCAACGGGCAGAGCAATGAAGGTGCGGCTTATGTTTATTTGGGCAGTTCTACGGGCTTGTCCAGCACACCAGCGAATATTTTTGAATCGAATCAGGCAGGTGCCTTTTTTGGAAACTTTGTTTCTTCTGCGGGGGATGTCAATGGGGATGGGTATTCCGATGTGATTGTGGGGGCATATGCCTATGACAACGGGCAGAGCAATGAAGGTAGGGCTTATGTTTATTTGGGCAGTTCTACGGGCTTGTCCAGCACACCGGCGAATATTTTTGAATCGAATCAAGTGAGTGCCAATTTTGGAAACTCTGTTTCTTCTGCGGGGGATGTCAATGGGGATGGGTATTCCGATGTGATCGTGGGGGCAAATAGATACGACAACGGGCAGAGCGATGAAGGTGCGGCTTTTGTTTATTTTGGGGGGGCATCAGAGTTGAGTAGCACGCCAGTTGGCCAATGGACATTAAATCAGGCGTATGCCAATTTTGGATACTCTGTTTCTTCTGCGGGAGATGTAAACGGGGATGGGTATGAGGATGTGATCGTTGGGGCAAATTACTACGACAACGGGCAGAATTTAGAAGGTGCGGCTTTTGTTTATTTGGGCAGTGCTACGGGCTTGTCCAGCACACCCGCGAATATTTTTGAATCGAATCAGGCAAGTGCCTTTTTTGGAAACTCTGTTTCTTCTGCGGGGGATGTCAATGGGGATGGGTATTCCGATGTGATCGTGGGGGCATATCAATACACCAACGGGCAGACCGATGAGGGTGCTGCCTTTGTTTATCTAGGGAGTGCCTCTGGACTTTCTGCCGTTCCTTCGGATACGTTGGAACTGAATCTGGAATATTCTGAATTTGGCTTTTCTGTATCGAGTGCTGGTGATGTAAATGGTGATGGTTATTCCGATGTTATTGTGGGGGCTCCTTACCCAAATTCCGCAGCAATCACAAATGATGGAGCCTTCTTTGTTTTTCTAGGGAGTGCTTCGGGCTTGTCACGAACCCCTGCGAATATGAAATCTAGCCAACTAGGCTCAGAATTGGGGCAATCTGTGGCGAGTGCCCCAATGAATATGTTTGTATCCTTTCAGCCACTCCCAAATAATTTTAATATAGGCTATTCAGTATCGAGTGCTGGAGATGTCAATGGGGATGGATATTCGGATGTGATCGTGGGGGCTGCTTATTATAGCAATGGCCAAACTGAAGAAGGTGCGGCTTATGTCTATTTGGGCAGTTCTACGGGCTTGTCCAGCACACCGGCGAATATTTTAGAATCGAATCAAGCAAATGCCAATTTTGGATGGTCTGTTTCTTCTGCAGGGGATGTCAATGGCGATGGTTATTCGGATGTGATCGTGGGGGCATATAGATACGACAACGGGCAGAGCGAAGAAGGTGCGGCTTATGTTTATTTGGGCAGTGCTACGGGCTTGTCCAGCACACCAGCGAATATTTTTGAATCGAATCAGGTAAGTGCCCGTTTCGGAAGCTCTGTTTCTTCTGCGGGGGATATCAATGGGGATGGATATTCCGATGTGATCGTTGGGGCATATTACTACGACAACGGGCAGAGCGATGAAGGTGCGGCTTATGTTTATTTGGGCAGCGCTACGGGTTTGTCCAGCACACCGGCGAATATTTTTGAATCGAATCAGACGTATGCCAATTTTGGAACCTCTGTTTCTTCTGCGGGGGATGTCAATGGGGATGGGTACTCGGATGTTATTGTGGGGGCTAATAATCAACAAAGCTCCTCTCAAGGAGGAGCGGGATATGTCTATTTAGGCAATGAGAATGGAGGATTGCGCAGCAATGTGGTTACGTATGACCAAAACCAAACGAGCAAATGGACGATTTCTAGCATAGGCGACAACAGTTTTACCGTTGGACTTTTCAATAAATCACCGAATGGTCGTGTAAACGGAGCCATTCAAGTAGAGACCGTTGGGGAAGGCCAGGCCTTTGGAACGGGAACGGTTACCACTGGCTCTTTCTCTGATTTGGGAACAGCAGGTAAAGAGCAAAAACTCACCGTAAATTATGAGCCGGGTGTTCGAACTCGCTATCGCGTACGTCAGGTATTTGACAAGCAAACATCCATTGACGGTCGTATCTATGGTCCATGGAGAAATGGTTCTTTAGAGGGGCTTATAGGTGGTGATGCCGTTTTGTATGATGGAGCATGGCACAAAGGAAGTGGTGTTTCAGGCGCTCCTACTACCGCAGATAACAGCAAGCGTCTTCTCATCCATGGATCTGGTGCCTTGATTTCAGTGCAAGCCACGGTACAAGATCTCATCATCAGTGCGGGAAGTGATTTAACAATTCAAGCGGGCCAGTGTCTTACGGTTCAGGGTGAGGCCGGGAATGAAGGAACCCTCACAATAGGAAGTGATGCCAACGCTAAACATGGTAATTACATCGGTCCATCGCTTGCGAATGTAGAGGTGGAGTTGTCTATTACGGATGAAGGATGGCACAATTTGTCGGTTCCTGTATCTATTACGTTAAGAGAGTGGGCTAAACAGAATACCGATGGAAGTATTGATACGTCTGGACAGAGCAATAGACAGAACGTTTGGAAGTACAACACAACGTTAAGCAACGGTGCGAATGGTGGATACGCCAACGGCAGTTACAGCAGTCATTCTTGGGGGACCTGGGAGATGTTTGGCAAAGACGATACGCTTGTAGGGAAAGGGTTGAACGTCTATATAGACGGCAACTACAACGGCGCACCTCAAGTGCTAAAAGCGGTAGGGACCACCATAGATGAAGATGTAGATATTCCATTGTACAATAGCTATGGTGGATGGAGCCTTGTGGGTAATCCATATCCTGGAAGTTTGAATTTGAATCAGCTCTATACTGAGAATAGTAGCGCGATGAACCCAGGGGTTTACATTTGGAATGAAGCCAGTTCAAACCTTATTGCAGTGGATGCCCAAACCGGACTAGCGATTAATGGCAGCTTGGGAACAAACGCCAATGGCGTAGCTGTAAGTATGGGACAATCGTTTTATATGCGTCCATCTGACTTCAATAACAACACTGCTAGTCAGGGATCGTCAAATAATTCTTTCTCACAAACGCTTACATTAAGTCAAACTCAAATGGTATGTGGCTCCAATTACCTCTGGAAGTCGAGCTATCCGGTAATCCGCTTGATTTCTGAATTCTCAGGAAGCACTTCCAAAGATGAAGTAGCCTTGGTATTCGATCCAACGTTTACCGATGGCTATCAAAAGTCGGAGGACATTGAAAAGTACTTTGCCGTTCAAGGGGATGTACCGGGCTTGTTTATTGCCGATGATGACAATGCTATGTCTATTGCCAAGTGGAGTACTCCGGTAGATAAAGACACTATTCCAATGGGGCTTACAACCGCTCATGATGGTAGTATGAAGATTCATATGGTAGAGTCTCCATCTCATTGGAACGTGTATCTAAAAGACCTCAAGACCCAAACGGTGACCTATCTAAACGGAGGTGATTACAACTTCCAACAGGACACAGCTTACGGTCCAGATCGCTTTGAGTTGATTGTAGCTCTGAGTAGCGTTTCGGCAGAAGAGCACAACCGCATGTTGTCCTCAGATCCATTCGCCTATAAAGCGAATGACGAAACCATGATTATCGACTTTGGATCATTTGCGGGATCTAATGTGAGCCTACAGTTGTACAATTTGAATGGACAACGAGTTTGGGCTTGCAACGAACCCGGAGTGGACCGAAAGAGATATGTACAAGACTTACAACCTGGTGCATACATTCTAATGATGCAGACTAGCGAAGGACGTGTATATCAACAAAAGATGATTTGGTAATCATCACAGAAACAAGAAGAGAGGAGTGATCCCGATGTGTTTTACTCATCCGTTCGGGATTGCTTTCCCTTTCATAACCAAGAACGATTCGAATGAATCAAGATTAAAGTATAAACAGATGTTTAAGATAAGGACAAATCAGCATTTACGTTACGCCGTGCTTTTGGTGTTTTTCACTCTTGCTTTTAGTGATGAATTACTCGCTCAGCCGGGCAACCCAAGTGCTCCAGCCCCTTTAAGTGCTATCCCCATGCTCATTGGCGCGGCCATGGTATATGGTGGAGTAAAGTACCGCAAGAAGAACCTATAAATTCGAATCCCCTACTCTTCCTGGAGTGGGTGTGCCTTCTTTGAAGAATGGAATGAGACTGTTTCGAGTTGTGATAAAGAGTTAAGTACAAGTGTGATGGCAGTAGCCCGTTTTGGGCGCTGTCCATCACTAGGATTTACTCTTTCTATGTTTGAAATAAATGTTAAAGATGGATTCTGAGTCCTCTTGCTTGTCCGTTCATTACATTGAAGTCTTAAATTTGTAGGGTGAAATGGTTTAAATCCATATTCTTTAGTCTGCTTTTGTTGGTATCCAATAGCGGAATTGCTGCAAACTATCATTGGTGTGCTGGAGAACTTATGGATGCTTCAATTTCTTGGGGAGCAGATGAACTCTCTTGTGGAATGTCTGAAATGGAGACCTGTCCTGCTACCCAAGATTCCCCCTCAGATTCCGATCAAAGTTCCTATTCTTCTCAGTCGTGCTGCGACCATGAAAGCAGCGTTTTAAATGTGGATGACGAACTGCGCCAGAGCACGGTTGATCTTTCCAGTGTTTCTGGTAAGTTCCTTGTTGCACTTGTACTCGCATTTTCCTCGTTTAATGAAGAGGATGAGAATTACATTGAAGTACTTCGACACGAACCGCTCCCGAGTCGTGAATCACTCTATATCCTTCATTGCTCTTATTTGATTTAGGCCTTTCCCTATTCACGATTTAGGTCGCTTTTTAGCGATGCGTATTCATGAATTGGAAAAGACATAAATCATGCTCAATAAAATCATAGACTATTTTTTGAGGAACAAGCTAGTAACAACCTTGTTTCTCGTTGGTTTGATTATTTGGGGGATCGCAACCGCTCCATTTGCTTGGAATGTTCCCGTTATCCCATCAGACCCTGTTCCTGTGGATGCTATTCCAGACATCGGGGAAAACCAACAGATTGTATTTACGAAATGGCCAGGGAGATCTCCACAGGATATAGAAGACCAAATCTCTTATCCCCTCACCACGTATTTGTTGGGGATACCTGGAGTTAAGACGATCCGCAGTAATTCGATGTTCGGCTTCTCGAGCATCTATATCATTTTTGAAGAAGACGTTGAATTTTACTGGTCGCGTTCGCGAATCCTAGAAAAACTCAATTCCATGCCGAATGGATTGCTCCCTTCGGGTATCACTCCATCTCTTGGCCCAGATGCCACAGCTCTAGGGCAGGTGTATTGGTACACCCTTGAAGGACGAGATACCAGTGGTCAGGTTACAGGCGGATGGGGACTAGATGAACTCCGCAGTGTGCAGGATTTTTACGTGAAATATGCCTTAAGTGCCGTAGATGGGGTGTCTGAGGTAGCCTCCATTGGTGGTTTCGTAAAAGAGTATCAAGTAGATGTTGATCCCGATGCTCTTCAGAGTTATGACATCACACTCACCGATGTGGTCAATGCCGTACGGAATTCGAATATTGATGTTGGCGCACAGACCATAGAGGTGAATAAGGTGGAGTATATGGTGCGTGGACTCGGCTACATCGAATCACTAGAAGATTTGGAGTTGGCTGTGGTGGCTGAAACCGATAATACACCGATCTACTTGAAGGATGTGGCCCATGTTACACATGGCCCTGCCACGCGTAGAGGAATCCTCGACAAAGGCGGAGCTGAAGTGGTAGGTGGTGTGGTGATTGCCCGATACGGTGCGAATCCTATGCACGTGATCAACGGGATTAAGGAGAAAGTTGAAGCGATTTCTAGCGGTTTGCCTTCCAAGGAGTTGATCGACGGAAACATGAGTCAGTTGTCCGTTGTTCCCTTCTACGATCGCTCCGAATTGATTGATGAAACACTTGGCACTCTTGAAGAGGCACTGTCGCTCGAAATTCTGATCACTATTCTGGTCGTTTTGCTCATGGTGTATCATCTCAGAGCTTCCATGCTGATTTCACTCCTGTTGCCCATTGCGGTGCTATTCACGTTCATCGCCATGAGCCGCTTTGGGGTAGACGCCAACATTGTAGCCTTGTCGGGAATTGCTATCGCGATTGGCACCATGGTCGACTTGGGAATTATCCTCACGGAAAACGTTCTGGTTCATGTGAACGAAGGTTCGGAAAAGCCACTAATCGACCGGATTTCAAAAGGCGTTTCCGAAGTGTCAGGGGCCATCGTTACTGCTGTAAGCACAACGGTTGTGAGCTTTATTCCGGTATTTGCAATGGAGAATGCAGAGGGGAAGTTATTCGGGCCATTGGCTTACACCAAGACGTTTGCCTTGATTTCTGCACTGCTGGTTTCCCTGTTCTTCCTCCCCATGCTTGCTCACTTGTTCCTCTCCAGAGTGAAGAGCAAGGCCATGGCGTTAACCTTGACTATTCTGACCATTTTGGCCGGGATCATTCTGCTGAGTGTTGGACACAACCTTGTTGGATTGGGGTTGGTGCTCATGGGAGTTATTGATGTGTTGAAATCCAGAATGAAACAGGAGCCATCCTTCAACCGCTATCTACAGTATGGCTGGGATCACTCTACCATCCTCATTGCCGTTGTTATCGTGACGTGGATCTTATCCAATTACTGGATGCCGTTAGGACCCATGGTGGGAGAAGTCGTTAACTTCATCTTCGTAAGCGTATTGGTAGGACTGGTATTAACCGTCTTCTCTCTGCTTCGTTGGAAATATGAAGTTATCCTGAATTGGTGTTTGGACCACAAGTGGACTTTTCTATCCATTCCCGCCTTTTTTATCCTGTTGGCTCTGAATATTTGGTTGGGTTTCTCGTCTGTATTTGGATTCATTCCAAGGGTATTAGAGACCATGGATGTGAATGTAAAGCAGACAAAAGTTTGGTCGGCTTTAGCTCACACATTCCCAGGCATTGGGCAAGAGTTTATGCCATCGTTGGATGAGGGAGCCTTTCTTTTAATGCCTACTTCAATGCCACATTCCGGCGTGGAATACAACCGTGAAATTGTGGGGCAACTCGATATGCGAATTGCGGCTATTCCTGAAATCAATCAAGTGGTGGGCAAAGCCGGACGTGTGGAATCTGCTATCGACCCTGCGCCTATTTCCATGTTTGAAAACATCATCACCTACAAGTCGGAGTATGCAACGGATTCCGATGGTCACCGGATAAGGTTTCGAACCGAAGGGAATCGATTTGTTCTGGTTGACTCAACCTCTATCCGAATCGATTCGGCCGCTTACCGCGGATTGGATCCATCCGTGTTGCTCCCCGATGAAGATGGACAGTTCTATCGTCAATGGCGCTCGGAGATTCAATCTCCAGATGATATCTGGAATGAGATTGTGGAGGCCTCCAGAATACCAGGTGTGACTTCCTCTCCTAAACTTCAGCCTATAGAAACTCGATTGGTGATGCTGCAAACTGGAATGCGAGCACCTATGGGCATCAAAATCTATGGAGATGATCTGGAAGTGATGGAATCCTTTGGTCAGGCATTAGAAGTTCAATTGAAGAAAGTGCCCGGCGTTAAAGCAGAGGCTGTATTTGCCGATCGAATTGTGGGCAAGCCGTATTTGGAAATCGATATTGACCGTGTGGCTATTGCACAATACGGGCTGACTGTGAAAGCCGTTCAAGATGTGATCGAAATTGCCATTGGAGGAATTCCATTGAATTCTTCTGTAGAAGGTCGAGAACGCTACAATATTCGAGTTCGTTATCCTCGGGAAAGACGAGATTCCCCAGAATCCATAGGAGATATTTTAGTTCCTACCCCATCGGGGGCTCAAATTCCACTGGCCCAATTGGCCCATCTCGAATATGTAAAAGGACCACAGTCCATCAAGAGCGAGGACACCTTTCTAGTGGGATATGTCTTGTTTGATAAGAGTGATGGCTACTCGGAAGTTGAAGTCGTCAATAATGCCCAAACCTTTTTGAAAGACCGCATTGAATCTGGAGAATTGAGCGTTCCACAGGGAGTTCGCTACGAGTTTTCGGGTTCATATGAGAATCAGGTGAGAGCCCAAAAACGATTGTCTTTTATCGTTCCAATGGTGCTTGTATTGGTGTTCCTCATCCTTTACTTCCAATTCAAGAGTGCCTCTACGTCCGCCATGGTTTTCTCTGGAATTGCCTTGGCCTTTAGTGGGGCATTTGTAGTCCTGTGGCTATTCGGTCAGTCTTGGTTTATGAATTTTGATATCATGGGTCAGTCCTTTCGATCCATCTTTGGAATTCAAACCATCAATCTGAGTGTTGCGGTGTGGGTGGGCTTTATCGCGCTATTCGGCATTGCAACGGATGATGGAGTTTTGATGGCTACCTATTTGGATGATAGTTTCAAACTCAATAAACCGAAGAGCCGAGACGAGGTTCGACAAACCGTTATTGAAGGAGGACTCAAGAGAATCCGACCAGCCGTAATGACTTCGGCAACCACGGTGATTGCCCTGCTTCCCATTCTTTCATCTTCGGGGAGAGGTGCCGACGTTATGATTCCAATGGCGATTCCGGCCGTTGGAGGTATGTTGATGGCATCCATTACGTTTTTCATCGTACCCGTATTGTACGCCATGAGAGAGGAACGAAGAATCAGAAAAAACGCAAAATCATGAGAACAGTATTCTTGTCCCTTCTAGGCTTATTCGCTGTTGGATTGAATGCACAAGATCTAGACAGTTTGAAAATAGAGGCCCTTCAGAATAACCCTTCTGTTTTATCCTCTTATCAACTCTTTGAAGCTGAAATGGAACGTGTGGCACAAGTGAATGCACTGCCTGATCCTCAGCTTTCGGTTGGCGTATTTATTCGTCCCATAGAAACCCGCGTGGGTTCTCAAGTGGCCAAAGTTTCCATTTCACAGATGTTCCCATGGTTTGGAACACTAAGTGCCCGTGGAGATGCTGCCGCTTTGCAAGCAGAGGCTGCCTATGAAGTGTTTCTGAATCGTAAAATGATAGTGGTTAGGAGTTTGGAATCTTCTTATTTCGATTGGTTGGAGTGGAAAGAGTCCCTAGAGATTTTGGAAGATGATCTGTCTTTGCTTCATCGCATTTTGAGTACAGCCGAAATTCGTGCCGAGGCAGGACAAGCCAGTTTGTCTGATGTACTTCGACTCCAAATTAGAGTAGGCGATGTGCAATCGAAACTTCTGCAATTGAAGAACAAGGAATCGGTGCTACTTGCCAATATTCGATCTCAATTAAATCGAGCCGATTCCATCCCTCTAGTGATGGACGCTTCACCTATTGAGTCCTTTGATGCCACTTTTCAATGGCCGTCTGATACTGTTTTGGCCAATCACCCTAGGGTAAGCCGATTTTTGTCGCTCAGAAATAGCGAAGCCTATAGAGAAGAAGCCGCTCGGAAGTCCGGGTATCCAAGCATTGGTATAGGGCTGGATTACATGGCCATTAGTCCGAGGTCAGACATGTCCGTTCCCAATAATGGGAGAGATGCCATTATGCCTATGGTTACTGTTTCACTTCCCATCTTCCGATCGAAATACAACTCCAGTATTCGAGAGGCAGAATGGAGGCAATCGGCCTATGAAAGTCAGAGTCAGAAGGAGATCAATGACCTCCGGAACGAATGGGCAGAGGTCAAATTTGAGTGGCTTTACAATCTCGAAGAAGTGAGACGATTGAAGAGCAATGTGGAGAAGGCCACGTCAACCCTTCGCTTATTGGAAGCCGCTTATGAAACCGACGGAGCAGATTTCAATGGGGTGATAGAGGTGGAGGAAATCTTACTTCGTTACCGACTTGAAGCATTGTCGGCAAAGGTGAATTTACTGAAGAACAAATCCCAACTGGATTACTTGTTGGGCCGAAATATTGAAAGATGAAAAAGAAGCAAATTATTGGATTGATCATCGTAGCCCTTTGTGCAGGCGCAATTGGCTGGATGGTCAAACCACAAAGCGAGGAGCACCACCATCACACAGAAGAAGCGAGTGAAGCTGAAATCTGGACGTGTTCCATGCACCCTCAAATCAGGAGTAATGAACCGGGTGATTGTCCCATTTGTGGAATGGAGCTCATTCCACTCGAAGAGGAAAACAGTGCCATTGACGCCAGTGAAATCTCACTTACTGAAAATGCCCGAAAGTTGGCCAATGTTCAGACCGAAGTGGTGGGTCGCACGGATGCGATGAATGAAATCCGACTCAGTGGAAAAGTGAAGCCCGATGAGCGCTTGGTGCAATCTCAAACTGCACATTTTCCGGGGCGAATAGAATCACTGACTGTTGATTTTACAGGTGCTTATGTAGACAAGGGTCAGGTGATTGCGCGAATTTATAGTCCCGATTTATTAGTGGCGCAGCGAGAGCTTCAAGAGGCCGCTCGTATGAAAGAAACGCAACCCCATCTGTATGAAGGAGCGAAGCGGAAGTTACAGAACTGGACCATTCCCACTCATCAAATTGAGGCGATGGAGAAAGGTACCATTGACATGAATTCTTTTCCAGTTTTAGCCAACAATTCAGGGTATGTGACGGCATTGAATGTAGCCCAGGGAGATTACGTCAATCGCGGAGCTGTATTGTATGAAATCACGGGTTTAGACAAAGTGTGGATATCATTGGATGTTTATGAAAATCAACTCGGTTCAGTGTCAAAAGGCGATAAAGTAACCTACACCGTACGCAGCCAGCCGGGAATGGAATACACGGGTGTGATTGACTACTTGGATCCCGTGCTTCAAGGCTCCCGCAGAACCCTGGAAGCGCGTGTGGTTCACAACAATCGTAACGGCGAACTCAAACCGGAAATGATTGTATCCGCAGTGGTGGAATCCGATGCTGTTTCCTCAGAGATTTCCGTTCCTTCTAGTGCGGTTTTATGGACGGGTGAAAGATCGGTTGTGTATGTAGAAAACCCTACGAATACGGGGGTTTATCAATTGAGGAATGTAGAATTAGGACAACAATTGGGACGTCGTTATCAAGTGATTGACGGATTAAAAGCTGGCGAGAAAGTCGTTGTAAACGGTACATTCACTGTAGACGCTGCCGCCCAATTGGCCTCGAAGCCCAGCATGATGTCCAGTGGGGAAGACGCCAAGCTCGAAGTAAAGTCTTCTACGCAAGACAAGCTACGCGAGTTGCTATCGGCCTATCTCGATTGGCAAACCGCCTTACATCGCGACGATCTGCCGATGGCTCGAATGGCCTTTCGTACGTTCAAAGATCGCGCGGGTGAGCTCAATATGAACGACTTTGAAGGAGCGGCTCACCGTGCGTTTATGGAAGTGTCGTCTGGATTGAAAGTATCGGGCGAAAGTGAGACCATAGCTATGGAAGAGATGCGGACTCAGTTTTATTCGGCATCCATGGCTATGATTCAATTGACTGAAAAAATCGAGTATGAAACCGGAAGCTTATACAAACTCCATTGTCCGATGGCTCATTCTGATAATGGAGCAGATTGGATGAGTGCGGATCCAGAAGTCCTCAATCCCTATTTTGGGTCGAGCATGCTCAAATGTGGTGAGGTGGTAACGCAATTTTGATCGGTCTCAACACCATGAGCACGCTCAGTAGAGCCCGATGAAAACGGCATTGTAGAACCACATTATAGAACTACATAGTTATTCATTAGAATCCCTGTCAAACCAATGTTTGGCGGGGATTTTTAGTTGGGAATGTCTGAGGGTGAATATTTAGGTCGGGGATGTGTCTACTTACATGAACGTGCAGCAATACTGATTGAACAACATATTAATTCTTACAATACCTTGGAACGATCGGCGCAGATTTGTGGCTTAATTAAAGTTAATTGGGCTATGACGATTAGTGCTGCTATCCATTTACTAGGTCTTTTGATTGCTTTTCCTCTTTTGAAGTAAGTGGGGTTAGTGTAGATGGAAAAGCTTTAGGATCTTGATGGAGAATGCATGAAGGCCCTAATGCTCACCTTGACAAGGAGCTGCGGTTCAGCAGGATTTCTAATTGACTCCTTCTCACTTCAACAATTGTGAATTGGATCCGCTTGAAGGGACTGTCACGGATCTCCCAAGCCATTCAAGAGTCGGTTGGTAGGATTTTCTTTTGCCCTTATCCTATTCGTTGAATGGCGTCAAAAGTCATGCACATGATATTCTGTAGAAATATAAATAAGGCAATTTTCGAGAAGTCTCGTCTATTCCAAATTTGTATTGTAGACGATTGTCCCATTCAATCCAGCTATTTAAAGTTTTTGTTGAAAAAACTAACAAAGGTTGAGATAGTGGTCTATAATGATCCTAAAGGATGGTTGAGGGATGTGGAGGAACTTTCGAATACGTTGACTTTCCTAGATAAGAATATGCCCAAGGTAGATGGAGATGAACTGTGTGCGCTGGCTCGTGCAAAGAATCCCGATATCGGATGGATCATATCGTATTCCACATGCGTTCGAAAGGGATCGAAGAGGGAGTTGTATAGGATGGGATATAACGGATCGCTTTCGAAGCCAGCTCGAATTAATGACGTGAATAGGATATTGCTAAGGTTAGGGTCCGTATGAATTTTTCCAAGTGACGCCCCCTTATGACGTCACTTTCTGCTCTCTGAACTCTTTTGGGGTTTGGCCAAATTTTACCTTGAAAGCCTTATAAAATGCCTGTCGGCTATTGAATCCGTTGTCATAAATGATCCCATCTATGGAAGCGTCGGTGTGCAACAGTTGGTCGGCGGCTTTTGTAAGACGAATGTTCTGAATAAATTGAGAAGCGCTCTGGTTGGTTAGGGCGATTAACTTCTTGTGCACGCTACTCCTGTTCAATGCTAGGTCTGTGCAAAACTGATGAACGGTGTAGTTTCCGTCTTGATAGTTCTTTTCTATAATTTGCCCCGCCTTTTTGAGGAATGATCTATCGAGTTGAGTATACGAGGTGTTCTGTAGGGATGCGAATGGATTGTTTTTGAAGGCCTCATGCAAATGACTTCTTTGCCGCAATAAATTGTCCATCCTTGCAATCAATTCGTCAGGGTCAAAAGGCTTTGAAATATAGTCGTCGGCATCGTGTTTTAACCCCAACATTCTACTTTCCTTATCTGATTTTGCCGTCAGTAGAATAACGGGAATATGGCTCGTATCCACATTTTTCTTCACGAATTCAACCAGTTCAATGCCATCTACTTTTGGCATCATCAAATCGGATAGAATAAGTGCAGGTTGTTTTTCTACCGCCAAGTGTCCTGCTTCCTCGCCGTCTCTTGCTAGAATGATTTCAAACCTAGTGTCCAAAAGATCACGCAACAATCGCTGCATCTCTAGGTTGTCTTCAACCACCAGAACCCGTGGTTTCAAGTCGCCTTCCATTGGACACATTGGAGTGGCCTTATCGGTTATAATTGTGGCTGAATCTAGGTTTGGAAAGGCTCTGACAGGCTTTAAGGGTAAACGGATGGAAAACTCAGTTTTGTTGGGCTCGTTGAGATTAATGGTGATATTACCACCAAGGAGATTTACAATTTCCTTACTGATGGCCAGTCCCAATCCATTTCCATCATAGTTTTTTGTGTTGCCACGATAATGACGTTCAAAGAGTTTTTCAACGTCACTTGAATCCATTTCCGACTCCTGTTGGTTGATTACGCTGAGGAGGAGTTCGGAGTCTTGCTTTGTGACCGTGATGTTTATATCTCCTCCTTCTGGACAGTGATGCCAAGCATTTTTAAGGAGATTGTTGAGCACCATTTTTAATCTATTCCTGTCGGTACTGATGCTAAGGTCCGAATGAGAAATGTTCGCATTAAAGCGGATACTCTTATGTTGGAAAAGAGGGGCAAAGTCTGCTTTCGTTTCTGCAATCAGCAAATTGAGGTTGGTGATGGAATAGTGCAGTTTGGTGTCTGTGGTCTCTAACCTTGCCAAGTCAAGCATCTCATCTACCATTTGTAGGAGATGGTTCGTATTTCGAAGGATGGATTGATACGTTTCCTGGACATTGTCTGGCGCATGGGCCATTAACTTTTTGACCGGCGCTTGAATCAGGGTGATGGGAGTTCGGAATTCATGAGTGACGTTGGCATATAAATCATGCTTGGTTCGAGCCAACTCCAGTTGATACATGCTTTTCTCACGTTCTTTTTCCAGTTTGATTTGCTCGTTGTGCAAATGCAGCAATTTGTTTTTCCGTTGCAATCGATCTCGATTTATAAAGAAGAGAATGATGCACATAAGGAGTATGATAGCCAGAGCAATGAGCATTTGGTCTTGTCGTCGCTGTTCTGCCAATGCTTTTTGATGAATCATCTCCAGGTTTCTAGCCTTGTTTTCATTTTCTAGACTACTTATTTGCTGTTGTTTTTGGTCTAATATATATGAGGATTCCATCTTTAGAAGTGCAGCTTTGCTGTTCACGTTTTGTAGACTATCCTTTATTCTAAAGTGGATTGTGATGTACTCGAGGGCATTTTTATAGTCGCCATTCTGGTAGTAAAATTGGTGTAAGATGGAAGCGGCCTTCATCTTCACTTCTGAGTAGTTTTTTATACTTCCAACAGAGAATGCTTCTAGTGCATATTCCTTTGCACTCTGAAGTTGGTTTATTTGGAGGTGTGCATCTGCTAGACTGTTCAAGAAAACAGCTTGATCTTTTGGGAGGGAGTACTTCCGCCCGAGTTCTAGTGCCTGTTCAAAATTCAGTATTGCTTTCTGTGTTTCTCCTAGATGTTGATACTGCTTGCCAATGTTGTGTAAGGCTATCGCCAAAAGAGACGGAGGAACGTCCGTGTTCTGAATAAGTTCCTGTGCTTTCAAATGATACGCAAGGCTTTTCTGGTGTTCTTCCCTTTTCGAATAGATTATTCCAAGCTTGCTCAAAATGCCGGCCTCCACGCTAGGGTTTCCCATTTCTCTACTCAACTGAACCGCTTCATTCAGATAGGTTTCCGCCTTTTCGTATTCTCCAAGTTCACTAAAAACAGTCCCAATGGCCGAAAGAGTTTTGGTGGTTTGGAAGTGTTCATCACCTCTTTTTTTGTTGATGTCAAGCGCTTCTAAAAGAATAACAACGGCCTTTTCATACAACCCCATTCGTTGGAGTACGTAACCGTACTCGTTCAGTCCATAAGACAACTCTTGATCGGATGAGACAAGTCTCAATATGCGGAGGGCCTTTTCGTAGTTGCTCAAACATGAATCTACGTTCCCTGTTCTTTCGAAATACGCACCAAAGGCAATTGAGCTCATCGCTAGTCCGATGGAATCTTTTTCCTGCCGTTGGATTTGGCTGGCTTTTTTGGTGTAATCGTAGAAGAGTTGTTGATCACCATTCCATTGATAGATTCTGCTCAGATAGTTATAGAGATTGCTGAGCTCCTGGCGACTATCTGTTTCCTTGAACAAGGAGACGGCTCGGAGGTACTTCTTTTCGGCGGAGTCTAATCGAGAATGAATTTGATCAATCATACCCATGCTGAAATGTGCTTGCGCCATAAGGCGGATGTAGTTGATGCTGTCCGCTCTACTTAAGGATGGGTTCAGCAGCCCCTTTTTCGCAATGCTGAGAGCTTTGATGCAGAAGGCTATCGAGGAATCCGCATGGGTGGTGTTTAGCATTTTTGCCCGCTCCAAATAGAGGTCTGCCTGTGTGGAGTCAGCTAGCTTGTGAATGTCTATCTGGAGGAGGGAATCCTGGCGGAGGTCTCTTTTATTGTTTTGTTGTTGTGCAAAAGTGGAGAAGGGTAGTGTGAAGGTAATGAGCAAGATGAAGGTGATCTTTTTCATGAGATCTAATGGCTATAGTTTTTGTTGATCATCGAGGTAATTATTAACGCGAATAATCATGAGTTGACATATTACAAACATGCGTTGACATTTTCTGTATTTCATAGCTAGAGCTTTACTCGGTAATCTTAAACTATTCAATTATGAAGAATGTATTTCTATTGTTTGTCCTTTTGGGCTGTTTTACAGTCAATGGACAATATCTCAATTCGGCTTTTCCGGAAACGACGTATGATTTAATCAGTCCCTCTGCTAATATTCACAATGTGGGTACGGATACAAGGAGTGGTTCTAGCTACTATGGAGGAAGTCCATCTTACGCCAATTATTTAAACGTGACGGTAAGCGACTATAATGCGGGTGCCACAGGAGGAAGGAATATGTATTGGGAAAGTTCTGCGTCAACTACAGGTGCATTGCCATTGGCGGCCTATGATGCGCTCGATCCAGATGTGGTACTTGTAAAGGGTACCAATCCATTAGATGTATATGCTATTGTTGTGTACTATTCTGCATCGGCTCTTGGGGATCCAGGCTATTACATGTCTGTAGCATCTTTTGATCCAGGTTCTTATGAGTTCGATCCGTTTAACCCTCCAATGCTCATTCAGCCCTATATCCCTGTAAGTGGTTACCCTGCTCACATCAATATCGATTCAGATAATAATGGAAACTATGCGGTGGTGTTTCAGCGCAATGGGGGAATTGAATCCAGAACCGCAACGTACACTTCTGGAACTCCTCCATTACCGGGAAATTCCATTGGATACCCTGGGTTAATTGAGCCAGATGTTTCTATTTCTGTACACAGTACACCAGATCGCGTTAAGATTGTAGCATTGAATGAGAACCGAGACCAATATGTGATTAGAACGAGACAAATTCCCGCAGTTCCGGGCTTGTCTTTTACTTCATCTCCCATGTTTCAACTACACATGCCAAGAATTGCATCTCCAACCACCATGTCAACAGAGTATTCTGTCACTATGAGCCGCAGAGTGGGGGGGCAGTCTAACATTCTCTACAATACATTCAATGGAATTACTCCGTTGGGATTGAAGACCATTAATGATGGTTCAGAAGGGGCTCCTTACCCAACGTCCATTAACATGTATGATAATGTTCTTCCAGCCATCACTTATCACTCGTACTTGGGTTCAGAGAAGCTCACCATTGCTTGGCACGCCCAATATGTTCCCGGAGTTCCAGTGGGTTTAACCAATCAATTTGTTGGGTTGGATATTGACCCCGTTTCAAGAACGCCTGTTACTGCTGGGGTCTACCTAGACATGAGTTATAACACGGCACAAACTAACAACCTATCTACCATTGCTTTGTCAGGTAGATATACGGATTGGTGCAAAACCACGGCATTCTCATACGGCTCAGGTCTTTTTGCTCCAACCGAATTGGTGTGGAAGTACATCTACTCTTTTGAGACGAGTTGGAAAACAACAACCTCTAGTGAAGATGTGGACGGCAGTGGAAGCAATGATTGGAAGGTGTACCCAAGTCCGGCCAATACCCTCGTTCATCTAGATAATCTAGGTAATGACGTCATTCAGGATATTCGAATTCAGGATGTAACGGGTAGAACGGTTTACCGTGCTGAAGGTGTAAATGCTCCGAACAGCATTGATGTAAGTATGTTTACAGAAGGGGTTTATTTCCTTTCTCTACAAACCAACGCAGGGCTAACCACGAAGAAATTTGTCGTAAAGCACTAACACATTAAATGGTTTGCCATCACAAGGAGTTACTTGCATTGAGTAGCTCCTTGTTTTGTTTTTAAGGGGATGAAGCCCAGAAATATAGGGTTCTATTACATTTCCCATTCCGCGATATCGAACCAAGCCTTGTGTGATTGTAAGGAGAAGAAGAAGTGGCCTTTCCTGAGCGTTTCACTAATCTCAACCACTTCTTCTAAGCAACCTTCTTCCTGTAGCGAAGAGCGGTTTATAAATGCTGCTGTTCCAATTTTATAGCATTGGGGAAGAGGATGTTGTTTTCAAGATGGATGTGGACATGCAAGTCGTTCTGGAATTCTTCTAGAAGTGCAAAGGTTACCCGCATTGTATTGCAGGCCCATTCTGGTGGGGTGAATTCATTGGTGAGATTAGAAATACTGTCAAATCGATCACCTTCTACTTCGTGTTCATGCTCCATCATTTTGATGGGATTTTGAATAGATCCGAAAGAAGCCATTTCATAAGAACTTCCATTCTGATTAGCCGTGGCTAAACGCTCAATGGCAGGGAAGAGGATGAGCTCTTCTTTCTTCATGTGCTTGGCGAGTTCTCCAGCGCCTTCTTCAAAAAGTAATTTGATTTGTGCGAGTTCGGGCATTTTACTTCCATGCACCCGAACAACCTTATCTAAATAAGTGAGGATTTCACCCGATCTATGTGTTACATAAACATGATGGGTGTTGACGATGTGCTCGATGAGCATGTCTAAAGGGTACTTGCTTATTTTATCGATATCATGGGCTGTATCCTTGGTAGTGATTTCAAGGAGCTCTGATTTCAACACAGAGATGGGCGTACTTGAAATGGTGCAAGCTTGCTGAAGTGTGCGCTTGCCGTTACAGCAGAAATCAATGTTGTGTTTTTTGAAAATGGCGGCTGTACGGAAATCGCGTGCAACCCATTCACCAACGGTTTCACTTGGATTAAACTGCATTCTAAGACATTTTGTAGGGCCTAAAACCCTGTTGATTACTGTTTCTTATCGAACAATAACCGTCTCGCCTTTAAGCAGCCCCTCCGTTGTGCGGTCTAAAGTAGTAGAATGAAGTAATTCGTGAATGTCTGAACGAATACTTACGAATGAGTCGTGCAGGGGACAAGGTGTTCCCTCCCCACAATTGGGTAGGCCCATCGCACATTTCGTAAACAGGTCATTTCCATCTATTGCTAACACAATATCAATCAAGCGTATCTCATTCGCTTCTTTGCTCAGGACATAACCTCCTTGGGGTCCCTTGCTGCTGGTTAGAAGACCACTTTTCTTGAGTGTTTGCAAAATCTTTCCTGTGAAAGCTTCGGGCATGTCGGTTCTAGATGAAATCTCTTTCAAACTAGCTCTGACAGGTTTTTCTTCATTCGAATTGGAGTTGATCCAAAGCATCGCTCTGATGCCGTATTCACAGGCTTTCGAAAACATGGAGCCAATTTACTTTTTTCTTCTACACATACGTGAAGTGCTCAAAGTTCATCGAGCGGTTATCTCTGCAAATTAATATCGGATAAAATTGTCTGAATATGATATTTGTCATATTCGGATAAGATTGTCCGAAATAGCTTTGTCACGTTGAACATTGATTAACAAGTAATTCCAACCAACTATGAAAGCACGGTTTTTCATCATAGGTCTGACAGTACTATCACTATGCATTCGCTGTAGCGGTGAGGGAAGCCCAACCGCACGCCCCAATAACCCCAATCCTGTTGCCGAGAAAGTTGATCCTGAATCTGTGGCTTTACAAAACCATGGGGTGGGTCCTATCACTTCTGTAGAGATGGGAGAATTGGATATTCAACTTGTGGAAAGTGGCAAGGCCTTGTTCGAAGCAAAATGTACGGCTTGTCACAAAATCGATAAGAAGTACATCGGTCCTGCGCTTATGGGTGTTACCGAACGCCGAACTCCTGAGTGGGTGATGAACATGATTTTGAATCCATCAGAAATGATAGCCAAAGATCCACTCGCTAAGAAGTTAGTGGGAGATTCCAATGGAGCGGTTATGGCCGATCAAAGTCTTACGGAGGAGGAAGCTCGTAGCATCCTCGAATATCTACGTACACATTAACAACCTAATTGAAGTATCATGAAAAAGGTATTGTTCCTCTTTTCAGCCCTGTTGACGATTGCACTGATGTCATCCTGTAATGGAGATGGTAAGTCGGCTTCGGGGGCACTTAGCGCGCAATCTGCGGCTGAGAAAGTTTACGTCGCTCCTGGTGAATACGACGAGTTTTACGCCTTTATGTCCGGTGGATTTAGCGGGCAAGTGAGTGTATATGGTTTGCCGTCAGGCCGACTTTTCAAGGTGATTCCGGTTTTCTCCGTTGATGGAGAAAAGGGATATGGCTTTAATGAAGAGACAAAACCGCTTCTAGAAACTAGTCACGGTTTTGTTCCTTGGGATGACGCTCACCACCCTGAGCTTTCTCAAACAGACGGCAGACCAGATGGACGATGGTTGTTCATCAATGGGAATAACACGCCTCGTATCGCCCGTATCGACCTACGTTCATTTGAAACTGCTGAAATCATAGAAATCCCAAATTCAGGGGGGAATCACAGTAGTCCTTTTGTGACGGAGAATAGTGAGTACGTCGTTGCAGGTACGCGGTTTAGCTTGCCTATTCCTCAGAAAGATGTAGCCATTTCGAGTTACCAAGAGAACTTCAACGGTTCACTGAGCTTCATTTCTCTTGACCAAGAAGAAGGGCATATGGAGGTTGATTTCCAGATTCTCATGCCTGGATTCGACTATGACCTCGCACATGCCGGTAAGGGAAATTCTCACGGCTGGATGTTCTTTACGACCTACAACTCGGAGCAAAGTCACACGCTCAAGGAGGTAAACGCCTCTCAGAATGACAAGGATTTTATTGCAGCCGTAAATTGGAAGAAAGCACAGGAATACATCGCCGCTGGCAACTTCCAAGAGCTTCCCGCCAATTACCATGTGAATCGATTTGATGAGAATTCCCACATGGCTACAAGTGAAGTGAGAAACACCGTACGCGTATTGATTCCAGAGGATTGTCCAGGTTTGGTGTATTATCTACCAACTCCAAAATCACCGCACGGTGTAGATGTAGATCCATCTGGAGAATACATCATTGGCAACGGAAAGCTGAATGCAGATTTAACGGTTCACAGCTTCACCAAGATGATTTCTGCTATTGAACAACAAAAATTTGACGGCGAAATCGATGGTATTCCTGTCCTTAGTTTCGACGATGTAATGGCGGGTACGGTATCTTCTGGCGGTCTTGGTCCACTACATACCGAGTTTGACGGAGAGGGAAATGCTTACACGACTTTCTTTATTTCATCTGAAGTAGTGAAGTGGAAGTTGGAAACTTGGGAAGTCTTGGATCGAATTCCAACGTATTATTCCGTTGGCCACTTGATGATTCCAGGTGGTGATTCACGCCACCCATGGGGTAAATACATGGTGGCATTGAACAAGATCACGAAAGACCGCTATTTACCAACTGGGCCTGAGTTAGCGCACAGTGCACAGCTCTACGATATTTCTGGGGAGAAAATGGAGCTCTTGCTCGATTTCCCAACGATTGGTGAACCGCACTATGCCCAAGCTATTGCGGCAGATATCATCATGCCCAACAGTTTGAAGATTTATCCACTCGAGGAGAATACCCACCCATATGTGGCTAAGGTAGAATCAGATGCTCGAGTTGAAAGAGATGGCGCGGAAGTGCATGTGTATATGACCACCATCCGCAGTCACTTTGCTCCCGATAATATCGAAGGAGTGAAAGTGGGGGATAAGGTGTATTTCCACGTGACAAACCTTGAACAAGATTGGGATGTACCACATGGTTTTGCCGTTCTCGGTGCAAATAATGCCGAATTGCTAATCATGCCTGGACAAACGGAAACTCTCTTGTGGGAACCTAAAGAAGTTGGGGTTTATCCATTCTACTGTACGGATTTTTGCTCAGCACTTCACCAAGAAATGCAAGGCTATATCCGCGTGTCCCCCGAAGGAAGTAATGTGGCAATTTCTGCCACCACTGGAGAATAATTGAAAGTGAAGTGGGGTGAGGTAACGGCTCATCCCCGCTCATTTAAATCTACAAGCTATGAAGCTGTTCACGCCCCGTATGTTGAGCATTGTTGCTGTGCTGTGTTTATCCATGCTCTATTTCTTTCCCCTTTGGGAAGTAACGCTCATCGCCCCACAGTATCCAGATGGTGTTTCAATGTATATCTGGATTCATCAAATTACAGGTGATACACCCGGAACACTGCAGAATGTGAATATTCTGAATCACTATGTGGGGATGAAAGCCATTGAACCAGACAGTATTCCGGAGCTTACCTACTTTCCATATGTGGTTGCTTTTTTAATGGTGTCTGGATTGCTTGCGGCTTGGGTGAATAGGTTTGAAGTGTACCTGACTTTCCTTTTGGTATTCGGTATTCTCGCTGTCCTAGGGATCTACGATTTCTACTTGTGGGAGTACGATTATGGACATGACCTTAGTCCAACAGCACCTATCAAAGTGCCGGGTATGAGTTATCAGCCGCCTCTATTGGGAGAAAAGTACTTGCTAAACTTCTTGGCAAAGTCATACCCCGGATTGGGTGGATGGGCCATGGGATTGGGGTTGGCGCTCTCGTCCCTGGCCACTTTCCAAGCGAGGAGAGTAAAGAAGTAAATTGTAAATCTGGACCACCATGAAATTTCCTTATCTACCTGTATTAACCGTCATCACTCTTGGTGCATGCTCTGATGTGCCAGTGGAAGTTCCATACGATCGCGTGAATTGCGACTTCTGTAGAATGAGTATCACCGATCGCCGATTTGGGGCTGAGTTGGTCTCTTCTAAAGGAAAGGCTTATTTCTTTGACGCTCTGGAGTGTCAAGTGAATTTTCGACTCAACAATACGAGTGAAACGTGGCGACACTCACTTGCTACGCCATTTCTTCATCCTGGAGAATTGTACCCGACTGATTCGCTGGTCATTCTCAGGTCTACCAATGGTCCAAGTCCCATGGGAATGAACCTTACGTCTTGGCTCGATGAAGAAGAAGCTACTTTCATTGAGTCAGCCGAAGGAGATGCCCTATTCACCTACCCTGAATTGTTGGAGCAATGGCACGCAGTAGAACAGCGCTGAGAAGAGGGCTTGTCGTACTGGCCTTCTTGCCTTCCCTACTCATGAGTGGCCGTCAAACGGTGGTTTATCCCGACGGACCTTCTCTCGAAGATGTAGTAAGCGGTGCTTCAACTGGAGACACCTTGTGTGTGAATGCAGGTGTTTATTCACTTCAAGGCGAATTGGTCATTACTCGTCCTCTTTCCATTATTGGTTGTGGAAATGTGGTTCTTGTTGCAGCCGACAAACACGGTGCTATTGAGATTAGATCCGACCATGTTCGGGTGGAGGGCTTGCGAATTATTGGAGTAAATCGTAGTTACCTCGAAGATTTAGCCGCCATTTGGGTAGATGATGTACGCGACTTTGTCATTCAAAATAACCGAATAGACTCCTGCTTCTTTGGGGTGTTTTGTACGAAAGCATCCTCTGGTATAATCCGTGGGAATCACATTGTTGGCAACGCGGTAGTTGAAGCACAATCGGCCAATGCCATCCATCTTTGGTATTGTGATTCTCTCACGATTGAAGACAACGATGTGCGCTCTCATCGCGATGGGATTTATCTGGAATTCACGGACTATTCAACCATACGAGGGAACTCCAGCACAGACCAACTGCGCTATGGCTTGCACTTTATGTACAGTCATTACGATTTGTATACCGAGAATACCTTTGCCCGTAATGGGGCTGGCGTGGCGGTGATGTTCAGCAATTTCATCCATATGAATCGCAACTTATTTCAAGATAACTGGGGGCCAGCTAGCTATGGTTTGTTGTTGAAAGAAATCCGCGACAGCAAGATTGCAAACAATCGCTTTTCAGAGAACACTATGGGCATTTTCATGGAAGGATGTAGTCGGGTTTACATTTCAAGGAACGATTTTGAAGCTAACGGTTGGGCGCTGAAAATTCGAGGCAGCTCTGATGACAACGATTTTGTTGAGAATCGATTTGAACGGAACAGTTTCGATGTGGCTTCAGAATCTCGTCAGAATCCCAATAGGTTCTTTCGAAATTACTGGGGAGATTATCACGGCTACGATTTGGATAGAGATGGAATTGGAGATGTTCCACATCGACCCATGAGCTTGTTCAGCCACATGACGACCCGTTGGGAAGAGAGTATTTTATTGATGCGAAGCAGTTTCATTGAAGCCTTAAACTTCGTGGAATCCGTGTCCCCAACTCTCACTCCTTCAGATTTGGAGGATCCTTCTCCTCTGATGAAACCTGTGTCTACAGGCATTTATGGACAAATGAAATTGGTAGAAAAATGATACGCTATACAGGTCTTTCCAAGTCCTTTGGGCATCAAGTGGTATTGGAGGACGTCCATCTCAGTTTAGATCAGCCGGGGTTCCATGCGCTTATTGGTCCCAATGGTTCTGGAAAAACCACCTTGATGAAATCTACCTTGGGTCTTGTAAAGCCCGATAGAGGAACGGTAGAATGGGATGGTGAGGTGTTAAAGGGAGATTTATATCGAAACCGAATTGCCTATCTCCCACAAATTGCAAGGTTTCCAGAGAACTTGAGTCCCAATGAATTCTTCCAGCTTATCGAGCAGGTTCGAGGCATTTCTGATCGCAAAGACGCTCTCAAACAACGTTTTGGTTTGGAGCCGTTTTCCAATAAAGCGCTCCGCTCTCTTTCTGGTGGTATGCGACAAAAAGTAAATATTGTCGGGGCTTTGATGTATGACACGCAGCTTCTCTTATTGGACGAGCCTACCATTGGCTTAGATCCTGTGGCCTTGCGCAATTTGAAAGATTTCTTGTTGGAAGAAAAGAGGCGAGGGAAATACATCTTGGTAACAACTCACATCTCTCACCTCGTTAAAGAAATGGCGGATACCGTGTTGTTTATACTCGATGGGCGACTTTATTTCCAAGGTACGCCAAGTGCGTTGTGCGAATCGACCGGCGAGGAAAAGATGGAGAATGCGATTGCTCAAGTACTAGAAAGTCATCATCATGTTTAAGATATTTCAATATAGCTGGATGGATGTCATCCGAAGTAGATGGACATGGGCTTACGCGTCTTTCTTTGTCCTTCTGTTTTCCGTCTTGCTCTTTGTTGGTGGAGGTGGAGAGAAGGCGATTCTGGGTATAATGAATGGAATTCTCTTTCTCATTCCGCTTATATCGCTGGTCTACGCTATGATGTACTTCTATCAAGTTAGGGAGTACGTGGAAGTCTTATTGGCTCAGCCGATTAGTCGGAAGTCCGTTTTTGCCGGTTTCTTCATGGGAGTTTCCTCCGCCTTGTGTGCGGCAGTACTTTTGGGTTTAGCTATCCCTACCTTCTTTGGATTTACGGAATTATGGACGTTCTCTGCCTGGTTTACACTTGTTGGAGTGAGCCTATTCCTTACTGTATTGTTCACGGCCTTAGCACTCAACGTTGTCTTGAAATACGACAATAGATTGGTTGGTTTTGGCGTAGGACTGCTTTACTGGATTTTGCTTACGGTGGTGTACGATGGAGTAGTACTGGTGTTCTTAGTTCTTTTTGAGGGGTATCCCATGGAAACACCTACACTCATTCTCACGGTTCTCAATCCCATTGATCTGGCGCGAATACTCCTGATGTTCCAGTTGGATTACAGCGCGCTAATGGGGTTTACAGGGGCCGTCTTCACCGACTTCTTCACTTCTCTTCAAGGTGTTAGTATCATATTGATTTGCTTCGCGCTGTGGTTGGGGGTTCCCATTTATAGAATTCTTCGGAGAGCAGATAGGAGAGATTTTTGAGTGGAATTTCCGCTAAAGAACTCAAAAAAGACCTTGAATAAGAGTTTGAGTCGATCAAAGGAAAAAAGCCTCTAAGGCTTGGGAAAATTCAAGGGGACTCTCTTAGAGAGCGTTCCGTCTTAAGTTCGTCGTACCTTGGAGAAGATTCCCAAGAATCTCAATGAATCCAGGGTGAAGCTCTACATAAGTATTTGGTAAGCCTAAGGTGTAAACTGCTGGTGGAGGAAGAGCTCAGAGCATTGGGGTTGAATGTGTTGTGGTAGAACTTGGAGTCATTGACATACAGGAAAGCATAAATGCCGAATGGATCCGACCCCCTCGATGTCTTGGGTAAGGTGGCCGGAGTTGTTCCTCTTCTTTTTGTTCAAACCACGCAATACTTGGACACCGGAATTGATCTTAAAGCTAAAGGATAACCGTTTTGCGATCGTTCACTAACCCAAATGGGACCTTGTTAACTTTGGGTTGTGCAATGCTGTCAAGAAGGCTTATTTTCCGCATCTCGCCTGAATGGCGAATCGATAGACGCTAGAGATAAGATCTGTGTTTTTCTTTAATCGGTCCATATGATAAACGCAATAATAGTAGATGATGAACAAGATAGTATTGATACCCTCACGGCGTTGGTGAACACTTTCCTAGAAGATGTGGAGATTGTAGGTACAGCCACTGATATCAGAACGGCTTATGGCTTGATTAAATCACATGAGCCAGAGTTGGTGTTCTTGGATATTGAAATGGGAACGGACACGGGCTTTGATCTTCTAGAGCTACTCGAAAACACCAATTTTCACTTAATTTTTGTTACTGCACATGAAAAATTTGCCCTTCGGGCGATAAGGTTCTCGGCCTTGGATTACCTCGTAAAGCCTGTAAGTCCTCAGGAACTAAAACGATCAGTAGCACGACTTCAACACTTTGGTGGACCCGTGGATGATGTAAAGAAAGTCAAACACATGTTTACCAACTTGCTCACCGAAAACAGAGGTCATCACAAACTGTCTATTCCCACTTTAGATGGGTTTGAGTTTGTGAAAGTATCGGACATACTATACTGTAAGGCCGATGGTAGCTATTCTCATATTTATCTAAAGAATGGCGAAAAATTGACCACGTCTAAGAACCTGAAGTATTATTCAGAGATACTTTCGGAGTATAGTTTTTATAGAATTCATAGCGCGACCCTTATTAATCTTATGTACTTGAGAAAGTTCAGCAAGTCCATAGGAGGGTATGTGATCATGGAAGATGGTAGCGAGCTGAGTGTTTCAAAAAACAGAAAAAGTGGCTTGCTTGAGGCATTGTCGTTGAACTCATAACAAACTCTAAAGCATAGAGTGTAAAATCAATGCGGACAGAAACAAATTCTTATCGCACGATGTCCCATGTTGTCTTTCATTTGTTGAATGAATAGAAATCTTCTTTTCTCCTCCATTATTTGTGGAATTTTCTTTCTGCAATCCTTTGCGGTTTGGGCCCAGCCCTCTTTGGATAGTTTGAACTCTGTCATGTTGGAGTCAAATGATGTGGAAGAGCGGTCGAAGGCTGGTCTTCGATATGCGGAGATCGTATTAGACAGTTCCAAGTTGCTGGCTATGGATGTGGTAGACCGGCTTATCCGTGACAGTAGGAATGAGCAGTACACCGTTGGGGTGGTTCGGGCTGAATTATTGAAATCATGGATTTACCTCGTTCAGGTAAACTACGAGGGAGCGCTAAGAAGTGCTTATCAGGCCAAAGAGATCTTAGAAAATGAGCAGTTAGACTCTCTTGAAATGGCTCGAGCACTCAATGTGTTGGGACTCATCCACATGGAGTTGAATGAGACGGAAGAGGCTATGGATTTTCTCGAGCAATCCTTGCATTGGTTGCAATTAATAGGAGATTCCACTAGGATGGATCACGCCTACAATAATCTGGGGGCGCTGAGCCGAAAAGAAGGGAAGCTGGAATTGTCCATTTCCTATTTTCTTCAATCTAGAGCTTTAAGAGTGGAGTTGGGGGATAGCGCCAGACTAGCCTATTCAGATTTCAATTTGGGTACGGCCTACTTGAAGCTAGGTCAACTGGATTCGGCCGGGTTCTATTTCAACCGAAGCTCTGATATTTTTAATCGGTCCAACAGTGAAGAAGGTGTGCCCGGATTATTTCACATCAGTATTGGAGAGTATTACTTGGCCAAAGGCAATCACGAAGAAGCTATATCTCATATTGAAAAAGGCTTGAGTGAAGCCCTGGAGAAAGGGTATGTAGATCGCTGGATTAAAGGGTACGATTTGCTTTCCGAAGCGCTTTATCAGTCGGGAAGAAATGAAAGCGCCTACGAGGCATTGCGAAAGCGCGTTGCAATTGCCGATAGCATCAACGAAGTGACTAATACCGCGGCCATTGCCAAAATGGAGGCACGCTATCAAAATGCCGAAACCGAGAAAAGGCTCATGAAGTCCATTGCCGAGAACTTGGAGAAGGAAAGTCAAATTATGAGCATGCGTTTCCAGAATATATGGGTGATCTCGGCTGCTCTATTTCTCATCGCCGCTGTATTCGTGCTCTATTGGTTGAGGGCGCAGAAGAGAAAGGTGTCGCAAGCTGGACTTGAGGCCGCTTTGGCTTCCACAAAATTAAAGGCACTGAAATCTCAGATCAATTCGCATTTCATTTTTAATAGCATCAACACAGCTCAGGGTTTTGTGCTCAATTCTCAAAAAGAAAAAACCTACCAATACCTCGCTCAGTTTGCCAGCCTACTCCGCAGAGTACTCGAGAATTCAGACTTTGACTTTGTGCCTTTAGAAGATGAGATAGGACTTATCAAAGACTATGTAGAAATTGAGGCGACCCGATTCAACAATAAGTTCTCCTATGAATTGTCGGTAGACGCTATTTTGGAGGATGAGATCTTCGAAATACCGAGCATGATTATTCAGCCTTTTGTGGAGAATGCAATCACCCACGGACTGATCAATTTAAGCGCTAGAGAGGGGCGATTGAGCATTGTGTTACGCAAGCTGCCTCAACAGATTCTATGTGAGATTTCCGATAACGGAATTGGGCGGGAGCGTGCAGCGGAAATCAAAATGCGAAAGCAGCGGTATTACAAGTCTAAGGCCTACTCTAATGTAGAAGAGCGCCTCCGATTATTCGATTCACAAGCTGAGGTGCGCTTTGAGGTGTCGGACTTGTATGACGAGGAGGGGCAGCCATCTGGTACTGTTGTTAAAATCTGGATGCCGTTTCGTTAGTGCTCTGGGAGAAAAAAATCAATACCGACCAATTATAAACTGAGGTCTCCCAATTGCAAATTGGTACAAAGTATTCGTGTTTCTATGAATACGTTTACTCCAAGACAACATCTCAATAGTCACAATAACCCTAGAAAATGGGGTTGGGTGACGGTATCTAAAATCAGTATATGATGGTAAAATTTTTACACAAGCAGAACACCGTATGGATGCTCATTTGCTGCTTATTGATAAGCGCATCTTCCGAGGCACAAGTTTTAACTGAAATTGTTGGTAAGCGCTTGTACGAACACCATAGCCCAGGGGCGCGTAACGCGAATGGCGGGCCAAGCGGTGAGAAGTCGGGATATGATTTCGTTGCCCACGATTTTGTGAGCAGTTTCAATCCTGCAAATTTTGGTCGATACACCAATGGCGAAGAGCAGAACATCGACATGGTAGAGCACAATGGCCCTGCTTCAGGAACGGGTAAAGCGTTTGGGATTACCTCTGGAACGAGCAGCATTTGGGCTGGAGACATCCGAGGAAATAGCACGACCAGCTGGGTGGTTGCTTCTTCAAGTTTTGACTACACGAACGCAACGAGTGCAACTGAATTACGCGACGAGTACAACGCTGGTGTTCCCGATTCAAGCATTGAGTCGATGACGGAAGGAGCCGTTTACATCGCTAGAATTCGCAACACAGGGATGTTTGTTGCCATGAAATGCTACAACGTGACTAATGGCAACATGGGTTCCGATATTTACTTCGATTTCGACTACAAATATGGAACCGTGTCCACCGTTTCTTTAGACGAGGAAAATGTGGAAGATCATATCACCATGTATCCCATGCCAGCCTCAGACGTACTCACAATTGCCAATAGCAACACTGAGCCTGTAACGGCTAGCATTAGCGCTCTTGATGGTCGTCTGTTGAGTACGTTTACTGTTCAGAAGAACACCAACCATCCTGTTGATATTAGCAATTTGGCTCAGGGTACCTATTTGGTAACCATTCAAGCAAGAGGAGGCAGGGTTTTTACAAGAAGAATCATCAAGCACTAACCTGCGAAGTCAAGATCAATCGGTAATGGATCTCGATAGGTGTAATAAACACGACTACAGCTACTCAATCTAAATTCACACAATCGTTCAGAGAGAGGTAGGTGTTGTAGACAGGGGTTGGCTTTAGCTGGCTCCTGTTTTTGTTTTTAGGGGTAGTGTAAAGTTGGATTGGAGCCCCTCTTGTCCATGAATAGGGCTTCACTTAGGATGTGATTGAAACAGCTGATGGGCTTCGGGTTTTTGTTAAAGGAGCATTCTCTCTTTCGCTAGGACATCGAACTTAAAAGAGAGAATATTCCTACACATTAGAGCTAATATTTTTCGTGTAATTTTTAGGTTAAATAAATGATTATATTGAGTATGGGTGATGCTGCGTTTAGTACTCAATGCGAGCTAAAGTCTGTGTTTATGCGGGTTTAGACGAGTCGCTTTTTGCTTTGATCTATTCGCGGAGATAAAGAGAAAGGGAATGCTTGTTCGTTGAATTAAATAAATACTTTGATTTTCAATTGGTTGCTGCAGGGTAGGGTGGCCTTCTTCCAATGGGTGTTATTGCAATATTGATGATTTTTTTACTCATCAGAAGAAAGTCTAACTTTCTATATTTCATAGGGTTTGCAGCGCATTATTTTCGGTAAATACGAGAAAAATACGTATAAATACGTATATATTTTTCGGCAATAATAGTGGTAGATTTATTGGAATTAAATATCAAAAATTAATTACCAACTACCTCTACCATGAATTCTAATCTTGCAAATAAATCGGATGCAGGCGTGCTGCGTGCATTGCAACAGTCACTACCGGATAATCAGACCACCTATCTGAATAACAATCAATATGACGCTATCATGGCGGCATTGAATTCCGCTAACCGAACGGAAGACAAATATCCCAACTTATATGCGGCCTTAAAAGGCAAGCTATATGTTGGTGATGCAATAGACGAAGCAACCATGGTAGATGCCGGAAAGACCGCGGCAGGAAAAGCAACGGCCAACATCTGGTCTCAAAGTAAGGTTGCTACTACGCTCATGGGAGGAAGTACCTATGTGTTCGATCACGTGTCAGGTGAGCTACTTGCTCAAGGGCATAACACCTCTGTACAGAGTGGCTTTTTGGGATGTTCTACACAAGCGGATTTGGCTTCTGCCGCAGGGAGTTTGATTGACGTATTGTATGTAGGTTTTTCAACATCGCCCGATGGATCATCCCGATTCTACGCGTATTCAAGACCTTCTATACCTACTACCTCCTCGCTGGTTACACGAGATTTGGCTGCTGAGGATACTCCGCCTTGTTATGAAGGGTCTGGAGGAATTACCGCGGTTGTGACGGCTCCATGTACAACGAGCAACACCAACGTTCAAATTGCAGTAGGACGTACCACAGGGGTTACGCCCCCATCCACCACAGATTATATTTATTGTGAAGCGACCAATATTCCTTCTCCCTATCTGATTGTTCCTTTTGTTGGGAATGTAGGACTATCCGGAACGATTGATTTTGGCGCATTATCCATCAATAATTTTGAGACAAAAATCTTTGTAGACGATACAGATCAGTCGTTAACATCAGAGCGTGCTACGGCCTACACCACGGATGCGAAAGTTCTCGCCGCAATGTCACAAGGGGCTGCCCCCAATGTATTGAACTGGTCATTCCCGTTTGATGGTAAAGGAGCTGGAGATAATGGCTACCAGACAACCAACTCCCTCGTATATAATCCGAGTTCTTTAGTCAATGAGATAGAGTGCTTCTTCTACTTTGCCTTTAATAATATCCCTTTTACGGATGGGTCTGCGGCAGAGCCGTTTTATGTGTGTAGTAAGGATACTCCAGATGAATCTTCTATTAACTGCACAAAGATTTTGAACCTCTATTTCTGGTGGCACTGTGTAGCGGAAGGCACCATGGTGATTCTCGAAGATGGATCAGAACTTCCTGTTGAGAAGGTGAATGAAACCCACCGTGTTCGCTCTGCAAATGGACAGTCTTACGCTGTGGCTGCAACCGTGAAAGGACTTCACAGTTCCGATGCGGATGGTGATGGAACACGTCAGGATAAGATCTTACGCGTGGTGACGAAGAATGGAAAACAGTTGGTTGCCACTGCTCATCACACGGTGTTTACGGCTGATAATCAAGTTGAAAAGATGAAGCATCTGGCGGTTGGAAGCACCATTCTCACCACCGATGGCCCATCTGAAATTGTCTCTATTGAGCCGGTTGAGATGAAAGCAAACTTTGTAGGACTTATGCTAGGAAGTCCTGAAGAACAATCCAACCCGAATTTCCCAACGAATAAGGTGGGGTATTACTCAGGAGGGATCTTGAGTGGTGATCAGAATACATTTATCCACCATCATAAAACCGGTCGACTTAACACGTCTGCCGCGTTGACTCAAGTGGATGAAAAGCTGCATGTAGATTACTCAAGTGCAGTGAAGCAGAATAGGTACTAGATCCCAATGGGCGGACCTGTTCTGGTCCGCCCTAAAACACCACAATCATGAGCACAGTAAACGTAATTACCAAGGCGTTGTATACCAGCCCGTATGCAACATTACCCCCTGGGGTCACTACCGCTGGTGTTGCCGTTCAGGCCGATACCTCACAGATCCCGAGTACTATTACTGACCCTATTTTTGTTATTCGTCTTCGTTCAGCGGATGATTCTACGGTTATTGGAACTTCTGATTCAGATGGTGCAGGGACGAGTAAATCGAATGCGAACTTTCAGCCCAGTTTCCCTCTGTCTTCCGCCGCTTCCTATATGGTGGATGGAATATGGGTGAATAGAGGTACTCCCTCAGCTGGAATTAATTGGGACGATGCCATGGGTAGCGCTCCTATTTCTGCGGGTTCACCCGTCATTCAATCTGCCCAATTTGACGGAACAAATGTGTCCGCTAGAATTGATCTTGGTTCATCGGGCATTGGTATCGGTTCGAAGGTGACACTCTATTCCCTTTCCGGAGGCACTCATGTGGAAATAGGGTCTTCTACAATTCAGGGAAACATCGTTGAGTTTGCCATGTCTCAGACGGGATATCCTCCCGTTTACTCTTTAGCCGTTCAGGCGGCAGTGCCCGTTACTAATGGTGGAGGACAAGGCAACTTTGCCGCCCCGTTTAGCTATGGTCCGCTGAGTCAGCTTGTCGGTATTCCGCAAGTGGCAAAGACGGTGACCAATGCCAGTTACGATGGCAAAAACCTGTCGCTAACATGGGATTTAGATACTCAAGCGGATTGTGCCGACCCGGATAGTAGTCTAGTTGAAATCCTCGTAAATGATAAAATTGTGGCAACAGGGAGTGGAGGGGTGAACTCAGCCAGTATTCCTATCATCCTTCCCGATTCGGATCAAGTGACGGTCAATATCCGTACAGTGGCCGATAATATGGTGGCACAGCCTCTCAATTCAAGCATCATTGCGAGTGTTCCCCCTGTAACGAATGTAGCTCTGAGCGCTGATCAGCTCAGTGTGGTTGCAGCTGTGGATGTAACGAATGGGGAGGCCTACCTCATGGATAGGAAAAAGCAAGTAGCGGGACCGCAAGCGGTAAGTTCGAAAGCCGTCTCATTTACGTACAATGCGCTTAATGCCGTTGGACTAAGCGTGGTGGCGCGGGGTAAGACTTCCGTTCTATCGGGTCCACTATCTTCCAATGCGTATCTCCTCGCCACGGCACCACAACTCATCTCAGCAAATATCGTTTCCTCATCAGATGGGACGAAATGGGATATTGACTTGATTATTAATCGTCTACCTGATGATGCGGCCAATGTAGCTAGTTACCAAATTGAGGTTGTTGAAGATGGAGGGACCAGTGTAGCTTCTCATACTACATCTTCACCTAGCTACAGCTTGAGCATAGATAAGACGGCTATTGATCTCACCAAATCTCATAGCATTGTGTTGGGTGCTACAGGAGCTTCAGGAGGGGTTTCCCCTACCGCTTCTTACGCCATTACTTTGGTTCCACCTCTATTGAGCAATGCTGGATGTTCCACCGATCAAATCACAGCTTCTTGGGCCGCGCCAGCGAATCTTCCAGCAAGTAACACGCTTCCGGTGTCTTACCAAATGGTAATTGCGGATTCAAGTGGGAAGCCTGTTTACACGGGTCCGTTTACTTCAAGTCTGCAGGGTGCAGTATCCTTGGCAGAGTTAGGCTTAGAAGGTGTTGCCAATCCTCAGATCATGGTTAATGCCCGCATTGGAAATACGGTTTTGGTGACCGATAATACCATGGGGAATAAGAGTTATGGAACGCTCTTAATGGCTGCTCCAAGTATTGGAAATATTACCGTGAATCCAACCGATAATAAGTCGGTTTTGAACTGGGATGCAGTGTCAGGAGCCGCTACCTATACAATTCATTATTCTTCTGGAAGTCCCACCACGGGAGTTACTGGAACCACCCACACCTTGACCACAGCTTTAACTCCTGGTCAAAGGCAAAGCTTTAATGTTCAGGCATTGGGAACGTCCAATGGCGTGAATGTCACTGGACCCGTTTCGGATTGGGTACAGATTCCATCGAATGCGGCCAATGCCGTCAGTATTCGTTTTAACGGTGTCACCGTACAGATGTCGTGGGAGGCTGTATCGGAAGCCAAGCTCTACAACATTAGTTTGTTTGATGATTCGAATTCCAGCGCTAGCGTGTACAGTGGAACAAGCACAGAAACAAACGCGTCGTTTACTCCAACGGGATTAGATAACGCAAAAACATACACGGCCTTTGTTCAGGCTGTAAGCGTTGAAGGAACGGGTCTCGCCGGTGCTTCTCTACCCTTGTTTACAGAGGGAATTTTTCCAAGCGCAGAGCCATCATCCACTGCCGTTCCTTACGTTTACCCCGGTCTCAATACGGCTATGCTGGGTACCAATGCGGCAAACCCGACTAAGACGGCGATCACGTTATATTTTCCAGAATTGGGCGCTGCCTCTGGTGCGTTGGGAACAAATCCGATAACCCAAGGGCCGTTTACGATTGAGCCATCGGGCAATACCTCATTGCCGTATAAATTGACCATAGCAGCCGACGATGAGGTATGGAAGTTTGAATTGGACAGTATCCGAACCACCCTGCAGTCTGATTACATCGCCTTCTTAAAGGCCGTTGAAAGTCCAACTGGAGAAGCTGGAGCCACACCTTACGGAATAAGCTTATTGCAATCTGCCATTGGTAGATATATGCCGCAGACCTTTGCGGAACTTCTCTATTACAATTTTGGGTTAACTACGGATACGTCTGTGGGTTCTGCGAGTATAGACTTGAGACCCGGAATGGTGTTACGGGCGTCGATTAGTGACTATCAAGAGGTGACGGGAACCGATGTGAACACTTGGGTTCCTGGCTATGCAGGTGCGGCTTCTTTGGATTTTGAAATTGGTGGATATACCGCAGGTAGCAATTGGCGGACGGGTTTCAATGCATTCCTAAGTGCCTTGAGTGCGCAGCAAGCACTGCACGTGGATGCGCCATATGTGAATACAAGTGGCACACAGGCTTCGGGCGTTGCAGGAGATTCTGATCTGTACTACAGCGCATTCCTTCAGCCTTTCTACCGCATGTTTGTTCCCGGTACGGTTCCTCCTGCTACATCAACGGGATCAACCACCATCAGTTCCAACTTCGCGTTGGCGGCTGCATCAGATTATACCAGCTTACAGAGTGTGGGCATTGACCCTTCGCAGAATGCTGTCGCCTATTTCAGAGCTAGAACAGTATTGCAGGCGATGATCTATGTCGTTTTAAACGGAGTAGAGAAACTGGTTCCCATCGGTACAACGGTTGGAAACTTGCTTGACCAACATGGACATCGACCAGTTACTGCTTCCAAAGCATTACAAACCCTTCGTGTATACCGTTCACTTGCACCAGTCATCACAAATACCGACAGCAGTCAATCTGTGGCCTCTGTAGTAGAAGTTCTCTTCGACTGGAACGGATTTGTCACCTATGCAGATGGCATTGGGTCGGATTCGCTTTCCATGCCACTGCTACCAGGAGATCAGGTAACCTTACAATAAAACAGAATGAGTGCTCCGACTTTTACCCAGATTACAGATACCTCCCTATTCGGGCTTTCTACCGCCTTGGATAGTGGAGTAGATGGGTATTGGGCGGGCTATTTTAACATAGATGGGCAGCTTCATGGAACGTTGAGTACCGCTGACATTTGGCAAAACACAAGCGGTTTTTATCTGTTTCTGAAGCAAACTCCAGACGATTGGGCCACCTTTCAAAATCAACTTAAACTACTCCTTCAGGGTTTGAATCCACAGGGCCAGTTGCGCTCATTGTGGTTGGATAATTCTGGAGGTTCTTACCGTTACTGGCCTAGTACGGCAATGGATGCACGGTGTATGGGCAGCGGCGCATCTATTGAGTGGAGTATCGCCCGCTCATTCTCTTTTATCACAGGGAGCTATCACATTGTAGTGCCCGGCAAGTCCAGCCTGGATTATATCAATGACACCGATGGAGGTGGATTCACCATTTCGGGAAATGGCATGTTCAATGGCCCATTGGGCGGATACTCGTATGGCAGTTGTAAAATTCCATTTTCGGGAGATGCTGTTGGGTGTATTACGGGTGTGCTTTCCATTCCCGCCGCTTCTGGAGAGGATACATTATGGACATCGCTCAAAGTCGGTTTGCAATACGCCGGAGCTCCGGGCTTTTTGGAGAACGATGGAGATGATGCGCCAAAGGAAACAGGTGCTACAGCTCTACTGTACATGCCCGTTTTTTATAATCAGTCCAATGCAATGGGATTGGTTGCAGCGTTTGACCCGTTGAATCCATTGATTTCTGCACGATCCTTTGTTTCATTACTGGAAAGCGATGGGAGTAGTCCGGGAATCATCCATTCCTACCTTAGAACCACCAGAGGCTATGCCATTGGATTAGAACCTCAACCTGCATCGGGAAGTGTGCCAGCGGCTCGTCTTGTTTTCGGCATGAGTCCGTCCAATGCCTTCATGGACGGAGTGAATGATTATCATTTAAGTCCCGAAGGAACCTTTAAGATTACGGTTACCGTACCGCCTGCAGCTGTAAAGTCCGCGGAGGGGGCGACTGCCATCGAATCCTACCAGTTGTTACTGGGATTATCGGGATTGGAGTATGTGGCTCTAGGTGGGGCGAACGACGATCTTATCGTGTTCAAAGGGGGGCAACCTGCGTATGTTCCGCAAAGAGTGGGAAGCAGTGAAGCTCAGCCTATATCTGATGCACTGACTGATGCCGCTACTACCTCATATCTAACCGTTATTCCAGATTCGGGGAATGCGGGGCGTACCTACTTTGCGCAACCTAAACAGGCTCCCGTTTTCTCTGGGAAGGACAATCTCAGTAGTGATCTGCTAGCCTTCAATGCGATGCCGGCTTATCAGTTATCCGCGGGCATGAGCACTTTCCCTAAAGTTTTTCCTAGCGGGATTTATGCGGGGTTGGATGCGGATTTCACTTTTCTAGCCACCAAACTAGAGCACGCTAGCATCTCGCCCTATCGTCACTTTTCATTGGGAGCCGCTTACGGGATAGATGCCATTCCCGTTGAAGAAAGAGTGATGCCCAAGCGTCGCGTTAGAGCTTCTACGGATCCGCTAGGAGTTACACCGCAAGGTTTGATAGCGGAATTGAACGGGACGTATGACGAGTTTGACGGACTCTACATTGGCAATATGCCCAATAGTACTTATGAAAAAGTAGCCCTTACAATGGTGTCCGGAAAATTCAAGGAATCATTGCAAAGCAATCAACTGTTCTTCGCGGCGATCAACGTGGATGAACTGATGAAGGGTACATCTGTAGAATACAGATTAACGGAAGATCCTGACAAAGACCTACTTCGTGCACAGGGAGTTCCAGAAGATATTATCACGGATGTTTACAATGCCGTTGAAGTAGGGAAGATCTATGAAACCGAAAGTGACTTTGCCGCTGTAGCGGAAGGCCCATCAACAGCAACCTACTGGCCCAATGTTCTCGATGTAGCTGGTATCCTCAAAGTGGAAATGGATGATTGGACTTTTCAATTGTCTCCGCGTTCGTGGAGATCGGTTGACAAGTATCCCGACAGCCCAACCTTGATGATTGCCAAATTCTGCAATCGATCTCTCGAAGAACTGGCAGGGGATTCCAGCAGTTGGCTCTGGCCAGAAGTGGCCACGCCAGAAGGCGGTACATTGGGCTTTACCCAAGACATACTTCAGGGGATAATCGAGGACTCAAAATCTCCAGAAGCTACTGAAGACTATCGAATTTTCTACAATACCGTGGCGTCTAACCCCAACTGGAATGGGTTTCTTTTCTTGAATACTCCAGTTGATGTGACAGAGTTTCCAGATGACCTGAAATTCTTACTTGCGGGTGTGGACATGACGAAGTTCTACGCCCATCATATTGGATTTTCTCAAACGCCATTTACGGTAACCAGTGGTCGTCCACAATTGGATCAAACGGCCGCATTTGGTCTCGTAGATTACACCGATTCGAAGGATCTGTACAGGGACGAGAGTGTTCAGTTTGCCTTTAAAACCATGCAACTGAAGGCCAGGTTTGCCAATGCCTCTCTTGCCGATTTCAGTACACAAATAGAGCTGATGCTCAATAAGCTTCTAGCCACTCCACTTGCTAAAGTACAAGCAGCTAGAGGTAACAACCTCATCATTAACGGAACCTATCAGAATGTTGGAGGTTCGCCTACTTATGCCTTTGCCCTCACTGGAGAAAACGTGTTTACAGGTTCACAATCTGCGCTTGTCAGCATGGAAGTGTTGTCCGTACGGCTAGTTACTGGGGGGAAGCCAGACGATCCCGAGACCATTCTCACCTCGTTCATGCTTACGGGCAACCTGCGATTCCTTGTGGATTACAACTTCGACCTGTTTTCCTTTGGTCCTGACCCCGAGAAGGGTACAGATGGATTCTTGCGCTTCAATGGGTTGGAGATTGATATGATTTTCAATATCACCACGCCTGAAGATCAAACCTTTGTGGCTCACGAAGAGGCATTGAGTTTTGACCTCTCCAACAGTGTGGTTAGAAACAGCGGACTGTTCAATAATTTCCCTCTTACCATGGGAAACTTGATCGCTAGTCCAAACCTAAGCGGTGAGGGAGAAGCGCCATCAGGACAAACACCTGAAGATCTAGGTTTTTCTTCCGTGTCCGCTCCTATAGATCAAACCCCAATGGTCCCAACATGGTTTGGGATGCAGTACATATTAGACATGGGTACACTCGGTGCTTTATCGGGTGGACAAAGTCTTAAGGTTACCATTTTGGTAGCTTGGTCGGAGGGTAGTGCCCAAGGAGATTCGCCTTCTTATGTTGGACTCAAGTTGCCGAACATTCCTTCCGTAGGTGGAAGTCTCCCGCTTCAAGGAGTGCTCAAGCTCGGTTTTAGAAATTTTGTTTTCCAAACCTATACGAAGACATCTGAAGGCGAAGAGAAACTGGCATATAACCTTCGTTTGAAGCGGTTCGCCCTTTCCATCCTTTTGTGGAGTTTTCCTCCTGGCAACTTTGACGTGGTATTATTTGGAAATCCTGATGATCCGAAAGGAGCACTCGGTTGGTATGCTGCATACGACAATGGAGAGAGTGGGGGTGATGGCGCTACCGCAATTGAAGGTGATGAGGTTGAGGGCCAAAAAGTCAAACTGAGTAGAACAGAGCGGAAACAACTGACGGGGAGAAGAACTCCTCCGATTAAATAGCGCGATCATGGCACATGGCAAAATGGATGTATATGTGGTAGATGTGGGACAAGGTCAGAGCACTTTTGTCGCTATATACGATTCTTCCAATACCAAGATTACGAACACTTTGCTTTTTGATTGTGGATCGGATAAGGGGAGTTCAGAAGTGTATATCAATCTAGACACTATTGCAGCAATGGTGCTCTCTATGGATAAGCCGATTATTGATTGCATGGTCTTTTCACACAGCGACAAGGATCACATCAGTCTTACGAAATACTTGTTGGATAAGATCAATGAAACAAAGAAACCTCTCGTTAAAAAGGTCTGGTACGGAGGCTGCTGGGACAACTACACGAAGTATGGTTTTAATATCCTCGACTACATGAGTGAAGAGGGGTTTTGTGATATGCTCAATATCGATAAGACCTGTGGTAATTTCACGAACTATATCAAAACAACTGACGCTTATGATGGTTGTCTCTGGAAGACGAGCAGCGAACAGATCGTCATTTTCGCCATTGCCTCAAATGTGATTTCGGATGATCCCGATTGGGATGAGGATGAAGACGTAGGGACACAGTCGAATGCAGAAGAGAAGAACCGTGTTTCCATTGTCTGTGCTCTGTATTACGGAAATACTTGTTTTGTCATTTGTGGAGATGCCACCAATAAGACCATGGCTGCCATTGGCGGGTTGATGACAGGTTCTTCTAAGTTCTCGAATAATATTATGACCACACTGCCGCATCACGGTAGTCGTGCTACTGGCTTTGCTGTGAAATCTAGTGATGCCGCAAGTTCAGGAGCAATCGCCGTGGTTGACACTTTTGCGGCTTGCGTCAAATCTAAGACGATTACAATCAGCGCGTATGAGAAGCATCATCACCCGTCTTTGGAACTAATCAATCACTTTATTCCTACGGTAACAACTCCAATCATTCGGGATCCGCGTCTAAATGAAGCCAATTCACACAGGGTAACGGCCTATTTTGATCAGGATCTCACCAACAGTTCAGGAATGACGCTGGTACCAAGGCAGGTCTATTCCTTTGAGACTCGAATAAACACTTTTTCAACCCGGTATTTTGATGGCTACGGTACGGTCTCGTATCAGATTGGAACAAGTCAAGTGAACGCCTCCTCTGGTGTGGATAGTTCAGTAATGGCCATTAATGGGTTTGCCAGTTGGCTTTTTTCGGTGCCTTCAGCTAGTGACCAAGCATTGATCTGCGGAATGGCCAACATGAGTTCAGCACCGTTCACAGCAGCTGCAACTTCGGGCGTCGCTGCACCTCAATTGCAGGATAAACAGCCAGTACCCAAGGTTAGGATTAGAAGGAAGGAAGTAAGGCCATACCGGACAATAGAGACAAGGAATAGCAATCAACGTGTAATGCAATTTCAACACTAGGTTATGGCACGAGGAAATATGATCGTATCGGTGGTGGATGTAGGACAGGGGCAATGCACGTTTGTCGAAATCTACAATTCGGCGAATACCAAGATCGTTGAGACGCTACTATTCGATTGCGGGACGGATCATCCAAGTGCGGAGACACAAAACAACCTACAATACATCGCCGATCGAGTAGAATTGATGGATACACCCACCATCGATTGCATCTTTTTCTCGCATAGCGATAATGATCACGTGAGTTTGACGATGGATCTTCTCAAGAAGTTCACTACCAAGCCAGCAGTGGGAGAGGTTTGGTACGGTGGTGAGTACAGCCTGTACAAAAAGGGTAAGAAAGATAACGTTCTCGATTACCTAGTGGATAACCATTATTGTACGATAAACGACATTCAAACACCTGATGCGGATTGCACGGATTATTCAAAAAAGAGAAAGGCTTATGAGTACTACCTTTGGGAGAGCTCAGACCACTCTGTGAAAGTTCATCTATTAGGGGGCAATGTGCTAGATGGCAAACTCAGCACAGATCCGGGGACAAGTCCGCCTCCAAAAAAGAGGTTGAGGTATGCCGAGCCCAAGAATAGAGTTTCCTTGGTTTGCGGTTTGTACTATGCTGGTACTTCGTATGTGATTTGTGGTGATGCTACCTTCAAAACCATGGCAGCCATTGCGAAAGTGTTTGAAGGGGGTACATCGGTATTCGGCAGCAATTTCATGACAACTCTTCCACATCACGGTAGCCGAACCACGGGGTTTGCCGTATCTTCTACAAAGAGTGCAAGTCCGAAGAACAAGGCGATTGTAAAGGCTTTTGCTGATATCGTCAATTCCATGACAATCTCGATTAGTGCTTACTCTATGCACAGTCATCCTTCCATGGAGTTGATGAATACATTCTTACCCACAATAGGGACGCCTGTTTTGAAAGACAAACGGTTGAAAGGGAAAAACCTCCACCATCTGAATGGGTATTTGGACTTGGATCTCACATTCCCAACTGGGTTGCGCCCTATTAAAACGTATCACATTTTTGAATCGCAATCGAACACTTACTCTACCCAGTATTCTAATTTCAGTTCCCTCTTCAGTAAGAAGGCACGGTTTAAATACAACCTCGGAGGAAGTAGCGCGCAAAAGGCCGATGGGCCAATCGACAGTACTACACCGTTAAACAAGTTTGCTTGTTGGACATTTGAGATAGATACCAGCGGTTCGAGCAATAGCTTGGAGATTGGTGGATATACCCGACTGGGTGGTACGTTATTCACAGGGCCAACTACCACTTCCAAAGCCTCAATCTTGTCTGCAGAAGAGAAGGGGGAGCAAATGGAAGAGACCATTCCCGTGACACAGGTTAGAACACGTGAGCGGGAAATTTTCAGACCGGCATCATCGCTTCGGACGATGCGTTACCACCAACAAACCATATAAGTCCTGACCTATGAGTAATACCGCCCAGCAAGTATACAATGCTCTTAATGGCTATGTGAAGCCAGAGAATGGCGGTACCATTGACCTTTGGGACGCAGCTACCAATACGGCCACTTCTTCTTTGTTGGGTGATATGGTTTCGATGCTCGGACTTTTTGGCATCGACTCTGAATACCTTTTGCAGTCGGTTAACCTTTCTCTAAGTCCAGATGAAAAGACCACCACCCTCGTAGGGACTGGAACCTTTAATGATCCCGGGAATACGAATCCCACAGGGAAGTACAACATAAGAGGCACCTTAGTCTATACCCAAAACGATGGAGTCTTTACCTTGAGTTTGGCGATAAGTGGTGATTGGAAGTTCGATACTTTCTTCGCGGAACTTCCCAAAACGCTCATGCAACGTCCCTCTGAAGGGCAAGGGATACGGTGGTACGATTCCATTCTTCCAGCGTTTACGGTTAGGAGTGCGATATTCATTGGAAAGAGCGGTGCTGAACAGGACTTGAGGATGACGGGTTCGTTACTCGCGCCTTCAGACCAATATATACTCGACAAAACTCCAATGATTGGTCCCTACCCACTGCGCCTCAATGGAACGGTGGGATTGACAACAAGTGAAAGAGATTATCCCATCCTTGATTTAGACGCGATGGGAAACCCCACTTCCATTGAAGCGGCTCAAGAAGATGGCATGAAGGGACAAGGACCTTCTCCTTTCTCATTGACCAACCCCGGAATTACGATTATTTCAGCTAAGCAGGATCCCCCGCAAATGGGAATTGCCAGCTTTTCTACCCTCGAACTCTTCGGAGATTTCTCTTTGAATGGAATTGACGGTAGAATTTCGACGATCATCTTGTCTACAGGAAATACTTGGAATTTCACCGTTCGATTTAATGAGAACGCCACTTTTGTTCAGGGCTTAGCCCAACTTACCAGCTTGTTTGGGGTGGTGTTGCCCATTCCAATGGACTTCCCTATTCTCAGCGATTTCTACTTGGCTCAGTTGGATATTGATCTAGAAGTGACGGGTACCAATAATCTTATCCCCTCATTTACGCTTAGCTCATTTGGAATCACCATACGTTCTAAAAAGCCTTGGGTTCCGCCTGTACCGTTTATTACCATCAGTGATGTGGGAACGAGATGGGTTTGGTCTTGGACTACTGTAACCAATAGCGTTGGGGGTTCGGAAAAGACATATTCGATGTCGGGCTCTGTATTCGGAACTTTCAATTTCGGTAGTGGAGGGGCTGCGCCTCTACCCGTAGACGTTGATGGTCCGGATGACACGGGTGGTGGAGGTGTTGTGCGCATGAGTGATCCGGTTGCGATACGCACTTCTATGTCGCTTCCAAATTTCCTCATCAAAGCCTATATGAAAGAAGGGGATTATATCCCTTTGAGTGATCTCTTTACCTATTATTTTGGAGGGGATGGTCCGTCAACGGGTGACCGCCAGATGAACGTAACCTCACTCCGGCTCAATGCAGATCCATTGGGTCAGAACTATTATGCAGATGCCACGATCTTCTTTGGTGACATCAAGAGTCCAGATAAAAACCAAGGTTGGGATATTGACCTGGGGATTACCCATATTCTCATGGAACAACTTCAGTTCTATATCCAAGTTATTAGTGGCAGTGTAGGTGGGGGAATTTCTGGGGTCTTTTATCTGGAACAACATGATCCCGCCGATTACACCTTGCCGCGCTTTGATCTCAGTGCAGATTATCCCGTTCAAAACCCAAGTGCTCCAGAAGGTTGGACCATTGCGGGGTCGCTTTATCCGGGAACTTCTATCGATCTGTACAAGATTGTAAACAAGTTCATTTATGGGCAAGCAGTAGATTCCACTCCACCCGTAGATTGGATTCCTCAAGTTGTTATCGATCGGTTATATGCCTCGTTCACCACGGGAGTGTCGGGCTCTACCAATCCGTCGTATAAGTTTGGCGGCACCATTACAACCCGCTGGACGCCAACCATCTTCAATCAACAACTCAAGATAACAGCATCAGCCAGTATTGATGTAGAGAAACCAGCTTCAGCAGATAAAGCATCGGGCAAGATTCAAGGCACGTTCAGTGTGAACAAACTTGCCCTTGAAGCCGGAATGACATTCGGTGTGCCTGAACCTACCTATCGATTCAAAATACAGTTTGATGAAATATGGTTGCAGGCTACGACCTCATGGAGGGGGAAGGAAGATAATCGTCATCAGGTAGTTTCTGTCCAACTGGGCGGTCTTACCCTGGGAGATATGTTAGAATATCTCGTTAATCTCGCTGCGCCAACTCTAGGCTTCCGTCTGGACTCTCCTTGGGATGTCCTAAAACAGATTGATCTGTCGCAGTTCGTGCTCACCGTAGATCCAACCGATAACATCGTTGAGTTTGTGTTCAATACCAAAGTAGATTTGGTTATTGCAGAACTCACTTCCGTTGGGGTTCGTTACAGCAAAGAGTCGGGCGAGAACAAGGTGAATATGATTCTCACCGGAAGTTTCCTTGGTGACCAGTACACATCTGACGATCCTTTGGCTTGGGATGTGATTAATGACCCACCGCCGGAAGTGCCAGGAGCGGGCAAGAGTCTGCTTGATCTGCGCTTCATAGGCGTGGGTCAACGTGTGTCTTTCCGAGGAGCAACGCCTAATACCGTAGCCGAGAGCGTCGCTGAGCTGCGGAGAGATATGAAGGAACCGCCTGCCAATGGTGACCCTATGTCTGCGGGAGGATTGCAGTTTTCCAGCGAAAGTCAATGGCTAATTGGTCTAGACGTGAAGGTGATGGACACCCTAGATTTGGCCTTCATCTTCAACGATCCTGTTCTCTACGGCCTTTCCATTGGCTTAGGGGGTGAAAAGGCAGGTAGTCTAGCGGGACTCAAATTTGAGATCCTCTACAAGAAAATCACCGACGATATTGGGATGTACCGCATTGAATTTCAGGTTCCCGATATTTTCAGGACGATTCAATTGGGAGTTGTTTCTATCACGCTGGGTATTGTTGTGGTGGAGATTTATACCAACGGAAACTTCAAGGTCGATCTCGGGTTCCCATACGATCGAAACTTTGATCGATCATTTAGTTTGCAGGCCTATGTCTTTATTGGAAGAGGCGGATTCTATCTCGGTATACTGAATGGCGACACGTCTACGCAGGTTCCAAAGATTTCCAATGGTAATTTCTCTCCAGTTATTGAATTGGGTGTTGGGATTGCCGCGGGTGTAGGACGTGAGATTCGCGAGGGTATTCTTTCGGGCGGAGCCTACATTCAACTTGAAGTCATTTTTCAAGGGGTTATGGCGTGGTTCAATCCTACCAGCAACGGCGCGGCTTCGGCTACCTACTTTAAATGTCAAGGAGTGGTTGCCTTACACGGAAAGATCTATGGCTCAATAGACTTTGTTGTCGTTAAGGCTTCGGTTTCCTTAGAAGCATATGCACAAGCTAGCTTGACGTATGAGTCGTATCAACCCATGTTGATTGAACTCATTGCAGCAGTAGAAGCAAAAGCTTCCGTTAAGATTCTATTCGTGAAGGTGCATTTCAGTTTCTCAATGGAATTGGAATTCAGCTTTACGGTTGGTTCAGCGCAACCAACGCCTTGGATTATAGATCACTCTTCATCTGAAGGTGGGGATACACAGGTTCGGCTAGCAGCTGCTGGAAGTTCAAGGAGAAGTGCATTCGTGCTCCTTCCGCGAAAGCACCGTCGCCTGATAGCTTTAAAGCAGGCACATTATCATCAGCTTGGACTTCAACGAAAAGCCTTTGCTCGTGGAATGGTTCTCACTTCCGAGCAGGTAGGAGATACGTCGTATACACTGCAGTGGAATCCATCTGCCAAAGTGTTTAGCGATTCACCTCGCAATGCTCACATGACGTTATTGCCCGTATTTACCATAGGTGATGTGCCGGTGAATTGGAGCGCAACCGTTCCTGATAATGACACGCCTACTTATCGTACAGCCTTTGTTCTATTTGCAGATACGGGGATGTCCACTACAGCTCAGACAGCCAGTGAATGCGCCCTGCGGAGCTCTGCTCATAGCGCAATGGGAGGCAATGAGGATACGAGCACTTTGGCCGCTGATATTTTGACGGAAGGCTTATTGAGATATGCCATTAATGCATTGAACATTCCAGCCTCTCAAGGAAATACCATTACCTCAGGGCAATTGGAATTTATGCTGGAAGAACTGGATATGCCGGAAACCATGGAGACCGGGTTGAGCATGGAGCATCTTTCCACTTTCTTCCAGACCAACATCAATCTTTGGATCAGTGGAGATCCAGATTCAGAGCCCGATCTCAAGAGTGCTATGGTGATGCCTATTCCACCGTTTATGTCGTGGACATCGGAACAAGTGGGAGATGTTGACTTTAACACCAAGAACAAAATTGGTTCGCTTTACGAATGGGGTATTTCTCAGTTGTTGAGTGGCTACCTTCCGGTTTCATCCGACAGTGAAAAGCCAACCGATGACAACCCCGCCAATTACGAGTCGTTTGCCAGTTTTATGTTCCGTGATTTCTGTCTGATGTTGATGGAAAACGGATTTAAGGAGATGCAAAAACACTTGCAGGCTTCTTCCATTACGGTAGCTACAGAAGGTGACTCAACTCAGAGTCTTTCTACCTTGGCGATGAGCTTGCCTCAGGCGACTGTGAATTATACCATTCGTTCTGGCGACACTGTGGAGAGCGTGGCTGAAGCGCTAGGAGCAACCGTTGACGAATTGATTTTCCTCAACGATAATCTTGTAAATGAATTGAAGACCGATGCAGTTGGAACGGTGCTTCAAATTACACTTGGCGTACCACCTCAGGTGTTGGCCAGCGATAACGCTAAAAAGTCCTTTGCCATTCAGCAATGCAGTCTTGGTACGGTCGTTCATCAAGCATCCACAACCGATACGCTAGACAGCATTGCGGCACTGTTTCAAACTCAGACGGAGAAATTGTTGGAGTATAGCAATTCAGCCTATCCGATTCTGAGTACGGCCAATGGAATTCTTCAAACCCATGCGAAGTTTACCATGCCAGCGCAAACGTATTCATCCCCATCAGATTTTACTAATCTGAGAACGGCGGCGGCCTTCTTTGTTCGCTATTCAGATGTGACGGCCTTCTCCTCTTCTTTGGTTCCTGATATGGCCAACTGGTATGCGCAGGTCATTGCTGAGGTGAATGATGATTTGCTCAATCAATTGTTCCCTAATCAAACTATGCAGTCGTCTGTGGAGCTTCCTCCAGGACAGGAATTGAGCGTTCCGAAAGCCTTTCAGAATGCCTACACCGATGAAGCGAATAGAGAAACGTACACCACGATTCCAGGAGATACGTTGAGCCGCATTGGTTTTACGCTCTCGTTAGAGCAGAATTACACCGATAAGAATCCGAATGGGGTTGATCAGTGGCAGGGTTTCCTCAGCAATGTGACTTCATCTGGAACCCATACGTGGTCAATTCCAGAGCAATCCGATATTTCAGTCCGCTCGGGAGAAACGATTGTGATGCTGGTTCGCCGAATGATCATGAATGCTACATGGGCTTCGCCTAATACTTGGACCTACAATTGGAATGCGATTGCGAACTGGCTTGGCGCAGCATCGATTTTGAATCCTACCGCATCCGTTACGGTGCCAAAGGCTTCAACCGCGCAGCACAACCCGCTAAGCTTTGACGTAATTGAACAAGTGTATGGCCTTTCTGTGAACGATGCGGCTACGGCACTTAAAGATACCAAAGGTCTGTATGCGGAGAACACGGTTCTCATTGTAAAACTCCTTCCGGCACAAGACATAGAGGTGCTAATCCATGATCTATTGACGGGAGACAGTTTTGCTTCAATCGTCAATCAATCCTCTCAAATGTTGATGTCTGGATTGCAATTACCCGGACTAAAAACAGAAGGTGGACATACGGTGCCGGATGAGAGCAAGAGGTATCCGTTGTATGATATGACGGGACAACAAGTAACCGTTCCAGTAGACAATCAACAGCCTACAGATGTGGCCTTGGCCGTAGATTTGACCTCACAACAGAGTTGGATTGTCCTCTTCGACTCCATTACCGTTGTTGCAGGAGATACCTTAGCGAGTCTTGAGGCTACCTATCCAGACCTGCTCACGTATAATCCGGGACTTACCGAAGCAACTCTTAAGATAGGGATGGTCTTGTTGACAGGGCCAGTGACATCGAGTCTCAACTATTCTTATACCCATCAACAGGTGTTGGAAAAGAGTCCGGCCACTGGTTTATCTGTTCTACCTATTCCTGCTACTCCAGAAGCACCAGCGGCGATGCCATTAAGCGGGACGGTTCCCAAGACGTATGGCCTCGAGCATCGCATCGTATTGCAATCACCAGTTAGCTTGCCTATTCCCGACATTGATGGAGGAGAGAATGTAAGCGGAAACCCAAGTTTGTGGATGTTCCCATTGGACTTCCAGCTTCAGGCCATCAAAGGAGTAACCACGCCTTATGAACTGCTTTATACCCAGACGGGGCAACGAGCAGGTCATGCAGCGACCATCATTCAGAACTCCACCTTTGGATTATCGGTTCCATTTAATCTAAAACAGATCAATGCGGGAACACGTGAATTTGAATTGATTGGTGTTGACACCGTATACCGTCAATTGCTGTTGGACTTGAGGAAATGGCTTCAAAGTCAGCCGGCTGGCGACACCACACAGGCCTTCCTCATGCTTTCTCCAGCACCGGATGCGAATAATACATCTGGTCTAACGGTCCTCACCAATGAAGTGAGTGAGACGTATTTGATCAAGTCAAACCTCTCTACAGAGGCTCTGCCTCCAACCACGGATAGTTACAGAGTGCGCGGAACAGAAGAAGACCAAGAATTGTACACCGCAACGATGGCATCTTTGGCTGATTTTGTGACCCTTCTTTGGGAGGGTAGCACCGTTGGGGGCAGTGGATACTTCTTTGGGGCAGGCATTCAGATACCACCAAGCGCGATAGACAATCAGGGAAACATCACCCTTCAATTACTGGTGATTCCAAGTACACAACAGGCTACAGCTCCGCAAGGACGTACCTTGTTGCCATTCAACAACTGCGCTTTAATTGGGGCGGGACTAGACACTACCGGTAGAACGGTGTTCATTGAAAGTGCTGATGGTTCTGAAACACTTACACAAGCACTGGTTCCAGCGGGAAGCGTAGGATTTACCTTCACAACAGATAATCCCGAAACGGCCACAGGCTATACCGATCAGGAGATTCAACTCAAGAACCTGTATGGCATGATGAGCTATTCCGTTGCTCAAGTTACCGGATCATACTTTGTAGCGGAGGAGTCTTGGACGCCTGTACTTCCTAAGCCTACCGATAATTCATCCCTCACTACGTGGGAAAAGGAAAAAGCGCGTCGAATTCAAAGGCTGTCTGTTCCACCAGAAACCTCATTTGAATTAGAAGGGGATGATGAGCCGTATTGGTACTATGAGCAGGTTTTACCGGTCAACAATTTTGTGACGGCATCTTATGTGGAAGCCGCTCCAGAGGTGACGGGGTTACCGGATCCTGTGAAAGATCCGTATCGCGGATATGGTACGCTTACTGTCATGCCTTCAGCGAATTTTGTCTTTGGATTCAGAGACGTATTGGGGAATTCGAGCGGCGCTAATAGCGCAGGTCAAGGCGAAAAGACGATTCAAGTTGGCTATACCGACCATTTAATTGGATTGGCTGAATGGCCATCTTTGGCAAGTTACTTTGAAGTGAAGACGGCCGAATCAGGAACGAGTGCCGATCTCCATGCAAAGATTACCTATCGTTCGGCTGAGTTGATTCCAAGTCCGTCAGAAAACGGGGATTCCCACAAGGGGGTGATCCTTCAGCAAATGGACAAGTACGCAGCCATCTACTACCAACTGATTCAGAAGAATATTAAGGCATTCTTAGTTTCTTCTCTCAAGATCGTCGATGATCCAAACTACGGCAATAAGGGGATAGAGCTGGATGACCTTAGACCACTTTGGTCTTTTGCGGGCGGTGCATACGCCACAGCGGAAACCCTGAGTAAGCTTACGTCGGCTGTACCGGATGGGGTGACAACACTTTCTGCTGCTGTTGCCAAATATGGAATCAGGTATGTTGAGCTCGCAGAGGCAAATGCATCCTTCTTGGTCAGTGATTTATTTGGAGCGAATATTCCAGATGTCCCAGCGTATTTCCCTTTCATAGAGAATAGATCTATCGATTACATTTTTACTAAACCGAACCTTATACCTGCGGGTTGGCCTAAGCCAAATTCTGCGGAAGATGTACTCAAGTTTAGTCAGAATCAGGCGCTTCTTCTCCGAACAGGGACGGCCTTAAGCATTCCTGATAAGACGCAATCTACAGGGGTTGATCAAAAGTTAAGTGACATAGCAAGTGCGGCGAATACCAGTGTAGAGTTAATTGCTACAGGTACCAATGCAGGGCAGAGGTGGCTGGCAAATGGTTTTGAATTCTCGATGGAGCTAGACGATGCCACCGAAATGGTGGTTACCGTGACCGATGACGTGAACAGCCTAGACTTAGTCAAGGCTAAATACGCCGATGAGGGTGTACAAGTTACGGTTGAAATGTTGGCGGTATCGAATCAAGGTACTCCTGGCATGTTCCAAGACAACAAAGACCTAGCCGTTACCCATTACGTGGTGAAAGAAGGGGATACACTTGAGACCAACTCAAGCGGTGTGTCAGCGAATGTTCTTGCTCATAATAACTACAGTACCATCAATATTTTTGACCCTGGAGCGCTGGTGTTCTTTGGCAATTTTGAGAATGTCGATCTAGGTTCGAATGACACAACACTTCAGGATTTTGCCGATCGATATGCCTGCTCCATGGAGTTGCTTCTCCGTTCCAACCCAAATCAACCTGTCGGTTCATTCATCCTTCCAGGATCTTTGCAATGGCCAGAAACGATCAACACACTGAGAACACCGTACACTATTCTATCCACAGATAAGTGGAATGATATTGCAGGGAAATTCAGCTCCGCTGAGGGCACGGGTAACCCCAACGTATTGTTAGCGGATGCCAATCAGAATGTAGCACAGGTATTCTTGCAAAACACAACTCTTAACATCACCGTTTCAGGAACTAGCTATCCCGTAGATACAGGTACAGAAGCGTCGTTCAGCGCAGTATTGTTGACACTTCAGACTCAAGTTGCATCTGCTACTATGACGGATGTTGTGAATTCCATTGGCGATACCGCGGATATCCTTTCTGCAGGCACACTGTTAATGTGTCCGCCCGTTCAACTTCAAATCGATACCAAACCTGAGGATTTGCCAACCACTTATGGTGTACGAGTTTCTGAGTTTGGCGGGTTGAATGCAGCCATGCCGGGACTGATTGCAAAATCGCAAACGCTGAAACTGCAAGGAACAAACGCCTCCGTTGAAACGATTGAAAACGATACTTTAAACGCCATTGTTACCAGGTTTGCTGCTCAGGGCGTAAGCACCTCGGCAAGTGAAATTTTGGACGATCCAAACAATCAAACACTTGCCTTCCTCAAGTCAGGTGGAATTGCGCTATTGCCTCCAAATTATATGGACTTGTCCGTGAATATCGGATCAGGTGGTCCGTATGCGGGTCCAATCACACCTTTAACTGTTTCTATTCGCTTCACAAGACCAGAAGGGTTAATCGATCCGAGTTTCAAGACAGCCACTGGAACGGGAGCAGTAGAAATGATTGAGTCTGCGATATCGGCACCAACCAAAGGCGCTAATAACCAGGAGCTCAACTACAATGATTTTGTCAAAGAACTCAAGCAAGCACTTCCGAATATTCGTCTGGGAACAGGTCAGGTAGAGGGTGTTGCTCAAGATTTGTGGATTGTGGGATTTGACAATTCTGGAATTGCACAAGTGAATCTTGCGGGCGCATTGAATTACAACGGTCAGCAACAACCTAGGACATTTGCTTTAACTCCACTTTACAGTCATCTTGTGACCCGACCAGACGTGAGTATTCAGTTGCTGAAAAGCGATGGGACGTTAGGGGATGCTAAATCAATAGCATTCCAAAGTGTGGATGTTGAACTGTGGGCGAGAAACTTCTTGGAAGACGTAGACCGATTCTTGTCTGGAGAGTATGTGAGTGCATTTTATGCATCCGCCGAAATGCGTCCTAGCCTCACAGGAGTGTTGGGCTCTAAAGCTACCCTTCGTCCGAAAATTGCAAACGGCATGGAGCAGGTGCTCAACGTATCGGCATCGAACGATGGTGAGGCCTTAGAAAGTGCACAGAATGCTCTAAAACAGCAACTGGGAATTAGTCTAGCTCGTGCCTATGAATCTACCGTAATGGTTCAGTATAACTCCACCGTAGATTCAGCTTGGCAGATAACGGGTTCCACTCTTGCTCCTGCGGCCCTCTATGGATCAGCCGATATGCCGATCAATCAGGTTTCAGGGGTAAGCATTGTAGCGGCAAAGACACATTTAGAGGATGCGCAATCCTTCGTTAATTTCTTGATGACGCTTGAAAACGTTTCAGGACATAGGAACATAGAAGGCGACATTAATTACGATTATACCCATATTGAGTTCAATAAGTCTACCACCAATGTTCCAGATGGCTACACGGCTTCAGATTGGTTGACCTTTGTTCCTGTGCAGACGGCGACAGAAAAGCCTTCGGCACTTTCTGGTACGGATCCTGGAAAGGCTCTTATTCCTATTCCATTGAGGATATTCCCCGGCTTGCCTATCGTAGAAGGTCAGTCAGCCGTACAATCCTATCCTGATCAAAACAATCGAACCACGTCTGAACTCAGTTTATGGAATTACGGATTCTCCTATTCTCATGAGCATGCCGAGCAAGATTATGTAAAGTTGATTGTAGAGTTCAACCTTTCTCAACCGCACATGGACGCCATGATTGAGGTTGATAAAGTAGATCTTTTCACAGAGTTAGCGCAATACAGCTCTGTATCGGATGAGTTGTGGCAATCGCTAAACGGCTTGGTAGATCCTGAGTCAACGGTGCCATCGGACACTGTGAAGAATGCCGTTATCACATTTGCAGACTTGGCAAATAGGGTGGCATCCAATTGGGAAAAGAGAATCACCACTCAGGAACAACAGGCCACCTCAGGAGATGACCTCGTTGCGGGTCGATCATATTCGTTCGAATCTCGAGTTACGGATGATCCTGTCACTCAAGAGATGGTGTCTTATACACTCACCGCCTTGCCTCCAGAGCATGGAGAGGTATCGCCAGGTCCAATGGGAAATTGGCCAGAAGCTTATGTTCAAGTAGTTAATATGAAAACGGGCCTCTTGCATTTCATTCAACTCGACAAGGGAACTCCCGTTAATGATAAGCTCGTATATACCGTGCCTGATGGAGAAACCGTCCCTTCGGGAAGTTGGCCCGTCTTCAAATTGGTTTGGGAGGATTTGAACTTGAGCATTGTACAAAATGCAAGGTCACAAGTTTGGGTTGAGCGGAATGAAGATTTGCTAGAACGAAATGGAGAAGCCGAAGACATACCAGTCAATTCAAAATTCATCTTTTCCACCGATGTTGTAGTGGCTCCAAGTGTCGTGACGCCGCTGAACACCTTCAGTGAGCGCATCAATATCAACGACCTAGGTTCCACCCTTACCGATGCGCTGAATGCCATGTTTACTAACTTGTTTGGCGATCACATGGACGGTCAGAAAGTCACCATGGAATTGCTCTATGGATATGAACTTGTATCACCAGATTCATCAGGAAAAGGTGGGCTCGTCACCTATCTACCCATTGGCCTGTATCCAAATCAGACCTTAGGTCCTGGAACCGCTGCAACCATCAGTGGTATGTTTGAGCAATGGAAGTCTGATAACAATCCTCAGACAACAGGCGGGGAGTGGGTATTCTCCTTGAAACTGTACTCACAACTCACTCAACTTCCACAGATTCTCTTGAACGTTGAGTATGTGGTGTACCGCACGACGTAGGATGAGGTACAGGTTTCTGAAGCTAGTGTTTATGTGGTTTTATCCATCTCAATCCTTGTTTTCAATGGATGGCGAACTAAATGGGGGAGGCGGGGAGCCCATCTCAAGCAGCTTCTTGAGTCGGCTTAAAGCGCTGTTTCTACCAATGAAGACTATTAATTGGAGCGTGCTTAGAATAATCATATAATAAGCCAATGGTAGGTTAGTAAGTAGCGAAGGGTTTTCTTGGTAAAGAAAGATAAGAGTAATAGGTGTTACGATGAGAATCATGAGTGAGTTCATGACGATGAATAACAAAGTGAACTTCGGCTTTATGCGAAGTTCTAAATCATTACCAATTTTATTCCACGTTATATTAATTCGGTGTATTGGGTCATTTAAGTACCATACTTTTGAATACAATACCGCCCGGTTAGGTTGAATACGATGAACTATAAACCTAACTCTTGAAGAGTTCCTGTAAATGTTAAACTTGGTCAGTGGGGTGACGACTACTTCTTTCTGATCGAAAAAGGCTCTGAACTGTTTTTCACTAATGACAAGTGTCTTGGTCATGGGGCTTTTGGGGTCTATATAGTTTAGCATAAGTGTCAGAAGCTAGAGCCTATCCCTTCTGAGTCAAGTTGTTATGGGATGTGAGCCGACCGTAGTAGAAATTACCATTTTGCATTGCGTTTGATTAATCAAGTCGGACGGCGCCTTTGGTAGATGGATTCGATGGCCTGACAGACATCGACTCAATTTTGTTGAAACATCTTGTCAGTATTGCCTATTTGAATCTTCTTTTTCGTTGGTTATCAAATTGAATGGGGGTGTAAGAGGTCTTCTCGTGGTTTGATCAATCTTTGACGGAATGGATGAACCTTATCCATTCATTTTCAAAAGATCTTGAGGTGTCTCTTGATACACACGACATTGTTATGGTGAATGGTGAACGAGCACTAGTAGTGTCTAAATAGAGGAAGTACAAATTTCTTGTTAATTCTCCATTCTTGATTGTGTCAATTTGTGAATTAATCAGGTAGTAGGCGTTCAAGTCGACATCGAAGATTTCATCCATGGTTGATTTCTGTTGATAATAATGAGTTCGATTTGTGTTAATGAATCGATTTTTCAATCCTGATTCAAAGAAATCAATTCCAAGAATAATAGCTTCATTGTTCGCTTCAAGGATGCTTGTATAGCCAGAGTTTTCTGACTTTAAATCTATGTTACTAATAACCAACTCTATCGATTTGAAGTCATGTTGCTCTTTTGTTTTTATGTAGAAATTATTGAAATCTGGATTGACTCTCATGCTCACATTATTCAGTTCAACAATATTCTCTATGTCAGTATTATTGTGATCATATTCCTTACAAGATGCTAAAGAAATAATAGATACCAGGAAAATTGACACTAATGCGGTGCTATTCATTTGACTGATAATTTGCTTTAGGTTCCTCATTGCCAAAAGTTTGGATCATATAGCTTTGAATAATGTGATCAGGTGAGTCATGAAAAATATCAGAAAGTTTAGCTTCTCCAGACCCGCCAAACGTTTTATGTTCATCCGAGTCGAAGAAGATTCCTCCAATTACTTCTGCGGCAGTGCGAGCTCCTGATTGAAGAAGAGTACCATCAATATGGCCTCCCAAATCAGTGAGATCACTCTTCGGTACTGCATTGTGACTTGCTCCATGTAAGAGTTACCAAATAACAACTTCATTAATAGTCTCTCCAGAAGTTTCTCCAAAATTGGTAATATCAATATTTGAAAGGGTCATATCATCTCCTTTTTTTACGCCTCTATTATCGGGTGAATAATTTTAAGCAGGGTCGGCCATTTCGAGTGACATACTGTTATGATCTATTGATGCATTCAATCGTCTTTCTGAAACTGGAATTCGGTGTAATCAACGTCTTCTTTGATGCCTTGATCGAGCAATATGTGCTTGAATTGTTCAAGGACAGCGTTCTGTTGAGCTGCTGGTTCTTCTGCAAACGATTCCTCTCGGGTAGGGTTCAATGAAGCTTCCGAGGTCGATGTTTTACTCAATCCAGGTTCGGCTTGAATCGCTTGGAGACTAATATCAGAGGCTACACGCTGCATGCCCATGTAATAGTGTTTCGTTTTTAAAGTTACTTCAACTTACTTGCTCCTTACAAATAGGACGTGACCGAATCTTTGCTTTCCATTCTTCTGAAATCCCCATGTCAAGGTTTCTACATTTTCTACATCTCATTTACCAACTACTTAGACACACGAGATCGATAAGTAAGCGATTCGAGCCCGTTTAAGAGACTTTCTCCAATGAAAAAAAAAGGGAAATATTCATCGAACCTTCCCTTTTTCTTATGCTATCAAATAAGTCTGAATTATGATTATCAACTAGTTAGAGATTGAACTGTCAACTACGAACTATTTTGAGACACCACCTTCAGGAGTAATTTCACCAACAATATTGAATAGTATCAGCACCAGTTGCAACAATACATGAATCACCTCTTGATTTGGTCAGAATCATACCAGTATCTAAACTCTTATAAAATCTCATACTGTTGGGCATTTCTACGGTGATTGTATCCAAACGCGTTGAATCACTGGACAGCAGCAAGAGACTTCTATACATATGCTGCTTTTCATTTCTAAACTTGGCCTTTATTTCGCCATGAAATGAATTACTTAAATATTGTCTCCTAATATCTTTTTCAAGCTCACTACTGTTCTGTATTAAAACGTAAATCAATACTGCAGCTATGATTATCAAACCTATTTTCTTCATCTTGAAAATTATAATATTATTAGCAAACTATGGACGATAAGTATTTGTACTCCATGCGGAAAAGCTTGGATCATAACCATTCATAAGCTTGCTAATCATTTTCCACCTACCGAAATTTGTAATGCTTCAGTAGCTGTAATGTGAGAAAGTCATTTTTGAAGAGGCATACCCATGTGATATAATTTACGCCCAATAGAAAGATAATCAGTTCCTTCCGCTACCAACGTACAGAATAATTACCATTTTGATACAATGTCACATCTATCTCCTGAATATCGCTTAAATAATAAGATTCGAGCTTTGACCACTTGAAGGCAACATTATCCTTCTTATCCAGCAACACGAAAGATAGGGTGTTAAGTTGAGTTAGATTATTATCCATACAGTAGCAAATTGAATCGATGTTAATTTGAGAATCGTAATCACCCCTGTAAATGACACCTTGTCTAAGTATCAAGACTTCATAGTCATTATGATTTAATGCGAACTTCAAATCGAAATTGAATGCTAAAGTAGCGTGCTTTCTGTCTATACAGCTACATTTATCACACCAGTTGGACTCCTCATAAGTTAAGTATGCCTCATACCCTTGTCGTGACCAAAGTTGGTTCGGTTCAGGTTGATGACATCCGACCGCCATAACGCTCAATAAAATCGGAAATACTCTCATTGTGGTGAGAAAAATAATTCTCCTTGATAAACTCCAAATGGTGTACTCCCAGGCTGAACGGGATGAGCCGCTCCATGTGGCGTAAAGACGGCGCCATCTATTGTCTGCATTTCAGGAGCAGCATTAGGTATTCCGAACCTTCGTTCTGACCAAGTTCCTAGCGTAAACTGATAATCAGTCCTAACAGGGAACGCCATTACACTAGCACCTGTGGCATTTGAAATACCCTGAGCTAAACTCCCCTCTCGATCGATGAAGAATGTTGAACCCACAACGCTAAAGTTTGTACCCATGGCGGTCCGACATGCAAAAGAGGAAATGTTTGATTCTGTTCCATTAAAAGACCCTGAATTTAGGTCCCTCACATTTGATCCATCTAGACGATACTTGTCAGCATTCTCAGTGCCATATCCAAATTCGACCGCTCCTGGTACGCCGTGGGAATACATTTCCATATCAGTGACTTTATCGGATAGTCTGTCGTCGCTAAGGTCTGCACATGAGGTTGATTTCGAATTAATATAGCTCGTCATCTCATCAACAGAATTAACTGTTACTAAAGATCCTCCATATCCCTCAACCGAGCTCCTAATTCTTGCTATCTGATCTTCAGTATATCCACCAGTAAATAAAACCATAGTTCTACTCTCTGCAGATTGAGAACTGCTTTCTGACCACTCTCTCATTGCTCTTATTCCCTGATTAACAAACATCAGTTTGTTGCCGGCTCCAGCAGCATTTTGACTTCCAACAACGACAATATTCTCATTTCCGTCAGGATCAACAAAGGCGAGAGGATTGTTATTGCTAAATACATAGCCCGACACTCTAGGATATTTATGCGCCAACAGATCCACACTCAACCAAATACTCAACTGGTTGTCATAATACCTCGCCCCATAATAAGCATAGCCCGTCTCTTGTTCCAACTCAGCGCTTCGCGCGCAACGTTCGATCGAAGCAGTGCTTCTCACTCCGTCGTCATTAAACCGATACGGACCATCAAATCCTGGTGTTGGTTGATTGTACGTATGCATGTTTTCACCCCATAGGTTGGTAAGGAAGAACTGGTGTACTATCCCTTGTTTGTTCGTCACCATGGCAACACTACTCAGATAGTCAGGATGATACCAATAGCGATCACCGTTAAAACAACAGGTGGAATCACCTCCTGTGCTGCCTGATTTTAAAGTAGACGAGCTGGTGTATTCGGGATAGAGTACCTCAATCTGATTACTTGCAAAGAGGCTTTCTTCGGTGTATTATGCCTCTACTAAAAGTCATATTCTATACCCTCAGACAATTCAATTTTTCCAAAACACCCACTTCGAAATTTTGAAGTAGGTGATAAGAAAAGGATACGTTTCCACAGCTAGTGTTTATGCGGGTTTATCTATCAAATTCTTCTTTTTCATTTGTTGGCGGACTAAAAGGGTGAGCCTCGCATGGCTTCAGAAAAACCATACTATTATGTACAAAATGAATCTTATCTCTTCTTCGTCCTTGAGGTGATAAATCATTCTGATCAATTACTTTAATCAAACTCAATTCTGAAATCGTGTCTATGATTAATACTGATGTTCCATTAGCTAAAGATGCTGAGCTATAGTTCATGATTTCGACTTCCTGGTCCAAGAATGCTTCGTAATTCTTCACATCCGAACCATCACCAATCCGGCTCATAGTTGGAACTCTTCCATGATTATCTGAACATACATATCCAATTTTTCCAATCTGGACTTCTTCATTTTTCAAATAAATCATGACAATAGAAAAAAGGGCTCCTACAACCATGGTTAGAATGAAGATTGGATGAGAAATTAATCGCCTAAGTCCGTTAAAAAATTTATTAATCATAAGAAGTCTAATAACACAAATTAATTCCATCTAAAATTCGCGGATTTCCTCGGCTCGAGCCTGATAATCTGCAGACATCCAAACATTCTCTTCAAAGTAAGAATATACGACCTGTTCAGTTACACGTTTTGAAGAACCAGTGCCTACTGTCACATTGGCCATTCGTCGTCCTGTTTCGCTATTAATTCGAACGTCAGTAACACCCCACTGAAGATCCCCTGGATTTATCTTTTGAACTTCATCATATGTTAGTGAAATTGATTCTACTATGTCCGTTGACATGACAGATAATTCGACGCCAACACCAACTCCTACCATGAGAGTTATACCACGGGGGCCAAAGCCAATGCCACCAGCAAGTCCAAGAGCGCCACCTGCAGATGCTTGCCAGCCGGGTTTATGATATTGTTCAAGAAACGTTTCGCTTGCAGGATCTTGGCTAATCCCTGCCATTTCATGAGCCATTGCTCCAATATATAACTCTGGCTCTTCGCCTTCTGCCATATCAGTAGGATCTATAAAGACTTCCGTTCTGCTTGTAAAATGTGTAACACCCACCTCATCTCGTGCTACCCCAGCTTGTCTTAACAAATTTGCTCCGACAAAAGCACCCGCGCTTACTTTCGCCTCTGTAAAAGTTGTAGTTACCCCAGGATATCGGTCGCCCCATAGCCAGCCATCCCAAAATGGCAGTGGAGTAAACGGCCAATTCCCATCAGGGTCAACCATCATAATTGGATTATTGTGGCTGAATGCATATGGTGTGATATTCGGACCATTTGCCGCCAACGGATCCACACTCAACCACGTACTCAACCTATTGTCATAATACCTCGCTCGCCCCATGATACGCATACCCCGTCTCCTGGTCGAGCTCCGTACCGTTAAACCTGTAACCTATTCATAGTGTATATCTGATGAGTATCAATATTTCCTTTCTAATTAACAAAAACCGGAACGTGTGATGAACATAGGATGAGATTCTTCTCGAAATCATAGTAGAATAGGAACAATTCGAACCCTCCACTATTCAACGGATAATCATCCTCAACCACACCTTTATAGACAGATGCACAAAAAAAACCTTTGTGTATCCCCGAGAAGTGAATCCGATATTCTGTATCCCTTGAGCAGTCTTTTGCAACACTATTAACAAAAGAATTTAACGCTTGACCCTCAGGCGCATCCACCCCCTCGCTTAAAACCTCCCAATTGAAGAGATCATTTGCCTTCTGAAAGAAGTTTAAACATGAATCTGTCCTAATAAACTGCAAGCTTGTAATTGTAGAATCCACTACTACCTGACATGGATATACTGAATTACCTTCTTCTTGAATAACAGATAATACAATATTGTAGGCCATTTCATAGGGATTGGTTTTATAATGTTGATTTACATTTAGTATACTTACCATCATACTGATCCAAAAAAATCTCATCTCTAAAAGGTTTATGGTTCTACATGAGTAAATGGATAAACACCATTTCTCAAAATAATGCGAGCTGCACTACCAAAAGGAATATAACTTCTTCCATTTGAAGGGAGTGCTTTAGGGGCATAAGAGCTACGTTCTCCCCATTCTGGACCTAACTGTCCTCTAATACTGTTCATGTGATCAACGATTGGGCCTGTTCCCGGAAATTCCTTATCGTCTTTTAATCCAGTGAGCCAATGGCGAACTTCGTGCAAGAACACCATCCCAAATCCCATTGTCCTCTTATCAACTCCTCTAGTTCCACGAACAAAGCCATTTATTTGATTTGGATTTAATTTGATCTGAGCATTGTCCTGCTGCATACCAGCTGTCCGCGTTGTTTCCTTCATAGTCCCCAAAACATAAACTCTCTTTTCGCTTTTGATTATACTCAAAAGATCACCTCTTGCCAACGAACTCCCTCCTTCCTGAAGAATAGCATCTCCATTTTCATCTCTTAGATAGTCTAGATATACTTGATTCCTGTTAACTTTTGTAATAATCAAACCCAAACCAGTTTCTGCCTCTAATTCCTTAATTAATGCTCCTATAATATTCGTTCCCCATGTCTTATCGAACCATAATAATCCGGCTATATTTAGACTATCTCCATTAGGGTCAATATATCGAACAGGATTATTCCCACTAAACACATAGGGTGAACTATGTGGATATTTATCAGCGAGCCTATCTACAGATAACCATTGAGAAATTTGACTATCATAATACCTCGCCCCATAATACGCATACCCCGTCTCTTGATCCAACTCAGCGCTTCGCGCGCAACGTTCGATCGAAGAGTGCTTCTCACTCCGTCGTCATTAAACCGATACGGACTATCAAATCCTGGTGTTGGTTGATTGTACGTATGCATGTTTTCGCCCCATGGGTTGGTAAGGAAGTACTGGTGTACTATCCCTTGTTTGTTCGTCACCATGGCAACACTGCCCAAGTAATCTGGATGATACCAATAGCGATCACCGTTAAAACAACAAGTGAAATCACCTCCTGTGCTGCCTGATTATAAAGAAGACGAGCTGGCGTATTCGGGATAGAGCACGTCCATCTGGTTGCTGGCAAAGAGGCTTTCTTCGGTGTAGTAGGCCTCTTCTAAAAGTTATATTCTATACCCTCAGACAATTCAATTTTTCTAAAACACCTAATTCGAGATTTTGAAGTCATTGATTTAGAAAATGTTACGTTTGTGAGGCTAGTGTTTATGCGGTTTCATCTATTTCATTCTTCCTTTTCGTTTGTTGGCGGACTAAAAGGGTGAGTCCGTCGGGGATCCCCGATCCTCACAATCACACTTGATGTAATGAACATCTTGGCTCCTTCCAGAGGTGAAAACTATCTTTATTACTTGATTTGATGTACATCTAAAATATACAGGTTCAAGATACATTGTAAGGCCTGAATCTTTTATCTCTACTGTATCATTCGTAATTATTTCAACATGTAAATTCTGAAAATGAGTTATTGGAACGTTAAAAAAGATTAATTCTGGATTATTTATCTCAGTGGTGTCTGGTGTCTCGCGATTGGTCTTATGAGTAATGATTTTAGAAACAAAGTAGAATTGCATCAGTTTAATTCTTGTTTCATCCAAACTAAAACTCACAAATAGCCTCTCTGGATACTTAATCGCAATAGAGTCTTCAAACTTCAATTCTATGAAGATGTCCTCGTTCTGAACATAAAATGTATCTAGCCACATACATCCAGATGCCTCAGCTTTAATATCGGAATCCAAGTTAACTACTTGTATAACTAAGTGTTTTGAACTTGAATGTTCAAGAACTTCGAGCATAATTGGGGTTAAATAATTCGTCTTGTTTGAATAATCAACTACCAATGTGTCTCCAGTTCCTAGAGCTGATTTTGTTATCACAATGAATAGTGACAATATCATCCAATCAAAACATTTACTGGTGCTCATCTCTTGGTTGTATTTCATTTGGTATTTGAAATTAAAAAGCCAACAGCCTTAACGACTCAAAATCAAATGCTTCCTAACAGAATTGACATATCCTACAGCAGCATCTTCTTCCATTTGAGACCTGCATTTAATTGAGTCAGGGTCGAAGTATATGTATCCCATTGATATCCCCCGAGCATGAAAAAATTCATGAATAATGCCCGTCACTCCTATATATGTTTCTGGAAAATGAATACATCTATACAATCTTAATCCATGTTCAAGTAAACTTGAGCTACGGGTTCTTCTGCAAACGATTCCTCTCGCATAGAGTTCAATGAAGCTTCTGAGGACGTTGTTTTATTCAATCCGGGTTCGGCTTGAATCGCTTGGAGACTAATATCAGAGGCTACACGCTGCATGCCCATGTAATAGTGTATCGTTTTTAAAGTTATTTCAACTTACTTGCTCCCCACAAATAGGACGTGACCCGACTAACGTAGGTTCTTTGTTGACTACATCTGCAGATCTTGCAATAAAAACGCTGCTTGTCGTTAGCTTGCAATCCCCTTTTAATACAGGGCTTTCTACACTTTTCACACCTCAAGCCATCTCCTTTTTGACTACACTAGATCATCAATCTAGCGATTAGCGCCGATTTAAGACACTTTCTAAAACAAAAACAGAGGATAACTCGTCTGAATCATCCTCTGTTCTATATGTTTCATTCATTGGAATTCTAGATTTTCAATAGGTTATGATTCCTATTTATCGTCACCTCCTAAAGTAGCACATTACCCATTTTTAGCCGCTCAAAGCACTTAAAATACAAAAGTGGACCCGTACCACTTTAACTTTTTGACTTTTGAAGAACCAATTTTGATTTTCAGATAGTTCTGTTTGTGATTTCCGAAAACCACAAATCTGGTATACTACCATTGAAACGATAATTGGATTTTCAATGGGTTAAGGTCTTAAATGGTCGACAACACCTAAATGACCACATTACCTACTTTTTATCCTTACGAGAGTATCATTGTTTGAATCAATACAAAACATTCCATTAATTAAACTCAAATAAAACAGTTGAAACTCGGTTTCTCCATTTAACTCAAATAGTGATTTGATTTCTCTCAGTAAAGTAATGCCTTCTTCATCAAGTTCTGAGATTTCATTCTTATATTTTTCAAGTTGTTCTATTGGAGCATATTTATCATACCTACTAGCCCATTTGTTAATTTTTGTTTGTAGTTCATTACCTCCCGTAAACCTATTTAGTGAAACAGGTCTGTTAATATTTAGCTCACGTAGTGGCACAAGAAAATCACCTCCGAAAATGTACTCTTTCATAAATCAATGAGAATAATGTGTGCTATGAAAAATGCCCCCTTGTCGATTAATCCCTAGATCAAAACGGCCAAAACTTGGTTTGCTGGGCATACCCAACTTTAAGTCATATGAATGACCTCCACGATACCCATTCAAACTAAATCTCCAACTTTGATTACCAAAGTTATAGGATGCGCGTCCATTTAATATAATTGTTCTATTTATTGAACTAGGAAACTGCCCATGCGCTCCTGAACCCCAATAACTCGGACCTCGACTATCCACGAAATATGATCTATTCGCCAGTCCCAACCTAACCATAGGTGTCGCTTCTGGCGTCAATCTCCCTAAACCAAAACCCCTTGGCTGAGGCAATCCACTTGCAGCATTATACCCTGAAGCTGGACCAATTACTGTTGACAAAGTAATAAAACCATCAATGAACCAAACTAGTTTCCGATAGGCTATGTACTCTCGATTTTGTTTCACGGCATTATTCCAAGAACGCCAGTAGCTTTGACCATAATTCACTTCCCAGTAATCAACCGCCTCAGAATGCGACATTCCTTGAAATTCTGGAAAGTCATTTTGATAATTTTCATAATCTCCTTTGGTATACATCCCTTCATAGGCTTCTGAAGACATTTGAGGTGTAGCATCCTTTGGTGTTACTGTCACCACATTTATTTCACCTCCAATTGCTAAATCAAGATCTGGATAAAATGGTACTTTGGAGTCGTCTTTTGTTTTCGACTTTCCTTCTTTTCCTTCGGGATCTGTTGGCCCCATACCCGTAGGATCTGTTAGATGGAGTGGATTGTTTTCTACGAAATTATAAGGACTGAAACTAGGGTATTCTCTTGCCAATGGATCCACGCTCAACCACATAGATAGTTGGTTGTCATAATACCTCGCCCCATAATACGCATACCCCGTCTCTTGATCCAACTCCTTACCGTTAAAACGATACGGACTATCAAATCCTGGTGTTGGTTGATTGTACGTATGCATGTTTTCACCCCATGGGTTGGTAAGGAAGAACTGGTGTACGATCCCTTGTTTGTTCGTCACCATGGCAACACTACCCAGATAGTCAGGATGATACCAATAGCGATCACCGTTAAAACAACAGGTGAAATCACCTCCTGTGCTGCCTGATTTTAAAGTAGACGAGCTGGCGTATTCGGGATAGAGTACGTCCATCTCATTACTTGCAAAGAGGCTTTCTTCGGTGTAATCAACGTCTTCTTTGATGCCTTGATCGAGCAATATGTGCTTGAATTGTTCAAGGACAGCGTTCTGTTGAGCTGCGGGTTCTTCTGCGAACGATTCCTCTCGGGTAGGGTTCAATGAAGCTTCCGAGGTCGATGTTTTACTCAATCCAGGTTCGGCTTGAATCGCTTGGAGACTAATATCAGAGGCTACACGCTGCATGCCCATGTAATAGTGTTTCGTTTTCTGGAGTCCATCTACAAAATCAGACTCTACAAAATACGCATTTACATAGACTTGATACGGATCCATGTAGCTCGGATTGCCAACATTGGTGTCATTGATGGAGAGGTTGCTCTGGTTGTAAGCACTCTTCAACATACGCGTTCCTGTATGATCGTATACGTAGTGTTGAATATTGGTGTGGTTATCCATGCTCACCGCCACGAGCTGTTGCTCGGCATTCCAAACCATAATTCGGTCTTGGGAATAGGTGCCTGAGGCCACATTCATTTTCTCCACTTTTTCAACGCTTCCTTGATCGTTGTAGGTGAAGCGTTGTCCCCAATCTGGAGGCGTAGGTTGCCCCGGCAATTGCAATTCGGCGAAACTGCCTACTTCACCGATTTGATGAGTTGTACTACTCACAGGATAATACTCTGCATTGTAGTTGATATCGCTATTTGATATTAGACTCGAACCTATAAGTTTTGAGCTCTTGGTTTGAATAGAGCCCGCATGGTCATAGGTCATATCTAGTTGATAAGTGGTCGAACCGCCTTCAATCAACTGGGTTTGCGTGAGTCTATTTACATCATCATAGCTATAGGCAAACGTGAAATTCCCTGTGGTAGGAGTGATGAGTTTGGGATGAACAAAGAAGTCGACTTGATCGATAAGACCTCTATTGTTGTAAGAGTAGTCTCTTCTATTGACTTTTGCGAATCCACTCGAAGAGTTGACTTTAGCCTTGGTCTCGTTGGCCATGAGTCCACGAGTGACATCGTGATATGTAAAGAAGTTTTCCGTTCCATTTCCGTAGAGAATGTGACTTACATTGTCATATCCATCATAGGATATATCCGAGATAATGTTTTGAACCGCTTCACTAGGCATTTGGCTTGTGATTCCGTCCAATGAACCTAACGTTGTGTATTGATAACGCACCTGTTCGTCGTCTGGATATTGGATGCGCAAGGTTCTACCAAAAGAATCATAGAAGAACTTGGTGATATACGTTTTTGTCCCAACGTCTGGAATATCAATGGTTTTGGATTCACTGTGAATATTTCCCAATTCGTCATACTTGTAGTTCTCCACTAAGAAAGGACTGGATGAACTTCCCTGAATGATCTTGGAGATGCGCCCTACGGCATTGGCTGCGTTAGATCCATCATTGGCACCGTAAAAGTATTCTACGTTGTAGAGCGGATTTGACGCTCCAGATGGCATGAGTTTCTTTTTCAGACGACTGTGATCGTATTCATAGTTGATGGTGTCGCCTTCCCATGCTACTTGCGTAACGTTACTCGCCTCGTCGTATGTCGTATTTGTCGTGCCTCTGTCTGGATGAATCTCTTGCGTAGTACGACCGAAATTGTCAAAGGTGTATTGGGTTTCTAGTCCAACAGGATCTTTGACTTTTACAACTTGACTTAGAGGATCAAATTCAAACTCGGTGAGAATATCGTTTCCATTACGAGTTGCTATTTGTCGTCCTCTGGAGTCGATGTAGCTTCGAGTAGAAGTGCCTGCTGAAGAGGTATACGCTGTGAAATAATCACCACTATTCAAGCTCAATCCTCCCAACCATTCGTACATCGTTTCAGTGCTGACAAGTGTGTACAACGCACCTGTTGTGTCCTTGTTGCTCCAAACAGATTGTTGATTCACTGGTCGAGATGCGTAGTCATAATATGACGTACCTGTGGTCCATGTTTTAAACGGACGGAATATTCCGAATGAGCTAGTGCTAATAAGGGTATCCCTTCTTTGAATATCGGCCAACCCAAACGTGTTGACGGAGCTTAGACCGGAAACACGCAGAATAGAAGTCTTGGCTGTGCCGTTCCCAGAAGGATCATAATCCGTTTCGATTTGAATCTGAACCGCTTGTCCTTGGAGGTTCGTGAATGTGGCGGTATGAGCGGATGAAGTCATACTCGAAGCCCCACCTATAAACAAGGTCGACCGATAATTATCTATTGTGGAAGTAGTTGTAGTTTGAACGGATTCTCCTTTGTTGGATGTGTTGTGGTAGGTAAGTGCAACGGGAACACTTTCGTTCTTCTTACCTGATGAAGGGTTAATTCCAAGTGGATGATACTCAAACTTGATGGTTGGGCCATTCGAGGAGTTGTAAATTTCTCTTGGTGCCCAAATACTGGTTAAACGAGCAAAGTCATCATAGCGATACACCATGGGGTGACCGTTTACATCGGTGGTTTGCTGAACCTGTTGAAGTCCGTAGTTATAGATACTACTTACTCTTTCGCCAAACTGGTTTTCGGTACCAATGGCGATACCTAGGTTATACGGGTCATAGGTGATGACGCTCCAATTACGGTGTCCGGCGTGGTTTTCTGGACCCACAATGGAATCAGCTAATCCATACGTATTGTAATGAACGAAAGACTCCGCATGAGCACTGCTGGTACTCGCCCCTAGATACTGTCTAATTCTTTCCGGAGCAAAGTTATTTGAAGTTAGGGCGGTTACTTCTGCAAACCTGCGTAGGTTACTGCTATTGGTGTTCGTTTGATAAACCTTATGTGTTTGTAGAGCATTGGTCTGATTGGCACTATTACTAGGTGCGAAGTAGGTCATGAGTGCAATCAATTTTCCACTGTAGGTAGCTCGATAATCGATCTCCTTAATATAGATGGTGTCGGTAATTTCCTTTCTATGGACAGAAATAAATTCGGTATCATCGCCTGTGCATATTCCGACTTCGGGCATTTGCGAAGGGTAGCAACTGCTGGTAGGATAATAGGCGTAAACAATAGCGTCTTCATATTCCTGGTCTTGATCTGGAACCAAAAGGCCGTACATGATGCCGTCGTCATACACCACATTTAGAGAAGAAACGATTGAACAGAGGTTGGTTTGTTCCTTGTATACATAATGCGTGTAGTACATGGTATCAACTATCTCTTCAAATGGAGTAGTGGCAACTCCGGTTCCTTCGTCTTCCACTCGGGTAACATTGAAATAGGCATCGTATTCAAAGGAAGTTTTTGATGGCATGTAATGCGCTCTGTCATCAACTACAGGGAAGTTTACTTTTTTAATTTCCGTAACAGCAGGGAAGATGGTAGCACATTCACCTAAACTGTTTAAGTTCGATACAATCTTCCAGTTTCCAACTTCGCCTTTCACTTGGCCTAAGGTTGCAGAAAGAGGATCGGTGTCCACCAATCGAATTTCATAGTCCGGATTGGATTCCGAAATGAGTTCGATGTGTTGGTGGTACCATGTGTCTACTCTAGATAATTCGGCATTAATTACCTCTACTGAGTCTTTCCAGTAATGAACGTGAAGATTGTAAGTAGTCTCAGGTAATTTTGAGAGGTAATTAAAGGTAAACTGTTCATCTTGGTCAATATCCGTAAGGCGCGAGAATTCAATCACGCTGATGTTATAACGATTGAGTACTTTGACTTCAGTAAATGTTGTCCTAGGAACTTCCGGAAATATATATTCTGAAGTCACATCTCTTGGCTGTTCAATTCCATCATGACTACAACTATCCTGCAGAAGCGCAACTCCGTCTTCATAATGGGAAGGAGCAATAGTCGCTACTCGACTAAACCCTAAGAATTCTCGTTCTCTTCTACTATAGACACCTCCATCGTAGGCAAATCGAGTAGTAAAGGCATCGGCTCCGTCCAAGTCTTCACCAGAAATCTCAACATTTAAACTATCAAAGATGGTAACAGATCGCATGACGAGCTTGCCTTGTGGCATGCTCCAGATCATTTTTTCATCGTTCTCATCAGACAGATGAGTTTTTATTTGAGGCTCGTAATAACCATTTTTTTGTCCTTCTCCTTCATACGTGATTTCAAAGGTTCCACCCAATGGGTTTTCCACTGATTTGAGCTTTCCGTTACGCGCAAATGTGGCGTAGTAAACTTTTATTTTCCCAGTACGGATATCTTCTACATAATCCGGGACGCCATCGGCATTCATGTCCATCATGCTCGAAGCCAGCCCATTCACGGAAAGGTCACCATTCCCTGTAATGGCTGCTTTGAGTTTGACAAGGCCAATGTTCAGAGCACCGGTTCCTGTCCCTTTAATGGAAATTCCGAATGCGTTCTGTTGGCCTAGTTGCTCATTAATTGGTTCGTCATCAATTTGTCTGTAGAAATGAAATTCACCTCCTTCATTGATGTAGATATCCACCTTGTTCTCAAAGTAATTGCTGTATTCCAAATAATCAACTAATCCATCACCTGTAATATCGATATAGGTTCGTTCTGGATGGTTGTTGATAAAGTTGATATTTGCCCCTAGATTCCAACTTCTTCTTGTTACAGATCCACCATTATCTGCATCTGAAATAATTTTTTCAACGGTCTCTTCTAAGGTAGATGCACCAACGACGCTACTTGGAGAAAGGGAAAGACTGGAAGAGTTAATGGATTGGGTAGTTGAAGTGGAGGCCGACTCAAAGGTCTCTCCCTTGTTTAATCGAATACTTGGTGTAGCTCCACTCCAGGCCGTTTGGTCATCGTAGTATTCGTCAGCAAGTCCATCACCATTAAAGTCAATGAATGCAAGTCGAGTTCTCTGACGGCCTAAGTTGAGACCAACGCCATCCGAAAAATTACTTTGTTTGGTTAGATTTCCCCAACGGGCGTCTTCATTAATCTCGTGTACCCCTTCTGGATCTTCTTCTACTTCAAGAGGTGGTGAAGAATTATAAGATGCCACAACACCCCAAGAAGTGCTTTTATTCAGGGTCTCTTCACTTAAGGCCAAGGACTGAATTCCGGTAGTATGAGAGCCAAATGAATTGGTTGGGTAAAATGTGATATTGTCATTGGATTCATTCAGAACATCGGGATAACCGTCGCCATTAAGGTCACTAAACATCCGAGTTGAGCGTGAATAAAACACGTCTTTATCTGTAAGATAAGAGGAGGCGGATACTCCGTATGCAGATGCGTTAATGGCTAATGAGGAAGACTTCGAATATCCGAGCGCTCCGCTAGCAGTATAGGAGGGATTAACTCCTTGTTCGGGTTCTGGGGTTTGATAGATTTCGCCTTCTTCTTCTCCTAGGAATCCAGAAGAAAGACGTCCTAAATAGCGGAACTCGGAAACATGTGCCCCATACACGGAGTAACGATCAAGGTTTTCGCCTTCGCCCAGCTCTTCTTGATAGGTTCTAAGTCCCCACATACGCTCTCCTCGAATCGGAAATAGTGTGGCGAATTTTTGATTTTCGACACTGTTGGTGTCTCCTCCATCAACCATGCTGGCAGAGTCCGTAGGAAGAGTTCCGCCATTTTTGACAGCCTCTAAAATGGCATCGTGAAGTTCTGTTGTGGAAATGGCGTCGAGCGAAGTTTCCTCCGATAAGGGGTGCCAACCAAACCGTCCCCAACCCAAGTGAACATTGTTTAATTCACTGTATTCACTGAAGTAGATGTTCTTGCTTGGAGTGGTTCCACCAACTGTTTGATAGGTTCCAACATCCCGAGGGAAACGCAGCCTAAAAAGATGATTGTTTATGTAGTTTGCGAGATTCTCTGATTCGTTTCCTTTAGCGAAGAATTCAACAGACAACATACTTCCTACTACTAGGTTGCCTTTGAATTTTACATTGGAATTATCGTTAAATACATTCCATGCAAGGTTAGTTGTAAGATCAACGTTTCCATTAGTCTTATTTATTGGATGAAGGGTAATGGAGTTAGAGGCTGCATTTCCATGCTTATATATAAAGTGAACAGCAACTCTGCTTAGAAAATTCCCCCCACTCTTAACTGTCATATACACAATCCCATCTTGATCTTGAGAATAACCGTTGTATATATCAGCGATGGCAGCTGTGTCTATTGTTATTTGAGGTAAAACTTCATAGTAGTTTGATGGATCGACAGGACGATATCGGTCGCCCTCCATGACCAAAACGTTGTTGAATGTTTGATAATCTAGAACTGGATATTGCTTCTTTCCTAAATAGCAATCTTCAAGATAGGTTACAATAGGGCGACACTCAATGTCCGCCCAGTCTACGTTGGACGTGGATTGAAGTGAGAAGGTGAAGACTACCGTATCTAATGGATTGTATGGTGTTTTATCATCGCAGGCGCCATATTGCCCTATGAAGCTTAATGCAGTCGAAATATTGGAAAGAGAGTTTGGATTCGATGGGTTCAACTTGTCTTTGATTGGAGCTTGTGCAACTCCATTGATGAATGGTTGTACAACTAAAAAGACATCATCGGAGAAGGTTCCTGTCATGTCCAAGTTGAAGTCCAATTTGATGGAGTCGCGTCCCAGAACCTGTATCCCTTCTTTTCCACTGAGAATAAATCCATCTGATGAAGAGGACGAGTGCCACTTAGATCGGTTCCCATCTTGTTGATAAGATGAGGTATAGGAAATGTTTGGATTCCAATTAACTAAGTCCTGTTGACCATCTTCCCCTGCCGCTACTCGGAACATGAGTAGATCCCCCTTTGTCACGTACAGGGACAAGTTGGGTGAATAGCTTAAAGTTGGTGTAACTTCACGAAATCCGGAGGAGATGATGGCGTCATTATGTTGAATGGCGACTAAACTCGAACCCGAAAGATCTGGAGCCATGGAAGCTGTACCTGAAATGTTAATTGTCCCACTGTACGGCGCTTTCCATGTCTTAACAATTTGATATTCCCATTTATCCTCTGTGTCCTCAAAGACTAGATCTACCCCTTTGATTACTGGGTTTAGTGTATGTTCACTTGAGGTAGAGAACGAAATATCACCATTGGATTCTAGAATTCCAAAGTGAATTCTAGGAGATGCCATTCCTTCATCTAAGATCATGTCAGGAATACCATCACCATTGTAGTCCGTCATTGTCCTTTTGACCTTCGTCGTGGAGTTTCGCCAGTTCATACCGACGTAAAAGCCACCCGGAGATAGGTAATCGACCGTATAGCTTAAATCTTTTTGAAAGCTTCGATCAATTCCTCCAATTTCGAAATTGCGCTTACCCCCCAGTTCCAGATTGCCATTAATGCGATATACAGGGTAATAGGCAAAGTTACCATTGTGATCTTCAAAGATCACATCTGCAAGGCCGTCTCCATTTACATCGCGCATTGTACGTTGGGTATTGGTCCAGTGATTCCCCCAATTGATGCCCGCGGAAAATGTACTTTTTTTGTCTTGTCCAGCTACAATTCCCACGGCAGGGCCAACGCCGACGTCACCACCTACGCTAAATCCAGAAGTGATGGATGTGTTGAGTGCCGAAGGTTGCAGTAGTCTACTAAATGCGTTTTTCAATCCACTGAATGCTGATGACGTTTCAGTGTTAGAGAGCCAAGGAGTGGGGTTCCAGGTGTCGAGTTCTACACCACTTCCGTATTCAAGAGGATCGTCATAGTAAGTGAATGTATGCTCATAAAAAAACTGATCATTTCTATACTCTTGAATAGCCGTTAACACGGTCTTAAAGAAGGTGCTAGACCCCCTATTGTAAGTAAACTTATATTTTACAACTTCACTTCCGCTAAAGGCTACAGAGATACTGTCCAATCGTCTGTCGTCAACATGTTTCAGACCCATTTTTAAAGAAATGGTACCATCCCCTCGGGTATTAGAAGTGAAGAATTCAATGGTGTATTTACCGAATGAGTAGGATGTTCCTTTAAAACCTGTGTAGGTGATTTTCTTTAAAATACGATTGATTCCACCATTCTTCATATTAGAAGTCGTTCCTTCTTCATATAGGGCGTATTGGTAATCAATGGTATTTCCCCATTTGTCAACCGTTCTACTTAAATACCACTGTGCAATGTTACCATCGGAGGTTTGTAAAATACTGTTGGTATCTAACCCAGTTCCATCTAATGTGCCGTAGTAATTCTTATTTTGTGAGGCATCTGTAACAACCCAATAGTAGTTGGAAGGAGAAGTTCCTTTTCTTTCTATTTCAGAATAACTTGCCATTACTCGAGGGAAGAATCGGGTAGATCCAGTTACTTCTCTTTTCAATGGGATTAGCTCTCCTTGAGCATTTAATGAAGGTCTATTAGCTCTTTTGTTGCCTTGCATAAAAAGAGCCTCACCATTCAAAACATAGGGCTCCGTTTCATCGGTTGGGCTGTATGCAGGTACTCCCCATTTCGTATCTACTGAAATCATGGACTGAGGGATATTCCATCCCAATCCCATCCAACCGGTTCCAGCGTCTGAGTTGTAGTTGACAGCAAGAGGAGGAGTCATCCCATTTCTTCCTTGAGGAATCCAAAGGGGATAGCTGAGGGAAGCGGAGCCCTGACGGTTGGCACTGGGAGGTTGCATTAAACGCATCCCTGTGGCTGGGCTTGCTGGCTCAATTTCCGATACATTGGTAGGGACATAGGCTGCAGCTTCTGGCATTTCCGGTGAAGAGATCATTCCTGCGAAATAGTCGGTTTCAGCAGGGACTACCGCTTTTACTCTGAAGGATTCTCGGTCGATTCCAATGGTCTCTGCCATTTTCCACGTGTTCGATTGACGATCGAGGAAGAAGACGTTCACCAAATTCAATTCCGCAACACTTCCCAATCGAGCTACATCTACACCAATGGCAATAGGTGTGGCGTTTTCATACTTACCGTCTAGACGGTAGTGTGTAGCATTTCGGGTGACATTCAAAATATGATCAGGAGTTGAGGTAATATCAGGGTCAAATGATACATACCCTCTAAGTGAGCTCGCACTATCCAATACTTCAAAGTCCATCGTCCTAGCATAGGTTTTGACGATGTCTATTTCGTTGCGAGGTGATAAATCTTCGCGATCTATTTTGCTTGGAAGATCTGTGTCTACAGGTGTAGTTAACTTCGTTACTTCTATCTCGTTTTCGATGGGAAGGAAGTAATGCGAAGCAAGTGCGTTGGATGATGAATCTTCTTGCAGAGGTATAGTCTGCAGTGCCATTGTAGATGCGAAGATGTCATTGCTGAGAAGCGCGAATACAGTAAAATAAACGGCAACTTTAGACGACCAATCGGACTGGAACATGAAAGAGAAAGATTGAGTGAGCGTTTTATTGAGCAACGATGAGTTTTACAGTGTAAGTGATTTCACCACTGTAGAGTGAAAGGGTGTAGATTCCCGGCACTTCAGGAGCGTCAAATTTCCAATCGAAGCTAGAAGCAAAGGGTAAATCTTCGATTTCCAATACGTGACCTTGCATATCGGATAAGGTCAATTTTAAAGGATGGTCACCTGTTATATCCTGAACAGACAAGGTGGTGCGCTGACCTCTTGATGCAGGGTCAGGAAAGAGTCGAATGGTAGGCTTCGCGATTTGAAAGGGGGCTTCTGTGGAGGAAGTATTAGCGATGACCTTAGAAGAGATCATATTGCCATTCTCATCTACAATTTTTACTAGATATTGTCCTTCTCCTAATACGTTGGAAACAGGATGATTTTCATAAGGTTTGCGAATGCTTGAACCATTCGACATGTCCTGAACTTCTACAAATAACTTTTCCTCCTCTTCCGAAGAGAGGGATACGGTTAATTCATTGTTCGTCACTTCGGCGGTAAAACGATCGCAGTCACGAATACTCTTAGTTGTAAAGTAATAGTGACGATAGTTTTCCAGTAGAATCAAGGGTATCTGATACTCTTCATCGGCAAGTAAAACGTTCTTGGGCAAATAAAGGAACGAACTGCCGTCGGTTAGAAATAGCGAATCGTTTTCATCCGATTTTTCGTGAAGAGGAATGCGAACGATTAATTGATGTGCGGTGGAATTCCAATTTTGAAGTTGAAGTTTCCACTGTGAAAGTGGATGATGTCCGCCACTTGAGCAAGACAATCGCTGTGAACGCTGCTGTTTGCTTTCGGAAAGAATGATAAAGGCATCGTCTTCGATTTCCACATTAGGTTGAGTACCAATGGACTTCACTTCATCTAAGGCGACCAGTACTTGAGGCCCTCTTGTGGTGATGGTTTGAGTTTGAAGAAACTGCTGTTGATCTAAGCGACCAACACCTAATACGCGAACGTGATGTGATCCGTCTATTTGACGATTCCAATAGGTGTAATTATCGGCACGTAAATAATCCCTCCAAATCTCATCCTCATTATGGGTTACGGTAATAGAGTACTTCAAGGCGAGGTAGGAGTTTACTTTTCTCCGCTCTTCTCTTGAGAGACTTTTAGGGTAAATCACGAGTTCAGCTATCTCAAACAATGACGTGTCGCCCACGGTAAGTGGAGCCCTCGATTGTCGGGCATAACGTTGAGAAGCTACAGTCTCTATCGTTACGATGGCCGGAACATCCTCCGTAAAACGAATAGGACTGGAAACTCTTCCAAACTGTATGTGGTCGTCGAAAATTCGAATATCTCCGATGCCCATAAATTCACCTCCCGTCTGGGAAAGCGACTTGGGTTTTAGTACAAAAAAAAGTGTTGATGCACCTTGCAGATTTACGAGATCTTCTTCGTTTTCTAAATCGAGTAGATTGAATGTGTGGTGATTTCCAATGGTGGATGGTAAGTTAGTCTGTGCATGCCATAGGCTTTGACCATCTACACCACCAGGTGCGTTTTGGCTAAAAGCGATGGTGGAAATCAAGGATGAAACGAAAAAACTAAAAACATGCCATGGATAAGAGCGAGAGACCATGAAATACCTTTTAGGGTTTAGTGATATTTGGTGCGCAAATTAGTTCTAATTTTGAAAAGACATGTTAAAATTTGAATATTTCACATAACACCTTTTTTTAAGAGAATTCTTCAAGCCTTCTTAGCTTTGTAAGCGTGTTTCAGTAATCTTTTTATATGAAGTCTCTCATCGCCATTCTTCTCTTCTGTCTTTCAATTTCATCCCTTTCCCAAACCACGTTGACGGTTACCAATCTCAATGACTCTGGACCGGGATCGCTGCGCCAACAGGTGTTCAACTCCAACAGTGGTGATCACATTGTGTTTGATGCCTCTTTGTTGAATAATGGAAGCGACACCTTATTCTTGAATTTCCCAATTATTGTTGATAATGGATTAAGTATAACTGGACTTATTCGAGGAGGTGATACTTTGTTTATCAGCGGTCACGACTCAACGCAGATCTTTTACATGGACTTTTCCAACATCCCAGGTCAGGAAGTGTACCTGGATAGTTTGGCGGTGATTGATGCGAAGAAATATGCGCAGGATGGATCAGTGACGAATCACAATGGTGGAGCCATTTTTGTGTCAAACCTTGATTTATTAACCATTGCAAACTCACTTTTTGAAAATTGTCGAACTACAGGAAGTGGTAACGGAGGTGCTATTTTCAGCACACATACTCCTCTTACTATATTTAACACTTCGTTTGTGTCTAATTCTACTGGTAGCACAACAGTTGGAAACATGGATATTAGGGGGGGCGCAATTGAACTACGGAATAGTTCATTATCCCTATCTAACTGTACGTTTAAGAAGAATCATTCTTTTGATCGCGGTGGAGCCGTTTATTTGAATACAGGTGACTTTGTAGTGATTAACTCCACTTTTATAGAGAATCGTATTGGTCCTGATTTTTACGCTATGGGGGGGGCAATTTGTGCATTTGGTGACTTTGAAGGAATAATCGAGAATTCTGTTTTCACAGGTAATAGTACATCAGGGAATGGCGGAGCACTACGCTTCATTAGTTTTTCAGTTTTTAACTCCAATGTCCTTATATCTAATTCATTATTAAATAGAAATGTTTCTGCGGGTATTGGAAGTGCATTGTTTTCTACAGAAGTTAATTGCTCCATTAATCGCTCGAGTATTGTCGAGAATAAGTCAATATCTGCTGGGACAGAGCCGGTACACATTGTTGGCGCTGTACTTGAGTTGAATGAGACGTCCATTACTAAAAATGAAACCAATCAGAACTCTGGAGTTTTGAATATGCGAAATGGGGAGCTCCATATTCGTAATTCAACTATTTATAACAATGTTGGAGGAAGTAATGTTGAAGCCATTAATTTGGGAACTAATCCGATGGATTCAGTAAGTATTTCGAGTTCAATTATTACTCATAATGGTTCACCTACTATAAGTCCAGATCCCAACATCAACTCCCTCGGCAACAACATCTTCTCCGACTCACCTTCATTTGCCATAGCCAGCGACCAAACCAATATCGATTCCACAACGCTAGCCTTAGAACCACTAGCCATGAATGGAGGGCTAACGCCAACGATGCTTCCGGGTCCAACAAGTGTGGCCTTGAACATGGGTAACCCCACAGATTTCTCAGACGCACAAAATGGCCCCATCTATGGTCGCAGAGATATAGGTGCCGCCGAACGACCTGTCATTTCATATGATACCACTTCTGCGTGTACTCCTGTGAGCTGGTGGGGAAACACCTATGGCACGGCGGGAACATATTTAGATACCGCTTACAATGCGAACTCCATTGACTCTGTTGGAGTATTGGTGCTAGAACTTCAAGACACTTCCGTTTTTGATCTCGATGGAACTTTGTATGCCAGTGAAGAGGATACCAATACCACCTATCAATGGGTGGATTGCGACAACAACTACGCTGTCATTGTCGGCGCTACAAGTCGAGGTTTTCTTCCACCAGCCAATGGTAACTACGCCGTGATTCTTACCAATCAAAACTGCGTAGATACCTCCTCTTGCATCAGTTACAATCGCTTTAGTATTTCCGAAAGAAGTACAACTGAAGATTGGTTGACATTTTATCCCAACCCAACGTCGGGAGTCATTCACTATTCATTCACTGGTAATGCACCGATGCAAGTAGAGGTGCTTGATCTAAGCGGGCGCAATGTCACGACGTTTGAACTTGATGGAGAAACAACTCTTCAGCTTCCGAGTCTTGCTAATGGCACGTACCTCTTGCGTTGGATGGGAAGTCAAGGTGAGGTTCAGGTGGATAGGATTTGTGTGGTTGAGTAGGGTGTTGGATTAAAGGGTTTTAGAGGTTTTAGGGGTTTTAGGAGTTTAAGAGGTTTATGGTGCTTCGAGGGTTTGTCAATGGCGAGAGGTTTAGCCTAGAGTCTATGGGGTAATGAGTGTTTCACTCAGCTATAATGATCCAGTGGGGCTATTGACCAACTGCTGCCTCATTGCTCAGCAAACTAAACAAGTACAAATCGAAGAATTCCTCTTCAAAATAGACACAATGGCGAAGGGTGCCTTCTTTATGGAAGCCGCATTTTTCGAGCACACGGATGCTGGCTTTGTTGGAAGTGCGTGCATAGGCTTCCATTCTGTGAATGTTCATGTGCTCATAGCCATAGGCGAGACACGCTTTGACGGCTTCGGTCATGTAACCATGGCCAACAAAGTTGAGGTCCATTCCATACCCTACTTCAGCAAGCCTGTTGGATTTTTCCCAGCGCCACATACCCGCATATCCAATGGGTTCGCCGGTAGATTTTAGTTCTAGTATCCATTGAACGCCCGTGTCGTTGGCGTAGCGATCTAGTACGTTTTGCAAAAATGCTTCAGCTTCAGAAACATCCTTAAGCAATGGCCTGTTCATGAATTCCATGAAGGCTGGACTGGAACGCAAGGTGAACATCCACGGTGCATCTTTTAACGAAGCGGGCCGTAAGCGCAGACGATCGGTTTCCAGGGTGGGGATTTCCATATTTAGGAGAGCTTTTCAGCCAAGGCTGCCATAACCTTTCGCGGGTTCTTTCCTTCGTAAAGGATTTTGTAAACGGCATTGGATATAGGCATCTTCACTTCGTAATCACGCTTTACACTCTTGATAAGCTTGGTGGCATAGTATCCTTCCGCTACCATGTTCATCTCTAACATGGCTGAACGAACGGTGTAGCCCTTGCCTATCATGGTTCCAAAGAGACGGTTTCTACTGAATTGAGAGTAAGCTGTAACAAGTAGGTCGCCCAAATATGCAGAGCCAGTAATGTCACGCTTAATAGGGTGAACGGCTTTGATGAATTTCTTCATCTCGCGGGTGGCGTTGCTTACCAATACAGCCTGAAAATTGTCGCCGTAGCCTAAGCCGTGACAAATACCGGCAGCAAGCGAGTAGATATTCTTAAGGACGGCCGCATATTCAGTACCGTAGATGTCATCTGAGGTTGAAGTCTTGATGAAATCACAAGCAAGCGACTTGGCCATGAATTTGGCGTGCTCTTTTGTTTGACTCGCTGCAGTGAGATAGCTCAATCGTTCCAAAGCAACTTCTTCTGCATGACAAGGTCCCATAATCACCCCAATGTTTTCAATGGGAACATTGTAGTTCTGATTCAGGAATTCGCCTACAATGACGTTTTCATCTGGAACAATCCCCTTGATGGCAGAAAAGATCACCTTATCGCTGATGGGGACAGAAAGATGCTCAAGCGAAGGTTTTAAGAAGGCACTCGGTATGGCGAAGATCAAATAATCGGATTCCCCTACCAAGTGGTCTAGATCGGTAGTGATGTCGATTTTTTCTGTTGGTAACTCTATGGATGTGAGGTACTTTGGGTTGTGGTGGTATCGCTTAACGTGTACCACGCTTTCCTCGTCTCTCATCCACCATCCTACGTAATCGTTGGTTTCACTGAGTATCTTCACAAGGGCGGTGGCCCAAGAACCTCCACCAATAACGGAGATGTATGGTTTCTTATCTGTGTCTTCGTTCTGCATGTGTCTTTTTAGAAAGTGAGTTCAAACTCCATTTCTTTTTCTTCGCGCAACACTTTTACTGTGGTGCTATCGCCGGGTTTGAATGCCCCGAGCGCACGCATGTAGGCGTAAATATCGGCAATGGGATATTCACCAAGTTGAGTGATGACGTCATCGGGAAGGAGGCCTGCTTTGGCTGCGGGCTTTCCATCGGTAACGCCATCTACTTTAACCCCAGGGCCGCCAAAGATATAATCTGGAATGATACCTAGGGTAACGTTGAATCGAGGGGTTGTGCTCTGCTCTGCGTCATTGGTCTTTTGGAAGGTGAGTTCGTCAGGAATGGCGTTGGCAATCCTTTCGATGTAATCGGCCACCTCAATCAGTCCTTTGTAGTTGATTTTATCTGGGTCGTCCGACGGTTTGTGATAATCGTCGTGCGTTCCCGTAAAAAAGTGCAAGACAGGGATGTCTTTTTGGTAGAACGAAGTGTGATCGGAAGCGCCTGTTCCACCCTTGCTCGATGAAATGGCCAATGATGTGGTGTTTTCACCTTCGATGATATCATCCCATTCTACGGCTGTTCCAGTTCCAGAAATGAGTAGCTCCCGATCTTCACTCAATCGTCCAATCATATCCATGTTGAGCATGGCAACTACTTTGGAAAGGTCTACTGTAGGATGTTCAGAGTAATAATCGGAACCAATGAGTCCTCTTTCTTCACCTGAGAAGGCAATAAAGAGCAAGTTGTGATTGGGTGCAATAGACGTTGCGTTGCGAGCGAGGTAGAGAAGTCCTGTCGTTCCACTGGCATTATCGTCGGCGCCATTGTGAATAGCGGATTCACCGCGGTAAAGAGAGTTCTCTCCGCCATAGCCCAGATGGTCATAGTGAGCACCAATGATGATGGTGGATTCCATGCCACGGTCGGCGTAACCTATTACATTATAGCCCATCACTTGCGCCGGCAAGAGCTGAACACTTATGGAAACTTCGCTTCCATCTACAATGTCTTTAGCATCAGCCATGAACCATGCGGGAAGTCCACTTGGAATACTAGAGTTGTACGAGCTTTGAGGCGGTTGAGCAGTACGGTCGGTTTGGGTGAAAACAACGCCCACAGCACCGTGTTCCTTTGCATTCGAAATGCGATAATCCAAGCCGTGATATTTCATGTACTGAGAGTGGGGGTGAATGCCGTCAGGTGAGGAGATGTCGATGATGGCAATTTTACCCTCCACTAACACTTCGTTGTAATCGTCGTGTTCCAGTTCTGGAGCAGTGATGCCGAAGCCTACGTGTACAGCTTCGCCCTTCGCTGTTGCATTCTCGGAAAAGCGAACAGGGAAAATGGTTTTGGAAGGATGATATTCCGCGTCTCCAATCTGCAATTGATTGGACTCGGGCATCATGGTCATTGCAATGGGAATGGGGAAGGCTTGGAAATAATTCTCTTCTCCCAGTGGAGCGAGTTCAGCATCCTTGAAAACATTCACGATGTGATTGGCTGCCACTATGATTTCACGGGAACCCGGAGAACGACCTTTCAAACTATCGGAAGCTAGGAAATAGAGGTCGGCACGTGCAGAGTGAATGTCGCCCGATTGAGCAAATGCACAAGGGGATAGAAGCGCTACACTGAAGGTTGCTAAAAGCCACTTTTTCATGGAGTTCAATTTTGAAGCCATGAACAAAGATAGGACTCTTAGGCTTGGACTTTCTTTTTGCGCTGGAAGAATAGGAGGAGAATTACCCCAACGGTAATGGCACTGTCGGCCAAATTGAAAATAGGTCGGAAGAAGACAAAGTGCTCACCACCCCAAAACGGCACCCAATCGGGTAAGAAGCCGCGGTAAATAGGGAAGTAGAGCATGTCTACTACGTTTCCTTGAAGGAATCCAGTGTAGCCGCCACCTACTTGGGATATGCCTGTATAACTGACCCATTCTCCCATTTCGGCATTGTACACAAGACCCGTGTCGAAGATCAATCCGTAAAAGGCAGAGTCAATCATGTTTCCAACCGCACCTGCAAAGATGAGGGCAATGGCTGTGAGTTGAACACTTCCTGCATTTTTAGCGATGGATCTTTTGAGCCAAATGAAAATCCCTCCAATGGCAAATAACCGGGCGATACTCAGAATGATTTTCCCCGTATTTCCACCCCATTCCAATCCAAATGCCATACCTGGATTTTCAATGAAGTGAATGTGAAACCACGATGTGATGGGCTCGCTGTGATTGTAGCCCATGGTGGTTTTTACCCAAAGTTTCAATGCCTGATCAGCGATGAGAACCGCCAATACAATGAGGAGAGATTTTTTCAAATCACTGTTTGTTTTTCGCTTCGATGCTAAGCGTTGCGTGTGGAACCAATCGCAGGCGTTCTTTAGAAATCAACTTTCCAGTAACACGGCAGATTCCGTACGTTTTGTTTTCGATTCGGATAAGAGCATTCTTCAAATCGCGAATGAACTTTTCCTGACGAGAAGCTAGCTGCGAAGCCGTTTCCTTACTCATGGTTTCAGATCCTTCTTCAAAAGATTTGAATTGAGGAGAGGTGTCCTCTGTACCGTTGGCAAGGTTGTTTTGGAATTGTTCGCGAAGAATGTGGAGATCTTCTACCGCTTTTTCCATTTTCTCCTGGATGATGGCTTTGAATTCATCAAGCTCTTCATCGGAGTATCTAACTTTTGGTTCGTCGCTCATGGCCTCTTTATTAAAACAGAATGTGCGAATATAGTTTTTTGCACCTCTTATCAAAGTGCTTTTTTCACTTACACCTTCACAATGTTAATATTCAGTTTGAATTCATCAATCTCTACCTCAGTGGCTTCGCTGTTTTCAGACCAGCTCCATCGTTCGGCAAGGACTTCTGAACATACATACGATTCGTTGGCCTCAATGGCTTGCTTCAATTCTTCAGAACCTGAAAATTCTATGGCAATTCGATCTGTTACATCCAATCCAGAATCTTTTCTGTGGTTCTGAACGCGGTTGACAACTTCACGAGCCAAGCCTTCTTTTGTCAATTCATCGTCTAGCGTAATGTCTAACGCTACGGTTACACCGCCTTCTGAAGCAACAAGCATACCTGGAATGTCTGCCGTGCTGATTTCTAGATCGGCTGCTTCCAAGACTACTTCCTGTCCACCCAGTTCGAGTGTTTTAGAACCTGTGGATTCAATTTCAGAAATAGCCGCAGAATCCATTTGGTTTACGGCGCCTGCAATTTGCTTCATAAGCTGACCGTACTTCGGACCGAGGGTTTTGAAGTTCGGTTTGGCTTTCTTAACGAACAATCCGGCAGATTCGTCTACAGCCTCAATTTCTTTGACATTGACCTCAGATGCTACTAACCCTTCTATGGCAGAAAGTCTCGCTTTGAATGCGTCATTCAATACGGGAACCATCACTTTGCGAAGCGGCTGGCGAACGCGAATTTTCTCTTTCTTTCTCAAGCTGAGAACCATGGAGCTCAATTGCTGAGCGAGCTGCATGCGCTTCTCTAGGTCAGCGTCAATGGCAGTGCTATCCACCACAGGGAAGTCAGAAAGGTGAACGCTCTCGGCCTTGTCTTTACCCGTAGCTGCGTTGAGGTCGCCATACAGTTTCTCCATGTAGAACGGAGCCAAAGGCGCACCCAATTTTGCAATGGTTTCCAAACAAGTATAGAGGGTTTGGTAGGCCGATAGTTTGTCGGTTCCCATTTCTCCTTTCCAGAAACGACGGCGACATAAGCGCACGTACCAGTTGCTGAGTTTATCGTTCACAAAATCTCCTACTGCGCGGAATGCACGAGTGGGCTCATAGTTCTCAAGGCCATCGGTAACTTCGGCAATGAGAGTGTTGAGTTCGGAGAGAATCCAACGGTCAATTTCGGGACGATCGGTGAGAGGAACGTTCTCTTCGCTGTAGGTAAATCCGTCAACATTGGCATAGAGTGCAAAGAATGCATAGGTGTTGTACAGTGTTCCGAAGAACTTGCGACGTACCTCTTCTACACCTTGTAGATCGAATCGAAGGTTGTCCCATGGCTGCGCATTGGTAATCATGTACCAACGTGCGGCGTCTGGGCCGTATTTATCCATGGTTTCAAATGGATCAATGGCGTTGCCCAATCGCTTGGACATCTTCTGGCCATTTTTGTCCAATACCAATCCATTGCTTACCACATTCTTGTATGAAATGCGATCGAATACCATGGTGCTAATTGCGTGAAGGGTGAAGAACCAACCTCTGGTTTGGTCTACGCCTTCGGCGATGAAATCAGCCGGGTAAACTTCGTTGGAATCAACGCGTTCTTTGTTTTCAAATGGATAGTGCATCTGAGCATAAGGCATTGATCCAGAGTCAAACCACACATCAATCAAGTCGGCTTCGCGCTTCATTGGTTTGCCTGTAGAGCTCACCAAAAGAATGCGATCGGCATACGGACGGTGAAGGTCTACTTTGTCGTAGTTTGCTTCTTCCATATTGCCCACTTCAAAGTCGGCGTATGGATTCTCTTCCATGACACCGGCTTCAACAGCCTTGTTGATTTCGGTCATCAATTCTTCCATAGAGCCTACAACAATGCGCTCATCGCCTTCTTCGGTACTCCAAATAGGAAGTGGAATGCCCCAGAAGCGAGAACGGCTGAGGTTCCAATCGTTTAAGTTTTCCAACCAGTTGCCAAAGCGCCCTGTTCCAGTGCTTGCTGGCTTCCAGTTAATGGTTTTATTGAGTTCAATCAAGCGATCTTTAACGGCTGTAGATCGAATGAACCAGCTGTCCAATGGATAGTAAAGCACCGGTTTATCGGTTCTCCAACAGTGCGGATAGCTGTGAACGTATTTCTGAACTTTAAATGCGCGGTTGGCGGTTTTGAGGTGGATGGCGATTTCTTCATCTACACCCAATTCTGGCATTTCATCGTCGTTGTAGTACTCCTTTTTCACGTACTTGCCACCGTGCTCGCCCACGCTTTCGACGAATCTACCTTGAAGGTCAACCAATGGAACGGGGTTGCCATTTTCGTCGAGAATCAACATACCCGGAACGCCGGCCGCTTTGGCAACCTTGGCGTCATCTGCACCAAAGGTTGGAGCGGTGTGAACGATACCCGTACCGTCTTCGGTGGTAACGAAATCACCTGGAATTACGCGAAACGCTTTGTCCGCATCTTCAAAAGGCAGTGCCCATGGAAGGAGTTGTTCGTAGTTCAAGCCCACCAATTCTGAACCGGTGAAAGTGCGAACTACATTCCAAGGAATATTCTTCTTGTTGCCATCCCAATCCGCAACCTCTCCTTTGTGATCTTCTTTCAGGTAACTGCTCAATAGAGCGGTTGCCAAAACCACTTGTATAGGATCTCCTGTGTACGGGTTGTAAGTGCGTACAAGGCTGTATTCAATCTTTGGACCTACCGTTAGGGCAGTGTTTGAAGGCAGTGTCCACGGAGTGGTTGTCCAAGCGAGTAGGAAGGTTTCATCGTTGCCAAAAAGCGCTTTCGATTGCTCGCTTTCAACCACTTTAAATTGAGCCGTAATGGTCGTGTCGGTTACATCGCGATAGGTACCTGGCATATTCAACTCGTGTGAAGAAAGTCCAGTTCCCGCCTTTGGCGAATACGGCTGAATGGTATATCCCTTGTAGAGCAGGTCTTTGTTGTGAATTTGCTTCAACAACCACCAAACAGATTCGATGTATTTGGTTTTGTAGGTGATGTACGGATCTTCCATATCCACCCAATAGCCCATGTCTTCGGTAAGCTTGTTCCAGATGTCGGTATAGCGCATCACGGCCTTTCTACAGGCTTCGTTGTACTCTTCTACCGTAATGGATTTGCCGATGTCTTCCTTGGTGATCCCGAGCTCTTTCTCCACGCCGAGTTCAACGGGAAGACCGTGGGTGTCCCAGCCTGCTTTGCGCACAACTTTGTACCCTTGCTGTGTTTTAAAACGACAGAAGAGGTCTTTGATGGTACGACCCATTACGTGGTGAATACCCGGCAAACCATTGGCAGAAGGCGGACCTTCATAGAATACAAAGCTCTCGTTTCCATCGCGGGTAGAGACGCTTTTTTCGAAGGTGTTTTCCTCTTTCCACTTCGCCAAGATTTCTTGGTGTACAGCGGACAGGTCTAAATGTGAGTATTCTTTATATGGCTTCGTGCTCATCGTCAAGGACTTTCGGCAAAATTAGATGCGCGAAAGTACGAAAAGCAGCTATGAAAGTGAAGCGATGTGCGGCCTTTGCTCAATCAGTGTATGACCAGCTAGTAAAGTAGGTGGGAAAGCAAAAATGACCAACCGGAGTTCACAGTGAAAACCAGTCGGCCATTTTACGTTGTAAAGAGGAGTAATACCGATTATTTGTTCGGTCTACTCGGGCGAACTTCAATTTTGCTAGGAAGTGTTCTCGGGTTCATTTTGAACAGATCCACGACAATTTCTCCAATGTCTTCAGGTTGAATTTTCCAGGCATCCGCATCCGAAGGTTCATGGTTGTTGAAATGCGTTGCAACTGAACCCGGCATAATGGTGCTTACATTGATACCATGGTCGCGCAAATCGAGCATAACGGCTTGCGTGAAACCTGTTAGTCCAAATTTGCTCGCATTGTATGCAGAAGCGGTTGGGAAGAAATTGGTTCCGGCCAAGCTGGAAATGGTAATGATATATCCCTTGGATTTTTTCAGTTCTTCCAAGGATGCTTTGATGGTGTAGAAAACCCCAGTTAAGTTGGTGTCAATGGTGTCGTGCCACTGTTCTTCGGTAAGGTCTTCAATCGATGCAAAATGACCTAGTCCGGCATTCGCAATTACATAATCAATCTGACCAAATGCACTAACGGTTGCTGCTACGGCCGCATCCATAGACGCTCTGTTTCTCACGTCGGCTTCAAGACCAAGCGCATCACTAGCTACAGATTTTGCCGCAGATTCTGCAGCGTCCTTTGAGCGTGAAGTAAGCGCAATTTTAACTCCCTGTTGATGGAGGGCGTGGGCAATCCCCAAACCGATTCCTTTCGATCCTCCTGTTATAAGTGCTACTTTTCCTTTCATCTGTGTGTATTCGTTTTCCTGCTAACAAAAAAACCGCCTCAGAGTTTGTCTGAGGCGGTTGAATTATAAATCACATTGATCTAGTAAACGTAACGAATACCAAGGGCAATGGTATTGATGTCGAAGTACGTGTTTTGAACGAGCCAGAAGTTTGGACGGATATCCAAGCTCAACTGTAGTGGGATATTGAAAGTGTATTCAATACCGATCTGGCCTGTAGCGCCTAATCCAAATCCATCGTGACCTTTTCCGTCGTAGTCGGTGTCGTGGCTTTCAATTCCCAATGAAGCACCAGCTCCTACATACCATTTGAAGCTGTTTTGAATAGGCATCACCCATTGGTAAACTCCAGAAAGGGCAATTCGACTGTATTTGTCACCCGAATTGATTCCTCCATCTATCTCCAAACGGTTTCCTCCAAATGGAGTTTGCCATGAAACTTCTGTTCCTACGCCTGCGCCGCCTCCAAATCGTAAACCGATCGCACTCTGAGCATTCGAATACAAGCTACCGAATAGCATGCACGCTAAAACAATGATTGATTTTCTCATAATCTCGCAATTAGGATGTTGTTGGTCTAATTAGTGTTCGATTAAAAATACGTGATTCCTGCGAATGTTAAAGGTTTTACAAGAATTTCTTCTTCGTGTTCTGTTATATTAGACCTATGAAAGTGACCATTTACGCACGCTTACTTCTTATTGTTGGCTCGTTTACCTCTGCTGCTCAGAGCGATATCGATTCAGTGAGCGCATTGGATACCTTGGACAGTGGTTCAGTGATAAAAATTGCCGTGAAGCATGCTCCTCCCTTTGTTTTTGTAGATGAAACGGGAGTTCATGGACCCATTGTCGATTTTTGGGAGCACATCGATCGCAGCCTAGGATGGTCGTCGGAGTACATCGTTTATTCTGATATTCCTTCTATTTTGAAAGCGGTAGAGTCGGGCGAAGTTATGATGAGTGTGAATCCAGTAACGGTAACTTCTGATCGCTTGGATCGGGTAGATTTCACACAACCTTTTTATATCACGGATACCGCAGTAATGCGCGCAAAGTCGAGTCCGTATTTGAATTTCCTATCCTCTCTGTTTAGTTGGAAGTTCTTGTCGGCCATGCTCGGTTTAGGGGTGATCATCCTCATTTTTGGCTTCATTGTTTGGCTGATTGAACACCGGAAGAACCACGAGTTTAGAAAGGGCTACAAGGGTATTGGCGATGGTTTTTGGTGGAGTGCTGTAACCATGACTACCGTTGGATATGGCGACAAAGCACCAAAGACACCAATGGGTAGAACTGTTGCTTTTGTATGGATGGTTGCAGGCGTAGTCGGGATTTCGAGTTTAACCGCTGGAATTGCATCGTCACTTACCACTCAAAACCTAAAGGATCAAATCCACAGTGTTCGCGATCTGCGAAGCTTCAAGATTGCCACCATTGAAGGTACCAGTTCGGATCACTATTTGTCCCGTTTCAACGTGCCATTCGTACGCGTTTCTAGCATCGCCGAAGGAATGGAAATGGTAGTGGACGATGAAGTAGAACTCTTTGTGTACGACAGGGTACTCATGTACAATACGCTCGTGAATTCTCCTTTTGTAGACGATCTAGAGATTCTTCCGAATGGAATTCGAACGGATTATTACAGCTTCCCTATGTCGAGGGATCACCAATTACTTCCCAAGGTAAACCCACTTCTTGTAGAGCGATTGAATAGCGTGGATTGGATCGCGATTCAGGAGCGGTATGGGATTGAGTGAGGCTTCGCAGGTTGACTTCGTCAGGGGCTTCGCAGGTGGACTTCGTCAGGGGCTTTGCAGGTTGACTTTGTCAGGGGCTTCGCAGGTTGACTTCGTCAGGGGCTTTGCAGGTTGACTTTGTCAGGGGCTTCGCAGGTTGACTTTGTCAGGGGCTTCGCAGGTGGACTTCGTCAGGGGGCTTCGCAGGTTGACTTCGTCAAGGGTTTCGCAGGGGGGCTGAGGGCGCCCTTGTCGGACACCAGACTCCTGCTCGCTGTAGACCTTAGACTGCCATCTACACCGTTGCTACGCACTTCAACTCAATCGCGATAGGAGTGGGGAGGCTGTTGATTTCAACTGTGGTGCGGCAAGGTTGGTTATCCTTAAAGTATTCGGCATAAATGCGATTGAAGGTGTGGAAGTCACGCTTCATGTTCACGAGGAAAACCTGAACGTCTACAAGTTTGTCCCAGCTCGATCCAGATGCCTCTAGAATTTTGCGAACGTTTTCAAATACACTGTGAACTTGGGCTTCGAAATCAAATTCCAAGAAGTTGCCATTGTGGTCGAGTTTTAGTCCGGGAACACCACTGTCGTTTGCATCACTACCTGCGGTTCTAGGGCCAACGCCTGATAGAAATAACAAATCTCCAACACGTCTTGCGTGAGGGTAAAGTCCAACGGGTTTCGGTGCGTCTTGTGCGTTAATCTTACTCATAATTACATTAAGTGATCTCCGTGTTCGGGTTCAATGGATTCTGGTAAATCAGGTTCTCCTAGCATTTCTAGAAGGTTGCGTTCCAAGGTGCGAGTGAGTGCACTCATTGGCGTGTCCGATGGTTCGTTCTCAAATGGATTCATCACCATCATTCCATTGAAGAAAGTGGTGTAGAATACGTAGCCAATGACCCATCCAAAGAGCATGGCCCACCATTCACTAAGCTCAAACAATGCCATGGCATTAATGCTGATGAAAAGGAAGATGAAGAACTTGGTGAAGAATACGTAACTCGTAGGGAACACGGTGTTTTTGATGCGTTCACATTTGCCCATTTCATCCGTCATGCGCACCAAAAGTTCGTCCATAGCCTTGAATCGAAACTCATCGGTGTGTCCGGCTTTGTGCAATTTGTGGAGGTCTTCGGCTTGCTGTTGAAGGAGGAGGTTGTTTTGATGTTTTGCAGTGAGTACGGCTTCTCTTTCACCTTCCTCGAGATAGAGCAAGAAGGTGGTTGAATCTACTTTTCTCAGGTTGTTCTTCAAGCAGTGTAACCAAGCTAAGTGCCGTTTTACCATCTTGACTTTTAATGCACTCGTTGAAGGGGTTTCATCAATATAGGTGAGTACGCTTCTGGCCCAAGAGCGAGAGTCATTCACGATTTCACCCCAGATCTTGCGCGCTTCCCACCAACGGTCGTAGGCTTGGTTGTTCAAAAAACCAATAAAGAAGGCGATGGCCGTACCCAATACGGAAGCCAATAAGGACGGCATTTGAAAGTAATCAGAAATGAATTTGTCGTAGGCGAGAAGTCCCACTCCTACTTCTAGGAGTATGATGAGGTTGATGCGCCAAGTTCTGCGCAGCACTTCCGAAATCGTCCAATTCTTTCTGATGAGCATGGGTCAAAGATAAGGCCTGAGAGTTTAGGCCACACTTGCTTCCCTTCGCACTACCTCATAATGACGATCAATACAGTTTAATCGCTCATTTTGGATTTCTTTGGTGAAGGTCATGAAGCGATCGAGAATATGAATCGACGCGCTATTTCTTACATCGGCTTCTGCATAAATGCGACTGATGTTTTCAAAGGTCAATCCGTATTCGATGAGAGCTGGACACAATTCAGTAGCATATCCACGTCCCCAGTGTTCGACGAGAATTCGGTATCCAATTTCCAAGGTTGTATCGTCAAAAGGAACCAATGCCACCGTTCCAATAAAGGCTTCAGTCTCCTTGTTCACAGCTGCCCAAATCAGCTTGTCAGGGCGCTGTTTGGTGTAGTTTTCGATAATGTTGAGGAGGTCGTCTTTGGCTTCGGCTGGTGTAGCCGCGTTCGAATTCGTGTAACGAACGATATCAGGATTACCTTCCAATTTGGTAAAGGAAGGCAAATCGGACATTGACAATTCTCGAACGATGAGACGGTCAGTTTCAAAAATCATGATTTCCGATTCTTACTTGCTTTTGCTTTGGGGTTGAATGCGAGGCACCAATTTACCCATTGTTCTAGTTGATTTTCGGTGTCGAATCCATCGGGTTCCACGGAAACATATCCCTTCATGGGTTTTCCAGTGAATTCCATGGCCTTTGCGCCAATCTGTTGCAGAGCCGTTTCTTGGAGTTCTTCTCCCACTCGGCACATCAACTCATTCTTTATGACGCCAATGCACATCTTGTGGTTGACCATAAAGGCTACACCACCGAACATTTTTTTCTGCTCAAATGCGACAGATTTACTCTGTAAGATGCGGTCCACTCGCTCCGCTGCATATTCGTCGTAGGCCATTCCCGAAATTTAGGGAATAGGAATTATACGACGGAAAATATTGCAGAAATAAAGTAGAAAAAAACCCTGACGATGCAATCGCATGTCAGGGTTGAAACTTATCTGTTTTTGTTGAAGTTTTTCTTGCCTTTGCTTCTCGGTGGACGATCTGTGAAACTGCGGTCTGCGGTTTCTTTTCCGTCCATTTGATCTACAAATACTTTTCTTCCAAAATATTTCCATCTCTTGAAGGCTTGGAAAGCTTCAGAACTTCTTTGCTTATCGAGTTCAATCATGGTGTGATCTTCGTGAATGCGAATCTTGCCGATTTCGATTCCCTTAATTCCACGCATGCGATTGATTTCCTTCATCAAACTTCCTTTGTTGATGCGGTCTTTGGCGCCAAGAGATAGTTTGAATACGGCAAATTCACCGGATCCTCTACGCTCTCTGTCACCTCTATCACCTCTGTCGTCACGATCACGACCTCTGTCGCGGTCATGTCCACGGTGGTTGAGATCGGCTGCTTTCTCGTATTCGTTTACGAACTGTTGAAGTGCCAAACCGGCTACGCGGTGAAGGAGTTCCGTTTTGTCCAATTCCGCCAATCCTTCGTCAACAATTGGCCAAAGCTCTTGAAGAGACTCTGGATTGCTTTCTGAATTGAGGACTTGTTGAACCCAGAATCTCGCACGAGCAGCCACAACTTCTTTACCTGACGGAAGGTCAATTTGATCAAATGGTTTTTTGATCAATCGCTCGATTTCACGAAGCTTTCTACCGTCGCGCATGTGAGCGAGAGCAATAGAAACACCTGTGCTACCCGCACGACCCGTTCTACCAGAGCGGTGAACATATACCTCAGGATCGTCTGGAAGTTGGTAGTGAATAACGTGAGTTACTTCTTTAACGTCCAAACCACGTGCAGCTACGTCTGTAGCAACGAGTACTTGTAGACTCTTATCGCGGTAGCGGCGCATAACAACGTCGCGTTGGTTTTGATTCAAATCGCCGTGAAGTGCATCTGAATTGTATCCATCACGAATGAGTTTGTCGGCGATGTCTTGGGTTTCAATCTTAGTTCTACAGAAGATGATACCGAAGATGTCTGGGTGTGCATCCAAAATACGACGAACAGCTTCGTACTTGTCTTTGGCGTGCACGGTACAAACCTGGTGCGTAATGTTAGCAGAAGAAGAGTTCTTTGCTGCGGTAGCAGTTTCTTCTGGATCGTTCATGTAGTTGCGAGCGATACGAGCAATTTCTGGAGAAATTGTTGCAGAGAACAACCATGTTTTTCTCTCTTCGTTCGCTGTACTCAAAATGGCATCCAAATCGTCTTTGAAGCCCATGTTGAGCATTTCGTCAGCCTCGTCAAGTACAAGTGTTTGTAGGTGAGAGAGGTCAAGTTTTCCTCGTTTCACCAAGTCGAGAACACGACCAGGAGTACCAATGACAACTTGCGCACCACGGCTCAAGGCTTTGATCTGATTGTAAATGGGAGCACCTCCGTAAACCGCAAGGGTTGTTACAGATTTCATGTTGGCGCTGAATTTTTCCAAGTCGCTTGTGATCTGAAGACACAATTCACGAGTTGGACAAAGAACCAATGCTTGAACTTGGTAGAAGTCATCCTCGATAGCATCGAGAAGAGGAAGGCCGAAAGCTGCGGTTTTACCGGTTCCGGTTTGAGCTAGACCAATGAGGTCACGCTCGCCTACCAAAAGTTTTGGAATTGCTTCTTGTTGAATGGGTGTAGGAGTCTCGAATCCAATAGAATTCAAGGCCGCTAGAATCTCTGGGCGTAACCCGAGATCGGCGAAAGTCTGCATAAAAAGGACCTTTAAGTACGTTGCTTGCGCAACCTGTGGCCCAGTTTATACCCGAATCATCTACTGCGCGGGCCAGTTTCGCTTAGATGCCGTTTCGAAGGCGCAAAAGTAGTGAAATTCAATGGGATATGATTATTTATATGGACTTTATTTTATTCTTGGATAGAATTGAGCACTAAATCGAGGAAGGAGTGCATGTAATCAGGCGACTGTAGATTGGCTAAATCACTGGCGTTCGACATGAATCCGGGATTGATGATGAGGCTCGGATGAACGGAGTTTTTCAGTACGTAGAATTCACCCTCTTCAATGTTAACTTCACGGAAAGTACTCAGATGTGCGACCATCTCATCTCGGAGTAAAATTTCCTCATCACTGCAACCGATCTTGGTGTAAAGCATGGCGCCGTTTTTATCAGTGTGCTCACCGGCGTCGTTCATGTGAATAGAGAGAAGAATGGCTTTTCCGTCAAATGAATTGGCTCTTTCTATTCGGGTTTTCAGATCGAGGTATTCGTCGTTTTCTCGAATCATCATCACTTCCATTCCTCGCTCTTCTGCTTGATTTTTGAGCGTCGTAGCCCAAGCCAAGTTGAGATCGGCTTCTTCGAGGTTGCCAACAATGGATCCTGGGTCTTTACCACCATGCCCAGCATTGATGATGAGTACTGGGGAATCATCAGAATCAAAAAGGGCGAATGTGCTTCCTACTAGGGAAAGGAAGGCGAAGAGGGCAAGTGATTTCATGGTTGAGAAGTTAGATGTTTTTTTCAAACGTCTCAACCACGAAATCTATTGTGCCTTAAGGTTGGTCTTGTATCAGATTTCCAGAGAGTTGCAGTAACCGAATCTCAGCTATCTTTGCGGTGTAACGTGCGTTCAACAGCGCTGCTTTGGATCGGATTAAATTCAATTGTGCTTCTCTAAAAGTGGTGTTGGTCACTTGTCCCAACGAGAAGCTCTCCGAAGTTCGATCAAAATTCAACTGAGATGTTGCTACATTTCGCTCTTCAGTTCGCATCACATAGAGCGCATTCACATAGGTGGTGTAGGCATTCTCAATATCCGTCATCAACTGCTGTTCGGTATTCAGTGTTTGACGCTTTGAGTTCTCCACTTGCAACTTGGCATTGTCGGTTCGCGTTTGAGTAGCCTGACCATCCCAGAGGTTCCAACGCAAGGTTAATCCGGCATTCCATCCCAAGTTTTGCGAGTAATTCAAGAAGCCGGCTTCAGCGTCTGTTCTGCTATACGCATAACCACCGTTGACACTTAAGTTGGGCATGTAGCCACTTCGTGCAGCGCCAACTGCAAATTCATTGGCACGTTGATTTCTATGTGCCGCAATGAGGGCGGCGTTTTGATCCATCGCTGCATTCTTGAACACTTCCATCGGCTGAAGGATACTGAAATTTACAATGGTGTCAACCGAGAAATTGGTCCGAGGCTCCAAGGCCAAAAGCGTGGTCAAGTTTCGCTTGGCATTTTGGAGATTGGTGTAGGTGGTTCTATATGTCACACTATCTCGGTTGAGGTCAACCTCTGCATTCAGCAAGTCGAGGGTTACTCCCGCACCCAACTCTTTGCGAAGCCGGGCTCGTTCATAGCGGTCTAACGAAATGGCGATAGCCTCTTTGGCCACATTCAAGTTCTGCTCTTGTCGAGCTACTTCGTAATACTGACTAATCACGTTGACCACAGTATTCTCAATGGTAAGACGACGATTGGCGATGGACGCATCTTCTAACGTTTGAGCTTGGCGATAGGAATTCCAATTTCGCATTCCATCAAACAGCGTATAACTCAAAGTGACATTGGCGCCACTCTGCACGGTTTGAGCGCCATCTACATTCTGTGTTTGTCCCGTTACGAACTCTTGGTCGGTGTTGTTATTGGTGTAATTCAAGTTACCCCCTACACTGAGCGTTGGGTAGAGTCCACTCACACCTGGACGAGCATTGTTGCTCGCAATTTCCGTGTTGTTTCGCGCAATCACGATGCCGTGGTTTTCGCGAATCGCCCTGCTCACTGCCGAATCGAGAGACACAAACTCCTGTGCCATACTCGAATAAGTGGCGAGCAGTAGGCTAGTGCAAATCAGGATGCTCTTGTTCATTTTTAAAGGCTTTTACTGCGGGTTCAACTGCTTCTTTGGAGATTTTCTCACCGTACCAAATGCGGTGTAGGAAACGGCGGAAATCGTTTAGATAGGATAGTGACACGGGTAAACACACCAGTGTTAATGTGGTAGCGAAGGCAATACCGTAGGCTACCGAAATTGCCATTGGAACGAGGAATTGTGCTTGGAAGCTCTTGTTCAGAATGAGTGGAGCCAAGCCCGCAACCGTTGTAATGGTGGTGAGGAATATGGCGCGGAATCGCTGTCTTCCAGCTTCAAATACCGCTTTATCGAATTCCATTCCCTCTTCTAGGTTCTGATTGAACTTACCTACGAGAACAAGGGAGTCGTTCACAATCACACCGATAAGTGCCACAATTCCCAAGAAGGAGAAGAGGCTTAATGGTCGGTCGTGGATCCAGTGACCAAAGGCCACTCCACTAAAGCTGAATACGATGATTGGAATGAGAATTGCCGTTTGGAGTGCGCTTCTGAATGTGAAAGTAATCAAGAGCAACATGATGAAGAAAACCACAGGGAATACGATTTTTCCACTTCTCTGTGCTTTGTTTGCCTCTCTTACTTGCCCTGTTTCAAAGCTTGCTCGCACATCGGGATACTTGTGGAGAATAGGAGGGACAATGGAATCGCGGATGTTTGCTAGAATGAGCGGAGCACTTTCATCAGGATTGGCCAAATCAGCTTCTACGCGAACTTCACGCTGACCATCTAAGTGATTAATGGCAATGGTTCCTCGCTTAATTTCATAGGAGGCCAATTCACGCAGAGGATAAGCAGCGCCATTCGGTGTGCGGATAAGCAATTCTTCCATTTGCGTGATGGAGCTTCGGTCTTTTTCATCGAGCCTTACCCAAACTTTCACTTCGTCTTCACCGCGCTGGAGGCGTTGTGCTTCAAATCCAAAGAATGCTTGGCGAACTTGACCGAGGACATCCTGAAGTGTTAATCCAAGCATTCGAGCTTTGGTCTTCAAACTCAAATTGACTTCTCGAACGCCCTCTTTGTCGTTGTCTACTACATCTCGCAACTGGCTCAATTCTTCCAAAGCGATTTTCAATTCTCCTTTTGCTCCTTCCAATTGTTCCAGATCTGTTGAAAGAAGAGAAACAGAAATCGGTTTGCCGAAAGGGTTAGAAGTGCCAAACGATAAGTTTTCTGCCTGATAAATCGGTCCAACAGCATCGCGAAGTGCGTTGGTGATTTCAGCAGAGCGAATGGATCTACGCTCACTGTCTAGTAAGATCACGCTCACTTTTCCTTGGTACGTGGTTGGACCAATCGACTTCTGGATTTTCACGATAATATCAGCAGTGTCGATGTTTTTCTCGGTGAGTGCAGCATTGGCTTCCAACGCTTTTTCTTCGATGTAATCCAGCCAATATTGCGTGGATTCTTCTCGCGTTCCTGCTGGCATGTTGAGTTCAACGGTGATGTCATCTCTCTCAATGAATGGGAAGAACGTGAGGGAAACAATTTCCCCTTTAATGGCGCCAATGGTAATCCAAAGAAGTCCGAAGAACATGGCCAATGCCATGGCTCTGTATTTTAGGAAGAAGGCGAGTGATGGAGTGTAAATCGTATCGCGCATCCAGTTCATGGTAGAATCCATGATTCGCTCCATGCGGTTCTTCTTCGCATCCGGTGATTTCAACTTGGTATGAGCAATGTGCGCAGGTAAGAAGAATAGCCCTTCGAAGAGAGAAATGAGAAGGGTTGCAATTACAATAAAGGCCAAATCACCGAAGAAATCACCCAGTCTTCCGTCCAAGAAGAAGAAGGAACTGAAGGCCACAATGGTGGTGAGTACAGCTGAGAGTACCGCAGGAACAACTTCTAGGGTTCCATCCACGGCAGCTTGAGTCAGGCTCTTTCCGTTTTCATAGTGTTGATAGATGTTCTCGGCAATGACGATACCGTCATCCACAAGAATACCCACCACCACAATCATCCCGAAGAGGGAGATTACATTGATGGTAATTCCGAAAAATTGGGCGAGTATAAACATACCCAAGAAAGACATTGGAATCCCCATGGCAACCCATCCAGCGAGTCGAATGTTGAGGAAGAAACTCAACAAGACGAGCACGAGTATCATTCCCACAACCCCGTTGTTAAGGAGGAGATCTCTGCGTTGTTCAAGCGTTACCGAAAAGTCTCGAATCAGTGTCGCTTGAATATTGGTATGATCTGCGTTGAACTGGTTGATGTATTGACGCGTTTCAGCAGCAACAGTCAGCAAGTCTTCTTTATCCGTAGTTTGAACGAGAACTTCAACGGATGGCTTTCCATTCATTTCCGTTCTGTTCGGATTTTCGTTCCATCGATCACGTACCGTGGCCAAGTCTTTCAAGTACACGATGGTACCATCGCTTTGGGCTTTCACAACGGTATTTACCAGTTGATCTGCGGTGTATGCCTTACCCGTGGCTCTAATCCGAATTTCTTCGTTTTCCCCTTTAATTGTACCCCCCGTTATATCTAGGTTGGTAGCCGCTACCGCGCGAGCAGCCTCTTGAAAAGTGATGCCGTAAGCGCGGAGGGAATTTTCGTCAAAGGCGATTTCAATTTCTTCATCTGGAAAGCCGTTGAGAGTTATTTTTGAAACGCCATGTTCATTCCGAAGATCGCGTTCTACCCCCCTGGCAATTTCTTTCAATGTGAGGAGATCAACCCCTTCGCCGCTAAGGGCAAAGTTGATACAGAAGTTGAGGTTTTCCTGCTTGTAAACCACAATCGGTTCCATATCCGTAGGGAAGGATGGAACTTGGTTCACGGCATTTTTCACATCTTCCAAGACCCGGTCCGGGTCATTGTCTTTCAAGACTTCAACCGTAATGGAGGCTGAATTTTCAGACGAAACAGAGGTATAACGTTCCACTCCCGTCACCCCTTTTAGGTTGTCTTCAATTTTTTGGACAATGCCTTCTTCCACCTCTTGAGGAGAGGCACCAGGGTAAACGGCGCGGATGGTGATCGTTCTACTCGGGTTAACCGGGAAAAAGGTTGTATTCATGTTCATGTAAGCCACTACGCCAAACACGAGCATGCCCACCATAATGGTATAAACTGCAGCGGGGTACTTGATGAAGTACTTGATTAAACGACTCATCATAGCTCTTCGGAATAAGTGACAGGCATTCCAGTAAATGCTCCCGGAACAGGTTCCGTTACGAGAAGTTCACCAGCATTTAGTCCTCTTACTAGCGCCTCGTTTTCGGTGAATTCAACGACTTCAACACGGCGTTTTACCAAAGAACTGTCTTCAACAGTCCACAAGTGATTGTTGTCGAATATGAGTCGGCGGTTAACCGATACTACATCTTTCAGATTCACGCCTTGCAACACACCACTCAAGTACATTCCCTCGCGAAGCGTACTTCCTTTGAGTCGGATGTAGGCCTTCACCGTTTGTGAATTCGCATCCAAGCCTTTGTTGATTCGATTGATGGTTCCTTCCCATTCACCATCGATATCGGGTGAGCTGAGCATAACCTTGTTTCCTTCTTGAAGCAAGTCTAAATATTGAAGGGAAAGAGATACTTCCAGTTCAAAAACACTTGGGTTGATGAAGGTTCCCATAGGCTGGCCGATTCGAACGAGGGTTCCCGGGCGGATGGACGATTGGGTAACGACCCCTGAGAAAGGTGCGCGAATGTGGTACTTGTCCAAGCGTTCTTCTGAGCTTTTCAGGTTGTGATAGGCGCTGTAAACACCTTTGGAAGTAAGGAAGATCTTCGCTTGAGAATTATCGACAGCAGGAGGAGCTGGAGTGTTTTTGTCAAGATCGATAGAAGCCAAGTAGTTCTGCCACGCCTCAAATAGATCGGGATAGTCGAGTTTGATGTCAGGAAGCACTTGGGTAAGTGTATTGATGTACGTGCTTCGTTGGCTCATTAGGGAAGCGGTTGCCTCACTGTCTTCAATGCGAAGAAGGGTTTGGCCCTTTCTGAAAGCGTTCCCTTCTAAGAATGCAGGGTTGGTGGATTGAAGAACTCCACTTACTTCCGCAAAAAGTTCAATGCGTTCGTAGGCTTCAATCTTACCATACACTTGTAGTTGAAACGGGGTGGTTGAAGGATTTGCCCTCTCTACTAGAACTCCTTTGGTAGGTGCGCTAGAGCGTTTGGCAGGTGGCTCTGCCTGGCTCGCCAAATAGTTGGAGAAGAGTCCTGCAGCGGCTGCAATGGCTACGCCACCGAGTATGCTGCGGATGATGATGGTTTCTTTTTTCATGTGTTTAAGGTGTTGTGTTCACCGGAGAGGTTGTCGTGTATCTGATGAAGAGTTTGGAACATGTGGTCTAAATCTTCAGGTCGAATGTTGTTGAATATTTGCGGGTTAGCCGAAAGGACAATCTGCTTGAATTCGGAGATCGTACTTGTGCCTAACTCCGTGCTGAAGAGAATGTTTTCCCTTCTGTTATTTGGGTTGGGTTCTCTCCGGATAAGGCCGAGATCTTCGATTTCGACACAGGCCCTGCTTAAGCGATGCCGATCAAAGGCGGGTAGAAAATCCAACAATTGAGATTGCGACATTTCACCACCGTGTTTGTCGATAACACGCATGATGATCATGTGCTCGAATCGGTAGGGAAAGTTGAGCTCTAGTGCCTTGGTTGTGGTGTTCTTGCGAATACACTGATGTATTCTACCTATCAAGTAACCGAGGTTTACGATTTTTGGATCCTTCGTGTTCATAATTGTTGCAAACGTACAACAGTTGTGAATATGCAACAAATGTTAGAACAATAAAAAAATCCCGAGACATGGGATGAATCGGGATTGTATAGTTAGACGGCTGGAGAATTATTCCGCTTTGTTCGAATTTGGTTGTTCACCATTGGAACTTCGGGGTTTTCGGTCTGGATTAAAATTCTTCTTTGCCGGGCGATTTCCATTTCCTCCTTTATCCGATCGAGGATGATTTCTCCCTTTTTTAAAGTTCTTGTTATGAGAATTGGGTTTGCGATTTCCCTTGCCTTTAGAACCTGGACGGAACTCTGGTCCTTTACCCATTTCTTCAGGCAGAGGATGCATCTCAATCACCGGACCTACAAGGTCAAGAATACGTTGGAACTTGCGCATATCGAGCGGGTTCACCAGCGTAATTGCTTCTCCCTTGGTGTTGGCTCTTGCGGTTCTACCAACGCGGTGGACGTAGTCTTCTGGTGCGTTGGGAACATCAAAATTGATGACCAAAGAAATATCTTGAATATCAATTCCTCGAGAGAGTACATCCGTTGCCACAAGAATGCGGATGGACTTACTCCTAAATTTCATGAGCACTTCTTCGCGCTCGTTCTGCTCGTAGTCGGATGAAATACCTGCGGTATCAAATTTCCTCTTTTGGAGCTTGCGAACGAGTCCAGCCACTTTGTTTTTGCGGCTACAGAAAATGATGATGGAATTGTAATCCGGTCGGTCGAGTACGATAGATTCAACCAGACTTTCTTTCTGCTCGTCGTAGCAGCAGTAAGAACCTTGCTTAACACCAGTGGCTGTCTTGGAAATGGAAATACTCACCTCTTCGGGATCGGTAAGGATGTCCATCGACAACTTTCGAATCTTCGGAGGCATGGTTGCACTGAAGAGAAGGTTTTGGCGCTTCTTGGGAAGGTGGCTAACGATTTTCATCAAATCGTCATAAAAGCCCATGTCAAGCATGCGGTCAGCTTCATCAAGGATGAGGTGACGAACGCTGTCGAATTTCACATACCCCATTTGGAGGTGTGCGATCAACTTACCAGGCGTAGCAACAATGATGTCGGTTCCGTTGGTCAATGCTTTACGTTCTCTGTCCCAATCATCGGCACCACCGCCACCGTATACGGTTTCGGAATGGGCGTCGGTGAAGTAAGCCATACCCATAATTTGGGAATTGATTTGGCCTGCTAATTCGCGCGTAGGCACGATGATAAGGGTAGATGTTCCACTTGGTTTTTCTCGCTTAATCTGCTCGAGTACCGGTAGAATGAACGCTGCGGTTTTTCCCGTTCCAGTTTGCGCACAACCAATAAGGTCACGGTTTTTTAGGATAATGGGAATTGCCTGTTCTTGTATGGGGGTGGCCTCTTCGAAGCCTGCGAAGTGAATGGCTTCTAATATTTGCTCGTCGAGTCCGAACTCACTGAATTTCATGGCTTCAAAGATGAGATTTATTTGTGAAGAATTGCGCGATGGCCACACAATTCATTTACAAGTCTTCCCACATCAAGCTTGAAATTTTCCAATTCCCATCGATTTTCATCAAGTGGTAGGCGTTTACGCCTCTCGATAATTCCTCTCCGTTTTCCCCGTAGGTGACGTACGTTTGCCAAACTTGAGCAATGTTTTTAACCATGTGAACTTCATGAGCAATGGACTTCTCAATGAATGTTCTCGATTCGTACACTCTTCCCATGCGTTCGATGAAGTCGCCAATGGTCAGCCGGAAGAGTTGAGGGGATTCGGCATTAGGCGGAAGGTGTATAGTCGCTAATTCAGCATCATCTGTAAATAGAGATCGAAAGGCGTCCCAATCATAAGTGTCTTCTGGTGTGCCGGAAATGAGCGATAACGTGGAATCGACCACAGAAATAATCTCATCCTCGGTCTGACCCATACTTGGCCAAGTGAGGAGGAGGAAAAAGCAGAGTGTAAGCAGCTTATTCATTCCTTTTAAAGTAATGTACGGTTGGATTTTCTATGCTAAGAATAGCAAATGAAAGTTTATACCGTAGTCCCAGAAGTCCTTTTTGAAGGAAGGAAAGCTGGGTTAGGTCTGCTTCGCGAAGAGAAGGAAAGATCCGCAAGCAGCGAAGTCCGAATTTGAGTAGTGCGAGTTTCAAGGCTCTTACTTATTCAGCCAAACAACTAGTGCAAGCACTACAAGAAGTCCGGTTGAGAGCCAAATTTGAAAGGCGAACGGTCTTTTAAAAGTCATTATAGACCTACGCCTGGGAGATGAGTCATTCATAATTCTCAAATAAATGGATAATTGAATTTACAATTATTTATTGGAGTATGAATAAAATGAAGAAACCCCGACGTATCGTCGGGGTTTCTCGTGTTTAGTTTTTGTCTTTATTCTGTCTAGAACTGAATCGTGTCGATATCAGTAACCTGACCGAGTGTGACATTCACTCCTGTGATGGTTTGATCGGTGTAAGGCGCCGCCGCGGAAAAATTGACATCATGTGTACCTGCAGGCAAGCCTGAGATGCGGAAGTATCCAGTGGTGTCTGGAACGGTTCCAATGGTGTCAGTATTGTCAATAACGAAAGTGTATGTAACTGCTGTGTCTGGCTGAACATAACCTTCAATGGCTCCAGAAGTTGCGTCAACAAAGGCGCGGATAACAGGCTTCAGAATGTATTTGCCATTTCCAGTGAGTACAATGGAACGAGCAGCATCAAAGTCAAGTGTTACACTGTATTCCACTCCATCTATGAGTGTTTCGTTGAACTTGATTTTAAGACCGCTTGATTGTGCGCTTGGGGTTTTAAGATCGTATATAACAGAGTCTACCATTACGGTATTGTTGTTTCCAAGGATCAAACGAATCTGGCTCACTTCACCAGATGGAATATCTTCCGTTGCGATAAGTGTGTCGAGTCCGTTGTTCAACTCGAGCAAGTCATAAATGCCAGGTTGAATAGCGTTAAGAGTAGTTTTACCGCTGTCTGCATAAATGATTTCAACCGCCTGAACGTCGATGTTAACTTGATCGTAATCGCCAGGAGCGTCGGTTAGTTTCACGTTCATGGTACTGGTACCATTCTGTGTAGTAGGTTCCTCTTCAGAACACGATACAAGTGTCAATCCCATCAACGCCGCTCCGAAAAGCGTGGTCATGTTAATCTTCATCATTATGGATTTTAGGTTCGTAGTAGATTTGAGGATGGTCTTCACTATATAAAGCGATGATGTATCGCAATGTCCGCACATAAAAAAAGCCGCTCACAATGTGAACGGCTTTCTTAGCGTGTGTTTGTGTGGAATTAGTTTCCTCTCATGATGTTGATGGAACCACTAAGGGTTTCACTTTGATACGTCATTGGATTGTTGAGTTCGATGGTGTAGAAGTACGTACCATCGGCTAAATCCTGACCATTGGAGTCTTTCCCTTC